>NZ_JBNWDZ010000003.1:0-658001 GCF_053521645.1 Agrobacterium sp. CG674 | reverse complement strand
AGACGCTTGAGCGCCTTGCAAATGGCTGGCCTAGCAGCGAAATCCATACCCTTATGCCGTGGAGCTACAGGGCCTGAACGGCCTCAGCTTGCCGCTTACTTTTGAAAAGGTAAAGATGCTCGACGTTGTGCCGCAGGCTGTCCAGGGAGCTCAAACTTCGTGCGATTGGCAAGCCATTTCGTTGGGGTCATAGCGTTGATGCCATTCTCCTGCATTGATAGCTGTCTGTCGTACTCAGTTTTGTTGTAATTTTTAGAGTCGAAGCAAATGGTGACGAACCTGCAACTTCTTTTGATCGACGTATTGTCTTCAGTGCGCGAATTAGGAACTGGAGGTGTATGTGTCTCTTCCTCTTCTTTTACGCGGGAAGCCGCCAACTTCCTTCGCGACCGTTTCAAATGACGGCATGCCGGTAGCAATCGGATGTAGGTTCGGCCTCCATTTCTTGACTGGTTATCCGGGCGCGGGTAGAAAAGATGGGCTCACAGGAGTCTATGACCATGGACATTGCTCACCGGTAGTCCGGACCAGCACCATTGATGTCGCGTGTCAGAACATCGCGCATCTTGAGTTCTCATTCGCACTTTAAGGATCTACTCATGCCCAGACTTGAGGGGAAAACCGCACTCGTAACCGGGGCTGCGCGCGGCATTGGCGCAGCTATTTGCCGCGCTTTCGCTGACGAAGCGGCGAACGTCATTGTCACTGACATCGACGTGGAAGGCGGCCGAGATACAGCAAAGGCCATTGGAGCAACCTTCGTCCGACTTGATGTGTCCTCGGAAAGCGATTGGATGGAAATTGCCCGTGAGTTCCCAAGGATTGACGTGGTTGTCAACAATGCCGGGATCACGGGGTTCGAGGGGCCAGTCGACAGCACTCCGCTTGCTCATGATCCGGAAAACGCTCAACTTTCCGATTGGCGCGACGTCCATGCCGTGAATTTGGATGGGACTTTCCTCGGTTGCCGCTATGCCATCAGGGCCATGCGCCAAAATGGTGCGGGCTCGATCATCAATATCTCGTCTCGCTCAGGCTTGGTTGGAATTCCGATGGCTGCGGCCTACGCCTCATCCAAGGCGGGAGTGCGCAACCACACCAAGAGCGTCGCTCTCTATTGCGCTAGTCAAGGCTTGAACATCCGTTGCAATTCGATCCATCCGGCCGCGGTGATGACTCCCATGTGGGAGCCGATGCTGGGCACAGGCCCGGATCGTCCAGACCGCGAGGCCGCGTTGGTCAGGGACACACCGATGCGCCGGTTTGGAAGGCCGGAGGAAGTCGCTGCACTGGCTGTGTTGCTGGCTTCGGACGAGGCGGCTTACATGACTGGTGCTGAATTGACCATCGACGGCGGTATTCTTGCTGGATCAGCCGCAGCGCCGGGGAGCTAGACAATGGCGGCGCCTTAACATAGCGGACGGCTGTAGGCCATCTGGACTAGAGCCACCGGGCTCGTTTGAAGCGGTAATACAGAATGCCGCAGAGAACGAGGATAACGGCTAGGACGACGTAGTACCCGTATTGCGCCTTCAGTTCAGGCATGTTTTCGAAGTTCATTCCATAGATGCCCGCAATTGCCGTTGGCACCGCCAGGATCGCCGCCCATGCAGCGAGCTGTCGCGTAATCGCGCCTTGCCGCTGTTGCTCCAGAAGATTTGCGGCCTCGAATACGGATGTCACGATTTCACGCAGCCCGATCACCATGTTTTCGACACGCCGAACATGATCGTGGACGTCCTTGAAGAACGGCCTGGCATTGTTGTCGACGCATGGCAGTTCAAGGTGGGCAAGCTTGCTGGCAACTTCCGCCATCGGACCCATCACCCTCTGGAACTTGATGACCTGCCTACGCATTCGGAAGATCCTGCGGATCTGCTCCGGTTCAAGGAAAGATATGAGAACGTGTTTCTCAATCTCCAGAACCCGGTCTTCTATCGTTTCGACCAAGGGAAGATAGCCATCGACGATGAAATCGAGGATGCCATGGAGGACGTAGTCGGGACCATGCGAGAGAAGCTGTGGTGCCTGCTCGAGTTGTTCGCGGAGTTTCTGGTGTGATCGTGCCGACCCATGTCGCACAGTGATGACATGGTTCTGGCCGACAAAGATACAGGTTTCGCCATAGGCGATCCTGTCGTTTTCGAGATACGCGGTCTTGGCGACGACGAATAGCTGGTCGCCATAGATATCGACCTTCGGGACCTGTTTGCCATTCAGCGCGTCCTCGACAGCAAGGGAATGAAGGCTGAACATCGCCTTCAAACATGCCATCTCTTCGACGGTCGGATCTGTCAGCCCGATCCAGACAAAGTCGCCTGCGTTCGTGTCGAAAGGCTGCGAGGAGAGTGTGACCTCATCAGTGCGCTTACCGTTGCGGTATAGATAGGATGCGACGACTGTCATCGTTTTCCGTTTAAGCTCTTATGGCAAGAGGGAATATGGGTGAAGACTGCACGAAGTGAATACACGCGATGCTGACGTAGAGGTAGCGCTTTGAGATCAGTCGCCAACGATTTATGCCTTCTGCCACTTAAACATGACGACTGACAAGACGGGTAAGACAGCGATCAGGCCCCATCTGTGCGCACGACCTCGACGCTGCTGTTGCTATGATTTTTCCGGTGATAATATGCACGCATCGAACTGAAGGGTCGAAAGGTCGCTGTGCGGATGCCAAGCTTCCTCAGACTTGCCTTGGATTTGTTGTAGATGATCCTAAATAAGGAGTCCCACGCATCACCAAGGAGCAGGACATGATTTCCGCGCGTCGTATCCTTCTGGCAAGCAGACCAACAGGTCAGCCTGGACAGGACAATTTCCGTATTGAAGACTTTGAATTGCCAGAGGCAAATGAGGGGGAGGTCACTGTCAGGTCTCTGTATCTTTCGCTCGATCCTTACATGCGTGGTCGCATGAGCGATGCGAAGTCCTATGCTGCACCAGTGCCCATTGGCGGCGTCATGGAAGGCGAGGCGATTTCCGAAGTGGTCAAGTCACGACACAACGGTTTTTCGCCGGGCGATCTTGTCCGGGGAAGGACTGGTTGGAGCAGTAACGCTGTGATCAAAGGCGACGAGCTGCGTGTCGTCGAGACGCACGGCGCCCCGATTACGACATCGCTCGGTTCGCTGGGAATGCCCGGCTTCACGGCCTGGGCAGGACTGAAGTTCATCGGACAGCCGAAGGCAGGGGAAACGGTCGCCGTTGCAGCGGCATCTGGCCCAGTCGGATCAATGGTGGGTCAACTCGCCAAGCTCGCAGGAGCCCGCGCGGTTGGCATCGCTGGCGGAGCAGACAAATGCGCGTTCGTGAAGAACGAACTCGGTTTCGACGCCGTTGTCGATCACCGATCGGACCGGTTCTCGTCTGACCTGCAAGCCGCATGCCCGGATGGTGTGGATGTCTATTTTGAAAACGTGGGCGGACAAGTCTGGGACGGCGTGCTGCCACTCCTCAATCAATTCGCTCGTGTCCCGGTTTGCGGTCTCGTTGCCCACTACAATGGTTCGGGTGCGGCCGATACCGATCGGCTCCCCGCGGCCATGTCTGCGATCCTCCGCAAAAGCATTCTCGTCCGTGGATTTATTCAGACGGAATTCGCGGCTGGACATTTCAACGAGTTCTTGAGCGAAATCGGGCCTCGCATAGCTTCCGGAGACATCCGCTACCGTGAGGACATCGTTGATGGTCTTGAAAACGCACCGGAAGCCTTCATCAGCATGCTGACAGGCGGCAACTTCGGGAAGCTTATCATCAAGATTGCTGATTGACTTTGACAGGGGCTGCTACTTCAGACCCTTTCGAATTGTTCGAACCAGGCTGCACAGTCATTTCGCTCGCTGTTGCCAATTTTCCTCACGACTTCATTCAAACTGAAAACAACGGCGTCGTTGATTCGGTCCGGTGACGGTCTGCCAATTACAGGTGCCTACAAGATGCTCTCAAAATGTTGCACCCCATGACGCCATCAAGAATCATGGAGTGCTCATTGTGTACGATGCGATTCGCCATGGATTGATGGGCCAGGACGATCACTGCTATTTTTTTGGCGTAGCCTGCTTTGCAGGAGCAGATGAGAACTTAAGGCCGCAGCCTTTTCTTCTGGAGGCGTCTTCCACGGCCTGCATTTCGCCCTTCAATCTGGCGACTTCAGCGGCGGAGGCTCCATCGCCGCTGTTGAAGAACAGCGCAGGCCAGAAGAGGACGATCCCGACGGTTGTGAGGGCTGCGTCTTGCCCAGCCTTCTTGTCTTGTACACCTGCAGCGATCGCTGCGCGGCTGGACACCGCTTGAGCTTCGTCCGCCAGTTGGGCGCAAGACAGGTTGTTGTAAAGCGTCGGAGAACCATAGGACGCCGATATGGTGTCGGCCTTTGACGCGCACGACACAGCTCCGACGGCGATCAAGCCGACTGCTAGAATGTTTTTCATGATTACCCCCATTTAACAGGGAGATATCAAGCAGAACTTCAATCAAGAGTCGAGTCAGCGCGCACGGCTTCTACCCGAAGACAGCCGAGTTTCAGGCCGGTTCAGCATTTTACAAGTCCTCCGCCCGTGCGGGGAAAAAGCCAACCTCGCTCACATCAACCGTCAAGCTTAATTAACGTTCAACACATGCGCATGGCTGCTGGCCAGCAGGAAGGATTCACGTGCAGTTTCGAGTTCGCCTTGGCCGGAGATAGCGGCCAGACATGTGCGCCGTGCCGCGTCGTATTCCGGACCATGGTCGTCTGGCCACCGATACATCAGCATATCAAGCGCGACGAGTGGGCTGTAAATTTCAAGCGCCGCGCAACGGGGCAGGTGCACGTGAACGGGCGTTGCCCACTGCGCATGGTGGCAGGGTTCTGTTCGTTGGATGAGCATTGTGAAAGTCCTTTCTAATATACTCTCACGAACAGCGATTTCACATATTAGTTCCTGTTCACGAAAAAAGTGAACGCTAAAGGGGTATCTTTTTTCCAAGATGAATGGAAAATGAATGAACTGAAGATGAACGAAATCACCACAAGGGCGTTATAGACCATATGCCCACATGAAGGAGGCCCGATCATGTTCAACCTATCTGGAATGCAGGAAAGCTTTTTCGGCGAACGTATGGCCGGTGTCTGCCAGGCAATTACATCGGCGCTGGCGTTCGAGTCCGGGCTGGAGAAATCCAATATCTCCGCTTCTGCCGACAATGATATGATTTACCTTGAAGGCACGGCTGACTCAGTTGAGGCGATCGACATCGCTATCAATCTCGCATCGTCGATTTCCAACTGCCGGATCCTGAGCCACATCGAGCCTTGCTACTGAGCCAAGGCGGATGCGCCGGGCGGTCACGCCCGGCATCGCATGCATTTATTGCATGTTGCCAATCTGTTTGCTGCGAACAGTATCGCCGCGATCAATTCCAAGCTGTTTGGCGGTTCCGCCATTTAGCTCCAGCACGAAGCGCACCGGACCGCGTGAGCTGATGATATCTTCCGAGTGAGGAACTGCATTCGCATGGACATGCGTAACCTTTCCATCCTTTGAGATAAACACCATGTCGAGTGGTATCAGCGTATTGCGCATCCACATCGTCACGTCGCGATCAATCTTGAAATCGAACAGCATTCCATCCGTGGGTGCCATGCTCTTGCGGAACATGAGACCCTGCTGTCGCTGTCCGTCGGTGGTCGCCAGTTCAACCGAAAATTCCAGCTTTTTCCCGCTCGATGTCTCGATTGTCAGCGGCTCTTTTGCAAAGCTCTCCTGAGCGTTTGATGAAGCGGTCGTCAAAACGAAAAAAGTGAGTATCGCTACGATACCCACTTTGTATTTCGAAAAAGATAGTTTGTTTATCAATGCGACATTCCCACAGGCGCCGGATTATCCGGGTGAATTTCTGCGGCCATAAGACCTTTGTCTCCGTCACCGAAGCGAACGAGAACGACTTGGCCGGGACGAAGTTCCGCGAGGCCATAGCGGCGCAGCGTTTCCATGTGAACGAAAATGTCCTCAGTGCCTTCGCCGCGCGTCAGAAATCCGAAACCCTTGGTGCGGTTGAACCACTTGACGATAGCGCGTTCCAGCCCGCTTGAGGCTGTTACCTGCACATGAGTGCGAACAGGGGGAAGCTGTGAAGGGTGAACGGCTGTCGATTGATCCATCGAGAGAATGCGGAATGTCTGATAGCCGCGATCTCTGCGCTGAATGAGGGCAACGATGCGCGTTCCCTCGAGAATTGTCTGATATCCGTCGCGTCTCAGGCAGGAAACGTGTAGAAGAACATCCTGCATGCCGTTATCCGGAACGATGAAGCCGAACCCCTTGGCAACATCGAACCATTTGACAACGCCGGTGATCTCGACCAGGTCTACCGCCTCGCTCGAGAGGTCTTCGAAATCGATTACATTTTTCGTCGATATCCTGTCAGCCATTTCCACCCAGCCCCTCTACGCACTTACCACTACCGGTTACTGATTCCCTAAAGATAGATTAACATCTTGGTAACCGTGTCGCGCAAGCCCTAGTTTTTGATTTATCCACCTGCTTTTATGTCTCTGGGCTTGCTCAGGGCTGACTTACCTGCCGTTACGGCAAGTTTAAAATGTGAAGGAGAAGTACATGCGCTATCTGCACACAATGGTTCGGGTAAAAGACCTCGAAAAATCCCTTAATTTTTATGGTTCTGTCTTCGGTCTGGAAGAAGTCCGCCGAATCGAGAACGAGAAGGGGCGGTTTACACTCGTGTTTCTGGCAGCGCCTGAAGACGTTGTCTCTGCACGGGATAATAAAGCTCCATGTCTGGAGTTGACTTACAACTGGGACGCTGAGGATTACACTGGCGGGCGTAATTTCGGCCATCTCGCCTATGAGGTGGACGATATCTATGAGACCTGCGCCAAGCTTCATGCCAGTGGCGTGACGATAAACCGCCCGCCGCGCGATGGTCATATGGCGTTTGTGCGCTCGCCGGACGGTATCTCTATCGAAATATTGCAGAAAGGCGCAAGCCTTGCACCAGCAGAACCATGGATATCAATGGAGAATACCGGCGCCTGGTGATATGATTCCTTTTTAAGGACATCGCAAACATCACGCTTGCGTTTCCGGGGCAGGGCATGCTCGTCTTCGTACGGCGTGCCCGCTCAACCCGGATGCGCAGCGACAGTGGGTCGGGCACGTTGAAACGCATCTGCGGAGGTTTTGCCTTGAAAATCATCAACCGCAAGCCGGTCTCTCCGGCCCAAAGTTGTCTTGCCGCCGTTTTTATTTTGGCGCTGTCTGGCTGTGTCTCTGCGGTTCCTGAACAGAACGACGCATCCGCCACGCCGACACCGGCGGCAAACTCGGCGCTGGTTGCCGGTCCGGCCAACGCGCAGGGAAATGTCGCGCAGCAAGGTGCTGTGGGCAGCTATGTTGACCCGGCGATGGTATCTGCGACATCGAGGTCCGCTTCCCCCGTCGAATCGAATCAGCCCGTGATGGCGCAGCAGGCGCAGGTCGCCGACCCTGTTTACGGACAGGCTCCGCAAATTTCGGGTCTTTCCACCCAGCCCACCGGCATTTCGGCGAGCTCTCTCAGTATTTATGCAAACTCAGCGCCGGGAATGGTGAACGCAGCCCCTGGCGCTTCGGTGGCTGCAGCTCAGCCTGCCCCAGCGCCTACCAGCATTCCGGCTTATGCGCCGCTGCCGAAGGTCTCACCCGCCTTGAACAGCGTTTATTCAGCGCCTGCGGCAGTACAGCCCATGCCTGCCGCGCCCGTGCCATCGGGCCAGCAGCACTCGGCTACAACCGTACCAATGAACGCCGCCGAGCCCACGCAGGCTCTCGCAGCACTTGGCGGGTCGCCGAAGGGAACTGTTCCTGCTGAACAGACGGGTGTCCCCGCCGCAGCTTTCCTCGCGGGATTGCCCAAGAAGCGCGGTTCGGGTTCCGCAGGCGGCACTCAAGTCGCCGCTCTGCCGCTATCGGCAACGGCAAGGCAAGGCATGGCACTGCCCGGTAGCACGTCGATGACGGATGAGTTTGATGACACGCATACTGGTGACGATAACAAGCCAGCGGGCCTGATGAAGCTTGCTTCGCTGTCGGGCCTCAGCCGCGTTGCGCCAAACGGTTTGCTGCTGCAGACGCAGGACGTGAATGTCGGCTGTTTCAAGCCGGAAATGATCCGGAGAATCAAAGAGGTCGAAGCGCATTTCGGTCGGCCCGCCATGGTGACCTCAGGTTACAGGCCAGCCAAGTCAACGACGCAGGGCTCCAAACATTATACATGTGATGCTGCGGATATTCAGGTTAACGGCGTTTCGAGATGGGAACTGGCCAATTATCTGCGCTCAATTCCAGATCGGGGTGGTGTCGGCACCTACTGCCACACCGAATCCGTCCACATGGATCTTGGAGAGCCACGTGACTGGAACTGGCGCTGCCGCCGCACGCAGAGCAGCCTCTAGATCCTAATTTACTCTCGAAATACCCTCTCAAACGCTCAACGCCCCGACACTGTGTGACGGCGCGTTGAGTTTTAACGCTATCTTGCCGGGAAGCCTCTGCTAGCCCTGGCATCAAGCAGGATTATGGTGCTGTTGGAGTTGCTGGAGCCGGTGTTGCAGGTGCTGGTGCCGGTGTGGATGGCGCGGTATCCGGTGTCGCCGGGGCAGGGGTTGCCGGTGCAGGCGCCGGGGTGCTTGGCTGCGATGTTGTCGCTGCTGGCGGCGTTGCGGGTGCGGTGGCCGGTGTGTTTGATCCCATCATAAAGAAAGCGAGCGCCAGAACGACGACGATACCTGCGATGACAATGGTCAAAGTACGATTGTTCATGAATGTTTCCTCCAAATCACCAATGTGCCGCTAATCGGCATGCCGGATGACCACATAACAATGTGGTATCAGCGTGATTGGTTGCAATTGGAGGGGCTATTCACCAACAAAACTGTCGGCTGCCGAATCAACATCGGCAAGCAATCGAAGCTTGGATTTCTATTTCGGATAATGCTGGGGTTTTGGAAAATTGGTGAGAGGCGTGGGACTCGAACCCACGACCCGCGCATTAAAAGTGCGCTGCTCTACCAGCTGAGCTAGCCTCTCTCACCATTTGGTCTTGCGCATTTCAATGACATATCAACACGAACAATGTGTTAAAGTTCAATCGCTTCGAAAGCGGAATTGCGCTTCCCCGGTGGCGGCGAAGCGCCCCTCGGAAGTGGGCGGAACATAGGTAGAGGCGGGTCTGCGGTCAACCCATAAAAACAGAAATCATTCGACTTCCCGCGTTTTTTTGTCACGGGCGCAAAAAGGTGATTGGTCGTAAGGGGTTGGCGGCGTTACAAGCAGCTCCTGATCTGTTGGAGTCCTTACTTGTTCATTGCCGATATCTCCCTTTTGACAGCCCTTCTTGCCGGTGCTCTCTCATTTTTATCACCCTGTGTGCTGCCATTGGTGCCGCCCTATCTTTGCTATATGGCGGGCATTTCGGTCGAGCAATTCCGCGATGAGCGCTACGAGGCCAAGCCGCAGGTACGCAAAGCCGTACTTTTGGCGGCCCTGTTCTTCACGCTGGGGTTCGCCACCGTTTTCGTCGCATTGGGTGCGGGAGCGTCCAGCATCGGCATGGTGTTGAGGCAGAATCTCGATATTCTCGCCAAGATCGGTGGTTTCATCATCATTCTGATGGGCCTTAACTTCCTTGGCGTGTTCCGAATCGGTGTCTTCTCTCGTGAAGCGCGGTTCCATAGCGGTGGCAAACCCGCCACGCTGTCCGGCGCCTATATTATGGGACTTGCCTTTGCTTTCGGCTGGACCCCCTGCATCGGCCCGGTGCTGGGCGCGATCCTCGGCGTCGCCGCGTCGAGGGAAACGGTGGGTGAGGGCGCGATGCTGCTCGCCGTCTATTCCGCCGGTCTTGCCATTCCTTTCTGGATTGCCGCGGCCTTTTCAGGCACTTTCATGCGCTTTCTGGCCCGCTTCCGCCGTCACCTCGGCATTGTTGAAAAGGCCATGGGCGTGCTTCTTGTCCTCACGGGCATCGCCTTCATGTCGGGCTTCATCACGGATGTCGCAATCTGGTTTCAGGAGAGCTTTCCAATCCTGATGCAAATCGGCTAGACCCTTTCGGGCATCATAGACGGCGAGGGGTTGCCATGGCTGATATCGCCGGACTGCTGTTTCCGTTTTTCGGATTGATCTTCATCGGCTATCTGGCCGGACGCATAACGAAACAGCCAGCGGAGGCGCTGGGCTGGCTCAACACCTTCATTATTTATGCGGCTCTGCCTGCGCTGTTTTTCAAGCTCGTCGCCAAGACGCCTATCGATCAACTGGCGCGCATGGATTTCGTTGGTCTGAGCCTTCTGGCGACCTATAGCGTGTTCGCGCTGCTGTTTGTGATTGGCTACGTCGTCAGGCGCAACAGCCTGTCTGATTCCACCATTCAGAGCTTTGCGGGAAGCTATGGCAATATTGGCTATATGGGGCCAGGGCTGGCTTTGTTGGCCTTTGGAGACCGGGCTGCGGTGCCTGTGGCGCTGATTGTTTGTCTGGAAAATGCCATGCACTTTATCACGGCACCGGCGCTTATGGCGGTGGCGGGTGGAGACAAGCGCTCACCCTTGAAGCTTGCCGCAGACGTGGCAAAAAAGGTGCTGACGCATCCCTTCATCCTGTCGGTTATCGCAGGCTTTATTGCCGCCTTCATCGGCTGGCACCCGCCGCAGCCTGTGCAGCAACTGGTGGATTATCTGGCGCAATCGGCGGCACCCTGCGCGCTGTTTGCCATGGGCGTCACGCTTGCGCTCCGCCCCTTAAAGCGGGTTCCCGTGGAAATCAGCTATATCGTGCCAGCCAAGCTTTTGCTGCACCCGCTGCTGGCTTACGTCATCCTCTCATCATTTGGGTCGTTTGATCCAATGTGGGTATCCACGGCAGTTTTGTTGGCGGCCTTGCCGACGGCAACCAATGTCTTTGTCATCGGCCAGCAATATCAGGTCTGGCAGGAGCGGGCATCCGCGACGATCCTGATTTCAACCGTACTGTCCGTTTTCACCGTAACGCTGGTGCTCTATTTCATCCGTTCCGTGAGCGTTTGAAGCTGCTGGCCAGAAGTGAGGGCAGGGCCTTCAATCCACGTCCGGGCTCGATGCCTTCCCGCATGACAAGGCCGCGCAACGGGCCGACATTGGACAGGATGTGAAGACCTGCCGCGCGCGCCACCTGCATGGGCAGGAAGCTTGAAAGCAGCGAGCGGTTGAGCAGATCGACGCTCAAAGTACGGCTGACGACATCGCCACGGCGGCGGAGGTCGAAACTGGCACCGGCATCGGCGGGAATAGGCCCGCCGGTCAGCGTGGCCACTAGCTCTGCCAGCACAATAATATCCCGCAGGCTAAGGTTCAGGCCCTGTGCGCCGATGGGCGGAAAGCCGTGGCCTGCCTCACCAACCAGCGCCACCCGGCCCTTGCCGAAGCGGCTGGCCGTCATGCTCGATAGCGGCCATGTCTGGACATTGTCTTCCACAGTCACGGTACCAAGCATGGAGTGCATGCGTTCTTCCACGCGGCGGCTGATATCCTCCAATGACAGCGCTGAGAGCTCCCGCGCCTGTTCCGGCGTGACGACCCAGACAAGGCTCGAGCGATCGCCCGTCAGCGGGACCTGCGTAAAAGGCCCGGTCGGCGTGTGAAATTCGGTTGAGACATTGCCGTGGGGCCGCGTGTGCGAAAAGTTGAGAACCACAGCTGTTTGCGGGTAAGTCCAGGAGCGCGCACGAATGCCCGCACTTTCGCGCACCTTCGATTGCCGTCCGTCCGCGCCGATCAGAAAGCTTGCCGCAATCTGCTCGCCATCCTCAAGCGTGATGCGGGCTTCGTTTTCGTCAATCTCGATCTCTTGCGCAGAGGCGTCGATAAGCTCGATGTTGCTCTCTTTGGAAATCGCCTCACCGAGCGCGTGATTGAGCGTCTCGTTGGACATATTCCACCCAAAGGCGGAAAGGCCGATTTCGGACGAGCGAAAGGCAACGGTCGGCGCGCGCAAAAGCCGATCCGTGCCATCGATAATCTGCATGGTGGATAATTTGGCGGCTGACGGCTCTATCTGTGACCAGAGGCCAAGACGGCTCAGGAAGCGGATGGATTGATCCATCAACGCTGTGGTGCGCTTGTCCACCCTGTCGGTTTTCGGCGCAATCAAAGCTACGCTGCGGCCTGCGCGCCCAAGCGCAAGCGCGGTGATCTGTCCTGCAAGGCCTGCCCCAACAACGGCGATCTCAACGTTCTTCATTTTTCCGCTCCAATTCAGCGCGCGCAACTAACTTCAACATAGTGAGTTTACATGGCCAAATCCAGAAGACTGACATGGCATCGATGTCATGCTACCCATGGAAAAAGAACTTTAGTCCCCGGATAAGAATTGGGGAATGGTTGCAAACAGCGATGAATGGTCGCATACCCGACTTGACAAAGCGAACGGAAACGAGGCCACTGCGCTGATATGAAGATATTCAAATATAAGCGCGTCCCCTATGCAGAGATGCGGGCGTTTTCGGTCCACATTCTCACCGCTTCCGGTTCATTCCTCGCATTTCTGGGTGTTGTGGCCGCAGCAGAGCATCGTTTCGTCGATATGTTCTGGTGGCTTGGTCTAGCTCTTGCCGTCGATGGTATCGATGGACCTATCGCCCGCAAGGTTCGGGTCAAGGAAGTGTTGCCAAACTGGTCTGGTGATACGCTCGATAACATCATCGACTATGTGACCTACGTGCTGTTACCAGCCTTTGCTCTTTATCAGAGCGGGATGATCGGTGAGCCATGGTCCTTCGTGGCAGCAGGCATGATCGTGGTTTCCAGCGCGATTTATTATGCCGATATGGGCATGAAGACCGACGAATACTTCTTCTCGGGCTTTCCCGTGGTGTGGAACATGGTGGTGTTCACCCTGTTCGTGATCGACGCCAGCGCGACAACAGCCATGATTGTCGTCACGGTATCGGTCATTCTCACATTCCTGAACATCAACTTCCTGCATCCGGTGCGGGTCAAGCGTTTGCGCCCGTTTAATCTGGCTGTGTTTTTTGTGTGGTGCGCGCTGGGAGGCTACTCGCTCCTGTCGCATTTCGCCACGCCGGACTGGGTGGTGGCGGGTGTGGTGATCACCGGCATCTACCTCTATTGCATCGGCGCAGTCATGCAAGTTTTCCCCTCGCTCGGCGCGCGTTAAATTCAGTCGTTCAAAACCTTAGCCTATTCGTCATTTTGAGTTGTGCACGGCAATAAAACCGGTATTTAGTACCGATAACGGGCAGTGCCCAATTTTCGTGCATGATGATCGATCCGCTTGTTCAACACTTCGAAGAAAGTGCGGCGGCGGATTGGAAAAGGGGAACAGGTGACGGGATCGGTGACGTCTGAGGCTCTGCTTCTATCCGTTCGCCAGCTGACCAAGCTGTTTGGAACATTCGGCGCTTGCAATGCGATCGATCTGGATATTGCACCCGGTGAAATTCACGCTCTTCTGGGCGAGAATGGTGCTGGCAAATCCACGCTGGTCAAAATGCTGTTCGGTGTGCTGGCGCCATCGGCGGGCGAGATTATCTGGAACGGTGAGGCTGTTCGTATTGGCTCGCCCAGCGAGGCGCGCAAGCTTGGCATCGGCATGGTCTTCCAGCATTTTTCGCTGTTTGAAGCCCTGACGGTTGCCGAGAATATCGCTCTTTCACTCGACCCCAAGATTTCCCTCAAGGAAATCGCACGCGAAGCTGAAGCCTTGTCCAAGGCCTATGGCTTGCCGCTCGATCCCTATGCCCATGTGGCCGATCTTTCGGTGGGTGAGCGCCAGCGCATCGAGATTGTGCGGGCACTGTTGCAGAACCCCAAACTCATTATTCTAGACGAGCCCACCTCGGTTCTGACACCGCAGGAGGCGGACCGGCTGTTTGAAACGCTGGCGAAGCTCAAGGCCGAAGGACGATCCGTCCTTTACATCAGCCACCGGCTGGAAGAGGTCCAGCGGATCTGCGACCGTGCAACCGTTCTGCGCCATGGCGCGGTGACGGGGTCATGTGACCCGCGGGCGGAAACCACAGCATCGTTGGCGCGCATGATGGTGGGTTCGGATGTCGCCGGTATTCAGCGCGATGACGAATGCACCATTGGTGATATGAGCGTGGAAATCAGCGCTCTCTCCGTTCCCGCGCGCACACCCTTCGCTGTGTCCCTCAAGAACATTTCCATGCAGGTTCGTTCCGGCGAGGTTCTGGCCATTGCCGGTGTAGCCGGTAACGGGCAGGGCGAATTGTTTGATGCTCTTTCCGGCGAATATCCTGTTGCGCAGGATGAAACCATTGTTTTGCGCGGCAAGCCTGTCGGGCGAATGGGCATCAATGGCCGCCGCCTGCTTGGTGCCGGTTTCGTGCCGGAAGAGCGCCATGGCCATGCGGCCGTGCCTGCGATGACGCTGTCTGAAAACCTTCTCCTTGCCCGCTATCGCTCCGACGCCAAGGCGTTCCTTGCCGGTGGCTTTCTAAATGTCATCCGCAACGCGACCGTGAAGAACGCCGCCAAGCGGATTTCAGATGCCATGGATGTGCGCAAGAGCGGCGAGGATCCGCTTGCTGGATCGCTTTCCGGCGGCAATTTGCAAAAATTCATCGTCGGGCGGGAGCTTGACCGTCAGCCCTCCATTCTCGTCGTTAATCAGCCGACATGGGGTGTCGATGCCGGCGCCGCTCGCAGAATCCGCCAGGCGCTGGTGGATCTCGCTAAAGCTGGCGGCGCAGTCATCGTCATCAGTCAGGATCTGGATGAGATATTTGAAGTTGCTTCCAGCATCGCGGTCATTTCCGATGGTCGCCTGTCGCAAGCCTATCCGGCCAACAGCATGACACGAGAGAAAATCGGCCTGTTGATGGGCGGCATCCATGGCGAACCCACGGAGGCCTCTGCCCATGCGCATTGAGCTTGAAAAACGCACCGGCGTCTCGAATGTCTTTGCCGTTCTTTCCCCCTTGCTGGCGCTTGTGCTGACGTTGATATCTGGCGCGATCATGTTCGCGCTGCTGGGCAAAAATCCCGTCGATGCACTCTACAGCTTCTTCATCGATCCACTGCTGGAAGTCTGGTCGTTGCATGAGCTAGCGATCAAGGCCGCACCGCTTATTCTCATCGCGGTGGGCTTGTCGGTATGTTACCGCTCCAACACATGGAATATCGGTGCGGAGGGGCAGTTCACCATTGGTGCGATTACCGGCTCCATCCTGCCGGTGCTTTACCCGCAATGGCAGTCGCCCATGATCCTGCCGCTGATGCTGGTCATGGGTGCCGTGGGCGGTGCGCTTTATGCCGGTATTCCCGCATTGCTGAAAACACGTTTCAACACCAACGAAATCCTGACCAGCCTCATGCTGGTCTATGTGGCGCAACTGTTTCTCGATTGGCTGGTGCGCGGCATGTGGCGCGACCCTGCGGGTTATAATTTTCCGCAGAGCACGCCTTTCAATGAAAGTGCCGTGCTGCCGGAAATCCTGGAATCGGGCCGGGCGCATTGGGGCATCGTCTTTGCCATCATCGCCGCCGTCGCGCTGTGGTTCATGATGCGCTACATGTTGAAGGGATTTCAGGTCACGGTGCTGGGCCAATCACCACGGGCAGGGCGCTTTGCCGGGTTTTCCTCACGCGGCATGGTTTGGTTCTCGCTGCTGGTATCGGGTGGATTGGCGGGATTGGCGGGAATTTCCGAAGTCTCCGGCTCCATCGGCCATTTGCAGCCGTCCATTTCTCCCGGTTACGGTTTCACGGCCATCATCGTTGCATTTCTAGGGCGGCTCAATCCGCTTGGCATCATCGCCTCCGGTTTCGTGCTGGCGCTGACCTATCTCGGTGGCGAAGCCGCGCAGCTTTCCATCGGTATTTCGGACAAGGTCACTCGCGTGTTTCAGGGGCTGATGCTGTTCTTCGTGCTGTCATGCGATACACTCATCATCTACAAAATCCGCGTCAGCTTCGGTCGCGGCACCGGCGCTGAAGGAGCTGCATGATGGATATGTTTCAGGCCATCCTTCTGACGGTCATCACGGCTGCCACCCCTTTGGTTATTGCAGCCCTTGGCGAGCTGGTGACTGAGCGCGCTGGCGTGCTGAACCTCGGTGTCGAGGGCATGATGATCATTGGCGCAGTCTGCGCCTTCGCCGTGGCGCATATCAGCGGCAATCCCTATCTCGGCATCGTCGCTGGCATCGTGTCCGGTGCTTCCTTCTCCTTGCTGTTTGGTTTTCTCACGCTCACGCTGGTCACCAACCAGGTCGCAACGGGCCTTGCCTTGACGATCCTCGGGCTTGGCGTATCAGGCATGCTGGGAGAAAGCTTCGTCGGCCTTCCCGGCGTGAAGCTGCCGCAGATCGTCTTTCCGGTTCTCTCCGATATTCCGGTGATTGGACCGGCCCTGTTCGAGCAGGATCTGATTTTCTACATGTCGATTGCGCTCGTCGTCGGCATCGGCTGGTTCCTGTTCAAAAGCCGCACGGGCCTGAAGCTGCGCGCTATTGGCGATAATCATGGCTCGGCCCATGCGCTGGGCATCAACGTTATCCGCACGCGCTATCTGGCTGTCATGTTCGGCGGCGCATGTGCAGGCCTTGCTGGCGCGCAATTGTCGCTGGTCTACACGCCGCAATGGGTGGAAAACATGTCTGCCGGGCGCGGCTGGATCGCGCTGGCGCTGGTGGTGTTTGCATCATGGCGGCCGCTGCGCGTGCTGGCAGGTGGATATCTGTTCGGCGCCGTCACCATCGGGCAGTTGCATGCGCAGGCTTTCGGCATCGGTGTGCCGTCCCAGCTTCTCTCCGCAATGCCTTACATAGCGACGATTGTGGTCCTCATCATCATCTCCCATAATCGCCGCACAACGCTCATCAATACGCCGGCTTCGCTCGGAAAATCCTTCGTGCCGGATCGTTAACGCCACCACCAGAACCAAGATCAAGCCTAACCAACAGGGGTAACAATGAGAAAACTCATCATCGCACTGGCCGCATCTGCCGCCGCAGTTGTCGGTATTGTTCCGTCCGCGCAAGCCGCAGATGCCAAGAAGGTCTGCTTCGTTTACGTCGGCACCAAGACCGATGGCGGCTGGACGCAGGCGCACGATATTGGCCGTCAGGAACTGCAGAAGCATTTCGGCGACAAGATCGAAACGCCTTTCCTCGAAAGCGTTCCTGAAGGCCCGGACGCCGAGCGCGCAATCGAGCGCATGGCCCGTTCCGGCTGTGAATTGATCTACACGACGTCGTTCGGCTTCATGGATGCGACAGTCAAGGTCGCCCAGAAATTCCCGAAGGTGAAGTTCGAGCACGCAACTGGCTTCAAGGGTGCAGCAAACCTCGCGACCTACAATTCGCGTTTCTACGAAGGCCGCTACATTCAGGGCCAGATCGCTGCCAAGATGTCCCAGAAGGGTCTTGCCGGTTACATCGCTTCCTTCCCGATTCCTGAAGTTGTGATGGGCATCGACGCCTTCGTTCTGGGCGCGCAGTCGGTCAACCCAGAATTCAAGGTCAAGGTCGTATGGGCCAACACATGGTTTGACCCCGGCAAGGAAGCCGATGCCGCCAAGGCGCTGATCGATCAGGGCGTCGATATCCTGACCCAGCACACGGACACGACAGCACCGATGCAGGTTGCAGCAGAGCGTGGCATCAAGGCTTTCGGTCAGGCATCCGACATGATCAAGGCTGGTCCAAACACGCAGCTGACGGCTATCGTCGATACCTGGGGCGCTTACTACATCAAGCGCACACAGGCCCTTCTCGATGGCACATGGAAGTCCGAATCGGTCTGGGATGGCCTGAAAGACGGTATCCTGACCATGGCGCCTTACACAAACATGCCTGACGACGTGAAGAAAATGGCTGAGGAAACCGAAGCCAAGATCAAGTCCGGCGAATTGCACCCCTTCACCGGCCCGATCAAGAAGCAGGACGGCTCCGAGTGGCTGAAGGCTGGCGAAAAGGCTGAAGACAAGGTTCTTCTCGGCCTGAACTTCTACGTCGCAGGCGTAGACGACAAGCTGCCGCAATAAGCTGTTTGTTGCCTCTCCATCGTCATGTTCGGCACAAGCCAGAGCGTGACGGTATTGAAGCTTCAATAAAAAAGCCGCGTCTGGAAACAGACGCGGCTTTTTTTCGGCCCTCGCTCACGGCAGGTTTCCAACGTTCACGCAATTTCCATGGTTTCTTTATTCTTGAGTGTTTATAGCGGGTGCTATGAGCCTGCCCAATGATTTGGCGGCCAGATGGATTGGTTGAGTCGGAGATTTCAATGGAACGCAGTTGCCTTGCTGTCATTCTCGCCGCTGGTGAAAGCACACGCATGAAGTCCTCCATGTCGAAGGTGCTTCACCCCGTTGCTGGCCGGGCGATGATTGCGCATGTGATGCAGGCGGTGGCCGGTGCGGGCGTGAATGCGGCAGCACTCGTGGTCGGACGCGATGCGGAAAAGGTTGCGGAAGCCGCGCGCGGTGCAGGTGTGAGCGTTGAGCCCTATCTCCAGAAAGAGCGGCTGGGCACCGGCAATGCGGTTCTCGCCGCACGGGCCGCCATCGAAGCTGGCTACGACGATATTCTGATCGCCTATGGCGATGTACCGCTTTTGACATCTGAGACACTGAACAAGGCACGTCAGGCGCTGGCGGATAATGTCGATGTTGTCGTCATCGGTTTTCACACGGATAAGCCCACCGGCTATGGCCGTCTGCTGGTGAAAAATGGTGAGCTTGTCGCCATCCGCGAGGAAAAGGATGCGACCGAGGAAGAGCGCAAGGTTACCTGGTGCAATAGCGGCCTGATGGCGGTCAATGGCCGTCGCGCGCTTGATCTTCTGACGCGAATTGGCAACCAAAACGCCAAGGGCGAATATTATCTGACTGATATTGTCGAGATCGCCCGTTCGCTGGGTGGCAAGGCCATCGCCATCGATGCGCCGGAAAGCGAACTAACCGGCTGCAACAACCGCGCCGAACTCGCTTACATCGAAAAGCTCTGGCAGGAGCGTGCCCGCCATCAGTTCATGATTGATGGTGTGTCCATGATTGCACCGGAAACGGTGTTCCTCTCCTGGGATACCAAGATCGGTCAGGATGCGTTGATCGAGCCCAATGTCGTTATCGGGCCGGGTGTCACGATCGAATCGGGTGCCGTGATCCACGCATTTTCCCATCTGGAAGGCGCGCATGTCAGCGGCGGCGCCACTGTTGGCCCTTATGCGCGGCTGCGTCCCGGTGCCAATCTCGCGGCAAATTCCAAGGTTGGCAATTTCTGCGAGGTCAAGAAGGCCGAGATCGGCGAGGGTGCTAAGGTCAATCACCTCACCTATATTGGCGATGCTTTCGTAGGCGCTGGCAGCAATATCGGGGCAGGGACCATCACCTGCAATTATGATGGCATCAACAAGCACGAGACGCGAATCGGCAAGAACGCCTTTGTCGGCTCCAATTCCTCGCTGGTTGCGCCTGTGACCATCGGTGACGATGCCTATGTGGCCTCCGGCAGCGTGATTACGGATGATGTGCCTGCCGATGCGCTGGCCTTCGGTCGGGCGCGTCAGGAGATCAAGGAGGGGCGCGCTAGTGCTCTTCGCGCTCGCGCCCAGGCCATCAAGGACGCCAAGAAAAAGACCTGAATTCCGTCGTCAATATCGTAACGAATAGACATCGAAAGTGACCGCGACCGCGATTGCGGATTTCGCGGAAATCGCTAGGACTTCGGCTAGCGAGAACGTTTTGGAGAAGTGCATGTGCGGAATAGTTGGAATTGTTGGAACGCAACCGGTTGCGGGGCGCCTTGTGGAAGCGCTGAAGCGTCTGGAATATCGGGGTTATGACTCCGCTGGCGTTGCAACAATCCATGAGGGCGCGCTTGCCCGCCGCCGTGCAGAAGGCAAGCTGTTCAATCTTGAAAAGAAGCTGTTCGATGAACCGCTGGCAGGTTTGACCGGCATTGCCCACACCCGCTGGGCCACCCATGGCGTTCCCAACGAAACCAACGCACACCCGCATTTTGTGGATGGCGTCGCCGTGGTCCATAACGGCATCATCGAGAACTTTTCGGAATTGCGTGATGAGTTGGCGGCGCAAGGCGCTGTCTTCACCACGCAGACGGATACGGAAGTCGTGGCACAGCTTCTGGCAAAGTTCACCCGCGATGGTTTGGACCACCGTGCGGCCATGCTGGCCATGCTCAACCGCGTGACCGGTGCCTATGCGCTGGGCGTGATCTTTCAGGATGACCCCGACACACTTCTGTCGGCTCGTTCCGGCCCGCCGCTCGCCATCGGTTACGGGCGCGGCGAAATGTTTCTGGGTTCAGACGCCATCGCGCTTTCGCCCTTCACCAACGAAATCACCTATCTGGTTGATGGCGACTGCGCCATTCTCACCCGTGACAGTGTTGAGATCATCGATTTTTCCGGCAAGCCGGTGCAGCGCCCGCGCCAGATTTCGCAGGCCACCGCCTATGTCGTGGATAAGGGCAACCACCGCCACTTCATGGAAAAGGAAATCTACGAGCAGCCGGAGGTCATCTCCCACGCGCTCAGCCACTACGTAGATTTCGCTGAAAAGCGCGTGAAGCCAGCCGATCCTGCCATTGATTTCTCCAAGCTCACGGGCCTTGCGATTTCTGCCTGCGGCACTGCCTATTTGTCCGGCCTCATCGGCAAATACTGGTTCGAGCGTTATGCGCGCTTGCCCGTGGAAATCGATGTCGCCTCCGAATTCCGCTACCGGGAAATGCCGCTGCTGCCGACGCAGGCGGCGCTGTTCATTTCGCAGTCTGGTGAAACGGCAGATACGCTGGCCTCACTGCGCTATTGCCAGGAAAACGGTCTGAAGATCGGCACCGTGGTCAATGTCCGCGAATCGACCATGGCGCGTGAGTCCGATGCGGTGTTCCCGATTCTCGCCGGGCCTGAAATCGGCGTGGCCTCGACAAAGGCCTTCACCTGCCAGCTCGCGGTTCTCGCATCGCTTGCCATTTCGGCAGGCAAGGCCCGTGGTACGCTAACGGCTGAGCAGGAAACAGAACTTGTTCGTCACCTGATCGAAATGCCGCGAGTAATGAGCGAAGTCTTGAACGCCATCCAGCCGCAGATCGAAACCCTGTCGCGAGATCTCTCGCGTTTCAAGGATGTGCTCTATCTCGGTCGTGGCACCAGCTATCCGCTGGCGCTGGAAGGCGCGCTGAAGCTCAAGGAAATCTCCTACATCCACGCCGAAGGTTACGCCGCTGGCGAGCTGAAGCACGGGCCTATCGCGCTTATTGATGAGAACATGCCTGTCATCGTTATCGCTCCGCATGACCGGTTCTTTGAAAAGACCGTGTCCAACATGCAGGAAGTCGCAGCTCGCGGCGGCAAGATCATCTTCATCACCGATGAAAAGGGCGCCGCCGCCTCAAAGCTGGAAACCATGGCAACCATCGTTCTGCCGAATGTGGATGAAATCATCGCGCCGATGGTCTTCTCGCTACCGATCCAGCTTTTGGCCTATCATACGGCTGTCTTCATGGGGACGGACGTGGACCAGCCCCGCAATCTGGCGAAATCGGTCACTGTGGAGTAACGGCATTCAGGGGACGCCGTCGGCTTGGCTGGCGTCTCCCTAACAAAGATTTCACAATCCTTTGCTTGCAGCAGGGAACAGCCTCCGGCATGATCCGTTGTCATTATGGCTTGCCTTGGTGATGCCGAATAACAGCCCTGCGGATTGTATGACAGATCACCCCCTCAAAGTTTCGTTTGCGACGCGTTTGCGCAACAATTTCCTGACTGGCATTCTCATTCTTGCGCCGGTCACGATCACCATGTGGCTGGTCTGGACGTTCCTGCAATGGGTGGATAGTTGGGTCAAACCCTATATTCCGGCACGCTACGACCCGGAGCAATATTTCGATGTCGCCATTCCCGGCTTCGGTCTTCTGGTGGCTGTCATCGGCATCACGCTGATCGGCTTTCTCGGCAACAATCTCATCGGCAAATGGATCGTCGGGGTTGGCGAGTCGATCCTCAACCACATGCCCTTTGTCAGGCCCATCTACAAAAGCATCAAACAGCTGTTCGAATCTGTTTTGAAGGAGCATTCCAGCTCGTTCAAGAAGGTCGGCCTGATCGAGTTTCCGTCGCCCGGCACATGGGCCATGGTGTTTGTGGCATCGGATGCGACAGGCGAGATGGCGCACCGCTTCAACGAGATGGGGCAGGAGATGGTCGCGGTCTTTCTGCCGCCAACGCCGGTACCGACGGCGGGCTTTCTGCTGTTTGTGCCGAAAGACAAGATCATCATGCTGAATATGTCGCCGGAAGATGGCGCGAAGCTGCTGATTTCAGGCGGTCTGGTCGCTCCGGATTTCATTGCCAAGACGGCTGACCAGCCCGTCGTGGATCAATCGTCGTCGTAAACTTCGCTCGACGTTGCGGTCGAATGAAAGACCGGCACGAAGACGCGCATATAGACGAACTTCACGCTCCAGCCTTCCTCCTGCGCCTTGGCCCATGCTTTCTTGCGTCCGGGTTTCTTGAAGCTTTTGGCTATGGCTTTCTTCTCGGTCTGTGCGAAGGTTTCCGGCTGAATGAGATTGGCCGGAGAGCAAAGCGCGTAGCCCTTGGAAAAGGCTGGCGGTGGAAGGGGCATGTCATTCATTGCGGTCAGCCTGCATGGAGGAAACGGATCGCTTCGTCGCGGCGATGGAGATAGAGCAGCGTTCTCAAGTTGCGGCCACGGTCGCTCATCAGTTCCGCGTCGCGTTCTATGATGTAGGCGGCATCCTTGCGGGCAATTTCCAGAAGGTCGGCATGGGCCTCAAGACTGGCGATGCGGAAGCCCGGCGTGCCGGACTGGCGGGTGCCCAGAAGCTCACCTTCACCGCGCAGCTTCAAATCCTCTTCAGCAATCAGAAAGCCATCCTCACTGTCGCGCAGAATCGAAAGGCGCGCTTTGCCCGTTTCGCTGAGTGGCCCCTTATAGAGCAGGATGCAGGTGGAAGCTTCATCGCCACGCCCCACCCGGCCGCGCAACTGGTGCAGCTGGGCAAGGCCGAAATTCTCGGCGTGTTCGATGACCATGATCGTTGCATCCGGCACGTCCACGCCCACTTCAACAACCGTTGTTGCCACCAGCAAGCGCGTTTCGCCGCTCTTGAAGGCAAGCATGGCCGCGTCTTTTTCCGGCCCGGTCATGCGGCCATGGATGAGGCCGATGTCTGCGCTCAGTGACTTTGAGAGAACCGCGTGGCGCTCCTCCGCCGACATGAGATCGGATTCCTCCGATTCCTCCACCAGCGGGCAGATCCAGTAGGCCTTCTTGCCGTCGGCAAGCGCACTTTTCAGTCGTGCAACAATATCGCCAATCCGCTCGGTGGAAATCGTCACGGTCTGGATCGGTTTGCGGCCTGCCGGTTTTTCCGTCAGCTTGGAAACATCCATGTCTCCGAACGCAGCCAGAACCAGCGTGCGGGGAATGGGTGTCGCGGTCATGACCAGCATGTGTGGCGAGATGCCCTTGGCGGTCAGTCGCAAGCGCTGGTGCACGCCAAAGCGATGCTGCTCATCCACCACCGCGAGCACGAGGCTCTTATAGGTCACGCTATCCTGAAACAGCGCATGGGTGCCGATCACGATCTGCGCCTCGCCGGACGCGATCTTTTCTTCTATTTCCCGGCGCTCTTTGCCCTTCGTGCGCCCTGTCAGCACCACGCAGGAAATGCCAGCCGTGGCAGCGAATTTCGAGATGGTCGCAAAGTGCTGGCGAGCGAGAATTTCCGTCGGTGCCATCAGCACGGCCTGTCCACCGGCTTCAACCGCCGTGGCCATCGCCATCAGTGCAACCAGCGTCTTGCCCGCGCCGACATCACCCTGCAACAGCCGTAACATGCGGTCTTCGCCCGCCATGTCAGTCAGAATGTCCTTCACCGCAGCGCTCTGGCTTGCCGTTAGCGAAAACGGCAGATTTGCCAGAATCTTCGCAGCATATTCGCCCTTGGCACGAATCGGTTGGCCCGTAACCTTGCGAAGCCTTTGGCGCACCAGCGCGAGAGATAGCTGACCAGCCAGAAATTCGTCATAGGCCAGCCTGCGCCGTGCTGGCGCTTGCGGGTCGATGTCGGTTTCATCGCGGGGGTCGTGGAGATCACGAAAAGCGGTTGCCACATCGGGAAAGCTCTCACGCCGCGCCAGCGCCTCATCGATCCATTCCGGAAAGACCGGCATTTTGGACAGCGCGCCATCGATGGCCCGTCTTAGAACCTTGGGCGAAAGCCCCGCCGTCAGCGGATAGACCGGCTCGACCAGTGGCAGGTTCTCGGCCTCGGAAACCTTCACCATAAAATCCGGGTGCACCATGGAGGCGCGGCCGTTGAACCAGTCGATCTTGCCGCTGACCATGACCTCTTCATCCACAGGCAGAGCCTTGGAGAGCCAATCTCCCTTTGCGCGGAAAAAGGTCAGCGCCAGTTCGCCGGTCTCGTCATGCAGAAACACGCGGTAGGGCGCTGCGCGGTTGCCCGGCGGTGCTGGCTGGTGGCGGTCTATGCGGCCCTGAATGGTTACGATTGCGCCCTGCGGCGCGTGCGCGATGCCGGGGCGGTTGCGCCGGTCAATGATGTTGTAAGGCGCGTGGAAGATAAGATCGATGACCCGGCTTTCCAACGCATTTTCCCGGCCCAGAAGCTTTGCCAGCAAATCGGCAAGTTTCGGCCCTACGCCTGCAAGCGTGGCGACAGTAGCAAACAGCGGATCGAGGAGGGCGGGGCGCATGGCGAGCAAAATCGTGGAAGGGCGGGCGCAATGCAAGGGTGCCTCGTTGATAAAGTCAGTTTATCACCGGCAGTTTTGCGAGGTCCGGCAATATTTTCCTAAAAAACCGGTTCCCAACCGTTCCTGTCCTGTTCTATAGGAAAGGCCACGTCAACAAACGGGTGAATGCCATGACAGGACTGGTGCGCACAAGCGCTGACCTCGATCCGAGGCGCAGGCGAATTCTTTATCGGTGCTGGCACCGCGGCATCCGTGAAATGGACCTGGTTCTCGGCCAGTTCGCGGAAGAAAACATCTCCGATCTTTCCGAAGAGCAGCTGGATGAGCTGGAAATCATCATGGATGAGGAAGATCAGGATCTCGTGCAGTTCGTGACGGGCGCGCAAGCCATTCCGGAGAAGTTCCAGACGCCTCTGTTCATGAAAATCATTTCCTACCGCCCGGATTTTGATCTGGTCACCGCCCAGAACGGAAATAGCCCTCAATGATAGCTGGATTCGATGTCAGGCTGGTGGCATCGGCCAACACGCCGTTGACCATTGGCAATGTGCCCACAGGCACGGAAGCCTTTCTGCTGGCCGATATGGCCCGCCAAGGCACGCCCGTTGCCTATGTTCTGTCCGATGGCCAGCGTGTGGCTGATCTGGAGCAGATGCTCGGCTTCATTGCGCCTGATATTCCCGTTCTGTCACTGCCCGCATGGGATTGCTTGCCCTATGACCGCGTTTCGCCCAGCGCCCATGTGTCGGCGCGTCGACTGGCTACACTGTCGGGTCTGATCCACCACCAGAAAAAACCGCATCCGGCCATCGTTCTCGTCACCGTCAATGCCATGTTGCAGAAGATGGCGCCTCGGGATGTGATCGAGAGTCTGGCTTTCTCGGCCAAGCCCGGCAACCAGATCCGCATGGAAGAAATTGCCGCGCGGCTGGAGCGCAATGGTTTCGACCGTGTGGCGACAGTGCGCGAAGTGGGCGAATTCGCTGTGCGCGGCGGTATTCTCGATGTGTTCGTGCCCGGCACGGAAGAGCCGGTGCGGCTGGATTTCTTCGGCGATACGCTGGAAAGCATCCGTAGTTTCGACCCCGCCAGCCAGCGCACCATCGGCCAGGCTCGCTCGCTCGATCTCAACCCCATGAGCGAAGTGACGCTGACGCCGGATACGATTGGTCGTTTCCGCAAGAACTACCTGACCATGTTTGGCGCCGCCACCCGGGATGACGCGCTCTACCAGGCCGTTTCCGAAGGCCGCCGTTACGCTGGCATGGAACATTGGCTGCCACTGTTTTACGAAGAGCTGGAAACGGCCTTCGACTATCTCAAGGGCTTCCGCATCGTTACCGACCACACCGCGCGTGAAGCCGCTGTCGAGCGTGCCAAGCTGGTGAATGATTATTATGATGCACGCCAGACGTCGGGCGAGAAAAAGGGCTCCACGCAGGGCGCACCCTATAAGCCGGTCGCGCCAAGCCAGATTTATTTGGGAGCGAAAAGCTTTGAGACGGCGCTGGATGCCGTCAATGCCGTTCGCCTGACGCCGTTCAACGAGCAGGACACGAAAGACAAGCCGGTTGCCTTGCTGGATGCCCATGTCGGGCCGCGCTGGGCCAAATCCCAGACGGAGAGCGAAAGCGAAGACCGCGTCAACGTTTTCACCCTTGCCGTCAAGCACATTGCCGAGCGCCGCTCCAAGGGCTGGAAGGTTCTGATAACAGGCTGGTCGGAAGGCTCGCTGGACCGCATGTTGCAGGTGCTGAACGAGCATGGTCTTGAAAATATCAAGACGGTGCTGTCGTTCAAAGAGGTCGATAAGCTCGGCAAGGGCGAGGCCGCCGCTGCGGTCTTAAGCCTTGAGGCGGGTTTCGAAACCGGCAATCTGGCCGTCATCGGCGAGCAGGATATTCTGGGCGACCGCATGGTGCGTCGCTCCAAGCGCCGCAAGCGCGGGGCCGATTTCATCTCGGAAGTCGCCGGGTTGGACGAGGGCTCTCTGGTCGTTCACGCCGAACACGGCATTGGCCGCTTTGTCGGCCTACGCACCATCGAGGCGGCGGGTTCACCGCGTGATTGCCTTGAGCTGCATTATGCCGATGAGGCCAAGCTTTTTCTGCCGGTCGAAAACATCGATCTTCTCTCGCGTTACGGTTCTGATTCGGCGGAAGCCAGCCTTGACAAGCTGGGTGGTGGCGCATGGCAAATGCGCAAGGCCAAGCTCAAGAAGCGCCTGCTGGATATGGCGGGCGATCTTATCCGCATTGCCGCAGCCCGCATGGTTCGCCACGCACCGGTGCTGGCGGCACCCGATGGTCTCTATGATGAGTTCGCCGCCCGTTTCCCCTATGATGAAACGGAAGACCAGCTCAACGCCATCGAATCGGTGCGTGAAGATCTGGGCGCCGGTCGCCCGATGGATCGCCTGATCTGCGGCGATGTCGGTTTCGGCAAGACAGAAGTGGCGCTTCGTGCCGCTTTCCTTGCGGCCATGAATGGCGTGCAGGTTGCTGTCGTCGTGCCAACCACGCTTCTGGCGCGCCAGCATTTCCGCACCTTCACGGAGCGTTTCCGTGGGCTTCCCATTCGCATCCAGCAGGCGTCTCGCCTTGTCGGGACGAAGGAACTGACGCTGACGAAGAAGGAAGTGGCCGAGGGCAAGACGGATATCGTCGTTGGC
Source organism: Agrobacterium sp. CG674 (assembly GCF_053521645.1). Lineage (NCBI taxonomy): Bacteria > Pseudomonadati > Pseudomonadota > Alphaproteobacteria > Hyphomicrobiales > Rhizobiaceae > Agrobacterium > Agrobacterium sp. CG674. The sequence goes on along the minus strand of NZ_JBNWDZ010000003.1, from coordinate 630,555 downwards.
ACTCATGCGCTTCTGGGCGCTGGCATCAACTTCGCCAATCTCGGCCTTCTCATCATCGATGAGGAGCAGCATTTCGGCGTGAAGCACAAGGAACGGCTGAAAGAGCTGAAGAGCGATGTGCATGTGCTCACGCTTTCTGCAACGCCTATTCCGCGCACGCTGCAACTGGCCATGACCGGTGTGCGGGAACTGTCGTTGATTACCACAGCACCCGTGGACCGCATGGCGGTGCGCACCTTCATCTCGCCCTTCGATGCGCTGGTCATCCGCGAAACGCTGATGCGCGAGCATTACCGTGGTGGCCAGAGCTTCTATGTCTGCCCGCGTCTGGCGGACCTTGCCGATATGCACGCTTTCCTGCAATCTGACGTGCCGGAACTGAAGGTTGCCGTTGCGCATGGGCAGATGGGGGCGGGCGAGCTGGAAGACATCATGAATGCCTTTTATGACGGCAAATATGATGTGCTTCTCTCCACCACCATCGTCGAATCGGGCCTCGATGTGCCGACAGCCAATACGCTGATCGTGCACCGTGCGGATATGTTCGGCCTTGCGCAGCTTTACCAGCTTCGCGGTCGCGTGGGACGCTCCAAGGTTCGCGCCTTTGCCCTCTTCACCCTGCCGGTCAACAAGGTGTTGACGACCATGGCGGAGCGCCGCCTCAAGGTTCTGCAGTCTCTCGATACGCTCGGCGCAGGCTTCCAGCTTGCCAGCCACGATCTGGATATTCGCGGCGCGGGCAATCTGCTCGGCGAAGAACAGTCCGGCCACATCAAGGAAGTCGGTTTCGAGCTCTACCAGCAGATGCTGGAAGAAGCCGTGGCCGAGGTGAAGGGTGAGGACGAGGTTCTCGATACCGGCTGGTCGCCGCAAATCTCGGTCGGCACATCTGTCATGATACCGGAAGCCTACGTGCCGGATCTGCATCTGCGTATGGGTCTTTATCGCCGCCTGGGCGAGTTGACCGACCTCAACGAGATCGATGGCTTCGGTGCCGAGATGATCGACCGCTTCGGTTCGCTTCCGAAGGAAGTGCAGCACCTGCTCAAGATCGTCTACGTCAAGTCGCTGTGCCGCACGGCCAATGTCGAAAAGCTGGATGCGGGTCCAAAGGGCGTCGTCGTGCAGTTCCGCAACAAGCAATTCCCGAACCCCGCTGCGCTGGTCGGCTATATCGCCAAGCAGGGCTCCATGGCCAAGATCAGGCCAGACCACAGCGTGTTCCTGACCCGCGATCTGCCAACGCCAGAAAAGCGTCTGTCCGGCGCAGCCATGGTCATGACGCAGCTCGCGGAACTGGCGAAAAACTGACCCGTATTAAATCGCCGTTCCTTACGGCGATTTAATCAAACGGACATGAAGCGGTATGGTCTGGAGGCATAGTCTCAGCTCATCGGCACGGCATTTTTCGCCACACGCCGTCAGATGAAGGAGCAAGACTATGTTGACCACCATGAACAGGTTCGTCACCGCTGGTCTGGTTGCCTTGACAATTGCGGGCACCACAATTGCCACCGCCAGCCAGGCTGAAGCACATAACAATTTCGGACGCGGATTGCTTGCCGGTATCGCCGGCACGGTTGTCGGGGGTGCGTTGATCAACAGCGCATCGCACAATTATAATAGTGGTCCCGCCTATGCCGCCACTCCGGTCTACAGCCAGCCTGTCTATGGCCCACCGGTCGTCTATCAGCCCGTTTACCCCCGCTGCCATGTTGCATGGAGACAGGATGGCTACGGCGATATGTACCGCGCCAGGGTCTGTGACTGATCAGGATCAGTCCGGGCGAGACTGCCCTGTCGGGTCATCCTCATCAGGCGTCATGGCGACGTTGACATTCTGATCCGCCGCCGCAACGGACGTTGGCAGGGGCACATGCCTCTGCCGCTCACGGATCAGAGTAATCAGCCCTGAGCCGATGATAAGCGCAATGCCCACCAGCATCCAGCCATCCACATGGTCACCGAAAATCAAATAGCCGAACAGGATTGCCCACAGCATCTGGCTGTATTGCGTGGGCCCGATCATGGCTGCAGGCGCGTATTGGGCGGCATACATCACGAGCACATTGGCGAGAGCGCCGAGAAGGCCATAACCGGCCAGATACATCCATTGCTCGGCATTGGGCGGTGTGAAGGTCGAAATCATCGCAATTCCGCAAATCGCCAACGTGCCGATCAGCCCCGCCCCATAAAGCGAGATGTTCTTTTCCGATGGCCCCATGGCGCGGAGAACCACGATGGAAATCGCCCCGCAGAGACCAGCGATGATGGCCGCGATATGCCCGGTCGAAAGTTCTCGGAAACCGGGCCTCAAGATAACCAGCACCCCGGCAAAGCCGATGATGACGGCTGACCAGCGTTTGAACCCGACCTGTTCTTTCAGGAACAGGACCGACATGATGGTGACGAAGGCTGGCAGCAGGAAGATCAGCGCGAAGGCTTCGGCCATCGACAAATGGGTGAAGGCCGTGACCGAAGTGATGGCGCCGACGCCTGATGACAGAAACCGCAACAGCCACAAGGGCCGGTTTGTGGTGCGGACGATATCGCGCCAGTCATCATGTCGCTTGCGGATGAAGGGCAGGGCGCAGAGCCCGAACAATGCGCCGAAGAAGGCGGACTGAATGGGCGATAATTGCCCTTCGATGAGCTTCACGCTCGCATCGCTCCAGGCGTAGGCCGCAAAGGCTGCAAATGCGAGCAGAATGCCCTTCAGCGTGTTATCGGACACGGAGACACCAGAAAAAGGGAGGGGCCGGGAATCGCGAGCGAGGCGCTGACGATCAGTTCATTGCCCTATGCTCTTCCAGCTTCATTCTGGCAATATCCCTCAGCGCATTAATCAGCACTTCCTTGCTCTGCGCGCCGCTGACCGCATATTTCTGGTCGAGAATGAAGAAGGGTACGCCGGATACACCCATCTGCTGGGCAGCGTCGATCTCGGCCACGATCGTATCCTTGTCGGCATCGGAGGCCAGCAGCTTGGTCACGACCTCGCGGTTCATCCCGGCCTTTTCGCCAATGTCGGCCAGCACGGTGTGGTCGCCAATGTTGAGGCCCTGTTCGAAATTCGCGCGGAACAGTTCGTTGACGACCTTGTCCTGAAACTCGCGTCCCTCGGCATGCGCCCAAAGCGAAAGGCGATGGGCGTCCAGCGTGTTGGGACCAATTTTGATCGCATCGAAATCAAAGGCAATGCCGACTTCCTTGCCAAGCTGTGTCAGCATCTCGTGGGCCTGCTCGACCTTGTCCTTGCCACCCAGCTTCTTTTCCAGCTCGGCCTTCTGGTCCACACCCTCAGGCGGGTAGTCCGGGTTGAGGCGGTAGGGCCGCCAATTGATGTCAACGCTGACTTCGTCGAGGATTTCCGCAATGGCCAGATCAAGTCGGGCCTTGCCGACATAGCACCAGGGGCAGACCATGTCCGAGACGACGTCGATAACAATGCGTTGCATGGTGCTTCCCTTTCGGACTTGAAAAATATCCGCTCCATCTAGGAGCGTTGCGAGGCGTGCGCAAGGCGTTACCTCAAGAGAACCATGTCACGGGCTCTTCTGGGCGCGGGCATCCCACCAAGTCGTTTTCTGTGCGCCGAGAAGCGGTATGCCGTCTGGCCGCTCGATGTATTTCCAGCGCGCCACCCATTGCGCACCGATATAATAGAGCGGAATGACGTAATGCCCTGCCGTTAAAAGCCGGTCATAGGCACGCACGGCAGCCTGAAAATCCTCGGTGGACCGGGCCTGCAACAGCGCCTCCAGCATGCGGTCCACATCGGGGTCGGCGACGCCTGCATAATTGAAGCTGCCATTGGCATCGCGGGAGGCGGAGCCCCAGCGGTTCAACTGCTCGGCCCCCGGCGAAAGCGAGGAGGGAAGCGAGCGGATAATCATGTCGTAATCGAAACTGTTCGAGCGTGCCTGATACTGCCCGTCATCGACAGACCGAATCGCCATATCGACACCGATGAGACGCAGCGAGCGCTGATAGGCTAGCGCGATGCGCTCCTGCGCCGGATTTTGCGTCATGAGTTCAAATGAAAGCTGGCGGCCCGAGGCATCAGACATCTTGCCGTTCTTGATCGTGTAACCAGCGTCTTTCAGCCGGTCGACGGCCAGTTTCAGCACGGTACGGTCAGCGCCCGATCCGTCCGTCTCAGGCATGGCGTAGGTTCCGGCAAGAAGTGCTGGCGGCAGTCTTTTGGCGGCGTCGCCCAATAGCGCCAGCTCACGATCATCCGCCGCGTTGCCGAATGCGCCGAGGGTGGAATTCTGCCAGTAGCTCTGCGTGCGCTTGAAGGCGCCGCCGAGAATGTTGCGGTTCATCCACTCGAAATCGAGGACATAGGAAAGTCCTTCGCGCACGTTTTGATCGGCAAACAGCGGGCGGCGGGTGTTGAAGACCAAACCGAACATACCCGATGGCATCCGGGTTTCGAAAACGTCTCTGGCAATCTCGCCGCGTTGAACCGCCGGGAAGTTGTATGCCTGCCCCCAATGGGAGGTATCGGACGTGCCATTGATGGCATCGCCCTCAGGGTAGATGTCGATATCACCCTTTTTGAAGGCTTCGAACATGGTCGTAACCTGCAGGAAGTAGAGAATGCTGATTTCGTCGTAATTGTCGAAGCCCACCTTGGCGGGAATATCCTTGCCCCAGTAATTCGGGTCTCGCTGCCAGACCACACGTTCGCCGGGCTTTAAGGTCTTGATGGTGTAAGGGCCGGAACCGACCACCGGGCCAAGGCCGCCCTGTTCGAATGTTGCCTGGTCGATGGCGTGTTTCGGCAGGATGGGCGTGGAGGAGGCGAGAATCAGCGGTGTTTCGCGGTTCGCATTCTCGTTGAAGGTGAAGCGCACGCCGTGCTCTCCAACCTTTTCCATTTTTGCCACGCCATTCAGGCGGCTGTTGAAGGGCGGGCGGCCTTTTTCCTTCAGTAGATTGAAAGTGAAGATCACGTCATCAGGCGTAACCGGTTGGCCATCCTGCCACTTTGCCTTCGGGTTCATGTTGAACTGAATGTAGGTTCTATCGTCATCCCACTCGGCGCTTTCCGCCAAAAGGCCGTAAAGCGAAAACGGCTCGTCGCCAGAGCGTTGCATCAGCGGCTCATACAGAAGATTGCCGAATTCCGGGTCCCACACGCCGCGCGCTGTCGTGCGCATGCCCTTCAACACAAAGGGGTTGAGGCTGTCGAAGGTGCCGACGACGCCATAGGACATGCGGCCGCCTTTTTTGACGTCAGGGTTCACATAGGGAAAGTTCTTGTAGTCTGCGGGCAGAGCAACGGTGCCATGCATCGAAATCCCGTGGAGTGGTTCCGCAAGCGCCAGACCTGAAAAAAGAAGGGCGGGGATGAACGCCAAAAGGCTTCGCATATTAATGTCCTGTCGCATTCCGGCTGTGTGATCCCTGCATTGATGCGGGCAACCCGTCTTGTATTGATTCCCGCGCAAATGTATCACACCCAACTATGGCAGGCATCCGGCGAGAGAAAACTTGTCGGGCTTCTCTAAAAACTCAAAGAAGTGCTGGATATCGTCCTCAACGGGATGTAACAGGTTTGCCGAAACACTCGGGTCACGCATTTGCCTCATTTAAACGACAGTTGAACGGGCAGACGGTTACCGGTGATGCCAAGCAGTTCGTACCGTTCTGCTTCGTCTAAGAAAATTCAGGAGACGGAACTCTTATGATGCATAACGCAAACACATTCAGCCGCGCAGCCCTGTCTGCCCTCGTTCTTTCGCTGGGTGCAGTGTCCGCACCGGCTGTGTCGCAGGCGCAGCAGGCTGCCGCTCCGGCCGGCGCACCGCCACTTGGCTGGTTCAAGACATGCAGCAAGCAGGAAGACAATGATGTTTGCGTTGTTCAGAACGTTGTTCTGGCGCAGAACGGCCAGATGATTACGGCTGTTGGCCTCATCAGCGTTGAAGGCAAGGTCAACCGCAAGCTGCTTCAGGTTTCCGTACCAACAGCGCGTCTGTTGCCTCCCGGCGTCATGATGCAGATCGATGGTGCCAAGGGCCAGAAGCTGGATTACGCAGTCTGCCTTCCAGACAAGTGCACCGCAGAAGTGCCTTTGACGGATGCGATGATTGCCAGCATGAAGAAGGGCACGGAGATCGTCTTCACGTCGATCAACTTCCGTCGCGCACCAAACCCTATCAAGATCGCCTTGAGCGGCTTTACCGGCGCTTATGACGGCCAGCCCATCACGCAGTCTCAGCTTGCTGAAAGCCAGCGTTCGCTGCAGGAAGGCATGCAGAAGAAGGCTGAAGAAGCGCGCAAGAAGCTCGAAGCCGCTCAGGATGCTGCCAAGACCAAGCCTGCGAACTAAGATATCGAACCATAAAAAAACCGGCCTGAGATTTCAGGCCGGTTTTTTGTTGCTCAGGTTTTTGAAGAATATTCAGTGCGTCATGGCTGACTTTGCCCGCAACTCACCATTGGGAGCGGTGTCGAATATGCGAGAGATATTCGGGTTGCGCAGCGGCTGGTCGCTTTCATCATGCACCAGGTTTTGCTCGGATACGTATGCGACATATTCTGTCTCATCGTTCTCAGCCAACAGATGATAGAAGGGCTGGTCGCGCTCCGGGCGTATCTCAGCGGGAATTGCGTTCCACCATTCCTCGGTATTCGCATATTCTGGATCAACATCGAATACCACGCCGCGGAACGGAAACATCTTGTGGCGAACAATCTCGCCAATCGTAAACTTAGCGTCTCTTTGTTTCATGGCATGCACATCCTTTCCCAATACAATTTGGGGTTAGAATGCAAAATATCAAGTTAATGTTTGCCTGATCTTCAAATTGTTACCGGCGTCCGATGGGTGCTGTTGCGAGCACCACTCCGCCCGTGACCAGCACGATGCCGAGCGCATGATAGGTCTCAAAGCTCTCGCCAAGAAACACCACGGCCATGACAATCGAGACCGGCGGCATCATGTAGAGGGTGATTCCCGCCGTGGAAGCGCCGAACACGCGCACGGTGTGGGTGAAGCAATAGAATGCGAAGATGGAGGCGAACAGGATGATTCCACCGATCTTGGCCCATGCCAACGGTGTGTGGGGCAGCATGCCGCCATGGGCAAGCTCAATCGCAGCCGGCGGTAAAAGAACAAGCGCGCCCGAGAACGCAATCAATCCGAAAAGGCTGAGAGAGGCCATGTCTCGTGCCGCCGGATCTCGCAACAGCAGCGAATAGACCGCAAACGAGACCGCCGCGATGAGAATCGCGATATCGCCAAGATTGAATTTCAGGTGAAGAAGCGCGCCCGCATCGCCCTTCAGGACAATGGCTGCAACGCCCGCAAAGGCGATGGCCATGCCTACAACTTCCAGCCGTCTGATGCTTCGGCCATAAAGTACGCGCTGAAAAAGGATGATGAACAGGGATGACGTTGTGTAGATCAGCGTTCCATTGGCAGCCGAGGTCAAGGTCAGGCCCCAATAAACAACGCCACCGCATATGCCCATGCCCAGAATGCCGAGAATGAGCCACAGGGCGGTTTTCTGACGGATGAAGCGTGCGCAGGCCCGCCAGTCGCTCGCGATGAAGGGCGCCACGCAGAGCAGGGACAAAGACCAGCGGAGGAAGGCCGTCACGAAGGGCGAGACTTCGCCAATCACGCCACGACCGAAAATCACATTGCTGGAAAAGAAGAAGGGCACCGCGAGGAAAATCAGCCAGTCACGCAGGCGAGGGGTTTTGTCTGTGGATGTCATGGTTTTTGTCGGCGCCTAGAGAAATTGTCCGGTGCCCCGGATGGTGGTCCCAGCACGCACTGCTGTCCAAATGTTGCCAGATTCGGTGCTGCGAAGTTCAAACACCCAACCCGTGCTCAGGTCAATGCGCACCAGCATCTCGGTCGCCGAATAGCTCACATCGGCTATCCATTCCTGGCCTTTCTGCTCCATGACAAACCTGCCGCGCGGATCATCCAGAAGTGCAGCATCATAGGGAAAGCCGTTGAAGATGCATTCGTTTTTGCCAGCTGGTGGCCAGTCCCCATCGTGACGGGCAAAAAGGATGAAGCCCAGATCCTCTTCGTCATCGGTCTGTATTGCAAAGCTTGTCATGGCAATATCCTCGTTCGCAGACGCCAGCCCTTCATCTGCAACGCATGAAAAGAAAAAGGCGCCCCGGGAGGCGCCTTTCTGATCGGCTGATTAAGCCGAGTAGTACATGTCGAATTCGACCGGGTGAGGGGTCATTTCGAAACGCATGACTTCGTGCATCTTCAGTTCGATGAAGGCATCGATCTGGTCGTCATCGAACACGCCGCCGGCGGTCAGGAACTTGCGATCCTTGTCGAGGCTGTCGAGAGCTTCACGCAGCGAGCCGCAAACCGTCGGAATCTTCTTCAGTTCCTTGGCTGGCAGGTCGTAGAGGTCCTTGTCCATTGGCTTGCCGGGATGGATCTTGTTCTTGATGCCATCGAGACCAGCCATCAGCATCGCGGCAAAGCCGAGATATGGGTTCTGGGCAGGGTCAGGGAAGCGAACTTCGACGCGCTTTGCCTTCGGGTTGGAGCCGAAAGGGATGCGGCAGGAAGCGGAACGGTTGCGGGCGGAATAGGCCAGCAGAACCGGTGCTTCATAACCGGGAACCAGACGCTTGTAGGAGTTGGTCGTAGGGTTGGTGAAGGCGTTGATGGCCTTGGCATGCTTGATGATGCCGCCGATGTAATACAGGCAAGTCTCAGACAGACCCGCATATTCGTCGCCAGCAAAGGTCGGCTTGCCACCCTTCCAGATGGACTGGTGAACGTGCATGCCGGAGCCATTGTCGCCGAAGATTGGCTTAGGCATGAAGGTTGCCGTCTTGCCGTAAGCATTGGCGACCTGATGGACGACATACTTGTAGATCTGCATCTTGTCGGCGCTGGAAACCATGGTGTCGAACTTCACACCCAGCTCGTGCTGCGCGGACGCAACTTCGTGGTGGTGCTTTTCAACGACCACGCCCATTTCGCCGAGAACGGTCAGCATTTCAGAACGCATGTCCTGAAGGCTGTCGACTGGAGGAACCGGGAAGTAGCCACCCTTGACGCGCGGACGGTGGCCCAGGTTGCCGGTCTCATAGTCGGTGTCGTCGTTGGAAGGCAGCTCGGACGAATCAAGCTTGAAGCCTGTGTTGTAAGGATCTGCCTTGTACTTCACGTCGTCGAACACGAAGAATTCAGGCTCAGGACCAACGAAAACGGTGTCGCCGATACCGGAAGCCTTGAGGTAGGCTTCGGCTTTTTTGGCTGTGCCGCGTGGGTCGCGGTTGTAGGATTCGCCAGAGACCGGGTCGAGAATGTCGCAGATGATGACCATTGTGGACTGCGCGAAGAACGGGTCCATGTGAACCGTTCCGGTGTCAGGCATCAACACCATGTCGGACTCGTTGATGGCCTTCCAGCCACCGATCGAGGAGCCGTCGAACATGACGCCATCGGCGAACATGTCTTCGTCTACACAGGCAATGTCCATTGTGACGTGGTGCAGCTTGCCCTTTGGGTCGGTGAAGCGCAAGTCGACGAATTTTACGTCGTTGTCCTTGATTTGCTTAAGAATATCGTTTGGGGTCGTCATTGAAAACTTTTCCTTGAGTGTTTGGATAACAAGGTGAAGTCCCGGCTTTCCGGGTTCAGTCTTTTTATATGGCGTCTACGCCTGTCTCGCCTGTGCGGATACGAATGACTTCTTCGATATTGGATACGAAAATCTTTCCGTCGCCAATGCGTCCGGTCTGCGCGGCGTTGCGAATAGCCTCAATCACGGCATCCGCATTTTCATCCGCAAGCACGACTTCGACCTTTACCTTCGGCAAAAAGTCGACGACGTATTCCGCTCCGCGATAGAGTTCGGTATGGCCTTTTTGACGACCAAAGCCCTTGGCTTCTGTAACCGTTATTCCCTGAAGTCCGACTTCCTGAAGGGCTTCCTTCACTTCGTCGAGCTTGAAAGGCTTAATGATCGCTTCGATCTTTTTCATGAGAAAATATCTCTCCGCTTCTTCCGTTAAAGCGGTCTTTCCGCTCTGCGATAAGAATGCACGTATCGTGCCAGATCGGAAGTCGGTTTGAATAAAAAATCTTCAAAAAATGCGTGTGCAAGGCGAAAATCTGCCCTTGCTCGCTGTTTTCTTGGGTGAAAATGCCGTCGGCTCGAACAAAAATCGAGATTTTTTCATGAATTTGTCAAATTTCACACCTGTTACTTATGGGTAAATGCACCATAGGTTCAGCATAAATAATAGTCTTTTGCTTATTTTTTATGCGCATCAATGTGCTCATTTTTGCGCCGGTTGCCTTTTCCCGAATTTTGACGCGAATATGCCTCCATGAAGTTTTCACCCACCCATAATTTGATCGACCCCGCCGCCATGTCGCAGATCGATGCGAGTGCGATAGACAGCGGCATTCCCATCTATGCGCTGATGGAGCGGGCCGGGCAGGCCGTCGCCGCTTGCGCCTTGAAACACTACCCGCAAGCGCAGCGTTTCGTCGCGCTTTGTGGCATTGGCAACAATGGCGGTGACGGGTTTGTGGCCGCACGCGCCCTGAAGGCCTCAGGTGCAGATGTCGTGCTTCACGTCTTGCGTGATGTCGGCAAACTGAATGATGCGGCGAGGCAGGCGTTTGATGCGCTGGATATGTCATCGCTGCCGCTTCACGCTTACCAGCCCATTGCAGGCGATGTGGTGATCGATGCGATCTTCGGCGCTGGCCTGTCGCGGGATGTGCCAGCCGAGGTCGCCTCTGTCATTGATGCCGTCGCGCAGGCATCCATTCCTGTCATTGCGGTTGATCTTCCCTCCGGCCTGTGTGGGCGGCGCGGCGTTGCCCTTGGTCGGGCGTTTCAGGCAGCGCGCACAATCACCTTCGTGGCACGCAAGCCGGGTCATGTTCTGATGCCCGGTCGGTCGCTCTGCGGAGATGTCGAGGTCTTCGACATTGGCATTCCCCACCGCATCGTAGAGGCCCATTCCACATCCGTCGTTGAAAACCACCCGGCACTATGGGCCAGCGCCCTGACGAGGCTTGATGATGATACGCACAAGTTCAAACGCGGGCATCTGACGGTCTTCTCCGGCCCTGCCCATGCCACCGGTGCCGCCCGCATGTCGGCCTTGGCGGGCTTTCGGGCCGGTGCCGGCATTGTCAGTATCGCCGCACCACACGATGCGTGTGGCGTTCTCTCCGCAACGCTGACAGCCGTCATGCTGTCACCTGTCGAGACCGATGAGGAACTTGAGGCGTGGATGAGCGACAAACGCCATACCACCTATATTCTGGGCCCCGGCTTTGGCGATCTGGAACGCGCGCGCCGCTTCGTTGCTCTGTTGAAAGACAAGGCGCTGGTTCTGGATGCCGATGGCATCACGGCGTTCAAGCAAGCGCCTGAAACACTCTTCGGTCTTTTCGCAACAGATGCGCCGCGCATTTTGACGCCGCACGAAGGTGAGTTCGGCCGGTTGTTTCCCGCTATTGCCGCTGATGCGGCGTTGAGCAAGATCGAGAAGGCGCAGGCGGCAAGCGCACTCAGCAACGCCGTCATTGTCTACAAGGGGGCCGATACGGTCATCGCAGCGCCGAATGGTCGTGCTGCCGTCAATACCAACGCACCATCCTATCTCGCGACAGCTGGGTCAGGAGATGTGCTGGCCGGCATTGCGGGCGGCTTGCTGGCACAGCAGGTTCCGGCCTTCGAGGCAGCGGCTGCTTCTGTGTGGTTGCACGGCGAGGCCGCGCAGCGTCTGGGTCCGGGCCTGACGGCGGAAGATCTGGCTTCCGCCGTGCGTCCGTTTCAGTGAACCGGCTTGGCCTGGCTGGCAAGCGTCGCCATTCGTGATGCGCTGACCACCAGCTTGCGCTCGGCGCGCTCCTGTTGCGGCGTGCGATTGTAGATTTCGCGATAACACTTGGAAAAATGCGATGCGGAGACGAAGCCGCACGCAACCGCGACTTCCACCACCGGCATGGCAGATTGCACCAGCAGATGGCGCGCGCGGTCCAGCCGTATCTCCAGATAGTAGCGGGCAGGGGAACGCCCCATTTCCTGCCGGAACAGCCGCTCCACCTGCCTGCGGGAAAGGTCGGCATCCTCGGCGATATCCAAGAGGGATAGCGGCTCAGACAGGTTGCTTTCCATCAGCTCGATGATCGACAGAACCTTGTCATTCTGTACGCCAAGGCGGGCGCGCAGCGGCAGGCGCTGGCGGTCATGCGGGTTGCGCACCCGGTCTGTCAATTGCTGCTCGCAGACCCGGTTCACAAGGTTCTCACCGAAATCCTGACCGATGAGGTTCAGCATCATGTCCAGAGATGCCGTGCCACCCGCACAGGTGTAGATATTGCCATCCACCTCGTAGAGATCGGCATAGACCTCCACCTGCGGAAAAGCTTCGGAAAAGCCGGGAAGGTTTTCCCAGTGGATCGCGCATCGCTTGCCATTCAGCAACCCGGCCTGGGCAAGCACATGCGCGCCGGTACAGAGACTGCCCACGGCAATGCCGCGATTATGCGCCTCGCGTAGCCAGGCATTCACCGATTTATTGGAGTATTGCTCGATATCGATGCCGGAACAGAGCAGCACCATGTTGGGGCGATTTTCGCCGCTGATGGACTTGCGTTCTTCGGCCAGCGAGGTGTTCGCTTCCAGCGCAATACCGCTGGAGGAGGCGACCTTTTGCCCGTCGCTTGATGCAAGCCGCCACTCATATGCCGCATAGCCCAACATGCGGTTGGCGATGCGCAACGTTTCTACCGCAGCCGTAAAAGGCAGCATGGTAAATTGAGGCACCAGAAAAAAGACGACCCTGCGTTTCTTTTGAGGCGTTTTGCTCATCAATACCATGCTCCATTTGTGGAAACACAATTCCTCGCTGGGAATTCGTTCGCAGTATATCGCATTTGCGACACTGTAGAAACAAGATACGACGCAGATGTCATGCGACCAAAATAAGCTGCGGTGGATCCATGAACGGGGCGGGCAAACGGCCTCTTTGGCCTCATAATTTAACTAGTGCTAAAGAAGAATTTTGTATTTTATTAATATTGTTTTCAATTTTGGGGCGCAGCCTTTCAACACTATCTCCACGTCGCGCGTTCTGATGACGTGAAAAGGATGATCATGGGCAGCGTTGCTGCTCCCGTCCGGTGCTTTGAACGGAGTATTGCGTATGTCAGAAGCTGACTTGACCATTCTGGTCGTAGACGACGAACCGATCATTCGTATGACCCTTGCCGATGCGCTGGAGGAGGCGGGCTACAGGGTTCTTGAAGCCTCAAACGTGTTGGAGGCTGTCGCCACCATTGGCAAGGTGACGGATATTTGCGCCATCGTGACCGATATCGATATGCCGGGCGGCCTTTCAGGCATTGATCTGTTGCAGATGGTCAACAACTGTCAGACCCAGATTCCCGTTATTGTCACCTCTGGGGGGCATGCGCTTGAGGCGCTCGACCTGCCTGAAAACACTTGTTTCTTCAGCAAGCCCTACAATCTCGAAGACATTGTGCTTGCGCTGCGCGCAACCATTGCTGCGAAGGCAAAGAGCAGAACCAACCTTGGCGTTCGCTGGAGCGGATTGCAGTTCGGCCAGCCATAAAAAAGACGCCGCTGTTCCCAACGGCGTCTTCGATTTCAAAGATCAGGCGGCGCGCAAGAGCACGATGCTGCGGGCTTCAATCGTGTAGGTCTGCCCGTTTGCAATGCTGTTCGTGTCCGCATCCGGGTCCGCTGTTGTCAGTTCCGTCATCCAGCCATTTTCAGCATCCGGCAGGTTGAACTCGACTGAGCCATCATGCGGGTTGAAGAGAACCAGCACATCATCCCATTCATCCTCTGACTCGACCGCGTCGCGGGATAGGCGCAGGCCAAGAGTGGTTGAACCTGCGTCGTTCCACTGCTCTTCCGTCTGCTCGCCGCCCACCGGGTTCAGCCAGGTCACGATCATGCCATCCCGCCAGTTGTCGCGTCGCAGAATAGAGTGCGTCTGACGAAGCTCGATCAAACGGGCTGTGAACTTCCGCAGGGCCTCGGCGCTATCAGGCAGATTTTCCCAATGCACCCAGCTCAGTTCGCTGTCCTGGCAATAACCATTGTTGTTGCCCATCTGGCTGCGGCCAAACTCGTCACCGGCCAGAAGCATGGGGGTGCCGTGAGAGAGGAAAAGCGTGGCGAGGAAGTTGCGCTTCTGGCGGTCACGCACAGCGATGATGTTCTCGTCATCCGTTGGACCTTCAACGCCGTAGTTGAAGCTTCTGTTGTGGTCGTGGCCGTCCTTGTTGTCCTCGCCATTCGCTTCATTGTGTTTCTCATTGTACGAAACAACATCGTTCAGCGTGAAGCCGTCATGCGCGGTGATGAAGTTGACGCTGGACCACGGCCTGCGGCCACGCAGGTCATAGACGTCGCCGGAACCCATGACGCGTGCTGCAAAATCGCCAGCGGTGCCGTCCTCGTCTTTCCAGTATTCACGAACGGTGTCGCGATATTTGTCGTTCCATTCCGCCCAACCGGGAGGGAAGCCGCCGACCTGATAGCCGCCGGGGCCGATGTCCCAGGGCTCGCCCACCAGTTTCAGACGCGACAGGACAGGGTCTTGGCCCACAGCGTCGAAGAAGCCACTGCGCTGGTCAAAGCCCTCTGGCTCGCGACCGAGAATGGTGCCGAGATCGAAGCGGAAGCCATCGATGTGCATGTCGTCTGCCCAATAGCGCAGCGAGTCGGTCACCATCTGCAACACGCGGGGATGGGAGGTGTTGACGGTGTTTCCGGTGCCGGTATCGTTGATGTAGTAGCGCGGCTGGTCCGGCATGGTGCGGTAGTAGGAGAAGTTGTCGATGCCCTTGAAGGACAGGGTTGGCCCAAGCTCGTTGCCTTCTGCGGTGTGGTTGTAGACCACGTCCAGAATGACCTCGATGCCGCCATCGTGGAATGCACGAACCATATCGCGGAAGCCAGCCATGCCCTTGGGGCCGTAATAGCGCGACGCGGGGGAGAAGAAGCCGAGCGAGTTATAGCCCCAGAAATTCTTCAGGCCCTTGTCCAGCAGGTGGGAATCATCGGGGAAGGAATGGATCGGGAGAAGTTCGACGGACGTGATGCCGAGGCTCTTGATGTAATCAACGATCTGCTTGTCGCCCAGACCTTCATAGGTGCCGCGCAGCTTCTCGGAGATACCGGGGTGAAGCTGGGTAAAGCCTTTGACGTGCGTCTCGTAGAAAATCGTCTTCGACCACGGCACGTTTGGCTTCGTGTCACCTGCCCAATCATAATCCTGGGGATCGATGACGCGGCACTTCGGCATTTTTGATGCGCTGTCGCTGTCGTTGAAGGACAGGTCCTTGTCTTCCGCATCCAGAATATAGCCGAACTGCTCAGGACCCCATTCAATATCGCCAACGAGTTCGCGCGCGTATGGGTCAACTAGAAGCTTGTTGGCGTTGAAGCGGTGGCCATTCTCGGGGTCGTATGGGCCATGCACACGATAACCGTAGAGCGCGCCGGGCTTCAGGCCGGGAATGTAGCCGTGCCAGATTTCATTTGTGAATTCCGGCAGGGTAATGCGCTCAATCTCGTTTTTCCCATCGGCGTCGAAGAGGCAAAGCTCTACTCGTTCAGCGTGGGCGCTGAAAATTGCGAAATTGACACCATCGCCGTCGAAAGTCGCGCCAAGGCGGGTAAAATCGCCAGGCAAAATGGTGGAGCCGAACTGTGCCATTGATATCCTCGTGCTTGTTTGGGGCCGAGGAGAATGTGGTGGTCTGGTATTTGTTCCGCACCGCAAAAAAATGGCTCGCCGAGATCATTCCCGCGAGCCATTCATTCATCGTTGAAAACGGATATTATCGACTGATAATCCGCGTCTGCTTGGCGTCTGTTGCTGGCCATCCAATATCCTTGAGTGTGTCTGCGGGCAGGGCTTCCAGGGCGCGGCGCGACTGCACGCGGCTCCATGTGTTGTCCAGTTCCCGAATAAGCTCGGTTAGGCGTGCCAGCGTGCTGCGTATGAACAGCCTTGCCCTTGATGGGCTTGGGCTGTGGTGGATGATCATGGTCATTTCGAAGATCCTTTCTTGCTTCACATTTCGACATCACCGATATGCGCCTCAATTTTCCATCAAACAATTGAATGATTATGATGTGAATGATCGTAAATCGTGATGCTTCTATTATTGATAGCGGTAGATGTTTTCGCCTTCGTTTTTGACAATCCGAATTTATTGACATTCAATCAAACGAAATGATATCGATCTATCGATCAGAAAAATTGAAGGCGTATGTCATGACAGTTTCCTTCCGCCAGCCATTGCCACTGCTCGACAACGACATTCTACGAACATTCGTCGCCATTGCGGAAACCGGCAATTTCTCAACTGCCGCCGAAGCTGTGTTTCGAACGCCCTCTGCCGTGTCCATGCAGATCAAGAAACTGGAAGAGCAACTCAAGACCACGCTGTTCCTGCGGGATGCGCGCTCGGTCACGCTCACGGCTCATGGCGAAACATTGCTGACCTATGCCCGGCGCATGATTGCGCTGTCCAACGAGGCCGTTGCCCGTTTCGTCATGCCGGAACTGTCAGGTGTCGTGCGCCTCGGCGCGCCGGAGGATATCGGAGAGCGCGGGTTGTTGCCCGGCATTCTCAAGCGTTTCGCCGAAGCCTTTCCGGCTATCATGGTGGATGTGGTGATTGATTCCAGTTCGCAGCTTTATCGGCGCATGGATGAGCAGCGGCTGGATATCGCGCTCGTCAATTGCGCGTCGCTGCCACTTCGCGATACCGGCGAAGTCCTGATGCGCGAGCGGCTTGTGTGGGCGGGCGCTAAATGCGGCACAGCCCATCTGCGCGAACCGATCCCGATTTCGATCTGGGAAGATGGCTGCATCTGGCGGTCCGAGGCCACATCCTCACTTGAGCGGCAAAACCGTGCCTACCGCATTGCCTATCTCAGCGGACATACGATGGCCCAGAAAGCGGCGATTGAAGCTGATCTTGCGGTCGCGCCTTTGCCGCGCTCCTATGTGCAAAACAACATGGTCATTCTGGGTGAGAAGGATGGAATGCCCGAGCTTGGCTGTTTCGATATCCGCCTGATTGTTGCCGAGAAACCAACGCGTCCTGTGCAGGCTGTGGCCGATAGCATCCGCAACGCTTTCAAGGATCTCGCGCAGCCTCTCTAATTGTTGAAATATTTTTATCGACGCGTTGGAACCGGATTGTCTACGTCGCGTTATCTGCCCGCTAATTCAATCGTTTTGTCGCTTATGCGCAGACATCCAGGGGAGTTTTAATATGTCCAAACGTTTCGCCGCCACTACCGCTGCCGTTCTCGTAGCCCTCGTGACTTTGAGCTCTTGCGGCAACACAATCCGCGGCGTTGGCCAGGATGTAGCCGGTACTGTTGATGGCACGCAGGCCGCAGGCCGCAGCGTTGATCGCGCAGCAAGCCGTTAATCCAATACTGCATATTTTTGAAAAGGCTGGCGCATTTGCCAGCCTTTTTTGTTTTGCCAGCGCCATACTCTGGTCTTCCTCCCTCTGCTAAGCGTGCCGATGAAGATGCTTTTTGTTGATGAGGACCTATGAGGAAGCTTGCGCGATTTATCCTGCCGTTCCTGTTTGCGGCATTGGCCAATGCTGCGGATCTTCCTGACAACTGCAAGGCTATGGAGCATATGGGCGGGCGTTACACCGTCTGCAGTTTCGACCCCGCGCAAAGCAATATCCGGCTCTATCAATGGGATCACGTTGCGGGAAAGCCCTATGGCTCCTTTGAAGCACTCTCATCAGCACTTTGGCGTCAGCACAGCTTCGTCACCTTCGCCATGAATGGCGGCATGTATCACCGGGATCTTTCGCCGGTGGGGCTGCACATTGAAAACGGCGTGGAAGTATCTCAAATCAGCACTGCGGGCGGCTGGGGCAATTTCCACATGCAGCCCAATGGCGTGTTCTTTATGGAAGGCACGAGTGCAGGCGTGCTGGAAACCAGCGCCTATCTCAACGCCAACAGAAAGCCTGAATTCGCGACGCAATCAGGTCCGATGCTGGTCATCGATGGTAAGCTTCATCCGCGCTTTCTGCCGGAAAGCGACAGCCTGAACACCCGCAACGGCGTTGGCGTATCCGAAGACGGCATGGTGCATTTTGCCATCTCGGAAACTGCCGTGCGTTTCTACGATTTTGCCACCCTGTTTCGCGACAGGTTGAATTCGCCCAACGCGCTCTACCTTGATGGCAGCATATCCAGCGTCGATATACCCGCTGCACAGCGGCGTGACCGGTGGTACCCGATGGGACCGATCATCGCCGTGGTGGAGCGGGTGCCTGATTAAACGCCCGGCCTCAGACGGGGGCTTTTGGGTAGGACTTTTCCAGACCGCCGGATTTTGTCAGGCCTGCGCGGAATGCAGTGAAGGCGGCGTGCTGGCTGCTCTTTGCGAGCTCGTGAAGGCGGATCTGCAGGCGGGCCGGGGCGTTGTTGCCAAACCATTCGCCGCATTTTTCCAGTTTCAGCGAGTTGAGAAAGCGTGCCTGCGATTGCTGGTCGATGAAAAGGCGCAGGCCTTCCAGCAGATTTTCGTCCTGCAGCGCGTTTTCCAACAGCAATTTGAGCCAGGCTTCATCTTCCGTGCTCATGGATGCGATTTTGGATGCGACCGTCTCACGATCGGGAAAGGAAGAAGGAGTGGCCTGCATGATCTGTCACCGCTTTCTGAAATGTTCGCACTATACTTTGCCCGATAATCCAGATGCAGCATAGGTTCAAGCTGGCTGAGACGTCTCATGTGGAGAAAGTCTTGTGTAGCACGAGTTTATACACACCTCACTTTATCACGGTAAGGGAAAAGCTTTCGCCATTTACACTTTGGTCCAAATTGAGACAGGTGTTTCTCATGCGCTGTCTCGATGCGGACAGGTAAGCTATTGTTATTTCATGTACCTATGCGCTGAGTGAATGGCAGATGGTCAAATGCGCCTTGCTTTAGCCGTTTTTTGCAATTGCGTTTGTCACAATTATTTAATAAATGCATCGCCACTGGGCCGCGGAAAATGCGCAGCCCGAGAGTGACACGCTGGAGTAACCATGGAAGAAACCGCACAGAAATCCTGCTGGGCCGTAACACTACGCGCACTTGCAGGCTTTGCCGCTTTTCTCGCTTTGACATATGTTTTTGGCAGCCCGTAATAATCTCTCTTAAAGAATTTCAGTTGAGCAGCACGGCCTTCATCGAAGCCGTGCTGTTTTCATTTGTGCTTGGCCGATGTCGCAGTCAGCGCATTCAACGCCTATTTTGTGGTGGCGGATTGTTTCCGTTCGGATAGACTGGATCAATAAGTCTATACATAGGGCAGGTGCACATGTTTCTCTCGGTCTTCGACGTTTTCAAGATCGGTATCGGGCCGTCCAGTTCACACACCATGGGGCCGATGTCGGCTGCCAACCGTTTTCTGGAAACGGTGCTGTCGGATGAATGGCCGCGCCCTTCAGGTGCTGTCGTGTCCGCCATCAAGGTCAGCCTGCACGGATCGCTAGCCTTTACCGGCATCGGCCATGGCTCCGGCCGCGCCGTTCTGCTGGGCCTAATGGGAGAGCGCCCTGACAGGGTCGATCCAGATGCCATGGATGCCATGATTGCGCAGATCGAAGCCACAGGCCGTGTGTCACCCGCCGGTCACCCCCCTTATGTTTTCCGTCCTGCGGAAGATCTCATCTTCGACAAGAAGAACCCGCTGCCCGGCCACGCCAATGGCATGACCTTCTCTGCCTTTGATACGCAGGGACGCATGCTGCTCAAGCGGATCTATTATTCTGTCGGCGGTGGCTTTGTGGTGACCGATACCGAGCTTGAAGCCATGCGCCAGCGTGGCAAGACTGTGGATAACGGACCGAAAGTGCCTTATCCCTTCGCAACGGCCAAGCAGATGCTGGAGATGGCGGAACGTTCGGGTCGCACCATCGCGCAAATGAAACGCGCCAACGAAGAAACGGTCATCAGCCGTGACGAGTTGGACAGCCGCCTCGACCAGATCTGGGAGGCGATGAATGGCTGCATCGAGCGCGGCTTGAAGGGCGAAGGCATCATGCCGGGCGGCCTGAAGGTCAAGCGCCGGGCACGCTCCATTCACGACAAGCTTAATGCCGAATGGCGCAGCAACCGGCTCAATCCGCTGCTCGCGAATGATTGGCTCAGCGTTTACGCCATGGCCGTAAATGAAGAGAATGCGTCAGGCGGGCGTGTCGTCACGGCACCCACCAATGGCGCTGCGGGCGTCGTGCCTGCCACGGTCAAATATTTCCGCCACTTCCATGAAGATGCGAGTGTCGATGATGTCAGGGACTTTCTGCTGACTGCTGCGGCCATTGGCGGCATCATCAAGCACAATGCGTCCATCTCTGGTGCAGAGGTTGGCTGTCAGGGGGAGGTGGGTTCCGCTGCCGCCATGGCCGCTGCCGGTCTCGCCGCCGTCATGGGTGGGTCTCCGGCACAGGTCGAAAACGCTGCCGAGATTGCGCTGGAACATCACCTCGGCATGACCTGCGATCCTATCGCTGGTTTGGTTCAAATTCCCTGCATCGAGCGAAACGCGCTTGGCGCGGTCAAGGCCGTCACGGCGGCCTCTCTGGCCCTGAAGGGTGATGGCGAGCATTTCGTGCCGCTGGATGCCTGTATCGAAACCATGCGCCAGACCGGCAATGACATGAGCGAGAAATACAAGGAAACATCGACAGGTGGCCTTGCCGTGAATGTCGTGGAATGTTGATGCGAAGCTGCGCCCTTCGCGCTGTGGTCGCTTGACGGTGCCATCAAAACCGCATTGATAGCGGCATGGCTCTTCATCTTATCAAGCTTTGCGTCGGTGCCGACTCGATTGACGACCTGCGCGAATGGGTTTCGCACCGGGCGTTGACCGCAATTGCGGCGGGTCTGGAACCGCACAGCGTTCACACCACCCGCATGTTTCCAAAACGGGTCGAGGAGTTGCTGGATGGCGGCTCGCTCTATTGGGTCATCAAGGGGCAGGTCCAGGCACGTCAGATGTTGCTGGACATCCGCTCCTTCAAGGGAGAGGACGGGATCACTCGCTGCGATCTGATCCTCGGGCCAGAGGTCATCGAAACCTCACCAGCGCCCAAAAGGCCGTTTCAGGGCTGGCGTTATCTCAAAGCCGAGGAAGCGCCGCGCGATCTGGGCGGGGCGGGCCTGTCTGAAGATATGCCGTCCGATCTTCGTCGTGAGCTTGCCGAGCTCGGCCTTCTGTAATAGTGAAAAGAAAGAGCCGGTTCCGGGGCAACAGAACCGGCTCTAGGCACGGTCTCGTCAACGGGGGTGACTTGACCGAGCCCACTCATGCGACGAGAGGGTGCCATAGCACCCCGCTCGCTTCATTCATTTGATGCCAGCAACTGCATTCACAGCGCGGCCATCCTGAATTTTTACCCACCGACCGGCATTGGTCGAGTCCTGACGCTTGAGATAGGTATATTCCGTCTCAGACCACTCCATCACCTTGTTTCGCAGATTGTCGAGAACGAAGTCGCCCCGGTCGGTGCGCACGGTCAGCACCGCATGTCCGGAACCGTTCGGCTGCAGCACGACAGTAATCAGCAGGTCGGAAGCAGAGATGCCTTTTCCCATTAGCATCTTGCGCTTCAAAAGCACGTAGTCTTCACAGTCGCCAACCGTGGTCGGGTAAGCCCAGCGTTCTTCAACGCCGTAGATCTCCAAATCCGTCATCGGCGTGATTGTGGTATTGACGGTATAGTTGACGTCGAGGATAGCCTTCCAGCTTTCTTCCGTCAGCTTGAGCGGGCCCCTGTCAGCCGAGGTCGACTGACATTCGCTCTGGTAGGTCTGGCAGAATTCATAGTGACCAATCGGCGGATTGGCTTTGCCCATAACGCGCATGGCAGCGGCTGGCGATGCTTGGGCCTGTGTGGCGAATGCACCTGCGATCATAGCTGCGATCAAAATTCCGAAACGGCTGATTTTTTTCATTTCTTGTCTCCCCGTTGTGAGGAGAACAATGCCAGCTATATTTTGATTGGCTGCAAATAACGGTGCTCAAATTCGACGCTATATTTATGAAAACCCGATCTATATTTGATTTATATTTGAGGAAAATTTGATTAAAATTGTTCCGATCGGCTTAGTTTTTGAATCCGGAAGCAGTCCTAATGCATTGAAATATATTGGCATGTAGGGGGTCCTGGTTAATCGTTCAACGAGCCCGTCCACGCCTGGCGCAAATCTAAACTGTTTCGTTACTATAGTTGAGTGCTTGAGAGGGTGGTTTTCAGCCTCAAAACGCCCATTTCAGCCCCAGATTTTCATTGAAAATCGTCGTTTGAGCTTCATTTTCTGGCCAATTATTGCGCCAATATCGGATTGTTTTCGATGGCTGTGTCGATTTTCGCCAGTTTTCGGTCTTTGCCGCGCTCGTTGAAGGCCAATCTGTCCCATCCGATGGCACAAAAAAACCGGCTGACGCGAGGCGT
Source organism: Agrobacterium sp. CG674 (assembly GCF_053521645.1). Classification (NCBI taxonomy): domain Bacteria; kingdom Pseudomonadati; phylum Pseudomonadota; class Alphaproteobacteria; order Hyphomicrobiales; family Rhizobiaceae; genus Agrobacterium; species Agrobacterium sp. CG674. Next base: position 608,044 of record NZ_JBNWDZ010000003.1, on the reverse strand, counting down.
AGCCGGTTGATGGGGCGAGCTGAAATGCTTGTTTAGAGAAACTCGATCAGCGCATCGCGGGACTGGACAGCATCGAATTCGATGGCGACGCCTTCCATGAAATGGCGCACGATACGGCCAGACATGTTTCCGAGGCGGACATTGGTGCCCATCTGGGGACGCACGTCGGTTTCGACAGCCGCGCCCGAAAGCGAAAGGTCGATGATGCGGCAAGCTGCGATAGTGCCATCGTTTAACATCAGGTCCGCATGCGGGTTGCGGGGTGTTAGACGGTCATGGCGACGGTCTTCCGGCAAGCCCAGTGCGTGGCGCTTGGCAATCCATGCCAGCTGTGCCGCCAGCTTCTCGCGTTTGCGCTCGGTGCCCATGATGGCGATGGTGAAGCCATCCGCCGTCAGCGCCTTTACGATGCCTTCGATGCGACCAATGTGCTGAAGGTAGGCGATAATTCTGTCGCCGTTTCTCGGACGCACGAAACAGGTAATGCGCGCTGCCTCAGCCGTCATCTCATGGGCGGTGCAATCGAATTCATCCTGAGAAGGCACCATCAACCGCCCCGTCAGCGCCACAGGAAGCACTTCCGCGGAGGGTGTCTCCACAGAGCGGGCTGCAAATGCGACGGTGGTTGAGCGAGATGAGAACATGTGAGGCACGGTATTGAGGAATGATCGCCCTTAATACCAGTTGCCGAGTTAACAGAAGGTTCTGCTTCGGACGGCAAACATTAGCAATTTTCTCATAAAGATACGGCCCGGTTGAGGGCATAGCCAAAGTCCGACCTTTGCGCCATCAATTGCGACGATGAAACATCCAGCAAACGGCTTTTCGTCAGGGATAATGGCTTGAAGGGCTGTCCGAAATCGGCCAGTGGTGGTTCGGATATCAGGCAGCCCAGCAGCCGGGCCGGGAAGTATGGCTCCACCGCCAGCGGCAAAAGCAGCATTTCGAAGCTACGCGCCGCCAAACCGGTCACGGTCTCGGACAGGATTTCGAAAACGACGGGTCGTTGATGCTCAAGCACGCCGTTGGCGATGCGACAGGCATCATGTGCGGCATCCGGTTGCCATATGCCCGAAAATGGCGTGTCGCTGAGTTCTCTGCCGAACAGATTGTACAGGCGCGTTCCCGTCAGACGAAACACGGGCGCCGCATCTGCGGTTTCTGTCAGCAGGAAGAGGTCGGGCAACAGATGGCGTATGGGCGCAGGGTCTATCTCGCTGCGCAGAGGTGCCGCGCGAACACCGCGCAGTTCATCCCAATAGGCGAAGATATCAAGGCTTGCATTTGTCTTCATGACACGGTCTCCAGGCCGCGGGGCATATGTCTCGTTATGAGACGCATACCGCCTTCATTTGCGGTGCTGGAGATGGTGAAGCGAATTCCATGCCACGCGTGTGGCTATCACAATCCGCGACGTCGCTGATAGTTGCAGGCACCACCCCACGGTGATGCTTCTTTTTCTCGAAACCTTCCTATATTGCTGCATGAGAGATCACACAGAACATGACGCGAAGGAAGACGGCCTGATGACGCATAATGAAGGTGGATTGCCGGAAGCGGATGAGACGGCACAGAGCGGCACACCGCCCAAAGCCCCGGTTTTCAACCTTCCCGGCGCGCTTGTGGCCATCATGGCTGTGCTGATCGCGGTCCATCTCGTTTCGTTCTATGTGCTGTCTGAAGACGGATATGGATGGTTCATTTTCACCTTCGGCTTCATTCCCCTGCGCTACGCCACGGAACTTTCCCAACAGGGACTGGAATGGCTCTGGACACCGATTACCTATTCATTTTTGCATGGTGGCATCGAGCATATCCTTTTCAACGGTCTATGGCTCATGGCGTTTGGTGCGCCGGTCTTGCGCCGTATCGGCACAGCCCGTTTCATTCTGCTCTGGTGCATATCCGCAGCCGTTTCCGCCTTCGGCCACGCTTTTCTGCATTGGGGTGACGTCACCGTGCTCATCGGGGCGTCCGGCGTGGTTTCGGCGCTGATGGGTGCCGCATGCCGCTTCGTCTTTCCCGCCAATGGCGGGCGCTACCACCCGGCCATCGGCCACCGCTTGCCGCGTCAGAGCATCCTGCAGGCCCTGTCCAACCGCACGGTTCTCATCTTCACGCTCATGTGGCTGTTCGGCAATCTGCTGATTGCCGTCGGCATTCCCTTGATGGGAGATGCAGGTGGAGAGGTGGCCTGGGATGCGCATATTTTCGGCTTCCTGCTGGGCTTCCTGTTCTTTGCCATGTTTGATCGAAAGCCCGTCATTCGCCACGAATTGGCCTGAGACATACAATCGATTGATATGTTTCCGCCTCGTTAAACATATTGCTTTCCGTGGTGCGCTGGCGCACCATCCACGTCCAGCTTGACCGTGCGCTTGTGGAGGAGACGCACCGTGCGGTTATGAAAGCCGTTTGGACAAGGAGGGAAATATGCCTGTATTCGTAAAAGAACTTCTCGATTTGAAGGGCCGTAACGTCGTTACCGTCAGGCCTGATATGTCGTTGGGCGATGCGGCCATCACGTTGAATGAGCATCGCATCGGTGCCGTCGTGGTCACGGATGAGAAGGGCGCCATCCTCGGCATTTTTACGGAACGCGATATGGTCAAGGCCATTGCCACACAGGCGTCAGACGCACTCAAATCACCGGTCTCCAAAGTTATGACGAAGAATGTGACGCGCTGTCATGAGGGGTCAACCTCCGATGATGTCATGGAACTGATGACCGGTGGCCGCTTTCGCCATGTCCCCGTCGAAGCCAATGGCCAGCTGGTCGGCATCATCTCGATTGGTGACGTGGTCAAAGCCCGCATGAGCGAGATCGAAGCGGAAGCCGAGCATATCAAGGCTTATATCGCCGGGTAGTGCAGGGGGGGCATCTGCCCCCAATCATCAACGCTGGAAAACCTGCTGCATGCGTTGCAGTTCCGGTATGCGTGCGCGCGCTTCTTCATATCCACGGTCAATCGATTCCGCCGCCCGGTGAAATTCCGAAAGGCCGATTGTGTTGATGCGCGGGTGCAGCGTCAGGTCCGGCGGATCGCCAGCCAGACGGGAACGGGAAATCCGGTCCTGAATGATGTTGAAGGCCTGCACCATCACGCCCGGCAATCCGACCGAACGGGGTTCTGCTGCCGGTTTGGCTTCAGGTTCAGCGTTGCTGGGTCCGGCGCTGTGCTTGACCACCGCCGAGCGGCCGAAGATGTCATAGTTTAGGTTCACCGCAACCACCAGATTCTGTTCGTAGGCACGGCAGACGGAAACCGGCACCGGGTTGACCAGCGCGCCATCGATCAGCGTTCGGCCATTGCAGCGCACCGGCTCGAAAATACCGGGCAGGGCGTAGGAGGCGCGCAGCGCCGTGATCAGATTGCCCTGATGGATCCACACTTCGTGGCCGGTCTTCAGTTCCGTCGCCACGGCAATGAACGGGTGTTCGAGATCTTCGATGTTGAGCCCGACGAGATGCTCCTGCATGCGCTTGGTCAGCCGCATGCCGCCAAACAGGCCGCCGCCGCCAATGGTCAGGTCCAGCAGTCCGGCAATCCGGCGCACTGTCAGCGAGCGGGCGAAATCTTCGAGTTCATCCAGCTTGCCCGCCAGATAGCAGCCACCGACGAGAGCGCCGATAGATGTGCCGGCAATCATGCCGATCTGTACGCCCGCTTCATCCAGGGCGCGCAACACGCCGATATGTGCCCATCCGCGTGCAGCGCCGCCACCCAGGGCCAGTGCAATTCGGTTCGTCGGAATTTTAGGCAGGGTAGGCGTTGGCGCTTGCTGCTCGACCTTGTCCAAAGCCGCCATTGCGGCTGCATTTTCGCGGTTCAGACCCCAACCCAACATCCACTAAACTCCCACGCCAGAGGCACCCAGCTACCAGTCTATGCGCCAACTCCTATAATTCTCGTAACAAAAGCAAGGAAAGGAGAAAGAAATAAGGCTCGCGTAGCGTCCACTTCGCGTCAGAGGAGGTGCAAAATGTCGGCGTACATTTTTTCCCATTCTTCTTCCGTCAGCTGACAGAAGCCGAAATATCGAAGCGTGAACGCGCCTTCGATGGCGAGGAAGGCAAGACGCGCATTACTGCTTTCATCGCATTGCGACTCAATCTGACTTAGGCGATTGCGGTACCATTGCCGTGTCGGCTCCAGATGTTCTGGAGATTGCACCAGCGAGGCCAGCATCGCCGCAGCCTTGCTGTTATCCGCATGGCCGGATTTGAAGGTAATGTCTGCATGGGCGCGCAGATATTGCGTCACTGTCGGGTTCTCCCCGGCGATCAGAGCAACCTGTTGATCGTACCAATTGTTCCAGCGCTCAAAGAGGGCGTGGAGCAGTGCCTCTTTGGTCCCGAAGGCATATTGCACGCCACCCTTGGTGATACCCAACCGCTTGGCGAGTGCGTCGATGGTCAAGGCAGATGCCCCGTTCTGCGCGATGATCGCCTCAGCCTCATCAAGCAGTTGCTGCCTGTCAATTTTACGTGGTCGGCCAAGCTTGGTCATGTCAGGACTCGATTTTTTACTTTCCATACGTATGTATTTAAATTAAGTCTGCCTTTGGATCAACAATTTAATCCCGGAGAAGAAAAATGCCTGTGGCACAAACGGCCAATCGCTGGTTCGTCCTTTCAATCCTGTCGAGCGCACTGTTTCTGATCACGATTGACGTGACGGTCCTCTACACGGCATTGCCGAGGCTGACGGCGGAACTGGGTGCCAGCGCATCTGAGAAGCTGTGGATCGTCAACGCCTATCCACTGGTCATGGCGGGGCTGCTGCTGGGTGCGGGAACCCTGGGCGATCGTGTCGGACACAGAAGTCTCTTCCTCGTTGGTCTCGTCGTGTTCGGTGTAGCCTCTCTGGTTGCTGCCTTTGCTCCCAACCCCGCTGTCCTCATTGCCGCTCGCGCTTTGCTGGCCGTTGGCGCAGCTGGCATGATGCCCGCGACACTGTCGCTGATCCGCCTGATCTTCGATGATGCCCATGAGCGGTCTGTGGCGATTGGTATCTGGGCGGCGGTCGCGTCAGGCGGTGCGGCCTTCGGACCAGTGCTGGGCGGCGTGTTGCTCGAATATTTCTGGTGGGGATCGGTGTTTCTCATCAACGTCCCGGTGGTGGTGGTTGCGCTTCTGGCGACCATTTGGGTCATCCCGCCCGTTCCCGGCAACCGCTCAAAGCCGTGGGACGCAGTGGGCTCTTTGCAAATCCTTGTCGGTCTGGTCGCATTGACCTATGCCGTGAAGGAGCTCGCCAAACAGGCACCCTCATGGTCAGCGCTGGTTTTCTCAGCTCTGCTCGGCGTTGTTGCACTGGCGTTCTTCAAGCGCCGGCAGGATAAGCGGGTCCACAAGCTCATTGACTTCACCCTGTTTCGTGATCGTCAATTTGCGTCCGGCGTGGCTGCGGCCATGGTTACGGTGTTGGCGCTTGTCGGTTTGCAACTCGTTCTTTCGCAACGTCTGCAATTGGTCCTCGATCTCACGCCACTCCAGGCGGCGCTGACACTGCTGCCCATTCCACTCGGCGCATTTCTTGCGGGTCCCATCGCTGGGCTGTTAGCGGCCCGCCTTGGCACCACAAACGTGCTGTGGATCGGATTGTTGATCGCAAGCGTCGGGCTTAGCCTGTCGCTTCTGTTTCAGGATCTCTCGCAGCTCTCGCAGATTTCGAGCTTCGCCGTGCTCGGCTTCGGTCTTGGCGCAGCCATGACAGCTGCTTCTACGCTGATTATGGCCAATGTGCCTGCAGAACAGGCTGGCATGGCCGCATCAATCGAAGAAGTTTCTTTTGAACTTGGGGGTGCCATAGGCATAGCCGTGCTGGGGTCCGCTCTTGCGGCTGTCTACGGCATGAATATCGATCTGCCCCGACAGGCGGGTATACCAGCTGAGGTGTTTGATGGGCTGGATCAGGCGCTTGTCGTGGCGGCAACTGCGACACCAGCGTTGGGGCAGACCATTCGAGATGCCGCCCGCGCCGCTTTCGACCTTGGCTTCTTCGCCGTGATGATTTTTGTGGCAGTGGTTCTGTTGTTAAGCGCCTTTGGCGTCTGGTTCACCTGCCGGTCGCCAAGGCTCAAGGCACGCGATTGAGAATGCGGACGGGTCTACTTCCCGTAGGTGTCCGCCGGGTCGAAATGGCGCGTGTCATCGGTAACGGTCGTCACCGCCTCGCCATTCTCGAGGGTAACGGTTCTGTAGAAGCAGGAGCGTCGTCCGGTGTGGCAGGTCGCATCGTGACCGGCAACGGAAACTTTCAGCCATACGGCATCCTGGTCACAATCGGTGCGGAATTCCTGAACGGTCTGGAGATTGCCTGACGTCTCGCCCTTTTTCCAGATTTTGTCTCTGGAGCGGCTGTAATAGTGGGCAATGCCGGTTTCGAGCGTCAGCGACAGTGCCTGCGCATTCATGTGCGCCACCATCAGCAGCTCACCGTCCCTCGCATCCGTCACGACAGCGGTGACGAGGCCATTGGCATCGAATTTCGGCGAAAACGCACCGGCAGCTTCGAGCTTCGCCTTGTCTGTAGGGGCGGGCGGAAATGTCGATGACATCAGAACCTCCATGCTAGAGCAAGTCCAGCAAAAGTGGGAACCGGTTTTGCGTCCGGAATTGCGTAAAAACAAACAGATAGAGCGTTGAAGGTGAACTCGTGTTCACCGGAAAGGCTCTAGGGCGGCGAGGCGGTTGCCCGCCACGCGCCGTCCTTCAGTGCCGTATTAGCGGCTATAGACCATGGTCATGAACCGGGCCTGGTTGGTCGGTTCAGACTTGAACTCGCCGGTGAAGCTTGTGGTCAACGTTGTGGAACCCTGCTTTTGCACACCGCGCATGGACATGCACATATGCTCGGCATCGATCATCACAGCGACGCCGCGTGGCTTGAGAGATGTTTCAAGAGCCTGAGAGATCTGCGCGGTCATCGTTTCCTGGGTCTGCAAACGGCGACCGTAGATTTCGACGACACGGGCAATCTTGGAAAGGCCCAGCACGCGGCCCGAAGGCAGATAGGCGACATGTGCCTTACCGATGATCGGAACCATGTGGTGTTCGCAATGGGAATGGAACGGAATGTCGCGCACGAGAATCATGTCGTCGTAACCGCCGACTTCCTCAAATGTCGTCCCAAGAACGTCGCTGGCATCAAGCTGATAGCCGCTGAACAGTTCGCGGTAAGATTTTGCAACACGTTTCGGCGTGTCAAGCAGGCCTTCGCGTTCGGGATTGTCACCCGCCCAGCGTAGCAGAACCCGCACGGCATCTTCCGCTTCGGCCTGTGTCGGACGTGTATCAACTGCACCACTCTGTGTGCCAGTACCGGGAAAATTCTTCACGATAGCATCCATCTTTTGGTCTCCCGGTACGGTCTAACGTCCGCTCCCGAATATAGCATGCGGCTAGATCATTGCGATGCCGCGCCTGCTATCTGGTTGTTTTTAGTCAATTTGGCAAGTCTGCCAACATGAAATCGATGTTTGATGGTTTAAAATCAATGCACCTTGATGACGTCAGTGTCCGATAGCATATAGTGGCGATGGATGGCAGAAAAGCTTTGCCTGGAGATGACGCAGCGTTTGAAACATCAAGCTTGCGCGATTGGACAATGGTCATGGACGATATTTACAGCAACCGGATTCTCGAATTTGCAGGCAATATTCCGCTCGCAGGCGCCATGGCGGATGCGGATGCAAGCGCGCAGAAGCACTCCAAATTGTGCGGCTCCAAAGTCAAGGTCTATATCAAGCTGGCGGATGGCGTGGTGACGGACTTCTCCCATGAAGTGCGTGCCTGTGCGCTTGGTCAGGCATCATCATCCATCATGGCCCATCACGTCATCGGCGCAAGCAGCGCGGAAATCCGCACCGCACGCGATGAGATGGTCGCCATGCTGACAGAAGGCGGCGAGGGGCCTGCTGGCCGTTTCGAAGACATGCGTGTGTTGAAACCGGTTAAGGATTACAAAGCCCGCCACGCCTCCACCTTGCTAACCTTCGATGCCGTCTGTGACTGTCTTGACCAGATCGAAGCCGAGAATCAGGTCCCGGCCTGACCCATGTGTAACGCACCGGATTGCGACCACGGAAAGTCACGCTCGCGCAACTGGGCCGGTGCTTACCGCAAAACGCCCGGCCGCCTGCTGGGCATGGGCTTCATCCGGCTCTATCAGCTGTCCCTTTCCGGTTTCGTCGGAAACTCCTGCCGCCACATTCCCACCTGTTCCGAATATGGATATGAGGCCATCGCCCGCCACGGCTTCTGGGCTGGTGGCTGGTTGACGCTGTTTCGCGTCGCCCGGTGTGGTCCTGGCGGCACAAGCGGGCTTGATCCCGTCTGCGAGAACTTGCAAAAAAAGCAGGTCTGGTGGGCGCCGTGGTCCTACTGGTCGCGGGCGGGCCACAAGGTGGATTGAGGGGGAGTGACGACATGCCAATGCCGATGGAATATCGTCAGGCGTCGGTGGATTTCGACCGGTTCGTGGAGGACCTGAAAGAGGTCTCCATGCTGAGCACATCGCATCAGGCTTACACCATGCTGCAAGCAGTGCTTCAGGTGTTTCGACGCCGTTTGACGGTGCAGCAGGCTCTAGAATTTGCGAATGTCCTTCCGCCGGTCCTGCGCGCCATCTTCGTCAGTGATTGGGATAGCACCGAAGAGATGCGGGAATTTGGCACGGAAGCCGAGATGATGGCTGAGGTGCGGTCGCTTCGCTACAACCACAATCTCTCGACTGATTCTGCGATTCGAGACGTTGCCGAGGCAGTGCGCCGTAACATCGATCCCGTTGTTTTTGATCGGGCGCTTTCCAAACTGCCGCAGGCAGCCCGGGATTTCTGGCTGATGCCCGTTTCCGCTTAAAATTCTTTACTCACAACGCGTTCCGCATTATCACCCGCGCGTTCACACCCCGGCGCGCGCCGGTCAACACACCACCCGCATTCGTTGGCGGGACTGGTCAGGAGAATTATGATGTCTGAAGCCGTTTCCCTTACATTTCCCGATGGTTCCGTTCGCCAGTACCCGGTTGGTACAACCGGTCGCGATGTTGCCGAATCCATTTCCAAGTCGCTTGCAAAGAAGGCCGTCGCGATTGCGCTGGATGGCTCTGTGCGCGACCTTTCCGACACCATCGTCGATGGCAAGATTGAAATCGTCACCCGTGATGACAAGCGTGCGCTTGAGCTGATCCGCCACGACGCGGCCCACGTCATGGCAGAAGCCGTGCAGGAGCTGTGGCCCGGTACGCAGGTCACCATCGGCCCCGTCATCGAAAACGGCTTCTATTACGATTTCGCCAAGAACGAGCCCTTCACGCCGGAAGATCTGCCCAAGATCGAAAAGAAGATGAAGGAAATCATCGGCCGCTCCAAGCCCTTCACGCGCGAAATCTGGTCTCGCGAAAAGGCAAAGGAAGTCTTTGCCGCCAAGGGTGAGAGCTACAAGATCGAGCTGATTGATGCCATTCCCGAGGGGCAGGACCTCAAGATCTATTATCAGGGTGACTGGTTCGACCTTTGCCGCGGCCCGCATATGGCCAACACAGGGCAGATCGGCACGGCTTTCAAGCTGATGAAGGTTGCCGGTGCCTATTGGCGTGGCGATAGCAACAACCCGATGTTGACACGCATCTACGGCACCGCATGGGCCACGCAGGAAGAGCTGGATCAGTATCTCCACGTCCTGGCCGAAGCTGAAAAGCGCGACCACCGCCGTCTTGGCCGCGAAATGGACCTGTTCCACTTCCAGGAAGAAGGCCCGGGCGTGGTGTTCTGGCACGGCAAGGGCTGGCGCATGTTCCAGACCCTGACGGCCTATATGCGCCGCAATCTCGAAGGCACCTATCAGGAAGTCAACGCGCCGCAGGTGCTGGATGCTTCCCTGTGGGAAACGTCGGGCCACTGGGGCTGGTATCAGGAAAACATGTTTGCCGTAAAATCGGCCTACGCCTTCACCCATCCCAAGGATGAGGCCGCCGATAACCGCGTCTTCGCCCTGAAGCCCATGAACTGCCCCGGCCACGTACAGATCTTCAAGCATGGCTTGAAGTCTTACCGCGAACTACCTGTTCGCCTTGCAGAATTCGGCAACGTCCACCGTTACGAAGCATCCGGCGCTCTGCATGGCCTGATGCGCGTTCGCGGCTTCACGCAGGATGACGCGCACGTTTTCTGCACGGAAGAGCAGATGGCCGCCGAGTGCCTGCGCATCAACGAACTCATCCTGTCGGTCTACAAGGACTTCGGCTTTGAGGAAATCGTGGTGAAGCTGTCCACGCGCCCTGAAAAGCGCGTCGGTTCCGATGACGTCTGGGACCGCGCCGAAAGCGTGATGACCGAGGTTCTGAAATCCATCGAGGAGCAGTCCGATGGACGCATCAAGACGGATATTCTGCCGGGCGAGGGCGCGTTCTACGGTCCCAAGTTCGAATATACACTGAAAGATGCCATCGGTCGTGAATGGCAGTGCGGCACAACGCAGGTGGACTTCAACCTGCCGGAACGCTTTGGCGCATTCTACATCGATCAGGCGTCGGAAAAGCGCCAGCCGGTTATGATCCACCGCGCCATCTGCGGCTCGATGGAACGCTTCCTCGGCATTCTCATTGAGAACTTCGCCGGTCACATGCCACTGTGGTTCGCGCCGCAGCAGGTCGTCGTTGCGACGATCACATCGGATGCGGATGATTACGGTCGCGAAGTCGCCGAAGCCCTGCGCGATGCCGGTCTTTCCGTCGAAACCGATTTCCGCAACGAGAAGATCAACTACAAGGTCCGCGAACACTCGGTCACCAAAGTCCCGGTCATCATCGTCTGCGGCAAGAAGGAAGCGGAAGAACGCACCGTCAACATCCGCCGACTCGGCTCCCAGGCCCAGACATCCTACGGTCTCGAAGAAGCGATCGCGAACCTCGTGGACGAAGCAACACCACCAGACGTAAAGCGCAAGCGCGCTGCCAAGGCTGCGAAGGTAAAAGCTGCCTAAGCGAAACCGCCGTCATCCTCGGGCTCGTCCCGAGGATCTACTGCCGTTCAATTCGGTTTGGTGAAACAAAGAGGGCGACGATTGCGTCGCCCAACCTCACTCGTAATCGCCCATCGTGTCTTCCGGAGCCTGATCCTTCATCAGCACTTCCACGTCCGAATCCTGACCCGAGGCGATCTTGAAGTTGCGTTGGTAGACCTTGTCCTTGTTGCGGGCGATGGCGGTGTATTCGCCGTCTGCCAGCACCATGGTGGAAAAAGCGCTCACGCTTTCATTGACGATATCGCCAGAGCCTGTGAGCACGGACCATGCGGTATCGGCAATCGCTTCGCCGCCATGTTCGGATACGAGCTTCAGCGTAACCTGTGCGGCGTGGTGTTGAAGCGTTGCTTCCGTCAGCTTGCCGGCTTCCACCTGAATATCGGCGCGCACAACGGCGTTGATGCCGCCATATTCTGACACCACATGGTAGGTGCCTGCATTAAGGCGGATCACTGTGTTTGGCTTGACATCGGACATCACAAGACGCCGCTCGCCATCTTCCTGTGTGTCGGAGGAGTAGACCGAAAATTTCAGCTGGTTGGCGGAAATCCGTTTGTCGGCTCCGACAACGGCGTTGAGAACGAAGCCGCCGGCATCCAGAATCAGCACCTGCTTGTCGATCTTGCCGCTTGTCGGCACATTCAGTTTCTTGGTCACGCCTGCGCGGCCAAAGGAAACGTTGACGAAGTAATCGCCGGGCGACAAATGAAACTGGGCCGTGCCACCATCGGAACTGGCCAGCATGGGCAGCTTTCCATCAGGGCCGGGAATGGGGCTGAACACACGCCATGCCAGCCCTTCCATCATGGGTTGGCCGTCATTGGTCAGCTTGGCTTCCATGACGATGTCACGAGAGGTGGATTTTGCCGCATCGGGCGCGGTTGGGGCAGTAAATGCGTTCAGCTTGGGCATTTTCTGCGTGCCGCCCAGCTGTTTGAAGTCCTTGAAGGCATCCTGCGAGAATGCAACACCCATCGGCGCGGCGCTCAAAGCCAGCGCCACACAAAGGCCAGTCGCAATTTTGATGAACGTCATTTCTCTTGACCGCATTGACTTCTTGTTTTTCTAGGACCACTTCAAACGTAACGCGGTGGCTATTTCAAGGCTCTTAATTTTACATGTATGACAATGGAACGGTTCTGTCATGAAAGACAACATCACCCTTATCGATTACCTGAATATTCGTCGGTCAACGCCTGCACCACAGCTGACCGAGCCCGGCCCTGAGCGTGCTGAGATCGAGGAGATCCTGCGTCTTACGGTGCGCGTGCCGGACCATGGAAAAATCGCTCCGTGGCGCTTCATCGTTTACCGGGGTGGCGAGCGTGAGCGGCTGGGTGAGGCGGTTTTGGCCCGTGCGCTGGAAAAGACACCGGACCTCAGTGCCGATCATCAGGCCGTTGAACGCACCCGCTTTACCCGCGCACCCGTCGTCATCGCCGTTGTCAGCACGGCGGCGCCGCATGTTAAAATTCCCGAATGGGAGCAGGTCATGTCAGCCGGTGCCGTCTGCCTCAACATGTTGTTTGCAGCCAATGCCAATGGCTATGCTGCCAATTGGCTGACCGAATGGGTCGCTTACGACGAAGCCATTTTTCCGGCGCTGGGTGTGAATCCGGGCGAGAAGATTGCCGGTTTCATCTATATCGGTTCCACCACTTTTCCGCCGGTCGAGCGTCCGCGCCCGCAGCTTGGCGATGTGGTAACATGGGTGGGTGAGGCCTAATGTTTTACGCAGCGGACACAAACCTGCATGGCCTGGCGCACGATCCTTTCAAGGCCATCGTTGCGCCGCGCCCCATTGGCTGGATTGGCTCGAAGGGCAGGGATGGTTCGCTCAATCTTGCACCCTATTCCTTTTTCAACGCCGTGGCGGATACGCCAAAGCTCATCATGTTCGCATCCAGCGGCCATAAGCACAGTGTCCGCAATGTCGAGGAAACCGGCGTCTTCACCGCCAATCTCGTCAGTCGCCACCTTGTGGAGCAGATGAACACATCATCCGCCCCGGTGGATTACGGTGTCGATGAATTCGAGCTTGCCGGGCTGACGGCGCAGCAGGGAACGATCGTGGATGCGCCCCGCGTCGCAGAAGCCTATGCGGCGCTGGAATGTCAGGTCACGCAGATCATGCGTCCTGTCGATGTGAACGGTCTGGAAGCGGAGACGTGGATTGTCTTTGGTCAGGTCGTGGGCATCCATATCGATGAAGCGGTCATCGAAAACGGGCGCATCGATATGGCCCGCGCACGGCCCGTTGCCCGCATGGGTTATCGCGATTATTCCGATGGCGGCACGGATGTTTTCCAACTCACACGCCCCGCTGACCGGTGAGTGACGAAGCGCGTAAGTTGCTCAGAAATATGGTAAACCAAACGTAAACCATTTGCCCCTAGGTTTGGCAGTCAGAAGGCGGAAACGAGTCGCATGCGACCTTATCTGCCGGGACAGCCGGATTTGTCTGTTGGTGGGGCGCAGGGTGATCGTACAAGCATTTCTACGTTGGTCTGAAAAGGCTCGGTCTGGCGACAGATCCAAGGCGGCAACGGCTCTTGCCGAGGCTTATCTCCAGTCGTCGCTGCCGCAGGATCGGCAGGAGAGCGCCTTCGATGCGATGACCTATCTGCTGGATGACCCATCTCCCAAGGTGCGGTCGGCGCTTGCAGAAACGCTGGCATATTCTCCCTTTGCACCCCGCTCCATCATTGTCTCGCTTGCCGAAGACAAGCCGGAAGTCGCCTGCGTCGTCATCATTCATTCCCCTGTGCTGCGTGAGACCGATCTGGTGGATCTCATTGGCAATGGCACAGCCATCACCCGGGCAATGATTGCGGCGCGTCCGTTCCTGGAGCCCGGCGCTTGCGGTGCCCTTGCTGAAATCAGCGATGTGCTGGAGCTTTCCATTCTTCTGGAAAACAGCAGTGCCCGCATCACGCCGTTCACCTTGCGCCGCATTGCCGAGCGCCATGCCCATGACGCCGAAATTCGCGACCTTCTGTTAGACAGAGCCGATTTGCCGGCAGATGTGCGCTACGCCATCGTCGGTCATATCGGAGCGGCACTGGCCGCATCCAATCTGGTCTGCCACGCTGTGCATCCAACGCGCCTCGGTGCTGTCATTCGTGATGCCTCCGATGCCGCCACCGTCCAGATCGCTGGCGATGTCACGGCAGAAGCCATGCCTATGCTGGTGGAACATTTGCGAGAGAAGGGCGACCTGACGCCAGCCTTCCTCATGAGCCTTTTGTGTTCGGGCAAGGTCGCATTTTTTGCGCAAGCCATTTCCAACCTGTCCGGCCTTGGTGAACGTCAGGTCCGTTCCATCCTCGGCACAGGTCGCCACCACGCATTGAAGGCGCTGTTTCAATCCACCGGGCTTTTCGGGCCGGTTCTGGATATCTTCATGGAAGCAACGCGTCTGTGGCGCGAGGCGGCTGAGGCACCTTATGCCGACCCGGTCGCAGAACTCTCGTCCGGGCTTCTTTCGAAATTTTCCAATGCCGATGCGGACGCAACCATGCGCGAGCTTCTGCATATGGTCGAGAAGCTGCAAATGGCCCAACAACGCCACCGCGCCCGCTCTCTCTCCACCACCATCACAGCCGAGGCTGCTTGATAGATCGCTGATAAAATCAGTTGGACAGGCGACGGGCGATCCAGGAATAGCTGTCTTCCACCATGCGCACCGGCTTGCCCAGAACTTCCTTTACACCCTCGGTCGAAGGCAGAATGCGGCGCACACGGGTGATCGCTTTTTGCGTCAGCGTCTGTTCTTCCTGTGGCGCCAGTGCTGGTGCCAGGGTGGATGTATCTGGCGTTTGCGGTTCGGCTTTGGCCAGCCCGCTCTGCGGCTCCTCCGGTGTCTGACACACGGCAACAATCACCGGATAGGATGCGTTGACGAAGTCGCCCAGCTTGGTTTCGGATTCGGCATCGCAGAGCTCGATGCTGGTCCAGCGCTGCTGAAGGGTGGCGACATGCTGGCAATCGGTCGCGCTGTCATCGCAGCCGAGAATGGTCATCAATACAAGCGCTGTTCTCATGGGGTCACGGTTGCCTCTGCCGGATGAATTATCTTACAAGCCATCCTGATCTAGCGGAATTGCAGTCTTATTGCGACGCAGGATCGTGCTGTTGAAAAATAAATGGGAACCCGTATGCCAGTGGATATCAAGCTTGAACCGCCGCGCCAGCCAGAAGTCCTGCGCCTTATCGACTTGTCGAATGCCTATATGGCCTCGCTTTATCCGGCGGAAAGCAACCACATGGTGGATATCGACACGCTGGAGAAGCCGACAGTTTCCTTCTTCGTGGCCCGCAATGAGGGCCAGATCGTCGGATGCTGCGCTCTTGTCGAGGCCGGGGACGGCACGGGCGAAATCAAACGCATGTTTGTCGATCCACAGGCGAGAGGCCTCAAGATCGGTCGGTTGATGATGGACGCTATCATTGCTCGCGGGCGAGAGCTGCGCCTCAGCGCCATCCGCCTCGAAACCGGCATCAGCCAGCCCGAGGCCATCGGCCTTTATCGCAAGGCAGGTTTTGTCGAAATCGAACCCTTCGCGCCCTATAAGCCCGATCCGCTCAGCATGTTCATGGAATTAAAGCTCTGAGCCAGAAAGGGCCTGACTGACGTAACCTCACGTCGCTGTTTTTCGCAGCGGCGGCGGCTCTACGATGTCGGGCGTGGCTTCAATCGCCTCGGCTTCTATAGCCGCAATTTCCACTTCGCGCACCCATTCGCGCCACACCGCAACCAGCAGCGCCATCAAAACTGGGCCGATGAAGAGGCCAAGGAAGCCCATGGTTTTCACACCACCAACCAGACCGAAGAAGGTCGGCAGAAACGGCAGCTTGATGGGGCCGCCGACGAGGCGAGGGCGGATGGTCTTGTCGACGATGAAGAGTTCAATCGAGCCCCATGCGAAGAGGGCGATGCCTTCAGGCACAGAGCCGCTGGCAACCAGATAGACCGAAACCAGCGTGAAAGACAGCGGCGCGCCACCGGGGATGAGCGCCATGACACCTGTCAGAACGCCGAGTGTAACGGGCGAGGGAACGCCTGCAATCCAGTAGGCCACGCCGAGAATAATGCCTTCGCCAATCGCAATCAGCGTCATCCCGGTAACGGTCGAGCTGATGGTGGCTGGCACCACGCGGGAGATTCGTTCCCAGCGGGTCGGCAGAATGCGTTCACCGACCAGATCGATCTGGCGCGCGAAGCTTGCACCGTTTCGATAGACGAAAAACAGCGCGATCAGCATGAACAGCAGCGTCAGCATCAGATGGAAGGCACCGTTACCAGCGGCAACAATGGCGCGGTAGATGTTGCCGATATTGGCGCCGCTGACGAGCTGAATCACTTCACCGATGGCGCCGGGTGTGCCGACATAACGGATCCACTGCTCGCTCATCCATACGCCGACGCCTGGCAGCGCAGCGATCCATTGGGGAACGGGAGCGCCGACCTTGTTGACCTCCACCGCCCAGCCGAACCATTCGCGGATTTCGCTTGCGGTATAGGATGCGGCGATGAAAATCGGCACGATAAGAAATGTGATGATGAGCAGAAGCGCGATCGTCGCCCCGACCGAAGTGTTGCCGCCGACACGACGCAGCAATTCACGATAGACAGGCCAGCTGGCAAAACCGATGACGAGTGCCGCCAGCACAGGCACGAGAAAGCCGTAGAAGAAGTAGATTCCGGCCAGAACAACCAGCACAAGAAGCCAGCGGGCTGCGGAAATGGGCGGCACCAGCGCGGTACGTCCGTGTGAGGCGGGACCAAGCCATCTTGGTTCGCTGGTCTTTTTGTGATTGTCTGGCTTGTTCAACAACGTCTCTTTCGCATTCCCCGGACAGATTGGGTTCTGTCGCTATATGGTGTTCGGTTCACAACATAGTCTAGCAGCATTTCGTTTTTATATTGTTCGCACGCTTTATTGAACGAATTTCGTAAAAATATCGCAACGAGACTTGGCCAGCTCATTGAAATATGAGAGTTGGGGTAAAGTTTCAGCATTGAGTGGCCCTGCCACACCATAGTGGACGATATCCCATGCTTCGCCGTTTTTTCTCATTCTACCAACCATACCGGCGCCTGTTCATTGTGGATTTCTCCTGTGCCGTGCTGTCGGGCATCCTAGAACTCGGATTTCCGATGGCGGTGAAGGCATTTGTGGATGTGCTTCTGCCAGCGGGTGACTGGCAGCTTATTCTGCTCGCCTCCATCGGCCTTCTGATCATCTACGTCCTCAATACGGGCCTGATGGCGATCGTCACCTATTGGGGACATATGCTGGGCATCAATATCGAAACCGATATGCGCCGCCGCGCCTTCGATCATCTTCAGAAACTTTCCTTCGGCTTTTTCGACAATCAGAAGACCGGGCATCTGGTGGGGCGTTTGACGAAGGACCTCGAGGAAATCGGCGAAGTGGCTCATCATGGGCCGGAAGACCTGTTCATCGCCATCATGACCTTCCTTGGCGCATTCCTGCTGATGATGTCGGTCAACGTTCCCCTGGCACTGGTTACGGCTGCCATCGTGCCGATTACGGCTTGGGTTACGAGCCGTTATGGTAGCCGCATGACCAACAATTTCCGGGCTCTCTATGGCCGCGTCGGCGCGTTCAATGCGCGCATCGAAGAAAATGTCGGCGGCATGCGCGTCGTGCAGGCCTTTGCCAATGAAGACCATGAGCGCGCTTTGTTCGAAGAGGATAACCAGCGGTATCGCCAGACCAAGCTCAACGCCTACAAGATCATGGCGGCAAGCACGTCGCTGAGCTATATGAGCATGCGCCTGACGCAGATGATCATCATGATTTGCGGCGCGTGGTTGGTGCTGACGGGCGACCTGACCGCTGGCGGGTTCGTTGGTTTTCTGCTTCTCGTCAACGTGTTCTTCCGCCCGGTTGAAAAGATCAATTCCGTCATCGAAACCTATCCCAAGGGCATTGCCGGATTTCGGCGCTTTACCGAGCTGGTCGATACCGAGCCTGACATTGCTGATGCGCCTGACGCCATCGAGGCCCCAGCGCTTCGCGGCGAAATCACCTATGCCAATGTCAGCTTCGGTTATAGCGATGGCAAACAGGTGCTTGGTGGCATCGACCTCAGTATTCGTGCGGGGGAAACGGTCGCTTTCGTTGGTCCGTCCGGTGCGGGCAAAACGACGCTCTGCTCCCTGCTGCCGCGTTTTTATGAGGTCACGGGTGGTGCGATTTGCATCGACGGCATCGATATCAGGAAGATGACGCTGGCATCGCTGCGGAGCCAAATCGGCATCGTGCAGCAGGATGTGTTCCTGTTCGGCGGTACGATCCGCGAGAATATCGAATATGGTCGTCTGGGTGCTAGCGAAGCCGAGATATGGGAAGCGGCGCGCCGTGCCCGGCTGGAAAGCGTTATCGACGGAATGCCTGAGGGCATGGATACGGTCATCGGCGAGCGTGGCGTGAAGCTTTCGGGTGGGCAGAAACAGCGCATGTCGATTGCGCGCATGTTCCTGAAAAACCCGCCGATTCTGATTCTGGACGAAGCCACGTCTGCGCTTGATACCGAGACGGAGCGAGCGATTCAGGCGTCTCTCAGCGAACTCGCGTCGGGCCGCACCACGCTGGTGATTGCTCACCGCCTCGCCACAATCAGAGATGCGACGCGCATCGTGGTGGTGGATGAGACCGGTATTGTCGAGACCGGCAATCATGAGGAATTGCTGGCATCCAAGGGGCCATATAGCCGATTGCATGATGCACAGTTCGGCGCGCAATTGCTCGTCTGACCCGTCACAATCAAGGCTGAACTGGCTCTTCGATACCGACATTCGGCTCCGGCTTGCCGGGATGCGACAACACAAGATAGCTGACTGCCATGGCGCCTGCTGCGATGATCAGCGCCAGAATGGCGAACATGGTGAAACTCCATGGCTTGGACTTTTTGCGGGACCAGACAAAGCGGGGGCCCTTCAAGCGGTCCTTATCCGGGTTGTTGTGATATTCCGGTCCGAGATTGTCGGTGTTTGTCATGGTTGCCTCCGATGTCTTTTCTGGATCTATTGGCGAACGTTTGACCCGGGCAGAAGTTCAATCCCGACGCGAACCGAACCGGCGTGGCACTTGCCGACTTGCAGATGGCAAAGGCGCGGCCCATTCTGTGCCTGATGATTCCGAGGGGAGGACCGAGGTGATTGCTGATCCGCGTGCGTTTTTGGAGGCGCTTTTTTCCGAGGCCGTGAAGGCGGCTGATCCTTACGAGGCGATCCTGCGGCATTTGCCCGAGAAGCCGAAAGGCCGGACCTTGGTCATCGGTGCGGGCAAGGCAGCAAGCCAGATGGCGCAGGCGTTTGAGCGCGCATGGCAGCACCCGTTCGACGGGCTTGTCGTGGCGCGCCATGGAAGCATTGCAGCTTGCGAGCGCACCACCATTCTGCAATCTGCCCACCCGGTGCCGGATGAAGCCGGGATTGTGGCCGCGCAGGCGCTGATGGCCAAAGTCAGCGGACTGACCGCCGACGATCTGGTGATCGCGCTGATTTCCGGCGGGGGATCGGCGCTGTTGCCAGCGCCGCCTGAAGGTTTTTCTCTTGCCGATGAGATCGCGCTCAATGAAGCGCTGCTGGCCTCCGGCGCACCGATCTCGGCCATGAATGTGGTGCGCAAGCATTTTTCCCGCATCAAGGGTGGAAGGCTTGCCGCACTGGCTTATCCGGCGCGTGTCGTGTCCCTCGTCGTATCGGATGTGCCTGGTGATAACCCTGCCTTCGTGGCCTCTGGCCCGACGGTGCCGGATGAAAGCGGAGCGCAAGAGGCACTGCGGGCGATCCGCGATTACCGCATTGACCTTCCTCAGCGCATTGTTGAAAGTATCGGCGGTGCGCAGGCTCCAAAGCCCGGTGATGCCGTCTTTAATGGTCACGAGGTCCATGTCATAGCCTCGGCCCGGGTGTCGCTGGAAGCAGCCGCAAACCTTGCCTGCAGCCACGGTGTGAATCCGCTGATCCTTTCCGACAGCATCGAGGGTGAGGCGAGGGACATTGGCCGCATGCATGCGGCATTGGTCCGGGAATTTGCTGGCAACGCTGCGTTTGAAAAGCCGATTGTGTTGCTTTCCGGCGGTGAAACGACCGTGACGATCGGGAGCGGTGGTTATGGCAAGGGCGGGCGCAACAGTGAATTTCTGCTGTCTGCCGCGCTCGATCTGCAGGGGTTCGAGGGCTTCACTGCGCTTGCGGCAGATACCGATGGTATTGATGGGTCTCAGGACAATGCGGGGGCTTTTGCCGATGGAAGGAGCGTTGCCCGTATTCTTGCCGCGGGCGGTGACGCCAGAGCATTTCTGTCTGGCCATGACGCATGGTCTGCCTTCGATCTTGCGGGAGATTTGTTCGTGCCGGGGGCTACGGGGACGAATGTGAATGACTTCAGGGCGTTTCTGGTGAGGTGAGTGAGGGTAGGTTGCGCTTCACTGCTCATCCGGTTTCTTCATCCATACTGTCAAAAAACACGGCGACTCTCTGGCCAAGCTTCGCCGTTCACGCGGCAGCATCTGCCCGTGGCTTGATCTTTTCTTTCTGACCATCGCCTTTTGCGGCCATGGGTATTTCGGACGGGGCGCTGGAAGTTGCCTCGTTGGGTAGTTTAGTATTGGCACCTTTCAGCGCCCCGTTCAGCGGTTTATGTCCGCCCACGATCCTCTTGCCACGGCTGGCAATCCCGGATGGCAAAGGTTGAAATCTTGCCGCAGAAACGGTCGGACTTTTTCAAGGCCCAACCCTTAACCCTCCGGGTTGCGGCATTCCGTTGAAAGAATGCCGCCGCCAGTTCAACCGCACCTGCCTTCGATACTCTTCCGCCCCACCACCGGCAGGGCTGAAGGATCGATCTGTCCGCGCCATTTTTGGCGCGGGGCAGATGCAGCGTGTTCCTGTGTACCGCCTGACTTTCGCTTCAAGCACCTGATGGTCGCGTTCGACCAGTGCCGATGAGCTGTCGGTACACCCGGCGGCGGACAAACAGGATTGCCATGACCTGGATCTCGAACCCCGCAAGGGCATTCAAGGCAGGCACGTCAATCCGGTTCGAACTTCGGGAGGGTAACACCAGCCGGTCCGAAACCGGTGTTGCCCGCCACCCGTTGCCGCCGGGGGGATTCGCTGCCGGACCCCGATAATGAAAGGTTGCGTAGCCTTTCACCACCAGCGCCGGTTCCGCCTCGCCGCAACGCCTTGCGGTGTATCCGAGGGCGGAACGGACACAGTGTGCGCCCAGTTTTGGGACCATTGAGAAAGTGTGGATCGATTTTTCGCGAGTTTTTGCATTTTTTAGGTAAGTAACTGATTTTGAATGAAAGTTTTTCAGGCTTGATGTTGGGGGCAGCATTGCCACGACGTTACCCACTACGGTTTATCCCATTGAATTGACGTGAAATATCTCTCTTCCGGCAGTCGGACACGCGGCTTGCAACATCGCAATAGCCACCAATGGAACGGCCATTTTCCCTATTCCTGACTTGCTCACAGGTTGCATATTTTATTAACCCACCACATCAAATAATTGAAAATCACTTGCGCCCTTTGCCGCGCTCGTATAGAGAGCACTCCACGAAATAAGCAACCTTAGGATGTTTTCATCCTTTTTCCACGCGGCGACGCGGCTTGCTTCGATGTTCTTTATTTTTGCCAGGGAAAGGCTGCATCATGGTGGGATTAGCGAAACTTGTGAGGTCGGCGCGACATGCCGATGTGAACCCGGTTGGTGCGGGAAATCTACAGACTGTCTATACGGCTGCCACGGATCAATTCGTGCGTGGACAACTCTACGCTGAAACCGTGATGATGCAGGAAACGCTTCACTTCAGTGGCGTGGACAGGGGTCTGGAAACGCAGATCATCGAGTTCCAGAGCCGGATGAAACGGCAGGCCGCGTATTTTTACGACCAGATCATCAATGGCGGCTACGGTTATATTTCCGCAATTGCTGGCGGCTACCACATGTGCGCTCTGGCCTCAGTTACCATCAAGGTCACTGCTGGTGAGATTGAGTTGGCGGCCACCAACGACAAGGCCCGGTCTTCTGCAACCTCAGCCTACGCCATGCTTTCCGATCAGGCCTATAGTCAGTCCGTCGCAACGGCGACACTGGCGACCAAGGCCGCCTCGCTCGACCACTCGCTGGCGCAATATGTGACCAGCTATCGCGAGGCTTTGAAACAGGTCGAATCCGATCTGACGGCAGCCGCCAAGAAGACGCTCGAAGACATCGATGCGTTGCGCAAGGCCATCAACCAGAACATCGCCGACATCGTTGCCGGTGGGCAGGAAATCGGTGGTGGGGTGACAAATCTCGTGGTGGGCATGCTGACCGAGATCACCAAGCTTACCGTCGCGCCAGATCCGAAGAAAGACGATCCTGACTCGAAAAAGGATGAGCCCGAGCCGAATAAGGATGAGGCGGACGCGAAGAAGGATGGGCCAGTCCTGAAGGCTTCGGCAAATGACGACACATTCGCCGTGCTAGCCATCAAGGCGGTGGCGAGCGGTGCTTCCAAGCTTTCGCAGGCGGAAAAGGACCTGAACGCCAACAACGAAAAACTGGCTGCAGCCTATCAAAAACTGGCGCAGGACGAGGCTGTGCTGGCCGTAGCCAAGGCCGTTGAAGTTCAGAATGACCTGTTTGCCGCCATGGTGCCGCTTTCGGCCACGGCCAGCCAGGACATCAGTATTTCCTACCTGTCGGTTGAAGCCAACCTCACTGGCTTCTCGGCATCCATTGTCAGCGTGACCGACGCTGCCGCCGCCGCCGCACTGGCCAAGCAGGCTCTGAGAGCCGAGCCGCTGTGGGATGCCCTTAACAGCGAACTTCAAGAGATGAAGAAGATGATCATCGCCTGATCTGTTCGCATTCTGCCTCAACAAACCTGGGAAAATAGGAGATGATTCCATGTTATATGCCTCGCCCAAGAACCTTCCACTTCTGGCCGCTTTGAAAGCGAACAATACCAGTGCCAATGAGGCCAACCAGAAGCAGTCCGCGCAAGGGCTGACCGTGCTGAACTATTGCAACAGCGTTCTGCAGCAGCCCAATGTGGATTTCGGCACGCTGACCAAGTTGAAGCCGAACGAAACGCAGATCAACGGCTATCTCGGTTCGGCGCGTGACAATGCGGTCAGTTACATCAAGATTATTCAGCCGCAAATCATTACCAACATCACCAATATTTCCAGCTACTATAATCTGTATCAGGCTGTTGCGACTGTGATGCCGCCATCTGCCACGGAAAAGGAATGGCTGGACACCCTTAACGGGATGAAAGATCAAACCATTGAGTACCAGAAACAGGCCAAGGATGTGGTTGCCGCGCTGACCAAATTCCACACGGCGGTGGGGATGGATGCGGGCAATTTCAGTGCTGCCACCACAAGTTTGAACGCGGTCGTTGGCGGTGACAAAGGCGTTTTGGCCGACCTCGACAACCAGCTCGACAGTATCCAGTCCAAGATCGATGGTGCCATCGCCGGTATCGTGATCAGCGGTATCGCGATTGTGGGCGGTGCCTTCGTGGCAGCTGTTGGTGGCGTTGCAGGCTTTGTTACTGCCGGAACCTCAACGCCGCTGGTTGCTGCTGGCATCGGCATCATGGCCGCTGGTATTGGCGGCGAAGTTGCATCAGCGATCATTCTTTCCAATCTGAACAACAGCAAGGGCGAGTTGCTGACCCAGAAGGTCAACCTGCAAAACGAGGTCAAGGTGACCGCCGGCATTAGCGGCGCCATTGGTGGTCTGCAGACGAAGGCCAGCAGCGCCGTGCAGGCGGCATCGGACATGGAGAATGCCTGGAGCTTCCTGTCTGCAGATCTGGGGCATCTGGCCGAGGACCTTGAAAAGGGCATCATCAACACCGGCATGCTGCGCCAGATATTCCTGACGCAAGCGCAGGGTGACGTGCAGACCGTGCTGCAGGATACCAGCGTTATCAAGAGCCAGATGACCGGCGTCATCAATCTGGTTGCTCCTGCCAACACCAATATCGGCCCCTTCCTCATGGAAGTCGCCCGCCAGAACGCAGCCTAACGGCCCAGGATGCTCGCTGCCCTTCCGCAGATGGCGGGGCAGTGGGCTTTTCCCATGAACGATCACACCCATTTCAGCAGGAGAGATGTTTCGCATGAGCAACGGACCGCTTACCCAAACCATCAATGCGGCCTCGGCCACTGCCGACCACATACTGGGGCTTACGAACCTTCCTCCTGAGGCCAACGCCCTTAAAAGCCTCGCTATCGATTTCAAAACGAACCTGAAGCCGCAACTTGTTGATATGCAGAACAAGGTGCTGTCGATTTCAGCCGCTGCGACCATTGCCATGACCGATGTGCAGGCCAAGCTGGTGACTAGCAACGGACATCCAGACCCAACGACCCGTGACGGAATTGTTCAGACGCTGAACAACGTGCAGGCTGAACTCAAGTATCTCGGGCCGATTACGGCTGCTGCCGACGCATCAACGACGGAGTATTACACGAAGGTGACTGCGGGCAGCCAGACGCTGGCGGCCGTTTCGGCCAGTCTCGATGCGCAGCGCGCCGGTTTGCAGGGGCAGTTGCAATCCGCACAAAGTGAGGTGGACAGCATCAAGGACAAGATGAAATATTACGGTTTTCTAGGGCTGGCTGGCATTCCAGGCCTGATTGCCATGGGTGTGCTGCTTTCGCAGGCCAATGACAGGGTCAACGAGGTTTTCGGCCAGATTCGTACTCTGGACAACCAGATCCTTCAGACTGAGCAGACGCTTCTTGCTGTGAGAGCGATGCTTGCCGATTTCCAGAACCTTTCCACGTCGACATTATCGGTGAAGACTGCTGTGGAATTCGTTGCCGCCGACGTGGACCACGCGCTGCGCGATGTTCAGTCCTCCACCGGTCCTATCGCACTTATTTATGTAACCACCGCGCTTAGCGAACTGCGCACCTTGAGCAATGACGCATCTTGATTGATATGCGGGTTGAATGATGATTGGAATGACGGTGCCGCTGCGCGTGGGCGGAGCGACATTCTGTGGAGGACGAAATTGGCAGCGGGAAACAGCGCGCGTCGTGGGTTCGATACACCAAGGTTCCTCGCGGGGATAGCACGTGGAGGCGGGGGTGCGCTGTTGTTTGCCCTGCCCATGTTCATGACGATGGAGATGTGGGAGCTGGGCTTCTACATGGATCGCACGCGGCTTTTGCTTCTGCTCATCATCAACCTGCCTTTGTTGATTGTTTTGTCTCACCGCATAGGGTTTGAGCAGACCACGGGTTGGCGGCAATCTGTGCGCGATGCCATTATCGCTTACGCCCTTGGCATGGTTGCCAGCGCGCTTATTCTCTCAGCCATTGGCGTGCTGCGGGCTGACCAAACGCCGCATGAAATGGTGGGGATGATTGCTCTACTGGCGGTTCCGGCGAGCATTGGTGCCATGCTGGGCCGTAGCCAGCTGGGGGGCAAGTCTGACGACGATGAAGACGGTGAGGGTGACGAGGACCCGGTTCAAAACCGTGAGACGACCTATGCCGGCGAGCTTTTTCTGATGGCGGTTGGTGCGCTGTTTTTGAATCTGAATGTGGCACCCACCGAGGAAATGATCTTGCTATCCTTCAAGATGACGCCCTGGCATGGCCTCGCCATTATCGCGGCGTCGCTGATCGTCATGCATGGGTTCGTCTACGCCCTGTCATTTCATGGGAGCCACGATCTCGCGGAAGGCACGCCAAGCTGGCATGCATTTGTGCGCTTTACCCTGCCGGGCTATGTGATTGCGGGCTCCATCAGCGCATACTGCCTGTGGACATTCCACCGGGTCGACGATCTGGGGTCCACGCAGGTGTTGATGGCGATTGTTATCTTGAGTTTTCCCGGCGCTATCGGCGCATCCGCCGCTCGACTTATCCTCTGAGGGTTTCATGACCAAAACGATTGGCGACAAAAATCTCGAGGCAAAAAATCCGCACTGGGTGGAGTGGCTGACCGGACTGGTATCCGCCGTGATTGTGCTGGCGGTGATCGGCTGGATCGCGAAAGATGCCCTTATAGATCAGGACACATCACCCGACCTTGCCGTAACCGTTTTGATGACTGAACAGCGCAGCAACGGGTTTCAGGTTTCGTTCGAAGTGTCGAATGGCGCAAGTGCTACGGCATCGCAGGTCACGGTTGATGGTGAAATACTCGATGGCGCCAATGTCGTTGAGAAAGCCAGCACGGTGCTGGATTATGTTCCGGGCAAATCCAAGGCTCGGGCAGGCCTGATTTTCAAGAATGATCCTACAGGCCGGATCACTCTGCGTGTGTCAGCCTTTAATGAGCCTTGAGCTAACAGCGCTTTCCTCAAGATAACCAGCATATTTGCCTTTGGCGGTCTCAAGCGGGCCGCCGAAGGCATTTTGTTGGAAACAAACCGCGCAGCAGGGAGTTTGGTTGGTAACTGCAGCGAATGAGGAGAGACACCATGGCTGACGACAGCACCAACACCATCAAGGCAACATTCGATACGCGCGCGGCGGCTGATCTGGCGGTTGAGCATCTTGTTCAGCAGCATGGCATCCCGCGGCCGGATATCTTTATTCAGTCTGCCACGGATGAGAACACGGCAGGGTCGGTGGCGTCTGGCGGGGATGTTTCCAAAACCGGCGCGGTGCGCACCGATGCTCCGCTTGAAGGGGAGATTGAGGTATCCGCAGATATTCCGTCTTCCAAGATTGCTCTAGTGCAGCGCAGCCTGGGCGAGGCCGGGGCGCTTCGTGTGTCTGGCGCTGCCTGAGGCTGATCGCGGCGAGTAAGGAAAGATGCCATGGCCGACCATCTGAGCAAATACCGATCCAAACGCGATTTTAAGCAGACGCTTGAGCCGAGTGGAGAGGTTGAGGTCAAGGCATCCAACCGCCGCCGCTTCGTGATTCAGAAACACGACGCGACACGGCTGCATTATGATCTGCGGCTTGAGCTTGATGGCGTGTTCAAATCCTGGGCGGTGACGAAGGGTCCATCGCTTGATCCACACGACAAGCGGCTTGCTGTGGAGGTGGAGGACCATCCGCTGGATTACGGCGACTTTGAAGGCACGATACCCAAGGGGCAATATGGCGGTGGCACGGTCATGCTGTGGGATCGCGGTTACTGGGAGCCAGAGGGCAACAAGACGCCCGAGGAAGCGCTGAAAAAGGGTGACTTCAAGTTTACGCTGGAAGGCGAGCGTCTGCATGGAAGTTTCGTTCTGGTGCGGATGCGCAATGACCGCGATGGCGGCAGGCGGACGAACTGGCTGCTTATCAAGCACCGGGATGATGATGCCGTCGATGAGAACGGTGCCGCAGTGCTGGACGATAACGAGACATCCGTGGCTTCAGGCCGAACCATGGAGGCCATTGCCGCTGGCAAGGGCAAGAAACCGAAGCCGTTCATGACTGAGGGCGACACAGTTAAGGCGGATGCCGTGTGGGACAGCAATGAGGGGCTGGCCGCCGAGGAACGCAAGGCCGGGACGAAAACCCCGGCGAAGGCAAAGACCACGCGAACAAAGCCAACGAAATCCGCGAGCACGGCGTCTCCGATGCCGGGCTTCATCGCGCCGCAGCTCTGCGAGAGCCTGACGCGACCACCGGCAGGCAAAGGCTGGATTCATGAGATCAAATTCGATGGCTACCGGGTTCAGCTGCGCGTTGAGGGCGGCGAGGTAACGCTGAAGACCCGCAAGGGGCTGGACTGGACGACCAAATGGCCCGCAATCGCGGAGGCGGCGTCTGCGCTGCCTGACTGTATCATCGATGGTGAAATATGTGCGCTTGACGAGCAGGGCGCGCCTGATTTTGCTGCGCTTCAGGCCGCATTGTCTGAGGGGACGACAGACGATCTGGTCTATTTTGCCTTTGATCTGTTGTTTGCCGGTGATGAGGATTTGAGAGAGCTTCCGCTTGCGGAGCGCAAGTCCCGTCTGCAAGCGCTGATGTCTGATGCGGGCGAGGATACGCGCCTGCGGTTTGTCGAGCATTTCGAGACCGGTGGCGACGCCGTGTTGAAATCCGCTTGTCGGCTTTCGCTGGAGGGTATCGTCTCCAAGAAGGTAGATGCGCCCTATGATTCTGGCCGCAGCAAGACCTGGGCGAAATCCAAATGCCGCGCTGGCCATGAGGTTGTGATCGGCGCTTATGCCACGACGAATGGCAATTTCCGGTCTCTGCTGGTCGGTGTCTTCAGCGGCAAGCATTTCGTTTATGTCGGGCGGGTTGGCACCGGATATGGCGCCAAGACCGTCGAGAAACTGATGCCGAAGCTTGAGGAAATGGAAACGTCCAAATCTCCCTTCACGGGGATTGGCGCGCCGAAGGCGTCTGATGATATTGTCTGGCTGAAGCCGGAGCTTGTGGCGGAAATCGAGTTTGCCGGATGGACCGTTGACGGGCAGGTGCGGCAGGGCGCGTTCAAGGGTCTGCGCGAAGATAAACCCGCGGCGGAGGTGGAGGCCGAAGAGCCTGCCGCACCTGATGATGCAGATGTTCCCGACCCCGAAACGGACAAGCCGCCTGCAAAGCGCGCTCGCAAGGGTGCGAAAGAAGAGGTTATGGGCGTGATGATTTCCAGCCCAGACAAGGCGCTCTGGCCGGATGCGGGTGACGGAAAACCCGTGACCAAGGCTGACCTTGCGCACTACCACGAAGCTGTCGGACCGTGGCTGATCGAGCATATCAAGGGCCGTCCATGTTCCATTCTTCGCAACCCCGATGGCATTGGCGGCGAGCAATTCTTCCAACGCCACGCCATGCCGGGAACATCGAACCTGCTGGAACTGGTGACGGTCTCTGGCGACAAGAAACCCTATCTCCAGATCGACCGCGTCGAGGGCCTTGCCGCCATTGCCCAGATTGGCGGGATAGAGCTTCACCCGTGGAACTGTGCGCCGGACCAGCCAGATGTGCCGGGCCGGTTGGTGTTCGACCTTGATCCCGGGCCGGAGGTCGAGTTTTCAGCCGTTGTTACAGCAGCCCGGGAGATACGCGACCGGCTGGAGGAACTGGGTCTTGTGAGTTTCTGCAAGACCACCGGCGGCAAGGGTCTCCATGTGGTGACACCACTTGCCGTACCCAAGGGAAAGAAACTGAACTGGGACGAGGCGAAAAGCTTCGCACATGATGTGTGCGAGGATATGGCGCGGGATAATCCAGACCTTTACCTCATCAAAATGGCGAAGAACCAGCGAGAAGGGCGGATTTTTCTCGACTACCTGCGCAATGACCGGATGGCAACGGCGGTCGCGCCGCTATCGCCGCGAGCGCGTCCGGGCGCGACAGTCTCGATGCCGCTGAACTGGACGCAGGTGAAGGCTGAGCTCGACCCGACACGTTTCACTGTCAGAACCGTGCCTCAGCTTTTGAAAAAGAGCACTGCCTGGCAGGATTACGCTGAGGGCCACCGGCCATTGAACGAGGCGATCCAGCGGTTGAACAAGGCCCGTAAGGCGGTTGGTTGAATGGAGCATCTTTGGTGAAGCTCGCGACCTATAATGTCAACGGCATCAATGGCCGCCTCGACATTCTACTTCGCTGGCTTGAGGAGGCTAGACCCGATGTGGTGTGCCTTCAGGAGTTGAAGGCACCGTCCAACAAATTTCCTCGCAAGGAGCTGGAGCGAGCGGGATACGGTGCCATCTGGCACGGCCAAAAATCATGGAATGGTGTGGCCATTCTTGCACGGGGTCGCGAGCCGCTGGAGACGAGGCGCGGACTGCCCGGCGACGCGGATGACAGCCAGAGCCGCTATATTGAAGCCGTTGTTGATGGCATCATCATTGGCTGCCTTTATCTGCCCAATGGCAACCCGGTGCCGGGGCCAAAGTTTCAGTACAAGCTGGACTGGTTCCAGCGGCTGCAATCCTATGCTGCAGAGTTGCTGGAGCTAGACGTGCCTATTGCGCTTGTGGGTGATTTCAACGTCATGCCGACCGAGCTTGATGTCTATAAGCCGGAGCGCTGGTTGGACGATGCCCTGTTTCGGCCAGAAGTGAGGGCGGCTTACGCTGACCTCGTGGCCCAAGGTTGGACCGATGCCGTGCGCAAGCTGCACCCGGATGAACGCATTTACACCTTCTGGGCCTATTTTCGAAATGCCTTTGCCCGAGATGCGGGCCTGAGGCTCGACCATTTCCTGCTCAGCCCTGACCTCGCAGAAAAGCTGACGGCGGCACATGTCGATAAGCATGTGCGCGGCTGGGACCACACAAGCGACCACGCACCGGTGTGGATTGAACTTGGCGACAAACCCATCAAACAAAGGAGAAACGGATGACCGACAATTGGAGAGGCGAACTTCAAGGCAAGCTCGAAGCGCTCATTGATGAATTTGCGGTGAGAGGCATCAGCCATGGCGATGCTTGTGACGCCGTGGTGGAGGCGGCTGGCAATCTCAAAAACACCGGTGAGCGTGATCCAGATCCGGCAGATGATGTGGCTATTGAAGAACCTGCAAATGACTGGCCAGCGGCTGATCAGTCTCGACCGAGTGAATGAGGTAATAGCTTTACCACAAAAGAAGGGCCCGGTTTTCAACCGGGCCCTTGCTATTTAGTGATGGTGTTCTGGCATTTCTTTGAGCTGATCTTTCGTCCAGGACGTTACGGCGTGAACATCGCCGTCTTCATTTCGCATGAAGTCCAGATCACTGACGGAGACCGCGACTGGCTTGGCGCCAATTCCGAGAAAGCCGCCGACATCGATGATGACCTGGCCGCCAGCGCCCGCACCATGGACGTGATCCACCTTGCCAACCTTATGGTCATCTGCGCCGTAAACGGTTGCACCCTCCAAAATCTCCGAGGTCAGTTCCGCTGACGACAGGCGAACATGGTTTGTATGATCCATTGGTTTTCTCCTTGTTGTATGAAGAGGTAACGGGATCAAAGGGCTTCGGGTTCCCGGCTGCTAGGCAAAAGGGTTACCAGCGATAGTCACGCGGTCCACGCCAATCGCGCTGATCGTGGAAATCGCGGCGGGCGCGCCATTCACGACGTTCCTGTCTTTCGCGCCACTCACGTCTGGCTTCCCAGCGATCACGTCTGTCCCACCGATCACGATATTCGCGTGGTGGGCCGTTTGGACGGCAGTAGCCCCGTGGAGACAGATGAAAACCACGGCCGCACGCGTAATCCACCTTCTGCACAAGGGATGCCGTTGGGACGGACGGCTGGGCCGATGGCATCGCGTTTGCGACATTGGCTACCAGACTGGCTAGAACTATTCCCGCGCTTAGGATTATTTTGCGCATCTCAAATCACTCCGTTTAGGGTGACGTAATTTAGCGTTCCTCGTCGTGAACCGGTGCTGAATGAAGTTTGACGTTTTCGTGGCAATATGAGGCGATTGTGGCAGGTTATGTCTCATCCAATGACGTAAACCACGCCGCGTATGGCGTGTTCTTGGCGAGATATCGATTGAAATCCGGCGCGCCATCATCCCACCAGACGGCACCCCGTTCACCCAGTGCGACCTTGGCTGCGTCCACTCTTTTGCGGGCCTGCGCCATCTCTTCCGACGGATTCTTTGCTTTCCGGACGGCCCTCCGGGCGGCCATCAACTCCTGCACCAGCGCCGCTCGCGTGATCTCATCGAGGTCTGGATTGCTTCGACGCCAGAGCCTGCCCCTGACGACGAAGTAGCGGCCATCGGGCGTGTTGGGATATGTGTCGCTCATTCGAACCCGAGCGTTCGTTGGGCTGGCTCAGTGGCTTCCGACGGTTTGTCCTGATGGCGACGGGCGAGTTCTGTCTGCGCACTGAAGCGTATGTCGACATCCCTGTCCGCGATCAACGTGTTGAGCATGTCGATGCCAAGGCGGTCCCAAGACTTGCCTCGGTCTGGTCCGGCTGGCACGCGCGGCAGAAGGCCCGGTTCTTTGCTCCATGCGAGGCAATCCGCAAGCGATATCTCGTTCAACATATCGCGGAGGTGATGGGCCGTGACATAGGCGTCTGGCATGGCTCGGTGCGCCGGCAACCCGGTTTCATGCACCAGCCCTTCCGGCATTCGCTGATAGCGCAGCATCTGATTGGAAAACCGGGGAAGTTGCGGCCAGACGCGCAGGGCGCATTTCCATGTGCAGATCCATGGCGTTCCACCCGTAAAC
Organism: Agrobacterium sp. CG674; assembly: GCF_053521645.1. Classification (NCBI taxonomy): domain Bacteria; kingdom Pseudomonadati; phylum Pseudomonadota; class Alphaproteobacteria; order Hyphomicrobiales; family Rhizobiaceae; genus Agrobacterium; species Agrobacterium sp. CG674. Next base: position 575,863 of record NZ_JBNWDZ010000003.1, on the reverse strand, counting down.
CGCGGCGTGCAGTACCTTTGCTCAAACGCTGCCCGGTGCGCTGCCAAGGCATCAATCTGGAAGGGTGGGCGAAGAACGGTCGATGCGATTTCTTTCCAGTATGGTGCATCCGCGACCTGGGAATCGAGAATGTGATGAATGGCCATGGTGTCTGGTGAGATGGGGCGGCCAGGGTTGACGAAGAGGGCTCCGCGCTCTTCGATGACTTGCCACCTGCCGTTCTCATTCAGAACCACATCCTGCCAGCCAATCTCGCATACATCATTTGGGCCGTTGCCGCCCGTTTCGAGATCGATGACGCGTATTCTGGCTCTGGCCACTGGATTGCTGCCTTCCTCTGGAACTTCAGTGGTGGGGTAAGCGAGATCGATACCGGATGGTTCCTTGTGAGGAAAGGCGATCTCCGAAACGAGAAACGCCGCCCGAATGACTTCGGGCGGCGTTGTGTTATCTGTCTGTCGCTACGACGACATTGTGCGGCCTAAATCAGCTGCAACCGCTTGTCGCGCCGCAAGTGTCGCACTTCTCACATGTTCCATTCCGAACCATGGTGAAGTTCTGGCACTCGCCGCACATGTTGCCGGTATACCCTTGAGCAATCGAGCGGATGCGGCGTTCGGCTTCCTTCTTTTTCGCTTCCGTCTTGGCAGATGCGGCGTCGGCTGCTGCCTTGTCGGAGAAGAGGGCGGTTGCGGCCTGTTCGGATTCTGTGGCCAGACCTTCTTCGACGATTTCGACTGCTTCCTTGGCACGCTCTTCATATTCGCGCTTGAAAGCGACGACTTCCGAGGTGGAGATCGCGACGGTTGGCTCTACCTTGCGGACCGTGTTGCCGGAGATCTGCGTGACAGTGCCGGAGGCGCGGGCAGGGGCTGCCGTGGCCGAACCCTTCGGCTCGGAAGCAGTGCGATCGGGGGTGTTGGAGACCAGAGTTGGCTTGTAACCGCGTGTCCAGCCGGTGGAAACGAGGTTTGTCTTGCCTTCTTCAATGCCCTTGCCGAGTGCAGTCTGCGAGAAGTCCGACGTATCCACATGGGCCAGATCGTGACGGCCAAGGTAGGAGACGGCGAGTTCGCGGAACACGTAGTCGAGGATCGAGGTTGCGTTCTTGATCGCATCGTTGCCGATGACCATGCCGGCTGGCTCGAACTTGGTGAAGGTGAAGGCCTCCACATATTCTTCCAGTGGCACGCCATATTGCAGGCCAAGCGAGATGGCGATGGCGAAGTTGTTCATCATCGCACGGAAAGCGGCGCCTTCCTTGTGCATATCGATGAAGATTTCGCCGATGCGGCCATCACCGAATTCGCCGGTGCGCAGGTAAACCTTGTGGCCACCGACGGCTGCCTTCTGGGTGTAACCCTGACGGCGGTTCGGAAGCTTTTCACGCTCGCGGCTGACACGCTCGACCACACGCTCGATGATCTTTTCAGTGATGGTGACGGCCTGGGCTGCCTGTGGCTGGGCGATCAGATCTTCCAGCGCATCCTCATCATTGTCGTCTTCGACGAGCGAGGCGTTGAGAGGCTGAGACAGCTTGGAACCATCGCGGTAAAGGGCGTTGGCCTTCAGCGCCAGCTTCCAGGACAGCATGTAGGCTGCGCCGCAATCTTCCACCGTTGCATCATTCGGCATGTTGATGGTCTTGGAAATCGCACCCGAGATGAAGGGCTGCGCTGCCGCCATCATGCGGATGTGGCTTTCAACCGAGAGGTAACGCTTGCCGATCTTGCCGCATGGGTTGGCGCAATCGAAGACAGGCAGATGCTCGTCCTTGAGGAACGGTGCGCCTTCCAGCGTCATCGCGCCGCAAACATGCACGTTGGCCGCTTCGATGTCCTTCTTGGCGAAGCCGAGATGCTCAAGCAGGTTGAAGCTCATGTCGGAGAGCTGCTCGTCGGAAACCTTCAGGGTTTCCTTGAGAAAGTCTGCGCCAAGTGTCCACTGGTTGAACACGAACTTGATGTCGAATGCCGACTTCAGCGCGGCGTTGACAGTTTCGATCTTCTCATCGGTGAAGCCCTTGGCCTTCAACGTGGATGGGTTGACCGCCGGTGCCTGGTTGAGATTGCTGTGGCCGATTGCGTAAGCTTCGATTTCGGCAATCTGGCTTTCCGAATAGCCGAGCGAACGCAGCGATTCAGGAACAGCGCGGTTGATGATCTTGAAGTAGCCGCCACCGGCCAGCTTCTTGAACTTCACCAGTGCGAAGTCTGGCTCGATGCCCGTTGTATCGCAATCCATGACGAGGCCGATTGTGCCTGTTGGCGCGATAACGGTGGTCTGGGCGTTGCGGTAGCCGTTCTTCTCGCCAAGCTCCAGCGCCTTCTCCCATGCGGCAACCGCGTGGGTGATGAGGTCCTGATCCGTGCAATCTGCATGGATGAGCGGAACAGGGTTTACCGACAGGCCTTCATAACCATAGGCCAGACCTTGAGCTGCGCGCTGATGGTTGCGCATGACGCGCAGCATGTTGTCACGGTTTGGTGCAAAGCCGGGGAAGGGGCCAAGCTCGCCAGCCATTTCGGCGGATGTTGCGTAGGAAACGCCCGTCATGATGGCGGTGAGAGCACCGGCAATCGCACGGCCTTCATCGCTATCGTAAGGAATGCCCGACGACATCAAGAGGCCGCCGATGTTGGCGTAGCCGAGGCCGAGTGTGCGGTATTCGTAAGAGCGTTCGGCAATTTCCTTGGATGGGAACTGCGCCATCATGACCGAGACTTCGAGAACGACAGTCCACAGGCGGACAGCGTGTTCGTAATCGGCGATATCGATGTTCTTGGTCTTGGCGTCCTTGAACTGAAGCAGGTTCAGCGAAGCAAGGTTGCAGGCTGTGTCATCCAGGAACATGTATTCCGAGCAAGGGTTGGATGCGCGGATGGGGCCAGCGGCTGGCGATGTGTGCCAGTCGTTCATGGTGGTGTTGAAGTGCAGGCCTGGGTCAGCCGATGCCCATGCAGCATGGGAAATCTTTTCCCAGAGGGCGCGTGCCTTCAGCGTCTTCATGACCTTGCCGTCCTTACGGGCGGTTAGATTCCAGTCGCCATCATCTTCCACGGCGCGCAGGAAGTCATCCTTCAGGGACACGGAGTTGTTGGAGTTCTGGCCCGAAACCGTGAGGTAGGCTTCCGAATCCCAATCGGTGTCGTAGGTCTTGAATTCGATTTCCTTGTAGCCCTGCTGGGCGAACTGGATGACGCGCTTGACGTAGTTCTCAGGAACCATGTCCTTCTTGGCAGCGCGGATTTCGCGCTTCAAAGCAGGGTTCTTGGCAGGGTCGAAGCAATCTCCACGCGTGGCTTCAGAGCCAGCTTCGCAATTGACGCAGGCCTTCATGATGGCCTTGAGGTGCTTGGCAACGATCTTGGAACCGGTCACGAGGGCAGCAACCTTCTGCTCTTCGTTCACCTTCCAGTCGATGTAGGCTTCGATATCTGGGTGATCGGCATCAACCACGACCATCTTGGCTGCACGACGGGTGGTGCCGCCGGACTTGATGGCGCCAGCTGCGCGGTCGCCGATCTTGAGGAAGCTCATGAGGCCGGAGGAGCGACCGCCGCCAGACAGCTTTTCGCCTTCGCCACGCAGGTAGGAGAAGTTGGAGCCAGTGCCGGAGCCGTATTTGAACAGGCGCGCTTCACGCACCCAAAGATCCATGATGCCGCCTTCATTGACCAGATCGTCTTCAACGGACTGGATGAAGCAGGCATGCGGCTGCGGGTGTTCGTAAGACGATTTGGACTTGGTCAGCTTGCCGGTGAAGGGGTCGACATAGAAGTGGCCCTGGCCGGGACCATCAATGCCATAGGCCCAATGCAGACCGGTGTTGAACCACTGTGGAGAGTTTGGCGCAACGCGCTGGGTGGCCAGCATGTAAGCCAGCTCATCCTTGAAGGCGGACGCATCTTCTTCGGAAGAGAAATACTTGCCCTTCCAGCCCCAGTAAGCCCATGTGCCAGCCAGACGGTCGAAAACCTGACGTGCATCGATTTCAGAGCCGTAACGCTCGCCTTCCGGAATATCCTTCATGGCCTTTTCATCGGCAACAGAGCGCCAGAGGAAGGAAGGAACGTCGTTTTCCTCAACCTTCTTCAGGCGCGCAGGGACACCGGCCTTGCGGAAATATTTCTGCGCCAGAACGTCCGTCGCAACCTGGGAGAACTGCGCAGGAACGTCGATATCCGCCAGACGGAATACAATGGAGCCATCCGGGTTCTTGATCTCGCTGACCGCCTTTCGGAATTCAATCTCTGCATAGGGAGACTGGCCGGGCTTGGTGAAGCGGCGTTCGATGCGCATGTCTTAATCCTCGTCTTGGGGCGCCCTTGGCCAGGGCGCAGAAATTCTCTCCAGCGTCGCGCCTCGTACGCGCCGCCGGTTAATGGCTCTCAGGTGAAACGTTCATCCTTGGATGCCGTTCCTCTACATCGTGGTGATTTCGGCTGCAAGCATACTATATATAGTATTAACAGTTTGCTGTCGCCACTTATCCCGCATTTTGTTTTGGCAACACGTTTCCGCTCACAAACAGCCGATTGCGCTCCACCCCCTTGTGGTCGGAACGCAAGGCAAACGCGTGAACTGAAACTGGAAAGAACCTGTGGTGAGAAACCCGATTCCATTGCCGCCGCAACATGACCTTACATTGCGGGATATGAGGTGATTCCGTCAAGGCCTAGTTTGAAGGGCTTTGTTAACCACAAGATATTGTGTGGGGCTCCTGTGGAAAACGGGGAAAGAAAAAGGCATTATAAAATTCAGTAACTTGGATCGATTTTAACCATACCCGAACCGCCTTCCTTACGTTGCGGAATGCGACTTTTTAGTTTTTATGCGCAAAATTCCGGTGTTGTGTACAAGCAACAGGGGGGTGATTTCCACACTTTCCCACTTTCCCACTTTGGTCTTGACGGGCCGCAAACGCTGCGCAGTAGACGCAAAAAAGCCGCCCGGAGGCGGCTTTGATGGAGCAATCGGCAGAGGGGGCGGCCTTAGCCGCGCGAGCCCTTTGCAATCGGTTCCTGATAGGTGAAGCCGAGATCCCAGGGGAAATAGATCCACGTATCCTGGCTGACCTCAGTGATGAAGGTGTCGATTGTTGGCACACCCTTGGGCTTTGCGTACACGCAGGCGAAATGTGCCTTGGGCAGCATTTCACGCACTTCGATGGCGGTCTTGCCCGTATCGGTCAGATCATCGACGACGAGAATGCCTTCGCCACCCTTTTCCAGCAGTTCGGGAGAGATGCCCTTGAGCAGCATCGTCTCGCCCTGATTGACATAATCATGGCGCGTGGCGATGCAGACGGTATCGATGAGGCGGATGTTAAGCTCACGCGAAATGATGGCGGCCGGTACGAGGCCACCGCGCGTGATGCAGACAATGGCGCTGAACTCCTGGTTCAGACCGGCAAGACGCCAGGCCAGAGCACGGGCATCACGGTGAAATTGATCCCATGAGACGGGAAAGGCTTTATCGGGAAGGGACATGGGGCGTCTACCATCTGGTCAAAATTGTTGATGGCTTTGGCTAATAGCGGGAAGAAAGCCTGAAATGCAAGCACATCGCATCTGCCTTCAACCGCTTTCTCTCAAAGCCGCCTGAACATAAAAGAGAATTCTCAGCCATTGCTGCCAAGAAAGGTGCCGATGACGCGGTTGCGACCGGCATCCTTGGCGCGATAGAGCGCGCTATCTGCGCGGCGGAGCAACTGTTGCAGGCGCTCGCCGGGGCCTGCTTCCACCACGCCGAAGCTGCAGGTGATGCGGCCTCGGGCCAGTGGATCGAGAAGGCACGATTCAAAGGCTGTGCGTAACCGCTCTGCAATGGCCACGGCATCCGTGCCTGATGTGCGGGGCAGGACGATGCAGAATTCCTCTCCGCCGATGCGGGAGGCCAGATCATAGGGCCGCAGCGAATCCTTGACGATTTCCCCCACGATCATCAGCACCTTGTCTCCGACATCATGGCCGTAATCATCATTGATGAGCTTAAAATTATCGAGGTCGAACAGAACGATGGACATGGGCTCATGTGCACGTTCCGCATGGGCCTGGATGGCAGGGACCTGCTCGGTCAGCCAGCGGCGGTTTGCAAGCCCGGTCAGAAAATCCGTTGTGGCCTGATGCTTGAGCTGTTTGGTCAGTTCCTCGACCTGGATCAGCATGGATTGGGTGGCTTGTGTAACGATGGAAATCTCGTCCTTGCCCACCGATTTCAGTTTCAGCAGGCTCTTATCGGCTGGATATCTCTCCAGCGCGCCCGCCAGATGATGCAGCGGACGAATGAAGCGCCAGAGCGCATAGAGGCAAAACGCCGTGCCCAGAAGGGTTGCGACCAGGATCAGGGTGAAAACCGGCACAGGGCCCGTATCCAGTCCGAACAGGAGAAAGAGGATCAAGGCAATCAGAGGAACGTGAACGCTCAGAAACGAAACGACGAAAATCTTCGCAATAAGGGATTGTCGAAAGGCTGGCATCAAGGGTCGTTTCTCAGTCGGCATTCTTCACCTTGTCTCGTTATGGGCGACGGGCACTTTATAGCAGCGCAAGCTAACACAACGAAAAGAAGCAATTCCGTGGCTTGCATCATGTTTTTGCGGTTTGCTCGCACTTTGCACAAGTCAAAGTGTCAAAACGCGAAGAGAACGGTGATTGGATCAGCTTTCTGCGCAAAATAGTTGAGATGATCCCAATAGTCTGATGGCGCAACCGCTTGGTCTGACCAAGGGTCAAAGCGGCCTTTGAATCGGTGTTGTGGTGCGCAATCATTGTGCCTGTCGTGCAGCCATTTCCACCTGATCCGTCGTTCACAGTCTTATCAATGCCGCCATTCAGAAAAAATAAGCCCCTGTTTTGAATAGGAAATCCTTATTTTGCAGGGCTTCTGGCGCGGCCTGTCATTTTTTTGTCAAAAGACGCATTTTCTCGCTTGCGATATCGAAAACCTCTGACTATAAGGGCGCCACACGACAAGTGTACGCGCCCTTCGTCTATCGGTTAGGACGACAGATTTTCATTCTGTAAAGAGGGGTTCGACTCCCCTAGGGCGTACCACTTGTGTGTATTTACCTCCCCACATGATTGAATATAGCTTAAACCACGCATCGAAACACGTGTGTTTTGTGGACGATGAACTTTTCCATCATCTCTCGGGGTTGATTGTTTGCCCCATTCGCTGAAGCTTGCTCCGTGAAGAATCGGGAGGAGCTGTCCGTGAGCGTACCATTTTCCCTTGTCGGCATAGATCACGTCGTTTTGCTGGTGGATGACATGGACAAGGCCTTGCACTTCTATCACGAGGTTATGGGGTGCAGGCCGGGATATTCCTATCCGTCACTGGGCATGGAGCAGGTCTGGTGCGGGGCATCACTCATCGTTTTATGGGATACTACCCATCCGGGCGGGCACAAGGCGGCACCGCCTGTCGCAGGTGGGCGCAATGTCGATCACATCTGCATTGCCACGGGGCCATTCGAACACAAGGCGCTGCGCACGCATCTGGAAAACCACGGTGTGAAAATCGACCGCGAGGCCATGCATGGCGGTGCGCGGGGAATGGGCCACTCCTTCTATATACACGACCCCTTCGGCAACATGCTGGAAATCAAGGGACCGGCGGAATATCCTGACGGACGAACCATCGCAACATTTCGGCAATGATGGGCACAGTAATGTGAGAGATGAACGTGCAACCTGGGCAATGGCGGGGCGTTGTTCCCGACCATCAATTTGGAGCATCGCAGCCATGAATCGTTTGTTGAGTTCGTTAAGCGCCATCGTGGCGTTTTCCTGTCTTGGCGCAGGTCTTGTCCCTGAGGCGAAGGCGGAGCCGTCAGTCGCGCAGGTAGACATGTCGCACTATCAGGGTAAATGGCTGGAAATCGGACGGACGCCAATGTGGTTGACCGATGGCTGCGAAGCCGGTTTCACCATTTACAAAAAGGGTGCTGCGCCCAATCAGGTCATGGTTCAGGACGGTTGCCGCGAAGGCTCGCCGCAGGGCAAGCTCAAGACCATCGAGGGACTGGGCACGCTGACGGATTCCAAGACGACAAAAGCCAAGCTGAAAGTTCGCTATCCGCTGTTGATTACCTTCGATTACTGGGTGCTCTACCAATCGCCGGATCGCAGCTGGTTCATCAGTGCCGATCCCAAGATGAAGAACCTTTGGATCTATTCGCGCACTGTGCCATCGAAGCCGCTTCTGGCGCGCATGGTGAAAAAGGCCGGGGAGCTGGGCTATGACACCAGCAAGCTGGAATTCCCCAAGTTCTGACATTGATCCGCTCATAATGAGAAATGCCCGCAGGTTTGCGGGCATTTTTTATTGCTCATCTGTGTTTCAAGAAAATGCCCGCTGTGAAGCGGGCATCTCTTTCCTTGATGTCACACCGCTTATGCGATGACCGTTTCGCGGCGGCGTTCCGTGTGAGCAGCGCCGATATTGCCACCGAAGAGAGCGGCGATTGCGCCAATCAGCAGGGCGCCGAAGGCAACGTAGGATGCGGCAGAAACGCCTGTCGCTGTTGCCTGTGCGGCTTCAGTCGCGGTTTTCTTTGCCTGTTCCATGGCTTGGCGGTACTGGTTTTCGTAATCAGTGACCTGCGTACGGGCCTGCTCGACGGGAATGTTTTGCGCACGGGCAAGCGCTTCGGCTGCACGGTTGCGGGCATCGGCAGCCTGCGACTGGTCACCAGTCAAAGCGGCACGCATGGCGCTGACGGCTGCATCGCGCAGGGCCTGTGGGTCATTGCCGCCGCTTGCTTCGCGAATGCTCTGCTCGATGCTGGAAACAGGATCATTTGCGTTTGCAAGGGCAGGGGCCGCAGCCGTTGCCGCTGTTGCGACCGTGGAGCCAGCACCAGAGAAGACGCTTGTGACGCCGGTGAATGCACCGCCAACCAGCGCGCCAACCGATGTGCTGAGCAGGTAAAAAACAACAAGCGTTGTGACTGCCCAGGATGTGAGGCCGTGGAGCGCGCCGGTGGAGCGAACCACGCGACCGGACAGGCGGCTGGCGACATATGCGCCGACGAAGGCTGCAATGATGCCGCTGACGATGACCCAGATGACCGAACCCATGGAGAGCGATGATGCGGTCGGCGTGTCATTTTGCGCTGGGTCGATAACGCCAGCGCCGATGGCCAGACCCAGAAGGTTCAGCAAAAGGTGCAGTGAAAGGGCAATAGCAACACCGGCAAAGATGCTGCCCCAGGAAACATTGGCAATAGGTTCGCGGGATACAGGGGCGTGAACGCCTGCGGTTGTTGTTGCGTATCTGGTCTGATCAGTCATTTCGCTCTCCGGTAACGTAGCGCGGGTTTCGCGCCTGCTCAGAACGATGTCGTGATCTCTTTGTTCCTGAGTATTGTATGAAATACTAATTGAGATGGATTGGCGCTGTTGCGCGCCGGTCTTTCTTTTTACATGGGACGCGATAGTGACTGTTCATGCCAAGTCTCACTTGGCTGGAAGATCATCTGTTGAGTGGCTTTCTCAAACGTCCTGCGGCGTCCTGAATATATTGCCAGGCGACGCGGCCAGAGCGGCCACCGCGCGTAGTTGCCCATTCCAGCGCTTCGTGGTGAAGGGTGTCTTTCGGCAGCCCCAGATCGAAATGGTCTGCATAACCATCGATCATGGCGAGATAATCGTCCTGGCTGCATTTGTGGAAGCCCAGCCAGAGGCCGAAGCGATCCGAAAGGGAGACTTTTTCCTCCACCGCTTCAGACGGATTGATGGCGGTGGACTGCTCATTCTCCATCATGTGGCGTGGCAGCAGGTGGCGGCGGTTGGATGTTGCGTAAAACAGTACGTTATCCGGCCTGCCTTCAATGCCGCCATCAAGCGCTGCCTTGAGCGATTTATAGGCCGTATCATCATGGTCGAAGGAAAGGTCGTCGCAGAAGAGAATGATGCGGTGATCTGCGCGTTTGAGAATGTCCATCAAGGCGGGAAGGGTGTGGATGTCTTCGCGGTGGACTTCCACGAGTTTCAGCGACACATCGCCCGCGGCCCTGACATCTTCGTGAACAGCTTTGACCAGCGATGATTTGCCCATGCCGCGTGCGCCCCACAGGAGCACATTGTTGGCTGCAAAACCCTGCGCAAAGCGCAATGTGTTTTCGTGGAGAATATCGCGCACATGATCCACGCCGCGAATGAGTTGCAGTGCGATGCGGTTTGGCCGTGCAACCGGCTGAAGCCAGCTGTTTGCGGGTATCCAGACGAAGCAATCGGCGCTGGACCAATCATTGACCGCTGGCGCCGGGCCTGCCAGACGCTCAACCGCAGCAGCCAGGCGACGGACTTCCGCCAGCAAGGCGAGGTTGGTTTCTTCCGGCGTCATCTCAACGTCTCCCGAATAATTGTTGTTGCACAATCCACCATATGAGGACGGCATAACACTAGAATTTCTGCGGGGTAGCATGGTGTTTACCTTCTTGAAAGGTTATGAGGCGTGGAAACGGTAATGCGTATCGCCTGCGTCTGTTGCATTCCGGGCGATCACAACTATATTCCGGCGGCTTGAAAAGCCGGCCAGTGGCTGAGACTGCGCCCGAATAATCTGAGGAGTTCTTTATGTTCATTAGCCAAGCTTTTGCCCAGGATGCGGCAGGCGCACCATCTGCATTCGGGTCCGGCCTTGAAATGCTTTTCCTGTTCGCCCCACTCATGGTGGTCTGGTACTTCTTCCTGATCCGTCCGCAGCGCGCGCAGTTGAAGAAGCGTCAGGAAACACTGACGGCTATTCGCCGTGGTGACCAGGTTGTTCTGGGCGGCGGCATTGTTGGCAAGGTAACCAAGGTTATCGACGACAACGAGCTGGAAGTCGAAATTGCCGAAGGCGTCAAGGTTCGCGCATCGCGCACCTACATCGCTGAAGTCCGCGTCAAGGGTGAGCCGGTCAAGACCGAAGCTCCTGCCAACGCAAAGTAAATGACAAGCAGGTTGCGGCATCCGCAACCTGGGTTCTGACACCCAAACTTGACCGAGACCTCAATGCTTCATTTTTCCCGCTGGAAAACAGCCTTCATCTGGCTGGTCGTGCTTATAAGCGTGTTTATCGCTTCTCCAAACCTGTTTACCGACAAGCAATTGGAGGGCATGCCGAACTGGTACAAGGATAATAAAGTAACTCTCGGTCTCGACCTTCAGGGTGGCTCCCACATCATGCTCAAGATCGAGCGTTCCGACATTGTGAAGGAACGTCTCGAGACCATCGTGGGTGATGTGCGTACCCAGTTGCGTGATGCCAATATCCGCTATTCGGGCCTTGCCGGCAACGGCCAGCAGGTGCAGGTTCGCATCACCGATCCTGCCCAGTACGAAGCCGCCAAAACGGCATTGCGTGACCTGACACTGCCGGTTTCATCCGGCACGCTGGTTGGCACATCCATCACCGAAGTGACGATGACTGATGTGGGCGACAACGTTCTGCGTCTCAATCTGACGGATGATGGCATCGCTTATCGCCTGTCGTCTGCGGTTTCCCAGTCCATCGAAGTCGTTCGCCGCCGCGTGGACGAAGTCGGCACGACCGAGCCGCTGATCCAGCGTCAGGGCAGCGACCGCATCATCGTTCAGGTTCCGGGTCTGCAAGATCCACAGCGTTTGAAATCGCTGTTGAACCAGACCGCGAAACTGTCCTTCCGCATGGTCGATACGTCCATGCCGGTGCAGGAAGCGATGAATGGCCGCCCGCCAGCAACATCAGAAGTGCTTTATTCGCAGGATGACCCACCGGTTCCATATCTGGTGGAGCGCCGCGCGCTTGTTTCCGGCGATAACCTCGTTGATTCGCAGGCCAGCTTTAACCAGCAGAACAATGAGCCGGTCGTAACGTTCCGCTTCGACAGCCGTGGTGCACAGCGTTTTGCGCAGGCCACGCAGCAGAATGTCGGCAAGCCATTCGCCATCATTCTCGACAATCAGGTGATTTCCGCACCCGTTATCCGCGAGCCGATCATCGGTGGTTCGGGCCAGATTTCCGGTAACTTCTCTGTTGAGGGTGCTAACGACCTCGCCGTTCTCCTGCGTGCCGGTGCGCTTCCGGCAACGCTGACGGTTGTTGAAGAACGCACCGTGGGCCCAAGCCTTGGTAGCGACTCGATCAATGCCGGTTTGATGGCCAGCGCCATCGGTGCCGCCGCCGTCGTCATCTTCATGTTCATCTTCTACGGCTTCTTCGGCCTGCTGGCGAACATCGCCCTCATCGTCAACATTGTCATGCTTCTGGCGGTGTTGAGTATCATCGGTTCGACGCTGACCTTGCCGGGTATTGCCGGTATCGTGCTGACCATCGGTATGGCGGTCGACTCCAACGTTCTGATCTATGAGCGTATTCGTGAAGAGGTGAGAAGCGGCAAGCCGCTGATTTCATCGCTCGAAAGCGGCTTTACCCGCGCTTTCGCGACGATCATGGATGCCAACATCACGACGCTGATCGTGGCCAGCGTTCTGTTCTACATGGGAACAGGACCGGTCAAGGGCTTTGCCGTTACGCTTGCCGTCGGTATCGTCACCACGGTCTTTACCGCCTATACGCTGACAGCGTGGATGTTCGGCGTGTGGGTTCGTCGTAGCCGTCCGAAGGTCCTGCCGAAGGGAATTCGCACAGCGATTTTCGATGGCAAAGACATACCTTTCATGCGTTACCGCCGCTACGTCTTCATCCTGAGCGGCGTGCTCATGCTGGCCTGCGTCGGTGGTTTCGCAACCAAGGGTCTCAACCTGGGCATCGATTTCCAGGGCGGCTCCGTTGTCGAGGTCAAGGCCAAGCAGGGTGATGCCGATATCGCTGATATCCGTGATCGTCTCAGCCAGTTGAACCTGGGCGAAGTTCAGGCGCAGGGCTTTGGAACACCACAGGATGTGTTGATCCGCATTCAGGCGCAGGAAGGCGGCGAGAATGCTGAGCAGTCTGCGATTACGCTGGTGCGTGGCGAGCTTGAGGACAAATACGAATTCCGCCGCGTTGAAGTGGTTGGTCCTGCCGTTTCCGGCGATCTGACGCTCACCTCCACCATCGGTATTGCGCTCGCCATGGTCGCTATCATGGCCTATATCTGGGTGCGCTTCGAATGGCAGTTCGCGCTCGGCGCCATCATCTCGATGGTGCATGACGTGGTCTTCACCATCGGTCTGTTCGTGTTCCTCGGCATCGAGTTCAACCTGACCAGTATCGCCGCCATTCTGACGATCATCGGTTACTCGCTCAACGATACGGTCGTCATCTATGACCGTATTCGCGAAAACCTGCGGCGCTACAAGAAGATGCCGCTCTCGATGATCATCGACGTTTCGCTGAACCAGACATTGTCGCGCACGATCCTGACGGGTCTGACCGTCATGCTGGCGCTGCTGTCGCTCTACCTGTTCGGTGGCGAAGTCATCAGATCCTTCACCTTCGCGATGCTCTTCGGTGTTGGTATCGGCGTCTTCTCGTCGGTCTATATCGCCGCGCCGGTTCTCATTGCCTTCAAGCTGCGTCCAGGTGGTAACGACCCTGAAGATGCGAAGGCCGAAGCCAATGCCATTGGCGGCAAGCCTGCCGTCTGATGGCCGCTGGTATCGAAATACGCCCGGCCCATTTTCCCGGCCGGGCACCCATAGACGCCTACGGCAATGGCGGATTTCGTTTCGCCGATATGTCGCATCGCGGATCACTTCTTTGCATTCCGTCCGGAATTCATGGATGGGCTGTCAATGAGCCGAGCCAGCTCAGCATCGAGCATTTTTCTCAGATCATTGCCCAGGCCAGCGAGATAGAGTTTTTGCTCGTCGGTATGGGGGATACGATGCGGATGATACCCAAAGAGTTGCGGGCAGCCTTGAAGGATGCTGGCATCTCTGTCGACCCGATGAGCACCGGGGCTGCGGTCAGGACTTACAACATCATGCTTTCGGAATCGCGTGCCGTCGCGGCTGCGCTGATCGCCGTCGAGGGCTGAAAGAGCTTTATACAATGGCTGAGCGCATGATAGATACGGACGCGTGCATGAGCATGTTGCGCGATACCGATCGTGATCGGTATCTGGCATGCCTTTTGTCACCTCAGGATAAGCGCGCAGCACTCTGCGCTCTCTATGCCTTCAACGCTGAAATTGCCCGCATTCGCGACCTCGTGCGCGACCCGCTTCCCGGCGAGGTGCGCATGCAATGGTGGCGCGATCTGCTCGAGGGCAAGCCCCATGGCGAGAGCCTTGCCAATCCGGTGGCTGCCGCACTTCTGGATGCCATCGAGACGCACAAGCTTCCGCGGCAGACGCTGATCAACATGATCGAAGCCCGGATTTTCGATCTTTATGACGATCCTTTCACCGATCGAAACGCACTGGAAGGCTATGCCGGGGAAACGGCATCTGCCCTGATCCAGCTTGCCAGCATCGTGCTTTCGCCAGAAGACGCTGCTAGCAATGCAGAGGCCGCAGGCCACGCAGGTGTGGCGCAGGCAATGGCGGGCATGCTGTTGCTGATGCCGCTGCACGCCAGCAGGGGGCAGGTGTTAGTACCCCTTGATATGCTATCTGCTGCCGGTCTGGACCGCGAGACGTTTCTGGAAGGTCAGGACAAGGCGCGGATCGGTGCTGCCATCGAGATCTTCTGCGTTCACGCACAGGGGCATCTGGAGAAGGCGCGGCTTGCGCCCATTCCTAAGGCGGTTTTTCCAGCCTTTATTCCCGTTGCACTGTCAGGCGGTGTTATCGTCAGGGCGCGCAGGGCCGGCGCGGCGCTCTTGACGCAGGATATCCTGTCATCGCAGTTTCGCCGCCAGTGGCAGCTTGCAAAGGCGTCTTTCACCCGTCGCTTCTGATCATAGGTCCGCCCAGTCCATATTCGCGCAAGGCTTGACCACTATGTGATGATATTGCGAAAAGCGCCTGAGCCGGGACGACGAGAGCAGCCGTATGGAGAGACATCGATGAGCCCTACAATCCTGATCGTCCTCTTTCCTTTGGCCATGTTAGGCCTTTATTTCTTGCGCCTGAAGCGTAACCCGGACGAGGATGACTTGCACGATCCGGGTCAGGCCATTCTCGATTTTGCTCGCGCCTTTCCGAACGAAGCCATCCGCAGCCTGCATATGACCGCTGATGGTAATGCAGTTTTCGTGCGCCTTCACGACAACAAGGCTGGCTTCATGCGCAACATGGGC
Organism: Agrobacterium sp. CG674; assembly: GCF_053521645.1. Classification (NCBI taxonomy): domain Bacteria; kingdom Pseudomonadati; phylum Pseudomonadota; class Alphaproteobacteria; order Hyphomicrobiales; family Rhizobiaceae; genus Agrobacterium; species Agrobacterium sp. CG674. Next base: position 560,701 of record NZ_JBNWDZ010000003.1, on the reverse strand, counting down.
AAACACCATGTCTGCATGTTGCTCGATCCCGAATGCATTCAGGTCGAGCATCTGGAAACCGGCGACGGGTTTGTCGTGTCGTTTCTGGACAAGCCGAAATATAGCGGCGCCTACCGTTTCAAGACGGTGAAGGAGGCCGCGGAAGTCTCCCTATGGCTGCTGGGAAGCATGCTGGAAGCGGTCCCGGCCACCGAGCCGGAACCTGCGGCGGATCAGGCCGCCGAAGCATCCGATACCAAGGTGTCGCCGCCTGTTTCCACCTGAGCAGAGGCCGTTTCCGGCTCTGCGAAGATGGGGGCAGGCACGCCCAGCCATGAGGCGCAATCTGTGAGGGCGCGCTTGGCCATCAAATGACGCTTCATGATGGTCTTGTCCTTGCCACGGAAGCGTTTGACGCCTTCCGGCTTGACGATCGAACCTGGCTCAAGTTCAGGGAAAAGCCCGAAGTTGATATTCATCGGCTGGAAGGAACGCTTGCCAGGCTCCTCATCGCTCGACAGATGTCCACCGGTGATGTGGCTGAGCAGGGAGCCAAGAGCCGTGGTGGCCGGAGGAAGGCTGACAGCCTCTCCCTTGCGCTCTGCGCTGGCAAAACGGCCGGTCAGCAAGCCAATCGATGCACTTTCGACATAACCCTCGCAGCCGGTGATCTGGCCTGCAAACCGCACAGATGGGCGCGACTTCAGCCGTAGCGACGGATCCAGCAGGCGCGGCGAATCGATATAGGTGTTGCGGTGCAGCCCACCGAGGCGCGCAAACTCCGCGTTTTCCAGCCCGGGGATCATGCGGAATATATCGGCCTGCGTGCCGTATTTCAGCTTCGTCTGGAAGCCCACCATATTATAGAGCGTGCCGAGTGCATTATCCTGACGCAGTTGGACGACGGCGTAGGCCTTGACGGTTGGGTTGTGCGAATTGGTGAGGCCCATGGGCTTCATCGGACCGTGGCGCAGCGTCTCGCGCCCGCGTTCAGCCATGATCTCGATGGGCAGGCAGCCGTCGAAATAGGGCGTGCCTTCCCACTCCTTGAAACCAACTGTATCCCCCGCGATGAGGGCGTCTATGAAGGCATGGTATTGTTGTTCGTCCAGCGGGCAGTTGATGTAGTCTTTGCCATTGCCACCGGGTCCGACCTTATCGTAACGCGACTGGTACCAGCAGATATCCATATTGATGCTATCGCGGTGAATGATGGGGGCGATGGCATCGAAGAAGGCAAGCGCATCCTCACCCGTTTCCGCTTGAATGGAGGCGGCGAGGGCAGGTGATGTGAGCGGGCCGGTGGCGATGATGGTGTTGTCCCATTCCTGCGGTGGCAGGCCGGAGATTTCCTCGCGGATGATGGTGATAAGCGGATGGGCTTCGAGTTTCGCCGTGACGGCGTCGGCAAAGCCATCGCGGTCCACCGCAAGGGCGCTACCGGCTGGCACTTTATGCTCATCGGCGCAGGCCATGATGAGCGAGCCCGCAAGCCGCATTTCAGCATGGATAACGCCGACAGCGTTGGCCGTCGCGTCATCGGAGCGGAATGAATTGGAGCAGACCAGTTCAGCAAGTGCTGTGCCCTTATGGGCATCCGTGCTACGCACGCCGCGCATTTCATGCATGATGACAGGCACACCGGACTGTGCGATCTGCCAAGCGGCTTCAGAACCTGCAAGGCCGCCACCGATGACGTGAATGGGGGAATAGGTCTTGTCTTGCATAACGCACCCGCACCGCCATGCAGCACGACGTGCGTTGTGGCAGATATGTTTGTTTGATGGATAGCCTGCCATTTTCAGGAGGCGAATGTGCCGTTGCAGTACCACGAGAGCTGAATGTCGCCAAACAATTTTCCGTATGTTGGTGATGTGACTATGCTGTCTGTGACTGCCACCCTAAGGCGAATGTCGCGGAAATACGGCTTTAGACGCGAAAACCCCAGATGTTGTCGCACGGTCACAGTTCAGCTGATGTAAAGCATATTGTTCTAATATATTCGGCTAATATAGCTACCTGGGAGAATAAATTTACGGGATTTTCGTCTGAGGTCGAGTTGTTCAGCATTTTACGTAAATTATTTTTGCACTGCAAAAACGCATGGCTGCTATGCGGCAGATTGTCTTTTGTATCAAAGCATTGCACGGTCTTTCCATCGCATTGCCTTGATTGGGGAGAGACATGGCAAAACAACATATCATTCTGAGTGGTGCTTTGAGCTTTGCCGTCGGCTTGACATCGATGTCACCTGCATTTGCTGGCGGGTTGGACAGAGGTGGTTACAATATCGACCAGCTTTTTGACGCTTCGCCGTTCACATTTTCCTCCGGCGTGACCTACGTGATGCCGCAGAGGAAAATCAAAAATGCTCGCGATACAGATCCATTGGATGGTACGGTCGGTGGCACCACCTATGCGGATGACAGCGAGAATTATGCCATTCCATATGTTGGTATCAAGGGCGGTTATGACGCGATTGACTGCCTTGTGGACTATTCTCAGCCGTTCGGCGCACATCTGCAGCCGGGTGCGGGTTGGGCTGGCCGCCAGAGCAATATTGAAACGAAAGTTCGGACAGATAATTACGGACTGACGTGCTCTTACAAGTTTGACATGGGGCCGGGCCAATTCCGCATGATTGGCGGCGGCTTTTACCAGGAGATCGAGGGTTCCAAAACAAGATTGGTCCTTCCTATTCCAGGCGCGGGCGTCGGCCGTCTCGATATGAGCGATGAGGCGCTGGGCTGGAGAGCAGGCGTCGCATACGAAATCCCTGAATATGCATTGAGGGCAAGCCTCGTTTACAATAGCAGGGTCAAATATGACAATCTTTCCGGCACCTTGGATCTCACTCAAATCCCTCTTAATTTTGGTGGTAGTCCATGGGCTGGTCGTCGATTTGGCATCGTAGGCTCAGCAGAGGCGCCAGACTCGTTGGAACTTAAGGTACAAAGCGGTATTGCGCCGGACTGGCTTGCTTTCGGGTCTGTCAAATGGACGAATTGGAGCCTCATACAATCCATCGGCTTCTGCCCGGTTGCCTCCTCCGGGCTACCCTGCCAGCCAGGTGGTGTGACGTCACTAGATCTTCTGTACCGTGATGGATGGACTGTCTCGGGTGGTGTGGGCCACAAGTTTAACGATAAGCTTTCGGGCGCGCTCAGCTTGACGTGGGATCGTGGCACGAGCACAGGCGTTGGAACGCAGACTGACACTTGGACCGTTGGTGCCGGTCTATCTTATGCCATGACGGAAAATGTGGAGCTGCGTCTGGCCGGTGCGGTTGGTCTGCTGACAAGCGGTAGTTCCGGAGCCGTGTCTCGAGGTGGATTTACATACGGTGACGATGTTGCTTATGATTTTGGAAACGACATCGTTACGGCTGTCTCGACATCCTTGAAGGTGAAGTTCTAATTTCACCAACTCAGTCAAAATCACCCGGTCTTTCGAGGCCGGGTTTTTTGTTGCTTGGCTGCAATATTGTGACGATTTAGCAACATATTTCTGCAACCTTCACGTTGCGTCAGAAAGCCGTCCTATTTGTCCATTTCCCGCCACAAACAAGTTGCTTGCTTGTCTTCAGGGACGCGGGAAACGGAAGAATATGCGGGCTTTTAAACAGGCTCTGCTGAAGTGGTTAATGTGAAAATGAAAGTGGATTCAGTGTCTAAGCAAGTAAACGCACGAATTGAATTCGTGGCCTTGCTGGAGACCATGATTGCGGCGATCAAACGCCGTTATATTGCCGGAAACGGCGCGTATATCTCATTTCGTGCACAGACCGACCTACAGACGCAGAAGCAGACCGGCAGCACCTTAAAAAGTGCGGCTGGAAAGACGCAGTGTGTTCGAAAATCGCAGCCTGGTGTGAATTGTCTTTGCAGTATTGCGTGAGTATTCGCTATACCCCGGGAAGAGTGAGAGAAGTCCGTTTAAATGCTGAAATGTGACATCAATGTTTTGAAGCCGCTATGGGCGGGTTTGTTGCTTGCAGCGCTGGCAATGCCTGCTGCAGCTTTTGATATCAATTCGGGCGTTACCAAGGAATCAGGTCCTTTTGACCTGTTCAAATTCGGCTTCAAGTCTTACAAAAGCGGCAAAAAAGACGACGCAGTCGAAGCATATCGCTACGCGGCGGAAAAGGGTCATACGGGCTCGCGCTGGGCACTGGCCAACATGTACGCCTATGGCGATGGTGTTGCGAAGAATGACTTTGAGGCTTTCAAGATTTACAGCGAGATTGCGAGCCAGGGCGTGGAGCCGGGCTCTGAAGACACCGGGTTTTTCGTCAACGCGTTGCTGTCTCTCGCAGATTATTACCGCCACGGTATTCCCGGCAGCCCTGTGAAGAGTGATCTTTCGCAGGCGCGCCAGCTCTACTTCCAGGTTGCTTCCACGTTCGGTGTTGCCGAAGCTCAGTTTGAGCTTGCTCAGATGATTCTGGCGGGCGAGGGCGGACGTGCCGATGCGCAGCAGGCCAAGAAGTGGCTGAATCAGGCGCGCAAGCATGGCCACGCTGGAGCCATGTCCATTTTTGGAAACCTCCTGTTTCAGGAAGGTCAGACCGTGCGAGGACTGGCTTTCATGACGGCTGCGCTGGACAAGTGTTCGTCGATCAATTGCAAATGGATCCAGAACCTGCAGGAACAGGCATTTTCTGTTGCAGCGGAAGATGACCGGCGCATAGCGATCTCGCTGGCGCAGAATATCTCATCTGGAAACGCTGATTGACCTGCTGAGCTCGCTCAGGACCAAATTCTTCATTGACGATATGGACCAGCATGCGCGCAGCGATGCCGGCAATGCTTTTGCTTGAGCCTCACGTGACCCAGCAGACTAACCCCGGCACGAGGCCGGGGTGAGGTTTTCAAAGCGTGATGGCGGCCTTATCAGGCCCTCAAGACGGCGTTGTCAGGGTCGAACGGGCTTTCGCCCACCACTTCCGCATCATAGAGATCGCCGAGAATCTTGATCTTCAGCTTTGATCCGATCTGCGCTTCGGCAGGTGACAGCATGGCAAGCGCCAGCGATTTGCCGATACGCCAGCCGAAGCCGCCCGATGTGGCGCGTCCGACGACATCGCCAGCCGCATTGTAGATGGCTTCAGACCCGCGTGCATCCACCGTGGTATTGCCGGTGACGACGAGCGTGGAGAAGATCCAACCCAAACCCTTTTCCTTGCCCGCAACCACTGCATCACGGCCGATGAACTGCTTCTCCGGCTTGATGAAACGGTCGAGGCCGGACGTATAGGCATTGTATTCGACGGAGAGTTCGCGGCCCATATTACGGTAGGATTTTTCCAGCGACATGGAGACCATGGCGCGGATTCCGAAGGGTTTGATGCCGAATTCAGCGCCGGCTTCCATCAGGCGGTCGAAAATATATGCCTGCATCTCGATCGGGTGGTGAAGTTCCCAGCCGAGTTCGCCGACGAAGTTGACGCGCAGTGCGTGGGCGGTTGCAACGCCGACGGAGATTTCCTTGGCGGTGAGCCATGGGAAGTCCTTGTTGTCGAGGCTGGTGCGCGTGAGCTTTTTCAGCAGCGCGCGTGACTTGGGACCGGCCAGGGCCAGAACACCATATTTCTGCGTAATGGGCTGCAAGATCACAGAACCATCTGTTGGCGCAAGGCGTCGGAGAACATCGTGGTCATGCGTCTCCAGGCCGCCGGCAGATACGAGATAGAACCGGCCGGGCGCCCATTCGTAGACAGTAAACTCCGCCTTCACGCCGCCATCCTTGGTGAGAAGGTGCGTCAGCGCGATGCGACCGCGCTTCTTCGGGATGGCATTGGCGAGAATGGATTCGAGCCACTGCCGCGCTCCGGGGCCGGAAACCTCCATCTTGGCGAAGGCCGACATATCCAGAACGCCGACATTTTCGTTGACGTTTTTCACTTCGTTGCCGACATGCTCGAAATAGTTGGAGCGGCGGAAGGACCATTTCTCTACGATGCGGCCATCTTCCGTGGCTGGCGCGTGGTTGTGGTTGGTCAGAACATCGGCGCCGACGCCAAGCTCTTCCGGCTTCAAGGCGTAACCATCCGGCGCGAACCAGTTGGCGCGCTCCCAGCCGTAGACGCAGCCAAAGACGCCGCCAAGCTTCTTCAGGCGATCATAGATCGGTGTCGTTTTCAGCGGACGGGCGGCGGCGCGCTCCTCATCGGGATAGTGCATGGTGAAGACGTTGGCGTAGGCTTCCTCGTTTTTCGCGATGAGGTAGCCTTCTGTTGCATAAGGTCCGAAACGGCGCGGATCGACGCCCATGAGGTCGAGGGTCGGTTCACCGTCCACAATCCATTCCGCCAATTGCCAGCCTGCGCCACCAGCAGCGGTGATACCGAAGGAGTGACCTTCGTTCAGCCAGAAATTCTTCAGGCCCGGGGCAGGGCCGACGATGGGGTTGCCATCGGGCGTGTAGGCGATGGCGCCATTGTAGACTTTCTTGATTCCCACTTCGCCAAACGCCGGAACGCGGGCAATGGCGGCTTCGATGTGGGGCATGAGGCGGTCGAGCTCTTCCTGGAAAAGCTCATATTCGCTCTGGTCCGAGGGGCCATCGACATAACAGACGGGCGCACCGACCTCATAGGGGCCGAGAATGAGGCCGCCGGCTTCTTCGCGCATATACCAGGCGCTATCGGATTCGCGCAGCACACCCAGTTCCGGCAGGCCCTGCTTGCGGCGCTCTAGAATGGCGGGGTGCGGTTCTGTGACGATGTACTGGTGCTCAACCGGGATGACTGGGATGTTGATGCCGACCATCTCGCCTGTCTTGCGCGCAAAGTTGCCAGTGCAGGAGATGACGTGCTCGGCGATGATTTCGCCCTTGTCCGTTGTCACCTTCCAGTGACCGTTCTCAAGCTGTTCCAGCGCGGTGACGGTTGTGTTGCGATAGATGGTTGCACCTTTGTCGCGTGCGCCCTTGGCTAGAGCCTGTGTCAGGTCTGCGGGCTGAATGTAACCATCGTCAGGATGCTGGATGGCGCCCAGAAGACCATCCGTTTCGCAGAGTGGCCAGATTTCCTTGACCTCTTCAGGCGTCAGCATCTTGACGTTGACGCCGATGGTTTCGGCAATGCCCGCGTAGTACATGTACTCGTCCCAGCGGTCCTTGGTGCGGGCGAGGCGGATGTTGGACACTTTGGAAAAGCCGACATTCATGCCGGTTTCTTCCTGAAGCTCCTCATAGAACTTGACCGAATATTTGTGGATCTGCCCAACGGAATAGCTCATGTTGAACAGCGGCAGCAGACCGGCTGCGTGCCAAGTGGAGCCCGATGTGAGCTCCTTGCGCTCGATCAGCACAGAATCACCCCAGCCCTTCTTGGCCAGATGATAGAGCGTCGACACACCGACAACGCCGCCACCGATTACCACCGCCCGCGCATGTGTCTTCATGATGCTAGTTCCCCTTGAGGCGTAATGGCCCACTTATACGTGGGCTTTTTCAAACCAATATGGGCCAGACTATGCAATGTCGCACCGTCGCCCAAACGCCTGAATACGACATGCAAAAGGCTCGCCGCGACGGCGAGCCTTTTGACGATTTTCAAGCGTTGAAGGCGTCAGCCTGCTCTGTTGCGAGCAGGGCTTTTCGGGGCTTCGACCTTGGGCTCTTTCGCCGCGTCGGCATCGCTTTCATTCGGGGCTTTTGGCATGTCTTGTTTAGGTGCAACAGCGGCTGCGGTGTGAGATGCGACAGCCTTGTCCCCCTCTTCGGACAGCAGTGCGGCGAGCATTTGCGGATTTGTCTCACCCTCGACGTGAATGTTCAAATTGCGCTGCGGCATGGGAATGGTAATTCCTTCCTGGCGGAAACGCTTGAGGATTTCCATGCGCAAATTGTTCTTCACCGTCAGGCCGTGATTGAGGTCGGACAGGTGGAAGCGCAACTCGAAATCAAGCGAGAAATCGCCAAACCTCAGAAACTCCACATGCGGTTCAGGATTGCGCAATACCGGCGTCTGTTTCTTCACCAGTTCCAGGAGGATATCCATCACCTGCTGCGGGTCTGTTTCATAGGCCACAGAGACAGGGATTTCGGCGCGCTGGATGCGGTTTCTGTGGGTCCAGTTTCCGACCGAAGAATTGATGAATTCCGAATTCGGCACGATGATCGACTGGCCCCTGAAGGTTTCGATCTCGGTAGCGCGAACCGACAGGCGCTTGACGGTGCCTTCCACAGCGCCGGTAACAACCCAGTCGCCCACCTTGAAAGGCCGCTCCACGAGCAGAATGAGGCCCGACACGAAGTTCGAGACGATGTTCTGCAAGCCAAAACCGATACCGACGGACAGTGCCGAGGCAACGAGCGCCAGGCTGGATAGGTCAAGGCCCGCAGACGAAATGCCGAATATGGCGGCGAAGACTATTCCGAGATAGCCAATACCGGTGCCAACCGAGTTGCGGACGCCAGCGTCCACCTGTCCTCGAGCCATCACGTTGCGATCCAGCCAACGCTGGAACCACCGTGTTACGGCATAGCCAACTGCAAAGACCAGAATGCCGCTGAAGATGCTGATCAAGGAGATAGACGTGTTGCCGATGCTGAACCCCGTCAGCAGACGGTAAGCCCAATTTTCGATATCGCCTGGTTGGAAGCCCCATGAAAACAGAATGAGGGGAATGCCGAAAGCAAGCGCAATGCCGTAAATGCCGAGCCCAGCGCCAAGGCCCGCCTGATCCAGCGCCACGGGACCCAATTTGAACCGTTTACCGAGATAGCGGCCGACAAGCGTTTCGGCAAAGGCACCTTGTTTGGCAATGGCTTTGCCTGAGAGGATGCCGATATAAACCGTTGCGAGAACGGCGCCGGTTGCGACGATCTGGGTGGCGAGGAAGCGTGCGAGGCCGACATAGCCTGTCAGGCACGCGCCGATCAGCAAAAGGCCGCCTATGGCAAGCAGGATTGAAAGCCAGCGGGGAAGGCGCTGGCGACCGGTTTCTGCGTCCTCATCCTTGCCGATCATGGGCTTGAGGAACGACATGGCCAGAAGAATGGAGCCGATGATGATGGAGGCGACAAAGCTTTTTGCGACAGTCAGTATCAAAGGTGAGTTCAGCGTCTCGCTGATGGTGCCGAAAAGATAATCGAGACCATTGACGAGCGACATGAAAAGTACGGCCGCAGAGAGTGTGCGTGCGCCGCGATTGGACACATGCAGCAAGCGCCATTCGGGATGGTTGGGCGCAAAAATCGCATATGTCAGTCGAGACACGAAATAGCAGAAGGCAAGCACCGTCATCGCCACGAAAACGATGGGTGCAATGTCGGGCCTCAGAACTCCGAAATTATCCAGCAGGAAGGCAGAGGTGACCATCAGTAGGAACACGGAGGATGACTGGATCATCGTTGACCAGAAGGCGACCGACAGGCGGCGCAGATAGGATGGCTCGCCCGAAAAGGCGCGGCGCTCCATTCTGTGGCCCAGCAGGCGGTATCCACCAACCAGAAACAGCAGCGCTGCCAGCGCAGACAGCGATACCGCACCGATCATGGATACGCGCTTGTAATTCCAAACGAAAATTGCCCAGCCCGAGAGCGAGCTGCTCACGGCTGAAATCTCGCCGAGAAATTCCTGGCCAGCCTCACTGAGGACAGAGGGCGAAATTTCAGTGCGCTTGAACAGGGTGGCGGCGAAAAGGGAGCGGCGAAGCGAGGTGATATTATTGGCGAGTTGAGTGGCATGGCCCGCAACCGCTTCGGCCTCACCCAGAACAGCGTTGATCTGGGATTTTTCCGAGTTAAGCCGGGTTCGCTCATCCGTCACCACGCTTGCTTCCGGTGGCTGACCGTCCTTCGGCGGTTCGCCCAGCGAACTGATGCGCGCATTGATCTCATCGAGCCTGCTGCGCAGGCTGGCAACCGTGCTGGCTGCAGTGCCGGCCAGATCATCCGCTTTGCTTTTGAGATCCACCAGACGCGGGTCCTCGGAGCGTGCTTCCTCGATCTGCTGGTTGATCTGGGCCATGGTCGCTCTCGACTTGTCGAGGTCGGTCTTTGACTGCTCAACAATAGGGAGCGGTTCCACTGGGGCTGTTTGAGTTGGCGCCTGCGCGAAAGCGGCGGACGATGCCACTATCAAAGTGGCTATCAGCAACATCAGCGCCGGAAACCACCGTTCCAGCCTTATCGAAAACATCATCAAGAGTGCCCTTTTAAAGTCGGCCAAATCATGCGGTCAAAATAGTCGGCATATTTGGTGTATCAAGAACCTACCGCAGAATTAGCGCGGAACTTCTTTCCAGTCTCAACCATTACCTTGCCGATCACATATCGTGCTTGAGCAAGGAGAACATCATGGAAAGTGCTGGAATTGGTTGGATCGCTGCAATCATCATTGGTGGAATAGCTGGTTGGCTCGCTGAACAGTTCATGAAGAGCAATATGGGTGTTTTCATGAACATCATATTGGGCATCGTCGGCGCGATCATCGCCAACACACTTCTTGCCGTCTTTGGGATCGTTCTGACCGGCTGGATCGGTTACCTGATCGCAGGCTTCATTGGTGCGTGTATTCTGATTGCCGTTGCCAGAGCGTTTCGTCGCTAACCCAGAAAAAATGTTGCAGGGCAAAAAGCCCGGCAATGCGGGGTTTTCCAGCGTGGTCGATGTTTTTCCGAGATTAATTTCGCAAAAATGTCATTTCCACGCTGGACAAGCCGAAATATCCTCTTTATACGGCCACTCACACCGCCAGACAATGGCGGATGCGGCGGGTGATTAGCTCAGTTGGTAGAGCAGCTGACTCTTAATCAGCGGGTCGTAGGTTCGAGCCCTACATCACCCACCATTCTTTCTCAACGTTTTAAGGCATTGATTTTCTTGTACGTTGGCGTGTGTGCAACACGTTTCAAAGCAATTTCTAAAACTCCTAGTTTTTCCTGGTGCGTTCCGCAAAGCGGTCTCATTTGGCCGCATAATAGCGGCAATGAGAGTTTTTACGAACATTATGATTCTGGTGGCAGGTGTCGTCGGCAGTGGCATGGCCGCTGCCTTCTCGGTCACGATGTTTGAAGACGCTGGAGGATTGGGCGCGTGCTTTGAAGAAAATTGCGGCTATGCAGCACTTTTCATGGCATTTCCCCTGATGTGGTTCATCCTTTTCGCTCTGGTTCTGATGGCTATGCTGATCTGGAGGCGTAAGCCGCGGCGCGACCGGGAGGGGCGATTATAGTGTGCTCTCCAAAATGTAACCCGAAACGGCAGGGCAGCGTGGACGGCTATATCCACAGTTTCAATCGCGCTTATAACTTGACAGTGTCAGTCATATGACAGACTCTGCGGACCGCTGGGGGATTCGTTTTACTTGTTTCGCTGGTCGTCTCTCGAGATGTCCAGCGTTCTGAGTGTGTGAATGCACGTATGTCGTGACCTTGATGTCACGGGCGTTACGTAAAATGGAGTGCTTTAATGCGCGCTATGATCAATTCTCCTTCGCTTTCGGTTGATACGATGGATTATCAGGCTGAATGCCAATTTGCTCTCGAGCCATCAATCAATGGTCTCCTGGAAAAGGCTGAGGGTGCGGGCTGGGATCGTCAGCATGCGGTGCTTGCCATCATGGCACTTGCCAGCGGCAAGGTTCCTGAGAGCAGCTTTACGGATGACCGGCTTCTATCTTAATCACGATGACCTAAGCAGAGGTGGCGGGCGTTAGCCAGCCAGACGCTTTGCGCTGTTATCTCCTTATATATAGCCATGAAAAAACCCGCCGATATTCTCGGCGGGTTTTCGTTTTTTGGCTGTTTGCAGTCTTGCTTATGCGGCCTGCTTTGGCATGCTCTGCATGTCGATGACGAAACGGTAGCGCACGTCGCTCTTGATCATGCGCTCATAGGCTTCGTTGATCTGATCCATGTTGATCATTTCAATTTCGGCGGCGATGCCCTTTTCAGCGCAGAAATCGAGCATTTCCTGAGTTTCGGCGATGCCACCGATCATCGAGCCAGCGAAGGTCTTGCGGCCCGGGATGAGGCTGAAGGCATGGACCGACAGCGGCTTTTCAGGCGCGCCGACCTGCACCAACGCACCATCGCGCTTCAGCAGAGCAAGGTACGAGTCGATATTGTGGTCTGCGGCAACGGCATCGATGATGAGGTCGAGGCTAGATGTTGCCTGCTTCATCTGCTCGGCGTCCTTGGACACGATCACTTCATGTGCGCCAAGCTTCTTGGCATCATCTGCCTTGCCGGGAGAGGTGGTGATCATGACCACCTTTGCGCCCATGGCGCTGGCAATCTTGACGGCCATATGACCGAGGCCACCAAGGCCAACAACGCCGACGCGGGTGCCGGGACCGGCATTCCAGTGGCGAAGAGGAGAATAGGTGGTGATACCGGCGCATAGCAGCGGGGCTGCTGCTGCTGCGTCGAGACCTTCGGGGATATTCAACACGTAGCGGTCATCCACGACGACGTGGGAGGAGTAGCCGCCAAGTGTGTGTGCTTCGCCGCCCATGGCCTTGTCTTGCGAGTTGTAAGTGCCCGTCATGCCGTTTTCGCAATATTGCTCGAGGCCTTCCGCGCAGCTTGCGCAATCGCGGCAGCTATCGACAATGCAGCCAACGCCGACGCGGTCGCCTGTTTTGAACTTGGTGACGTCAGAGCCGACGCGGCCAACACGTCCGACGATTTCGTGGCCGGGCACGCATGGGAAGAGCGAGCCTGCCCATTCTGCGCGTGCGGTGTGGATATCCGAATGGCAGACGCCACAGAATTCGATTTCGATTTCCACATCGCGCGGGCCAGGATCACGGCGCTTGATCGTGGCGAGTTTCAGCGGGGAGGAGCCATCATCGCAGGCATAGGCAGATGTTGTGAACATGAAATGGATCCTTTTTCAATTTTTCGATGAAAGCGAGAGCGGGATGATGATCCAGCTTTGCGCAATTGAGAAACGTTGATCGATACAGAAGGTTGCGGCTCGACATTAAAGTGTCTGATGAGCCACTTCGTTTGCGGTTGCGCCGAAGACCTCTTCGAAGGACTGGCGCAGCATGACATCGACATCACCCATCATAACCAGCAATCCGAGATCGACAAGACTGGTGACGCCATATTGAGAAATTCCGCAGGGTACGATTCCGCTGAAATGTCCTAGATCCGGATCGACATTGATGGAGAGGCCGTGGAAGCTCACCCATTTGCGCAGGCGAATGCCAAGGGCGGCGATTTTGTCTTCGCTCACGCTTCCATCGGGCAGAAGCGGCTTCTCCGGACGCTGCACCCAGACGCCAACGCGGTCTTCGCGGCGCTCGCCCCGCACATTCATCTTATCCAGTGTGCGGATGATGACATCTTCAAGTGCGGCCACATAGGCGCGCACATCCTGTCTCCGGCGCTTGAGATCCAGCATGACATAGACCACGCGCTGGCCGGGGCCATGATAGGTGTATTCGCCGCCGCGACCCGTCGCAAAGACCGGGAAACGATCCGGCTCGATCAGATCGGCGGAATCGGCGCTAGTGCCTGCGGTATAGAGCGGAGGATGCTCCAGAAGCCAGATCAACTCGTCCGCTTCTCCAGCTGCAATCGCCGCCACCTCGCGCTCCATCTCATCAATGGCCACCTGATAGGGGACAAATCCGTCGGAGATTCGCCAGCGAACGGGCGCTGAGCCGGAAATTGCGAACATATCCGCCTTGATATCGGTACGTGTCAGCATAAAAAATCCTTTCCACAGCCTTCTCGCAGAATGATTTCCGAGCTGCAAGCCCTGCATTTGCGGGCTTCTTTCATATAGTGACGACGCCCGCGATTTTTAATTTCAAAAAACTGTCATGACGCTCTTGTGCACCCAAAATGCTTTTGGTACATGCACCTTCGTCGGCGCAAGTTGACATCTACCACGATGCGGTCGTGGCGGAATTGGTAGACGCGCAGCGTTGAGGTCGCTGTGGGGCAACCCGTGGAAGTTCGAGTCTTCTCGACCGCACCAAAGAAACCCGCTTCGGCGGGTTTTTTCTTTTTTATCAATCGGTACCGCGCTTTTGCTCATGTGGAACATAAGCGGCAGCAGGTGCAAAGCACCTAACGCTGGCGGCTTCTGGCTGCTGCGGTGCGGCGTTTGCTGACCTGCTTTTTGGCGATACGTGTCTTCGGCTTTCGGGTGGTTTTCTCACCCAGCGCGGCTTTGAGGATGCTGCCGACGATGCCGCCCGCAATTGAGGTGCTGGCCTTTGCGCGGCGCTTTGTGCGTCTCGTCTGCCGGTTGCCGGATTTCTTGAGGATTTCCGCCACCGCGCCCTTGATGACGCCGCTGATCAGCTGATCGACGATTTTTGACAATTGGGCCTCTTTTTTTGGTGCCGCCTGTAAAAAGTTATTATTTTCAATATAGGTGCGCCCACCCGTATCAAGCAATCCTTTTGGGTTGCCGTTTTTTAGGATTGCTACAGATGACGAAGGTTTCGTCGCGACTGGTTTTTTATTTTCCCGGCTTTGATCCGCTGGATGCGCAGGCGCATCAGCGTCGTTATGAGCGCAGCGCTGCGCAATCGGGCAAGACTTTCGGCGTTGACTATCAGGTGGGCAGAATCGAGGAGACGCCGGTGGGTAGCCGTATGGATGTGGCTGCCCTTCACAATGGCCATGCCATGCAGTCTACCATCCTCATCCATGACCATAATGACCTGATTTCACAGCTGCGTGCCGTGTCCATCTGGAAGCAGATCGCGCTCGGTTTCAAGGCAGGCGCCGGCATTATCGGTGAGGGGGGAGCACTCGCCTATTTCCGCCATGCGTGGCGGTTCGGGCTGTTTTTTCTGTTTCCGTTTTTGTTCATTGCATCAGGCCTTATCGCCGCCGGGTTGATCGCAGCCTTGCCATTGCTGCTGGGCATTTCGGTTTTCCTCTGCCTCATCACCATTCCGCTCAGCTATTTCTTCTTCGTGAAAGGTGTGATGCCATTTTCGGATCGGTTTCACACACTTCATCTCTTTGCCGACTGGCGCTTTGCGCTGGCTGTTGGCCGTGACGAGCCCATGGCGCGTGGCTGGATCGACGCCAAGGCGCATGCCGTGATCGCCGCGCTTGAGCAGCGGTCTGACGAGGTGCTGTTCGTGTCCCACAGCATGGGTGCAAGCCTTGCGCTGGCGGTGGCGGGCCGTGTGCTGGAGCTGAAGCCGGATGCGTTCAACGGGCGGGCTGTTTCGTTCGTCACATTGGGCGGAGCGGCGCTTCAGTGCGCGCTGCTCAGAAGTGCATCGAGGCTGCGCCAGAGCATTGGCGTGATGGCGCGGCAAGAGCATGTGACCTGGTTTGATATTCAGTGCCTGACGGACCCTATCCACCTCTACAAGTGTCACACAGCCAAGCTCGCAGGCCATGGTGATGCCTCCCAGCCGAAGATCGTGCCGATCCGCTTCAAGCATTCCATGTCTGCCGAGCGATACAAGAAAAACAAGCGCAATTTCCTGCGCATGCATCGCCAATATGTGCTGGGTTCCGACCGTCGTTCTGGCTTTGATTTCGCGTTGCTGACGGCGGGGCCGATGCCTGCGGCATCCTTTGCCAATCTGCGCTCTGAGCAGCCTCCCAAAATGTAAAAGGCCCGCGCGAGGTTTTCGCGCAGGCCCAGATCTTAAAACACAGATTTCGTTATTCTGGAGCGGACGTTTGCAGTGCCAAGGCATGCAACACGCCGCCCATATTGCCTTTCAACGCGTCATAAACCATCTGGTGCTGCTGCACGCGCGTTTTGCCCTTGAAGGCTTCCGCCACGACTTCTGCCGCATAGTGATCGCCGTCACCGGCGAGATCACGAATGGTGACTTTTGCTCCGGGAATTCCGGCCTTGATCATGTCCTCTATGTCGCCGGGCTTCATGGGCATGCTATCTCTCCTAGATTATTCTGCAGCGGCGAGAAACTCGCCATCCATGAACTGAGGGAACCATGATTCATGGGCCGAACGCAATTCATTAATCGCTACTGCGCGGGCGTTACCCAGCTTAACAGTTGAGCCGCCTGTCTTGCCGATAACGGCAAGCGAAACGCCTTCAGCCGCCGCACGAGCGGAGACGGTTTCAAGGTTCGCTTGGGCGACTGTGAACACGTAACGACCCTGGTCTTCACCGTAGAATGTGCGCACCGGGTGGTGACCTTCGACTGCATCGACCGTCGCGCCGATGTCAGACGCCATCGCCATTTCAGCCACGGCAAGTGCCAGGCCGCCAGATGAGCAATCGTGAACTGCACTTGTCAGGCCATCCGTGATGATCGCACGAACAAAATCGCCGGTCTTCTTTTCATGGGCAAGATCCACATGCGGGGCAGGGCCATCGATGCGGTTATGGATATCGCGCATATAGACGGACTGCGCGATGTGGGAACCGAGCCCTTCAGGTGCACCTGCCAGGAGGATGACTTCATCGCTGGCTGCGAAACGGATGCGGGCCATCTTGCCCCAATCCGCCATCAAGCCAACGCCACCGATGGTTGGGGTGGGCAGAATGGCCTGGCCGTTGGTCTCGTTATAGAGCGACACATTGCCGGAAACGATCGGGAATTCCAGCGCGA
This sequence comes from Agrobacterium sp. CG674, assembly GCF_053521645.1. Classification (NCBI taxonomy): domain Bacteria; kingdom Pseudomonadati; phylum Pseudomonadota; class Alphaproteobacteria; order Hyphomicrobiales; family Rhizobiaceae; genus Agrobacterium; species Agrobacterium sp. CG674. Next base: position 544,194 of record NZ_JBNWDZ010000003.1, on the reverse strand, counting down.
TGCAGGCTTCGCCAATGCCCTTGATGGCATGAACCAGCTGGCTCATGATCTCGGGCTTTTCCGGGTTGCCGAAATTGAGGTTATCGGTGGCAGCCAGCGGCAATGCGCCGGTTGCCGTGATGTTGCGCCAGCATTCGGCAACGGCCTGCTTGCCGCCCTCGAAGGCATCAGCTTCCACATAACGCGGTGTGACGTCTGACGAGAAGGCGAGTGCCTTTTTGTCGTGGCCTTCGACGCGCACGACACCGGCATCGCCGCCCGGCAATTGCAGGGAGTTACCCTGAATCAGCGTGTCGTACTGTTCATAGACCCAGCGGCGCGACGAGTTGTTCGCAGAGCCGACGAGCTTGAGCAGAGCGTCAGCAATATCGGAGTCTGGAACATCGTTCTCAGCCAGCGGTGCAGGCACCTTGGCCGGTGTCCATGGGCGATCATATTCAGGCGCTTCATCGCCCAGTTCCTTGATCGGCAGATTGGCGACTTCCTCGCCATTGTGCAGAACGCGGAAGCGCAAATCATCCGTTGTCTTGCCGACGATGGCGAAGTCCAGACCCCATTTGACAAAGATCGCCTTGGCGACATCTTCCTTGGATGGTTCCAGAACCATGAGCATACGCTCCTGGCTTTCAGACAGCATCATTTCATAGGCGGTCATGCGTTCTTCACGCACCGGCACCTGATCAAGGTTGAGTTCGATGCCGAGGTCACCCTTGGCACCCATTTCAACGGCAGAGCAGGTGAGGCCAGCGGCACCCATATCCTGAATGGCAATAACGGCACCCGTCTTCATCAGCTCAAGGCAGGCTTCCAGCAGGCACTTTTCAGTGAAGGGATCTCCAACCTGAACGGTTGGGCGCTTTTCCTCGATGGATTCGTCAAATTCGGCAGATGCCATGGTCGCACCACCAACGCCATCGCGGCCCGTCTTTGCGCCGAGATAAACAACCGGCAGGCCAACGCCCTTGGCTTCCGACAGGAAGATACCATCAGACTTGGCAAGACCAGCCGCAAAGGCATTGACGAGGATGTTGCCGTTGTAACGGGCATCGAATTCGACTTCGCCACCAACTGTGGGAACGCCGAAGGAATTGCCGTAGCCGCCAACACCGGCCACAACACCTGCAACGAGGTGGCGGGTTTTCGGGTGATCGGGGGAGCCGAAGCGCAGAGCGTTCATCGCGGCAATGGGGCGCGCGCCCATGGTGAAGACATCGCGCAGAATGCCGCCGACGCCGGTTGCCGCGCCCTGATAGGGTTCGATATAGGATGGGTGGTTGTGGCTTTCCATCTTGAAGACGACGACGTCACCATCATCAATATCGACCACGCCGGCATTTTCGCCGGGGCCCTGAACAACGCGTGGGCCGGTGGTCGGCAGGGTTTTCAGCCACTTCTTGGAGGATTTGTATGAGCAGTGCTCGTTCCACATGGCGGAGAAAATACCAAGCTCGGTAAAGCTTGGCTCGCGTCCGATCAGGTCCAGAATGCGCTGGTATTCATCGGGCTTGAGCCCATGGGATGCAATGAGTTCCGGGGTGATCTTGATATGATTTGGAAGTGTCATAGGTCTCACGGGGTTCGAGCCGGTACGGGAGTTTCCGGTTCTTTACCGCAAGAGACAGCAAGGCGCGACAGGAAAATGTTCTGAAGCCCCCGCAAAAACCGCCTTCACCCCAGTTTTTCGCAGGTCTCCGCTCTCAGGCCACACCCTCGTAACCCGCAGAGCCATTGTCTAGCAGTTGCCGCAGGATGCCGAAGGCTTCGGTCAGCTCGTTGCGGGTTTTCGGTGCCGAGAAGCTGATGCGGACGCGGTGAAAGACTTTTTCCGAGCGTCCGGCTTTGAACTCATCCTCATCATCAATCAAAATGCCTTCCTTCATGGCGGCGCTGCGGAAAGTGCCGGAAAGCCATGGCTCCGGCACTTTGAGCCAGAGGAAGGGAATATCCGGCATCGAGTTGAACTCGAAATCTGCAAAGGAATGGCGGGCAATCGCTACGCGGGCATTGATTTCTGCTGTGCAGTCTCTCCTGATGTCATGCGCATCGCCGCTGTTGACCATGCGGGCGCAGAGTTCAGCCAACAGAAAGGGCAGGCCACCGGTCATCATGGCGTGGGAAATGCGAATGCGCGACGAGAAGTTTGGCGGGCATGCCACCCAGCCACCGCGAACACCAGCGGCGACCGATTTCGACAGGCCGCCGATGACGAAGGTCAGGTCCGGGGCGAATTCGGCAATCATTGGCGGCTGGCTGGCAACCGTTGCGCCATACAGATTGTCCTCGATGATCCAGACATTGTACCTGCGGGCGGTATCGGAAATGGCGCGACGGCGATCCTCGGGGAGGGTAGCGCAGGTCGGGTTCTGGCCCGTGGGCATCAGGAAAATCATTTTCGGATGCTGTTGCGCGCAGACGCGCTCCAGATCCTCAGGGATGATTCCTTCCTCATCGCATTCCACCACCGCTGCGCGCCGACCGGCAAGAATTGCCGCCCGGGCAATCTGCGAATAGGTGGCGGTTTCAAACACGATCCGGTCGCCCGGCGAGGTCATGGCGGTGATGACACTCATGATGGCTGCATGCGCGCCAAGCGTGGGTACTATGCTGTCCAGCGAAGGTGTCCAGTCTCCCTGCGAAAGCCAGCGGACACCAGCCTGTGCCCATTCTTGCGGAAATGCCCTTGCATAGTCTGTGATCTCGAAGGAGCAGTCTCTGGCAATCTCTGAAATGTGTTTTTCGACAAGAACACTTTGGCCAACATCCGGGGCGGCCGTGGTGTTCAGGCGGAACTTGTTGGGAGTTTCCGAAGCGGGCCTCGTGCCACCAAAGGATGCCACTGCGCGTTCATGTGCTGCTGCCGGGCTCGGTGTCAGGCTGGCATTGACATATGTTCCACGGCCGACTTCGCCGCTGACAAGGCCGCGCTCATGAATGAGCGCATAGGCACGGCTGATGGTGCCGATTGTCACCCCAAGATCGAAGGCGAGGTTTCGCTGCGGCGGCAGTTTCGTGCCAGCGGGCAGGGTGCCATCCGCGATGGCGGCTTCGATGTGATCAGCAAGCCTGATGTAGATGGGGCCTGTGCCGCTTGTAAGGTCGGGTGTCCAATTTGTCATGGTGACAATATATGCATTGTATCTGTATTCATGTCAATTGTATCTCTGTTCAGGAATGCAAACGCAGACAATTTTTGAACGGTAGGTACAATATGCTCAAGATGGACCAATACAATCAGACAATAGATACAATTTATCCTGACGGGTACCAGCGCGAGCGGATCTTTCGGGATAGCGGCGATATGGTTGACCCTAAGCCTGCGTCCGTTGCAAGGGGTTTCTTTGCGCAGTTGTTTGAGAAGATTGCGCTTAGCAGAGCCAAGCGTGCGGGAAGACTGGCCCTTCGCGAATTGTCCGAGGAGCAATTGGTAGACATCGGTCTCACGCGCCATGAGGCATTAGAGGAGGCCCGGAGGGCGTCTTTCTTCTCATGGCCAAATAGGTCTCTTTAAGCTGATTTAGCATATGATGATTTTTCAATTCAACTTTGGATCGGTGCAGACAAGAAGCGTGCAATCTAATTTATCAAAACTTAATAATAATAGGCGATATTATCACGACGTTGCTAGGGGATATTGTGATGTCGTCAATTCAGCAGAAAATTATTGTTGCTAGTCTGGGTATTCTTGCCTTAGCGGGAAGTGCGGCCGGGATAGGACTTTGGTCCGCCTCCGAACTAACCGGTAATGCCAATCGCATCGCAACCTCAGCGGAGGTGCTTCGCAACCACATGCAGGCAGACATGATGCATGATGCGCTTCGGTCTGATGTCTTCGCTTCGCTGCTGACCTCCAACCCATCCGCCGGAATTGCACTGAAGGATGTGAAGCAGGACCTCGCAGAACACGTAGCTTCTTTCCGAGAAATGATTGCGGCAAACGAGGCTCTGGCAACAGACCCCGAAACACAAAAAGTCGTGAAAAGCGTTGAGCCTCCTCTGCGCGCTTATATTGACAGTGCGACCAAGCTTGTTGCCTTGGCTGAAAGCGACACCAACGCTGCCATGCAAGGGCTGCCTGATTTCATGAAGCAATTTTCGGAGCTGGAAACGGCCATGGAAGTTGCGGGCGACAGTATTGAAAAAGTTGCGGACAGTATCAGCGCAGAGAGTGGTGATACCAGCGTCTATATCAATAGCATCCTAGAGGCGCTCATCGTTTTGACGGTCGTTTTCTCAGGCATTATTTTCTATATATCTCGGCGAACGATCAGCGCACCTATCCTTGCGCTGTCTAAATCCATGTCTGAACTCGCGCAGGGCCGCACCGATGTCATCAGCGCCGGGGTCGGTCGCAAGGATGAGATTGGTTCGATGGCCGCAGCAGTGGAAGTGTTCCGTGAAGCTGCCATTGCCAAAACGCGTATGGAGTCAGAAGCCGAGGGACTACGCCGTCAGGCAGAAACAGACCGTTTGGAAGCTCAAGAAAGGGCGGAAGCCGTTGCGGCTGAAAGGCTGCGTGTGGCGACATCAGGACTGGCGGGAGGCTTGAAACGGCTGGCCTCCGGCGATCTTTCCTTCCAGCTGAACGAAGCTTTCTCGCCGGAGTTCGAGGCGTTGCGTCAAGACTTCAACCTGTCCGTCAAGCAACTCGGTGATACATTGCGTTCTATTGCGGAAAGCATATCAACGATTGGCAATGGAACCCAGGAGATTGCCTCTGGTGCAAATGACCTGTCGCGCCGCACCGAACAGCAAGCTGCTTCGCTCGAGCAGACCGCCGCTGCACTGGATGAAATAACCGTCAATGTCACCAATTCAAGCCAGCGAACAATAGAAGCACAGCGGGCGGCCACATCTGCGACAGACAGTGCCGCCAAGTCCTCCAAGGTTGTAAACCAGGCCGAAGAGGCGATGCAGAGGATCGAGAATTCCTCGCAGCAGATTTCCAACATCATCAGCGTCATCGATGAAATTGCCTTCCAGACCAACCTCCTGGCCCTCAATGCGGGTGTGGAAGCGGCGCGCGCTGGCGAAGCGGGCAAAGGCTTTGCCGTTGTTGCGCAGGAAGTCCGAGAACTGGCACAGCGCTCCGCCAATGCGGCCAAGGAGATCAAGGCTCTCATTCAGACGTCCACGGCGGAAGTTGGAAGCGGCGTTGAACTGGTGCGTGAGACAGGGGTCGCATTGAACGAAATCGCCGACCGCGTTGCTGGCATCAATCAGCACATGAATGCGATCGCGACTTCTTCGAAGGAACAGTCTGTCGGGCTTTCGGAAGTCAACACAGCCATCAACTCCATGGACCAGTCCACACAGCAGAATGCGGCAATGGTTGAAGAATCAACCGCAGCTTCTGCCGCATTGTCGCAGGAGGTCGAAAAGCTTCGTGATCTCGTTGCTCAGTTCAGCCTCGGAACATCACAATCTGCGGGCGGTGTCGCAGCACGCGGCAGAGCGCGCATGGTGGCTTGATTTCTCGCCAGATTGCCTTGTCAGCAAATGCCCGCCATGTGCCTTTCTATCAGGCGCTGGCGGGTTTTCTGCTTTAAGAGCAGCCTTTACCGCCATTGACCCAACGCTTCACGTCTGTGGTGATGCGTGCGGCATGTGGTTCGTTCATGGCGGGGCCGAAGGCGTCAACCTTTGCTGGATTGCCTTCCGCCTGCACGACGAGCATAGGGCGTGATTCCGGGCTGTTGCGCGGCACGAGCAGAATGCGCGGGCGACCGGAGAAGGAATTGAGTTCCGGTGCAAGGCGATACTGCTTGAAAGCCGGGTCGCCTGATTTGAACCAGCAGGCGTTTGCGCCCAGTGCCACGCGTTCCATGACCGGCAATGCTGCACGTGATGCGGAGGATGAGGCCACAGGTGCCCTTTCTGACTGGCAAGCGGCCAGAGAAAGCGCAGCAAGGCCGAGGCCTACAATATTCAGTGCGTGGGGAAGGCGGTTCATCGCTTTAATTCCATATACGTGAAATACAACAAAGCCGGTGTAACCCGGCTTTGTTAATTTTTAAGCTGCGATGACGCCGAGGGCTGAGGCAAAGATACCGCGCCCATCATTGCCGCCATGGGCGGCTTCGATGAGGTTTTCCGGGTGAGGCATCATGCCCAGAACATTGCCCTTGGCATTGATAATGCCGGCGATGTCGTTGAGCGAGCCATTCGGATTGGTGCCTTCCGCATAGCGGAACACGACCTGACCCTTGTCCTCGAGGGACTTCAGCTCTTCCGGCTCCACGAAGTAATTGCCATCGTGGTGGGCAACGGGCGAGCGGATGATCTGGCCCTTGTCGTAGGTGCGCGTGAATTCGGTGTCGTTGTTGACGACTTCCAACTTCACTTCGCGGCAGACGAATTTCAGCGATGCGTTGCGCATGAGCGCGCCCGGAAGCATGCCTGCCTCGACCAAAATCTGAAAGCCATTGCAGACGCCGAGAACCTTGACGCCCTGTTCGGCCTTTTCACGGATAGCCTGCATGACGGGCATGCGCGCGGCGATCGCTCCGCAGCGCAGATAGTCGCCATAGGAAAATCCGCCGGGAATGACGATCAGATCGACGTCGGGAATATCTGTTTCCGTCTGCCAGATGGTGACAGGTGCCTTGCCGGAAATCCGAGTCAAGGCCGCGATCATGTCACGGTCGCGATTGAGGCCCGGAAGCTGGACGACTGCGGATTTCATGGGTCGGCTCCTGAGCGTCAGAGAATAGCGATAGAGTAGTTTTCGATCACCGTGTTGGCGAGGAGCTTTTCGCACATCGCCTTCAGGTCGGCTTCAGCTTTCGCCTTGTCGGTGGTCGCCAGTTCCAGATCGAAGACCTTGCCCTGACGAACCTGGCCAACACCTTCGAAACCGAGGCTGCCGAGAGCGCCTTCGATTGCCTTACCCTGCGGATCGAGAACGCCGTTCTTGAGCGTAATAGTCACCCGTGCCTTGATCACCTTATGCTCTCCTGAATTCACTTGACCAGAACCGGGCCGGTACCACGGAGCGGTTCGTTTTCGTTGATAATTCCCAGACGGCGCGCCACTTCCGAATAGGCTTCCAGAAGCCCACCCATATCGCGGCGAAAGCGGTCCTTGTCCATCTTTTCTTGCGTCTCGATATCCCACAAGCGGCAGCTATCGGGAGAAATCTCATCGGCCAGGATGATGCGCATCATATCGCCTTCGTAGAGGCGACCGCATTCGATCTTGAAATCAACCAGCTGAATGCCGACACCGAGGAACAGGCCGGACAGGAAGTCATTCACGCGGATGGCAAGCGCCATGATATCATCAAGTTCTGCCGGGTTAGCCCAGCCGAATGCAGTAATATGCTCTTCAGAAACCATAGGATCTTCAAGCGCATCGGACTTGTAATAGAACTCGATGATGGAACGCGGCAGAACCACGCCCTCATCGATGCCGAGCCTTTTGGAAAGCGAGCCAGCGGCGACATTGCGCACGACGATCTCAAGCGGGATCATCTCCACCTCCTTGATCAACTGCTCGCGCATGTTGAGGCGGCGGATGAAGTGGGTGGGAATGCCGATTTTGTTGAGATGTGTGAAAAGATACTCTGAAATACGATTGTTCAGAACACCCTTGCCGTCGATGACTGCGTGCTTTTTCTTGTTGAAGGCGGTTGCGTCGTCCTTGAAGAACTGGATGAGAGTTCCTGGCTCTGGACCTTCATAAAGGATCTTGGCCTTGCCTTCGTAAATACGGCGGCGACGGTTCATATTAACAAATCTCTTGGTTGACGCCGGATGGGTGGCGTTTGTTTCGTCTATTGAAGCGGTCCCATAAAGGAAAAGAAGCCATTCCACAATGAGGCTGGGGCCGCGTTCGCTTCGATTGTGGCCCTTGAGTGCTGCTTGTGCGAGGTGGTGGTCGACTGATGAAGCCTTTTCAACAGCTTTATTTACCAGAAAATCAAAGCCTTGCTGAGGGAAAAACACTATGGGCCAAAACGCCGATGAAATTGTGGTTGAAGCGTAGCATAATCAGACATGCGGTAGCGAAGGTTTATCCGCCCTGCTGTGGGCTCAGCTTATTTTAACGGGGCGATGCCGGGGCTAGTCCTTGTTGATCGCTGCGTCTGGAAGGGAACTGTTCTCCACGCCTGCGCCGCCACGAAATCGGCCACGGCCTCCGCAGGCAATGGCCGGCACAGGGCGAAGCCCTGCAAGGCATCGCAACCCATATCTTTCAGAATATGAATATGCTCGGCGCTTTCCACGCCCTCAGCCACAACTCTGATGCCCAGCGACCGGCCGATATCTATGATGGAGCCCAGCAATTTCCGCTGTTCGTTGGATTGTGGAATAAGCCGAACCAGCTCACGGTCGATTTTCAGCGTGTGCGGGCTGACTTTCAGCAAGCTGATGATGGAGGCATGGCCCGTGCCGAAATCATCGATTTCGATATCGATGCCCAGCTCCCGCAGCTTCTTGAGATTGTGGATGGTGATATCGTCGCTATCGTCTAGGAAAATGGATTCCAAAAGTTCGAATGCTAGAGTACCCGCTTCAATCTTGAGACCATCGAGCGCCTGGCTCAGCGCCGGATCATGGAGCCGCCTGGCGGACACGTTGACAGAGAGTTTGGGAATGGAAAGGCCCGCCGCCTTCCATTTGCTGAAATCCACCAGGGCCTTTTTTAGGATGATGCTATCGATTGCGGACACGGCATCGAGATCTTCCGCGATGGCGAGAAAGCGGTCGGGGGTCAGGATGCCTTCAGCCGAGTGGTTCCAGCGCGCCAGCGTTTCGACGCCGGTGATATCAAGGGTCTGTGCGTCGAACTGAAACTGGTAATAGGGAATGAACTCATCTCGCTCCAGCGCGGTCAGAATTTCATCCGAAACGCGCTTTGTGTTGATCAGCCAGTCCTGCGTATCCGATGAGAAAAATTCGAAGCGATTGCGGCCTCGCTTCTTGGCATTGTAGAGCGCGATATCGGCGTTCAGAAGCAGCTGCTTGTAGTCCATATCCGCGCCGATACCACAGGCGATGCCGATGCTGGCACCGATGCGACACTCATGGCCCTCATGCAGAATGGGTTGCTTCAACTGCTTGATCAACCGCTTGGCCATCGACTCGATTCTGCGTGTGTCACCGTTGAAGGGCGAGAGGAACACGAACTCATCGCCACCGATGCGCGCCACGAACTCGCTCTTCTTGCTGGCCTTGCGCAAAAGGTTGGCGACATATTTCAGCATGACGTCGCCGGTGCGATGTCCGAGTGTATCGTTGATCTGTTTGAAGCGATCCAGATCGATGTGAAGGATGGCAAGGCCGGGGTCTGTTTGGCCCGTAAAAAGATTTTGCCGTGTCAGGACTTCGTCCAGATACCGGCGGTTCGGCAGGTCGGTCAGATAATCATGCAGCGCGTTGTGCTCAATGTTAATTCGAGCGAGTTCGAGTTCGTGGTTGCGCGTTTCCGTCTGCGTTTTGGCGCGTTCAAGCTCGTTGCGAAGCGCAATATCTGCCGTGACATCCCAGTTGACGCCGATCATCTTTCGTTTGCCGTCAACATCGATGAAGGGCAGGGAGCGCGCGCGGATGTAACGCAGAGAACCGTCCTGCAGGATGACGCGGTATTCTTCCTTGAAGGGTTGAAGCTTCTCCACATTGTCAGAGACGTTGACCAGGACACGGCTGAGATCATCAGGGTGAACGCGGCTTTCCCAAAGACCGTTGACAATGATGGGCAGGCTTTTGTCGATGCCGAAAATCTCGTACAAACGGTCGTCCCATGTCGTCACGCCGGTCTCGAAATCCACTTCGAAAACGCCGACCTGCGATGCCTCCAGCGCGAGTTTAAGGTGCCGCGACATCCGCTCCATCTCGCTTTCGGATGCCTTTCGCTCGGTGACATCGGTATCTGTGCCGACGATGCGCACAGCCTTTCCGTCTTCGTCGCGCTCGATACATGCCCCGCGACACTCTATCCAGATCCAGTGGCCATCCTTGTGTCGCTCGCGATACTGAAAAGCGGCATAGGCCGGATCGCCTTCCGTCTGCTTTTCGATGCAGTGTACGGTGTGAGCGCGGTCATCAGGGTGTACAAGGGTGAGCCACTCTTCGAAATTGGCTTCAATAGGATCATCCGGTTCCATGCCACGCATGGCGCGCCAGGTTTCAGAACCATACATCTCGCCGGTCGCGAAGTTCTGGTCCCATACGCCAGATAGAGAGCCCACCAGCGCACTGTTCCAGCGGCTTTCGCGCATCGAAATGTCGCGCTCGCGCAGGCTTTGCGCTGTGATGTCGGTGAACTGAGCGAGAATGATCTCCCCCCCGCTCGCCTGCATGCGGGAAAGCGACAAAAGCGCGAAGCGCTGTCTGTTAGGCTCGTCGTTAAGCCGCACCTCTAACGTTGCAGGTCCGTTATTTGAAACATCGGCCAGTGCTTCAGTCGCGGCAGCGTGGTCATCCCTATGGATGAAATCCAGAAGGTGAGCCGGGTTTGCACAAGCGCAGGAGAAATTTGGCGGCAGATAAGCAATGTTCCCGTCAGGCAAAAGCTGGATAACGGGAACAGGCAATGCGTCAAGAATTTCTTTCAGTAAAAGATCTTGTTTCAAGCGCCCCTGCCACCGTTCCCACTGTAAACGCCCTGAAATTAGGGTCGCATCGATTGCAGGTTATTGTCGCAGACTTAGGCGCTGGTTGATAGCGCATTGGCGAATATTTAATGTGGGTTCTATTAGTCTTGAATTCGCTGATATATCCAGTCAAATCAAAGATTAAAGCTGGCCGGTGGCTTCAGCTTGCTGATGAACTGGGCAAATACCATTGTGCCTTCCGGCCATGGGCCATGACCTGATTCTGCATTGATATGGCCAGACATGCCCGCATCAATAAGCGTTGAGCCCCAGGCATTCGAAATCTCGCCCGCATGCTCATAGGTGCCGAAAGGATCGTTCTGGCTGGCGATGGTAATGGCGGGGAAGGGCAAGGGGTCGCGCGGGTAGGGACCGAATGTCATCAGATGCTTGGGGCGAATATCCGGGTTTGCCACATCTGGTGGGGCCACAAGCATGGCGCCCGCAATCTTTCCGGCAATCTGGGGCAGAGCGTGCATGACTGTTGGCACGCCCAGCGAATGGGCAACCAGCACCACGGGCCGCGTGCAGGCATTCACCTCTTCGATGAGTTTTGCGACCCAGTCTTCACGGACCGGCTTTGTCCACTCCGCCTGCTCGACACGGCGGGCGGTGGACAGCTTTTCCTGCCAGCGGCTTTGCCAGTGTTCTGGGCCAGAGTTGGTGTAGCCGGGAACGATGAGGATATCTGCTTCAGATGCTTTCATGCCTCTTATCTGCTAGCGCCACCGCCCGCCGTCAAGAGAGGTGCAGTAAAGGGCCGTAAAATTAATTCAACACACTTGCTATTTTGCCGTGCAGTCTGGTGTTACGTTCCCGTGAAGGCGGACGCGGAGGCGTCTCGCCATAACGGTGCTTTGGGAGGAGCCTTTGAGAAAAGCCTTATTTTCAGGAGTGGCGGCGCTTGCCGTTATGGCGGCCCCAAGCCTTGGGCTGGCAGCGGTAACCTGCGCCGAGCTGGTAGATAACGATCGCGAACCCGAGGGCGTGACGTTGACGGAGGCGGTTGCGACGCCCGCCAGTGACGACATACCGGTGGCCCATTGCCTGGTGCGCGGAACGGCCGGAGCGCACAAGGGCATAGATGGAATGGATTATGCCATTCGCTTCGAATTGCGTCTGCCCGACGCGTGGAACGGTCGCTTCGTCCATCAATTCAACGGCGGAAATGATGGTGTGGTGGTCCCAGCGCTCGGTCCACTTCTCGGCGGCAACAAGAAAGATACGGCGCTTTCGCGTGGCTACGCGGTGGTCTCCAGCGATGCCGGTCATGATGGCAAGGCCAACCCGGAAAAAGGGATGGCGGGCGGTGCAGCTTTTGGCTTTGATCCGCAAGCGCGACGGGATTATGGCTATTCCGCCGTCGTGACGCTCCACCCGATTGCCGAACAAATCGTTGAGACCAGATACGGCAAGCCGGCTGAATATACCTATGGGATAGGCAGTTCCAATGGCGGTCGACACGGTCTGATGGCGGCGACGCGAATGCCTGAAACATTCGATGGAATACTTTCGGGCTATCCTGGATTTAACCTGCCCAAGGCTGCCATTCAGCACGCGCATGACATCAAGGCGTGGACGGCGGTTAATGCCGATATCTCAAAGTCTTTCTCACGCGATGACATGACGTTGCTGGCGAATGGTATTCTTGCCGCTTGCGATGCGCTGGATGGCGTTGAGGATGGCGTCGTCGCAGATTCGGCAGCATGCCAGACGGCCTTCAAGTCACAGGCGCTGGAATGCGCCACCGAGAGCGCCAAAAACTGCCTGACGGCTGCGCAGATCACTGCGCTGGACAAAAGCTTAGAGGGACCCACGGACAGCAAGGGGAAGCAGCTCTACAGCGAATGGGTTTGGGACCCGGGCATGGCATCCGGCAATTGGCGGACCTGGAAGCTGGAAAGCAGCGTGGATGCGTGGGGCCGAAAGCCGATTATCGCAGCAATGGGAGCGGCCTCGCTGGCGCAGGTCTTCACCACGCCACCAACGGCTGTGGTCGGCACGCCGGAGGATTTGCAGGCCTTTCTCCTCGGCTTCGATTTCGACCGCGACGCACCAAAGATCTTTGCGACCAATGCGACTTTTAGCGAGTCGGCGGCTGAAGTTATGATCCCTCCAGAAACCGATAATCCCACACTCAAGGCGTTCCGTGCGGCTGGCCACAAGATGATTGTCTTTCACGGCAATGCCGATCCGGTTTTTTCCGTCGTCGATACCGTCAACTGGTATCGCAAGCTGGATGAAAACAATGGTGGCGCAGCGGCAGATTTCGTGAAGTTTTACAGGGTTCCAGGTATGCCGCATGGCGCAGGCGGGCCGTCATTTGACGATTTCGATTTCTTCTCGGAACTGGTTGCCTGGGTGGAGCATGGCAAGATGCCAGACGCGGTTGCCGCCGGGATAACCCCCGGCAACAAGGAAGCGGTGGGTCTCAAGGGAAAGCGTTTTCTGTACTGCCCCTATCCAAAGGTCACCCGCTTTACCCGTGCGGCTGGAGATGATGAAAGCCGTTTTGCGTGCGAATAATAGCACGCTGAACGCAATCAGCCGGTGCGGTATCCTGCGCCGGCTGATTTGATTGTTCGTCAGCGTGATCGGCCGATCAGCCGAAGACGCGGGAGAAAATCGTGTCGACGTGCTTGGTGTGGTAGCCAAGATCGAACTTCTCGCGGATTTTTTCTTCCGGCAGAGCGGCGCGGACTTCTTCGTCGGCCAGAAGCTCTTCCAGGAAGTCCTTGCCTTCTTCCCAGACGCGCATGGCGTTACGCTGGACCAGACGGTAGGAATCCTCACGCGAGACGCCAGCTTGCGTCAGCGCCAGCAGAACGCGCTGGGAGTGGACGAGGCCGCGGAACTTATTCATGTTCTTCAACATGTTGTCCGGGTAGATCACCAGCTTCTCCACAACGCCAGCCAGACGGTTCAACGCGAAATCCAGAGTGATTGTGGTGTCTGGGCCAATGGCGCGTTCCACGGAGGAGTGGCTGATATCGCGTTCGTGCCAGAGTGCCACGTTTTCCATGGCGGGAACGACGGACATGCGCACCAGACGGGCGAGGCCGGTAAGGTTTTCTGTCAGAACCGGGTTGCGCTTGTGCGGCATGGCCGACGAGCCCTTCTGGCCGGGAGAGAAGAACTCTTCGGCTTCCAGAACCTCGGTCCGCTGCATGTGGCGAATCTCAATCGCGACGTTCTCAATGGAAGACGCGATGACGCCGAGCGTTGCGAAGAACATGGCGTGGCGATCGCGTGGGATGACCTGCGTCGAGACAGGCTCCGGTGCAAGGCCGAGCGCCTTGCAGACATGCTCTTCAACTGAAGGATCGATGTTGGCGAAGGTACCGACAGCGCCGGAGATAGCGCCGGTCGCAATTTCAGCGCGGGCGTTGACCAGACGGGCGCGGTTGCGATCCATCTCGGCGTAGAAGCGGGCAAAGGTCAGGCCCATCGTTGTCGGCTCTGCATGGATGCCATGGCTGCGGCCGATGCGGACGGTGTCCTTGTGTTCAAAAGCGCGGGTTTTCAGCGCTGCGAGAACCCGGTCCATATCGGCCAGCAGAAGGTCGGCAGCGCGGACCAGCTGAATGTTCAGGGTGGTGTCGAGAACGTCTGACGATGTCATGCCCTGGTGAATGAAGCGGCTGTCTGGGCCGACAAATTCTGCCAGATGGGTGAGGAAGGCGATGACGTCATGCTTCGTGACGGCTTCGATCTCATCGATGCGCGCAACATCAAACTGAGCAGCGCCGCCCTTTTCCCAGATCGTTTTAGCCGCTTCCTTCGGGATAACGCCAATGTCGGCGAGAGCGTCACAGGCATGCGCCTCGATTTCGAACCAGATGCGAAACTTCGTTTCCGGCGACCAGATTGCGACCATTTCCGGTCTTGAATAACGAGGTATCATGGCAATGACTTTCTCTCAGGAAGGAATATTTCTGCCCCTTTAGCAAAGTGTTCCCGCAATCTCAACGCATTCGTCGGGAGGGCGAAACACCGGCGGCTGGGCAAGGGCCGCTGTTCTCTTTTGGGTTCAGGCGCGACCCTGCTCGACGGCGGCGCGAACGGCGCTGACCATCTTGCGGTAATCTTCCACGCCATCGCCCTTGAAAATGGCAGAACCGGCAACCAGAACATTGGCACCTGCGGCAACAGCGCTTGCAGCCGTATCGATGGTAATGCCGCCATCCACTTCCAGCTCAATCGGCCTATCACCGATCAGGGACTTGGCGGCGCGGATCTTGTCCAGCATTGCGGGAATGAATTTTTGGCCGCCGAAGCCGGGGTTGACGCTCATGATGAGGATGAGGTCGACATCATCAAGCACATTCTCCAGAACGCTGAGCGGTGTTGCCGGGTTGAGCGTGACGCCAACCTTCTTGCCGAGTGAACGAATGGTTTGCAATGAGCGATGCAGGTGCGCACCCGCTTCGGCATGCACGGTGATGCCATCGCAACCGGCCTTGGCAAAGGCTTCGAGGTAAGGATCGGCGGGCGCAATCATCAGATGGCAATCGAAGAACGCCTGGCTGTGGGGGCGAAGCGCCTTGATCACATCTGGCCCGAAGGAAATATTCGGCACGAAGTGGCCGTCCATGATGTCAAGGTGAATCCAGTCGGCACCGGCAGCCGTTACATCGGCAACTTCCTGTCCAAGCTTTGCAAAGTTGGACGCAAGGATGGACGGGGCGATCCGCACGGGAAGGGACATCTGCTTAGCTCCTCAAGCAAGGTTTTTCGCGCCTTTATCATTGCCGATGAAGAGCAATGATTGCGCGGGTCTTAATTGTTTTCAGCGCTCGGTATGCTCCACGGAAACAAAGGCCGAGCCGTTCCATTGTTGCAGGCGGTAGGGGTTGTCCTGAAGCTCATGGCTTTCGTTGAACATAACGGGGCCGATGGCCGTATCAAAGCGTGTGCCGATAACAAGCGCGGATGCCGGTTCGCTCTGGGCTTCGGACAGCTCGACCAGCTTTGCCGCCACCTGCGTTACCGCAAAGGCGGGCAGGGCATAGCCTTCCGGCTCGACATTGGCTGCGCGCAACTGCTGAACCGCATCAACGGCTGAAGGTAGCGTGGCGTAATCGGGCAGGGTAACGGCAAGCACGCCTGTTGGCATCGGCACAGGGCTGTTGGCCGCTCTCATCGTATCGCCAGAAAGGATGGTCAGCGGGAACTTTTCAGCTCCAGCATCGCGGGCAATGATGGCCACATCATTGCGCTCGGCGCCGATAAAGACGTGGGTGATGCCCGTGCGGCTCAGGCGTCTCACAAGTGCGACCTGCTGTTCCTGGGATGGGCGAATTGTATCGGTAAAGGTGGGCTTCAGGCCGGATTCTTCGAGCTTGGCCCTGATGCGGTCCACCAGTTCACGGCTATAGATTGTGCCGTCATCGATGAGACCTAAGGAATGGCCCTTCCAGTCCCGCAAAATAGCTGCGCTCACGGCTTCCGCCTCATCGGCCTCGGATGGCGAAAGCCGGAATAGTGGCCATCCGCGCTTTAGCGTGTCTTCCATCAGGCCGGATGCGCGGCTGGACAGCGTTATGGCGGGAATATTTGCGTTCTTGAGGGTCGGCAGTCCCTGCGACAGTGTTTCAGTGCACAGGAAGCCGACGACGATGCTGACCTTGGCTGCGACCAGACCATCCGCGATAGCGCCGCCGCTTCCTTCTTCGCAGCTCTCGTGAATTTCCATGACATCAAGGCCAGCTTTCGCGGCTGCAATCTTCACGCCCTGGCGGATTTGCAGGCCAAGCGCCTCATATGGCCCGCTCTGCGGCGCGACCACGCCAATGGTCGCGGCACTTGCTGTGCCTGCCATGGCGAAAGTGGCAGCGATTGCGAGCAGGCGAGTTAGGTGCATGGCGTGGCGGGTTTCCTCTTGCTGTCCTGCGATGTTTAACGACACCAGACGTTTTGCAAAAGAGGAAATGCCCGTCAAAAAGACTGTTAGGCAGAAATTTTCGCGTATTTTCAGCGATATAGGCTTGAAAAAGCCGTTCACGCTCTGGCATTGCGCAATTGAAGAAACGCATCCCTTGCAAAAAATGACAGTGGCTGAGGCGGATTGTCCACGTCAAACCAGCCAAACTCTGACAGTTTATCAGGCTCGGTCAGCGAGGGTTCACCCTTGAAGTCATCAGTCATGTAGATGAGCGAAAGCCAGTGCTGCCTATCGGCGGCAATGATCTGTTCGCTGGTGCATAGGAAGCTTACATCGCCGACGCTCAGGCCGGTTTCTTCTTCGGCTTCGCGTATTGCGGCAATTCTGGAATGCTCCATGTGGTCGACTTTGCCGCCCACAATGTTCCAGTGCCCGGCTTCTGGCGGGTTAACCCGCTTATAGAGCAGCACCTTGTCATCGCGCCTGATGACAAGGCCAGCGCCAACGCCCGGAAAGTCAATGCCGGGCTTCACAATCACGCCTTCGCGGTTGCGACGATCAGCATGAAGGCCGGAATGTCATCACCGAAACCAACAGGTGTCGGGCCATCATCGTGGTCGCGGTAGTGGCGACGACGGTTGTCATCATTTGCAGGGGGCGTTGCGTCGTGGTTGCGCTCGAAATTGCGAGGTGCTCTTTCTTGCTTACGTTCTGCCTTCAACTTGTCGCCTCCATTTGCCGCGATTTCTACGATAGCGGCTGGCTGAATGATCTTTTCTTCGACAACCGGCTGTGGTGCTTCCGCCTGTGGAGCCGCATCACGACGGTTCCTGTCACGGCCACGACCGCGTTCCTTGTCTTTTTCCTTGCCACGGCGCGGGCGCTCGGAAGCAAAGCTTTCCATCGGCTCCGGCAGGGCGGTCAGGTCACCGTTCAGCCATTCGATCTTCTCGTTGATGAGCTTTTCGATAGCGTCGAGATATTTGGTGTCGCGACGGTTGACGAGCGTGAAGGCAGCGCCGGAGCGGCCTGCACGGCCCGTGCGGCCAATACGGTGGACATAGTCTTCCGCATGGATCGGAACGTCGAAATTGAACACATGGCTGACATCGGGGATATCAAGGCCGCGAGCCGCAACGTCTGACGCGACGAGCAGGGTGATCTGGTTATCTTTGAAGCCCGCAAGCATCTTTGTGCGCGAGTTCTGGTCCATGTCACCATGCAGAGCGCCGACCGAGAAGCCGTGACGTTCCAGCGAGCGGAACAGGTCTGCGACATCCTTCTTGCGGTTGCAGAAGATGATCGCGTTCTTGAGGTCAGTCTGCGCGTTGATGAGATCGCGCAGGATTGCGCGCTTCTCGTAATCCTTGTCATGCGTGGCAACGATGCGCTGCGTCACGGTCTTTGCCGTCGAGGATGGCTTGGCAACCTCGATGCGAACCGGGTTCTGCAGGAAGCGGTCAGCCAGCTTCTGAATTTCCGTTGGCATGGTGGCCGAGAAGAACAGCGTCTGGCGTGTAAAAGGAATCATCTTCGCGATGCGCTCGATATCGGGAATGAAGCCCATATCAAGCATGCGGTCGGCTTCGTCGATCACGAGGATTTCGACGCCCGTCATCAAAAGCTTGCCACGTTCGCAATGGTCCAGCAGGCGGCCGGGGGTGCAGATCAAAACGTCTGCGCCACGCTCCAGCTTGCGATCCTGCTCATCAAACGACACGCCACCAATCAGCAGCGCGACATTGAGCTTGTGATTCTTGCCGTATTTTTCGAAGTTCTCAGCAACCTGCGCCGCGAGTTCGCGGGTCGGTTCAAGGATCAGGGTTCGCGGCATTCTTGCGCGCGCACGGCCTTTTTCCAGAAGGGTCAGCATCGGGAGCACGAACGAAGCGGTCTTGCCCGTTCCCGTTTGCGCGATGCCGCAGATGTCGCGTCGTTCCAGCGCTGGCGGTATTGCGCCTTCTTGAATAGGTGTCGGTGTCGTGTAGCCGGCACTTTCAATCGCGGAAAGAACTTTTTGGCTCAGGCCAAGATCAGAGAATGTTGTCAAAGGAAAAACTGTTTCCGTGTTGGTTCGAAAAGAACACTTAGCTGTCATAACGGCGACGCCGCAGACTGTAGCGGCGGAATAGTCCGAATTAGCCAGAAAGTCAAGGAAACAGGGATTTGTCTCGAAATAACACAGGTTGCCTCACAGATTGGGTCTGCGTGACGACTGGAATGGCATCAATAATCCTGTGAGCGTACCTGTTGATCTATTGGAGATAGGTTTTAAGTTGAGTTCCGGCCAGCAGAAAGCGTGCAGGATCGACGGGATTATCGTTGAGGCGCACCTCATAATGCACATGCGGGCCAGTTGAACGTCCTGTGCTGCCAGCTTTGCCGATGACCTCGCCAAGCGCGACCTTATCGCCTTCCTTCACGAGAATTTCCGAGAGATGTCCGTAGCGGGTGGTGATGCCGTTGCCATGATCGACCTCGACCATGTTGCCGTAACCGCCTGAAAATCCAGCACTTGTCACCGTTCCAGCACCAGTTGTCTGAACCGACGCACCCGTTTCGGCGACGAAATCGATTCCCGCATGCAGGGCAAGGCGGCCGAGGAACGGATCGATGCGGTTTCCGAAGCGGCTGGAGATTTCACGGCCGGGGGCAGGGTTACCAAAGGGCAGTGATACAGCCGCGCCGCGAACCGTTTCCAGGCGGATCAGGGCGCTGTCGAGATTGCTGAGTTGCTCTTCAAATGTTGCAGAACTCGTGTTCACAGGCTCCACGAAGGGGCCACCAATGTCCTGCGGGACCGAGTCGTTGATGCGGATGCCGGTTCTGCGGATGATATCGGCCATGGCGTCTGCCTTGCTTGCAGCGCCCGATGTCAGCGAGGCGATCCGGCTCAACTGTTCGGACTCGACCTTGTCGAGCGAGGCGATCATCAGCGACAGGCTGCGCTCGGAAAGTTTTTCGTGCCCGGATGTGTATCCGATGCTGCCCTTCATGCCCGTGGATGGAGATGACAGGGCGGTGTCGATGGCTTTGGCAGCGCCCGAGAGGCTCGCCTTCTTGTCCGGCGCGTAAGCATTGGCGGGGCTGGGTTCGATTGCGGGTTCGGAAAGACCGGATTTTTCAGCGCGCTCCAGCAATTCACTCATGCGGCCATGCCGGGAGGTGAGGGCGCTTTGTTGGGCCAGAAGTTTCTCCACCTTGCGTTCCACGGCTTGCTGATCCAGCACCTGCTTGGAGGTGACGCGGTCCACCTGAGCGCGGAGTGCGGCGATGCGATCTTCATATTCGGTCTGCATTCGAGACTGGCGGGCGATGGTCGCACCGACAAGATCATCGCGCAGAATGAGATAGGCCGTCGAGCCGATATAACCGATGCTGAGCAGACCGGCGACGCATAAAGCAGTCGCCGCAAGCCAGGGCCGGATCGTGATGTGGCGCACTTTCTCGCCGCTAGCGAGAATAAGGACGTGCTGCTGGCGTTTTTTGCCAAATGCCAGGTCTTTACCCGCTCTCGTCAAAACGCATCCTCCAGCCAACATCCTATCTGGCTGGATAGTAATTCGTTAAGGTTAACGAAGTTTTGACTTTATCAGCAAGGCAGCAACTACTGAGCGTTCACGGCCTCAAGAACCTCTTGTGCGTGGCCGTTTGCCTTGACCTTGGTCCATATTTTGGCAATCGCGCCGCCTGGGGAAATCAGATAGGTCGTGCGCTCCACGCCCATGTATTTTTTGCCATACATGCTTTTTTCTTTCCACACGCCGTAGCTTTCTAGCACCGTGCGCTCTTCGTCAGAGGCCAGCATGACGGAAAGCGAGTGCTTGGCTGCGAATTTATCGTGGCTTTTGACCGAATCGGGGGAGATGCCGATCACGACAGTGTTGGCTGCTTCGAATTGCGCACCCATCGCGCTGAAATCAATGGCCTGCACGGTGCAGCCGGACGTGTCATCCTTGGGGTAGAAATAAAGGACCACTGTCTTGTCGCTGAGGCTTGAAAGAGTGACTTCACCTGAGCCATTACGGGGCAGGGTAAAGTCCGGTGCTGTATCGCCAATTTTCAAATCAGTCATATATGACCTTTCTTTCGCCGGATTGTTGAGTGAATGGGCCGTTATTCGATATATACCGAATAAGTGCTTCGTCCAGTCTTGTGGCGATACAGACGGTGTGATTGGTAGGACCGTCACGCCGAAAAGACCCTGATAATGATCGAGGGTCGTGGCAGTTTCGGGAGCAAGCACAGGCGGATGGCGGAAATTCGTGGCGAAAAGGTCAGCTTCAGCAAGCGCGATATAAAGCCGCTGCATGCGATGCCCTCTGCCCAGGTTGAAGACCCCATTATTGTTCATTGCCCGCGCCCGCGTTCCATGACGCGATCGCTGCTGAAGGTGTTTGGGGCGCTGGTCATTCTCGCCTTCATTTCCATTGGTGGCATCATCGTTTCGGTCGAAACCGGTTCCATCGACGCCGCATTGACGACACAAGCCAAGCAGGCGCTCGAGCGTGCGCTGGGCTCCAAATACGATGCACGAATCGGCTCCACATCCGTGCGCTTTGCCTCCGGCTTCAATCTGGCTCTGGTGGCGCAGGATGTTGACATCATTGATAAGGAAACCGGCCAGCATTTGAGCCGCGCCCGCGCCATGGGCATGGCGCTCAACCCACTGGCATTGCTGGCGGGCCGCGTTTCGGTTCAAAGCCTTGAAGCAACGGGAATGGAGCTGGACACCGCGCTTTTGCCGAAGGGGCAGGGTATCGAATTCGCCAAGCTTCGTGTGGCTGATGTTCCCGCCTATCTCGATCTGGCATTTGTTGAGCTGGATCGCTTCGCTCAGGCCTTCAAGGCAAGCGGCACAGAAGAGATTGATCTCTCAGAAATCGCCATTCGTTTGCCACCCCGCGATGACGGGCAGCCTCGCACCATTACACTTCGCGAACTCTCTCTGGTGCCTGATGGGGAGGGTGGCTATACACTGGACGGCAATGTGGCGTTCAACGGCGAGGTGGCGACCTTGTCCCTTGCCGCCAAGGGAATGGCCGACAAGATCGGCAACTTCACGGCAAGGCTGGATGGTTTCGATATCGGTCCGCTTCTGGAGCAGCATGATCCCCAAGGGGTGATGCATCAGGGCCTCAACGTCAAAGCCGGAGTGAACATCGTCGGCAACCGTGCGCTGGGTGATGCGGCGCCGTCGCTTACCGTCTCCGCCGGTATTGGCGATGGCAAGCTCTACATTGGCGGTGATGCGCAACCGGTGTCCAGCGGGGTGATCAATGCCCGATACGACTTCGAAAACAGCGTTGTGGCGGTGGAAAATTCCCACCTGACGTTCGGCCAGACCGTTCTTCCGCTTCGCGCGCAAATTAAGGACAATGCCAATGGCTATGACCTGATGATGCGTCTGGAAAGCGCGACTGCGCTTGCCGAAGCCGGCGGGGAGCCGCCTGTCGGGTTCGACCTTGTGGCGGATGGAACATTCGACAGGTCATCGCGGCTGCTCGATATTCCCGCGCTTTATGTGAAGAGCGCAGCTGGCGATATGGCGGGCTCACTCAAGGTCCGGTTCTTAGGCCATGGTTCGCCCGAAATCAGCTTTGGCGGCCAGATTGCCAAGATGGACGCCACTGCCGTCAAGCAATTGTGGCCCTTCTGGATGGCGCGCAAGGCGCGTCCCTGGGTGGTTTCCAACCTGTTTGGTGGCACGGTCAGGAACGGCTCCATCTCCGTCTTCATACCGGAGGGACGGATGTGTGGCCCCGGGTGCCCCTTGGAACTTTCTGACAGTGAATTGCAGATCAAATTCGATGTCGACAATACCCGGCTTAATGTGGCGGGGGACATTCCGCCATTGCGCGACGCCTACGCGCATTTCGAGTTGGTGGGCGAGACCATCAATGTCGATATTATCAAGGCGACATCATTCTTCCCGTCCAACCGTACGCTTGCGCTGGATAACAGCAAATTCTCGATCAAGTCCGTCTATGCCAAACCACTGATGGCTGATCTCGATCTCAACGTATCGGGTTCGGCGGATGCGGTGGCAGAGCTAGCAACGTTCCAGCCCATAAACGCGCTCAAGGACACGGAATTCAAGCCGGAAGATTTTGCAGGGCAGGTCAAAGCCAACGCAAAGCTGACTGTTGGGCTACTCACCAGCCAGAGCCCGCCACAACCGACGTGGAATGCCAAGCTTGACCTTGATGGTGTCTCGCTCACACGCCCTCTTGCGGGCCGCGATATCTCCGCCGTTAACGGCCCCATGACGATCGACAATGAGGCGCTGCGCCTGAAAGGCAAAGCCCGCGTCGACGGTGTGGCCGTAGACATCGATGTGGTCCAACCTACACGCAAGACAAGCGCCGTGGCGCGGCAGATACTCGTGAAGGCCACACTCGAGCCAGGGCAGATTGCCAAGCTTTCACCCGAACTGTCGAGTATTCTGGGCGGCACCACCTTGCTGGAGCTCGATGCGTCG
This sequence comes from Agrobacterium sp. CG674, assembly GCF_053521645.1. Lineage (NCBI taxonomy): Bacteria > Pseudomonadati > Pseudomonadota > Alphaproteobacteria > Hyphomicrobiales > Rhizobiaceae > Agrobacterium > Agrobacterium sp. CG674. Next base: position 521,235 of record NZ_JBNWDZ010000003.1, on the reverse strand, counting down.
GATCCGGTACAGCAGAATGTCAAAATCGACTTGTCCAATGCTTCCATCGTCTTGCCCGGGATTGGCTGGACCAAGGGTGCAGGCATCGCCGCCGGTGCTTCATTCGCGATGGAAACCGTGGATGGTGTGACGAAGATTGAAGACTTCTCGCTAAAAGGCGATGGTTTTGGTGCTGCGGGAGATCTCACATTCGATAAATCCGGCTTGACCGCCGCCAATTTTTCCCGTTTCCAGCTTTCTCCACAAGACGATTTCACCGTCTCAATCACGACATCGCGCAGGAATTATACAGTCAACGCCCGTGGCAAATCCGTCGATCTGCGGCCCCTGATCGCCAGACTAAGAGGCTCTTCGACAAAGGGCGGTGGTACCAATACGGCCGATAATAATTTCGGCGTTTTCAACATCAAGGCGCAACTGGACAAGGTCTACGGCTTCAATGACGAGGTGATGAGCAACGTCAACGCGGACGTCACTCTGCGGGACGGAAAGCTGCGCACCATTGATTTGAAAGCCGTGACCAGCCGGGGGCAGGCGCTTGTTGCCCAAACCATCAACCGTGGCGATAGCGGAACGATCAACCTGACAAGCAGCGATGCGGGCTCGTTCGCCCGTTTTACGAACCTCTATTCGCGCGTTCGTGGCGGCTTGCTGAACCTTGCTTTAACGACCGCCAATGGCAACGACTGGAGCGGCTCACTCGATCTGCGCAACTTCGCTGTCCTGAATGAAGCCAAACTTCAGGATATCGTCGCGACGCCGACAGGTGACGATGGGCGAAGCCTGAACACAGCGGTCCGTCGCAACATCGATGTCAGTTCTGAAAAATTCCAGCGTGGTTTTGCCCGGGTCGTCTATGTGAACGGCACGCTGGCGCTTGAAAACGGGGTGATACGCGGCGAACAGATTGGCGCGACATTCCAGGGCATCGTCAAGGATCAAAGCGGTAATATGGATATGACCGGCACTTTCATGCCGGCCTATGGCCTGAACCGCCTGTTTGCAGAATTGCCCTTCATTGGCATCTTCCTCGGCAACGGGCGGGATCGCGGTCTGCTGGGGATTACCTTCAAGCTAACGGGCCAGACGGACGCGCCGCGTCTGGCGATCAACCCGCTCTCCCTCATTGCCCCGGGCGTGTTTCGCCAGATTTTCGAGTTCCAGTAAGTCTGCCGATGGGCGCTAGCGATCCCGCAGTCTCAGTTCGTCGGTTTGCATCTCAAGCGAACCGAGGGTGGAGAGGAATGTCATGCCCAGCAGGCTCTGCTCCAATTGCCCATCCTGCACCACGAGTGCCGAGACGTTGCGCCTGACAATTGGGCCAATGGCGACTTCTGAAAGGCGGACCGGTGCAGCCGACGTGCGCCCGTTGGCCGTCATGACGGTGACCGTATAGCCAAGAGTATCGACGTTTATCCCGACGGCCCTTGCGTCGGCTGTAGACAGAACGACTGAACTGGCTCCGGTATCGACCAGCATGTGCACTGGCGCTCCATTGACCTGCGCATCCGTCTCGAAATGTCCGCTCATGGATTTGTTGACGATGACCTCCTGCTCGCCATTTTGCGTGGTCACCACAACGGCGCGGCCCGGCATGAGGCCTGCGAGCAGTCTTTCACCGAAACGCTGTGCGTCATAGCGATAGAGATACATGGCAACGAGGCTGAGAATGATGACGAGCCAGATGGCCATCTGGCGCAGCACTGTGCCCCAGCCGCCGCGATTGCCTGCCAGAATGCCGACTGACAACAGGGCGGCGATGGGTATCAGGTAGATGGCCTCACCGAATTGCTCGTTGCTGATGCCAAAGGTCTGGCCGCTTTCGTGGTTGAAGATGAGCAGTGCAAGACCAATGCCTAGCACGAGAAACACGAAGGTCAGCCTGTTCATGCGGTTGCGGTCTCCTGAACGGGTGGGCGCATGCGATCCTTGGCGCGCTGTGGCAGGTTTGCCATGATGGTTCGGCGCTCAAACGCCGTTAAGCGTGACCAGGCCATGATCTCTTCAATGCTGCGATGACAGCCGTCGCAAAGGCCGTCATGCGAATCGAGAGAGCATATGTCGATGCAGGGTGATTCCATGATTTCCATATCTGTATTTCACACGATGAGAGCAAGTGCTGTCAGCATCACGATCTCTGTGATCTGCTGGGTCGCGCCAATGGTGTCGCCCGTGTGGCCGTCGATCCTGCGGTAGCAGAAGCGATTGAAGCCATGGGTCACGCCAAACAGCGCAGCAATGACGATGGCCAGAAGATAAAGCGAGACAATCGGCAGGCAGAGGAGAACCGCAATTGCCAGGCCGTAGATGATTGCGCCCTTGCGTTCCCGCTCACCCGGCTGGCCTGCCATAGCGGCCAGACCGCCATCGCGGGCCGGTGGAAGCGTCTGCCAGTGCCAGACCATCAATCCCCGGCTGAAACAGGCACTGGCAACGAGGCAGGCGGCGATTGCCAGTGGTGAGAGTTCGCGAAAGAGAACGGCGATTGCCGTTGCTCTGAGGAGAAACGAGACGATAAGCGCGATGGCCCCATAGGAGCCGATGCGGCTGTCTTTCATGATTTGCAGCGCGCGTTCTTTCGTGCTGCCGCCGCCTAAGCCATCGGCAGAATCGGCAAAGCCATCCTCGTGCAAGGCTCCGGTGGTGATCGTCGTAACCGTCAGCACTAACATGGCAGACATCAGCGGGTCTGCGTCAGCCCATGCAAGGAGAGCAGCAAGACATGCCCCCGGTAGAGCAATCAGAAATCCGGCAACAGGGAAGGCTCGCACCATCTGGCCGAGCGGGCGATTATCATCTTCAAAGAAGATATCGTTCACGGGAATGCGGCTGAGAAAACTCAGCGAACGCATCATGTCCGTCACAAAATTCCCCGCCTGCAAACGTCTCTCCTTTGGTTGAGGCTCGGCATATCGTATTTGAGGTTGTTCCTCTGCGCATCCGCGATTATGAGAAGGGCCTACAAAGACCGATTTGCCGGAAAAGACAAGCGTCCGGCGTGAACAGAAAGACCTGTTACATGAGCATGAGCGGATTGCCGTTTGATGATTTTCGCACGCTGCTGCGCGACCTGCCGGGCCCACATACATTTGCGCTTGTCGCAGCCAAGGAGCGCAACGCGCAACTGACCAAGCCTGAGGGCTCGCTGGGCCGTCTGGAAGAAATCGCCATGTGGCTGGCGGCCTGGTCTGGACGTGCGCCTGCGGTCAACCGTCCGCTGGTGGCAATTTTTGCTGGAAACCACGGCGTTACCCGCCATGGCGTTACGCCTTATCCGTCGTCTGTCACGCAGCAGATGGTCGAAAACTTTGCTGCAGGCGGTGCCGCCATCAACCAGATCTGTGTGGCACACGATCTCGGCCTCAAGATTTTCGATCTGGCGCTTGATTATCCGACCGGCGACATCACCACGGAAGCCGCACTTTCCGAACGCGATTGCGCAGCCACCATGGCTTTCGGCATGGAGGCGATTGCTGGTGGTACCGATCTTCTGTGCATCGGTGAGATGGGCATTGGCAACACCACGATTGCGGCTGCGATCAATCTGGCGCTTTACGGTGGCACGGCGGAAGAATGGACCGGCCCCGGCACGGGATCGGAAGGCGACATCATGGCGCGCAAGATCGCTGCCGTGAAGGCTGCCGTCGAATTTCACAAGGATCATCTGTCTGATCCGCTGGAGATCATGCGTCGACTGGGTGGGCGTGAAATTGCGGCCATGGCGGGTGCCATTCTCGCTGCTCGTGTCGAGAAAATTCCCGTGCTGATCGATGGTTATGTCGCGACCGCCGCTGCCGCCTTGCTCAAAGCTGCCAACCCTGCCGCACTCGACCATTGCCTGATCGGCCATGTGTCCGGTGAGCCGGGTCATCTGGCTGCGGTGGAAAAGCTGGGCAAGACGCCGCTTCTGGCGCTGGGTATGCGTCTGGGCGAGGGCACCGGTGCGGCACTGGCAGCCGGTATCGTCAAAGCGGCAGCTGCCTGCCATTCCGGCATGGCGACGTTTGCTGCAGCGGGTGTAACGACCCGCACCGACCGCTGAGATTGCCATGGACAACCTAAACGCCTCGCCACCATCGGAACCGGTCTTTCGCAAGGAGACCGGCTTCAGACATCTCATCGCGGCGGCGCGTTATTCGGGCCAGGGCTTGCTGCGTCTTTGGAAGGAAGCGGCGTTCCGGCACGAGGTTTTGGCCTTCGGAGCGGGGCTGGCACTGATGGGCGTTATCGGCGCGCCGCTGGTGCACTATCTGATATTTTCGGTGCTAATGCTTCTTCTGTTTTCGGTGGAAGCGCTGAACACGGCTATTGAGGAGATCGTTGACCGGGTATCGCCGGAATTTTCCGCTTCTGCCCGCAACGCGAAGGATCTCGGTTCCTTTGCCGTGTTCTGTCTGCTGCTGGCCAATGGTGGATTCGTGCTCTACTCGCTGGTCAGCACCATCTTCGGATCTATCGTTCTGCTTTAAGCGAACGACCGCCGGCGCGGCTCCACGAACTGCACATCTTCGACAGCTGGAATGCTCTGAAGCACCCGCTTTGCAGGCAGGATGGCAATGACCTCCGTGCCTTCGCGCAGACGCGATCTCAGCACGAACTGGCCGTCATGCTTTGCCAGAATGGCCTGAACGATGGGCAAGCCAAGCCCGGTGCCCTGTTCGGCGCTCTTGATAGCAATGGAGCCCTGACCGAAGGCCGACAGAACCACCGGTATTTCCTCTTCTGGAATGCCGGGGCCGTTATCCTTGATCGAGACATATTGCCCGCCACCCGCCGTCCAACCCGCCTTGATGGAGATTTCACCGCCCTGCGGCGTGAACTTCACTGCATTTGATAGGAGGTTGAGGATGACCTGACGGATTGATTTTTCATCTGCCCAGACATGGGGCAGGGTCGTTTCAAACTGCTGAACAATGCGGATGTTCTTGGCGCGCGCGCGAAGCTGGATCATGCCCACGCAATCATCGGCGATTTCCAGAAGGGCAATCGCTTCCTCATGCAGATCGTAACGTCCGGCCTCGATGCGGGAGAGGTCGAGAATCTCATTGATGAGATCAAGAAGGTGCTGGCCGGAGCGGTGAATATCGCCGGAATATTCCTTGTAGAGCGGGTTGTTGAGCGGCCCGAGCACCTCTTCCGCCATGACTTCGGAAAAGCCGAGAATGGCGTTCAGTGGTGTGCGCAATTCATGAGACATGGAGGCCAGGAAACGCGATTTGGCCATATTGGCTTCTTCGGCCCTGCGCCGCGCCTCATCGGACATAGATTTGGCGACTTCCAGCTCCGCAATCAGGTCGTCCTTTTCGGACTGGAAGGTCAAGAGTTTGATGCTGGACTGGTAGATCCGTTTCGTCACATGGTGGCAAAACAGCATGGCCAGCGAAAACATCAGCGCCAGACCTATTTCCATCGGACTGCGGGACAATATGGCGGTAACGCTGAGCGCCACCACCACGGGCAGAAACGTCATCACCATCGCCCGTCGCAACAGGTTGTTGGAGCTTGCCGTGATCGTCAGGGCAATCAACAGGGTGCCGCCCTTATAGAACATGACCAGCGATGGATCTTTGCTTTCAATGTGCTGGATGGTGAACAGGACCCAGACAAGACCCATGACGATCTGTGCCGCAAGAAAAATGTTCTGCCATGCGGACAGGTTGGAAGCGCTGATCTCCTGTTTTGATGCGCGCTTGGCAAATAGCAGCGTCATCGCATGCACGGTCAATGCGAGGACGGCCCAACCGATGATTTGTGGATCGCGGCTGATGTAAATGCCGACGCCTGTCGTGAGAATGATGAACAGAGGCATGATCGTTGCGCCCTGCAACGTCTCGACAATGTGCATCTGCAGCAGATCACGCTCGAAGCCGTTGGTGCTCACCGGCCCATATTGCAGCCGCTCACGCGTCGCCTTGACCGTCTCGAACACCGCCTTGTTACGGCGCGTGCGGGAGCGATCGACGATGTTCTTGTCAGCGGTGCTGCTAGCGCTCTTACTCATGGACACAACGCAAATGATCTAAAGGCTTGCAGCTTAGTGGCAAAATCTTAAGAAGATGCTGCGCCGAAAGGATTTGTTTGCCATTTCTCCAAAGGGTTTGTTCGTACATGAGACGAAAGTCAGGCAAGATCAGCCGCTGGTTGAAAGATGGCATTGTCGCAGCTCTGCTGCTGGTAGCAGGCACTCTTGTCGCAGCGCGGGTGGATGGCATTCATCAACAGACATTTTCCGGTCGCTTCAGCGTTGTGGATGGTGACACAATCGCCCGTGACGGTGAACGGTTTCGCCTGATGGGGATCGATGCGCCAGAGCTGAGCCAGAGCTGCAGTCGCGAAGGAAGTGACTGGCCCTGTGGCAGGCAGGCCAAGACATATGTTCAAACCTTGCTGCAAAGTGGAGATTTGGACTGTGAGGGGAGCAGCCGGGACCGGTACAAGCGCTTGCTTGTCAGGTGTCATATCGGTGCGCGCGATCTGGCGGGGGAAATCGTGGCTGCGGGTTATGCGGTGACAACGGAATACTTCCTGTTTTCGCGCGAGCAGACCCTTGCCCAGAACAAGGGGCTCGGCATCTGGTCAGGCACCTTCGAGATGCCCGCAGACTGGCGCAAAGAACGCAAGGCCGCCGATATGGATGTGCCGCTTGCCGGTGTGCTCACACTGCTGCGCCATGTTCTGGGATGGTGATGCCGATGAAGGATGAGGAGAGCCTGGAGGCCTTGCGATTGCGGATTGCGCGATGTCGCATCTGTCGCGATGCGCCGCTGAAAGGTGAGGCGGACCGCCTGCCGCACGAGCCAAGGCCCGTTGCGGTAATTTCCAGCAAAGCGAAAGTGCTGATTGCCGGACAAGCGCCGGGCCTGCGGGTTCATGAAAGCGGGCTGCCTTTCGACGATGCGTCCGGCAACCGGCTGCGCGAATGGCTGGGTGTGGACCGGGAAACGTTTTACGACGCGGACAGGTTCGCAATCGTGCCCATGGGCTTCTGTTTTCCGGGCTATGACGCCAAGGGCAGCGACCTGCCTCCACGACGCGAATGTGCGCCGCTCTGGCGTGACGAGGTCATGAAAGCCATGCCGCAAATTGACCTGGTTCTGGCTGTCGGCCAATATGCGCAGGCTTGGCATCTGGGCTCACGCCGTATGAAGACAATGACCGAGACGGTTCAAAACTGGCGCAGCTTTTTACATACCAATCAGGATACGCCGATCATACCTCTGCCACATCCCAGCTGGCGCAACACGGCGTGGCTGAAGAAGAACCCGTGGTTCACTGCGGAGTTGTTGCCTGTGCTTCGTCAGTCTGTGGAAAGGCTGCTTCGGTGAAACAAATTTCTTTTTTTATCTGTGATTTCGTATAAACAGAGGAAAATATTCTTGAGGAGAGAGAATTGGACCGTCTCGACCGAAAAATACTACGGATTTTGCAGGAAGATTCCACTCTGGCTGTTGCTGACCTTGCAAAAAAGGTCGGACTTTCCACAACGCCATGCTGGCGCCGCATCCAGAAGATGGAAGAGGACGGCGTCATCCGCCGTCGCGTTGCCATTCTCGACGCGGGCAAAGTCAACACCAAGGTTACGGTCTTCGTTTCGATCCGCACCGCCTCTCACTCCATCGAGTGGTTGAAGCGCTTTTCGGAAGTCGTTTCCGAGTTCCCCGAAGTCGTCGAATTCTACCGCATGAGCGGTGACGTCGACTACCTGCTGCGCGTCGTTGTGCCTGACATTGCCGCTTATGATGCGTTCTATAAGCGCATGATTGCCAAGATCGAAATCCGTGACGTGTCGTCTGTCTTTGCAATGGAGCAAATCAAATACACGACCGAACTGCCATTGGATTACATGCAACTGGACAATGCTAAATCCGGCGATGATTCCTGATCACTGTTGTCAGAGCGTTTCCCGCTAAAGGAAACGCTCGAAGGGTTTGGGCGCGCTAGGCGCCCGTCCGTCAACCCTTGTATTTCGCGATAACCAGATGACCCGGTGTCGGGTGGCCGTCCTGCATGCGGACGTTGATGTTTGTGACCTCGACAATGTCAAAGCCCGTCGCAGCCAGGCGCTCCCGGATATAGGTTTCCGAATGCGCGAAACGCTGGTGCGGACCGACCATGTAAGGGCGACCGGCCATGGTTTCTGAGGGCAGCGTTTCGGACGAAAAGACGAAAAGGCCACCTTCTACCATGTTCTCCGCTGCGCCAAAGAAGATTGGCTCCAGCGCGCCGAGATAGGGCAGAACGTCTGTCGCCGTGATCAGGTCAAAGGCTTCGTCGTCATTGTCTTCCAGAAAATCCTCGACTTCGGCCACGTACAGCGTCTCATAGATATCTTTTTCATGGGCGATTTCGACCATGTTTTCGGAAAGATCCATGCCGGTGATATCAGTGGCCATGTCGCGCAGCGCTTCGCCTGTCAGGCCTGTGCCGCAGCCCAGATCGAGCATGCGCTTGAAGGGCCCTAGTTCCAGCGTTTGCAGGCGCTGGCGGACGGCCATTGGCACTGCATATCCCAACTGATCAACCAGAATGCCCTCGAAAGCCTCAGCCTGCTGGTCAAACAGCGTTTCGACATAAGCATCGGGTGCCTTGGGCGGCGTTTCGCCGCGACCCATGGAGGCGATGCGAACGGCGGCACCGCCATGATCTTCCGGGTCAATCGCCAGAACCTCTTCATAAGCCTTGACGGCGGCGTCGATATCACCCGCTTTTTCCAGGGAAAGAGCGCGATTATACGCCTCGGCAAGAGCTTCTTCGTCGATCTTCTGGTTGTTTGTCATGGCGCGCATCCGGACTTTGCTTGAAATCGAAGTCTGATTAAGCTGCAAATCCGGATGGCGCAATCCTTGTTTTGTCAGTGAAGAATGAACTCGCCCTTCAGCGACCGCCACTCCTGCGCCGAAATCAACTGGCGGTGAGTATAGCGAACCGAGTGCAGGGGGCCGTCCAGTTTCTCCTTCCAGAATTTCAGGAAGCCGTGCATTTCAGGAAAGTCAGGCGCAAGATCATAGTGCTGCCAGAGGTAGGTTTGCAGAACGACTGGATGGTCGGGCATTCTGTACAGTATTTCAGCAGTGGTCAGACCGTAGCCCTTCAGCATCATTTCCATGTCTTTGTTCATGCTGGCTGCTCCCGTTCTCAATGGTCGCCGATATCGCTTTCGATACCGATAACCATGGGAACACGAGATCCTTAACCGAACCTTGCTGAAACGCCCTTCCGTCACAAAATATTTATATTTATCAGTCTGTTAGCATTCATCCTCTGGGAGTGCTGCCACTCTTCTACCGGTTGAGATGCCGTGTGAGGCGCCGCTCGATACGCGCCCATGTGTTGCGCAGGATTTCGACGATCGTCAGGTAGAATATCGCTGCCCACAGATAGGTCTGGTAATCGAATGTCCTTGAGAAGGCGTAGCGGGTCTGGCCCATCAGGTCGAAGACGGTGACGATTGAGACCACGGCGGATCCCTTGATCATAAGGATGATCTCGTTGCCGTATGGGCGCAGCGCCACGATCAGTGCTTGGGGAAGAATGATTTTCCAGAATGTCACGGCCTTGGATATGCCGAGAGAGGCTGCGCCTTCATGCTGGCCCTTTGAAACGCTGATAATCGCACCACGCAGGATTTCCGCCTGGTAGGCCGCCGTGTTCAGCGTCAGCGATAAAAGACCGCAATACCATGCCTCACGGAAGAACCACCAAAGGTGAACGCTTTCGAGTTCCGGGCGGAAACTGCCAAAGCCGTAATAGATGAGGAAGAGCTGCGCCAGCAAAGGCGTGCTGCGAAACACGTAGACATAGACATAGGCCAGCGTGCCGATAACACGGTTTTTCGACATGCGGGCAAAGGCGAGCGGCAGCGAAAGCAGGGCGCCGAGAATGATGGACGTTCCGACCAGCGTCAGCGTGGTGATCAGGCCGTCGATATAGCGCGGCCCGTAGCGGGTGAACTTGTCGATGCTCCAGCCTGAAATCATGAAGGAGAGAAGACCAAGGCCCAGCAGCAGCCACAGACCCGTCACGCCATAGCCCAGCACTTTTGAGGCATTAAGGGTTTTCCCCACGGCTGGCGGCGCGGGGCGGGCAGGGATCAATTCTTGCGCATGGCTCATCGGCTGGCCTCCGAGCGACGCGACCAGCGGTCAATATAGCCAAGGCCCAGGGACGAGATCAATGCGAGGATGAGGTACAGAAGGCAGGCTATGCCATAGAAGAAGAATGCTTCCTTGCTGACGCGCGCCGCGATGCCAGTCTGGCGCACAATATCTGAGAGGCCAATGATCGACACATAGGAGGTATCCTTCAGCAGGATCATCCACAAATTCGTCATGCCCGGCAGTGCGATGCGGATGAGCTGCGGAATGATGATCAGCACCATGGTCCGGCTGCGCGAAAGCCCAAGCGCATCACCCGCTTCATATTGTCCCTTGGGAATGGCACGGAAGGCAGACAGCAGAACTTCGGACGCATAGGATGAAAACACCACCGACAAAGCAATCATGCCAGCGACAAAGGCGTTGATTTCGATTGGTCCCGTAAAGCCGAGGTAACCGCCCGCCGACTGCAACAGCATCTGAATGCCGTAATAGACGATGAACAGCGTCAACAGTTCCGGCAAGCCGCGAAAGATCGTCGTGTAGATGCCCGCAGCAAGCCGCAGAGATTTTTCTTGCGATTGTGCCGCCAGAGCGATCAGGAAGCCTAGAATGAGGCCGATCGGCAAGGTCGCGAGTGCCACGGAGATGGTGATCTTGACGCCGAAAGCAATTTCATCGCCCCAACCAGCGTCGCCGCAGGCCACAAGTGTGCCGTTGCCGAAGAGGGAAAAGATGCCAACCGGGCCGCAGAATGGATCGAAGAGATACGTGAGATAGGTCCAGAACGAACCTATGGCGGAAAATACTCCGCTCATGCCAATTTCCCCTACGGTCTTCGCCGCTTGCTTCGTATTGTTTCGTCTTGTTTTATATTTCTGTTTTCAAACAAAAACGGCGGAAGGGCAAGCCTTCCGCCATCATATTTCAACAGAACAATCGCTTACTGGCCGTAAACGTCGAAATCAAAATACTTGTCGTTGATCTTCTTGTATTCACCATTTGCGCGGATGGCTGCAATGGCTGCCGTCAGCTTGTCTGCCAGCGCCGTGTCGCCCTTGCGCACTGCAATGCCGGCGCCCTGACCGTTGATCACCTCATCAACAGGCATTGCTGTCAAAATCTTGCAGCATGCGCCTGCGTCCGACTTGACCCACTCCGACAGGACCACGATGTCGTCGATGACGCCATCGATACGGCCATTGGTGATGTCGAGCTTGTACTCGTCAGCGGTTGGGTAAAGTTTCAGCTCGGAATCGGCAAGGTGCTTTTCAGCGTAGTTCGCATGGGTGGTAGAACCCTGTGCGCCGATGCTCTTGCCCTTCAGGTCTTCTACCGACTTGATGGTGCTGTCCTTCGGCACGGCAATGGCTGGTGGTGTGTTGTAGTACTTCTTGGAGAAGTCCACCTTTTCCAGACGCTCAGGCGTTATCGACATGGACGCAACGATTGCGTCGAACTTCTTTGCCTGCAGAGCAGGGATGATGCCATCCCAGTCGTTGGTCACAAATGTGCATTCGGCTTTCATCTCGACGCAGAGCGCCTTGGCGATATCGACATCGAAGCCGGTCAGTGTGCCATCCGCCTGGAGAACGTTGAATGGGGGGTAGGCGCCTTCCGTGCCGATGACCAGCTTGTCCTGCGCCATGGCGGCACCGGAGAAAAGCGTCATCGCGGCAATCGATGCAGCAGCGAGCAGACGGGTGGAAATACGCATTTCGATCCTCTCTTTCGGCGTGTCTTCCGTCCAGCTTGTTATTTTTTCTGGACGGTAAATGTTTCGCGCAATTGGTTGAAGGTATCAAGTGCAATCTGCGCTTGGCGGATAGTCTTATCCCTTCATCTAAAATGCAACCCTAATCGTTTTGCATTGCGAGATACGCCACATTCAGTTCACGAAATGGCCTAAATCTGTTCATTTCCGGTACAGCCCGCCTTCGCCATGATGGGAACAAGCCTGAAGTTCAGGCGTTGTTCAGCGCCTGCATGTGCAGCCTCTTTTTAGCAAGCTGCAATACACGCGCTACAAGACCATCACTAGGTGAGGAACTATAATGCTCAAGAAGAACAAGCTGCTGACCGGGGTGGTTTTTCCCCTGATGTCTTTCGCAATAGCGATTGATCCCGCAATGGCGGCATCTTTTGCTGGCGAAAGCGCTGCACACTATACATCCCGTCAGGTCGAACCTGCCACAGTTACGGGTGTATTGCTGGCGCAGGCGGAACCACCAGCTGAAGAGCTGCCGAAAAAGCGCGCACCAGCGAAAGAAGCCGAGCCAGAGCAGCCCAAGGCTGAGCAGCCAAAGGAAGAAGCGCCGCGCCGCGAGGCTGCGCCTGAAGCCGAACCCAAGCGCGAAGCTGAACCAAAGCGCGAAGCTGCGCCCAAGCGTGAAGCGCCACCTGAGCCGGCAGCCGAGGCCGCTCCACCACGTCCTCGCCGCGAAGCCGCGCCAGAAGCCGGTGCCGAGCCACAGCGCCCACGCCGTGAAGCCAAGCCAGATGCCGCAGCCGAACAAGCTGCACCGGAGCAGCAGCAGGAACGTCCTCGTCGCCCGAAAGCCGACCAGCAGCCAGCAGCTGAAGGCGAGCGTCCACGCGCGCCGAAGGCGGAAGCTCCAGCCGCCGGTGAAGCGACGCCGGAATCTGCAACCCCGGGCAAGAAGCCTGCCGCACCAGAGCCCGGTGCAACGGCCGCACCTGTGCCAAAGGAGCCGCCGACACCCGGCAGAGCGCCTGCGCCGAGTGAACAGCCAAACCCGGCCCCTGGTCAGCAGCCATCTGAGCAGCAACGCCCACCGCGTGCCCAGAGCGGTGAGCAGCCAGCGATCCCTGTAGCGCCAGTCGCACCACAGGATGGCCAGACCACCGGTCAGGCACCAGCCGGTGAGCCTGTTCCGGCGCAGATTGCGACACCACAACAGGAAGCCGCTCCATCGACTAAGCAGGAGCTGGACAAGGCTCGCGCTGTTGCCAAGGATCCTTCGAAGTCCGCCGACACGGTCATTTTGCCGATCGACAAGGGCGCAGCCGTTCTGGATAGCGACAAGGAAGCCGAACGCTCTGGCAACCAACAGTCACGCGATCAGCGTCGTCAGGAGCGTGAGGCCGTTCGTGACTTCAAGGTCCCGACATCTGACGCGGAAGCACAGTCCCGTCGTGGTGACAGCAATGCGGCACAGATCGTCATTCAGGCCATCACCTCCATGCAGGGTGAGCGCGTAGACCGTCGTCCAGAGTATGACCGTCCCGAAGGCGTGCGTGAATGGCAGCCGCGCGACATGCCACGTGGTGGCCGTGATCGCGACATGGGCGACCGTGTGTTCCTGCAGTATGGCGATCGAGTCGTTGTGCGCGGAGATGATAATGACCGTTTCGTTCGTGATGGCGCCAAGCCATATTACGAGCGCCTGTCCGAAGGCCGCGTTCGTGAAACCGTCGAGCGTCGGGATGGTAGTCAGGTCGTGACGATCCGCAACCGTTACGGCGATGTCGTCCAGCGTTCGCGCATCGATGACCGTGGTCGTGAATATGTGCTGTTCTATGCGCCTGAGCTCGTAGACCAGCCGGACCGCGAATATGTGTATCGTGACCCGGGTCTGGATCTTCCACCAATGCGCTTGCGTATTCCCGTGCAGGACTACATCATCGATACATCAAGCGAGCCGGACCGCGACTACTACCGCTTCCTCGAGCAGCCACCGGTCGAGCCTGTAGAGCGCGTCTATTCCATGGATGAAGTGCGGTACTCCGCCCGTATCCGCGACAAGGTGCGCCGTATCGATCTTGATACCATCACCTTCGCAACAGGCAGTGCGGAAATTCCGATGAGCCAGGCACAGTCTCTGCGCAAGGTGGCAGATGCCATGAACAAGGTGCTCGAAAAGAACCCCGCCGAAACCTTCCTGATCGAAGGTCATACGGATGCCGTGGGCGATGACCAGAGCAACCTCGTTCTCTCTGACGAGCGTGCCGCTTCCGTTGCCAATGTGCTGACCGACGTCTACGGCATCCCGCCGGAAAACTTCGCAACACAGGGTTACGGCGAACGCTTCCTCAAGGTCCAGACGCTCGGCGCATCCCAGGAAAACCGCCGCGTAACGATCCGTCGTATCACGTCGCTCGTGAAGCCTGTCGCTCAGAAGTGATGTAACGCGAGCCTGATAAATCGGGATTGTCCCGACAGATTAAGCCCCCGAAAGTTGATCTCAACTTTCGGGGGCTTTTTAAATTGTGGCGCGCAAGACTCGCCCGCCAGAACTGCGATTAGAACTTCACGGCAAGGCCGATGTTCACAGCGTGCTGCGTTGTGTCAAAGTCGATACCGGCAATGTCGGCATTGCCATAGTCATTGTAGCGATATTCCACACGCGTGAAGATGTTCTTTGTCAGAGCAAAATCGACGCCAGCACCGACCGTCCAGCCCTTGAGCGTCTCTTTTTGGCCTTCAGATATGTTTTCCCAATATCCCTTCGTTGCGGTGAACCCGCCGGATACAAAGAACAGAGCGTGATCTACAGCGTAACCTGCCCGTCCGCGGACAGAGCCAGAAACATCTGTTCCGAATTTGTTGTTGCCTACAAAATCGACGTCATTCCAGTCGTAACTGACATCGGCTTCAACGCCGAGAATGACGTTGTGCCCAACGTCAAAATTCCAGCCGCCAAAACCGCCAACGCGTCCGCCATTGAAATCACCTTCTGCCTTGGCGCCGCTTTGTGAAAGTGTGCCTTCCATCCAGCCATACCCGCCATGGATACCTGCGTAACCGCCAGCCCACGAGAACTCAGAGGTTTCAACAGCTGTCGGCGCAGATGGAACTTCATTCACGGCATCAGCCGCGATAGCGCTGCTTCCCCAGACTACGGCAATCGTTGTGGTTGTAAAAATGAAACTTCTGAACATATGCGTCTCCACTCGCTTTGATACGTATCAGCATAATCAGCGTCGCTTTGCGCGTATGTAGTAAAAAAGACACAGAATTCAGGATGTGCAGCGTAAGTAAATATTCAATAAATATAATTCATAAAGAAAGCCCAGGTATTTAAGACCTATTATAGATTAGAAATTTAATCTGAATTAAAAAAATTTCACTATTTTTACCCTCATCCTCCGCGGATACAACCATGTGTTTGTGCGCGGCTGCGTGCTTCTTACGCGAAATTCGCCTTTCAGAGAGCGAATCGCTCATTCAGACGTTGCATGCAGCTGAGGCGGCCCCGCAAAATTTATTATCCTGCGGGGTCAGTGTTGAGCAAATGCGACGCGCTTTCTTAATCGCCAAGCACTCAGATAAGTGCGACGGCGATCTCTGCGGCCAGACGGGCATTGTTGCGGACCAGTGCAATATTGGTGTCCAGGCTGCGGCCTTCGGTGATTTCGAAGATTTTCGAAAGCAGATAAGGCGTAACGGACTTTCCAGCGATCTCGTCGTCCTCCGCGTGGGAAAGGGCGCGGGTGATGTAGATCTCCATCTCCTCGCGGGAGATTTCGTCCTCTTCCGGCACGGGGTTGGCAACCAGCATGCCGCCATCAATGCCAAGCTGTTCGCGCGTTGTCTGGAAATTGGCGATGGCTGCTGGGCTGTTCAGCGAGAGCGGGCTTTTAAGGCCAGACGCCCTTGACCAGAATGCCGGAAACTCCGTCGATCCGAAGGTCACGACAGGAACGCCATTCGTTTCCAACACCTCAAGCGTCTTTGGAATGTCGAGGATTGCCTTGGCACCGGCGCAAACAACGATAACGCCGGTTCGTGCCAGTTCGGTCAGATCAGCGGAGATATCGAAGCTCGTTTCAGCGCCGCGATGCACGCCGCCAATGCCGCCAGTTGCGAAGACCTTGATGCCTGCGTGTTCAGCAGCAATCATGGTGGCGGCAACAGTCGTTGCGCCGGTGCGACGCTCGGCGATGGCGAAAGCGATATCGGCACGTGATACTTTCATCGCATCCGTTGTCTTTGCCAGTGCCTCTAGCTCGTGCTTTTCGAGCCCGATATGCAAGGTGCCGTGAATGACGGCGATGGTGGCCGGAATGGCGCCCTGATCGCGGATGATCTGTTCCACGCTTTCAGCCATCTGGATGTTGCCGGGATAAGGCATTCCGTGGGTGATGATGGTTGATTCGAGGGCGACGATGGGTGCGCCGCGCTGCTTGGCGGCGGCAACCTCAGTCGAATAAGCGATGGGCAAAAGCGGGGGAATGGATTTTGTCATTGGTTCTTCCGATCTATATCAGCGGTCTGTTCATACCATTTCTGCCGGTGGCACAAGGGCCAGCATGGCATCGAGCGTGTTCTGGTTTAATTCCGGGGCGGTTGCGCTGGGGGATTGGACGGTGATGGCCGCAGCCGCAGCACCCCATCGCAGCGCCTGTGATGGTGGGTGCCCCTGCCTGATGGCGGCCAGATAACCCGAGGCCATCGCATCTCCCGCACCGGTGACATCTCGTACCGAGGTAATAAGGGGCGGGTGCTGAATGGCCGTTTCCCATTCGTTGAAACCCACGACGTGCCGTGCACCGCTGGTGATGACGCCGCCGCGAAGGCCGAGCGATTTCAAAAGTTCCGGCCATTCTCGCACGTCTTCCACATCAGCGCCGGTCAATGCCCGCGCCTCTGCCTCATTCATAAAGAGAATGTCGATATCGGCCAAAGCGGGTTTAAGCTTCACAACTTTCGCAGGCGATATGGCGATGGCCGCGAGCGGCTTCTCGCAGGCGCGCGCAGCCACGCTCAAAGCCAGCAACGTGGCCTCCGGCAGGTTGGCATCGCAAAGAATCGCATCGCTTGCCATGATGGCCTCGCGCACGGCCCGCACCCGTAGGCGGCGCGGGGTGAAAAGCGTGTAGAGCTCCATATCTGCAATAGCGATAACAAGGTTTCCATCCCGTTCAAGGATGGCCGTGTAGCTTGGTGTGCTGCGATCGAGGAATGTGAACGGCGTATCTTCGACGCCAGCGTCTCTTGCCGCCGCGGCGACTGTCTCTCCATTCGCATCGCCACCACGCGGCGCGATAATCCTGACCTGGAAGCCGAGGCGCGACAGGTTGCGGGCTGCATTGAAACCGCCGCCGCCAGCCTCCTCCATCCATGCGCCGGGATTGCTTGCTCCGACCACGGTTTCCGTCTGGATCATCCCTCGACGGTCAATATGTGCGCCGCCGAGAACGAGTAATTTATTCACTGCCGTTTTTCCCCATGTCAGCCGTCAAATGCGTATCGATTCGGTTTTTGAAAGCCTTTGAGACCCTGATGCAAGGTAATGTTTTTCCACAGCTTGAAAACAAAAACAAATGTAGAACAAAGGACTTATCCATATTTGATTTCAATATGATGATGCCCCATTGCGGGATGAGAACAAATAAAGTACAAAACGGCCATCGAGAGCTTCATTGCCTGTGCGGCTTCAATAACCTAAAGGTGGTTTCCAGATGGCACAAAATTCTTTGCGTCTTGTAGAGGACAAAGCAGTGGATAAAAGCAAGGCACTGGAGGCGGCGCTTTCCCAGATCGAACGTTCGTTCGGCAAGGGATCGATTATGAAGCTCGGTTCCAATGAAAGTATCGTCGAGGTCGAGACCGTTTCCACAGGTTCGCTCAGCCTTGATGTGGCGCTCGGTATTGGTGGTCTGCCCAAGGGCCGTATCATCGAGATTTACGGACCTGAAAGCTCGGGTAAGACGACGCTCGCTTTGCAGACAATTGCAGAAGCGCAGAAAAAGGGCGGTATTTGCGCTTTCGTGGATGCCGAGCATGCGCTCGATCCGGTCTATGCCCGCAAGCTCGGTGTCGATCTCCACAACTTGCTGATTTCGCAGCCCGATACGGGTGAACAGGCGCTTGAAATTACCGATACGCTGGTGCGTTCCGGCGCGGTCGACGTGCTTGTCATCGACTCCGTTGCTGCGTTGACGCCGCGTGCGGAGATTGAAGGCGAAATGGGCGACAGCCTTCCTGGTCTTCAGGCTCGTTTGATGAGCCAGGCTCTGCGCAAGCTGACCGCCTCGATTTCGAAGTCGAAGACCATGGTCATCTTCATCAACCAGATCCGCATGAAGATCGGCATTTCCTACGGTTCGCCTGAGGTGACCACTGGTGGTAACGCGTTGAAGTTCTACGCATCCGTGCGTCTCGATATTCGTCGTATCGGCGCCGTCAAGGACCGCGAAGAGGTTGTGGGCAATCAGACCCGCGTCAAGGTCGTCAAGAACAAGATGGCACCTCCCTTCAAGCAGGTCGAATTCGACATTATGTATGGCGAAGGCGTTTCCAAGACGGGCGAGCTTGTCGATCTGGGCGTGAAGGCTGGTCTGGTCGAAAAGGCCGGTGCATGGTTCTCCTACAAGAGCCAGCGTCTGGGGCAGGGGCGTGAAAACGCAAAGACCTTCCTCAAGGAAAACCCCGCCGTGGCCGAAGAGATCGAACTGGCGTTGCGCCAGAATGCTGGCCTCATCGCTGAAAAATTCCTCCAGAACGGTGGACCTGAGGCGGATGCGGATGGGGTTGATCCCGACGCATGATGGTTTTTGCCGGACGGAAAATTCGGCAATATTCTGGTGTTTGAAGATCAAAGGTCGTGCGATTGTGTCGCACGGCCTTTATTTGTGCTGTGTCCTTGCCCTGTTTGGCTGGACAGGCCGAGTGGCGGACGATAAAAGCCAGTGTTTTTTATGCTATGGCCGCGGGATCGCGTGGAAATGAAGGACTTCTGATGAGCGGTGTAAATGAAATCCGGTCGACCTTCCTCGACTACTTCAAGAAGAACGGTCACGAGATCGTGCCATCCAGCCCGCTTGTGCCGCGCAATGACCCGACATTGATGTTTACCAATGCGGGCATGGTTCAGTTCAAGAACGTCTTTACCGGATTGGAAAGCCGTCCCTATTCCACGGCTGCATCCTCGCAGAAGTGCGTTCGCGCCGGTGGCAAGCATAACGATCTTGATAATGTCGGCTACACCGCCCGCCATCACACCTTCTTTGAAATGCTCGGCAACTTCTCCTTTGGTGACTATTTCAAGGAAGAGGCGATTACCCACGCCTGGAACCTGATCACCAAGGAATTCGGGATCGACAAGAACCGCCTGCTGGTGACTGTCTACCATACCGACGACGAAGCCTTTGATCTCTGGAAGAAGATTGCCGGTTTCTCCGATGATCGCATCATCCGCATTCCCACCAGCGATAACTTCTGGGCAATGGGCGATACCGGTCCTTGCGGTCCCTGCTCGGAAATTTTCTATGATCATGGCGATCATATCTGGGGTGGCCCTCCCGGTTCTGCAGATGAAGATGGCGATCGCTTCATCGAGATCTGGAATCTCGTCTTCATGCAGTATGAGCAGGTAACGAAGGAACAGCGTATCGACCTGCCGCGTCCCTCCATCGACACCGGCATGGGCCTTGAGCGTATTTCCGCGCTTCTTCAGGGCAAGCATGACAATTACGATACAGATCTGTTCAAGGCTCTAATTGCCGCATCCGTCGAGGCCACGGGCGTTCCGGCGGAAGGCGATAACCGCGCCAGCCACCGCATCATTGCTGATCACCTTCGCTCGACCGCCTTCCTGATTGCCGATGGCGTGCTGCCGTCGAATGAAGGTCGCGGCTATGTGCTTCGCCGCATCATGCGCCGCGCCATGCGCCACGCAGAATTGCTCGGCTCACGCGAGCCGTTGATCTGGAAGCTGCTGCCCGCGCTCGTGCAGCAGATGGGCCGCGCCTATCCTGAGCTGGTACGCGCCGAGGCGCTGATTTCCGAAACGCTGAAGCTGGAAGAAACCCGGTTCCGCAAGACGCTGGAACGCGGCCTCTCGCTGCTGTCTGATGCAACGTCAACCTTGAACAAGGGCGATATGCTGGATGGCGAAACGGCCTTCAAGCTTTACGACACCTATGGCTTCCCGCTCGATCTGACACAGGATGCGCTGCGCGCCCGTGAAATTGGCGTTGATGTATCAGGCTTTACCGGCGCTATGGAGCGCCAGAAGGCTGAGGCACGCTCGCACTGGACAGGCTCCGGCGACAAGGCGACCGAAACCGTCTGGTTCGAGCTCAAGGAAAAGCACGGTGCGACCGAGTTCCTCGGTTACGACACAGAGACTGCAGAAGGTGTCGTCCTGGCCATCGTCAAGGATGGCAAGTCCGTGAATAGCGCAGCTGAGGGTGAGACCGTCCAGATAGTCGTCAACCAGACGCCTTTCTACGGTGAGTCGGGCGGCCAGATGGGCGATACCGGCATCATCTCATCGGACGATGGCGCGTTCTCCGTTTCTGATACGCACAAGAAAGGCGAGGGCCTGTTTGCGCATCTCGGTTCCGTTTCCAAGGGCGGAATCAAGGTTGGAGATGAAGTGCAGCTGACTGTCGATCACGACAGACGGTCGCGCTTGCGTGCCAACCATTCCGCCACGCACCTTTTGCACGAAGCTTTGCGCGAGGTTCTTGGCACCCATGTGGCTCAGAAGGGCTCGCTGGTTGCGCCTGAGCGCCTGCGTTTTGACGTCTCTCATCCCAAGCCCATGTCGGCTGAAGAGTTGAAGATTGTCGAAGACATGGCAAATGAAATAATCCTGCAGAACTCACCTGTCGTCACGCGCCTGATGAGCGTTGACGATGCCATTGCCGAAGGCGCTATGGCGCTGTTCGGTGAAAAGTACGGTGATGAAGTGCGCGTTGTCTCCATGGGCACTGGCATCCATGGTGCCAAGGCAAACCGCCCATATTCGGTCGAGCTTTGCGGCGGCACGCACGTCTCCGCGACCGGCCAGATCGGTCTGGTGCGTGTGCTGGGCGAAAGCGCAGTGGGTGCAGGTGTGCGCCGCATCGAAGCGGTGACCGGTCCTGGCGCACTCGCTTATCTTGCCGAGCAGGATGAGCGCGTGAAGGCTTTGGCGTCATCGTTGAAGGTTCAGCCTTCCGAATTGCTGGCCCGAGTTGAAAGCCTTGTCGATGAGCGCAAGAAGATGGAGCGTGAGCTGAATGACGCCCGTCGCAAGCTCGCAATGGGTGGCGGTTCTTCTGAAGGCTCTGCTGGTGATGTGAAGGATGTCGGCGGCGTCAAGTTCCTGGCCAAGACCCTGTCCGGCATTGATGCGAAGGATCTGAAGAGCCTTGCTGACGAAGCCAAGTCCGGTCTCGGCTCCGGCGTCGTATTGCTGATCGCGGTCTCCGAAGACGGCAAGGCCAGCGCAGTCGCAGCTGTGACCGAAGACCTGACAGCGCGCTTCAGCGCGGTTGATCTCGTTCGCACGGCGTCGGCAGCACTGGGCGGCAAGGGTGGCGGTGGTCGTCCAGACATGGCTCAGGCCGGTGGCCCGGATGGTGACAAGGCAGATGCGGCGATTGAAGCTGTATCGGCGTCTTTGGCTGGCTGAGTACGGTGGTTCTCTGACACCGCGGAAACGAGTAGCATGATCGAATGTGCTTAGACCCTCGGGACAAGCCCGAGGGTGACGAAGGCGAGGTAGGACTTGCGTCTTAGCTCCCCCATTTCTCTTTAAATGTCGGCGGTTCAGCCAGCCGCTTGCTGTGCCTTCAGTGCATCGTCATCCATCTGCGTTGCTCGCTTGTAGGCTTCACGCTCTTTCAGATTGGCGGTATAATCCACGAAGCGCTGACGTTTCTCGATCGTCCCGAATTGCATCCCCCAGCTAAGTTGTGAGCCGATATAGACGTCGGCGGCGGTGAACTGATCACCTGCAATATAGCGGTTGGCTTCAAGCGCCTTTTCGATTGTATCCATGACATCGCTATAGGCACCGCAACCCGCCATGCGCTGCTTGTCTGGCCCAATCTCAAAACCCATGGATTTCGTGGTCACAGACATTTCCAGCGGACCTGCGGCATAGAAAAACCAGCGATAATATGTGCCGCGTTCTGCGATAGGCGGGGCGAGGTTGGCCTGCGGAAATGCATCAGCAAGATAGGCGCAGATCGCCGCAGTTTCGGTAATCACTGTGTTTCCATGCTTGATGGCCGGAACCTTGCCCATCGGGTTGATGGCCTTGTAGGCATCCGACTTCATCGCGCCTGCATAATCCAGATATTCGGTGTTGTAGGTCGCGCCAACTTCTTCCAGCATCCAGCGCACGATGCGCCCGCGGGACATGGGGTTGGTATAGAGTGTGAGGTCGCTCATGGTGTCTTCTCCCTATTCGACGTTGATGCGGCTTGGCATCTGTTAAACTCAAAAGAAAACCCGGCGCAGTGGCCGGGTTCTCAGTATCAGTGTCTGTGCAAGGCCAATTAGGCGGCCATGGCCAGCTTGAGGTTTTCGTCGACCTTGTCGAGGAAAGCCGTTGTGGACAGCCAAGGCTGATCTGGTCCGATGAGCAGCGCCAGATCCTTAGTCATGTAACCGGCTTCGACGGTGTCTACGCAAACGGTTTCAAGCGTTGCTGCGAACTTTGCCAGTTCGGCATTGTCATCCAGCTTGGCGCGGTGAGCGAGACCACGGCTCCATGCGAAGATCGACGCGATGGAGTTGGTCGAGGTT
Organism: Agrobacterium sp. CG674; assembly: GCF_053521645.1. Lineage (NCBI taxonomy): Bacteria > Pseudomonadati > Pseudomonadota > Alphaproteobacteria > Hyphomicrobiales > Rhizobiaceae > Agrobacterium > Agrobacterium sp. CG674. The sequence continues at coordinate 498,651 of NZ_JBNWDZ010000003.1, read as the reverse complement.
TCCTGACCCTTCTGGTGCTGGCGGTAGTGACGGGTCACTGTGCCGTGAGCAGCTTCGGCTTCAACCGTGCGGCCATCTGGCGACAGAAGAACCGAGGTCATGAGGCCGAGAGAGCCGAAGCCCTGTGCAACCGTGTCGGACTGAACGTCGCCGTCGTAGTTCTTGCACGCCCATACATAACCGCCGGACCACTTGAGCGCGGATGCCACCATGTCGTCGATGAGGCGGTGCTCATAGGTGATGCCGACTTCTGCGAACTTCGCCTTGAATTCAGCCTGATAGATTTCTTCGAAGATATCCTTGAAGCGGCCGTCATAGGCCTTGAGGATGGTGTTCTTCGTGGACAGGTAAACAGGCCACTTGCGCATCAGGCCGTAGTTCATGGATGCGCGTGCGAATTCGCGGATCGACTCATCCAGGTTGTACATGGCCATGGCCACGCCAGCGCTTGGCGCATCGAAAACGTCTTTTTCAATGACCTGGCCGTCTTCACCAACGAACTTGATCGTCAGCTTGCCCTTGCCTGGGAACTTGAAATCAGTTGCCTTGTACTGGTCGCCGAAAGCGTGACGGCCAACAACGATTGGCTTTGTCCAGCCTGGAACGAGGCGCGGCACGTTCTTGCAGATGATAGGCTCGCGGAAAATAACGCCGCCCAAGATGTTGCGGATCGTGCCGTTCGGGCTCTTCCACATCTGCTTGAGGTTGAATTCCTTGACGCGATCTTCGTCTGGCGTGATCGTTGCGCACTTGATGCCAACGCCGTGCTTCTTGATGGCGTGAGCAGCATCAATCGTTACCTGGTCGTTGGTAGCATCGCGGTTTTCAACCGAAAGATCGTAGTATTCGATGTCGAGATCGAGGTACGGCAGGATCAGCTTGTCCTTGATGAGCTGCCAGATGATACGGGTCATTTCGTCGCCGTCTAGATCGACGACCGGATTGGCTACCTTGATCTTTGTCATAAATTCCTCACCTTCGAGAATGATGCGCCGGGAGGGCGCGATATTCAAAAAATATCCCGTGGCGCTATAGCATCGCGAGCGTCGAAGGCAAAGCCATATGCATGCCTTTTTTGGGTGTGAGACAACCAAAACGCGTTGCTAAAAGTCGCGGGCGAATTAAAGTCTGGCGATTCGCTTACGTCGGGTAAGCCTTGCTCCAGGACATCATCATGCGGAAATTTCTGCTCACCACTGCTGCCATTCTCTTTTCCACCCACGCCATTGCCGCAGACCCGACAGAACCTGTGAAAAAGGTAATGGATATCACAGTCAAGAACTGGTCGGGCGAAGCGCAGGACTGGAAATACATATTCGATGAAGATCTGCTGAGCACGCTGTTCAGCAAGGCATTTGCGGCACAATATCGCGAATCGTCGAAGAAGCCCGCCTCTGAAGTCGAGAGTGGCGAAAAGGGTGACCCGTTCGGTTACGACGTTGTCACCAACTCGCAGGATGGCTGCCCGTTGCAGGATGTTGCCATCACGCCCGCGCCAGCCAAGGACGGCATGACAAGCGTGAACGTCAAGTTCAAGCTGTGGGCCTGCATGGATGAGGCGGAGATGAAGGCGAGCGTCGATCAGGTCGATTTCGATGTCATCGAGGAAGATGGTAAGCCTGTGATCAGCGATATCCATCGCGTGGGCGATGATGGTCGTGATTCGCTCGTTCAGGAAATGGCAAACATCATCAAGGGTGAATAAGCCGCATTTCCCGGCTCGTGCCTTTGATTTGTCCTTAAATCTGTGCCAGTGAAACGCCAAAATATTGGAAGGCGACTATGGCAGGTACAAACAGCGAGCTTGAGCTTCTTGCAGAGGGTCCGGCGATCATTCTTGTCGAACCCCAGCTGGGTGAAAACATCGGCATGGTGGCACGCGCCATGGCCAATTTTGGTCTGGCCGAGTTGCGGTTGGTCAATCCGAGGGATGGATGGCCGAATGAGAAGGCTCGCTCCGCCGCCTCGAAAGCCGACCATGTCATCGATAACACGCGGGTTTTCGATACGATCGAAGAGGCGACTGCCGATCTGCAATTCACCTATGCGACGACAGCGCGGGAGCGCTATGGTTTCAAGCCGGTGCGCGCGCCCGTGGTTGCGGCGGAAACCCTGCGCTTGAAATTCAGTTCTGGCGAAAAGACCGGCATTCTGTTTGGTCGTGAGCGCTGGGGCCTGACCAATGAAGAGGTGGCGCTGGCCGATGAGATCGTAACGTTTCCGGTCAATCCAGCCTTTGCCTCGCTCAATATTGCGCAGGCCGTTTTGCTCATGTCCTATGAGTGGATGAAGTCCAGCATGGAGGACCTCAGCCAGACGCTGTTTGAGCCTCTGGAACAGCAGCAGGCGACGAAAGAGCAGCTTTACGGCCTGTTCGAGCAGATGGAAGAAGCCCTGGATGCCCGCGGATATTTCCGTCCAGAAGGCAAGAGACAGCGGATGATTGAAAATCTGCGGGCGGTCTTGTCTCGCCGCGCGCTTTCTTCGCAGGAAATCAACGTTTTGCGTGGTGTGTTTGGCACATTCGATAAATATGGACGCCAGACACCGAGGGGCAGCAATGGCCCCTATGCTGCAGAAAGCGTGAGGGAAGATGGCGCCGACGACGCGTGATCCCATGCTGCCAGGGTCAAAGCCGGTGCTCGTTCTGGATAGCGGCATTGGCGGCTTGACCGTCTTGCGCGAAGCAAGAGTGCTGATGCCGGAGCGCGGCTTCATCTATGTTGCTGATGATGCCGGTTTTCCGTATGGCGGGTGGGAAGAAGGTGCGCTGACTGAGCGGCTGCTTTCATTGTTTGGCTGGCTCATCGAGACCCACCAACCGGAAATCTGCATTGTTGCCTGCAATACGGCGTTTACACTTGCAGGTGCGGCTCTTCGCGCAAAATTTCCCGATATGACATTTGTCGGCACAGTTCCCGCTATCAAGCCGGCGGCAGAGCGCACGCGTTCGGGCCTTGTTTCGGTTCTGGCAACGCCTGGCACCGTGAAGCGTGCCTATACGCGTGATCTTATCCAGTCTTTCGCCTCTCAATGCCATGTCCGGTTGGTTGGGTCGGAAAACCTCGCCCGCATGGCGGAAGCATGGATACGCGGAGAGCCTGTTTCGGATGACGCGGTGCTGGCGGAAATATCGCCGTGCTTCGTTGAGGAGAAAGGTGCGCGCACGGATATTGTTGTGCTGGCCTGCACCCATTATCCGTTCATGGCCAATGTCTTTCGCAAGTTGGCGCCATGGCCGGTGGACTGGCTGGATCCCGCCGAAGCCATTGCGCGACAGGCGCGTCGAAAAGTCGAAATGGTGCAGGGTGCCGAGCATCCAGAAGGCTTCGACTTTGCGATTTTCACATCCGGCCAGCCCGACTTTACAACGCGCCGCCTTATGCAGGGCTTTGGTCTGAAGGTCGCCGCCCCGCAACGGTAACTGTTGCATATTTGCTTCAATTTTGATTTCGGTTGCAATTTTCGATTGAGGCTGTTGCCTTGTGAAAAAAGCTGTGGCAAAAATTACAAGCTCGCAACTCAAACTCAGGAGGCGTTATATGACTACATTTACGAACCATCGCCTCGCTGGCGTAGCACGTCGGATGATGCCGGTCCTTACCGCAATTACCGTGATATCTTTCCGATAAAGGTCTGCTGACGCGGCCTTTCTCTGCCTCCGGGCATTCCAACACCTAACAACCGCAGACTTATCGTGTCGTCGCATTTTGCACGTCCGATTCCTTTTGCGCATTTTTCCCATCACGAAAGGGCCTGGTTGCTGAAACGCGCCGGGACGGATTCTTATGTCCAATGAACAATCTATACGTGTAACTAATGTTTCGACCGCTGTTGATGAGCTGTTCAGCCATTTTGGCGTCTGGGTAACATTAAGAGCCATGCTCGTCGTTGCATGGAAGCGTCACCAGACGCGGGCTCACGTTTCGCATTTGTCCGATCACATGCGGCGTGACATCGGCCTTCCGGTTATCAAAGAACGGAAAGCGCCGCCACTGATACCCCCCTGGGCCCCGCGCTTTTGAGATGGCCACCTTCTCGGCGGCAATGCTGCCGGGAAGGTTCTCACATTAAACGACAGAATTGAGAACGCTGATGCAAGTTACAATAAACAAGCTGTCCGGCCCTGACGCTGGAGACTATCGCTCCCTTCGACTGGAGTGTCTGGCCGCTCATCCGGAATCCTTTGGCTCATCCTTTGAAGAGGAGTGCCTGCTATCCCTCGAAGACTTCGCACAGCGCCTCGAACAACACGATATTTTTGGTGCTCGACGATCTGATACGAATGTCATGGTTGGCACTGTGGGTCTGCATCTCTCCGCAACTGTTAAACTCAGGCACAAAGGGTTGATTGTCGGGATGTATGTGCGGCCGGAAGTGCGCGGATCGGGCGTCGGTGCAGCGCTTGTTCAACACGTTTTGGACTATGCGCGGCCAATTGTTGAACAGGTCAACCTTGTCGTGGAGGCATCGAATGTTGGTGCATGCGGGCTCTATAGGAAGCTAGGTTTCGAGCAATATGGATACGAGCCACGTGCGCGCAAAGTCGGGCAGACCTATTATGACGACGTCCTGATGGCGCTCGCGCTGCGCGATGGGCAAGCTTGAGCTTCCCGTGATCGCAATTTTCCTTGATCTTGTTCCGGCCTGATGGCTTGCTTTCCGTTATCATCGCCAAGGGAGACATGATTATGCCGATTGAGAACTGGCTGGCCTTTGTTGCCGCATCTGCTGTTATGCTTGCCATTCCCGGACCGACGATTCTGCTCGTCATTTCCTATGCGCTGGGCCATGGGCGAAAGGCGAGCACGGCGACTGTCGCTGGCGTGGCGCTGGGGGATTTTACGGCGATGACGGCGTCGATGCTGGGGCTGGGTGCGCTGCTTGCGACATCCGCCGCGCTGTTTACGGGTCTCAAATGGGTGGGGGCCGCCTATCTCATCTATCTTGGTATCAAGATCTGGCGGGCGCCGGTGAGCGGCGAGGGCGCAGGGGAAGCGCTGCTAAAGGGCAGGGAACGTCCGCTCAAGATCTTCCTGCATACCTATGTCGTTACGGCGCTCAATCCCAAGAGCATCATCTTTTTCGTGGCGTTCCTGCCGCAGTTTCTCACGCCGTCTTTGCCCTTCTGGCCACAGGTCATGATATTTGAGGTTACATTCCTTGTGCTTGCCACCTGCAACGCGGCTCTTTATGGATTGCTGGCAAGTGCGGCCCGCAACTCCATTCGCAAGCCAAATGTTCAACGTATCGTCAACCGTACGGGCGGCAGCCTGTTGATCGGGGCTGGTTTGTTGACCATGGGTTGGAAGCGGGCCGTCGGTTAAGAGCGCCGCGATATCCTGCGGCACCGATTGGAATTCACATGGCAGTGCCGCATATATTTCTCGCCCTCATTACCGTGTTTTTGTGGGGGTTCAACTTCGTTGTCATCAAGGTCGGCGTCATGGATATGCCGCCCTTGTTTCTGACGGCGTTGCGGTACTTTTTCGCCGCTGTTCCGCTCATCTTCTTTCTGCCGCGCCCCAAGGTGCCGTGGCAGCATATGGTGGTCTACGGCATGGTCATGGGCTGCGCGCAGTTCGGGCTTTTATACACTGCCATTAAATGGGGCCTGCCTGCGGGGTTGGCTTCGTTGGTCATGCAGTCGCAAGCCTTTTTCACCATGGCGCTGGCCGTAACCCTGCTGGGTGAAATTCCTTTGAAATCCCATGTGGCGGGAGCCGTTGTCGCGTTCAGCGGGCTGGCCGTCATTGGTCTTGAGCGGCTGAACATCAGCGCCATGGTGCCGCTTTTAATGTGTGTCGGCGCGGCCTTCAGCTGGGCAATTGGCAATATCGTCAATCGCAAGGTGGGCAGGGTCAACGCGATTTCCTTCGTGGCGTGGACCAGCCTTGTGCCAGTTCTGCCACTTGTTGCCCTTTCGCTCGTTCTGGAAGGTCCGCAGGCCATCGCGGCGGGTATGGCAACTGGAAATCTCATGACGGTTTTTGTCGTCGCTTACATGGCCTATGGTGCGACAATCGTTGGCGCAGGGATATGGAGCTTTCTTCTGCTTCGCTATCCAGCGGGAACCGTTGCGCCATTTTCACTTCTCGTGCCAATTGTCGGCTTCATCGGTGCATATTATGCTTTCGACGAGGAGATCACGTTGCTCGAGATTATCGGCAGCGCGCTCGTGGTTGCAGGACTTGCGCTCAACGTGTTCGGACGCCGCATTTCATTGGGGCGTGGCTGATAAGGCGTTTGCGATATTCCCTGTGCATTGTCGCGATGCGCGGGCGCATTCGTCGAAATATTTGGTAAAGAGAAGGTTCGCGCGGCGCATCGTCAGCACGTCATCTTTTCGCAGTGCAGGGAATTGTCAAATTGCAGGTCGGTATCGACATGGGAACGCTATCGGGCGGGCAGTCAGCTAAGCTCGATATTGAGGAATTGCTCGCCACACGCTTGCTGGTGCAGGGCAACTCCGGCTCAGGGAAATCCCATCTGCTCCGCCGTTTGCTGGAGCAATCCGCTCCCTGGGTGCAACAGGTCATCATCGATCCGGAAGGCGATTTCGTTACGCTGGCGGATAAGTTCGGCCATGTGGTGGTGGATGGCGAGCGCACGGAAGGTGAGCTTTCCGGCATTGCGAACCGTATTCGCCAGCACCGTGTCTCCTGCGTTCTGACGCTAGAAGGCCTGGATGTAGAACAGCAGATGCGCGCCGCCGCTGCCTTCCTGAACGGGCTTTTCGATGCGGACCGCGAGTTTTGGTATCCTGTCCTTGTGGTGGTGGATGAGGCGCAGATGTTTGCCCCTTCCGTTGCCGGTGAGGTCACGGAAGACGCCCGCAAGATGTCTTTGGGTGCCATGACGAACCTGATGTGCCGTGGCCGCAAACGCGGTCTGGCAGGCGTTATTGCCACGCAGCGCTTAGCAAAGCTTGCCAAGAACGTTGCAGCAGAGGCCTCCAACTTCCTCATGGGCCGCACCTTTCTCGATATCGATATGGCGCGTGCAGCCGATCTGCTGGGTATGGATCGCCGTCAGGCGGAAATGTTCCGCGATCTCCAGCGCGGAAATTTCGTGGCGCTCGGCCCCGCGCTGTCGCGTCGTCCCTTGCCGATCATCATTGGTGCGGTGGAAACCTCGGCACGCTCGTCGTCGCCGAAGCTCATGCCGCTGCCCGACTCACCGCAGGATGTGGAAGACCTGATCTTTACGCCTGACCCGGAGGAATTCACCCGCGCACCGGTGCGCCGTACCCCGCCGGCACCGCGCCCAACGACCGATATTCTGGCCGAGCTTGTCCGTTCCACGCCAGCCATTGGCGGCCCGGAGCCGCAGCAGCCGACACAGCGCAGCAGCCAGCCGGAAATGTCGCCAGAAGAGCGCGAAGAGAAGATCTCTGCGGTGCTGACTGAAATCATGGACGATCCGCAATCGGCCTATCGTACCGACGCCGTTCTCTATCAGGAGTTTCTGGTGCGTGCCCGTATGCGGCGCATTCCCGGCACGCCCATGGCGCTTTCCGAGTTTCGCCGTCAGGTCGCCATCACCCGCTCCGGCGTGGATGCGCAGATGGCGGCAAGCGAGGACTGGCAGAGGGCGCTTGCACTCTCCAAGAACGTTTCAGACGATTTGCAGGGTGTTTTCCTGTTGCTGGTCAAGGCTGCGCTCAATGAAGAGCCATGTCCTTCAGATGCCCGCATCGCGCGCGCCTATGGCACGCATTCCGCGCGTCGCGCCCGTATGCTGCTCGGCTATTTCGAGGAGAAGGAATTGGTGGTCGTGCATGCCGATTTCTCTGGAAAGCGCATCGTTGCCTTCCCTGATCTCGACGCAAAAACCGCACCCGGGGATGCGGATGCGGCTGATGAAACTTCAAAGTTGGCAGCAGAGTAAACTATGAAGGCGGCTTTTGCCGCCTCCACATCTGTCATTATTCTACAGCTTTCGTTTCATTGCGGGTTGCCCACAGAGAGCCGATGATGCCGGTCGCAAGGATCGCGACTGTCACACCGAGCGATACTGTCGGCGGGATTTTGGCAATGCCGAGCATGTCGGCCACGAAGATTTTCGAACCGACGAAGACCAGAACCGCAGCCAGAGCATATTTCAGATATGCAAAGCGGTGGATGAGGGCAGCCAGCGCGAAGTAGAGAGCGCGAAGGCCAAGAATCGCGAAGATGTTCGATGTGTAGACGATGAACGGATCGGTGGTGATCGCGAAGATCGCCGGGATCGAATCAACCGCGAAGATAAGGTCGGCAATTTCGACCATGATCAGCGCGAGGAACAGCGGCGTTACAAACGTCTTCAGCTTGCCCGTCTTTTCGTCGACTTCCTTCACGATGAATTTTTCACCGTGCAGTGCATTGGTGACGGGCAGGTGCTTGCGCAGGAACTTCAAAATCTTGTTGTTGCCGATATCGTTCGCATCATGATCTGACGAGAACAGCATTTTGAGGCCGGTAAAGACCAGAAACGCCGCGAAGATATAAAGCACCCAGTGGAAGTTCTCGACGATGGCTGCACCAGCGGCAATCATGATACCGCGCAGAACGATCACGCCCAGAATACCCCAGAGCAGCACGCGGTGCTGATATTGCCGAGGGATGGCAAAGTAGGAGAAGATCATGGCGATGATGAAGATGTTGTCCATCGCCAGGCTTTTTTCAACGACAAAGCCTGTCACGTATTCCAAAGCCAGTTGCTGGCCGGACTGATACCAGATCCAGCCGCCGAAGGCCAAGCCGATACCGATATAGAAAGTGGACATCAGCATGCTTTCGCGAATGCCGATTTCCTTGGAGTTTTTGTGCAACACGCCCAGATCAAGGGCGAGAAGACCTAATACGAGAGAAATAAAGACAGCCCACATCCAGGTGGGGGTGCCGAGAAAATCAGCGAAGAGAAATTCCATCAGTCAACCTTTGGCCGGACGAGGTTGGCTTTTCAGATGGGGACGCGTGATAAAAATATAGACGTGGCCCCATCTTCAAGAGACTCGACATCGCGTATTGTCCGGTAATACGCCAGAGGGGCCCGAGTCCTGATCACGAACGAGAAATAATGTGGCGAAAACCTGTTTCAAGAGGGCCGTCAAACTTTTTTCTCGTTGACTTCTTTATGAAGGAACCATAGAAGCCGCACAACACCGGGCAGCAATGCTCGGTGTTATCTGTTGATTGCCTTGCAGCTCGAAAGTTGTCGTACGGCAATCGACATCACCGACATGTCCCGTGGCTTCTCCATTCGCAAATGTGAGAAACCTGTCAGAGGTCCTAAAACGGGACCTCAGAGGAGGGCGTGTTTCCTTGATCCGGTTTGGTAACAAACCGGTGTAACATTCTGAAAGGAAATACGATGAGCAAGCGCGAATCGTCTAAGTATAAAATTGACCGCCGTATGGGCGAAAATATCTGGGGTCGTCCTAAGTCCCCAGTAAACCGCCGCGAATACGGCCCAGGCCAGCACGGCCAGCGCCGCAAGGGCAAGATGAGCGACTTCGGCACGCAGTTGCGCGCCAAGCAGAAGCTCAAGGGCTACTACGGTGAAGTCCGTGAAAAGCAGTTCCGTGCAACTTACGACGAAGCTAACCGTCGCAAGGGTGACACATCCGAGAACCTGATCGGTCTGCTCGAGTCCCGTCTGGACGCGATCGTATACCGCGCAAAGTTCGTTCCGACTGTTTTTGCTGCTCGCCAGTTCGTAAACCATGGCCACGTCACGGTTAACGGCGTTCGCGTCAACATCGGTTCTTACCGCTGCAAGCCAGGCGACGTTATCGAAGTTCGCCAGAAGTCCAAGCAGCTGGTAACGGTTCTGGAAGCTGTTGCTCTCGCAGAGCGCGACGTTCCTGACTACGTTGAAGTTGATCACAACAAGATGGTTGCGACATTCGTTCGCGTTCCTGCTCTTGCTGACGTTCCTTACGCCGTCGTCATGGAACCACACCTCGTGGTCGAATTCTACTCGCGTTAATCTGCGTGTAGCATCCATTGAAAAAGCCGCCTTTCGAGGCGGCTTTTTTTATGCGCTGTCTTTGGGTGAATGCCGTCACCTCGCAGAATGCGTGATGACGGGCGAGGTGGCCTGCACCTCAGATGGCGGCAGCTGACCGCTGTTTGATCAGCCGCTCGATCAGCGCCACATCAAGCTCGTCGTAACTATCGATCACCACGTCTGGTCCAAGCTCGGCCATTGGCACATCCGTGTAACCAAATGTGACGCCGACCGATGGTATCTGGGCGTTCTTGGCCGAGGCGATGTCGTTAAGGCTGTCGCCCACCATCACGCTGCGTGCGAGTTCTCCGCCAGCTTTTTCGATCGTACCCAGAATGTGGCGCGCATCAGGCTTCCGCCATTCGAATGTATCGCCGCAGGTCGTGGCGGCGAAATAGTGGCTGAGGCCGAGTTTCTCCAGGAGCGGTATAGCAAGCGCAGTGGTCTTGTTGGTGCAGACGGCGAGGGTGAAGCCTGCGTCTTTCAGCCTGTCGAGCGCCGCAACAATGCCGGGGTAAGGCACGCTCTGGCCAGGCATCTCTTCGAGATAGTGGGAGAGAAAGCGCTCATAGAGCGGCTCCAGTTCGTTCTCGGGCAGTTCCCTGTTGCGCAGCGCAAAAGCCCGCTTGATCATGACGCGTGCGCCGTGACCAACGAGATGCTTGAGGTCATCGTATGTGGTTGGCGCGAGACCGGCTGCGGCAATCGCGTAATTCAGGCTGTCGATGAGGTCGGGGGCGGTATCGACGAGTGTTCCGTCAAGATCGAATATCACGAGAGTGGGAGTCAAGGCATGCCTCTTGGTGTGCGGTGTGTCGTGCCACCAAGGCTAAGCATCGTCCTTGCGTTTTGCAATGAAACCTTTGAATCGTTGCGCGTATCCCTCGCAAGGGCTTTCGTTTGTTATTCGACCCGTGTAAACAGCACGCCAGCGTGGGGATCCTGTTCAGGTTCTCCACGTTCATCGATCCACGACATGGAGTTTGCAGCCGCATGGATGCCCGCCAAATGAAGATCAAGGCCGCAGAGGCGGCGTTGTCCTACGTCGAAGACGGTATGCGTCTTGGAATTGGAACGGGCTCCACGGCAGAAGAATTCGTGAGGCTGCTTGCCGAAAAAGTATCCAACGGCCTGAAAGTTCAAGGCGTGCCAACATCTGAGCGCACCGCACGTCTGTGTGTGGAGCTTGGCGTTCCCTTGAAATCGCTGGACGAACTTCCAGAACTGGATCTGACCATTGATGGTGCCGACGAGGTCGATCACGGCCTGCGACTCATCAAGGGCGGCGGCGGTGCCTTGCTGCGCGAAAAAATCGTTGCGGCATCTTCATCTCGCATGATCGTGATTGCCGATCAGACAAAGGTCGTGGAGACGCTTGGCGCTTTTCCGCTGCCTATCGAGATCAATATTTTCGGGCAGGTTGCGACCTGCATTGCTATTGAGAATGTGGCTTCAAAACTCGGCCTGACAGGCGATTTGAAGCTGCGTTCGCTGGAGGATGGCCCCTTCAAAACAGACGGTGGCCACCTCATTTTCGACGCATCTTTTGGCCGTATTCCTGATGCAGAAGCACTGGCACGCGAGCTGAACGCCATACCGGGTGTTGTCGAGCACGGACTTTTCATTAATCTGGCATCGCTTGCCATTATCGCCGGGCCGGATGGCGCCCGCGTAATGCAGGCGAAACTATAACAGGAGCGAGAGATTTCATGATCAACCTTGCGGGACTGGGCAAAGCTGCCGCTGCTTCGATCTTCATTTCCGGCATCGTGTTCGGCACCGCCGTTCGTGCGCAGGAAATTTCCGAAGCGCATATTGCTGCTGCAAAGCAGGCAATCAGCACGCTGGGCGTAACAGACCGGTTCGACGATATTCTTCCAGGCCTTGCAGAGCGCCTGAAGTCTGAGCTCATTCAGGCGTCGCCAAATGTTGAAGACGCGATTACCACGACTGTCGACGCCAAGGCGCTTGAACTCGCATCGCGTCGCGCCGATCTGGAACGCGAAGCAGCTTTGACTTACGCACGCGCCTTCTCGCTTGACGAGCTGAAAGCGATCTCGACGTTTTACGGCAGTGAAGCTGGTAAGAAGTTGCTGAAAGACGGCCCGATTGCCACGCGCGAATTGATGAAGGCCGCTGACATCTGGGCAGCTGGTATCAACCGCGATCTCAACACGTCCAGCATGGCAGAACTTCAGAAGGTTGCTGGCGCTGATCTTCAGCCGCTTCCGGCCAACAGCTCCAACACTGGTGGCGCACCAGGCGCGACTGCTGCACCGGCACCGGCCGCACCAGCTGCCAAGCCGAAGCCCTGATCTTTTTCAAACAGGTTTGAGAATATTTCAAAGCCCGGATTAAACTCCGGGCTTTTCATTTGTGTCATGCGCCACCTATATGACTGTATCGGGGATGACCACGGTCATCCTTCCCATCAGAGGCTCTGACATGACATCTTTCGATTATGATCTCTTCGTTATTGGCGGCGGTTCCGGCGGCGTGCGTAGCGCCCGTGTGGCTGCGTCCCTTGGCAAGCGAGTGGGTATTGCCGAAGAGTATCGCTACGGAGGAACATGCGTCATCAGAGGTTGCGTGCCGAAGAAGCTTTTCGTCTATGCCTCCCAATTTAGAGAACATTTTGAAGATGCCGAGGGCTTTGGCTGGACTGTCGGCGAAAGCTCATTCGACTGGAAAAAGCTGATTGCCGCCAAGGATAAGGAAATCACGCGGCTTGAAGGCCTCTATCGAAAGGGCCTTGAGAACGCCAAGGCCGAAATCTTCGACAGCCGCGCCGAGCTCGTGGATGCGCACACCGTCAAGCTGACAAGAACCGGCCAGACGGTTACGGCTGAGCGCATCGTCATTGCCGTTGGTGGAACGCCGAACCCGCATGCCTCGCTACCCGGCCATGAGTTGACGATTTCATCCAATGAGGCGTTTGATCTGGATGAACTGCCCAAGTCCATTCTGATTGCCGGTGGTGGTTACATCGCGGTGGAGTTTGCCAATATTTTCCACGGACTCGGTGTCGAAACGACCCTGATCTATCGTGGCAAAGAAATCCTCTCGCGTTTCGATAATGATATGCGTGTGGGCCTGCATGCGGCCATGGTCGAGAAGGGCATCCGCATCATTCTTGAAGACATTATCCAGGAGGTGAGCAAGGATGCTTCCGGTGGTTTGATTGCCCGCACCAAGCAGGGCCACACATTGGCCGTCGGTCAGGTCATGCTGGCGCTGGGACGTGATCCTAACACGAATGGCCTCGGTCTCGAAAACGCCGGTGTTGCGGTCAACGAGCGAGGGGCCATTATCGTTGATGATTATTCGCGCACCAATGTCCCCAGCATCTTCGCGCTTGGTGATGTCACTGACCGGGTACAGCTGACGCCTGTGGCGATCCACGAAGCCATGTGTTTCATCGAAACCGAGTTCAAGAACAACCCCACCAAGCCCGACCACCACCTCATCGCGACCGCCGTTTTCTCTCAGCCTGAAATCGGCACCGTGGGAATTTCAGAAGAAGAGGCGTCCGCCAAGTTCGAGGAAATTGAGGTGTACCGTTCCCAGTTCCGCCCCATGAAGGCGACGCTTTCTGGCCGGTCCGAAAAAATGATCATGAAGCTCATCGTTAACGCGGCAGACCGCAAGGTCGTCGGCGCGCATATCCTCGGGCATGATGCGGGCGAGATGGCGCAGCTTTTGGGCATCACGCTGAAGGCCGGTTGCACCAAGGACGACTTCGACGCGACGATGGCGGTTCACCCAACCGCTGCGGAAGAGCTTGTAACGATGTACACGCCGACGTACCGCATCAAGAACGGGGAAAGGCTATAATCGAAGCGTCGCTTCGGTCGTTGCTTTCCGATCTGCCTTGAAAGAGGGTCTCGTTGTGCTTCAATAGCGCAGCGAGACGATCAATGAGAAGGCGCATCTCGGGCGAGCGGCGGTCGTCATCATTGAAGACCAGCCAGAGCGGGTGTGACAGTTCTTCCAGTACCGCGCTGTCGCGCACGACGCCCTTAAGCTCGTCCCCGATAAATGACGGCAGAACGCCTCTTCCGGCACCGCTCGCAATCAGTTTTGGCAAAAGTTCCGGGGCGTTGGTCCAGGTCCGGATCATGTGTTCATGGTGGCGAAAAACCCATTTCTCTGCGTCCGAAGTGGCAACCTCGGTACCAATTGAGACCCACGGCAAATTTTGTTCTGCCAGACGATTTTCCGCACGATAGGCGTGGTACGTCACGTTGACGGATTTGAGAGCCGCGAAATTGCCGTTCGCTGGCGGTTTGTCGAAAAGCCCCACCATTCCCCTCCGATAGGTGAGATCTTCGTCTGTGCCGAGGAGTTTGCAGCACAGCCGGAATGCATCCTCCGGGCCGCGAAGACTGTGCGCGTTGTTGGCAATGAAGCCCACCATCCAGATATTGCTGCCGATGGAGACGATGGGCAGGGAGAAAGCATCTCCATGCCACTGGCTGATTTCAGAGGCCGTACGTCGCATGGAGTTCACACGCTCCAGGAGTTTAATGCCATCAGGCGCCAGCCGATAGCCTTGCTGGCTGCGGATAAACAAAGTGCGCCCCATGGTTCTCTCCAGAAAAAGCATGCGCCGCCCGATGGTCGGCGCGCTGATGCCTGTCTGGCCAGCGGCAGGGGCAAGACCGCCCTCAGATGCGACGATATGGAAGAGCTTCAAGTCGTCCCAGTTAACATCGTTCATGGCGCTTTCTCCCGGCTCTAAGGGCATTATAGGCCAATGTTCTCTCGGGTGAACTGTGCAAAGCTGAAATGACCGTTTCAATCCTGCGTCTATAAGCGCTTGGCTGGCTGGCTTACCTCCATGTCATGGAAACGGGAGCCAGAGAGATGTTACCGGAAACAATTTTCGTGATGGAGCGCATTCACAGGCAAGCGCGCTCAAGAGGTGGCAAAGGCTGTGAGACTTGCTTTGACAACTGGCCGTCAACGCGATTGGAAAGAACCGCTGTGCTCCTTTCGCGCTGGATGGATGGGTGGACGGGATTTCGTCGGCGTGAGGGTGATGGCAAACCGGACGAATCGCGGCGAACTTGGCCTTTGCAAGCAGGGGTGAAAATGTTTATAAGCGCGCGATTAACAGGGATGGTTGCTGCCTCCTTTATTTGGTGGCGTCAAAGGCGAGAAGAACATGGCACAGAATTGGACACCAAGCAGTTGGAGGCACAAGCCGATCCAGCAGGTTCCCGAATATCCGAATGCGGCGGCAGTGGCTGCAACGGAAGCGACGCTCGCAACCTATCCGCCGCTGGTGTTTGCCGGTGAAGCGCGCCGCTTGAAGAAGCAGCTTGCCAGTGTTGCCGAAGGCGAAGCATTTTTGTTGCAGGGTGGCGATTGTGCTGAGAGCTTTCTGGAGCATGGCGCGGATAACATCCGCGACTTCTTCCGTGCGTTCCTGCAAATGGCCGTCGTTCTGACCTATGGTGCGCAGCTTCCTGTCGTGAAGGTTGGCCGCATCGCCGGTCAGTTCGCCAAACCGCGCTCGTCCAACATCGAGACCCAGGATGGCGTGAACCTGCCGTCCTATCGCGGTGACATTATCAATGGCATCGAGTTCAACGAAGCCTCGCGCATTCCGAACCCGGAGCGTCAGCTGGACGCTTACCGCCAGTCTGCTGCTACGCTGAACCTTCTGCGCGCCTTTGCTATGGGTGGTTATGCCAACCTTGAGAATGTGCACCAGTGGATGCTAGGTTTCGTCAAGGACAGCCCTCAGGCCGATCGTTACCGCAAGCTGGCCAGCCGCATTTCTGAAACGATGGACTTCATGAAGGCCATTGGTATCACGTCTGAAAACCAGCCAAGCCTGCGCGAGACGGATTTCTTCACCAGCCACGAAGCGCTGCTGCTTGGCTATGAAGAGGCGCTGACCCGTATCGATTCGACCTCCGGCGACTGGTATGCAACATCGGGCCACATGCTTTGGATTGGCGACCGCACCCGCCAGTTGGACCATGCCCATGTGGAATATTTCCGCGGCATCAAGAACCCGATTGGTCTGAAATGCGGCCCGTCCTTGCAGCCGGATAACCTGATCGAGCTGATCGACGCGCTGAACCCTTCCAATGAAGCGGGACGCCTGACGCTGATCTGCCGTTTCGGCCATGACAAGGTTGCCGAGAGCCTACCAAAGCTGATCCGCGCCGTCGAAAAAGAAGGCCGCAAGGTCGTCTGGTCTTGCGATCCGATGCATGGCAACACGATCACGCTCAACCATTACAAGACGCGTCCGTTCGAGCGCATTTTGTCTGAGGTCGAGAGCTTCTTCCAGATTCACCGCGCCGAAGGCACGCATCCAGGCGGCATCCATATCGAGATGACCGGCAAGGATGTGACGGAATGCACCGGCGGTGCGCGCACTGTTACGGCAGACTCGCTGTCTGACCGTTACCACACCCATTGCGACCCACGCCTCAACGCCGATCAGGCTCTGGAACTGGCGTTCCTTCTGTCCGAGCGTATGAAAAGCGGTCGGGATGAAAAGCGTCTGGCCGTCGTGAACGGCTGATTTCAGCGAGAAAGCTGTTTAAGATTAAATCGGCCCCCGAATGTTGGAGATCCAGCGTCGGGGGCCGATTTGTTTTACGACCCTCAAATGATCAGATGAGGCGCAAGCCCTTGAAGCTGACATGCCCATCCTTGCCGATGATGATGTGATCATGCACGGAGATGCCGAGCGGTTTTGCGGTATCGATGATGGTCTTGGTCATATCGATGTCAGCACGGGATGGGGTAGGGTCGCCACTGGGGTGGTTGTGGACAAGAATGATGGCTGTGGAGGACAGTTCCAGCGCCCGCCGCACGACCTCGCGGGGATAGACGGGCGTGTGGTCCACAGTGCCTTGTCCCTGTACCTCGTCTGCAATCAGCACGTTGCGCTTGTCTAGAAACAGAATGCGGAATTGCTCGCGGGCTTCGTGTGCCATGACGGCATGGCAATAATCAATGACGGAAGACCAGGAGCCCAGGACCTGCTTGTTACGGATTTCGCTTTTCAGCATGCGCTGCGAAACAGATGCGATGAGTTTGAGGTCGAGGGCAACAGCCTCGCCGACACCCTTCACCTCCAGCAGCAGCGGTATGGGCGCGCCGAGCACTCCGCCAAAGGTACCAAAGCGGCTAATCAACGCCTTAGCGATGGGCTTTGTGTCCCGGCGGGGAATGAGGCGAAACAGCAAGAGCTCTAGCAATTCATAGTCGGCAAGCGCCGCATCGCCATGGTCTCGGTATTTCGCGCGAAGCCGCTCACGGTGACCGAGGTAGTGCGCTGCATCTGCATCAACGGCGGGTGCTGGCTCTACTCTCATTTTTCTCGGTGACTGCCGGGCTTCGGAAAAAAAGCCGCGTTCATCACTGGTTTCGGCAAAGCCGCCGGTTGCGCCGTCTCTGGTCTCGACTGTCGTTTTCTGATCAGCGGGGCGTTTTGCCATCGGCATCGTCTCTCTTGCGTTCAGAGCGGGGGCAGGCCAGGGCGGTGTAGGCCGCCGGGCGAGAGTGTGAAAATCTCGCACCCCGTGGCCGTCACACCCACCGCGTGTTCATACTGCGCGGAGAGAGAACGGTCGCGGGTAACGGCTGTCCAGCCGTCCGACAGCACTTTCACATTTGCCTTGCCCAGATTGATCATCGGTTCGATGGTGAAGATCATGCCCTCGCGCATTTCCGGCCCATCGGTCTCCTTGCCGTAGTGGAGAATATTGGGCGTATCGTGGAACAGGCGGCCGACGCCATGGCCGCAGAAATCCGTCACGACAGAGCAGCGCTCTGATTCCGCATAGGCCTGGATTGCAGCGCCGATCGCACCTGTGCGGGCACCGGGCCTGACGGCTGCGATGCCGCGCATCAGGCATTCATATGTCACTTCGAGGAGACGTTCGGAAGCGCGCTTGATCTGGCCGACGGGATACATGCGGCTGGAATCGCCATACCAGCCATCCAGAACATAGGTCACATCGATATTGACGATGTCTCCCTCGCGCAAAGGCTTGTCATCGGGAATGCCGTGACAGACAACATGGTTGATGGAGGTGCAGACGGATTTGGTATAGCCGCGGTAGTTCAGCGTTGCGGGCAGGGCGTTGTTGTCCATGCCGAACTCGAAAACGAAGCGGTCAATCGCGTTCGTCGTTATGCCCGGTTTGACGATATCGGCCAGTTCATCAAGGCAGCGTGCCGTCAACTGGCTGGCTCTGTGCATGCCTTTGAAGTCTTCGGCATTGTACAACCGGATGACGCCGGTGTTCCGGGATGGGGCCGCTGCTGCGTCGATGTAAGTGACCATAGTTAAGCTTTCTTGTCTTTTAATGCTTTGTTTTATAAAGCAGCTTGGTGCCCGTCGTCTATTGCCACGATCTGATTTGCAATGATTTCCCGCGATGAGACGTTGCATTTTATGGCATAGGCTTCCACGCCGCGCTGCATGGCCCTCTGAAAGGCGGCGGAATAGACCGGATCGAGATCGCCACAGATGCGCAAACGGTCGCAATCGCTTCGCTGGATGAGGTAAAGCATGACTGCGCGGTAGCCTGCCTGTGCCACATCGCCCAGTTCTTCAAGGTGTTTTGCACCACGCTTGGTGGCGGTATCGGGAAATTCCGCGAGGCCCTTCTGGCCCATGAAATGCACGTTTTTCACCTCCACATAAGCATCCGGCCTGCCCGGTGCTGAGAGCAAAAAATCGATTCGCGAATTGATGCCGTATTTCTGCTCGCGCCTGACGGTCGTATAGCCGGCTAATGATGGCACGCGCTGCTCTCGTATGGCTTCATCCGCAAGCTTGTTTGGCATGCCGGTATTGATGCCGACGATTGTGCCATCCGCCTCCACCAGTTCCAGACAGTACCTGTATTTGCGGGTCGGGCTGTCATGTTGCGACAGCCAGATGCGCGAACCCGGCGCTGTCAAACCGCGCATGGAGCCGGTGTTGGGGCAGGAGCCCGTGATCGTGGTGTCGTCCTCCAGCACGGCATCGAAGAGGAAACGCTTGTAGCGTGAGATGAGCGTCGCTGGAATGAGCGGAGAATCAAAGATCATGGCGCAGTGTTGTGCGCGCTTCGCGCTTATTCAAGCACATAAGTGCCCGGCGCATCGCAAAGGGCGGGCAGGGCGCCATCGCCGGGTAGGCGGGCGGCAACCTTGCGCTTGTCTTGCGCTTTGATCCACACTTGCCAGTGTGGCCACCAAGATCCTTTGCGGGTCTCGGCTGCCTGTTGCCAGGCATCAAAGTCACCAGTCGGTGATGCGCCTGTCCAATATTGGTATTTGTCCATCTCAGGCGGATTGACGACACCTGCGATGTGGCCGGAGCCGCTTAGGACGAATTCGACAGGACCGCCGAAAAGATCCGCGCCTGCGAACACGGATTTGGCTGGCGCTATATGGTCATCTTGGGCGGCAAGATTGTAGATGGGTATCTCGATATGCTTGAGATTGACCACTTTGCCCGCGACCTGCATGCGCCCTTCTGCCAGATTGTTTTCCAGATAGCAGTTGCGCAGATAAAACGAGTGAATGGCAGCAGCCACGCGGCTCGAATCGGAATTCCAGTAGAGGAGATCAAAGGGTGGAGGCTGCGCCCCGCGCAGATAATTATCCACGACATAAGGCCAGATCAGGTCGGATGCTCTGAGCATATTGAAGACACTAGCCATGATCGTACCATCCAGATACCCCACGGCCTTCATATGGGCGTCGAGTGCGGCCAGTTGCTGCTCGTCTATGAAGACCTTCAGGTCGCCGGCATGGGTAAAATCCGTTTGTGCTGCGAGCAGCGTGGCCGAACGTATGCGTTTGTTTTTCTGTTGGGCATGCAGCGCTAGCGTCGAGGCAAGCAGCGTTCCGCCGATGCAATAGCCCACCGCATTGATCTGCTTTTGGCCGGTTGCCTGTTCTATCGCGTCGAGAGCGAACTCGATTCCTCGCTGCGTGTAGTCGTCCCAGCCCTTTTCCGCATGGCGCACATCCGGGTTTACCCAGGAGATCATGAACACGGTATGCCCCTGGTCCACACACCATTTGACGAAGGATTTGCGGGCGTTGAGATCGAGGATATAGAACTTGTTGATCCATGGCGGGATGATCAGCAGGGGTCGCTTCAGCACTTTTTCAGTTGAGGGAGCGTATTGGATGATTTCGCAGAGATCGCTGCGGGCAATCACCTTGCCGGGGGTGACGGCAATATTCTGGCCGATGACAAATTTGCTGTAATCGGTCTGGCGCAGTTTGATATTGCCATTGCCCGCCGCCATGTCCTCGGCCAGTTGGGCCATGCCTTTCACCAGGTTTGCGCCGCTTGTGGCCACCGTCTCACGAAAGACCTGCGGGTTGGTGAAGGCGAAGTTGGCGGGGGAAATCGCTTCCGTCACCTGACGCATGTAGAATCGCGCCTTCTGGCGTGTCTTTTCGTCCAAACCTTCCGCATCCGTTACCATGCGCTCTGCCCATGCGGCGGTGACGAGGTACACTTTCTGCAAAGCGTCAAAGAACGGGTTCGATTGCCACTCCTCGTCGGCAAAGCGCTTGTGCCGTGGCTGGCTGTCCGGCTTTTCTTGCCCGTTGGCATCGTCACCGGAGAGTTGAGAGACAGATTTTTGCCATATGTCGAAATAACTGGAGAGCAGATGTGTCTGCGCTTCGACAGAGCGCTTTGGTTCTGCCATCCAATATTCGGCGACATCGGATAATGTTTGAAACAGATCACTCATGGGGCTGGCACTGGTTTGCGGGATCTCCCCCCGCTCACGCGGAGCGATCCATTCCGATGCGGCTTTTCCCAGATTTTCCAGTGCCTTGGCCACGTTCATGGCAAAGGCCTGCGGATCCCGCACTATGTAGGCTTCGGCGGATTTAGGATCAAAGCCCTTTTGCTTGTCTCCTTCGTCTCTCCCCCCGCCGTCAGTGCCTGCCATACATTGTACTCCGGTGCATTTTTGTGTTTGCACATTCTGCATGAAAACGAATACAAGTTCCAGCGACAGAGACGCTATGGATCACGGCGTTGTGTATTTGAATAATTCGTTACAGGCGGGACAAGGGATGGGCAAGCATATGGTGAGCGTGAGAGCGGCGACTGTCTTTTCCGTTTTTGGCCTTGCGCTGCCGCTTCTGGCCGGTTGCCAAAATCTTGAACCCGTCGTTGCACCCGCCAACATGAAGCGTCCCGCGGCTGAGGTTGTCGGGCCACGCAATGTTGATGCTTCGCCGGTTTCGCAAAAGCGTGACACGGGAACCTATCCAACCTTCGCCACGCCGATGACGGCCGCTCTGCCACAAATGCAGGACGACGAAGCCACCTCGATGGAAACAACTATGACGCGGCTTGGAAATGCCCGGAGCCGGGGTCAGATTTCCGAGAAGGAATATAAGCGCCGGGTTGCCGAGCTGCGTGCGCTCTCCGAAAATCAAAAGCCTGTCGCAACACCTGCTGCATCTCAATAAGACAAGTCTTAACGAGACCTTATCGCCCAGCTTATGATTTTACGCTTTGTCTAAGCCAGCCGCTAACCGCTTTCTTTAAATGGGCATATGCAACTTCCGGGTTATAGTTTCAGCCAAGCGAGGTAGAAAACATCGCAAGCGCTGGGGGGCGTAACCATGAAATATATCATTGTCGGTTTGATCGTCGGGGCGTCATTATTCCAGCCTGCACCAGCCAAGGCACCATCGATGATCTCTAGCTATGCGATGCAGGTTCGCTAGGCTCGTTTCTGCCTGTCAGTCATTTCCTGCCGCCATATTGAGAGACAGCATATCCGGCACAGTGATATGACGATTGTTCTCGATCTTGATCAGACCCTCTTTGCGCAGTTTCGTCATCTGGCGGCTGACGGTCTCGATGGTCAGTCCCAGGAAGTCTGCGATATCGGCGCGTGACAAAGGCAAGTCAAAGCAGGATTTGTCCTCGGATTCCGGGTCTATGTGAGTCGCTATCAGATAGAGAAAGCTTGCGACTTTTTCCTGCGCCGACTTGCGGCCCAGTGTCAGCATCCAGTCACGTGCCTCATCGAGTTCTTTCAGAGACTGGCTGTGAAGCTTCCGCTCCATGCTTGGAATTTCGCCAACCATGCGGTCGATAATGCGGCGTGGAAAGCTGCAGATTTCCACTTCGGTGGCGGCTTCCGCCGTCATGCTGCTTTCATGGATGAAGGGGCGTCCGAGGAAATCGGGTGCAAATTGCAGGCCGACGATCTGCTGGCGACCATCCGCCATAACTCTGGATAATTTCACCACACCTTTGAGAATGTTGGCGTAATATTCCACCTGCTCACCCTGGCCGAGCATCTCGTGGCCGAGTTCGATCTTCCTGCGGCTGGAATGCCTGTTCAACTCGACGAGCTGTTGCGGAAGCAAGACGCCGCAGAGACCGCCATGCCGTGCTTCACAGGACCGACATACCACTGGAAGGTCGGAGTTGTGTATGCTTCGCTGTAACGTGTCCATAGTGCTTCCCGATCCTGAAGGTCGCGGCAAAGCTGTGATACCAATCGCTTGGTATTCATTCATCCCACCCCGACAAGCCGTAATCCCCCACGGCTTTGAGATGCCAATCTTTACGCCCCGAATTGATCGAAGTCAAAGTTTCAAACTGTCGCAGCCTGTATTTTATAGTCGCAGAATTGATATATGCTAAGAGGGAATTGCGTTTTGACTGAGCATCTCATTCACAAATATGGTGCCGCTGTTCCGCGCTATACGAGCTATCCTACTTCGCCACACTTCCATGATGGGGTGGATTTCGGAATCTATACTTCGTGGCTCAGGGAGTTAGATAAATCCAACAGTATTTCCCTTTATATTCACATTCCCTATTGTGACCGATTATGCTGGTTTTGCGCCTGCCACACCAAGCACACATTGAAATACGAGCCGATTGCGACCTACCTGAAATCCTTGCATCGGGAGGTTTTGAAGGTTGGCGCGCATGTATCACGAGACGCCAGGGTAACGGCCGTGCATTTTGGTGGCGGCTCGCCCACTATGGTCAAGCCTGAGGACCTCACGGCATTGATGGATTGTCTGCGCGACTCATTCCATTTTGCGCCTGATGTCGAAATCAGCGTCGAAATGGATCCCAATGATCTGGACGAGGGGCGTTACGATGCCTTGGCCGCCATCGGGATGACGCGGGCCAGTCTCGGTGTGCAGGATTTTGATGAGAAGGTGCAGCAGACCATCAACCGCATCCAGACGTTTGAGCAGACGAAATCGGTGGTGGACGCAGTGCGGGCGAGGGGCGTTCATTCGGTCAATTGCGATATTCTCTACGGCCTTCCGCATCAGACGCTTGATACGCTGGGCGACACCGTAGAGCAGATCATCTCTCTTGACCCCGACCGCATCGCGCTCTTCGGCTACGCCCATGTGCCATGGATGAAGAAACACCAGACGATGATCGCCGAGGATGCGCTGCCAGATGTTATGGAGCGATACCAGCAAATGACGATGGCGGCAGATATGCTTGTTGCATCAGGATATGTCGCAGTTGGTATCGACCACTTTGCAAAGCCTGACGACAAGCTTGCGGTCGCGTTGAAGAACGGCGTTCTGAAGCGAAACTTTCAGGGCTATACGGATGATTGCGCCGATGCCCTGATCGGGCTTGGTGCATCGGCCATCGGCAAATTGCCGCAGGGCTATGTTCAGAACATGCCGGCCACTGGTGAATATGAGCGCATGGCGGATGGTGATGGTCTTTGCGTGGTGCGCGGCATCGCACTATCAGACGAGGACCGGGTGCGCGGCTTCGTCATCGAGAAGATCATGTGTGATTTCGCCCTCGACCTCACCACTCTTTGTGCGATCCACGGCTCCGTGGGTTATGGTGTGGCAACTGAGGCCAGAGACTTCGCAATGCGAGATCGGGATGGTCTTGTCGTCATCGAGGACGGCATTTTCAGATTGTCAGATGCGGGCAAGCCCTTTGCCAGAAGCATCGCGGCCACGTTCGACACCTATCTTTCGAACGGTCGCGGGCGGCATTCGGTTGCTGTTTAAGCAACACTTTGCTCTGAAATTTCCAGGATACTTCACGAAACCATTGGCTTTTTTGCGCAAGTTCCCTATGTGGAGCGTCATACATAAAGAGACACGAAGGAATATTGGCGTGACAGCTACATTCGATAAGGTTGCAGATATTATCGCTGACACAAGCGAAATCGAACGCGAAACCATTACGCCGGAAAGCCACACGATTGATGATCTGGGCATCGATAGCCTCGACTTCCTTGACATCGTTTTTGCGATCGACAAGGAATTCGGCATCAAGATCCCGTTGGAACAGTGGACGCAGGAAGTTAACGAAGGCAAGGTTTCGACCGAGGAATACTTCGTTCTGAAGAACCTCTGCGCAAAGATTGACGAGTTGAAAGCAGCCAAGGGCTGATTGTGGATGGCCCGTCTATGAGGCGGGCCTTTCTGCAAAGCGGGCGTGCAGTCTTGTCCACCATAGCAGTGGTTCTCTACGCTATCCGCAACTCAAACATTCTACGGACGGAACATGCTTCTAGAATATTTCCAGATGGTGGACCGTATCGAATCCATCGATCGTTCTGCGCGTATCCTGAAGGCTCGCTCCGTCGTGCCGAAGAACAGCCCTGTCTTTGAGGGGCATTTTCCCGGGATGCCGCTCGTTCCCGGTGTTCTGTTGATCGAGACTATGGCTCAGGCATCCGGAATGCTCGTTCTGGCGATGACCGATTTTGCCGCGATGCCGTTTCTGATGACCGTTGATGGTGCGAAGATGCGCACTTTTGTCGAGCCAAATGCAGTGCTCGATATCGAAGCCTATCTGGAACATGACGGATCTGGCTTTGCGGTGACAAAAGCCAAAATAACATCTGACGGCAAGAAGGTATGCGACGCGCAATTGAAGCTGCGCACCATGCCGTTTAGCGAAATTCCGCTGGGTCCCATCGTGAAAAAGCGCGCCGAAGAAATCGGCCTGATGGCGGCCATCGCGGCCGATACGTCTGTCTGAGCGGGCAAACTGCTCGATTCATAACATTTAACAGGTGAAAATTGATGCATAGCGGGGGCTCTTTGGGCCTTCGCCATTGCAAAGCTGCATTGTGAGCATTATTCCGCATGGCACGTGCGGTTTTCACCGCTTTGGTAAGCTGGCCTGTTTTCCATGACCGGCAAGCGACGAAGGATGACGGATAATGAAGTCTGACAATGATGTGGTGATCACCGGGGTCGGTATCGTGACCTGTCATGGCGTCGGTATCGATGCCCATATTGCCTTGCTTTGCGCAAGCACGGCCCCGGAAGCGATTGTCGAAACCGAAAAATTCGCGCCTTACCCGATCCATCCCCTGCCAGAGATCGATTGGTCCAGCCAGATTGGACGCAAGGATCAGCGCCAGATGGAAAACTGGCAGCGTCTCGGCGTATTCGCAGCCGGTCTGGCGCTTGATGATGCGGGTCTGAAAGACGACGCAGAAGCATGTGGCACGATGGACATGATCGTGGCGGCAGGTGGTGGCGAGCGCGATATCAATGTCGATACGCTCATCATTGACGAGGGCATGAAGCGCAACGATCGCGAAGTGATGTTGAACGAGAAGCTCACAACCGAGCTTCGTCCAACCCTGTTTCTCGCGCAGCTTTCCAACCTCATGGCCGGTAACATTTCCATCGTTCACAAGGTCACAGGTTCCTCGCGCACATTTATGGGTGAAGAAGCGGCGGGCATTTCCGCTGTCGAAACCGCATTTTACCGAATCCGTTCTGGCGAATCGAGCCACGCGCTGGTGGGTGGTGCTTTTGCCGCCGAGCGTCCTGACATGACGTTGTTGTTTGAAGCAATCGGAGCCCACGCGCAAGGCGAATGGCAGCCGCTCTGGTCGCGGGCTGAGGGTGAGGGCGGTGGCATGATCACTGGCTCTGTTGGTGCATTCCTCGTGCTGGAATCGCGCAAACGCGCTGAGGCCCGAGGCGCAAAAATTTACGCGCGTATCGACGCCATCGAAGGGGATCGTGGTTCACGCGAAGATGGGAAGTTTGAACAGAGGTTCGAGCGGCTCCTAGCACCTGCCACGGATGCTGCCGACACTGTCGTCTTTTCGGGTGCCAGCGGTTATGGCGCTGTGACATCACGCGAAAACCATGTGCTTGCGCAAGTCCTGCCACAGGCTGCCATTCGTGGTTTTGGCGGGTTTACGGGCCATGGGCTTGAAGCACAGTTTCCGCTGGGCCTTGCGCTTGCAGCGCTTGCGCTCAACAGCGATGCGAAGGTTCCCGCCTTCGATAGTTCCGCTGAGAAGCCAATGGCGTCTGCCGCTGCTCAGGCGGTGGTAACGACGGTTGGCCATGTTCGCGGCGAAGGCGTTGCCGTTCTTTCCAAAGATATTTGAGGAGTAGACACCATGGCATCCAGCAATTTTAAGGATCACCTCGGTCGCCCCATCGTTGCCGTGACCGGCATGGGCATCCTCACATCGCTCGGCCAAGGGCTGAAAGACAATTGGGATGCGCTGACGTCAGGCAAATCAGGTATCCATAAAATCACCCGCTTCCCCACGGACAACCTGTCCACGCGGATTTGCGGCACGGTGGATTTCATCGAAATCCCCAAGCCCAACTCGGTCGAGCGCTCCTATGCGTTTGCCCGCGAAACCACCATCGAAGCGTTGGCGCAGGCTGGGCTTTCAGGCGATTTCAACGGCCCGTTGTTTCTGGCCGCGCCGCCCATCGAGCCGGAATGGAGCGCCCGCTTCGAGCTTGGCGATCGTTCGCCGCCTGCTGAAAAGCCGGGCGACGCCTATGACCGCTTCATGGCGGCGTTGCGCGAGCGTCCAGATCCCGAATTTCAGGAGGCGGCTCTGTTTGGCGCCATCTCCGAGCGTCTGGCAGATCGCTTCGGTACGCGTGGATTGCCTGTCACATTGTCCACCGCATGTGCGTCTGGTGCCACCGCTATCCAGCTTGGCGTTGAGGCTATCAGGCAGGGCCGCACCGAGCGCGCCTTGACCGTTGCGACAGACGGCTCAGTGAGTGCTGAAGCTCTCATCCGCTTTTCGCTGCTGTCGGCTCTCTCCACGCAGAATGATCCACCGGAAAAGGCATCCAAGCCCTTCAGCAAGGACCGCGATGGTTTCGTGATCGCGGAAGGCGCTGCAACGCTTGTGCTGGAATCGCTGGAATCCGCTATTGCTCGCGGTGCCAAGGTTCTCGGCATCATCAAGGGCGCTGGCGAAAAGGCTGACAGCTTCCACCGCACGCGCTCCTCGCCGGATGGTGGCCCCGCTATCGCCACCATTCGCGCGGCTCTTGCCGATGCAGGCGTGTCCGAAGGCGATATCAACTATATCAACGCGCACGGCACCTCCACGCCCGAGAACGACAAGATGGAATATGGTGCCATGCTCGCTGTGTTTGGCGAGGGGCTGAAGTCGATCCCGGTGTCATCCAACAAATCGATGATCGGTCACACGCTGACGGCGGCGGGTGCGGTCGAAGCCGTATTTTCGTTGCAGACAATGCTGACCGGCACCGTTCCACCGACGATCAACTACACCAACCCTGACCCGACGATTGCACTGGACGTGGTGCCCAATGTGAAGCGCGATGCGCAGGTAAGCGCCGTGCTTTCCAATTCGTTCGGCTTCGGCGGCCAGAACGCAAGCCTTGTCATGACGCGGGAACCGGCTTAATCGGTCTCTCAGATCTAAATCTTTAGCGCCTTCGGGCGAAGGACTTTTACTATGCGCGCTTTGCAACTCGTTGATGATCGTAAGCTTGAGAGAGTGGAATTGCCCGAGCCTGAAGCACCGGCTCCCGGCGAAGTAACGCTTCGGGTCAAGGCTGTTGCGCTCAACCACATCGATGTATGGGGCTGGCGCGGCATGGCCTTTGCCAAACGAAAGATGCCGCTGACAATTGGTGCGGAAGCATCTGGTGTTGTCGAGGCTATCGGCCCGGGCGTGTCCAACGTCTTGCCTGGGCAATTG
This sequence comes from Agrobacterium sp. CG674, assembly GCF_053521645.1. NCBI lineage: Bacteria > Pseudomonadati > Pseudomonadota > Alphaproteobacteria > Hyphomicrobiales > Rhizobiaceae > Agrobacterium > Agrobacterium sp. CG674. The sequence goes on along the minus strand of NZ_JBNWDZ010000003.1, from coordinate 470,674 downwards.
GTGTCAATCTACGGTGCCCGTACCTGTGGACGCTGCCACCACTGTGTGGCCGGCCGGGATAACCTCTGCGAAAACGTGGCGGGTGTGCACGGATTTCACCTGGATGGCTTTGCGCAGGAAAAGATCAACATTCCCGCCCGGCAGCTCGTGCTTGCACCGCCCGGCATTGACGCTGTGGCTGCTGCTCTTGCACCCGTAACGTTTGGGACTGTCGAACACATGTTGTTTGACAATGCCAAGCTTCAGCCCGGTGAAACGATCCTGATCCATGCTGGCGGTTCCGGTATTGGTTCCGCTGCGATCCAGCTTGCCAAGAAGATGGGCTGCACCGTGATCACCACGGTTGGTTCTGACGACAAGATTGAACGCGCCAAGGCACTCGGCGCCGACCACGTCATCAACTACCGCGTTGATCGTTTTGAAGGCGTGGTGCGCAAGCTGACCAAGAAGAAGGGCGTTGATGTCGTCTTCGAACATGTCGGCAAAGACACCTGGGCCGGTTCTATGTTCTGCCTCAAGCGCGGTGGACGCCTTGTCACATGCGGCTCCACATCAGGCGTTTCTTCGGAAATCAACTTGATGATGCTGTTCCAACAGCAGTTGAAATTGTTGGGCTCCTTTGGCTGCCGCATGGAAAACATGGCAGATGCGATGCAAAAAATGGCGCGCGGCCTTGTGCATCCCGTCATCGATACCGAAGTAACGTTCGATACTATCGAGATGGCGCTGGAGCGGATGGAAAGCCGTCAGGTCTTCGGCAAAATCGTCCTACGGATGGATTGATCCTTTTGAAAATGTTTATCACTCGCGCCGTTCTGGCGTTCGAGAAATTTCGTCAGTGGCTGAATGCGACACTCGCTTTCGGTGCGCTGAACCTTCTAAAGCTTGCACCTGCCGACCCGGCCATCCGGTTCGCAGACAGGCTTGCGCGTAAGATTGGCCCCAAAACCTCTCGCCACAAGCTGATGCTGGTAAACCTGAAGCGCGCTTATCCTGAGAAATCGGAGGAAGAACGCGCCGAGATCGCTCTCGACAGTTGGGGTAATATGGGTCGTCTAGCGGCCGAATACGTCTTTCTCGACCGCCTCTTCGACTTCGATCCTGCCAATCCGAAGCCGGGCAGGGTGGAGGTTATCGGTACCGATACGTTTCTTGAGCTGCGAGAGAATCCACGTCCGTTTATCGTCTTTACGGCGCATTCCGGAAATTTTGAACTTCTGGCCGTCGCGGGTTCCGCTTTCGGGCTCGATGTTGCGGTTTTGTTCCGTCCCCCAAACAATCCCTATGTTGCTAAACGTATCTTTGATTTCCGCAAGGAGCGCATGGGCAACCTCGTGCCATCTCACGCCGGCTCGTCCTTTGCGCTAGCGCGCCAACTGGAAAAGGGTGGCGGTATTGGGGTTCTGGTAGACCAGAAATTCAGGAAGGGCTTGCCCACAAAATTCTTCGGCAATGACGTGTTGACGAACCCTTTGCTGGCTAAGCTTGTGCGGCAGTTCGGTTGTGATGTGTTTCCCGCCCGCTGTGTTCGACTTCCCGATAATCGTTATCGGTTGGAAATCGAACCCAAAGTCGAGATACCGTTGAACGAAAACGGCAGTGTCGACGTTCAGAAGACCGCTCAGCTGCTTAACGACAAGGTTGAGAGCTGGGTGCGTGAATACCCAGGCCAATGGTTGTGGTATCATGACCGGTGGCATATCAAGAATAGTATTTAAAAAGACCGCCGCATATCGAGGCATGGGAGTAATGTTCTATAAGTTGTGACTGCACCTTATTCGTCACAATTTCTAGGATTTGTTAAAACCGCCATGCGTGTGTTATTTATTCTATGTGCAGTGCGGCATCCTCGTTACGTCTTTTTTTAACAGTGGCGCATTATACCAGTCTTGTACCGCTGGGCCTGAGCGTATTGAACATGCGACTGGCATTGGATCAGCCGGGGGAGTATCGAGTTGAAAGCGTTGATTGACTTGTTCTGGCAACGATATTCGGAGCTGAAAGGCGCCGTTGGTCGTAATGATGCTCAGACTATAACGAATCTTGATCGTGAACTCGATACCTTGCTTGAAGGCATTACGAGCCGTCAAACCATGAGCTCTGCCGAGGTGCTGGAGCAGTTCCGCTTCGCTATCGATCTATTGAATGAAGAAGCAGAAGACACTGGCTGCGTGCAACGCAATTCGGAACTTCTGCGCAAGCTGGTGGATCGTTATATCGGTGCCGGACTTCCATACGATGGTGTGGCGCCGGATGGCGAATCGACAACGTGGAGTCCCTACGTCATTCTGGACGAGGACAAGCTCGACGATCTGGATGCGCGTGTTTTCGTTGTTTCGCCTGGTTATCGCATCAATTACACCAATGCCATCAACGCGCTTTGTTACGACGCTACAACGAACGATCTTGTTGGGCGCCATATTGCGGAATTCATTGGCGTACATCATTTTCAGCAGGCCCTGCGCGAAAAGCTGGACGCTTGCTTCAAGGGGCAACCCGCAAAATACACGTATGCAGAGACGATCGAAGGACGCACTGTGGTGCGCTCCTATGAAATGTCTCCCTGCTATTCACCATCCTACAAGCTCGTCGGCGCGATCATCACTGTCAAAGAACTCGCGGATCGTCGAAACAGGGCGATTGCATAGTCCGTTGGTCGTACAGACTTCACCCAAGCAAAGTCGCAGCTTTTTCACAAACGCTCTTACGTAACGTAATAGCGTATCAGCAACAAAACATATCCTTTCTTGCGCTCGACGCGGGAAGCTTCACGCGTATCGACGGCGATTCGGCCGCGAACAGGTAAAAACTAGTGTATTGACGCGTCATCTTGCCTTAGTATTGATGCTGCAACTACAGCTGGTTTATAAACGCCTCTAATCTTAATTTTTGTTTCGCGCTTTTAAGTTGATCGAGAAAGTCCACTCAGATTTGATTGTCTAGCGGTCGAGCATGAATCGGCGTTTCAATGGAACTATTTTGAGAGGAAGGCGTTCCTTTCGATGTGCCTGAAATCGGCTGTGCTATCTTGCTGACGATTGGGCGGTTTGGGAAATGTCTGTTATAGGATGGAGACTCCAGTGATTGAGCTCTTCGATGCGTTTTCGCTGAAATGCGTGCAACTTAAGCAGGCCGTTGCTAACGGTCATGACGATCTCGTTCGCCTGCTTGATCGAGAGTTGGAGCCGATGATTGCAGATATCCTTTCCTATCGTGCGCGCACGCGAGAAGATGCCTACAGGCAATTGCAGTTCTTGAATGGTCTCATCCGCGATGAAGCGGACGATAGATCCAGTGTGACGCGCCGCAGTGCCGCTATGTCCATGCTGATTGATCGGTATTTTCGCGGTGTAAACGAAGGTTACGACTGCTGCCATCAGCTTCTTGTCCAAAACGCAAATAGCCATTCATTCAATGCGCAGGCTCAGCCACTCTTTAACGAAGCCATCCTAGACAGCTTGCCTGACCGTATCGGCGTTGTTACGAGAGATTACCGTTATCTTTATGCCAATCGCGTCAATGCTGAGTTTCTTGGCTATTCACAACTTGCTGTCGTCGGTCGACATGTGTCGGAATTCATTGGCGAAAAAAGCTTTGACTCTATGGCCAAACCCGCGTTCGACCGATGCTTTTCAGGTCAACTGGTAGATTACCTTCATCGCGGCAGACGCGATCAGGACGAATACAAGATCCGTTGTCGCATGAGCCCATTGCGGACAGCCAACAATGAAATCATAGGCGCTGTGGTCGTTCTTCAAGAGGTCCACGAAATGGTCGCCATGGAAAACAGTTGAGGCTATCAGGCCCCGAAGATGTTTTGCAAAAACAGGCTGATAAACGACGCTGCGCCAGCGTCAAAAAGTAACTTTGACGCCATTGCGAGGCATGAGACGACGAGCAAAGGCCGAATGATCTTTGCACCATTACTCATGGCCAGCCGCGACCCCATCTGAGCGCCCAGGAATTGGCCAAACCCCATGACAAGGCCAAGCTTCCATAAAATCGCGCCGCTGAACGTGAAGACGAGAAAGCTACCGAAATTCGAGCCGAAGTTCAGAAGCTTTGTGTGCGCTGTGGCCTTCAGCATGCCAAAGCCGGCAAGGCCTACGAACGCGAGCATGTAGAACGAGCCAGCGCCTGGGCCAAACACACCGTCATAGAAACCGATCAGCGGAACAATCGTCACGCCAAAAACGAACGGCGCGATTTTCTGGTGGCTATCAAGATCGCTGAGGTTCGGTTTGAAGGCAAAATAGAGCGCGATGATGATGAGAAGAAACGGCATAATCATGCGAAGCGTATCTGGTGGCACGAAAGAGGCCGTCATAGCGCCAAATATGCCGCCAATGAATGCCATCAGCGCCATCGGAAACTGTTTCTTCAAGTCAACATGTCCACGGCGGGCATAGGCGATCGTTGCCGATGCTGAGCCGAATTGCGCTTGAAGCTTGTTGGTTCCCAAGGCTTCCAGCGGTGGAATGCCCAGAATCAGCATGGCGGGAATGGCGATCAGGCCACCGCCGCCCGCGATGGAATCCACAAAGCCCGCGAAAATCGCAACGAAAAAGAGAATCACAAAAATATTGAGAGCAAATTCGTGCACGGCAAGTATTCCGGAAGGGCTATGAGGTCGCCCGCTTCTGTCACCTAATTGTCAGGCTTGCAATGCTTTTCCTCGCATGCGTTGAGGGCATTGCGTCAACTGTAGCGCCGTTTATGCTGGTCTCCATGTGTCGTCTTTTATTGGGCGATTCTACTCTAGGCGAATTCAAGGATTACCCCATGCACAAGGTTATTTTCGACACGGACCCCGGCATCGATGACGCAATGGCATTGCTTTATCTGCATCGGCATCCCGATATTGACCTTGTCGGCGTAACCACTGTTTTCGGCAACGCGCCGCTCGATATAACGACGCGCAACGCGCTGTTTCTGAAGCAGCAATGGCAGATGACGGCACCTGTGGCCAAAGGCGCAGGCGTGACATTCAATCCCGAGCGTCCCGAAGGCCACTGGCCGACATTCATTCACGGCGACGACGGTCTTGGCAATATAGGCGTGCCTGCCGCCATCGACCTGCCGCTCGATCCCCGTCCGGCGCACAGATTTATCATCGATACGGTCAAGGAAAATCCGGGTGAAGTGACGCTCATCGCCGTGGGGCGCATGACGAACCTCGCTTTGGCTTTGCGCGAAGATCCTGACTTTGCATCTTTGGTGAAGAGCGTCATCATCATGGGTGGCGCGTTTGATATCAATGGCAATGTCAGCCCTGCCGCTGAGGCGAATATTCACGGGGATCCAGAAGCCGCAGACTTGGTGTTCACCGCACCATGGCCTGTAACCATCGTAGGCCTCGATGTAACCACACGCACCGTGATGACATCGAAATTCATGGCAGATATGGCGAAAGAGGGCGGTTCCCATGTCCAGCTTCTGTCTGATCTATCGCAATTCTATATCGAGTTTTACAGCCAGCGCACGGGTGATGGCATGGTCGTGCACGACTCATGCGCATGCGTTTATCTGACCAATCCTGAAATGTTTGAGACCCGTAGTGGTGCCGTCCGCGTTGTGTGCGGCGGCATTGCCGATGGCCAGACCATCCAGAAGCCGGATGGCGTGGGATTTCCACCCGGTAACTGGGATGGATATCCAAGCCAGCAGGTTTGCACCAACATTGAGCCGGAGCGGGTCCTTTCGGTGATCCGATCTGTAATTGTGAATGGTGAGCGCGGCTGATTGGCAGGTCGCGCCGCCAAACGCGGTGGCTTGCCTTGCAATTTAGAAAAAACTCGCGTTATGCAGGTTTTGGCGCGGTGGCGCTAAACCTGCAAACAAGCTGGTTGCTGTGAAAACAAATTCGTGTTTTCCAGCACATACGTTACACTCAGTTTTACAGGCCCGATTTGTTCGTGTCGGCTGTATCTGGAATCAAAAAACGAATGCTTTTGTGAGCCGGTCGTTCGGCTCATGTCCACGAGGAAAAGATGGAAGAGTTTCACAAGGTCAAGCGTCTGCCGCAATACGTGTTCGAACAGGTTAACCGTTTGAAAGCGAGCGCGCGAGCGGGTGGGGCTGACATCATCGACCTTGGCATGGGCAATCCTGATCTTCCGACGCCAAAGGCTATTGTCGACAAGCTTTGCGAAGTGGTTCAGGACCCGCGCACGCATCGCTATTCTTCGTCCAAGGGCATTCCTGGCCTTCGCCGCGCGCAGGCCGGCTATTACGCTCGCCGCTTTGGCGTGAAGCTCAATCCCGATACCCAGGTTGTTGCCACGCTTGGTTCAAAGGAAGGCTTCGCCAACATGGCGCAGGCCATCACCGCGCCTGGCGATGTGATTCTGTGTCCGAACCCGACCTATCCCATTCATGCCTTCGGCTTTCTGATGGCAGGCGGCGTTATTCGCTCCATGAATGTCGAGCCGGATGAGACCTTTTTCGGCCCCCTGGAGCGCGCTGTGCGCCACTCCATTCCCAAGCCGCTTGCGCTCATCATCAACTATCCGTCCAACCCAACGGCGCATGTTGCGTCGCTGGATTTCTATCGGGATATCATCGCCTTCGCCAAGAAGCATGATCTGATCGTGCTTTCGGACCTTGCCTATTCCGAGATCTACTTCGACGACAACAACCCGCCGCCTTCGGTTCTGGAAGTGCCCGGAGCCATGGACGTCGCCGTAGAGTTCACCTCCATGTCCAAGACGTTCTCCATGCCCGGTTGGCGCATGGGCTTTGCCGTTGGCAACGAGCGGCTGATCAGCGCGCTGACGCGTGTGAAATCCTATCTGGACTATGGCGCATTCACGCCAATTCAGGTTGCTGCGACCCACGCACTGAACGGTGATGGCTCCGATATCGCTGAAGTGCGCAGCGTTTACCGCCGTCGCCGTGATGTGATGGTCGATACGTTTGGCAAGGCAGGCTTTGAGGTTCCGCCACCAGCGGCCACCATGTTCGCATGGGCCAAAATTCCAGAGAAATTCCGCCATCTCGGATCGCTGGAGTTTTCCAAGCTTCTGGTCGAGAAGGCCGATATCGCCGTCGCTCCAGGTGTGGGCTTCGGTGAAATGGGCGACGATTACGTTCGCTTGGCTCTGGTTGAGAACGAGCACCGAATTCGTCAGGCTGCGCGCAATTTAAAGCGCTTTCTGGCAACAGCGGACGATACATTGCACAACGTCGTTTCGCTTAACGCCCACCGTTAAGGGCACCAACCGGGTGGCCGCTTCCGGCCACCTCTCCATGTCAGCAAATCAGGAATATACCAATGGCAGATTCATTGAGAATCGGCATAGCGGGACTCGGCACTGTCGGCTCTTCGCTCGTGCGCATCCTCCAGCAGAGAAGCAACGAACTTGCGATTACCTGCGGACGCGCAATCGAGATTATTGCAGTCAGCGCACGTGATCGTTCGCGTGATCGTGGTCTGGATCTTGCCGGTATTACTTGGTTCGATACGCCAGAAGACATGGCTAAAAATGCCGAAATCGATGTTCTGGTGGAACTCGTTGGTGGCGCTTCCGGCGCCGCTGAAAACGCAGTGCGTGCGGCATTGTCGCGCGGCGTTCATGTGGTAACAGCCAACAAGGCGCTGCTTGCCAAACATGGTGTCGAGCTTGCCATTCTCGCGGAAGAGAGAGGCGCGCTGCTGAACTTCGAAGCGGCAGTGGCTGGCGGAATTCCTATCATCAAGGCTCTGCGCGAATCGCTGACCGGCAACAACGTGTCGCGCATCTACGGCATCATGAACGGCACCTGCAATTACATCCTGACCAAGATGGAAAAGGAAGGGCTCTCCTTTGAAGCCTGCCTGAAGGAAGCGCAGCGCCTGGGTTATGCCGAGGCCGATCCTGCATTCGATATCGAGGGCAACGACACCGCCCACAAGCTCGCAATCCTGACGACATTGGCCTTTGGCTGCCAGATTTCGGCCGATGACATCTATCTCGAAGGCATTTCGAATATCTCCATCGAAGATATTCAGGCTGCTGCCGATCTCGGTTATCGCATCAAGCTGCTTGGTGTGGCGCAGGTTACCGAATCCGGTATCGAGCAGCGCGTTCACCCCACCATGGTGCCGTTGGATTCTGTCATTGCGCAGGTTGATGGAGTGACCAATGCCGTTGCCGTTGAGTCGGATATTCTTGGCGAGTTGCTGATGGTTGGCCCCGGCGCAGGCGGCAGTGCCACGGCATCTGCCGTGCTCGGTGATATCGCAGATATTGCCAAGAGCCGCCCTGGCGCCCAGCAGGTGCCGGTTCTCGGCCGCCCTGCCAAATCCTTGACACAATACCGCCGCGCCAAGATGAAGAGCCATGAAGGTGGTTATTTCATTCGTTTGACAGTGAAGGACAAGGCCGGCGTTTTCGCTAGCATCGCGACACGGATGGCGGAAAACAACATCTCGCTGGAATCCATCGTGCAGCATTCGCGCGTTCCCGTTGAAGGCGGCGCGCAAACCATTATCCTTGTTACGCATGCGACCATGGAAGACGCGATCCGCAAGGCCGTCAAAGCCATCAAGAGCGAAAAATATCTGGTCAACGAGCCGCAGGTTATCCGTATCGAGCGGACCTGATCGGCGTTTTGCCTGATTTGAAAGCGAGAGCTGTCGCTGCAACGCGGCGGCTTTCACCCAAGCTTTATCTGCGCGGCTTTCGAACCACAGATGGAGACAGCTTGTGATCCTTATTCGTGCGGCCAAAGAAGCGGACGCAGCCCTGCTGGCAAATATCGGGTTGCGTGCCTGGGTAAACGCCACATCGGCAATTGGCGTGACAGAAGCATTGCGTGACAATGCCCGCGCAGCATTCGAGAGTTTCGCATTTTCAACCTGGCAGGCGATAACCCTGGCAGAGGTGCGGGGTGTTGTGGTCGGTTGGGCCGCCCGTGAACATTTCGATGAGATGATAACCGATTTCTGGGTTGATCCGGCCTACCAACGACAAGGTGTTGGTACAGCGTTACTAGCGAAACTCGAACAGCAGATTGTGGAGCGCGGCTTGCCCGTTGCCGAGCTCGAAAGTCATGCCCAGAACGATCAGGCAGTCTCCTTCTTCCGAAAACACGGTTACAGCGTCAGCTGGTTTTCAATGAAATATTCAACCAAGCTTGATCGTGAAGTGCAGTCGGTGGGCCTTCAAAAACAACTCATTGATATGGATGTGACGGGTTACGGCTTTGGATTTTGAGTCATAGCTGTGAACGCTTCCAATGCAGTTGCGGGCCAGTGCGGCGCAATCAGCAGAGATAAGATGATTCCGATCTGAAGCACGATGATTGCGAGCAGGTAGCTGCGGAACGGTTCTTTTCGGGTTTTATGACGTAGCAATTTCTGCGCCAGCACCGCGCCCATGCTCCCACCCAGAAACGCCAGCCACAGTAACGTGCTTTCGCGCACGCGCCAGCCGCCATTTCTTGCTGCCTCCTTGTCCCACCAATAGATGAGGAAGACGAGCAGGTTGACGGCAAGATAGGTGGCTAGTGCCAATGCGAGGGTGATCATGCTGGCAATGGACGTGAAAATTGTAAAAAGTTGGTGCCCGGCGTGTCGAAATCGGGAGGCCTCGGCTTGTGCGGCGCGACAAGCCTTGCGCCTCGGTGCCAATTGTTCTACCTCAGCATAGACAGAAATTCCGTATTTTATGAGCTTGATATGACCCTTGTAGACGTGCGCACACCAGACCCAAAACGCTTCATTCCCGGCGCGACCGGCGATTGGGAAATCGTCATCGGCATGGAAGTTCACGCTCAGGTTCTTTCCAATTCCAAGCTGTTTTCGGGCGCGTCCACGACATTCGGGAATGCACCGAATTCCAACGTGTCTCTGGTTGATGCCGCCATGCCAGGCATGCTGCCCGTCATCAACGAGGAATGCGTGGCGCAAGCCGTGCGTACCGGCCTCGGGCTCAATGCGCAGATCAACAAGCGCTCCATCTTCGATCGCAAGAACTATTTCTACCCCGATTTGCCGCAGGGCTATCAGATTTCGCAGTTCAAGGACCCCATCGTTGGCGAAGGCAAGATTATCATCTCGCTGGGTCCTGACCGTCAGGGCAACTTCGAAGATATAGAGATCGGCATTGAACGCCTCCATCTGGAGCAGGATGCGGGCAAGTCCATGCACGACCAGCATCCGACCATGTCCTATGTGGATTTGAACCGTTCCGGCGTTGCACTGATGGAAATCGTGTCGAAGCCTGACATGCGCTCATCTGACGAGGCCAAGGCCTATATGACGAAGCTGCGGTCTATCGTGCGCTATCTCGGCACCTGCGACGGCAACATGGACGAAGGCTCCATGCGTGCAGACGTGAACGTTTCTGTCCGCAAGCCGGGCGGAGAATTTGGCACGCGTTGCGAAATCAAGAACGTCAATTCCATCCGCTTCATAGGTCAGGCCATCGAATACGAGGCGCGCCGCCAGATTGCGATTCTCGAAGATGGCGGCTCGATCGATCAGGAAACGCGTCTGTTCGATCCCGGCAAGGGAGAGACACGCTCGATGCGCTCCAAGGAAGACGCGCACGATTACCGCTATTTCCCAGACCCGGACCTGCTGCCCCTGGAATTCGACGATGCCTTCATCGAAAAGATGGGCAAAGACCTTCCAGAACTGCCAGATGACAAAAAGGCGCGTTTCGTGCGCGAGCTTGGTCTGTCGGTCTATGACGCATCGATCCTGGTTTCTGAAAAAGCCATTGCGGATTATTACGAGGTGGTGGCCGAAGGACGCGATGGCAAGATCGCTGCAAACTGGGTCATCAACGATCTCCTGGGCGCGTTGAACAAGTCCAGCAAGAGCATTGAAGAAACACCGATTTCTGCCGATCAGCTTGGCGGCATCATCGATTTGATCAAGGCGAACACAATCTCTGGCAAGATTGCCAAGGACCTGTTCGAAATCGTCTGGAACGAAGGCGGCAACCCGGCTGAGATTGTTGATGCCAGAGGCATGAAACAGGTCACTGACACGGGCGCCATCGAGAAGGCCGTGGATGAAATAATTGCTGCAAACCCGGATCAGGTTGAGAAGGTCAAGGCGAAGCCAACGCTGGCCGGCTGGTTCGTCGGTCAGGTTATGAAGGCCACGGGCGGCAAGGCCAACCCGCAGGCCGTTCAGGATCTGGTGAAGGCCAAGCTCGGCATCGAGTAATAGAACGTGCCCTAGCCGTTGTGCTGGGACTTTTCCCGGTGATGACGGCGAAGGAACAAAGCAGTCAAAAACATTCTTTGCGCCGGGATTACTCCCGGCGTTTTCATTCTGCGACGGAGGTTCATGGTGTTTTTCATACGCACCGCCAGTGAGCGCGATATCGAGCCGGTGAGGGCGCTTCTGGCTCGCACGTGGCATGCTACCTATGATGCGATTTATGGCGCGCCACGGGTCAGTCAATTGATCACGGACTGGCACTCGCCAACCGCGATGAAAGAGCGCGTGCAGAAAAAGGGTGGCGAGTTTCTGGTCGCTGACGATGGAAAGCGCATTGGCGGAATGGGTTATGCCGCCATGTCGAGCAACATGTCGAAGACCGCGCTGCTGCATCAGCTCTATGTCGATCCCCATTTCCAGCGGCAGGGTGTCGGGCGCGATATCTTTGCAGAACTGGAAACATGTTTTCCGGATGCAGAGATCATGCGTCTTGAGGTCGAGCCAAAAAATTCGGTCGCGATAGCTTTCTACGAGGGCCTGGGCTTCACGGAGGTTGATCGAGTCGAGCGGATGGCGGGTGTCGCCGGGTTGCCCGGTATTGCCATGGAAAAGACGCTGGCAAGATAAGCGCAACAATCAACCAAACTGTGTCAGGATCCCGCTGAAATAGCGACCCTGAATGTTGGAAATACTGGACAATTGATGCGTGGAGCGGCATAAGCTTGTGCTGTGCTGCGCACATTTGATCGCTGCGGTGCACTCACAGCCGAGGAATTGACAATGAAGACTCTCCTGACGCAAATCTTCACCTGGTGGAACGGCCAGACAATCGGAACACGCTTTCACACATGGCGTTTCGGCAAGAAGGTTGGACAGGACGAGTTGGGCAACACCTACTATGAGGGTGGTACGACGTCTTGGGGCATGCCGCGCCGTTGGGTGATCTATAACGGTTATGCCGACGCGTCTGCAATCACTCCCGGCTGGCATGGTTGGATGCACTACCGCACCGATGTTCCACCGAGCCAGGAAAGCTACACGGCGCGCGAATGGCAGAAGCCACACCAGCCAAATATGACTGGCACGTCGCAGGCCTATCGCCCGCAGGGTTCTCTGGCCGCCGCAGGCGAGCGTCCACGCGTAACCGGTGACTACGACGCCTGGACACCCGGTAACTGATTGCCTTGGTGCGTGGCGCGCCTGTCTCTAATCTCAGCGCGTCATTATCACCCGTTTTTGCCACATTCCGCCTGTAGGCGTTGAACTTCCGCTAACGTCGCGGAGGCAATATTTCTGGAGACGGTTCCATATGGGAAAATTCACGCGAGATGTTTCTTTGCGTGCACTGGCTATGTCGGTTCTGACGCTATCGGCAATCGCTGGCTTTGCATTTCCCGCTTCCGCCGCCCGCATTGAAAATCGCGTTGCGGTTTTTTCCGGTATCGACAAGATCACAGGGCGCATCACCTCGTTCGACGTTTATCTGAACGAGACGGTCCAGTTCGGCGCGCTTCAGGTTACACCAAAGGTCTGCTACTCGCGTGACGACACCGAAGCGCAGAAGATCGATGCATTTATTGAAGTCGACGAGATCACGCTTGATCGCAAGATAAAGCGGATATTCACAGGCTGGATGTTTGCAGACAGCCCCGGCCTCAATGCCGTTGAGCACCCGATCTATGACGTGTGGCTGACCAACTGCAAGCAGGAATCAGATGTCCCCGCACCAGCGGCCGCGAGCAAATAATCTAACATCTTAAAAGTCGAGATCTGGGCGGTTAACCGCTGGTTCTAGCATTTTCGCATATTCCGCTTTGGGAACATCGATGGCGCCGAACGTCTTCAGATGATCTGTCGTGAACTGCGTATCGAGCAGCGTGAAGCCTTTTTTGTTCAAATGCTCAACCAGATGCACGAGGCAGATTTTCGAGGCGTTCGTGCGTCTGGAAAACATGCTCTCGCCAAAAAACGCAGAGCCTAGAGACACCCCGTATAGACCGCCGACAAGCTCATCGCCATCCCATGCTTCCACGCTGTGGGCGTGGCCGATCTCATGAAGTTCGGTGTAGAGGCGGCGGATTGTTTTGTTGATCCAGGTGCTGGGGCGGTCGGGCGCTTCCTGAGCGCATGAGGCCATCACGCCTTCGAAATTCGTATCGAAGCGGATTTCAAATTGGCTTTTTCGGATGGCTTTGGCCAAGCTCTTGGATACATGAAAATTATCAAGCGGGATAATGCCCCGCATTTCCGGCTCTACCCAGAACAGTTCCGGGTCATCTGCCGAATCGGCCATTGGGAACAGGCCGATGGAGTAGGCGCGCAGCAGAATATCGACGTCTATATCGTTATTTCTGCTGCGCCTTCCCATCTCTTACTTCGCGTCGCCGGCCAGATATTTTTCCAGCCAGTGAATGTCGTAGTCGCCCTTCAGAATGTCTTCGTTCTGCAGAAGATCCTGAAACAGCGGCAGGGTGGTCTTGATACCGTCCACGACGAACTCGTCGAGTGCGCGACGAAGGCGGCGAATGCACTCGTCACGGTTACGCCCATGCACGATCAGCTTGCCGATCATGCTGTCGTAATATGGCGGGATCTTGTAGCCCTGATAAGCGCCTGAATCGACACGAACGCCAAGACCGCCGGGCGTGTGGAAATAGGTCAGCGTACCCGGAGATGGCACGAAGGTGCGGGGATCTTCAGCGTTGATGCGGCATTCGATGGCATGGCCATTGAACTTTACCTCATCCTGCGTAACCGAAAGGCCCTGGCCGGACGCAACGCGAATCTGCTCCTGCACAAGATCCATACCGGTAATGGCTTCCGTGACCGGATGCTCCACCTGAAGACGGGTGTTCATTTCGATGAAATAAAACTCGCCGTTCTCATAGAGAAATTCGATGGTGCCGGCACCGCGATATTTCAGCTTGCGCATTGCATCAGCGCAAATCTCGCCGATTTTCATGCGCTGCTCAACCGTCAACGCAGGTGAGTTGGCCTCTTCGAGAACCTTCTGGTGGCGGCGCTGGAGCGAGCAATCGCGTTCACCCAAGTGGATGGCCTTGCCTTCTCCGTCACCGAAAACCTGAACCTCGATGTGGCGTGGCTTGCCGAGGTATTTTTCCATGTACACCGCGTCGTTACCGAAAGCGGCAAGCGCTTCGGAACGGGCTGTGGAAACGGCCTCTTCAACTTCCGATTCGTCTTTCGCGACCTTCATGCCGCGTCCGCCGCCACCGGCTGTTGCCTTGATGAGAACGGGGAAGCCGATCTTACGAGCGATTTCCAGGGCGTTCTCAGGCTTCACTTCGCCATCAGAGCCGGGAACTACGGGAATTCCGAGTTCAAGAGCGGTCTGCTTGGCAGTGATCTTGTCGCCCATGATGCGGATGTGGTCGGCGGTCGGCCCGATGAAGGTGATGCCGTGCGCATCCAGGATATCCGCAAACTTCGCGTTTTCAGACAGGAAGCCGTAACCGGGGTGAACGGCGTCAGCGCCTGTGATTTCGCAGGCGGCAACGATCTGGTGAATGTTCAGGTAGCTGTCACGCGAAGGCGGTGGGCCGATGCAGACGCTTTCGTCGGCAAGGCGCACATGCATGGCATCTGCGTCAGCCGTGGAGTGCACGGCAACAGTTGGAATGCCGAGCTCCTTTGCAGCGCGCAGAACGCGAAGGGCGATTTCGCCGCGATTGGCGATGAGGATCTTGGATACCATGAAATGAGCCCTTATTCGATAACCACGAGGGCTTCACCATACTCCACTGGCTGCGAGTCGTTCACGATGATTTCTGTCACCTTGCCAGACTTTGGAGCCGGGATCTGGTTCATGGTCTTCATGGCTTCAACGATCAGAATCGTCTGGCCTTCCTTGACGGTGGCGCCGACTTCAACGAACGGGCGTGCGCCAGGAGCGGACGACAGGTAGACGGTGCCAACCATGGGCGACGTTACCGTGTTGGCCGGGTTGCGGGCAGGGGCAGCAGGAGCGGCCATGCCTGGTGCGACTGCGGGTGCTGCAGCAACTGGTGCGGCGGCAGGAGCAGGTGCGTACTGTGTGGGTGCTGTTGCGTAAATCGGCGCAGGTGCTGCACGGGAGACGCGAATGCGCAGATCGTCCTGCTCGACTTCGATCTCGGAAAGGTCGGTGTCGTTGAGAATGTTCGCGAGGTCGCGGATCAGTTCCTTGTCGATACCGTGTTTCTTTTCTGACATGACAAACCCTATTCTGATTGTTTCTTTTATGCCGTGATATTCTTCAAAGCGTTGAGAGCCATGATGTAGCCGTAAGGTCCGAAGCCACAGACCATGCCCTTTGCGGCTGGCGCTATCATCGATTTATGACGGAATTCTTCACGTGCGTGTATGTTGGAAATGTGAACTTCCACGACTGGAACCGATATGGCGCGAATGGCGTCGTGCAAGGCAATTGATGTGTGCCCATAGGCACCGGGATTGATGATGACACCTGCCGCACGTTCGCCAGCCTCATGCAGCAGGTCGACCAGTGCGCCTTCGTGGTTTGACTGATGGCACTCCACGGAGAAGCCAAGCTCTTCGCCAGCTTTCACACAGTCGTTCTCAATGTCCTTCAGCGTCTTGCCGCCATAAATTCCAGGTTCCCGTTTTCCCAACATGTTGAGATTGGGTCCATTGAGGACGAAGATTGTGTTGCTCATTTGTCGTTCCGCCAAAAAATCAGCGCCACCTATAGACCGCGCAACGGCGGAGGAAAAGCCCCGATGCACTCTAACCAGCTGTTGTCCTTAATTTTCAGGCACCAAGCTTCGATTTACACTGATTTACGAGCAGGTCGCCTTGCCACATGTCCGCATGTTAGCAATTTTCTCGCTGAGTGGCGCCGCGCCGACTGCGCCAAATACGGCCTCATTACCAATGACGTAAGACGGTGTGCCGGTGATGCCGAGCTCTGTCGCAAGCTGATAGGCTTCTTTGACCTGCGCGTCATTTTTGTTTTCAGCCATGGATTTACGGATGTCCGCTTCCTTCAGGCCAAGAGATGTTGCGACTTCAATGGCGCTTTCTTCATTGGCGCGGCCAGAGCTTCCAAGCAGGGTGCGCTGGAACTCAGGGTATTTTTCCGGCGCGATTAACTTGACGGCGTTGGAGACTTTATGGGCCTCGACCGATTCAGGCCCGAGGATCGGGAATTCCTTGAGGACGAAACGCACCTTCTTGTCGATCTTCAGAATGGTGTCCACGTCAGCCATAGCGCGTTTGCAATAACCACAATTGTAGTCGAAGAACTCGACCAGGGTGACATCGCCATCCGGGTTGCCAATAGAAAGGTCGTATTTCGATTGAAACAGCGCCTTCTCGTTGCCAGCGACGGCGTCGGCAGCTTTGGCATTGCGTGTCTCATATTGCTTGCGCTCGAGCGCTTCCTGAACTTCCAGCATGATTTCGGGGTTCTCGATCAGGTATTCCTTGATGAAGGCGCCGAACTCTTTTTTCTGCTGCTCATCCAGCGCATGCGCGGGCAGGGATATGAAAACAGTTGAAAGGGCCGTCATGCAGGCAAAAGCCGTGGATTTTAAGAAGGGTGCCATGTCGGTCCTCATCGTTTTGTTGCAAAATGGTGATTCTGTAGTCCCACGCATCTACCCTATTAGCTGCGATTCAGACATCGCAAATTAAATCGATCCGTTGCGATCCCGCCATTGTGAAGACCGCAATAATGCGGCAAATGTCCGACGGTTTTCGAAGAAAGAGCATGCATTGATAACGTTGTCCAAGCGAAGCGCTGTCGAGCCATTTCACGCCATGGATATTCTGGCGGAAGCAAACAGGCGAAGACAAGCAGGACGCCCCGTTATTTCCATGGCTGTGGGGCAGCCTTCACATTCCGCTCCACGCGCTTCGCTGGAAGCCGCCGAAGCTGCGCTCAAGCATGGACGCATTGGCTATACGGATGCTTTGGGCCTTCGCGAGCTTCGCGAGGCCATTGCCGCCAGCTACAGGCTGCGCCATGGTGCGATTGTAGATCCTGCACGCATTGCCGTGACCACCGGCTCCTCGGCAGGGTTCAATCTTGCTTTTCTTGCTCTGTTCGATCCTGGCGACGCCGTTGCCATCGCCCGTCCGGGTTATCCGGCCTATCGAAATATTCTCAAAGCGCTGGGGCTTAAGGTCGTTGAGGTGCCGGTAACGGCGGAGACGGGTTACACATTGACGCCCGCCAGTCTTGAGCGCGCCGAAACCAAGGCTGGATGCAAGCTCAAGGGCGTTTTGTTGGCGAGCCCCGCAAACCCGACAGGAACGGTGACCGGACGCGAAGCCCTTAAGCGCCTGATGTCCTATTGCGACAGCCGCGATATCGCGTTCATTTCAGATGAAATCTATCATGGCCTGACATTTGTCGGCGATGAGACGAGTGCGGTCGAGGTGAGCGACAATGCCATCGTCATCAATTCCTTTTCCAAATATTATTGCATGACCGGCTGGCGTATTGGTTGGATGGTCTTGCCGGAAAAGCTAATCCGTCCCGTCGAATGTCTGGCACAGAGCCTGTACATTTCCGCTCCTGAATTGTCGCAGTTGGCTGCCACTGCGGCTTTCTCCGCAGAGGAGGAACTGGATGTCTACAAGGAAAGCTATCGCACCAACCGTGACTTTCTTTTGACCCGCCTGCCAGAACTTGGTCTGCCCCTGGCATCGCCGATGGACGGTGCTTTTTACGCCTATGTCGATACCAGCCGATATTCCAATGACAGCATGGAGTTTGCCAAACGCATGCTGGCGGAAATCGACGTGGCAGCTACTCCCGGCATGGATTTTGACCCGCTGGAAGGCCACCGCGCATTGCGGTTTTCCTATGCCGGTTCAGTGTCGGACATTGCCGAAGCTGTGGGTCGCATTGCCGGGTGGCTCAAGTAGCGCGGTAACGCCAATGCTGCGTGCTGCGAAAAGCTAAGAAATCGCGGCCACTGGTGCGTTTTTTGCATCGAAAAGCGCGTGTTCCATCACTGGTCAGCATCTGCTTGTCGGTGCAGGAATGCCTCGTTCTGTCCGAGCCTTATCATGAATGAGAGAGGGGAATTTCGCCGTTGCTGTCCCATAATGGAGACTTGTCAGGCCTGATTCAGTCGGGCTTGAAGGAACATGCGGCTCGGGTGGGCGTTGTTCTATCCAAGGTCACGAACTCTCGACGATACGACGCTTGGATGTAAAAACAGGTGGTAGTAGCCATGGGACAGCGCAACGCATATGCCAGACAAGTGGTACTTGTCGTGGAGGACGACCCGCTCTTACGGATGATGGCGGTTGATCTGGTGGAGGATGCAGGCTTCGACGCTGTCGAGGCAACAGGAGCCGATCAAGCCATAGAGATCATGGAAAGCCGCACCGATATCGACGTTCTTTTCACTGATGTCGACATGCCCGGCTGCATGAACGGAGTGGGGCTTGCGAATTGGGCGAGGGCTGTCAGCAAGCCTCTTGGTATTGTCGTCACATCTGGGCATCATACCCCAACCGACCAATCGCTGCCGGTGCGCAGCGTTTTCTTCCCCAAACCTTACGATTTCCAGAAGGTTATCGACACCTTAAAGCTCATGACGGTCTGATTTTTCTGCATAACGGCAGAGAAAATGGTTTGCGAATAGGTAACCATAGTTCGCAAGTCGATTGTGGATTAATTATTCTGAAAATATCAGAGTGTATTGTCGATCTCAAAGCTGGTTTGGTCTTTGGGGGCACTATGAATTTTCTAGGTATAACAGGCATGCAGTATGCCGGCGTGGCATTTGAAAACACGAGAATATTGCTTGCTGAAGACTCAAACGTTTTCACCCAAATGATCGGCGGACGGCTGAATGAATTGCTTGGTCTCTCTGTAGAGATCTGCCGTAACTTCGAAGAATTGCAGGAATGCTATGAGCGTTCTTCGGAAGAGGTCACACTTGCTGTGTCCAACATCAACCTGCCCGGCGCAGAGAACGGCGAAGCGCTGGAATACCTCGTTGACCTTTCCATCCCAACGATCGTTTTTACGAGCACCTTCCACGAAGATACGCGCGAAAAGCTGATCACCAAGGAAGTGGTCGATTATATTCTCAAGGACAATGTGTTCGCAGTCGATATGTTGACGGAATCCGTCTGCCGCTTCCTGACGAACCATCGCCACCATGTGTTGATCGTCGACGACAGCCCAACCGCACGCGCCTTGTTGTCTAGCCGCCTGAAGCGTTACAACTTCCGCGTCAGCCTTGCTGAAAACGGCGCAAAAGCGCTGGAAATCCTGCGCAAGAATCCTGACATCGGCCTTGTTGTGACTGACTATAACATGCCTGATATTGATGGCTTTGAATTGACCCGCCGCATCCGCACCATGCGCGGCTCCCACGAGTTGCGCATCATTGGCGTCTCATCCTCCAACAACCGTCTCTTGTCGGCACGCTTCCTGAAAGCGGGCGGCAATGACTTCATGCTGCGCCCCTTCATTGATGAAGAGTTCTATTGCCGCGTCAATCAGAACCTTGATACGCTGGTTCAGATCCAGGCAGCAAAACTGCTCGGCAAAAAGGCTGCTGCCTGACGTAAGCTGAATAGCTCAGGCGTCTCGTTCAATCGGCCGCCCGAGCGCAAGCTTTTCGGAAAGCTCTGGCCCAAGCTTATCGACATAGGCCTGATCCGGGGACGTGCCCAGCGCATCAAGTGTTTTTGAGAAAAAGCATCTTGCTGCCGCTGCTGCCACGATGTCGAAAATTTCGGCGTCGGTCAGCGCATGGGTTTTTAAGGCGTCAATGTCTGCTTGCGTGATCGAAGTCGCATCACGAACTACTTTTGTTGCGAAAAACATGATTGCGCGCTCCTGTTCATTCAGCGGCGCGTTTTCTGCGTTGTTCACGATGCTGGCCAGCTCCTCAGCACCCAGCCCCTCAGTGGCCAGCACAGAGGCGTGCGCCAGCATGCAGTAGGATGATTTGAGCTCCCGTGCTGCGGCCAGTGTCACGAGTTCATATCTGCGTGGCTCGATATTTCCTCTCAGGCTTGAGAGAAGCGCACTCCAGCTTTCCATGACTTCCGGACGGTGGCCAAAAGCGCGATACATATTGGGCAGGTAACCGTGAGTGCTTTCGGCACTGCGGTACATTTCCGCTATTTTAATGCTCGTTTTGGGGTCGGGCGGCGCGATGAACATCGATTTCTCCTGAATTTCCATAGAGCTAAAATGCCTGAGAGGGAAAATCGATCAGTTCACTTTGCATGTTTTGTTCAGAGTTGAGATTCGAGTGGAAGAAGCCCCATAACGCCGACCAGGAGGCGCCGGCTGAAACTGGCGTAGGGCTCACGGCGGTATCGCTTGGGAACGCCTTTGACCATGCCCGTCCAAGTGACATTTCTGCGCTCGTTCAACGTCAGTTCGAAGCTCATCTGGCGGCTGGTTTCTTCTTTGAAAATCACGTCCATCTCTTCGACGAGCTCAGGAGAGGAAAACAGCATTCCCATTTCCGTATTGAGCGACATGGACCGCGGGTCGAAGTTGAGCGAGCCGATGAAGCCGATTTCACTGTCGCGTGTAAACGCCTTGGTGTGAAGGCTGGCTTGCCCTGAGCCGCGCAGGGAGAAGGACTTGTTCTGGTCAGCCAGCGAGCGGAGTTCGTGGATCTTGATACCGTTGGTGAGGAGCGGCCTGCGATACCGGGAGTAACCGGCATGCACCGCCGCGACATCGGTCGCTGCCAGAGAATTGGTCAGGATGCAAACGGATGCGCCTGAGGCGGAAAGGCGGGAGAAGGTTTCAACCCCCTTCTGCCCGGGGATGAAATAGGGCGATGTGATATTCAACTGCTGTGCCGTGTCTTCCATGACAGGCAGAAGTGTTTCCATCAGGAAATTGTGGCCACTGCGGCGCTTGCCAGCGGCCTTTTCTGCTGGGTCGGCTACCACCTTGGCATTATCAACCCAGTGCAAACTGTCTGACATCAAAAAACTGCCGGAGTGATGCTGACTTTCAACTTTCTCCAGATAGGGGCGTGCGGCGGCTCCTGAAGCCAGCATGTCCATCTTGCGTCTGAGTTTGGCAAGCTTTGAAGGCCGACGCGCTAGAAGCGAACGGACTGGCACGGAGACGGCGCTGTTCCAGTAATCGTCAAAAATCTCCTCGGCGTCTGCAATGCAGTCGCCACGCGCGATGACATCGAAGTCCCGGAAGTTGGCCTGTTCCGCAGCATCGAAATAGGCATCACCGATATTACGTCCGCCCACGATCAAAATGCGGCCATCGGCGATCCAAGCCTTGTTGTGCATGCGCCGGTTGACGCTGCGAAACCGCAGCACCATTTCCAATCCTCGACGAACCACATTTTCCCGAGCCTTCGTGGGATTGAAGAGCCTCAGCTCGATATTGGGGTGGCTGTCTATGGCTTGGAAAACGCGGTCGGAAATAGATACGCCAAGATCATCCAGCAACAAGCGGACCCTGACACCACGATCCGCGGCGGCTATAACCTCACGCATCATGAGCTGACCGGTGAGATCGGCATTCCACATGTAATACATGAGATCAAGGCTTCGGCCTGCCGCGCGCGCTGAGTTTACCCGTGCTGCAAAAGCGGCCATGTTGGACTGGATTAAAGACAGTGCATTTGCGTGGCTCTGTTCGCGCCTGATATCCGTCCAGTGTCTGTCGAGAGGTGTCGCGTCATCGCTCTTCGGAAGAGCGGTCGTTGCGATTTTGATGATGAGTTTGTCGCGATGGCGCGACGCGAGAATGATACTCGCGAGAATGGCGACAACGACGCTGATACATATAAGGATGAGCGAATTCTCAGTTATGACATCACCCGCATACTCTCCAATTATCAGCCCATCCCCGCCTAGATATCTGGTTTCGATCAGTGAATTTCAATGGAACGCTTGTCGGCTTCCTGTTTGATTATGTCTTCCACCACCTGCCGTGTCAGGTCTGCGTCGGCCAGAAGATAGGCGTCTGCCAGCTCGAAAATCGACTTTGGCCCCTCGGAGCTTTTGAGTGTGTCTAGGTCCTGGCCGATCTGTTGACGCAATTCCGTATAGCAATCCATCTGCATTCTCCTTTTCGTCTAGAATGCGAGAGGCGGGGTCGCGGTTCCGACCAATCCGGGAAAAGCAGTGCTTGCTTGCGCGTTTTATTGATAAGCGGCATAAGCCCTGTATTGTTGGGGATTGACGATGCAGGATGATGATTTTCAACATGCGGTGCGGAAGGCACAGGCATTTTCAGACATAGACAAGGCGGCGGTATACCGAGCGATTGAAACCAGACGCGACGTTCGCGACCAGTTTCTGCCGGAGCCACTGCCGGATGATCTCGTAGCGAAATTACTCGCTGCTGCCCATGCAGCGCCGTCGGTCGGGTTCATGCAGCCTTGGAACTTCACACTTGTAACGAACCCTGCCACCCGCCAGCGGGCCTATGAAGCCTTTTGCCGCGCCAATACAGAAGCGGCGGACATGTTTGCCGGCGAGCAGCAGGATCTTTATCGTAGCCTGAAGCTTGAGGGCATTCGCAAAGCGCCGCTTTCCATCTGTGTGACTTGCGATCCGACGCGGGGTGGTGACGTCGTTTTGGGCCGGACCCACAATCCGCGCATGGATGTGTACTCCACCGTCTGCGCCGTACAGAACCTATGGCTTGCTGCGCGAGCAGAGGGTGTTGGCGTGGGCTGGGTCAGCATCTTTCACGATGCCGATATTCGCGAGATTCTCACGATCCCGGATCACATCGAAATCGTCGCGTGGCTCTGTCTTGGTCGGGTTGATGAACTGTACACCGAGCCGGAACTTGCGGTGAAGGGTTGGCGGCAAAGGCTGCGGCTTGAAGACCTCGTCTTTCAAGACAGATGGGGCCAGAGGTAAGGGCAGGGCGCTGCCACTTACTGCTGCTGCGGTTGGGCGCCCTGAAGAGCCGGGTTCTTAAGGTCGATCCGGCTTGCTTCTTCCTGCAGGAACTGGGGTCCGACGATTCGCACCTTGTTTTTAGCAGGATCATAATCGCGCTCAGGGATCGGCTCAGCCTTCTCCACCGGCTTGGTCTCCGCAGGTTTTGGCGCTGTGTCACCTTTCGGTGACGGGATGGTGGTGATGCTGGCAGAGCTTTGCGCAGGCGTCGATTGCGGTCCGCTTGCCTTGCCATCCTGCTTCTTCATCGGGTCGCCATTGGCGGTCATATTGCAGCTGCAGGAGGGGGAACGATTGGCGGTGGTGCTGTTTCGATAAGCGAATGCGGTTGGCATGGAAGCATAGGGCTGGCCGGTTTTGGCAGAAACCATGTCCGCGCTCTCCTGGCCCTGAAGCTCATGATAAAAAAGCTCGGTCTGTGTGCCCGGGCACATTCTTTCGCATTGCGCGGCCTGATCTTTGAAATCGAGCGGCGTCGCATCCGATGAAATCGGGAAGAACGCGCCATCGCATGTGCGAACGCAAAGGGTTCTCAGGCCTCCTTGCATTGGCATATCGGGCGTTGGTGCGTAGTCCTGATTGTCTGCCGCGCCATACCCGCCAATGGGCTCTTGCATGTCGGGATTTTCAGATGGGTCCGTGGTGCTATAGTATGGCTGTTCGTCGTAGCATCCCTGCGCATTGAGCTCGGCCAGAATGCGATCTCGCGAGCCTTGCGCATTTTCGCTCCGCTGGTCGGCAAGCATGCGGTTGCGGTCTTGCGCGATCATGTCCCGTTCGGCTTCTGCCTGCTCCAGCGCATAGCCAATCTCGCCACATAGCTCAGCATTGGGATTGCCATAGGTGATGATGCTTCCGGAGGTGCAGCCATAGCCACGCATGTCATTCTTGATACGCCGGATCAGAATGTTCTGTTGGGCCAGCGCATTGGCGATCCGCCGCACCTCTGCGGTGTTGCCAAATGTCTGCCTTGGCTGCTGTTCCAGCTGCGAGCGAAGCGTCTCGCACACATCGTTTGCTTGCACCGTTGCGGGCGCAGCCAGCAGGAGCAAGGCAAGTGTGCCGATCATGCGGTGTCGGCGCGGGATCAATTGTCCGTCCGTTTCCTGTCCTGCCATGGTGCAGGTCATATCCTGTAATCGTCACCCGCAGGATGCGGATGACGTGCTTTAGTTCAGGATAACATAAGGCTCCACCTCAAAGCGGCAAGGCCGTGTTCAAAATTATGTTAACCCGCGATTACACCGAAGGGTGGGAAGCCTGCACCGCAGCCAGCGCTGCCATGTTGACGACGCCACGCGATGTCACCGTTGGTGACAGGATGTGAACGGGAAGTGCCGAGCCCAGCAGGATTGGCCCAACGTGCAGGCCTTCGGTCATCGTCCTGACAACACCGAGGGTGATGTTGGCCGAATCGAGGTTCGGGAACACCAGAAGGTTTGCCTCACCAGAAAGGGAGCTGTTGGGCATTGCACGCTTGCGCAGCGATTCCGAAAGTGCTGACCCGCCCTGCATTTCGCCATCGATCTCAAGTTCTGGCGCTGCGCTGCGCACCATTTGCAAGGCACGGCGCATTTTGCGTGCGCTTTCGGAATCGCGAGATCCGAAATTGGAGTGGCTGACGAGAGCGATCTTTGGCGTGATGCCGAAGCGTTTGATTTCCTTGGCTGCAAGGATTGCAAGCTCCGCCAGATCTTCAGCCGCTGGTTCGTAATTCACGAAGGTGTCGGTGAGGAAGATTGCGCCTTGCTGGGTAATGAGCAGGCTGAGGCCGCCAAATGTGTGGGCACCCTCGCTCTTGCCGATGATCTGGTTCACATCCTTCAAATGGCGGTCGAAGCGACCTTCGAGGCCGCATATCAGGGCATCCGCTTCGCCACGCTTGACGGAGAGAGCGCCGATGACGGTGCTGTTGGTACGAACAATCGTGCGCGCCGCTTCCGGGTTGATGCCGGCACGACCGACCAGCGCAAAGTAGTCATCCACATAGTCACGGTAACGTGGATCGTCTTCCGGATTGACCACGGCAAAGTCTGCGTTCGGGCGAATACGAAGGCCGAAACGCTTCAGGCGCGCCTCGATGATTTGCGGACGACCAATGAGAATAGGGACGCCTGTGCCTTCTTCCAGCAGAACCTGTGCGGCGCGCAGAACGCGTTCATCTTCACCTTCTGCGAAAATGATGCGCTTCTTTTCTGCGGTCTTCGCCAGATTGAAAATTGGCTTCATGATGAAGCCGGAGCGCCAGACAAAGCGGTTCAGCTGATCGAGATAGGCGTCGAAATCTGTGATGGGGCGTGCGGCTACGCCGCTAGCAGCGGCAGCACGTGCCACCGCAGGAGCGATGCGCAGGATGAGGCGCGGGTCAAAAGGTGAGGGGATGAGATAGTTCGGTCCGAAGATTGGCGTCTCGTCGCTATAGGCTTTGGCGGCGACTTCCGAAACTTCTTCACGCGCCAGTTCCGCAATCGCGTGAACCGCGGCCATCTTCATTTCTTCGTTGATCGTCGTCGCGCCGCAATCCAGCGCACCCCTGAAGATGTAGGGGAAGCAGAGGACGTTGTTGACCTGGTTAGGAAAGTCGGAACGACCGGTGCAGATCATCGCATCGGGGCGCGCGCTGCGGGCCAGTTCCGGCATGATCTCAGGGTTAGGATTGGCGAGTGCCAGAATGAGAGGCTTTTCAGCCATGCGGGCCAGAAGCTCCGGCTTCAGAACGCCAGCGGCAGACAGGCCGAGAAACACATCGGCGCCATCAATGGTTTCGTTCAGGACGCGCTTATCGGTCTTCTGCGCGTAGATCTCTTTCCACTCATCCATCAAGGTGTTGCGTCCTTCATAGACGAGGCCTTCAATGTCGTGCACCCAGATGTTTTCGCGCTTTGCGCCTAGCACGACCAGCAGGTTGAGGCAGGCGAGGGCTGCGGCACCCGCGCCCGACGCAACGATCTTAACGTCACCTATTGATTTGCCAGCCAGTTCTAGCGCGTTCGTCACGGCAGCCGCAACGATGATGGCTGTGCCGTGCTGATCATCGTGGAAGACGGGAATATTCATCTTGGCGCGAAGCTGGCGCTCGACTTCGAAACACTCCGGTGCCTTGATGTCTTCTAGGTTGATGCCGCCGAAGGTGGGCTCGAGCGCCGAAATGGTCGACACCATGTCATTGACGCCCGGTGCGTCGATTTCGATATCGAAAACGTCGATGCCTGCGAATTTCTTAAACAGGACGGCCTTGCCTTCCATGACTGGTTTGGAGGCCAGTGGACCGATATTGCCAAGGCCCAGCACCGCTGTACCATTGGAAATCACCGCAACCAGATTTGCGCGTGCCGTATATTCTGCAGCCATTTCAGGGTTTTCATGAATGGCGAGGCAAGGGGCAGCAACGCCCGGGGAATAGGCGAGCGCCAGATCGCGCTGGTTGCCAAGCGGCTTGGATGCCTGGATTTCCAGCTTACCGGGGCGAGGATAACGGTGATAGAAAAGCGCCTGTTCTTCCAGATCCGCATTGGGGTTCTTGTCTTGCGTCTTGCCCGTGTCCTGAGAACTCATTCTATCACCGCTTTATTTCAAGTTTCTGGGAGGCCTTTGCATACAACAATCAGGCAGTGCGTACAGCCGTTTATTTCATCTGGACTGCGCAAAATCCGTACATTCGAAGTTGCGTAAAAAGCACGCCGATCTGCGGAAATGGCGCTTTGTCATCTTGCTGAAACACGAGTCTGGTTTTGCAGAGGGAGAAAGTTGCCGAGACAGAGGGAACCATTCCATGGCCGCGCAAACCGAAGCCAGGCAGTTCAGAACGCTTTTCATCTCAGATGTGCATCTTGGCTCCAAGGCGGCCAAGACAGATTTCCTTCTGGATTTCTTGCGCCATCACGAGGCTGATACCATTATCCTTGTTGGCGATATCATCGATGGATGGCGCCTGCGCCGCAACTGGTACTGGCCACAGGGCTGCAACGATGTTGTGCAGAAGCTGCTGCGCAAGGCGCGCAAGGGTACACGCATTGTCTATATTCCGGGAAACCACGATGAATTTCTCCGGGAGTTTCCAGGAACCCATTTCGGCGGAATAGAAGTTGCCGAACGAATGATCCACGAAGCGGCTGACGGTAAGAAGTACCTCGTCATCCATGGTGATGAGTTCGACGTGGTGGTTCGCAACGCCCGTCTGTTAGCCTATCTGGGTGACTGGGCCTATGACGCGGCAATTGCAATCAATGTTCTGCTCGCCGCCGTGCGCCGCCGCATTGGCCTGCCTTACTGGTCCTTCTCAGCCTGGGCCAAGCTTCAGGTTAAGCATGCGGTCAACTTCATTGGCGAGTTTCAGCGTGTGGTGGCAGATGAAGCACGTCGCAACAACGTCGATGGTGTCATCTGTGGTCACATCCACCATGCCGTGATGCAGGATATAGACGGTATCCGTTACATCAACACCGGCGACTGGGTGGAGAGCTGCACAGCCGTTGCCGAGAATGCCGACGGAACCTTTGAGCTAATTACGTGGATGAAGTCCGACGAGCAGCTCGAAACGACGGTGCATGAGCTGGAGCCCGTCAATATTGCTGGGCTGATCGGCCAACGGGCAGCGTGAGGTTCAGCCCCAGAGCTCCGGCTCTGGCGGGAAAACGAGTGATCCTTCATAGCGAAGGCCCGGAACACGATCCCGCGCCAGCAGGAGAGGACCGTCGAGATCTGCAAATGCCGTGTCCTGAGCAAGCATGAGGGCAGGCGCCATGCCGAGCGAGGTGCCCAGCATGCAGCCGACCATGATGGTGTAGCCGAGCCGTTCGGCCTCTTTCTTCATGGCGAGTGCTTCCGTCAGGCCACCTGTCTTGTCTAGCTTGATATTAATGGCATCATATCGATCTCTTAAGGAGGCGAGATCCGCCGTGTGGTGGACACTTTCATCCGCACAGATCGGCACCCGGCGCTTGATGCGCGAAAGGATAGAATCCTTTCCCACAGACAATGGCTGCTCGATGAGCGCGATGTCCAATTCCTCTGCGACGGCAAGATGGTACTCAATATTGAGTTCGGTCCACCCCTCATTTGCATCGACGATGATGCGTGCGTGGGGAGCCGCTGCCCGGACGGCGCGAAGGCGCGAGGCGTCATCCTCTGTTCCGGTCTTGATTTTCAGAAGCGGGCGCGATGCATTCTCCGCTGCCTTGGCCGCCATCGTGTCCGCATCGCCCAGCGATATCGTAAACGCTGTGATAATGGCTTGCGGCTCTACGGAAAGCAGCGACGCGGAAACGGACTTGCCGGATTGTTTTGCTTCGAGATCCCATAAGGCGCAATCCACCGCATTGCGCGCGGCACCTGGCTTCATGAGGCGCTGGAGTTCCATCCTGTCGATGCCGCTCGAGATCGCATCTGACACGGCGCTTATATCGGCCAGGACACCCTCGACTGATTCGCCGTAGCGGGCGTAAGGGACACATTCGCCCCGTCCGATGAAGCCGTTTTCCGTGATGGTACACGCCACGACCACCACTTCTGTCCGACTTCCGCGAGAAATGGTGAAACTTCCGGCGACGGGAAAGGCCTCCGCTGTGGCTTCAAGGTAACGGCTCATCGAATTTAACCTTTCGTCTGATGTAAAATCCGGTTGCCAACAACAAATGATCGGAATCTGACGTGATCCCTGTGGCCTGGTGATCCGTCAATGGATATGAGTCGTTACTCATTTATTAATAGGCTGCATTCGCTTGGAGCAAGATGCAAGAACTTGAGGCACAGCAAAAGGCGCAACCGGCAGCGATCGTAGCGGATGACAACGCAGATCGTGGCGCTGCGCGCTATGTTCTGAGCGGTTCCTGGCGCAACGCCAATGTCTCGCCCGTTCTCGCAGACATTGAGAAGATCGAGACTTCAAAATCCTCTGGGCCTGTAACGATTGACCTTTCGGGTGTCGAGGACATCGACACCACGGGCGCGTGGCTGCTGCGCCGGCTGCGCAACCGGATGGACAAGTCTGGTACAGAGGTCGCGTTTGAAGGCAATGAGCGCTTCGAAGCAATTATCGCGGGTCTGCCGGACCAGGCACCTCTGCCGCCAAAGAATAATAACAAGATCGGTGTTGTTCAGCGCATATTCGATCCTATCGGCAAGAATGTTGTGCAGGCTGGCGCGGACTTTCTGGCGGGCATGTATATTCTCGGCTCTGCCGTGCGCGGTGCGCAGATGAAGCTGGGGCGCGGGCGCGGGGTTTCTCCTGCAGCCATCGTCAACCAGATCGATCACATGGGCGTTCGCGCTGTTCCGATCATCCTTTTGATGTCGTTCCTCATTGGCGCTATCATCGCGCAGCAGGGCGCGTTCCAGCTGAGATATTTCGGCGCTGAAGTTTTTGTGGTCGATCTCGTCGGCATTCTGCAATTGCGTGAAATTGGCGTGCTTTTGACCGCCATTATGATTGCTGGCCGGTCCGGTAGCGCGATTACCGCAGAAATCGGCTCCATGAAAATGCGCGAGGAAATCGATGCGCTGAAAGTCATCGGGCTCAATCCGGTAGGCGTGCTGGTCTTTCCAAGGCTGGTGGCGCTGACGATTGCGCTGCCGCTGTTGACGATTATCGCCAACTTCGCCGCATTGTTTGGCGCTGCTGTCGTTTCGCTCCTTTATTCCGGCATAACGTTTGAAGTGTTCGTATCCCGCCTGCATTCAGCCGTGGAGGCTTCGACAATTGCTTCCGGCATGATCAAAGCGCCGTTCATGGCGCTGATCATCGGCATTGTCGCGGCGGTGGAAGGCATGAAAGTTGGCGGAAGTGCCGAATCTCTTGGCCAGCACGTGACATCATCCGTGGTCAAATCCATTTTCGTCGTCATCCTGGTCGATGGCGTCTTCGCCATCTTCTACGCAGCCATCGATTTTTGAGGGAGAGGCTGTGCAAGAGCAGGCATTGAAAACCGAAAAGAAAAAAGCAGACCGGGAAGTCATTCTCTCGGTTGAGGGCGTGACTGTTGCGTTTGGTGACAAGGTGGTCCTCGATAACCTTGATCTTGATGTCTACCGTGGAGAAATTCTCGGTTTTATCGGGCCTTCCGGTGCCGGTAAATCCGTACTGATGCGGGCCGTTTTGAGGCTTCTTCCGCGTCAGGGCGGAACCATCAAGATACTCGGAACGGATTATGACAAGGCGACGGACGAAGAGCGGATGGGGCTCGACACGCGTCTGGGTGTTCTCTTCCAGCAGGGTGCGTTGTTTTCCGGCTTGACCGTGAAAGAAAACATTCAGCTTCCCATGCGCGAATATCTGGATCTGCCGCAGCAGTTGATGGACGAGCTTGCTGCCATCAAGATCGAGATGGTCGGTTTGGCCCCTGATGCGGCTGACAAATACCCGTCTGAGCTTTCGGGCGGCATGATTAAGCGCGCTGCATTGGCGCGCGCTCTGTCGCTGGATCCCGATCTGGTGTTTTTGGATGAGCCGACCTCTGGACTTGATCCTATCGGTGCAGCGGAATTCGATATGCTGATTGCGCGTCTGCGCGATTCGCTGGGTTTGACCGTTTATATGGTCACCCACGACCTGGACAGTCTGTTCTCGGTCTGCGACCGCATTGCCGTTCTTGGCGATAAAAAGGTTGCTGTAGAAGGTACACTCGAGGAAATGTTCGAAAGCGACGATCCTTGGGTTCAATCATATTTCCGCGGAAAGCGGGCACGCGCCGTTGTTCTTCCCGACGGCACGCAACACATTCCGGGGAGTGACGGATAGCCATGGAAACCAAGGCAAATTACACCATCGTCGGAATTTTCACGCTGATCATCATCGCAGCCGCCTTCGGCTTCGTGTACTGGATGGCGGAATTCGGACGGGGCGGTCCAACTGCACAATTGACGATCCGTATTCCGGGCTCTGCCAACGGCCTGTCCGTCGGTTCGCCGGTTCGCTTCAACGGTATTCCCGTGGGCACAGTGCGTGGCCTTTCTATTGACCGCGACGACCCGGCCTATTCGATCGCATTTACGGAAGTGCAGGCCGATGCACCCGTGTTTCCATCCACCCGTGCCGTGCTTGAAATTCAGGGCTTGACGGGTGCTGCCTATATCGAACTATCAGGCGGTCGCAACAATGAAGAGCGTATCCTGCAGAAGTCGTTCGACACTGGCGTGCCTGCAGAACTGACGGCTGACCTATCCAGCGTGACCAACCTTCTGGCAACAGCGGACAAGATCCTGCGCCGCGCCGATGGCGCTATCGGTGAGTTGCAGGGCTTTGTGCAGGATGCGCGCGGACCTTTGACACAGACCGTGCGCAATGCGGAGAAGTTCTCCAATGCGCTGGCTTCCAATTCCGATGGTATCGAGAATTTCATTTCCAGCCTGAGCTCACTGTCCACGACAGTTCAGTCGGTCTCTGTCCGTCTAGACAGCACACTCACAGCGGTTGAAGACCTTGTGAAGGCTGTCGATTCGCAGAAGATCGACTCCATTCTGGCCAATGTCGACAAGGTGACGTCAGACGTGGCAGCATCGTCTGGCGGCATTCAGGACGTGATGGAAACGGTGCAGCGCACTTCGCGCAATTTCGAACAGGCTAGTTCCGAGGTTCAGGTCGTGGTGAAGAGGGCTGACGAGCTGCTGGCCTCGGTTGACCCGTCAAAGGTTGGCAATGTGGTCGACGACGTGTCCACCGCCACTGCCGATGCGCGTCAGGCAATGTCGACATTCCGCCAGATTGCAGACGACGTTGGCACGCGCCGCCCGGATATCGATCAGGCAATTGCTGATTTTACCGATATGTCGCGCAAGCTGAACCTCGCTTCCAGCCGCGTCGATGGAATTTTGGCGAAAGTTGACGGACTGCTTGGAACCGATGATGCCAATTCGCTATTCTCCAAGGCTCGTGAGACATTGGCATCGTTCAAGGCTGTTGCCGATAATCTCAACGCACGTATCGGTCCGATTGCAGACAATCTCGCGCGCTTCTCAGGTTCCGGCTTGAAGGATTTCCAGGCGCTGATTGGCAGCACTCGCCAGACCGTCGACAATCTGAACAACACCATTTCGAATTTTGATCGCGATCCGCAGCGACTGATCTTCGGTGGCGAAAACGTAAAACAATATGACGGCCGTACAAGGCGTTGACGGGAGGTACGACTTTGAAAATTTCGTTGATGCGCGGGCAGGCTTCCTACCGGTCGGGCAGCAAAGCGCTCGTCACGTTACCTGTGCTTGCAGCTTTGCTGGCAGGCTGCGGTGGTAGCGCCAAGAATGACACATTCGATCTGTCCGTGACGTCTACGTCCGTCACGCAAGGTCCTACACTGCGCTCAAGGCAGTTGCTGATCGCGGATCCGACCGCGTTGAAGGCATTGGACAGTGAGAACATTGTGGTGCGTCTGTCAGGCTCCGAGATGCAGTATCTCGCGGGATCGCAGTGGAGTGACCGCTTGCCGCGCATGGTCCAGTCGAAGCTTGTTGAAGCGTTTGAGGACACGGGCAAGCTCGGGGGCGTCGGTCGTCCTGGCCAGGGCCTCGCCATCGACTATCAGGTCGTGACGGATATTCGCGCATTCGAGGTCGATACGACGAAGAACGTCGCCAATATCGAGATTTCGGTAAAGTTGCTGAACGATAAGAACGGTACTGTGCGGGCGCAGGAAGTGTTCCGCTCCAGCGCCCGTATCAACGGTTCCGGCAACGCCAATCTGGTCAAGGGTATAGACAGCGCGTTCGCTGGTGCAACCCGCGACATCGTCGCCTGGACGCTCAAGTCACTGTAAAAGGCAGAGAAGCAGGTCTGAGTGTCCTTCACTCCTACTGCTCTGTGTCAGCCAGTTCAAAAAGAAAACGTCGCGTACAGAAACTGTACGCGGCGTTTTTATTGTTGTTCTGATAGCAGCCTAGATCTGCTCTGCAGAGGAGGCTGTCTTCCATTCCGGTAGAGGAAAAAGCCTGTCGTAGCACCAGTTGAAAACGAAGGCGTAGACGACGTAGAAGAGCGCGAAGGATATGTCCATCACCAGCGCGTGCATGATGCTGATCCCGAGATACCACGCGATAAATGGCATGAGGACAATCAGCAGGCCGAGTTCAAACATGACGGCATGCGCAACACGGATGAGCGTGGTTTTCTGCGTCGTACCCTTCACGCGCTGCATGGCATGGTCGAAGCCCAAATTGTAAATGTAGTTCCATGCAGTCGCAATTGTGGCGCTGACGACGCCGACGACGCCGATATCTTCGGCCGGCATGCTAAACACGATAGCGCCAAGCGGTATGATGATAATAAGGCCGATGATTTCAAAGCTGAGGGCGTGGCGGATACGATCCTTGATCGTGCGCATCGATAACTCCCGTATTTTTCCGGGCCGTCCCGACTGCTATCACCACCTTGGCCGAGGTCGTCCTCGTACTTCCAATATAAAACCCTGAGCCAATTTCTTCAAGACAGCATGAGGCCGCAAAAGAAAAAGCCCCTCCGGACGGACCGGAAGGGCTTGATGATTTCATATGTCAGCGACTTAGCTAAAGCGACCCGCCGCATGGGCAAGCATCGTATAGACCTTGCCGGTATCGGAGGTGAGGTATGACTGCGTGATTGTCCGGTCGCGGTCTGTGCGTGCCACATCAGCAAGCAGTTTTTCGAAATCGGAAATGTAGCGGTCGACTGCGGTGCGGAATTCCACCTCACGCTCGTATTTGCGTTTGATCTCGTCGAAGGTCTGCTGGCCCTTCAGCGTGTAGAGACGCCGTGTGAATACGTCGCGTTCGCCGCGCTGATAGCGGCCCCACAATTCAACCGAAGCATCATGGTCGATGGCGCGGGCAATATCCACCGATAGAGAGTTCAGGGACTCGACCACATGGCGCGGGTTTCTGGCGTCTGCAGCTCTTGTCTGCGGCTCTGCCGCTTGACGCGGGGCAGGTGCAGGCTGTGCCTGGCCATCCTGCCCATCACGGGAGGCACCACGAAGCAGATCGCTGATCCAGCCGCCGCCATCTTCCCGACGTTCAACCGGCGCAGCCGTAATGCTTGGCTGCTGCGGCAGGGCGCGGGCTTCAGCCGGGGCGCTTGCACGTGGCTGCTGTGCGACCGGCTGCTGAAGTGCAGGGCGAGATATGACCGGTGAGGACGGCGGAGCGACCGCAGTTGGCTCTGGGCGCTGCTGTTCCGGCCGTGGCTGCTGTGGTTGGGCGGGCGCGACGGTCTTTGTTGCGGCAATCGCACGCGCAGCTGGCTCCGAGATTTCAAGCTGTTGCGTCGAGCGACCGACCAGCTGGGAAATGTCCTGCAGCGCCTTGATCTGTTCGGAAACTGCGCGGCGCATGGCTGCCGCGCTTTCCTTGGCTTCTTCCGGCAGGTCGAAGGCACCGCGCTTCAACTCAGCGCGGGTCGAGTCGAGCTCAGTCCGAATATCGAGGCTTGAGCGACGGATTTCGTCCGTGGCGCCAGCAAAGCGCTGAACGGCCTCTTCCACCGCTTCACGCAAGGTTTCCCGCATCGAATCGGCGGCGGCGTTGGACTTGTCTGTCGCGTTGCCGAGCAGCTTGTCCACGTCGGACAGGGATGCTGCGACGCCACCGCGAAGACGGTTCACCAAAGCGTCGGAATATTTCTGGGCTTCAGCCATCGTGCCTTCGATAGAGCGGCTCGCATCTTCGCCTGCGGACTGTAGCGCGCCGCGCATATTCTGCGCTGCAGCGTTTGCCCGCTGTTCAGTCTCATCAAGCGAACGGCCAATGTCGTCGAAGGAGGCACTTAGGTTGTTTCGCAGATTGCCTGCCACGTTGGCAGAACGCTGTTCAGCCTGTGCGAGGGTCTGTTCAACGACGCCCATGACGCCCCGCATCGAATTTTCGATCTCTTCCGAGCGTGTCAGCAGACCGACGGACAACGTCCGCAGGGCCTCTTGACGCTCTTCCAGAGTTCCGACCAGGCTCGTTTGTGCGGCGTTGAGGAGTTCGGATGCTTGCGACAGAACGGATGAATGTTCCTCGAAGCGGCCGACGATGCCCGCAACCTGCGAAAGGGTCTGACCCGAAATGTTGGAGAGGCGGTCAATCTTGCCTTCCAGCAGACGGCTGGAGCTGGACACCATATCGGCGGCACGCGAAGCAGAATCCGAGAAGCTGGAGGCCGCTGTGCTGAGCGACTGATCCGCAGCCTTGAATTCCTGAGAGGCGCGCGCAACGGCAACGTTGAGGTCATCAACTGCGCCGGTCACCACATTCGCCATGCCCGAATGGGTTTCTGTCAGCATCGTTGTGCTTTGGCGGGTTGCGGCAACCAAACGGTTTGCCGCGTCGCTACCAGCCTTGGCGTAGTCATCAATGGCCTGCTCGACCAGTTGCGCCATGCCGCTGTTGCTCTCGACCAGAAGGTTCGCGCTCTGCTGTGCAGCAGTCACGATCTTTTCTGCGGCACTATTACCGATTGTCGAGAACTCATTGACGATAGGCTTGGCCTTCTCTTCAATGAGACGCGACAGCTCAGCGGAACGGCTGGCAAGCATGGAGTTGAGTTCACGTGTCCGCGAATCGAGTGTCGAGCGGATGGATTCTCCACGTGCATCGAGAGAGCTTTCCACGCCCGCCAGAGTCTCGGAGATTGCGCCGACCTGCGTGCGAACAATTGCTTCTGCTTCCGCAACCTTGCTGACGATCGCGTTGCCAGCTTCGGAGAAGGTCTGAGCGACGGCAACAGCCTGACCCGACAAACGACCCTGTGCATCAGACATGCGGCCAACGATTTCATCGGAGCGCTGCTCGATGGCGCGCGCGAATTCATCGTTGCGCGATTTCATCTGATCGGCAAATTCAGAGCCTGTTTTCGCCAGCAATTCGGTCGAGCGAATAGCTTCGCTATCCATCGTCTGGGTAGCGCTGACAACTGCATCGCGCAGGCTGACAGCGAGGTTTGTTGCCTTGCCTTCGATGGTGCGGTTGACATTTTCTAGGCCGATATTCAGGGCGCGGTCCATGGTGCCGAGGCGCTCGTCAATACGGGCGGTCCCGCTATCCAATACACCGGCGATGCGCTGGGTTGCATCGTCGCTGGAGCGGACAAGCTCTGCGGTTTTACCGTCGAACGTTTCGGAAATCTTGCGACCTGCATCTTCGATCGTTGCATTGACGTTACCGAGATCGGTCTGGATACGGGTCTGCAAGCTGTCGATGTTGCTTTCGAGACGCGCACCGGTCTGATCCAGACGAACGGCGACTTGACCGACAGTTTCCTCGACGCGGGCGGTGAGGGCGTTAGCCGCGCCACCAATTTCCCTCGTGGCTTCATCGATTTTTTCGACGACTGCACCAGCGCTGTTACGCAGACGCTCTTCAAGCGTTGCTCCACTTGCGTCTATCGTGCGCTGAATGGCCTCCTGCTGGTTCTCAAGCGACATTTCCAGCATGCTCGCGCTCGAAGCGATTGTCGTACCAATCGACATGGACTGCTCAGACAGCAGGTCGCTCATGCGCTCCTGCGCGGAGCCGAGCGTATCGCTGAGTGTGGAGTGATGCTGGTCGAGTGTGCCGCGCAGCAGATCATGCGACGAAACAAGGTTGGTCTCAATGCGGGAAACGCCATTTTCCATGGTGTCCGCAAAGCGGCCCGCGCCGCCTTCTATCGCAGTTTCGATGCGCGTTGCTGCTGATCCGACGGTTTCCTCGATCAGCCCGCTGTTGCGCTCGACTGTTCTGGTGATCGCATCGGCCTGGATACCAAGCATGGTGTCCAGACGGAGATGTCCAACGGAAAGCGCTTCCTCGATGGTGGAGGCTGTAGAGGAGAGGCGCTGTTCCGCATTTGCGACAGACCGGGTGAGGGTCTCGGTACGGTTATCGAGTGTTTCCGTGATGCGTTCTTCGGCACCTGAAATGGCCATGTCGATTGCCATTGCGCGGCTGTCGAGTGCGTCGGCAATGCGGTCCTCGACGCCGGATACTGCGTTTGCAAGCGCAGATGTGCGGCTTTCCAGTGTGTCAGCGATGCGTCCTTCGACGCCGGCAACGACGCTGCTCAATGAAGAGGCGCGAGCATCAAGGGTTTCGGCAAGCCGCTCCTCTGCGCTCGAGAATGCCATATCGAAGGACATGGCTCTGCTGTCGAGCGTATCTGCAATGCGCTCTTCTGCGCCGGAAACAACGGTGTTCAAAGCGGCGGTGCGGCTATCGAGAGATGCTGCGATACGCTCTTCGGCGCCAGAAAATGCCATATCGATAGCCATCGTGCGGCTATCCAACGTATCGGCAAGGCGCTCTTCGACGCCAGATACGACGCTGGACAAGGCAGCGGTGCGACCGTCAAGCGTGTCGGCGATGCGCGTTTCCATACCGGAGACAATGCCGGACAACGACGTCGTGCGTGCATCCAGTGTCTCGGCGAGGCGCTCTTCTGCGCCATAGAATGCCATGTCGATGGCCATGGTCCGGCTGTCGAGCGTATCGGCAATCCGTTCCTCGACGCCGGCGACAACGTTGCTCAAGGCGGCTGTGCGGCTATCAAGCGTTTCAGCGATACGATCTTCTACGCCTGTGACAGCGTTGGAAAGGGCGGTTGTTCCGGTCTGAATCGTATTGGAAATTCTGCTCTCAACGCCTGACACGATCGTGTTCAGGGCAGCAGTTCTTGTGTCGAGGGATTCCGCTATGCGCTCCTCGGCACCCGAAAATGCCATGTCGATAGCCATGGTGCGGCTGTCAAGCGTGTCGGCAATGCGTTCTTCTGCGCCAGCGACAGCGGAATTCAGCGCAGTTGTCCGGCTGTCCAATGTTTCAGAAAGACGCTCTTCTGCCGTCGAGAATGCCATGTCGAGCGCCATTGTGCGGCTGTCAAGAGCGTCTGCGATGCGGTCTTCGACGCCGGATACGACGTTGCTCAGAGCTGCTGTGCGGCTATCGAGCGTTTCTGCAATGCGTGTTTCGACGCCCGAAACCGCGCCGGTCAAAGCGACGGTACGGCTATCCAATGTTTCGGACAGACGTTCTTCGGCAGTCGAAAACGCCATGTCTAGTGCCATGGTTCGGCTATCTAGAGCGTCTGCAATGCGATATTCGACACCTGATACGACGTTGCTCAGAGCTGCTGTGCGGCTATCAAGCGTCTCTGCAATGCGGCTTTCGACGCCCGAAACGGCGCTAGTCAATGTGTCTGTGCGGCTGTCCAATGTGTCGGACAAGCGTTCTTCTGCTGTGGAGAATGCCATATCGAGCGCCATGGTGCGGCTGTCGAGAGCATCTGCGATGCGCTCTTCGGCACCTGACACAACGTGGGCGAGGGCGGCGGTCCTGGTTTCAAGCGTTTCGGCGATGCGGTCTTCAACGCCGGAAACCGCGCCAGTGATGGCGGCTGCACGGCTGTCGAGAGTCTCGGCCAGACGGCGTTCAACATCGGCCACGATGTTGTTGATGGCGGCGGCGCGCTCTTCCAGAAGAGCTGCAAGATGCTGAGCTGTGCCGGAGACAGAACCCGTGATGGCTTCCGTGCGGCTGGCAAGTGCGGTGTCGAAACGGTCCTGGGTGGCGGAAAGGGCTCCGAACAAGGCGGCGCTGCGTTCGGCCAGAACGGTATCGATTTGCTCATGTGTCGTGCTGAATGCACCGGTGATTTCAGCCGTGCGCTTTCCGATTGCGTCGCTCAGCTCACGTGTGTGGCCTTCAAGTGAGCTTTCCAACATTTCCTGGCCGGTGCCAAGTGTGGTGGCGAGAGCGAATGACTGGTCGGTGAGGGTGGTGTTGAGGCGCTCAATACCCGAGTTCAGAACGCCGTCGATGGACTCCGTGCCGCCGGAAACAGTCTCATTGATCCGGGCCAGGCTTTCCATCAACTTGCTGTCGAGGCTGCCAGCGCGCTGATCGAAGGCCGTGGCGAATTCGGCAACATGCTCATCGAATGCCGAATTGACGAGGCCAACGGTTGTCTGCAGCTTCTCCTCAAACAAGCCGGAGCGCAGATCGAGATCCATGATGGCGTCGTCGGTCGAACTCTGCAGGCTCTGGCGGAAGGACAGGCCCTTCTGTTCCAGTGTTTCCGAGAGCTTATCCAGAACGTTGTCGAGCGAACCGCCGATGATTTGCTGGCCGCGATCAATGTTCTGGCCGATTTCCAGAGTGCGCTTGGACAGAATATCGTTGAGAAGGCGCGTGCGTTCTTCGAGCGACTTGTTGAGGTTTTCCGTTCCGCTGCTCAGGGTGGATGCCTGGGTTGCGAACTGGTCCAGAAGCAGGCGGCCGCGTTCATCCAGCGTCGTGCTGAGATCATGCAGGCGCAAATCGAACTCGTTGGAAATGGACGCGCCTGATGTGTTCAGCGCCTTTAGAAGGTTGTCCGTCTTGGCGGCAATGAGGCTGCCCATCGCCTCTGTTGAAATGCGCGATTTTTCCAGAAGGGCGG
Organism: Agrobacterium sp. CG674; assembly: GCF_053521645.1. Classification (NCBI taxonomy): domain Bacteria; kingdom Pseudomonadati; phylum Pseudomonadota; class Alphaproteobacteria; order Hyphomicrobiales; family Rhizobiaceae; genus Agrobacterium; species Agrobacterium sp. CG674. The sequence continues at coordinate 431,258 of NZ_JBNWDZ010000003.1, read as the reverse complement.
CAGACCGCGTATCGATCATCGAGGCGAAGGCTTCGCCGCTGGTTGCGAGACGCATGGAAAGCTCTTCCCCTACGATGGAGAGTTCTTCCTTAATCTGATCCTGTGCGCCGACGATGGAGGTGCGGATGCGTTCCGCGTGATTGATGATGGCGTCGCGCTCTGCGCTCAGTTCCTGAACGAGGCTGCGGACACGCAATTCATTATCGGCATAGCTGCGCTCAAGCGCATTAACCTCGGAATGAACGAGCGTTTCAAGCTCGGTCGCACGGGCAATGGTGCGCTCGATGCCGTCATTCATCGCGGATACTTCGCGACGGACGGCCTGACCGACAGACATGATCCGGTCTGATGCAACCGTTTCAGGCTCTGAAAGGCGCAGTGCGACTTCAGCCATGGAGCGGGCTGCGTTGCGAAGATCCTTGGCGCGAGCCATCATGATGGCGAAAGCGAAAAACAGCATGATCGGCACGATGATGCCAATGACGATGGCCATGACACCGGGAACAGCCAGCAGTTCTGCCAGCGAACCGACATTCCAGATCAGGTTGCCATAGATAACGTTTGCCAAGCCAACACCGGCGACGGCCCAAAATACGGAAACGATAGCGGCGTTGCGCAATGCCCCTGCGATGGAGCCGGCATCGAGCGACTTCAGGATCATGGCCGGGCTGCGTTTTGAGCCATCATTGGCCGCTTCGAGAGAAGGTGATCTCGGTGCTGCCTGCTCAGCCGCAGGTCGCGGCTGTTGCGGGGGTTCCGCAGCGCGGGGAATGGGGCGTTCTGCTGCTGCTCTCGTTGGTTCTTGCACTCTGCGCTCCGCAGGCTTTGGAGCGGACTTTTTCCGAGGCTCCGGCTGATTTTCGTATGCGCCAAGCTGCAAGGCATCTTCCAATGCCTGAAATGCAGTCTCGTCAATCGAGTCGCTAATCTTGTTATTCGCCATGCGGTTACGCCTCGTTACTATACGCCCGGCCTCATGCCGTTAACCCGTTTGCCGCCCGCTACGGGTTTCCGCCATCATGCCTCGAGACACGATACCAGCCGGTATATAGTGCCTCGTGTCTTACTAATTTCTGAGAGCTGTTCCCCAAGCTCCCGGGTAAACTACATTCATATGCCGGATTCACAAAACTCGAACTGAGGTTGTGGATCACAGCAGTATCGTAGTGACACATTTGCGGCTTTGAAACAATTAACGCAGCATCCCGCACTTGGCCAAGTGGCGGTTTGTTAACAGTTTTTAAACCTCGGCAACGCACCGAACGCCTTGTTCCGTATATGTTTAACATAAATTAACCATAGGGAAAGATTTTCACCGCAGGCGCGCCGGAATTTAAGCTCTTGGGAGCCTTAGCCTGCTTAACTGCGGGACATATGTGCCTCAAAACAAGAAACTGGCCCAAACGAGGAATTCTACAACATGGCAGCGCCAAATATTGCATTTGAAGGTCCTGATAATGGTGTGCCCGCCACGCCTGCCAAGAGCAAGCCAATTGATTTTGCGCATCTGTCCCGTCAGACGATGGGCGACAAGGATCTTGAGATCGAGATTCTTCAGTTGTTTACCCGCAATGCGCGGACGTTGCTGCACGACCTAGCGACAGCCGATGGAGAGCAGATTAAAGCGATTGCGCATCGTCTCAAAGGTTCGGCAGATGCTGTGGGTGCTTTCGGTGTTTCTGCTGCGGCTGAGGCCGTTGAAAATGACAGCCAGGACAGCGCTGCCTTGGCAAAAGTCGCCGCTTCCGTTGTTGAGGCAGAAAACTTCATTTTGAAATTGTGCCGTTAATCACGGTCAGAGTCGGGTATTTTGAGGCCGGTTTTGCATTGGTAGCCACATTCGCGGGTTGCCAAGCGGACCCGGCCTTTCTATTTGTTTAGAAACATTCTCAAACACTCGCTCTGGATTCCCTACATGACCAAACTGACTATCGTTGCTTTTGACGGCACGTCGCATGAATTCGACGTCAGCAATGGCTCCACCGTGATGGAAACTGCCATGCGCAACTCCGTACCGGGTATCGATGCCGAATGTGGTGGTGCCTGTGCATGTGCCACCTGTCACGTCTATGTTGATGATGCCTGGGCAGAGCGCGTCGGCGCGCCAGAGCCGATGGAAGAAGACATGCTCGATTTTGCGTTCGACGTTCGCCCGACGTCGCGTCTTTCCTGTCAGATCAAAATGAGCGATGCGCTCGATGGTCTCGTTGTCCACGTGCCAGAGCGTCAAGGCTGATATCCAGACGTTCCCACAGAAAAAGCCTCGCCATCCGTTCTCAGGAGAAGCGAGGCAAGGTGGGCGCATCACTCTCAGGCATACAGAGGTATGCCTGGTGCCCAGGACGCGCCGGAGGAGCCATAAAGGGAGATTGTGTCGGTTGATGTTCGCCTGATAATGGCCGAGTCGGATCGCTGCATCCATAGCAAGAAATCAACGATCATTTCATTCTCTGAAACGCGCTTTCCTCGGTTGCGACAATGCTTTAAGACTTACCTATAAGTGCTTTTTGGATAACATATTCTAGCGTTCAGGTGCTGACCGGGAAATTCTGTGCTTCAATAGTCGCGTCATGCGCGCATCGAAGTTCTTCGACTCTACGATATCAAACCGAAGCTGGTCCTTGTCGTGCTCTTCCATGACGCTGCGCGTCGTCTCCGTCACTAGCGCCTGCATCTTCTCACAATCTGCCTGGGGCTGAAGTGCCTGCAGTTTCTGGTCCAGCATACGCGCATAGGTGCGGGCAATCTCGGCGTGACGTTCTTCGTGTCGTTTGATGTCTGAGGCAAGCGTGTCCCAAATCAGAGCAAGGTCCGCCGATGTGCGCCGACGATTGGTCCATCTCGGTAGAAGGATCTTGGTGTGCAGCGTGACCTTGACTGAGCCGACGGCGCACAGTGTGTCTTTCTCGACATAACTCAACTCGCCACCGAACTTGATCTCGGTCGCACCGGGATGTCGTGCTCCCGTCGCTTTCGTCAAAGGCCCGTGGCGGGACAATTCGCGGTCCAAATCCTCTGCGGTTTTTCCACCGATCTTGAAGTAGGAGAAGGACTTGCTGACAACTGCCGCGGAATTTGCGATCTGTGTCGCAGACAAAAACATGACACCGAAAACAACAGCACGAAGCATGTGTGACTTGTTCTTCATTTCCCGGCCTTCCGGTTGAACTTGGAGAGTGATTCCGGCATAGAACGCCAGATGATGTCCAGTTCGCTGGACGGAGTGGTAACGGTATTGATGGCATGCACTCCGTTATTCCGGAAAGGCTTGAAGTTAGGTGATAACAGCCAGTGACAATGGGTGGCAAGTCGCGCATGGGCGATCCCTGAAACTTGATGGGGATGGCCTTATCATGGCAATTGTCAACGCAACGCCGGATTCTTTTTCCGACGGCGGACGATTTCTAGCCGCCGACCAAGCCGTAGCGCACGCCCTGGCCTGCGTGAAAGAGGGCGCTCATATCATCGATATCGGCGGTGAATCGACCCGTCCGGGCGCTGATGCCGTCACCGAGCAGGAAGAGCAGGACCGGGTTCTGCCGGTCATCGAACGGTTGGCGAAAGAGACGGACGCGCTGCTTTCCATAGATACCTACCGCGCATCAACCGCCAGACTGGCTATTGAGGTTGGCGCGCATATCGTCAACGATATCTATGGGCTTCAGAAAGACCCTAATATGGCTGGTGTTGTGGCGGCCTCGCAAGCCGGTGTCTGCATCATGCATACAGGACGTGATCGCGAGAAGCTGCCGGACGTCGTCGCAGACCAGTTCACGTTTCTCAACCGGTCGCTTGAAATTGCGCAGCAGGCCACCATCGCGCGAAAAGCTATCGTGCTCGATCCGGGCTTCGGTTTTGCCAAGGATACGGATGAAAACATTGCATTGATGTCGCGTTTCGATGAGCTTGGCGGCTTTGGATTGCCTATTCTGGCTGGCACCTCCCGCAAGCGTTTCATTGGTGCGCTGACCGGCAGGGACGGTGCAGAGGAGCGCGATGTTGGAACCGCAGCCACAACAGCCATTCTACGGCTGGCGGGAGCGGTGATTTTTCGCGTACATAATGTGGCGATGACACGCGACGCGCTGTCGATTGCCGATGCGGTTCTAAAGCACAAAAACAAGAATTAAGGTGGGATGACATGAGCCGTTACACGATAGTGCTGAAGAATTGTTCGTTCTTCGCCCGCCATGGGTTGCTGGAACAGGAAGAGACGCTTGGTCAGCGCTTTTTTGTGGATGCGGAGATGGAGGTCGAGGCTGGTGACGCTCTGGAAACCGATGACATCACAAATACGGTCGACTACGGCGTCGCTTTCGATGTCGTCGAAAAGATCGTTGCAGGGCAACGTCGTTATCTGATCGAGGCTCTGGCCAATGATATAGCCACGGCCTTGCGTCGTCGCTATCCGCAGATTGTTCGGGTCAAGATCACCGTTCGCAAGCCCTCGGCACCTGTTCCTGGTATTCTGGATTATGCGCAGGTGAGTGTCGAACAGCATGGCTGATGGGATGATCGTTGCGTCTCTGGGGCTGGGCGGCAATATTGGCGAGCCTCCGGCTGCCATGGCGCAAGCGCTGGACTCGCTCTCACGTCACGAAAGCTGCCAGCTTGTTGCGGTGTCACACCTTTACAGCACGCCGCCTTGGGGCAAGCTTGATCAGGCGGATTTCTTCAATTGCTGCGCTTTGATTGAGACAGCGCTGGGCCCTGAAGAACTGTTGGATCTGTGCCTGGACATTGAGCGGGGCATGAAGCGTGTGCGCAATGAGCGCTGGGGGCCGCGAACCATCGATATTGATGTGCTGACCTATGGTGAAGCCATCATCAGCACCGCTCGTGTAGAAATTCCTCATCCGCGTATGGCGGAACGCGCCTTCGTACTGATGCCGCTGGCCGATATCGCCCCGGACATGATTGTCGAGGGCAGGGCTGTTTCTGACTGGCTGCAGGATGCTGACAAGGACGGTATTCGCATCACAAACAAAAAACGGGAGTGGTGGACACTCCCGTTCTCAGATGCATAGGAATCTGGCTGTGTTACTTACGGCTTGATCGATCCGACGGCCATCTGATCGACATTTCGCGCCAAAGTGAGGCCGATAACAGGCACCATCTGGTCCGCGACTTTCACCGAGATCGTTATGTTCATGGATGTGTTATTGGTGACGCGGGCAACCATGGCGCCATTCAGCTTGGCGCGGTTGATACCGAGAACAACCTTGTCGCCACTCACCTGGCCGGAAACGATATCAAGGCCCTTGCCTTCGGAACCATCGAGGAACTTGCCCTCGTAGCTGTTGCCCTTTTGGGAGATGACCGCAGACATCGGCTGCTTGAAAACGCCAACGCGGCAAGTGCCACCCAGCTTGATGCCGGTATCGTCGTTTGCCAAAGGTTCGCCTGTCAAATCGCAGGTGAATTTTGTTCCCTTGTATTTGCCCGCAACGATTTCGCCAGGGCCGGACCATGCGCCCGCAACGGAACCAAAGAATTGGTCGTCGCGGGAGGCTGCCTGAACGTCGGAAACCGAGAGGCCACCACTAATGGACATAATGGCGGCAAGGCCACCCAGTAGCGAAAAGAAGCGCGAATACATGATACTTTCCCTGGCGCGTTGGCCGCTTTGTGTGGCTCCAATTTATGTCGGGAATGGTTAACGCTTCGTTTCTTTCATGACGTTTGCTAATGTGGGCAGTAACCTTTCGGGCTCCTGATCGCCTGAAAATCAGGGCTTTTCCGCTTTAGATCCGCCGCTAAAATCTGGCGTGAGGTCGGAAACAAAGTCACCAATTCCGGGTCGTTTCAGCGCCCTGAACGGCAGGGGACGGCACAGATCCATAGCTGCAATGCCGATTCGTGCTGTCATTAGCCCGTTGATGACGCCTTCACCCAGGCGTGCGGAAAGTCTGGAGGCGAGGCCGTGACCGAGAACCTGCTGCGCCAGGCCATCGCCAACGGCAATGGAACCTGTTACGGCCAGATGCGCAATGACATCCCGCAACAGGCGAAGCATTCCCAGTGTGCCGGGGCGACCGCCGTAAAGCTCAGCCATGGTGCGGACCAGACGTGTAACCTCAAACAGCACATAGACGAGGTCTACAACGGCGCGGGGGCTGATGGCCGTGACGACCGACACGCGCTTGGACGAATTGAGAATGAGGGCGCGCGCCTGACGATCAAGCGGCGTCAGCAGTTCCCGCTCGGCAAGGTCGATCAGGTGTGGGCCGTCGATCACATCGTTTTCGGTCAGTTTCAGCGCGGCCCGGCCCTTCGCAGTCTCCGCCCGGTGTGAAAGGACGGTTGTGAGACGTGCCACGACGGCGCGGGCGGCTGTTGGCTGCTTTTCCAACGAAGCTTTTTCGGCATCCGCTTTCAGCGACTGCACCGCGTTCAGCCGCCAAATACCGATGGATTCCCGCGCCACAAGGGCAAGCAGCGCAAAGACTGCGACAGCAAGCGAAAGGCTCGCCGCATAACCCAGCCAGTCCGAACGGGTGAAGAGATCACGGATTAACTGGTCTGCCCACAAGCCGAAGGCGAGGGACAGCAGAACGCCTATGGCGCCGATGGCCAGTTTGCCGAATGAGAAGCGCCGCCGGCGCGGCACGGCAACGGGGACCGTCGCTGCATCAACGGCGTCCAGTGACAGGAACGGGTCCTCTTCATCCGGCGTCATCGAAATCTCGCCATCAAAGCTGCGCGGTGCGCGTTTGGCGTCCATCACGCGGCCAGGTGCCGCTTCAGCTTCCAGAGTAAACGCTGCGGGGCGGCGGCTGGGCTTATCATTCTCGTCTTTCATGCAAGCCGATCTCCGAACAGGAACTGCATGGCACGGTCCAGCCTGATATGCGAAACCGACAATTTGATGCCATCCTTGTTTTCTTCGAGCCGAGGCGGACGAAATCGGATGACACTCACATCAGGAAGATCAGCCTTGTCGCCCTCAGCATCAATGGCGCGGAAGAGAGGCTCTGGATTTTCAGGCAGGTCGCCAGGAAAGACAGCGGTGGTGCGGTTTCCATCAAAGACCTCGCCATTGATGGTTTCACCAGCGATAGGCGTGCCAACGATGACCGGAAGCGATTGCCCGTCCTGGCGTACGCTTGCCTCCCTGGTGGCCCGCACCGAGGCAAGCGCCATCACCTCTATGCCTGCGCCGCTCATGCCGATTGTCGTGATCGCTCTGTCCACCAGACGTCGCGTTAAATTTTCCAGTCGGTTATGGCTTTCATGATGGAGGTGATCCGCCTTCGTTGCGGCAACCAGAACCTTGTCGATCCGGCGCCCGACAAGCGATGACAGCAGGCTGTTCTTGCCGGGCCTGAAACAGGCCAGCACGTCGCCCAACGCTCGCTCAAGATCCTGTACAGCTTCAGGGCCGCGATTAACCGCCTGAAGCGCATCGATCAGCACGATCTGGCGATCAAGGCGCGCAAAGTGCTCACGAAAGAACGGCTTCACGACAATCGTCTTATAGGCCTCGTAACGACGCTCCATCATGGCGCGCAGGGAGCCTTTTTCTGCCTTGCCATCGCTCAGGCCGGGCAGCGGTGAAAAGGTGAGGGCAGGCGAGCCTTCAAGATCTCCCGGCATCAAAAAACGCCCGGGAGGAAGCGTGGAAAGCGAACGCTCATCTGACTTGCAGGCGCGCAGATAGGCGGCGAAGCTTTCGGCCAGACGTCGCGCCGTCATCTCATCTGCCGGGCCATCAATATCGACGGAGGCGGCCATCTCGAGCCATTCGTGGGCAAGCTCAGCGCGAACGCCCGTTTGCGCCAGTGCGACTGTACTGTCGCTGAATGTCTTGTAATCTCTGGACAGCAACGGAAGGTCGAGCAGCCATTCGCCGGGATAATCGACAATATCAATGGCGAGGCGCCCGGGCGAGAACCAGCGACCCCAGCCGCTGGCGCTCTGGTATTCCACCGTTATCCGCAATTCGGAAATGGCACGGGTGGAATCCGGCCATATCCGGTCGCGGACCAGTGCCTGAATGTGATCCTCGTATTGAAAGCGGGGGATGGCGTCATCGGGCTGGGGCTCCAGCCGCACATTCGAGACACGACCGGATCGCATCGCTTCGAAGATCGGCAACCGACCGCCATTCAGCAGATTATGCACGAGCGAGGAAATGAAGACAGTTTTGCCAGCGCGCGAGAGTCCGGTTACGCCCAACCGCAGTGTCGGGTTGGTGATGGCGCTTGCCCGGTCCGCAAGGTTGTCCATGGCAATCAGTGCGCTATCTGCGACGGATGTGAAAGATGGCGGCAAGGACGTTTCCCACAAAATATTATTCTATGTGAAAATATATAGGGTGGCGGATTGCTCAAAAAAGAAGCGCCCGGCGGAAATTTTTCCGTCGAGCCGGTGTCGATGTCAAGGAGAGAGGAAGGCCACAAGACGCCATTGGGCGCCATCTTTATCAACAGTCGGCACCGCATCCAGCACAGCAAGACCAGCGGTTGGGAAGCCTGAGGGGATCTGCGCCTCCATCTGGCGGCTGCCGATCAGCCTCTCTGCGACGGCGTCCAGCGTTGGATTGTGACCAACCAGCATGACGGAGCTGCCCGCCACCTGCGCTGAAATCAAGGCCATGTAAGTATCGGCCTCGGCATTGTACATTTCATCGACGAAGGTGATTTCGACGCTGTCGTTGAAGGCGCGGCGCATGGACTGGGCCGTTTCGCGGCATCGCAGCGCGGTAGAGCTTATGAGGATATCGGGTTTGTAACCCATGTCCGATGCGCGGTCTGATATGATTTCCGCTTCGCTATAGCCTTTATTATCCAGCGATCTGTCGAAATCCCGCTCGCCGGGCGCAGCCCAACCGGCATGTGCATGGCGCAGAAGATAAAGTCTTGACGGCAGGGTGGAAGGCTTTTGCATCGGAAGTCCTGTGGCCAGGGAAACATCGACAGCAGCTTTACAGGAGTTGAGCGTCTTGCTGCAAGAGCCAGGCTGTCGTGACGTCATGTGAAACGTGATCGCGGAAATATTTCGTGTTTTGCGAATAAAGCATAAGAAATAATCATTTAGCCGATTTTTATGACAGATTTAAAAATGCTCTAAAACTGTTCTGCGCACTTGAACGGGCCCACGTCCTTGGAGTATACCCGCGCAATATAAGAGATGTTCTTCGAGGAGAATCGCGTGAGTGAGAAGATCGATCTTAGTAAATACGTACTCTCGGATAGCGATGAGTTCATGAATGCAAGCCAGAAGGCCTATTTTAGGGCCAAGCTGGTGAGCTGGAGGAACGACATTCTGCGAGAAGCGAGAGAGACGCTGGGGCATCTCGCAGAGGAAAGCGCAAACCATCCTGACCTTGCCGACAGAGCATCATCAGAGACAGACCGGGCTATTGAACTGCGCGCCCGAGACCGCCAGAGAAAACTGATCTCGAAAATTGATTCTGCGCTGCAGCGCATTGATGATGGCACTTACGGCTATTGCGAGGAAACCGGCGAACCTATCGGTCTCAAGAGACTGGACGCCCGTCCCATCGCCACACTCTCCATCGAAGCACAAGAACGCCATGAGCGCCGCGAAAAGGTCTATCGCGACGAGTAAGCCCTCTGAGGCTTATATCGAGCATATCCAAAAGCCGTATCGGGAACGATGCGGCTTTTTCAGTTTAAAGCAGGGCAAGGAATATCCGGCTCGTAAGCGTGTGACCCTTGCGCCCGATATAAAGCCGTGTCGCGCTCTGATGAATGCCGCAGTGGGGACGGCAGCGCTAGGCCACCGGCTGTTGCCGGTTCATAAGCCTGGATTTGAGGCCTTTTGGATAAAGCTCAGGTTTTCCGTCGATGTCGCGCTCTCGGGGGTCATACCAAGCTGCGACCATTGAGGTGCCATCATCTTCCTTAAATCGAATTCGGTCCTGGCCTTCGAAGGCTTTCTCAGGAAATGTCAGGTCGAAAACAAACAGGATTTCGTGGCGGCGTTCTCCTTCGTGGATGAAGACATTCTCCAGTACCATTGGCCCTGCGAGAACGGACACATCAATTCTATTTCCTCTTTGAATTCCCTTATAACAGCCTCTTTTGCAGACTCTGCAAACTCGATGCTGCCACCAAGCGGACGAACGCCTTTTAGCCGTCCTTGATGATCGTAAACCTCAAATGCCAGCAGCCGGGAGCCTCGCCAATGCAGACCAAGGGATTTGATGCGGATTGCACTGGATTTCGAGATGGTTGTCATTCTTCTCGACTATCGCAATCCTAGCGGTCCCGTAACAGCTCAGGGTGAGCTGGAGGCGAGGCGGCAGAGCTTGTCAGCTCCGCAACCATCCAAGCCCCTGAAACAAAAGAGGCCCCGTAAACGGAGCCTCTTTTTATTGGAAAACTAGCAACTCGGCTTAAAAGAAGCCGCGTCTTTGCCACCAGCCGCCCTTGCGGGGCTTGGATGGATCAGTTTCGCCACCTTCCGGTGCTGCCGAGGTTACGACGGGCTCCGAGGAGGAGACGTTGTCGCCGCGGTTGGCGCGTGCAGGCTTGGCTGCTTCATCCGTCGTTTCTTCACGGGAAACGGCAGGTGCTTCAACAACAGGCTCCACAGGTGCCGGAGCAGGGGCTTCGGCAACGGGTGCCTCAGCTGCTTGCGGCTCCACAGTCTCGACAGCGACGGCGGCAGGTGCTGGTTCAGCCACAGCGACAGCTGCTGCAGGTTCCGCCTCGGTGTCGCCAGCCTTGTCCTTTGCCTTACGGGTCCGGCGTGGCTTCTTCGGCTTTTCAGCGTCGTCAGCAACGACCGCAGGTGTTACGTCAGCAGCGACAGCGTCGACGGCAACCTGTTCTTCTGTGCTCTCGGAAGGTGCGGCTTCGTCGCCTTCTTCCCCAGCCTGTGTGGCCTCAACGTCATCATTGTCTTCAATAATGTTGCCGTTTTCATCGCGATTGCGACGTCCACCACGCTTGCCACGGCGACGACGCTTGCGCTTGGCTTCTTCAGATCCGTTGTTGTCGCTGCCATTGGATGTCGAAACATTTGTCTCTTCATCCGCATCGGTCTCGGCATCGTCGTCCTGATCGTCAGACTCAGTGTCTTCGCCAGCATCTGCCTGTGCATCGACGCCGTTCTGGCTGCCTTTGCCCCGACGACGACGACGACGCTTGCGCTTGCGTTTGCCTTCTTCGCCATTGTCTGCCTGCGCAGGTTTGGCTTCAGCCTTCTCGACCTTTACGATCTCTTCCTCTTCTTCATCCTCATCGGCTTCGATGATGATGTCGTCTTCCTCTTCTTCGAAGTCAGGAAGCAACTGGATGAGGCTCTCGATCTTGACAGGGTTCTCGACGGCTTCGCCGCGATCGATTGCAAAGTGCTGCGCACCGACGCTTGCATCGGCAGCGATGATGATAGCGACGCCGAAGCGGGCCTCATAATCGACAATCGTCGCGCGCTTGTGGTTGAGCAGGTACAATGCCGTATCCGGCGTGCAACGAACCGTGATGTTGTGCGTGGTGTTACGCAGCAGATATTCTTCAACGCCACGCAGCACATGCAGGGCGATGGACGATTCAGAGCGAACATGGCCGGTGCCACCGCAATGCGAGCAGACCTGCGTTGTTGATTCCAGAACCGATGCGCGAATGCGCTGGCGCGACATTTCCAGAAGGCCGAAGTGCGAGATGCGACCGACCTGAATGCGGGCGCGGTCGTTCTTCAGGCAGTCCTTCAGCTTCTTTTCAACGGCGCGGTTGTTGCGCTTTTCTTCCATGTCGATGAAGTCGACGACGACGAGACCGGCAAGGTCGCGTAGGCGAAGCTGGCGTGCAACTTCTTCCGCGGCTTCCAGGTTCGTCTGGACCGCGGTTTCCTCGATGGAATGCTCGCGTGTCGAACGACCGGAGTTCACGTCGATGGCAACCAGCGCTTCCGTCTGGTTGATGATGAGGTAACCACCAGACTTCAACGTGACCTGTGGCTGCAACATGCGATCGAGCTGCGCTTCAATGCCGGAGCGCGAAAAGATCGGGTGAATGTCGCGGTAGGGCTGAACCACTTTGGCATGGCTCGGCATCAGCATCTTCATGAAGTCTTTCGCTTCACGATAGCCTTCCTCACCGGAAACGATGATCTCGCTGATGTCCTTGTTATAAAGATCGCGGATCGAACGCTTGATCAGCGAGCCTTCTTCGTAAACGAGGCAAGGGGCCGTCGAATTCAGCGTCAATGTGCGAACGTTTTCCCACAGACGCATCAGATATTCGAAGTCGCGCTTGATTTCGACGCGGGTGCGGTTTGCACCGGCAGTACGAAGGATCACACCCATGCCCTGCGGCACTTCGAGATCGCGTGCGATTTCCTTCAGACGCTTGCGGTCTGTTGGCTGAGTGATCTTGCGGGAAATACCACCGCCACGCGCCGTGTTCGGCATGAGAACCGAATAACGACCGGCCAGCGACAGATATGTCGTCAGCGCGGCACCCTTGTTGCCACGTTCTTCCTTGGCAACCTGAACCAGAATAATCTGGCGGCGCTTGATGACTTCCTGAATGCGGTACTGCTTGCGTGGCTTGCGGGAAACGCGGTCTGGAACTTCTTCCATCGCGTCTTCTGCGCCAACGGACTCGATGACTTCCTTCTCGTGGTGATCGTCATCATCATCATCGTCGTCATTGTCACGACGGCCGAGGCCTTCGACTTCTTCCGAAATCGTATCGGTATCGACCATGGCTGCCATCTCGCCGCCCTTGCTGCCATCATCTTCGGAGCTTTCATCCGAAGGGGCCGCGTCGGCAGAAACGTCGTCAGCTTCCGTCTTTTTCTTGGTGCGTGGGCGACGAACGCGCTTCTTCGGCTTTTCGTCTTCGACAGCAACGTCTTCCGCCACGACCTCGGTTGCTTCAACCTCGGCCTTAACAGCTTCAGCGGAAACGTCCTCCACAACCTCAGGCTCAGGGGCAGCCTGCACTGCTTCAACGATGCCTACATCGGGCTGTTCTACCTGAGAGAGATCGACAGTCGATGAGACCCGTTCGTTCGGCGCGTCTGCCGACTCGAAGTCGTCGTTGCGGCGATGATCTTCCGCTTCAGCTCTTAAGAGAGCCTGCCTGTCAGCAAGGGGGATTTGATAGTAGTCAGGATGGATTTCTGCGAATGCCAGAAAACCATGGCGATTGCCGCCGTAGTCAACAAATGCAGCCTGAAGCGAAGGTTCCACACGGGTCACCTTGGCAAGATAGATATTGCCGCGAATTTGTTTCTTGTGTTCCGACTCAAAATCGAATTCCTCAATTCGATTCCCGCGGACTACGACTACGCGCGTCTCCTCTTCATGGGACGCGTCGATAAGCATTTTGTCTGCCATGTAAGCTTTGCTCCTCGGCGCAGCCTTGTCATATACGAGAACAGGCCCGTCACGAGGACAGGCCTTCCATCTAAATCCAAGGGTGTGCCGGAAATGAAGTGTTCTGCCCGGCGTCGGTTAACTGGCAGCGCCCGGACGACTGGCAAAGCATGATGCCTGCTCGTGGTATCCGGTTGATTTGAAAGCTGCTGCAACGACATCATTGGCCAAGCGAGAACGACTATAATAAATAGATCCCGATGGGATCCGATGAAAATGCTCTCTCCGAGCGCGCGGTGGCATGCCACCGGGTATTGTTCTGGCAACGCCAGAATTGATTCAGTTTCAGGAGAAAAATGCAGCGACGGCAGATGATTGCCCGATATTGCAGCGCCAGCGTCTTTGTCGATTGGCAGCCGGCGGGCATCGATCCCGTCAACACTTTTAACCCTCATTCACGTTGTATGTTCTATCTGTCATAATAGCAATAGGGCGGCTAAATATGCCATATCGTTGATGGAATTTCAGAGTTAAGAATTGCTTCACCAATGGCTGTGATTGTGGCGCGCGGGCCTAATTCCGGCCTCTGTGAGCAGTTCGGACAGGCGATTTCGCTGATAAAATATCCTCTTGCGTGACAAAACTTCAGATACGGAAATGATTTTGGCGACCACAAAAACATTGATTATCGAGAGCCGCGGGTCTCAATTCAGGGTTTTGGCCGGGCGAATCGGTCAAGCCCTGTTGCTTGCATCGATTTGCATTTTTTGCAGCGCCATTGCAGGCCATTCGCAAGAGATGGCCCCAGCGCTCGTTGTTAGCAAAGCCCGCATCATCGGGGATGAGGCGCGCACCCGCATCGTCATGGAGTTCAACCAGCAGCCGGAATTCGAAGTCCACTATCTCGATTCTCCAGCGCGTATCGTTGTGGATTTCCCAGCGGTCGGCTTTTCCTTCCCCACCAGCGACCTGGCACCGACAGGGATTTTTAGCGATATCCGATTTGGCAATATGGGCGAGGGCCGTGCGCGCCTTGTTCTGACGGCCAAGAAGCCAGCGCAGGTTGTTATCGCCGAAGCCAAGTCAGAAAATGGGGCGCAAGTTTTTCCCTTCGTTCTGGACGCTGAGGTGACGACGAAGCAGAAATTTGCAGACCTGCTGAAAAATCAGAACTGGCAGGCACTTGCGCCAGCGACAACAGCGTCTGTGACCTCTGAAGTGGCGCCCAAAACCTCACGCCAATCCGAGTTCGTCATTGCTGTCGATGCCGGCCATGGCGGTATTGATGCAGGCGCCAAGGGAGCGCTCAGTGGTACGGACGAAAAGGTCATCACGCTGACCTTCGCCAAGCAATTGGCTGATAGACTGAACAAGATACCGGGAATCAAGGCTTTCCTGACCCGTGACGATGATACGTTTTTGGCGCTTTCGGAGCGGGTTGTCCTGGCGCGCCAAGAGAATGCCAATCTTTTCATTTCCGTTCATGCCGACACCCTGAAGCAGAAGGGCATTCGCGGTGCGACCGTCTACACGATTTCCGACCGCGCCTCTGACAGGATGGCGCAGGATCTTGCCGAGCGTGAAAACCTTTCAGACCAGATAGCAGGCGTGACTGTGCAGCACGAACGCCCCGAAGTCGCAGACATTCTGCTTGATCTCACCAGACGCGAAACCCAGGCATTTTCCGTTACCCTGGCTGAGAACATCGTGAAATCTTTTGAAGGTCAGATTGGCCTTATTAACAATCCGCATCGATTTGCTGGTTTTCAGGTGCTGCGGGCGCATGATGTGCCGTCTGTGCTGCTTGAGCTCGGGTTTCTGTCCAATCCTGATGACGAGAAACTGCTGTTGGATGAAGCGTGGCGGGCAAAGGTGGCTGATACGCTGGCAACCGCAGTGACACGCTACCGCGCCCAGGCGATGGCGAACGGCGGTTGACAGACTTGCAGCCGTTGCATCACGGCTTCGTGTGTTCTGCGCGCATTCACACGAGAAAAGCATTCAAGTCTGGATGATCTCCCCGAGGAAATAGGCGTAAAGCCCTATTTTACTCACATTCCCCACGTTACTCTTGGTTGAGATTCGATGCCGACACTGGTCCTTTTTCGTTAAGCAGGAGACGCAGTCCGCTATAACAATGCGGACAATGCTTCAACTGGCAGCTTGTCATCGATGATGCGGTGTGCAAAACGGCACGCTATATGCAAGAATGTGCGCATAACTGCGGGCGCAACCCTTTGCGATTCGAAGTATCGGTAGCTTTAATATGATCAGACTTATTGGATATTTCTTCGGCTTGGCCAGCATGCTGTTCCTTGTGGCAGCTGGTGGTGTTGCCATCTATCTGGTGACGATCACGAAGGATCTTCCCGATTATGCGGTGCTGAGCAGTTACGAGCCGCCGGTCACGACCCGCATTCACGCTGGTAACGGTGCACTGATGGCGGAATATGCCAAGCAACGGCGGTTGTTTCTGCCCATCCAGGCGGTTCCTGATCGTGTGAAGGCTGCATTTCTTTCGGCAGAAGACAAGAATTTCTACCAGCATCCTGGCATTGATGTGACGGGGTTTGCGCGCGCAGCCGTCGCTTTCGCAACAGGTGGTCCCACGCAGGGTGGTTCGACCATTACCCAGCAGGTGGCCAAGAACTTCCTGTTGACCAATGAACAGACCATGGAGCGCAAGGCGAAAGAAGCGGTTCTTTCCTTCCGCATCGAGCAGGCCTACAGCAAGGACAAGATCCTCGAACTGTATCTCAACGAGATTTTCTTCGGGTTGAACTCCTACGGTATCGCCAGTGCGGCGTTAACCTATTTCAACAAGTCAGTGACGGAACTGACAATTGCCGAGACCGCCTATTTGGCCGCGCTGCCAAAGGGTCCTGCGAACTACCATCCACTTCGCCGTGAAAAAGCAGCGCTGGAGCGCCGTAACTGGGTTATCGATCGTATGGCCGAAAACGGCTACATCACTCAGGCGGACGCTGCTGACGCAAAGACACAGCCGCTGGGCGTAAACATTCGCACAGGCGGCGCACGTCTTGCTGCGTCCGACTACTTCTCCGAAGAAGCCCGCCGCCAGATCGTTGAGAAATACGGCGAGAAGGCTTTGCTCGAAGGTGGCCTTTCCGTCCGCACGTCGTTTGATCCCGTCATTCAGATGGAAGCTCGCAAGGCTTTGCAGGATGGTCTGCTTGATTATGACGAACGCCGCGGATTTCACGGACCCATTGATCAGATCGATACGTCAGGCGATTGGGCAGCGGCACTTTTGAAGCTGAAGCCGCTGCGTGACGTTCCTGAATGGAAAATGGCCGTTGTGCTTGCGGCCACAGCTGACGGTGTCGACATCGGACTGCGTCCGGATGGAGACAGCGAAAATCCTGATCTGCGCAGCCGTGGTCGGATCAAGCCCGAGAACATGAAGTGGGCCTATCGGGACGCAAAAGGCCAGCGTGCGACCGCCAAATCTCCAGCAGGCGTTTTGAAGACGGGTGACGTTGTTTACGTCGAGCCGCTTTCCGACAAGGGGGATGCGTTCCGCCTTCGCCAGCCACCAAAGGTTCAGGGTGGCATGGTCGTCATGGACCCACATACGGGTCGAGTTCTGGCGATGGTGGGCGGTTTCTCCTACGGTCAATCTGAATTCAACCGCGCAACGCAGGCAATGCGTCAGCCGGGTTCATCGTTCAAGCCGTTCATCTATGCAGCCGCTCTGGATAATGGCTACACGCCTGCTTCGGTTGTCATGGATGCGCCGCTTGAGGTCGTTTCCGGTGGTCAGGTCTGGCGGCCGCAGAACTATGGTGGTGAATCCGCCGGCCCATCGACGCTGCGTCTGGGCATTGAAAAGTCACGCAACCTCATGACCGTGCGCCTCGCGCAGGATATGGGCATGAACTTGGTTGCCGAATATGCCGAACGCTTCGGTATCTATGACAAGATGCCGCCGCTGCTTGCCATGTCTCTCGGCTCCGGCGAAACAACGGTCATGCGCATGGTCTCGGCCTACTCAGTTATTGCTAATGGCGGTAAGCAGATCAATCCGACCGTGATCGACCGCATTCAGGACCGTTACGGCAAGACGATTTTCCGTCATGAAGAGCGGGGCTGCGAGAGCTGCAACGCGACAAGCTGGCAGAACCAGGATGAGCCCGAGATTGTTGATAATCGCGAGCAAGTTCTTGACCCGATGACCGCGTATCAGACCACTTCAATGCTTGAGGGTGTTGTTCAGCGTGGTACTGCCGCTGGCAAGATCAAGGTAGATCTGCCCGTTGCTGGCAAGACCGGCACCACAAATGACGAGAAAGACGCGTGGTTCGTTGGCTATTCGCCGGACATGGTCGCTGGCCTCTACATCGGTTTTGACAGCCCGGCCCCCCTTGGTCGCGGTGGCACCGGCGGTTCTCTCGCCGCGCCAATTTTTGGCGAATTCATCGCGCAGGCTGCCAAACACATGCCGGCCAGCAAATTCATCGTGCCCAATGGCATGCAGTTCGTGGCCGTCAACAGAAAGACGGGCATGGCGGCGAATGAGGGTGAGCCTGACACGATCATGGAGGCCTTCAAGCCAGGCACGGGGCCAGCCAGCAGCTTCTCCGTCATTGGCATGGATGGGGCAATGTCGCAGGAAGATATCCTGCGCGCTTCTCCGCAGGCCCAGCAGGCTATTACTGGTGGCGGCGGCGGCCTCTATTAAAATCATTGAATGGAAAGCCGAGGGGCGTGGGCTTTACATCCGCGCCCCTCGCATTTATTCAGCGAGCAAAAGACAATTCCAAATTCCATGAAAGCGAAGTATCTGCGAAATGCGCAATGAGAT
This sequence comes from Agrobacterium sp. CG674, assembly GCF_053521645.1. NCBI lineage: Bacteria > Pseudomonadati > Pseudomonadota > Alphaproteobacteria > Hyphomicrobiales > Rhizobiaceae > Agrobacterium > Agrobacterium sp. CG674. Next base: position 413,139 of record NZ_JBNWDZ010000003.1, on the reverse strand, counting down.
CGTGAACATCGTCGACGAAATCAAGCAGGCCATAAGCCTGCTGAGGAGGCATCTTTGACTGGGACCAGGCGATAAGACGACTGGACTGGTTGAACAACAAGGCAGAGGACCCCAACCTCTGGAACGACGCAGCAGAGGCGCAAAAGCTGATGCGCGAGCGCCAGCAGCTTGATGAATCCATCAATGGCGTCAAACTTCTCGAACAGCAGGTCAACGACAATATCGAGTTGATCGAAATGGGCGAGGCTGAAGGCGATGCCGATATCGTCAAGGAAGCCGAAGACGGTTTGAAGGCGCTGAGAAGCGAAGCAAACCGCCGTCAGGTGGAAGCCATGCTATCTGGTGAAGCCGATAGCAACGATACTTATGTCGAAGTGCATTCGGGCGCTGGTGGCACTGAAAGTCAGGACTGGGCGAACATGCTTTTGCGCATGTACACCCGTTGGGCTGAGCGTCAGGGCTTCAAGGTCGAAATTCTCGAAATTCACGATGGCGAAGAAGCGGGCATCAAATCCGCAACGATCCTCGTCAAAGGCCATAATGCTTTCGGCTGGATGAAAACCGAATCGGGCGTTCACCGCCTCGTTCGTATCTCGCCTTACGACAGCAATGCGCGTCGCCATACATCCTTCTCGTCCATCTGGGTTTACCCAGTGGTCGATGATTCGATCCAGATCGATATCAATGAAAGCGATTGCCGCATCGATACATATCGTTCGTCCGGCGCTGGTGGACAGCACGTTAACACCACCGACTCGGCTGTTCGTATCACGCATATTCCAAGCGGCATCGCTGTTGCCTGCCAGCAGGAACGTTCGCAGCACAAGAACCGCGCCAAGGCGTGGGAAATGTTGCGCTCACGCCTCTATGAGGCTGAACTGATGAAGCGTGAAGCAGCAGCCAATGCGCAAGCTGCCTCCAAGTCCGACATCGGCTGGGGCCACCAGATCCGCTCTTACGTGCTGCAGCCTTACCAGTTGGTCAAGGATCTGCGCACGGGCGTTGAAAGCACGGCACCTGGCAACGTGCTGGACGGCGAATTGAACGAGTTCATGGAGGCCGCACTGGCACACCGCATTAGCGGCGGCGCTGATGTCGAGGTTGCTGACATCGACTGATCGGTCGTCAAAAGCCTGACTGAAAATGCGCCTCCTGCGATTGACATCGCGGGAGGCGCTTTCGCTTTAAGAGGTGCGCGATGAGGCAGGTTCTCTATATCGTTGATATCCAGCCAAGCTTTAACCCGCCGGTGGAGCTTGTCGACAACATCGCAAAGCTTGCGAAACTCATGCCGAGCGTTGCAAGTGTCGAAAGGCACGATGAGAGCATCACGCCTTTTGAGAGCCAGTTGGGATGGAAGCCGGGTACCTCGGATGATTGCCTGATTGCGGCAGATCGCGTCTTCATCAAGTATGGATATGCTCCGCCGAAAGACGCTGTCGATTACCTGCTATCGCTTGAAGTGGAACGCGTTCTTGTTTGTGGAATTCAGGCCGACACCTGCGTGCTGGCCGCCGGCTTTTCGTTTTTCGATGCCGGGTTACGCCCGACATTGCTGCCTTGGCTGACGGTCGGTTCCAGCCTCGACCGCAGCGGTTCGCTGGGTGCCCGTCTTTGGAAACACCATTTCCGGGAAGTCTTAAGTGGACCCGAGGACTTGGGCCTTTAAGGTCGCAGTCAGTTGGACGCTTTTTCGATTTTCATGTCGCCCAACTCATCGATCAGAACCGTCCATGCATCCGCATCTTGCTGGTCAGGCTTTGTCTTCAGATGCACGGTGACGAAAAGTCCGGGAATAGCGGGCGCGCCGGTGGAGCTTTCAGGGCGGATGTCAGTCACGTAAGCTTTCATCTGCGTGAATTCCTCGAGCTCTACCGTCTCGACCAGACTTGGCCCATCCGCCGTATAGGCGATCTGCTGAAGAAAGATTTTCGCCGTGCCGTCTGGCTGGCGCATGGCGACGACCTTGTAGTAGCCCCGCGTTGGTTCGCCCTTCTTGTCTGCGTTCGCATCGGGGGCAATTTCCTGCTCCCAAAGACCGCTGCTTGCCACGAAAATGGTAGAGACGGGCAGGGAGGCAATCTCGGCGTTCTGAGCCTGTGCATTGGCAGTGCAGATGCTGGCAAGGAGCAAGCTGGTGGTGAGAAGGGTTTTCATCATCATCGTCATGATCCTCAATTCGTAAACTGTTCAGCCAGCACCCTGTCTGACCAGGACCTGTCTGGATCGGACAGAATTTTCGCAGTCCTGTCCTCGGATTGCGCAATCCGCACGCTCTGCACCGATTTGACTTCGGTGTGGTCGGCAACAGCGTTGACCGGACGCTTATCGCTCTCAATCACGTGCACATCCACAGTGACCTTGTTGGGCAACAGCGCGCCGCGCCAACGACGGGGACGAAAGGCGCTGACCGGCGTCAGTGCGAGAAGCGGTGATTCGAGCGGCAATATCGGCCCGTGGGCTGAGAAGTTGTACGCAGTCGAGCCTGCGGGGGTGGCAACCATCATTCCATCGCAGATCAGTTCTTCCAACCGCGTCTTGCCATCCACATCAACGCGCAGCTTTGCGGCCTGATGAGACTGGCGGAAGAGACTGACCTCATTCATTGCAAGTGCCGTGAATTCATCGCCATTGGTATCTGTCGTCGTCATACGAAGCGGGTGGAAATCATTGCCCGTGGCAATCGCGATGCGTCCGCGAAGCCCTTTAACGCGGTAATCATTCATCAAAAAACCGACAGAGCCGCGATTCATTCCATAGACCCGCTTGCCGGAATTCATGGTTTCATTCAGCACCTGCAGCATGAAACCATCGCCACCAAGCGCGACGATGACATCGGCCTCTTCAAACGGCGTATTGCCGTAATGCTCCACAAGCTCATCGCGCGCAGCTTGCGCATTGTCGGTGGTCGAGGCTACGAAACACAGACTCTCAGTTGAACGCGACATTCCGTCACCCCTGTTGATGGCCTTTGGTACATGAAGACCTGCTGTTAGGACAAGCTCTTTAAAGCACGCCGTGCATTCATGAGCTTCTTCTCAACGAGTGCACAAACAGGGTTGCAGAGGCTTGTGAGGTCAGGCAGTTTGCGGATGAACGAGAGCGGCCCAAGGAGTGGGATGTGGCGATAAGTTATAGTATCTACGATGTCTTCACGCGCCAAAAGCTGGCCGGGAACCCTCTTGCCGTCATGTTTGGTGCGGATGCGCTGGATGATGTGACCATGCAGGCCATCGCGCGCGAGATGAACCTGTCTGAAACGGTTTTCATCACGACATCCACCAACCCCGCCCATGCTGCGTCCCTGCGCATATTCACACCATCATCAGAATTGCCATTTGCCGGCCACCCGACTGTGGGTGCGGCCATCGCCATTGCGGAGAAAAACCACGGTGGTGGTGATGCAGATATGGTGACAGTGCTGGACGAGAAGGTCGGGCCTGTCCGCTGCGCTATCCGTATTCGTGAGGGAGAGGCCAGTTTTGCCGAATTCGATCTGCCGCGTAAGTCCTCGCGTGTGCAACTACCGGTGAACAACGCGGAGCTTGCCGACGCAATTGGTCTTGCCGAATCCCAGCTGGGCTTCGAGAATCACGTGGCTTCCATATGGACGGCCGGAGTGCCATTCCTGACCATACCCGTGCATAATCTCGCTGCGATGGAAGAGGTGGATTTTGATGCCGGGCTGTGGATCAAAAACGCGCCTCTTGTCGAGGGCAGGCTGACCTCTGCTTATCTCTATTGTCGCGGTGGTGTGAACCATGCGGCAAAGTTTCATGCCCGCATGTTCTCACCTGATATGGGCATTCCAGAGGATCCGGCTACCGGCTCCGCAGTTGCAGCACTCTCGGGAGCGATCCATCATTTTGACAGATTAGCGGATGGGCACTACCCGATGCTAATTGAGCAGGGTGTTGAAATGGGACGCCCGTCTCACATTCATCTTGTAATGGATGTGAAGGAAAACGAGATTTCCCGTGCCAGAATCGGTGGACATGCCGTGCGTATTGCAGCTGGAACGTTCGATATCTAGAATTTCTGCCCAATTACCGCATCTCGCCAGAATTCAATCACGGATTCGTGAGTGGATATTCTGTATTTACTGTATGATTTGTTAACCTTTACTTAGCTTCCACAGGAACTAAAGCCCGCGCCTTCCGTTCTATTTCGCGAAGGAGAGCAGGCATGATGTCTCAAAACAGTTCCGGAACTCGCCGCATATTACAGGCTGCCAACAGCGCCTCGGCGTCCGTGTATAAACCGATCATAATTCCTCTGCGAGGAACTTATGTCGCGATGATCTTCCGACGCTCTCTGAAAAGCAAATATGAACCCAGTAAAGCCTGAGCTTTCCCTCTTTCCCAAAGGAAATGCACGAAGCGCATACGCATTCAATTCAAGCCGTAACCCACAAAGAATGGAGAATGACATGAAGCCTATTCTCATCATTGTAGCCACGATCGGTTTTTCAGCTTCCGCAGCAATGGCCGACAGTCTGATCACAAAAAATGTTGACGTATCTTTCCCCGTTGATCGGGAATTCAAGACCGCCAGCATCGCCACACCGACAGACCCAGCTGAGAAGCCAATTAAAATACTGAGGAAGACAGATCGTTTGCCCGGTCTCACAGAGACCGCAACCGCGTCACCGCAAGCAGCCCTCCAGCGCATGCAATAACGACCATGATACTAGTGCTATTCTAGTGATCCCGCGCGGAGGAACCTCCGGGGCGGGATTTTTTCTGCCATGAAACGACTAGCTGCGCAGATGTGAGCAGCATAGGCCTTGGATCAGCTGTCCAACCGAAGCGAAAGCTGCCTGCCGCCATTTTTCTTGAGAATGTAAAGCGGCTTGATGGTCATCACCTCTGTGCGCCGCTGCAGTTCCCGTCTGCGTTCCAGCGCTCTTTCACGCAGGCTGCGTGACTGGGCAACGATGGACATGGCGTTTTCAATGGTCTTGTCTGCCGCGGTCATTACTGCAACTCCATATGTTCACTTTATGTTCTCATATTAGAATTGAATTGTCAAGCGAGGGGCTGATTCTCTTATGTAGTGGGGAGGGGATGGCTTGGTTGGAGCGCGTCGCTACCAGTGGGGATGGTAGAATCAAAAACGGCGCCAATGGCGCCGTTTTTGATTACCTGTCGCTCAGTCATTTCCGCGTTCTTGGGAGGACGGTCGAAGAAATGACTCTGTACGCTGATTAGCGGAACGAGCGGGAAGCAACGTTGCGGATGTCGTAACGTGTCAGGCCAATGTCGCTCAGGGCCTGGTTGGAGAGGCTGCCGAGTTCATTCATTGTACGGCGGTAGCTCATCCAGTTTTTTGCGATGCGAATAGGGTTCATGGTCGTTTCCTCGATCTTTGTTCGATTTATCTCGAATGGGTGTGCAGCGATGCACATTTGGGTGTTTGCTGCTGTTGATGTGTATATACATAAGGAGATCGAGGAAGTGGAGTGCAGTTTTTAGGCGACTGCCATGCGTTTGTGCAATGTGTCGGCTATTTTTGCACCTTTCTGGCGGTGAAGCACGTTTTTTAGGCGTTCAATTTGACCAGCGTTTATGGTTCAGATTTGAAAAGACTGCAGACAAAGAAAAAGGCCCCGGAGCCGAAGCTCGAGACCTTTTTTCAAAGCTGAATGCGTAGTGGCTAACACCACTCACAAGCAGTTTATCTTTAGATACCGACTGCTGTGCGTGCTACGCGGCGGATGTCGCTGCGGCCAATGCCCAGATCGTTCAGTTCGCGGTCGCTCATGCGGCCCAGTTCAGTTACGGTCTGACGATACTTGCGCCAGTTGTTCAGCGAGCGAGTGATGTTCATGATCGTTTCCTTTGGTTATCTGCGCCGCTTGGGATCGGCGTTCAACTCATTTCCTGACGCCGAATATAATCGGTTTAATAAAAACAAAAACAGACAATGAAGTATGCCACCTATGCGCTGAGTGCATTGCATGCCTCAAATCGAGTGGTTAAGTCTTCGTAAATGCATAATTTGACGGCACCTTTTGGGGGCCGAGGCTGTTTAGTCGCGGATAAGATGTGTTTTTCGGCTTTGCAATCGGCTGCTACGTCGGGGCCCGGCTGGTTGATCGCGCTGCGGTCTGGATGACTGGCAATGAAGACGATAGCTGTGAGGCGAGGGGTGTTTGCTGCGATTTCCTCTGCATGGATCATCCGGTTCAGCAAATAGCGACGTAAAACCGTCATTTTTCCTTTGCGCTCCAGAAAACGGGTGATATAGAGACGCGCGCTCCGGAAGGCATTTTGTGCCGGATGTTGTTTATGCAGGATTCAAGAGCGCGGGTATGGCGGAATTGGTAGACGCACCAGATTTAGGTTCTGGCGACGAGAGTTGTGGGGGTTCGAGTCCCTCTACCCGCACCAAATGAATCGCCGAGAGGCATGCGTGATGCATCTGCATCGCCGCCTCTTTGGCTCAAGCGCAGTTTTTGCTCGGCAAAATGCTTGTGCATGTAGTTTATATAGTTACGGCCGGTGAATTTAGGTTCCGGCGCTGTGCTCGAACGTAAACCAACGGCTGTCTGAGCACCGCCGCCATGATGTGAAGGTATGAAAATGCAGGTTATCGAAACGCTGGCTGAAGGGCTGAAGCGCGAAATCAAGGTCGTTATTCCGGCCGCAGATATGAAGTCTCGCCTTGACGAGCGCCTGGTTGACGCCAAGGACAAGGTTCGCATCAACGGTTTCCGTCGAGGCAAAGTGCCGCTTGCACATCTTAAGAAGATGTATGGCAAGTCCATCATGGCTGACCTCGTCAACGAACTGGTTCGCGACAAGCCTTCTGAGATCATTTCTGGCCGTGGCGAGAAGTCTGCGACGCAGCCTTCCATCTCCATGACTGAAGATCAGGACGAAGCTGACAAGATTCTCGCAGCAGAAGCCGATTTCGAATTCAACTTGGTTTACGAAGTCATTCCGGCTATCGAACTGAAGTCGAACGACGGCATTAAGGTTACGCGCGAAGTCGTTGAAGTGACCGAAGATGAAGTCAACGAGCAGATCCTCAAGATCGCCGAAAGCGCTCGCACTTACGAAACCAAGGCTGGCAAGGCCGCCGAAGGTGATCGCGTGACGATGAACTACCTCGGCAAGGTCGATGGCGTTGCATTCGATGGCGGCGCTGCTGAAGATGCAGAACTCGTTATCGGTTCCAACCGCTTTATCCCTGGCTTCGAAGACCAGTTGGTTGGCGTCGAAGCTGGCGAAGAGAAGTCCATTACGGTTACCTTCCCAACAGAATATCCAGCTGCGAACCTCGCAGGCAAGGAAGCTGTTTTCGACATCACCGTTAAGGACGTAGCTGCTGCTGCCGACGTCGAGATCAACGACGAACTGGCGACAAAGCTCGGCCTCGAGTCGGTTGAAAAGCTCAAGGAAATCGTGCGCGGTCAGATCGAAAGCCAGTACACGAACGTGACTCGCCAGAAGGTGAAGCGTCAGATCCTTGATCAGCTGGACGAAGTCTACAAGTTCGAAACGCCTGCCGGTCTGGTTGATGCCGAGTTCGACAACATCTGGCGCCAGATCAACACCGATCTTGCTCAGTCCGGCAAGACCTTTGCTGATGAAGACACGACTGAAGAAGAAGCCCGCGAAGAGTATCGCAAGCTTGCTGAACGTCGCGTTCGCCTCGGTCTCGTTCTCTCCGAAATCGGTGAGAAGGCTGGCGTAGAAGTCACTGAAGAAGAAATGCAGCGTGCGCTGTTTGCACAGCTTCAGCAGTTCCCAGGTCAGCAGAAGGAAATCCTTGATTTCTTCCGCAACACGCCAGGCGCTTCCGCTTCACTGCGCGCTCCTATCTTTGAAGAAAAGGTCATCGACAAGTTGCTTGAGGAAATCTCGGTAACTGACAAGACCGTAACGAAGGAAGAGCTGCTAGCTGACGACGCTGAAGAAGGCGACAAGGCTGAGAAGAAGTCTTCCTCCAAGAAGAAGGCAGCTGCAAAGGCTGACGCTTCCGAAGGCGAAGAAGCCGCTCCGAAGAAAAAGGCACCTGCTAAGAAGAAGGCTGCCGAAGGCGACGCTGAGTAAGCTTCTCCCTCATCAGGATTATGGAAAGGCCGCGGCAATTGCTGCGGCCTTTTTCGTTTGGTGGATTATTTTTCTACCAGATTCAGGCGTTAACCTCTTCGTTAACCACTGTAACAATCCAATCACATTGCACTGCACAATCCGGTTTCTGCCCCGGTCGCCCTTGTTCATCTGGTGTTCATCTGGCAGGTTAGGGCATCGATTTGCAGTGCCTTGCGGTTAAGCAAATCCGTTGCGCAAAATGCGCGGCCCGGCTTCGCCCTTAGTTCCAACTCTCCGTTTGGCGCCACCCGATGTGGCTCTGCGCCCGATGAAAAGACGCGTCCTGCGGCGCGTTGATTCTACAATTCATAACGGCATTTCCTCACGGTTCTGTCGTCGATAGCCGAATAAGGGGCGTCGCCTGTACTTGGTGGCGCACCTTCCCAAAGCTTGAGGAAGAGACATGTTTTTGAAAACGGGACGCAGCGCCCTGATTGCCGCCCTTGCTGTCCTTGGCCAATGCGGATCTGCTCTTGCGCAGGAGCGCGGGTTGATCTGGGCTCCGGCAAAGAACTCCGATACCTCTTACTCCGCCCGAATTGGTGCGAAGTTGCCAACACAGACACCGATACGTGGCGGTCTGGAAATGGGCATGAATGGTTCAGAGGGTGGTGCGCTGGTCGATACGCCAGTGAAACTTTGGGGCACGGTCACGATCCTGTCCTCCAACGTGCCGGGTGCCAGGGTGGCTGGCGATATTGGCGTGCTGGTCAACGCGCTGACCGGCTCCAGCGCGTGGTCAATGACATCTTCGCAAAAACGCATTGCGACGCCGGATCTGGATTTCGAATCCAACCGGAACGTAACCGTCCGTTATGATGGAACGGCGCAGCAGTGGAGCGGGCTTGATGTTTCGCAGTCGCTGCGGCTGACGCGGTCAGCGACCGGTACGGCATTTGTGCTGACCGGGGCGAGCCACGATTCGTTTGAAGACTTCACATCAAATTTGGGGCTGGAGCAGAAGCTCGGTGAGAACCTCACCGTGTCTGGCAACCTCGCGCAGGGTCAACAGGACCGTTTCCGTCCTTCGGTCAGCGCCCGCTACAACATCAGGTGGTAGGGGCGCTGAGCCTAGAGATCATATGTTCTCTTTTTTCTTGATGTCACCCATGCGGTTCCAGGCGTCGAGGCCGGCAATCTTGTAGGCTTCAGCAAGTGTCGGGTAGTTGAAGGTGTTTTCGACGAAATATTCGACGGTACCCTTGAGGTTCAAAACGGCTTGTCCGATGTGAACGAGTTCGGTCGCGCCTTCACCAACGATGTGAACACCCAGTAAGCGCCGCGTTTTCTGCGAGAAAATGAGCTTCAGCAGGCCGGTGTCGAGACCCATGATATGCCCACGAGAGGTCTCGCGAAAACGGGCGATACCACACTCGTATGGAATGCCGCGTTCTTTCATTTCCTCTTCGGTCAGGCCGCAGGTCGAAATTTCCGGAACAGCATAGATGCCGTAAGGGAAATATTTCTGCGGCTCCATGCCGATGGCGCCGACAGCCACACGCGCAGCGATTCGGCCCTGTTCCATGGAGGTGGAGGCGAGGCTTGGAAAGCCGATGACGTCTCCCGCCGCGAAAATGCCCGGAACCGATGTCTCGAATGTTTCGGGATTAACCGACAAACGGCCACGATCGTCTGCGGAAAGCCCTGCTGCGGCGAGATTCAGTGAACCGGTTGCACCCATGCGACCCGCGGCGAACAGGACCATTTCTGTTGTCAAGGTACGTCCATTGTCCAGAGTCAGCATAACCTTGCCCTCGGGTGTATGCTCGACTTTTTCAGCCTTCTGGCCCAGAAGGAGTTTCATGTTGCGGTCACGAAGCTGGTAAGTGAAGTCCTCGATAATTTCTTTATCGATGAAATCCAGCATTGTCGGCTTTGGGTCGATCACGGTGACAGCGGTGTCCAGGGCGCTGAAAATCGTCGCATATTCAATGCCGATAACGCCAGCACCAATGACGACCATGGAGCGTGGCAGCTTTTCGATCTCCAGCAATTCGTCACTGTCGATCACGGTCTTACCGTCGAACGGCATGTAATCTGGGCGGAACGGGCGGGTGCCGACAGCAAGCAAAATGGCCTTGCCCTTGATCATCACGATCTCACCATCGTCCTTGGTGATTTCCATCGTGTCTGACGTGACGAAGGCGGCTGCGCCGCGAATATGCGTAACGCGGTTGCGCGCGAACTGGTGCTCCAGCACGTCGACTTCGTGATCAAGCGTAATCAGCAGGCGGCGGCGAAGGTCATCGGCGCTGATTTCCTGCTTCACGCGGTATGAACGACCATAGAAGCCGCGTTCGCGCCAGCCAGAGAGGTTGAGCGCCGTTTCGCGCATCGTCTTTGATGGAATCGTGCCGGTATGGACCGATACGCCACCAACACGTCGACCTTTTTCGATGACCAGGACCGTTTTATCGAGTTTGGCGGCTTGGATGGCTGCGCGCCTACCAGCGGGTCCGCTACCGACAACAACAAGATCATATTGGTTCATGGAGAAAACCTCGGAATAGAATTTTGAAGGCCGGACTGAACTGTTCCAGCGCGGAGGCGTCGCTGCTCGGGAAAGCGTGATGCCATCCTGAAACGGAACTGATTCCCGCGTCGCCGCACCAAGAGTGCAATGCAACAAATGCCCACGTCAATCAGTAGAGTAAAAATCTGACGGATTCGTAACTATCGACCGAAATGCCGCAAAAAGATTTGCGTTATGTCGCTTTTGCTCAAACGCACTCGTCTATTTTGTTTCTTCGCCGGTCTCGCGGCTGTGAAGGCGGGCGATATCGCTTCTCAATGCCGCCAGTTCGGCCAGAACTCGGTTGTCGATTTTCTCGTGAAGGGAAAGTACTTCCAGTTCAGCCTTCAGATTGACCTCATAATCCTTCTCCGCGTCGAATCGGTCACGTGTTGCCTGCCTGTTCTGAGACATCATGATAATCGGCGCCTGGATGGCTGCGAGCATGGAGAGAATGAGGTTGAGGAAGATAAAGGGATAAGGGTCGAAGGCGTGCGAGGTCAGGACGATGGTGTTGATGATAACCCATGCCAGAAGAAAAACCATGAAGCTGATGATGAAACCCCATGAACCGCCAACCCGAGCGATGCCATCAGCCAAGCGTTCTCCAAAAGACGAGCCCTTCGAGAATGCGGCATTGGTATCGGTTGAGATGAGTTTTTTCTCATGCGCAATTTTCAAAATGCGCTTTTCTGCCTCTCCGATGTTTCTGGATGAGCGTGTGAAATGTGAGGCGATATATTCGGGAATTGCAGACATTGTTGGTCTCCAGTCAGCCGGGGACAATTCGAAACCTGGCGTCCACCGTTCTATCGAAATAAGCGGCTGTGCGTGTGGAATTCAAATGAATTCGCGGTAAACATTTCCATCCGCTTATGTGGGGAGCGGGTGGGGCGGTCCATATGTCAGTGGTTCTGTTTTTTGTGAGAGACCTTAATGGCCTGCGTTGCACCGCGGGCATCAGCGCGGTAGATAAGTGACATGAGCCAAGCACAGATTGATCCAAGTATTTTGCGGATTGCCGTCGGGCAGTTCAACCCAACCGTCGGCGATGTCGTGGGCAATCTTGCCCTGGCGCGTCAGGCCCGCGCCGATGCGGCTTCGCAGGGTGCAGACCTGCTGCTGCTCAGCGAGTTGTTCATCTCCGGTTACCCGCCGGAAGATCTGGTGTTGAAACCTGCCTTTTTGAAATCGTGCCTGAAGGCCGTGGAAGATCTGGCGGCCGACACCGCCGATGGCGGCCCGGGTGTCATCATCGGCTTTCCCCGTCAGGGCGAGGCAGGGCGCCATAACTCGGTAGCGCTGGTTGATGGCGGCAAGATTATTGCGCTGCGCGACAAGGTCGATTTGCCGAATTACGGCGAGTTCGACGAGAAGCGCGTGTTCTCGGAAGGCTCGATTTCCGGACCCTATAATTTCAGAGGTGTCCGCATTGGCATTCCGATCTGCGAGGAAATCTGGAACGATCTTGGCATCTGCGAGACGCTGGCCGAAAGCGGTGCGGAAATTCTGCTGGTTCCCAACGGTTCACCTTACTATCGCGGCAAGGTGGATGTGCGCCATCAGGTGGCTTTGCGCCAGGTCATTGAGAGCGGTCTGCCGCTTGTTTTTGCGAACCAGGTTGGTGGGCAGGACGAGCTCGTGTTCGACGGCGCAAGTTTTGCCTTCAATGCGGACAAGACGCTGGCGTTCCAGATGAGCCAGTTCGAGACGACACTGGCAGTGACGGACTGGAGACGTACTGAAAACGGCTGGCGTTGCAGCGAAGGCCCATTCTCGCAGATCCCCGAAGGCGAGGAGGCGGATTACCGCGCCTGCATGCTGGGCTTCCGGGATTACGTCAATAAGAATGGCTTCAAAAGCGTCGTGCTCGGCCTATCCGGCGGCATCGATTCCGCCATATGCGCAGCACTTGCTGTGGACGCCTTGGGCGAGGAACGCGTGCGTTGCATCATGCTTCCCTATCGTTACACGTCGGAAGACAGCCTGAAGGACGCCGCCGATTGCGCCAAGGCTCTTGGATGCCGCTACGATATCGTTCCGATTGCCGATCCGGTGGATGGTTTCCTGTCGTCCTTGGCTGAACTGTTCGAAGGTACCGAAGAAGGCATTACAGAAGAAAACCTGCAAAGCCGCGCCCGTGGCACCATTCTCATGGCGGTCTCCAACAAGTTTGGCTCGATGGTTGTCACCACAGGCAATAAATCGGAAATGTCGGTTGGATATGCCACGCTCTATGGTGACATGAACGGCGGTTTCAATCCGATCAAAGACCTTTACAAAATGCAGGTCTATGCGATCTCAGCGTGGAGAAACAGTCACGTGCCGCCAACGGCGCTTGGCCCTTCGGGCGAGGTTATTCCCGCCAATATCATTTCGAAGGCACCCTCTGCCGAGCTGCGCCCCAACCAGACCGACCAGGACTCCCTGCCGCCCTATCCGGTGCTGGATGACATCTTGGAATGCCTCGTGGAGCTGGAAATGTCTGTGGACGATATCATCGCGCGCGGACATGATCTGGCGACGGTGCACCGCATCGAACATTTGCTTTATCTTGCCGAATACAAACGCAGACAGTCTGCGCCGGGCGTGAAGATCACCAAGAAGAACTTCGGTCGTGACAGGCGCTACCCCATCACCAACCGCTTCCGGGACAGATGATGTGATCGAAAAGCTTCGCAGTTCCGTTGAAATCTTCAACATCCGCACCCGGCAAAACCGGGTGGTGTGGCAGACGCCGGAACTGTTTGAGGCGCCCAACTGGTCGCCGGATGGGCAGTCTCTTCTGCTCAACAGCGAGGGGCTGATGTATCGGCTGTCTCTGACTGGTGACGTATTGCCGCTTGTTCTCGACACCGGCTTTGCGACGCAGTGCAACAATGACCACGGCATTTCGCCGGATGGGTCGATGATCGCAATTTCCGATAAGATCGAATTCGGCAAAAGCGCGATATATCTACTGCCGTCAGCAGGCGGAACGCCTAAGCTGATGACGCACAATCTGCCGTCGTACTGGCACGGCTGGGCACCTGATAGCAAAAGCTTTGCCTATTGTGGCATCCGCGATCAGATATTCGATATCTATTCCATGGATATCGAAAGCGGCGAAGAGACGCGCTTGACCCACGGCGAAGGTCGCAATGATGGGCCTGACTATTCGGCGGATGGTCGGTGGATCTATTTCAACTCCAGCCGCACGGGCCGGATGCAAATTTGGCGCGTGCCGGTTGGCGGCGGCGAGGTTGAGCGTATCACCGACAGCGAGTTTGGAGACTGGTTTCCGCATCCGTCACCCGTGGGTGACAAGATCGTCTTCGTCTCTTACGATGCCGATGTTTTCGACCATCCACGCGATCTGAAAGTGCGGGTGCGACTGATGGATATGGATGGCGGCAATGCGGAAACGCTTTTTGATCTGTTTGGCGGGCAGGGTACGATGAACTCTCCCAACTGGTCACCTGCCGGTGACGAATTTGCCTATGTCAGATATTTCCCCGCGTGAAAGCTGAAATCGCACAAAAAAGCCCGACCAAGGCATGACACCTGGGTCGGGCTCTCAGACATAAAAGTCTTGTCGCTTAAAATACTGCGAGGTACTTCAGCAACGAAATAATACCGATGATGATGACGATAACCTGAGCGATCTGCTTCGCGCTGCCGCCAACGGGCAGGCGGTTGATCAGCCAAAGAATAAGTACGATGACCAGAAATGTGATGAGAATGCTAACGAGTGTACCAGTAACCATGTGTCCCAGCTCCTATTTTCGATAAATCCGTAACGGTTCATCACCGTTCCGTGAGTAGAACCGCGACAGCGTCTTTTGGTTCCATTGTGCAAAATGTAATTTTCGACAATTCGAATGTGAGGGTGGCTTGAGCGAGATCAGGATCAGAAAACGCAAGACCGGTGCATCTGCCACATTGGGCCGTAATGGTCATCCGCATCTCGAAACGCCGACCGGCGGCACGATGCCAGTGGTCACAGGCGCGTCTGACCCCGGGTTTAACCCGCTTGATTTGCTCTACGCATCGCTTGCCGCCTGCATGGTTCTCAGCGCGCGCATTGCCGCCAGCGAGATGGGCATTCTCAATCGTTTTGAGGGTGTGCAGGCGCAAGTTACAGGTGAGAAGTCCGATGAGGAGCCTTCGCGGATCATAAGCTTTGATGTACGGTTGACTATCCGTGGCGATTTTGATGAGGACACCAAACTCGCCATAGCGCACAGAGCGGAAGAGATATGCACCGTCAGCAACACGCTGCGGGGCGATGCGCGCTTTACGCTTGCGGTGGAATGATCAGCGGTGCGCTTTTTCCCATTTGCGGATAAGACGGTCCCGCTTGAGTTTCGACAGGCGCTTCAGCCAGAACACGCCGTTCAGCTGATCGATTTCATGCTGAATGCAGATCGCGTGGAAACCATCCGACTGCTCATCATGCCACGAGCCTGACACGTCCTGATACCGAAGCTTCACACGTGATGGCCGCTCGACCTCCTCGGTAAAGCCCGGCATGGAAACGCTGCCTTCCATGTGCCGCATTGTCTCACCGGATAGCTCGCTTATTTCAGCGTTGACATAGGTGCGCACCGCGCCGGGTGTGAGTTCCAGCACGAAGACGCGTTTGAGGACGCCGATATGGGCGGCGGTAATGCCGACGCCGGGCGCGGCGCGCATCGTGTCGAGCAAATCCTTTTCCAGCTCCGCAAGCGAAGGGCCAAAGTCTTTGACCGGTTCGCAGTGGGTTGAAAGCGCTACATGTGGATAGGTCACGATGGAACGGATTGCCATGTCGATATTCCATTCATTCCATGAGGCTTAAAGCGGGTCTTGGAGTGCCACATCCGAGGCGGAGCTTGCAAGCTCACCGGCCTCGCTTGTCAGTGCCACCCATGTCCGCTGCGTTCTTGGGTCACGCTTGCCGATAGTCAGAAATCGCCCCGACAGAGTATTTATTTCACGCAAAACAAGCGCGTGCTCAATGCCGAGCTTGTTGGAAAGACTACGGCTGTCCGTGCCGACACCGAAGTGGACGGCTGCAATCAGTGCGGCCCCCGTCGCGTCAAGCGCGACAGGGGCCGTCTGGCTGATCTGTTCCACAACGGCCATGAAGCGCGCTGCGGATTGATCTTCGTTCATCAGGCAGCTGTTTCTGCGCGCAGGCGCACCGACACGAGAACCGACTTAGACGTTGGTGTGAAGCTGCCTTCGCCATAGCTGTGAAGCGGCACCAGCACGTTCAGCTCAGGATAATATCCGCCGATGCTGCCTTCTGGAATGTTGTAGGGCACCAGGCGGAAGTTTTCGGCCATGCGCTCTACGCCATCACCATATTCACCGATCACGTCCACGCGCTGCTTGGCATGGGCGCCGAGTGCTTCCATGTCTTTCGGGTTCATGAAGATGACCTGACGCTCGCCATAAACGCCGCGGTAACGGTCATCCATGCCGTAGATGGTGGTGTTGTACTGGTCATGGCTGCGGAATGTCTGCAGCACGAAAACCCCTCGCTTGGTGAGAGCTTCCTGATGCTCGGTCTTTTCCGGCAGTGGGCCGGTGAAGAACGTTGCCTTCTTGGCAGGCGTGTTCCACTCGCGTTCTGCTGCAGCATTGCGCAGATGGAAACCACGCGGCACGCGGACGCGCTCGTTGAAATTATGGAATCCGACAATGACACGTTCGATCATGTCACGGATGAGATCGTAATCGTCTGCAAGTGCGTTCCAGTTCACGCGCTCATTGCCAAGCGTCGCCTGGGCAATGCCGGCCACGATGGCGATTTCCGAGCGCAGTTCCGGCGATGCGGGTTCGTTGATACCGCCCGAGCCGTGCACCATGCTCATGGAGTCTTCCACGGTCACGATCTGGGGCTTGCCCTGAGAGTTTCGGTCGATTTCTGTGCGGCCGAGGCAGGGCAGGATGAAGGATGTTTCGCCGGGAACGAGGTGCGAGTGATTGAGCTTGGTGGCGATGTTGACCGTCAGCTTCTGCTTTTCGAAAGCCTTGATAATCAGCGGGCTGTCCGGTGTTGCGCGCAGGAAGTTGCCGCCTAGGGCGATGAAGGCTTGCGCCTTGCCATCGAGCATTGCCGAGATGGCTTCGACAGTGTTGTGGCCACGGTTGCGCGGCATCGGCACGCCGAGTTCTTTTTCCAGAGCGTCGAGGAGGGCAGGTGGCGCCTTCTCATCGATACCGACAGTGCGGTCGCCCTGAACATTCGAGTGGCCGCGCACCGGGCAGAGACCAGCACCGGGGCGACCGATATTGCCGCGCAGCAGCATGAAGTTGGTGATTTCTCTGATGATGATGACGGAGTGTTTGTGCTGGGTGATGCCCATTGCCCATGTGGCAATGACGGCATTCGACGCCATGTAAATGCCCGCCGCTTCCTCGATCTGCTCGCGCGTCAGGCCGGACTGGTCAATGATGGCTTCCCATGATGTTGCGTCCACAGCGGCGCGGTAGGCTTCGAACTCGACAGCGTGCTCATTGAGGAAATCATAGTCGATGACTGCAGGCTTTCCAGCGGCGCGGGCGGCATCATCCGCTGCGAATACGGCCTTGCTCATGCCGCGCACAGCAGCCATGTCGCCACCCTGGCGGGGCTGGTAGTAATTCGTCGCAATCTTGGTATTGCCGCCGGTGATCATTTCCAGCTTGTCTTGCGGATCAGTAAACCGCTCCAGACCCTTCTCACGGATAGGGTTGAACACGGCAATGCGTGCGCCACGAATGGCCGCACGGCGCAAGTCACCCAGCATGCGCGGGTGGTTGGTGCCGGGGTTTTGGCCGATGACGAAAATAGCGTCCGCTTTTTCGAAATCTTCCAGAAGAACGGTGCCTTTGCCCACGCCGACAGAAGCCTTCAAGCCAACGCCGCTGGCTTCGTGGCACATGTTGGAGCAATCGGGAAAATTGTTTGTGCCGTAAAGACGGACCATCAGCTGATAGAGGAAGGCAGCCTCATTGGAGGCGCGGCCGGACGTGTAGAACTCGGCGCGGTCAGGGCTATCCAGACTGTTGAGGACCTTGCCGATTTCAGCAAAGGCGGCGTCCCAGCTCACCGGCAGATATGTGTCGGTTGCCCGGTCGTAACGAAGTGGATTTGTTAGGCGACCCTGCTTTTCCAGCTCGTAATCCGACCATTTGCGGAGGGCAGATACCGTGTGGTTGGCAAAGAAGTCTGGCGGCACACGCGCTTCCGTGGCTTCCCAGGCAACGGCCTTCACGCCGTTTTCGCAGAACTCGAAAGATGAACCATGGGCTGGATCTCCCCATGCGCAACCGGGACAATCGAAACCATCGGGCTGGTTTGCTTTCAGCAGAGTTCTTGCGCCTGAAATCGGAGCGCCCGATTCCAGAAGGCGCTTGCCCACGCTCTTGAGTGCGCCCCAACCGCCAGCCGCGCTGGAAGCCTTGCCGATGAAATCCATCTTGCCCATTATAAGGTCTCTTTCTTATCTAAATTTTGCCTGCTGCCCGTTGCCTGTGCCATGCAGGTGCGGTGATTATTGCAGCATTTTGTTTCAGATTCCCGGATAACTGACACATGTCAACTCGTAACTGAGCGAGTTTCGAAATTGAACGCTGAATTCGCTGAGACTTTCTCGCACTTCTTTATCGCGAATGAGTTGCCATCTCGTTGATAATCCATAGCAAGCGCTCGCCTTTTCTCCTATCCTGTTGTTGACATTACGCTTTTTAAAGCCATTCTCCTGCACTTTGGCGAAGCAGGCAGTTTACCGGATAAAGGGGCGTAATTTGACGCAAGCGGACGACCATCATTCCGTGCCGGAAGACGCCAAGCGGCCCGATATTATGGCCGACATCTATGCTGAAGACGGCTCCATACGCTCCGACTTTCTGGCGATGGTGGGTGCCGCTATTGGTGATCGGGATGTGCTTTTCCTAAGGCAGAACGTCGCTCGCCTGCACGAATCGGAACTCGGCGACCTCTTGGAATCCATTTTGCCAGAGCAGCGCCACGCCATGGTGCGCCTGCTGGGCTCCGATTTTGACATGACGGCGCTGACCGAGGTGGATGAGGCGATTCGTCTCGACATCGTCGAGCAGATGCCGAATGACCAGATTGCAGCCGGTATCGGCGAGATGGATTCGGATGACGCCGTCTACATTCTCGAAGACATGGACCGCGAAGACCGCGAGGACATTCTTGCGCAGATGCCGTTTACCGAGCGGGTGCGGTTGCTGCGCGCACTCGATTATCCGGAAAGCTCGGCTGGTCGCCGTATGCAGACGGAGTTCGTGGCTGTGCCACCTTTCTGGACCGTCGGCCAAACCATCGACTACATGCGCGAGGAAGAGGAGCTTCCCGAATCCTTTTCACAAATCTTCGTCGTTGATCCAACCTTCAAGCTGGTTGGCGCTCTCGATCTTGACCGGCTGCTGCGGTCCAAGCGGCAGGTGAAGATCGAAACGATCATGCATGAGACGAACCATCCGATTGCAGCCGAGATGGACCAGGAAGAAGCCGCGCAACTCTTCGAGCAATACGACCTTCTCTCCGCTGCTGTCGTGGATGATAATGGCCGTCTGGTGGGTGTTCTCACCATCGATGACGTTGTCGACGTGATGCAGGAAGAGGCGGAGGAAGACTTGCTGCGCCTTGGCGGCGTGGGTGACGAAGAGCTTTCCGACTCGATTGCGGTTACCTCGCGCTCGCGCGTACCGTGGCTGGCCGTCAACCTGATCACCGCCTTCATGGCCGCATCCGTGATCGGTCTTTTTGATGCGACTATCGAACAGATCGTGGCGCTGGCTATCCTCATGCCAATCGTTGCTGGCATGGGCGGCAACGCCGGATCACAGACAATGACCGTGTCAGTGCGGGCGCTGGCAACCAAAAACCTCGATATCCACAACGCGTCCCGCATCATAAGGCGTGAAGCGGGCGTTGGCCTTCTCAATGGCGCGCTGTTTGGCTGTGCCATCGGCGTCATCGCCGGTCTGTGGTTCAACGACGTCAATCTTGGCGGCATCATTGCAACGGCGATGCTCATCAACATGTTCGCAGCGGCGATAGCCGGCATCATCATTCCGCTACTGCTCGACAAGTTCGGCGCAGACCCTGCAGTATCCTCGGCTGTCTTCGTCACTGCGGTCACCGACATAGTCGGTTTCTTCTCTTTCCTCGGCCTGGCCACTTGGTGGTTTGGTATTTCCGGCTAATGCCTCAAAATTGACTTTTACGTGAAGGTCAATCATAGTGTCAGACATGAAGAAGAGTTATGAGGCCCGATGTGCTTCGTCATTCTATCTTGTTGTTTGAGCGCCGGATACTCTGAAAACTGTCTTTCATTTTCGGTCCTGTGCTCCAGAATCGGATGAAGCTTTGAACAAGTATTATAGCATTACGGAACTGACGCGTGAATTCGGGGTCTCCACCCGCACTCTTCGTTTTTATGAGGATGAGGGCCTTATTCATCCTGAGCGTCGTGGGCGCACGCGACTGTTTCGCATGGCAGATCGCAGGCTCATTCAGGAAATACTGCGCGGCAGACGTATTGGCTTCACCATCGCCGAAATCCGAGAAATCATTCAGGTCTACAAAGAGCCACCGGGCGAGTCCGGGCAGCTTGAGCTTCTGATGAAAAAGGTTGACGAGAAGCGTGCCGACCTTCGCCAGAAGCGTAAGGACATAGAGGAAACGCTTCTGGAATTGGACAATGTCGAAGAAGCATGCCTGACGCGGCTAGCCGAAATCGGCGTTGGTACCTGATCGATACCCACTACATCTCGCGTGAGCATTGAGCGGCGATCTCGCCGATTTTGGACTGCTGCGCCTCAGCGAGTGTATTTGTCACCATCGGCTCAAACAGGCTTTCCGCCTGCAGCTTTTCCAGGGTGCAGCCGCAGAAGCGCTGGCAAAGATCCACATCATTTTGTTGCTGAAGACAGCTTACCTCACAGCTCTTCTTGTATGCTTCCACCTGATCGATGGGTGGAGGAGGCAGGATGATTGACGCCACGTACACGATGGCGATCAGCACCGGCTGGTGGACTAAGTAGAATGCAAGACTGTGGCGCCCGAACAGAGCCAGAATATTCTTCCGCCCGCTGGGCTTCCTGAAGCGATCAAGCCAGCCGCGTGGCGTTACGAATTGGGAGATCGCCAGCCCCAGAAGAAACGGTGCCAGAAAAGGCAGCAGTGGGACGTAGTCGTTTGAGCGAGGAGGCGCGGTCGACAATCCGATCCATGACAACCAGATGGGATTGAACGCGTCTGAGCTGAGATAACGCGGTGCGACAAGGGCAAGCGCTGCAAAAACCAGCGTCACGAAGAAGGGAAGCCGCAGGAACAGCAGGCCTAGCAGGCTGGCAGTCGCGATATTGTGGAGAATGCCAAAGAAAATCCAGCCGTCCGGCACCGCAAAATAGGTCGCGACAGAGATCAGGAGTGCAGCTCCAGCGACCATGGCAAAACGTTTGCCGTAGGATGGCCAGTGCACGCCGCGCCGATGCGCAAGGTACAGGCTGAAACCGGCCAGAAACAGAAACGTACTGGCTATTCCACGCGCATAAAGCCGCCACCAGCCCTGCGTTGCCGTGCCCGGATCCAGATATCCGAACATCTCCAGATCCCAGGTAAAGTGGTAGCTTGCCATGGCAATGAGGGCGATGCCGCGCAATGTATCCAGTGCGCCAATTCGGCCTTTTGATCGTGTAATATCAGCCGTTGCCGGAACTTCACTCATACATCCGTCCTTCGCAACGGTAACAATCTATTCGCAGCGCTTCGCCTGTGAAGTACGGCGATTTCATGGCGCTTTCGGGTCGTCCATAATGGCGAGCCGCGCTTCCGAGAAGAACTGCCGACGCAACAGTGCCACCATGATGATGACCGTCGTCGCCATAAAAACGTAGGGGCTGATGAACCAGCCGAGATAGCCGATGGAAAAGAAGATGGTTCTGAGGCCCTCGTTAAAGTTTTTCGCGGCGATGATGTTCATGCGAATAACTTTTTCAGCGGCACGCTCCGCTGCCTGCCGGTTCTCATTGGTCTGATGCATCATTGGCATGCCACCAAAGAGAATGGTGCAGTAGTTGAACAGACGGTAGGACCAACCAAATTTGAAGAAAGCATAGCCGAAGAGACAGGTCAGCCCCATGACCTTCAGCTCAAAGGCAGTGCGGCCAGCATAGTGAACGAAGGGCAGATCCCGGAATACGGATTCGACCTGATCCGTTGCGCCAAGCAGCGCGAAGCATCCGCCGATAGCAAATATGGAGGTAGAGGCAAAGAAGGCAGTGCCATTCTGCAAGCCCGCCATGATTTGCGTATCGATCATTTTCAGGTCGCGGGTCAGTGAATTGTAGATCCACTGACGGCGACGTTCTCCCATCGCCTGATTGAGGCTTGTGCGTGAAAATGGCGTTTTTGCCGTGGTGATGTAGGTGTAGGCAATCCACAGCACCAAAAAAACGATCAACGCTACGTAATCAATGGTCGTCATGATTGCTGTCTACCTTTGGCTCTTGGTCCGAATCTCCCGCGCTATATTGAGGGGATTTGACCGCATGGCAATCTGGCTGGAAAATCATCCATCCGTTCTTTCTGTGTCGGCGCTAACTGTATGGTAACAAAATACCGGCATTGGTGTTGCTGCACGCCGGATTTGGTTTTTCGTACCGGCTGTGCATCCTCTTAGTTTGACAATGTCACGGATCATCCCTATTTTTAGATGACGATCCGGCGCTTTTGAGCCGAGCACGTTTGCTGACATGTCCGCATTGTGTGGACGGGCAAATTGGCTTGGTTTCACTACCGGGTGAGTGTGACGGGATTGACCGGGAGAACGCCTCCATATCTACGAATCGTTCTCTTTTCCCGTCAAACGCTGCCAGGCTTGCGACTGATGTCGCAGAGGCAGCCGGATCGTTTTCAATCCCATTGAATGATATATCGAATGCTTGATGCGTCCCGCTGTGTGCTTGTCCTTGGCGGTGCTCGCTCGGGCAAGTCTGCGTTTGCCGAGCAGATGGTTCTCTCGCAAGAGGGGCGGGCGCATTACATAGCCACTGGTCGGGCATGGGATGACGAAATGAAGGAGCGCATCCTTCATCATCGCGACCGCCGTGGCGAGGGCTGGGAGACGCATGAAGAACCGCTGGCGCTGACCGACACGCTCAAGCGGCTGGATCATCCTGATAACACCATCCTCGTCGATTGTCTGACGCTTTGGGTGACCAATTTGATGCTGGAGGAGGGCGTGAACGTAGAGGACGCGTTTGCGCCTCTGGTTGCGCATGCCAGCCAGGCAAAGGCCAAAATCGTCTTTGTTTCCAACGAGGTGGGCCTCGGAATCGTGCCCGATAATCGCATGGCTCGGCAGTTTCGCGATCATTCCGGACGCCTGCACCAGCAGATCGCAGCTGTTGCCAGTGAGGTTTACTTCATTGCCGCTGGGTTGCCCCTCAAAATAAAGGGCTGATCGCTCTTAAGCGATTTTGCGCTCCACCTTCCATTGCCCCGACTTGATATGGATCAAGGCCGCTTGCCCCTAGCGGTGTCAAAGCAGCAGATGACGCGAAAGCACGTTTGCCGCCTTCATGAGTGGTGCCTGCCCAGCGTCTTATCTGCGATGACGTTGGGGGAAACCAACAATGAACTCTGTATTAGGAATTGCGACGGTCGGCATCGGTGCCTTCCTCGCGCTACTCGGGGCGGCTTTCGCCTACGATGATCTTTTTGCCGCCCATATGTGGGTGCTGTTTTTCGTGCTGTTGACGGGCGCGGCCATCATGCTGCGCTTCGTTTCCTTTGCACCAGTCGATCCTGCTGAAAAAGCACGGCTTCAGTCGGAGTATTTCGATGGGGTCATTCGCTATGGCGTGATTGCCACCGTATTTTGGGGTGTTGTCGGTTTCCTCGTGGGCGTCGTCATTGCCCTGCAACTGGCTTTTCCCGACCTCAACGTCGAACCCTGGTTCAATTTCGGTCGCGTTCGCCCACTCCACACCTCAGCTGTGATTTTTGCGTTCGGCGGCAACGCGCTGATTGCAACGTCTTTTTATGTCGTCCAGCGCACATCGCGGGCACGGTTGTTCGGCGGCGATCTCGGTTGGTTCGTGTTCTGGGGTTACAATCTCTTCATCATCATGGCGGCTACCGGCTACCTTCTGGGCATCACCCAGAGCAAGGAATATGCCGAGCCTGAATGGTATGTAGATATCTGGCTGACGATTGTCTGGGTCTGTTATCTCATCACCTTCCTGGGTACGATCCTGAAGCGGAAAGAGCCGCACATCTATGTTGCGAACTGGTTCTACCTCGCCTTCATCGTTACCATCGCCATGCTGCACATCGTCAACAACCTGTCGATGCCGGTCTCGTTTCTCGGGGTGAAAAGCTACTCCGCTTTCTCGGGCGTACAGGATGCGCTGACACAGTGGTGGTACGGGCACAACGCCGTCGGCTTCTTCCTCACCGCCGGTTTCCTCGGCATGATGTACTACTTCATTCCCAAGCAGGTGAACCGCCCGGTCTATTCCTACCGCTTGTCGATCATCCACTTCTGGGCGTTGATCTTCATGTATATCTGGGCTGGCCCGCACCATCTGCACTATACGGCTCTGCCTGACTGGGCGCAGACGCTGGGCATGGTCTTTTCCATCATGCTGTGGATGCCGTCCTGGGGTGGCATGATCAACGGTCTGATGACGCTGTCTGGCGCATGGGACAAGATCCGTACTGATCCTATCGTTCGTATGATGGTCATGGCTGTTGCTTTCTATGGCATGGCGACGTTCGAAGGCCCGATGATGTCCATCAAGGCCGTCAATTCGCTCAGCCACTATACCGACTGGACCATCGGCCATGTTCACTCCGGCGCTCTTGGCTGGAACGGAATGATCACCTTCGGTGCGATCTACTACCTGACGCCAAAATTGTGGAACCGTGAACGGCTCTACAGCATGCAGATGGTCAACTGGCACTTCTGGCTCGCAACACTCGGCATCGTCGTCTACGCCGCCGTCATGTGGGTAGCCGGCATCCAGCAGGGATTGATGTGGCGCGAATACGACTCGCAGGGCTTCCTGGTTTACTCCTTTGCCGAAACCGTCGCCGCACTCTTCCCTTACTATCTGCTGCGTGCACTGGGCGGCGCCATGTTCCTCGGAGGCGCGCTGATCATGGCCTACAACGTAACCATGACAATTCTCGGCTACCAGCGTGACGAAGCGGGCTTCAAGACCGCCGCGCCCAAGCTGCAACCGGCGGAATAAGGAGTTTCACCATGTCCATTCTCGACAAACATGGCGTCATCGAACGAAACGCAACCTTGCTGCTCGTCGGTTCGCTGGCTGTCGTCGCCATCGGCGGTATCGTGGAAATCGCGCCGCTGTTCTACCTCGAAAATACCATCGAGAAGGTGGAGGGAATGCGGCCTTATTCACCTCTCGAACTGGCGGGCCGCAACATCTATCTGCGTGAGGGCTGCTACGTTTGTCACAGCCAGATGATCCGGCCTTTCCGTGACGAAGTGGAGCGTTACGGTCATTACAGCCTTGCTGCGGAAAGCATGTACGACCACCCGTTCCAGTGGGGCTCGAAACGCACTGGGCCGGACCTTGCGCGTCTGGGTGGGCGCTATTCCAACGAGTGGCACGTACAGCATCTGAACGAGCCGCGTGACGTCGTGCCGGAATCGGTGATGCCCAGCTACTCGTTCCTGAAGACCACGCCACTCAAGGTCACCAACATTTCCATGGACCTGAAGGCCAACCGGATGGTGGGCGTTCCCTATAGTGATGAAATGATCGACAGAGCCGTGGCTGATCTTCACGCGCAGGCTGATCCCAACGCCGACACAACGAGCCTTGAGGCCCGTTATCCGAAGGCGAAAATCGGCGATTTCGACGGTGATCCGGCAAAGCTGACTGAAATGGATGCGCTGGTTGCCTATCTGCAAATGCTCGGCACGCTGGTCGATTTCTCGACCTATGACGATGCCGCCGGTTATCGCTGAGGAGGCGCACCATGGAAACCTATACCGCCATGCGCCACTTCGCCGATAGCTGGGGCTTGCTTGCCATGGCCCTGTTCTTCGCAGGGGTCGTCGTTTTCACGCTTCGTCCAGGGTCCAAGAAAGCCGCAGACGATGCTGCCAGCATTCCGCTCAAGGAGGACTGAACATGTCCGATAAACACATTGACGACGTCAGCGGCGTCTCGACCACCGGTCACGAGTGGGACGGCATTCGCGAACTCAACAACCCCATGCCGCGCTGGTGGGTGTGGACGTTCTATGTCACCATCGTCTGGGCCATTGGCTACACCATTGCCTTTCCCGCATGGCCGCTCATCAGTGGCAGCACTCAGGGACTTCTCGGCTGGCACAGCCGCGCAGAGTTTGTTGCTGAAACCACTCTCGCGAAGGCGGCACAGAATGTCTATCTGGAGAAGATTGCCTCATCGACCTTTGATGAGATCAAGGCTGATCCCGAACTCATGCAGTTTGCAGTGGCGGGCGGCGCGGCAGCGTTTAAGGTCAACTGTATCCAGTGCCATGGCTCGGGTGCGGAAGGTGGAAACGGCTATCCAAACCTCAATGATGACGACTGGCTTTGGGGCGGCAATGTGGATGCCATTCACACGACCATCACCCATGGCATCCGCTTCAATGAAGATGCCGATACCCGCATGTCGGAAATGCCTGCTTTCGCTGAAATTCTGAAAGGCGATGAGATCAAACAGGTCGCGGCTTATGTTGTGAGCCTTACGGGCACGCCGCACAATGCCGCACTGGTGGAGCCAGGTCGTCAGGTCTATGCAGACAATTGCGCTTCGTGCCACGGTGAAGACGCAAAAGGCAACCGCGAATTCGGTGCGCCAAATCTTGCCGATGCAATCTGGTTGAAGGCGAATGGCGAGGACGGGATCATTGCCCAGGTCCGTGCTCCAAAGCATGGCGCAATGCCCGCTTGGGGTGCCCGCCTTGGCGATACGACAGTCAAGCAGCTGACGCTGTTTGTCCATTCGTTGGGCGGCGGCGAGTAAGGGACTTTATCTCACCTCACCACCTGTTCAACAAAGACGAATGAGGGCTGGTTTCAGGCCTCATTCACCCTCGACCAACGCCTTCAACCTCTCAAGATCGGCGCGTACCATCGCCGCATCGCGCTCGAAATTCGCATCACTCGTGCCGGGCAGCTTCATCAGCGTAAAAGCGACCTCCGCACCGTCACCATTTGGCGAGACGCGAAAGGCATTATAGACCTTCAGTCCATCCGGCAGCGTCACGCGGTGATCGATCACGCCGAATTCGTTTCGGTCTGCAAATTTTACCCTGACATCCCCCAGCGGGCCGGACGCGATCCATTCCTCTCCATCCTGCACCAGCCCCGTGGCAAGTCCCGCAGCCCATTGGGGCATGCGAGCGGGATCGGATGCGAAGGCATAAACCTCTTCCCACGGCCGCACGATGGACAGATGGATGATGCGTGATGGCATGACCGTCATGGTTCTGTTCCTCCCGCTGATCGTTTGGGGTGCGTCACATTGGTCCACTTGACCTAAGTCAAGGATGGTTGCCCGGCAAAATGTCAAAACGCAAGGACAAGAAACCGGACACTCACGACCATGAACATATACACCGCCGAAAATGTGGGTGATGGCTCTGATACGGTCGAAAGACTGCATGCCGAGCCCGTCAACTCCGCCAAAATCAGACAACCGCTTTACGAGTCGCGCAAGAAGATATTTCCCAAGCGTGCCGAAGGGCGGTTCCGGCGGTTCAAATGGATCGTGATGCTGGTAACGTTAGGGATCTATTATCTCACGCCTTGGCTGAGATGGGATCGCGGGCCTTATGCGCCTGATCAGGCGGTGCTGATCGATATCGTCAATCGCCGCTTCTATTTCTTTTTCATCGAAATATGGCCCCAGGAATTCTTCTATGTCGCGGGGCTGCTCGTCATGGCCGGTTTCGGCCTGTTCCTGCTGACATCTGCCGTCGGGCGCGCCTGGTGCGGGTATACCTGTCCGCAGACGGTCTGGGTCGATCTGTTTCTGGTGGTGGAGCGTTACATCGAGGGTGATCGCAATGCGCGCATGAAGCTCGATGCCGGTCCATGGACATTCGATAAGATCCGCAAACGGGTGCTCAAGCATTCGACATGGCTCGTCATCGGAGTTTTGACGGGTGGTGCGTGGATATTCTATTTTGCCGACGCGCCAACGCTTGCCATGCAGTTTCTGACCGGCCAAGCGGCGATGGTTGCCTATTATACCGTCGCGATCCTGACCGCGACGACCTACGTGTTCGGCGGATTGATGCGCGAGCAGGTCTGCACCTACATGTGTCCATGGCCGCGCATTCAGGCAGCCATGCTGGATGAGCATTCGCTGGTCGTGACCTATAATGACTGGCGCGGAGAGCCTCGTACGCAGCATGCCAAAAAGGCGATTGCTGCCGGTGAAGCCGTGGGCGATTGTGTCGATTGCAATGCCTGCGTTGCCGTCTGTCCCATGGGTATCGATATCAGGGACGGGCAGCAGCTGGAGTGCATCACCTGTGCGCTTTGCATCGATGCCTGCGATGGCGTGATGGACAAGCTTTCGAAGCCTCGTGGTCTGATTGCCTATGCAACGCTGAACGAATACGAGGCCAATATGGCGCTTGCGACCGATAACAGTGCGCAGAGCATACAGCCCTCGAAAGTTCGAAATCCCGATGGACGCTTTCTGGATGCCGTCAGGCATTTCGACTGGCATATTATCTACCGCCCACGCACGGTATTTTATCTGACTATCTGGTGTCTCGTCGGCGTCGTTATGATGGTGAGTCTTGCGACACGGGAGCGGCTGGCGGTGAATGTGTTGCATGACCGCAATCCGCAATATGTTCTGGAATCGGGCGGCTCCATTCGAAATGGCTATACCATTCGTCTGCTGAACATGATCGCCCAGCCGCGCGACATCACACTGTCCATCGACGGGCTGCCGCAGGCGGTGATGAAAATCAACGGTGTCAGCGATCTACCGGCCCGTAGCTTCACTATCCAGGTGAAGCCGGACGAAGTCACCAATCTCAGGGTTTTCGTGACCCTGCCGGGGGATGCCGCGACACATTCAGCCGAAGATTTCTACTTCATCGCCACCGATGCCGAATATTCGGAAACTGCGCATTACAAGGCCGCATTCAATGGGCCGGGAGCACACAAATGAGCGCTGAACCAAGCGAAAAGCCGGATTTCACCTTTACCGGCTGGCATATGCTGACCATCATGCTTCTGTTTTTCGGCACCATCATTTCCGTCAATGTGACCATGGCGTGGAATGCAGTCACCAGCTGGAGCGGGCTTGTGGTGCCAAACACCTATGTGGCCAGCCAGCAGTTCAACGGCAAGGCGGAGGCCGCCAAGGCACGGGCGGCGAGCGGCATCGTGGGCGCACTCCATATTGAGGGCAACGCAATAGCCTATGATGTGTCCCATCCCCAGCGCGGTGCCATCGATACCGATTCCGTGACGTTGAACTTCCGCCGCCCGGTGGGGGAAAAGCAGGATTTTTCGCTCAATCTGGACAAGCAGGCGACCAATATCTTTACCGCCCAGCATGATCTTGCCGCGGGGGACTGGATCGTCGAGGCCATTGCGGTGAAGGATGGCAAGGTCATCGTTCACACAGGTTCGCGCATTGATATTGCAGGCGGTGTGAGATGAGTTGCTGCGCTCCCGGAACAGAAATGGCTCTTGAAAAGAGCGGCCTCAAGCGCGCGCTGCCATCGTCGGAAGAGTTGGTGCTGGCCAGCCGAGATCTGGGCCAGGGATTGCGCCAGACCGATCTATCGGTGCCGGGCGTGCACTGCGGTGCCTGCATTATCACGCTTGAGACCGCGCTGAACCATATGCCGCAAGTGGAGCGAGCCCGCGTCAATCTTTCCTCCAAACGGGTTTCCATCGTATGGAAAGAAGCGGTGGAAGGCGTGACCACGGACCCGGCTGATCTGGCAAGAGCGGTGGCCGCAACAGGATATGAGGCGCATCTCTATGGCTCGGCGCAGGAAGCCTCAGACGACATGCGTGACAAGCTGATCCGTGCTGTCGGGCTGACGGGCTTTGCTGCCGTCAACATCATGCTGCTTTCGATCTCGGTCTGGTCAGGGGCAGACGCTTCGACCCGCGATATGTTCCACTGGCTTTCGGCGCTGATTGCGGCGCCCGCGCTGATTTACGGTGGTCGCTTCTTTTATATTTCGGCCTATAACGCCCTGAAGCATGGCCGCACCAATATGGACGTGCCCATCGCGCTGGCCATCACGCTGTCTTACACAATCTCGCTTTGGGAAACGATGCACAGTGGTGAGCACGCATGGTTCGACGCCACCACCTCGCTTCTGTTTTTCCTGCTGATCGGGCGGGCGCTGGATCACGTCATGCGTGACAGGGCACGTTCTGCCATTGCAGGTCTTGCCCGGCTTTCGCCACGCGGCGCAACCGTGCTGCTGGCAGATGGAAGCCGCGAATATCGTGCCGTGACCGAAATCATGCCGGGTGATCGCGTGGCAATCGCGGTGGGAGACCGGGTGCCGGTGGATGGTGAAATCGTTAACGGCAGCAGTGATCTGGATATGTCGATTGCCAATGGTGAAAGCGCGCCGCGTGTGGTGCGCACGGGCGATCTCATCCAGGCCGGTACGTTGAACCTGACCGGGCCGCTGGTGATGCAGGCGACGGCTCTTGCCCGCGATTCGTTTCTTTCCGAAATCATCGGCCTCATGGAAGCTGCCGAAGGGGGCAGGGCGCGGTACCGTCGTCTCGCAGATCGCGCAGCACAGTATTATTCGCCTGTCGTCCACCTGTTGGCGCTTGTTTCCTTCATTGCCTGGGGCGTTTTTGGCGGGGACTGGAAACAGGCACTACTGATTGCGATTGCCGTGCTGATTATTACCTGCCCATGCGCGTTGGGCATAGCCGTGCCTGTTGTGCAGGTCGTGGCTGCCGGGCGGCTGTTCAAAAGCGGGATCATGGTGAAAGATGGTTCTGCCATGGAACGGCTCGCTGAAGCCGATATGGTTCTGTTCGACAAAACGGGCACACTGACGCTGGGTCAGCCCCGGCTTGTGAGAACAACGGATATTCCGCCAGACATCATGCAGCTTGCCGCCGGTATTGCTGCGCATTCCCGTCATCCCTTGTCACAGGCGCTTGCCCGTGAATTGGACGGGCCACATTTGACGTTTGAAGACATCGTGGAAATTCCGGGCTCCGGCATGGAAGTGAAAACGGCCGATGGCATTTATCGGCTCGGCAACAGACGCTTTGCAAGCGCAGCATCATCATCAGGTGGGTGCGACCGGCAAGCCACTTCGGAGGTGGTTCTATCGCTTGACGACCGGGAGATTGCGCAGTTCCAGTTCGAAGACAGTGTTCGGCCGGGTGCGTCTGCGGCCATTCAGCTGCTCGCCGAAGATGATATCGATGCGGAAATCGTGTCCGGTGACAGGGTGCAGGCTGTTGCGGCGCTGGCGCGACGGATTGGAATATCGGCGTGGAACGGTGCGCTGGCTCCCGCTGAAAAGGCTCGGCGCTGTGCTGAACTTGCCAGCCAGGGACGAAAGGTTCTGATGGTGGGCGATGGGATCAATGATGCCCCGGCTTTGGCCGCGGCCCATGTTTCCATGGCACCGGCAACGGCAGCTGATATTGGGCGGCAGGCAGCGGATTTCGTCTTCATGCGGGATGATTTGCGCGCCGTATCCTTTGCCGTCGATATCTCCAGAAGGGCAGGCAGGTTGATCCGCCAGAATTTTGCACTTGCGATCGGATACAACATCATTGCCGTTCCGATTGCCCTTGCGGGATACGCAACGCCAATGATTGCAGCCATTGCCATGTCCACATCATCCATCATTGTGGTTGCCAACGCCTTGCGGCTCAACGGATTTGAGAAAACACCGAGCGTGCAGGATGTCGAGGCTGAGCTATCGGAAGTGGAATTCGCATGAACATGCTGATTTTTCTCATTCCAGTCGCTCTTTTGCTGGGAGGTCTTGGGCTGGTCGCATTCCTCTGGTCGCTGAAAAGCGGCCAATATGAGGATATGGACGGCGCGGGTTGGCGTGCACTCGATGACGGAAACGACCGACCGGACGACTGAATAAAAGCCTCATGCGCTGACTGCAAAGCTGAGCTGCGTCATCAAAATTTAATCGTTTCGCTTCGCGTTAGCCTTGCCGTTTCCACATTACAGTGCCACAACATCGCCGTTATAGGCAATTTGGAGATACATCCGTGGAACAGGCAGAAATCGGTTTGATCGGTCTTGGCGTAATGGGTTCGAACCTTGCGCTCAACATCGCGGAAAAAGGCAACAAGATTGCTGTTTTCAACCGAACCCCGGAAGTGACAAAGAAATTTTACGCCGACGCCGGCGCGTTGCAGAGCCAGATTATTCCTTGCGAAACAATCGAGGAATTCATCGCCGCGATCCGCCCGCCGCGCCCCATCATTATCATGATCAAGGCTGGTGATCCGGTCGATCAGCAGATGGAAATCCTCAAGCCGTATCTCGAAAGCGGCGACATCATGATTGATGCCGGTAATGCGAATTTCCGCGATACGATTCGTCGTTTTGACAACCTCAAGGATACCGACCTGACCTTCATCGGCATGGGTGTTTCCGGCGGTGAAGAAGGTGCGCGCCACGGACCATCCATCATGGTCGGCGGCACCGAAGACAGCTGGAAGCGTGTCGAGAAGGTGCTGACCTCGATTTCGGCTAAGTACAATGACGAGCCCTGCGTCGCATGGCTTGGCAATGACGGTGCGGGCCACTTCGTCAAGACCATCCACAACGGCATCGAATATGCCGATATGCAGATGATCGCTGAAATCTATGGCATCCTTCGTGACGGTCTGAACCTCAGCGCGTCTGAGATCGCCGACGTATTCGCCGAGTGGAACAAGGGTCGCTTGAACTCCTACCTCATCGAAATCACGGAAAAGGTGCTGCGCGCTGCAGACCCGATCACCGGCAAGCCGATGGTTGATCTCATTCTCGACAAGGCAGGCCAGAAGGGCACTGGCAAGTGGTCGGTCATCGAAGCACAGAACATGGGCGTCGCAGCTACGGCGATTGAAGCAGCGGTTGCTGCGCGTATTCTTTCTTCCCAGAAAGACGAGCGCGAATCGGCTGAGAAAATCTTCGGTCTGCCAACAGCATTGTCCGCTCCTTCCGACAAGAAGGCCTTTATCGACGACCTCGAGAATGCACTTCTGGCTGCCAAGATTGGCGCCTATGCGCAGGGCTTCGCGGTTATGTCTGCTGCGTCCAAAGAGTTTGGCTGGAACCTGCCGATGCCGACCATTGCCCGCATCTGGCGCGCAGGTTGCATCATCCGCTCGCAGTTCCTGGATGAAATCACATCCGCCTTCACCAAGGACCCGCACATTGCCAACCTGATCGTGACGCCAGCATTCTCGAAGATGGTGAAGGACACCGATGCGCCGCTTCGCCGCGTTGTATCCCACGCCGTTCATTCCGGTCTGCCGGTTCCGGCATTGGCATCTGCTCTCGGCTATTTCGACGCCTACCGCCGCGCACGTGGCAGCGCCAACCTCATTCAGGCTCAGCGCGACTTCTTCGGCGCCCATGGATTTGAGCGTACCGACGGTGTGGATAAGCCGCACGGCCCATGGGGCAGCGGACTGGACACTTTCTAAGATTGAAACAAAAAGGCCCGCGTCTCGCGGGCCTTTTTTTATGCGCCAAATTTGGGTGATCGGCTCGACCAGACGGGCTGAATGAGAGTCTGCAATTCCTTGATCGGTTTTCCATCGATGCGCGCCAAAAGGGCTTTTGCCAGCTCGCGGCCAGCCAGCTTGATGTCTTCATTAATGGTGTGAATTTCCGGCCGTATCCAGTTCAGGAAATCGGCTGACTGCTTCGATACGACATCGATGTCTTTGCCGATCTGTTTACCCGCTTCCTCTGCGCCAGCAATAAAGGCGATGGTCGAGCTGCCGCTAATCGAAATCAAACCATCAGGACAATTGCCGCCACTCATCAGTGTCCGGCTGACATCCTTGATCTGGTCCAGCGACGTTGCGTTGCTCATCCCCGTCATTGGAAACTCTTTAAGGCCGAAGTCGCGCAGGCCTCGGTCGAACCCACGTCTTCCGTGGTCATGATAGGAAAACTGAGCAGGCGGAAGGAGAACTGCGATGTCATGTCTGCCACACAGCGATAGCCGTCTGACCGCCTCATAGGCATATGTCTCGTTATCGAAGTCATGATAAGGATGCTCAATGCCCATGTCTGTGCGCCCGTGGGTGGCGAAGGGCATATTACGCTCCGTCATCAACCGCACACGGGGATCGTCTGGCTGCATCTTCGAGATGATGACGCCATCGGCTGAACCCGTATCCAGGATGTACCGGATAGGCACCATCGGGTCTTTTGCGTGGGTGTGGGGCGTAACGACGAGGTGGTATTGTGTATTCGCCAGCACCTCTGCAATGCCAAACACCAACTGCGTCGTAAACCCCATCATTTCCTCATCGACACTGAGGACCAGCGCGATGACGTTCGTTTTGCCTGTGCGAAGACGCACCCCGGCGCGGTT
Organism: Agrobacterium sp. CG674; assembly: GCF_053521645.1. Lineage (NCBI taxonomy): Bacteria > Pseudomonadati > Pseudomonadota > Alphaproteobacteria > Hyphomicrobiales > Rhizobiaceae > Agrobacterium > Agrobacterium sp. CG674. The sequence continues at coordinate 378,938 of NZ_JBNWDZ010000003.1, read as the reverse complement.
TGGCTGGTAGCCGACCTGTTGAGCGACCTGACGCACGCGCTCCTTCGTATCGGCGCCAATGTCAGGGGCATCTTTGAGCGCGCGAGACACTGTCGTGATGCCGAGACCAGTCAGGTTCGCGATTGTCTTAAGGGTAGGTCGCTCGTAACCAGAAGGCGGTTGGCCACCTGTCTCAGGCTTCATGCTGTCATTCATGTCGACACTCACTATACATATTCGCAGTATCGTAGATTGCTTTTATGCGAATGCAAAGCGGAGAGCGTTGCCACGCCTGGCGCCATACCCCTAAAACTGGAGGATATCGCGCCTGCCAGACCTACTGAAGAGGTGTTTGCCATGATTGGATCGGGATTTATATAATATTTTACATCAGGATGTTTCAATAGCCTATTGTAATTCAATTATTTTTTAATTTTGCAGCGGAAATTGATGGTGGTCGGCGTCAATGTCATTGGCTGGGCCAAGACACCCCGTGACGCCTGCGAAATTTTACGGTAACGTTTCCGCTAATGCACAGTAAAAGATAAGGCGAATGGCATGACGTCATCTTACGCAAGCGACGTTGCGGTAGATCTCTCGGGTGAATGGGTGTTGTTTTCGGTCGAGAAGGATCATTCAACGACGATAACGATACCGGGTGATGTTCACTCTGCTCTGCGTGACGCGGGAATCATTCCTGATCCCTATTTCGGTCGCAATGAAAATGACGTTCAGTGGGTGGCGCATCGGGACTGGGTGATCGAGCGTCGATTCAACATCGATGATGTCGATGCCGATTGGTATCTGGACGTTGATTATCTTGACACGCTCGCCGTGATTTTCCTGAACGATGTTCCTGTCCTGTCGGCGGATAACTGTTTTCGGCGCTACAGGCCTGACGTGTCGAGTGCCTTGTTGAAGGGCGAAAACGTCGTTCGCATCCATTTCCATTCCAGCATCAAGGCGGGTGAAGAGCGTCAGGCAGCCCAGCCATTTTACGTTCCCTATCACCCCGGCAATTCGCCGATTGCCAATGGCAACATGCTACGCAAACCGCAGTGCCATTTCGGATGGGATTGGAACATTGCACTGGCACCTCTCGGCCTTTATGGCTCCATCGCACTTCGGCGTCTTGACACGGCACGCATCGAGCATGTTTGCACTTCGCAACATCATGTCGAGGGCGGTGTCGAGCTTCATGTTGAGGTGACGTTGCACGCGGCCCAACCGGCCAGCGTGCCGGTTTATCTGTCTCTCGGTGAGGAGCGGGTGCGTCTGGATTGCGGGCTGAATGCTGGCGAAACCGTCATTCGTCATGTCTTTTTCGTGGAAAAGCCAAAGCTATGGTGGCCCGCAGGTAGTGGCGAACAAACGCTTTATACTTTGACAGTGGAACTGCCAGACGAGACTGCGACACGACAGATTGGCTTTCGCACCGTTGAATTGCTGACGGATAAGGATGAAGCAGGCAGCCGTTTTGCGTTTCGCATCAACGGGCGGGAGATCTTCTGCCGGGGCGCGAACTGGATCCCGGCAGACGCGCTGCATTCGCTCACCAGCCGGGAAAAGACGGAGGACCTGCTGTCGTCGGCTGTCGAAGCCAACATGAACATGATCCGCGTCTGGGGCGGCGGCTTTTACGAAGCGGATTGGTTCTATGATCTGTGCGACCGGCTTGGGCTTCTGGTCTGGCAGGACTTTATGTTTGCCTGCAATCTTTACCCCTGCACGGATGATTTTCTTGATAATGTGGAGCGTGAAGTCACCTATCAGGTGAAACGTCTGTCATCGCATCCATCCATCGCACTGTGGTGTGGCGACAATGAACTCGTCGGCGCTCTGAACTGGTTTGATGAGTCCCGGAACAACCGGGATCGTTATCTGGTTGCCTATGATCGCCTGAACCGCACCATCGAAACGGCATTGAAAAAAGCGGCACCTTCGGCGCTGTGGTGGCCATCGAGCCCGGCCTCCGGCTATTTGGATTACGGCGATGCCTGGCATGCCGATGGTTCCGGCGATATGCACTATTGGTCCGTTTGGCACGAAAACAAGTCTTTCGACAATTACCGCGCGGTCAAACCGCGTTTTTGCTCGGAATTCGGTTTCCAGTCCTACACATCCATGCCCGTCATCCAGACCTATGCGGATGCGAAGGACATGAACATCTCTTCGCCGGTCATAGAGCTGCACCAGAAGAATGCGGGCGGCAACGAGCGGATTGCAGGAACCATGTTCCGTTACTTCCGCTTCCCGAAGGATTTTGCAAATTTCGTCTATATCAGCCAGGTTCAGCAAGCTCTCGCCATCAAGACGGCCGTGGAATACTGGCGCTCACTAAAGCCTCACTGCATGGGGACATTATATTGGCAGTTGAACGACACATGGCCGGTGGCCTCATGGTCTAGCCTTGATTATGGCGGCAGCTGGAAGGCGTTGCACTACGCCGCGAGGCGGTTCTTCCAGCCCGTCGCCGTTTCTGCCATTCCCTCCGATGACGGCAAAATCGTGCATTTTTCCGCGGTCAATGACCTCATGGAGGAGGTGGACATCGACATGAACATCTTCGCGCTATCGACCGATGGCACGCGCACACCGCTCAAATCCGCCAGTGGTGTTTGCGGGCCCGATGCGGCCATCGTGATGGCCGAGATCGATATGAGCCAGGTTGCCGAAGGCGCGCTGCTTTCGTGGGATTTCATCGCCTCCAACGGCATGACCGGCGAGGGCCACCAGGTGGCAGAAACCTACAAAGCGCTCGATCTTCAACCATCCGGCCTTACACACACCGTCACGTCGCTGGACGACGGGCAGTATGAGGTGGAAGTTACGGCCACAGGGCTTGCGCTGTTCGTGGTGATCGAGGCCGATGTTGCGGGGCGGTACTCTGATAATCTGTTCGATCTGACCGCGGGGGAAACGCGACGCATCGTCTTTTCTCCTCAGGACAAGACGCAGCCTTCACAACCGTCATTCAAGATTTTCGATCTGTTTTCGTCGCAATCTCAAGGTTGAAACGAAGGCGGCATCCCACTACGGTTCGAAGCACCAATCACGCCCGGCGAGTTCTTCGCAGGGCAATAGCATTCTAGGGAGGAATATCCATGGCTTGGCAACCGGCTGAAAACCGCTATGCGTCCATGAAATACAATCATTGTGGCGCATCAGGGCTGAAACTCCCTGCGATTTCGCTCGGCCTCTGGCACAATTTCGGCAATGATTTCTCACACAAGACCAAGCAGGATATTTGCCGCAAGGCTTTCGATCTCGGGATTACCCATTTCGATCTTGCCAATAATTACGGCCCACCTCCCGGCAGCGCGGAAACAGCATTCGGAGAGATATTGCGGACAGATTTCGCCGGTTACCGCGATGAAATGGTGATCTCATCAAAGGCCGGTTATAACATGTGGCCGGGGCCATATGGCGAATGGGGCAGCCGTAAATATCTAATCTCTTCCTGCGACCAGAGCTTGAAGCGCATGGGGCTGGATTACGTCGATATTTTCTATTCCCACCGTTTTGATCCTGACACGCCACTTGAAGAAACCTGCGGTGCGCTCGATCATATCGTGCGTTCGGGCAGGGCGCTTTATGTCGGTATTTCATCCTATAATTCGCAGCGCACGCGGGAAGCTGCGGCTATTCTTAAAGAGCTGGGAACACCCTGCATCATCCACCAGCCCAGCTATTCCATGATTAACCGCTGGATCGAGGATGATGGCCTTGTCGATACGCTGGAAGACCTCGGTATCGGCTCCATCGTGTTCTCGCCATTGGCGCAGGGCATGCTGACCACCAAATATCTGGGTGGCGTGCCGGACGCGAGCAGAGCGAGCCAGGGCAAGTCTCTAAACCCTGCCTTCCTCAACGAGCGCAATATCGAGAATATTCGCGGGCTGAACGCCATTGCTGAACGACGGGGCCAGACGCTGGCACAGATGGCTATTGCTTGGGTTCTGCGCGGCGGTCACATCACGACTGCATTGATCGGCGCCAGCCGTCCCGAGCAGGTCGAGGACTGCGTCAAAGCACTCGATAAGCCCGACTTCACCCCGGAAGAGCTGGCTGAGATCGATGTCTTTGCTAAGGATGCTGATATCAATCTATGGGCAAAATCTGCTGAACTGACGAAGTAAAACAAGGCCGCCCTGATGATAGCCGGGGCGGCCATTTTCATCGTGGCCTCTACAGAAACTTTAAAATATTTGGCTAAGGCACAGCAAGCATTACCAAATTGTAATTCGCTAATTCAGTTTCCGTTCATTGTCGTGACGATAGTGTCGGCCCATCACTTCACGAAAGGGCACACAGATGAAAAAGCTTTTCTCCATTCTGATCGCAGCAACCGTTCTTGCCGCTCCGGTCGCGCAGGCGCAAAGCCGCCACGATGATCGCCCCGGCCACCGGGTCGAGCGGACGGTTACCACGAAGAAAGTCATCATCAAGAAACACCGCTGGGATCGTGGTCAGCGCCTATCTGCGGCGGAACGTCGTCAGATGATTGATCGCCGCGACTATCGCCGTCACAGCCTTAGAGAGCCAGGTCGTGGTCAACGCTGGGTGCGGGTTAACAACCAGTACCTCTTGATCAACACCAGCAATGGCCTGATCATCAGCCTTTCCGGCCGATAAGCCGACGCTTGCAATGTCTTGCGGCCATGGATCCGTTCCATGGCCGCATTCACTGTCAAATACGACGTCACTCGTCACGGCTTCGCAGCGAAACGTAGAGATGCGCTCTGCCGTTTTCACGATGCTTTCCTGCTCCAGTCTGGAAACGGATCTGAGAGGCGGCGCCAGGCGGCGGGGGTGAACGATACCTCATCCACGAGGCACGCGTCCAGCTCCATGCGAAGGCCAGCCTCACTCATCGGATCCGCTCCGATAAAGACGATTTCCTGTCTGCGATCACCCCAGACGGCATCCATATAGGGCGCGAGCATCCGTTCAAAACCGGGATCATCCGGCCAATGCTTTTTGGGCACCGATGTCCACCAAAGACCCATTTTTCCCGTCTTGACCAAAGCGCCAGCCTGGCTGATCTCACCGACATGATCGGGGCGGGTGGCTATCCAGAAAAAGCCCTTGGCCCTGATGACACCCGGCCAATCGTGATTGATGAAGGCGTGAAAGCGGGCTGGATCGAACGGGCGCCTGGCGCGATAGACGAATGAACGAATGCCATATTCCTCGGTTTCTGGAATATGCCCCTTGAAGCCGTGCAATTCCTTGAACCAGAGCGGATGCGTTTCAGCCTCGGCGAAATTGAAGAGGCCGGTACCAAGCACGGATCTGGTATCGACCATGCCGTAATCCGCTTCAATGAGCTTCGCATCCGGGTTGAGCCCGATGATGATTTTTCTGGCCGCGTCTTGCTGCGCCTCCGTTGCGGTGGAAACCTTGTTCAGAATGACGACATTGGCGAATTCTATCTGCTCTACAAGCAGATCAACCAGCGTCCTTTCATCACCCTCTCCGGCGGTTTCTCCACGATCGGCAAGAAAGTCTGACGAGCCGTAATCCTTGAGTAGATTGGCGCAATCAACGACTGTGACCATCGTATCCAGCTGCGCGACATCAGAGAGGCTCTGCCCGTTCTCATCGCGAAAATCGAAGGTGGCAGCCACGGGCAGGGGTTCTGCAATGCCTGTGGATTCGATGAGAAGGTAATCGAACCTGTCCTGCTGCGCCAATTGTCTTACCTCACTCAGCAAGTCATCCCGCAGAGTGCAACAGATGCAGCCATTGGTCATTTCGACAAGCTGTTCCTGGGTCCGCGAGAGGTTGGCGCCGCCATCCCTTATCAATGCGGCATCGATGTTCACTTCGCTCATATCATTGACGATAACCGCAACCCGAAGGCCGTCCCGGTTGCCGAGGATGTGATTGAGGACCGTGGTTTTACCTGCTCCAAGAAATCCCGACAAAACCGTTACAGGAAGCTTGCGCGTCATGACGTTCTCCAAATTGTAATAGTATTACATTGATGGTCAAAAAAAGAGGCAGGCGGCCTGAGCCACCCACCTCCCAGACGGTTGAGTTAAGAAAGGCAGTTCTTCAGCGAAGTCGCGATGCCGCGCATCAATTTGAAATAGAGATCTGGACCAGCCTCCAGCGTCGCTGCTTCCGGGTCCAGCGTCGCAGATTTCGCGTTGGTGCCTTCGATGACAACGTTGACCAGTTTGGGCTCGAACTGAGGCTCGGCAAAAACGCAGGTTGCGTTCAACTCTTTCACCTTGGCATGGATCTGCTTGATGCGCTCCGCGCCTGGAATGCTTTCCGGGCTGACAGTGATCGAGCCAGCGGTTTTCACACCATAGTGATTTTCGAAATACTGGTAGGCATCGTGAAACACGATGAATGGCTTATCCTTGATCGGCGCAACCGTGGCGACGATCTCCTTGTCCAGCGCATCGAGATCCTCGATCAGCTTCTTTGTGTTCTGCTGATAGGCCTGCGCGTTCTGGGGATCAGCCGTGATCAGTGTCTTTTCGATCTCGAAAGCCATGGCCTTTGCGTTGGCGGGATCAAGCCAAAGGTGCATATCGAATTCACCTTCGCCATGATCATGACCTTCATGTTCGTGGCTGCCATGGTCGTCAGCGGCATGGTCATGGCCTTCGTGCTCGCCATGGTCATGACCTTCGAACGGGCCGCCTTCGCGGAATGGAAGTTTTTCGAGACCTTTCGCATCGTCCAGTTCAACAACAGTTGCCTTGCTACCAAGAGACTGCAGCGGCTTTTCAAGGAATTTCTCAAGCCCATCACCGACCCAGAACACCACATCGGCACTTTCGATGGCGCGTGCGTTGGATGGTTTAAGATTGTAGGTGTGCGGAGATGCACCGCCATCGACAATCAGCGCCGGTTCGCCAACGCCAGCCATGACGGCAGCAACGAGAGAGTGGATCGGCTTGATGGAAACCACCACATTCGGCGCGGCCATGGCGTTCGAAGACGTGATCATGGCGACGGAAGCGAAAAGAAGGGTGGCGATGGACTTCATGCGGATACTCCGGTTGTATATAATTGTTATGTTATTACATATGTTGCGTAACGCTATAACGTATGCGATAGCCATAGGCAACACCGACAATCGGAAAAACACATGCTTCATTCTCCGCTCAAAGATGACGGAAAACTTGTCTCTCTTTCCAATGCTGGCATTCAGCGCAGCGGACGCTGGCTGGTTCGGGGTGTGGACTTTTCTGTGCGCCGAGGAGAGATTGTAACGCTCATCGGCCCGAATGGATCAGGCAAATCCACCACGGCCAAAATGGCGACAGGCGTGCTGAAGCCGGATGAAGGGCAGGTCTCGCGGATTGCAGGCTTGAGGGTTGGCTACGTTCCACAGAAGCTTTCCGTCGATTGGACCATGCCATTGACCGTGCGCCGGCTGATGACGCTCACCGGTCAGTTGCCACCCGTCGAGATCGACGCGGCTCTGGCCTCCACCGGTATCGCGCATCTTGCGAAGGCAGAGGTGCAGCATTTGTCCGGCGGCGAATTTCAGCGTGCCTTGCTTGCGCGCGCCATTGCCCGCAAGCCTGATCTGCTGGTTCTGGATGAGCCCGTGCAGGGCGTGGATTTCTCAGGCGAAATCGCACTTTACGATCTGATCAAGACTATTCGAAACTCGACTGGTTGCGGCGTTTTGCTGATTTCGCACGATCTTCATCTGGTCATGGCGGAAACGGACTCCGTCATTTGCCTCAATGGTCATGTCTGCTGCCGTGGCACGCCCAAAGCCGTAAGCCAAAGCCCGGAATATATGCGCCTCTTCGGTGGCGTAGCAGGACGAGGGCTTGCAGTTTACAGCCATGATCACGACCACACCCACTTGCCCGATGGGCGCGTGCAACACGCCGATGGGTCCGTCACGGACCACTGCCACCCGGACGATGGCCACCACCATGACCACGATAACGATCACGATCATGACCATGGTCATGCATCGCATCACCATGCGGAGGGAGCCAAGCATGTTTGATGACTTCTTCGTAAGAGCCATGGTGGCCGGTGTGGGTGTTGCCTTGATGGCGGGGCCTTTGGGATGCTTCGTCGTCTGGCGCCGCATGGCCTATTTCGGGGATACGATGGCGCATTCCGCGCTTCTTGGCGTGGCGCTCTCACTGCTGTTTCAACTCAATCTGATTCTCAGCGTCTTTATCGTTGCCTCGCTTGTCTCGCTGGTGTTGCTGTTTCTGCAGCGGCGTCAGGCTCTGTCATCCGATGCGCTACTGGGAATTCTCTCGCATTCCGCGCTTGCGTTCGGGCTGGTCATCGTTGCTTTCATGACCTGGGTCCGCATCGATCTCGTGGCCTTTCTGTTCGGGGATATTCTGGCCGTCTCTACATCCGATATCTATCTGATCTGGGGTGGCGGCGTGGTGGTGCTGTTCGCAATCGCATATCTGTGGAAGCCTTTGCTGGCCTCGACTGTCAATGCAGAATTGGCGGAAGCGGAGGGCATGCGGCCGGAACGTTCCAAACTGCTCTTCATGCTCCTGATGGCACTTGTTATTGCCATTGCCATGAAAATCGTCGGCATCATGCTGATTACCTCTCTGTTGATCATACCTGCGGCCACCGCGCGGCGGTTTTCGTCCACCCCGGAATTAATGGCGGTGCTTGCTTCGCTTCTCGGCGCTGTGGCAGTCGTTGGCGGGCTCATGGGCTCGCTGCAATATGATACGCCGTCTGGCCCCTCTATTGTCGTTGCCGCCGTCATGCTTTTCATCTTGAGTCTTCTGCCCACGCCAAAGCTGTTGCGCAAGGCAGAACAAGGAGGCCGTTTATGACCACTCAAAACCTCACGCGAAACCAGTCTCTGGTCTATGACGCTCTCTCGCGTTCGCAGGCACCGCTCAGCGCCTATGTCATCCTCGACAAGCTACGTGATGCTGGCTTCCGAGCGCCTCTTCAGGTTTATCGAGCACTTGAAAAACTGATTGAATTTGGTCTGGTGCATCGGCTGGAAAGCCTGAATGCCTTCGTTGCATGTTCTCACACGAAAACAGATTGCTGCACGCACCATCATGGCAGCGTTGCCTTCGCCATCTGCAACGCCTGCGGCCAGGTCACGGAATTTCATGACCACGAAATGGACCATCGTCTGGGTGACTGGGCCAAAAACAAGAAGTTCAAGGCGGAAAAGACGACGATTGAAATTCGTGGCCTTTGTGAAAGCTGCGCCGCTTAAAGCGGTCTCAAGTCCCTGGCGAAACTCTGCCAGTTTTTGACGTAGTTTTCGGCTGATGTTTTCAACGCAGCAATGGCTTTGTCATCAAGGGTGCGGATGGCGCGCGCCGGAGAGCCGACGATTAGCGAGTTGTCAGGAAACTCCTTGCCTTCCGTGACAAGTGCATTGGCGCCAACAAGGCAATTTTTGCCAATTTTAGCGCCGTTCAGCACTGTAGCGCCCATGCCAATAAGTGAACCGTCTCCAATCGTGCAGCCGTGGATTATGGCGTGGTGGCCGATTGTGCAATCCTCACCAATCGTGGCCGGAAAGCCCGCATCGGCGTGCACCATGGTGCCTTCCTGAATGTTGCTGCCACGGCCAACCGTAATCGGCTCATTGTCACCGCGAAGTGTTGCGCCGAACCAGATGCCGACATTTTCCCCCAGCGTGACGGACCCGATAACATTGGCATCGGGCGCGACCCAGTAACGGTCCGGGGCAGGGAGTTGCGGTATGCGTTCGCCTAGCCTGTATATCGGCATGTTCACCCCCTCTGTTCAGATGACTTTGACGGACAGTGTTCCGACACCATCGACGCCGCAGACGATGTGATCGCCACGGACAATCGCACCGACACCTGCCGGTGTACCTGTCATGATGACATCCCCAGCCGCCAGCGTGAAATACTTTGAAAGCTCTGCGATAATTTCAGCCGTTTTCCAGATCATCTGATCAAGGTCGCCGGTCTGTTTCCTCTCGCCATTGACATCCAGCCAGACAGCGCCTTTCGCCGGATGGCCGATTTTGGATGCCGGGACCAATGGTGAAATCGGCGCAGAATGTTCAAATGCCTTCGCGCCCTCCCAAGAACGGCCCATTTTCTTAAGCCCATCCTGAACGTCGCGGCGGGTCATATCGATGCCCACGCCATAGCCCCACACATGGTCCAAGGCCGTCTGTGCTGCGATATCAGATCCACCACTTTTCAGTGCAACAACGCACTCGACCTCGTAGTGAACATTGGACGACAGGGCAGGATAGGGAAAGTCCTGCCCGGCGGGCAGCAGGTTGTCGGCATTTTTCTGGAAGAAAAAGGGCGGCTCGCGCGAGGGATCGTGCCCCATTTCAATGGCGTGATCCGCGTAATTGCGCCCGACACAGTAAACGCGGCGCACCGGAAATGTCTCATCCGTGCCCTCAACGGGCAGAAGAACGTAAGGTGGAACGGGAATGACGGTCGCGGACATGGGCTCGGCTCCTGATTTCTGGAGATGGTTGTCCCGCGATTCTGCGCCGATTTCCAGCCATAAATCCGTTTCTTTCAAAACTGGCATTATCGACGACATTGCGGTAGAAGCCCTCAAAAGAGGTTCCACGCCCCATGTATCAAAAAGCTCTCGCGACCGGTGGCAAGCTGTTTGCCGTTGCCCCGATGATCGATTGGACGGACACGCGCTGTCGTTTTCTCCATCGGCAACTGACCAGCCATGCGCTGCTATATACCGAGATGATTGTGGCTGACGCGATCATCCACGGTCAGCGCGACAAATTGCTGGGCTATCACTCTGAGGAACACCCGGTTGCCCTGCAGCTAGGTGGCTCTGATCCGGCAAAGCTCTCGGAAGCGGTGAAGATTGCGAGCGATTATGGCTATGACGAAATCAATCTCAACGTCGGCTGTCCCTCGGACCGGGTACAATCCGGCACATTCGGCGCGTGTCTGATGCGTGAGCCTGAAGTGGTTGCGCGTTGTGTATCGGCGATGAAAGCCGTGGCAACTGTGCCGGTCACCGTCAAATGCCGTATCGGAGTGGATGATCAGGAGCCGGAAATTGTGTTGCCGGACTTCATCGCCCGCGTCGTCGCTGCTGGGGCGGATGCCGTCTGGATCCACGCCCGCAAGGCGTGGCTGCAAGGTCTCTCGCCGAAGGAAAACCGCGATGTGCCGCCGCTGGACTATCCGCTCGTTTACCGCATGAAGGAGGCCAATCCCGGTCTATTCATCGGCATCAATGGCGGCATTACCGATCTCGATCAAGCCGACGAGCATTTGAAGCATGTCGACGGCGTGATGCTGGGTCGGGCTGCCTATCACAACACGTCCATTCTCGCTGATGTGGACCACCGTATCTACGGCGAGCTGGAGCGTGCACCGGACTGGATGAAGTTGTGCGACAAGATGATGGCCTATGCCGATGATTACGTCGCCAAGGGTGGGCGTGTGAACCATGTTACGCGCCACATGGTCGGTCTCTTTCAAGGCATATCGGGCGCGCGCCGCTTCCGACAGATCCTATCCAGCGATGCCACCCGCCCGGGTGCCGGATCGGAAGTGATCGCGAACGCTTTTGCCGCGATCAATTTCGATGCGAGTTCATTGGATGCCGCCGTTTAACCGCCGAGCGCTAGACAAGCGTCTGCAAAAGCTGCGCGCCTTCGGGCGCGTTGACCTTGCCGCCTGAAATGAAGAAGGCAAACACATCGCGTGGCTTTTTCTCAGGCTGCAAATCGGCTGCGATCAATGGAAGATCATCAGGGGCGCTGCCCTCTGCGTAAGTCTGAAGTCGTTTAGCCCAGGCTTCGACGTCCTTTTCAGGATAGCAGGTCTCGATATCGTCTTCGCCTTTTTGCAGCCGGCAATAGACGAAATCCGCTGTAACATCCGGCAGCATCGGATAGTCGTGGTGGTCGGCGCAGACCACGGCCACCTTGTGCTTGTTCAGCAACTGGATGAATTCCGGTACCTGGAAACTGGGATGACGGACCTCGACAACGTGCTGAAGCATCAGTCCGTCCTGTTTTTCAGGCAGAAGCGCGAGGAACGCCGCAAAGTCATCGGGCTCGAATTTTTTCGTAGGTGCAAACTGCCACAGGATCGGGCCGAGGTGATCGCCAAGCTCCGTCAAACCCTGTGTCAGGAACTTCGTCATGGAGTCACCGGCTTCCGCAAGCACCTTTCGGTTGGTGACGTAGCGGCTGGCCTTCAGCGAAAATATGAAACCATCCGGCACTTCGGATGCCCATTTGGCAAAGGTTTCAGGTTTTTGACTGCCATAATAGGTGCCGTTGACTTCGATGGCGGTCAGATGACGGCTGGCATGTTCCAGCTGTCGCCGTTTGACCAGCTTGTCTGGATAGAACTTGCCCTCCCAAGGCTCAAACGTCCAGCCGCCAATGCCCGTACGGATCGTCCCTGTCTTGCTCATCCTATGCCCTCGGTAGCCTGATCACTCGGCCGCTTGTATTTTCTTCTCTGGACGGCGTTCCAGCAGTTCTTTCAGGAAGTGCCCGGTATAGGAGCGCTTTTCCTTGACGATCTGCTCCGGCGTGCCCGCAGCAACGACCTCGCCACCGCCAGTGCCGCCTTCTGGGCCGATATCGATAACCCAGTCCGCCGTCTTGATGACTTCAAGATTGTGCTCGATCACGACGACGGAGTTGCCCTGATTGACCAGTTCATGCAGCATTTCCAGGAGCTTTTCCACGTCGTGGAAATGCAGACCCGTCGTCGGCTCATCGAGGATATAGAGCGTGCGACCTGTGGAGCGCTTCGACAATTCCTTCGCAAGCTTCACGCGCTGGGCCTCGCCGCCTGAAAGCGTGTTCGCCTGCTGGCCGACTTTGATATAGCCAAGGCCGACCTCAAAGAGCGATTGCAACTTGTCCCGTACAGCAGGTACTGCTGCAAAGAATTCGACTCCCTCTTCGACCGTCATATCCAACACGTCTGCGATGGACTTGCCCTTGAATGTTACATCGAGTGTTTCGCGGTTGTAGCGCTTTCCGTGACATACATCGCAGGTGACATAGACATCCGGCAGGAAGTGCATCTCGATCTTGATCACGCCATCACCCTGGCATGCTTCGCAGCGACCGCCCTTGACGTTGAAGGAAAAGCGACCGGGCGCATAACCGCGGGCCTTCGCTTCTGGCAGGCCTGAGAACCAGTCCCGGATCGGCGTAAAGGCACCGGTATAGGTGGCCGGGTTGGAGCGCGGCGTCCGACCGATGGGCGACTGGTCGATATCGATGACCTTGTCGATGAACTCGAACCCATCGATCCGGTCATGGTCCGCCGGTATTTCGCGCGCGCCCATAACCCGACGGGCAGCGGCCTTATAGAGCGTTTCAATCAGGAACGTCGATTTGCCGCCACCGGAAACACCTGTCACCGCTGTGAAGACACCGAGGGGAACCGACGCAGTGACGTTCTTCAGGTTGTTGCCCCGTGCGCCAACAACCTTGATCTCCTTACCCTTCTTGGGTTTGCGACGTTCCGCAGGAACTGCCACACCCAACTCGCCGGAGAGGTATTTGCCCGTCAGTGATTTCGGATTGTCCATCACCTGTTGCGGCGTTCCCTCGGCGATCACCTCACCGCCATGGATGCCAGCTGCGGGGCCGATATCGACCACATAGTCTGCGGTCATGATCGCGTCTTCGTCATGCTCCACGACAATGACGGTGTTGCCGATATCACGAAGGTGCTTCAGCGTTTCGAGAAGGCGGGCATTGTCACGCTGGTGCAAGCCAATCGATGGCTCGTCGAGCACATAGAGAACGCCCGTCAAACCTGAACCAATCTGCGAAGCAAGCCGGATACGCTGGCTTTCGCCACCGGAGAGCGTGCCTGAATTTCGCGACAGGCTGAGATAATCCAGACCCACATCGTTGAGGAAGCGCAGACGCTCGCGGATTTCCTTGAGAATGCGGACGGCGATCTCGTTCTGCTTGGCGTTGAGAGATTCGGGCAAAACCTCAAACCAGTCGCGCGCCAGCTTGATCGACATCTGCGTAACCTGGCCGATGTGCATCTTGTTGATCTTCACGGCCAATGCCTCGGGCTTGAGGCGGTAACCTGCGCAGGCAGGGCAGGGAGCCGCCGACATATAGCGCTCGATTTCCTCACGGGCCCAGGCACTATCCGTTTCCTTCCAGCGACGCTCGAGATTGGGCACGATGCCCTCGAAATTCTTCACGGTCTTGTAGGAGCGGGCACCATCCTGATACTCGAATTCGATCTTGTCGTCGGTGCCCTGCAAAATGGCTTTCTTGGCAGCATCGGTCAGTTGGTTCCAACGGCTCGAAAGCTTGAAACCAAAGGCTTTTCCAAGCGCTTCAAGCGTCTGATTATAATAGGGCGACGATGATTTTGCCCAAGGTGCGACAGCGCCATCCTTCAGAGTGCGCTCGGGTTCGGGCACGATCAGCGCAACGTCCACCTTCTGTTGCGAGCCCAAGCCATCGCAAGTTGGGCAGGCACCGAAGGGATTGTTGAACGAGAAGAGGCGCGGTTCGATTTCCGGTATTGTGAAACCCGATACGGGGCAGGCAAATTTTTCCGAAAATAGCACGCGCTCGTGGGTTTCGTTGAGCGACTTGTTGGCTGAGCCGCCGGCCGAGGTTTCCTCAGGGGGGAGGGGCTTGTCGGCGAATTCGGCGACAGCCAATCCATCGGCGAGTTTCAGGCATGTCTCGATGCTGTCTGCAAGACGCGATGCCATATCGGGGCGAACCACGGCACGGTCCACCACCACGTCGATATCGTGCTTGTATTTCTTATCGAGGGCAGGGACGTCAGCAATCTCGTAGAACTGACCATCGACCTTTACGCGCTGGAAACCCTTTTTCATCAGGTCCGCCAGCTCTTTCTTGTACTCCCCTTTACGTCCGCGAATGATGGGAGCGAGGATATAGAGACGCGTGCCTTCTTCGAATGCGAGGACGCGGTCAACCATTTGGCTGACTGTCTGGCTTTCGATTGGCAGACCGGTTGCGGGAGAATAGGGAACGCCAACGCGCGCAAACAGAAGGCGCATATAGTCGTAAATCTCAGTGACAGTGCCAACAGTCGAGCGCGGGTTGCGCGATGTCGTCTTCTGCTCAATGGAAATGGCCGGGGAGAGACCCTCGATCTGATCCACATCCGGCTTCTGCATCATTTCCAGAAATTGCCGCGCATAGGCAGATAGGCTTTCGACATAACGACGCTGCCCTTCGGCATAGATCGTATCGAAAGCAAGCGAGGATTTTCCAGAGCCCGAAAGGCCGGTCATGACGATCAGCTTGTTGCGCGGCAAATCGAGGTCTATGCCCTTGAGATTATGCTCGCGGGCACCACGGATCGAAATCGTCTTTAATTCACTCATGAGAAGGCTCGGAATACTCGTTGGGAGGCGTCGGTTCTTATGTAATGATGGCAGACGGCGTGTCGAGGTATGTTAAGCTTTTCAGATACGCTTTTCCGTCCACTTGACTCGATTGATCTGCCTTAATAGAACAAAATAAGAACGATTGGCAAGGGTTTCACAGGTGAGAGAACATTCCTTGTGGATTGTTGTTCCATCCAATGCCCACGGGCCTAAACGATGGTCTATGGTGCGTTTAAATTTTGAACAGGATAAATGCTGACCATGAGGGTTGGCAGACAGGATGAGAAGATGGCTGGCAGCGTAAACAAGGTAATTTTGCTCGGGAACGTCGGTGCTGATCCTGAAATTCGCCGCACGCAGGACGGTCGCCCTATTGCGAATTTGCGCATTGCGACGTCCGAAAGCTGGCGCGATCGCAACTCCGGTGAGCGCAAAGAAAAGACTGAATGGCACACTGTCGTCGTGTTCAACGAAGGTCTTTGCAAGGTCATTGAGCAGTATGTGAAAAAGGGCGCCAAGCTTTACATCGAAGGTGCGCTTCAGACCCGCAAATGGCAGGACCAGACCGGTAACGACCGCTATTCGACGGAAATCGTTCTGCAGGGCTTCAACTCGACATTGACGATGCTGGACGGTCGCGGTGAAGGCGGCGGTGGTGGAAGCCGTGGCGGAGACGATTTCGGCGGCGGCGGAAACTACGGCGGTGGCAACGATATGCCATCATCCTCTCCCTCTCGCGGCGGTTCGTCTCGTGGTGGCCAGCCGGCTGGCAACTTCAACAACGATATGGACGATGACATCCCATTTTGATGTCTGAACGATTATTGGGGGACTAATGACTGATCCGATCAATCCGAACCGCCAGCCCTCAACCTGGCGGATCGTCCTTGCTGCCATACTGGATTTTTTCACGGCGTTCTGGCTTTTCGGCTATCTCGTCGCGCTCGTCTTTGGTGGACGCACAGAAAACGGGTTCAGCCTGCAGGGCATGCCTGCGGTAATCATGATGGCTCTGTTGGTTGCTTACTTCCTCGTGTTCAACCGCTATTTGGGCGGCACAGTGTGGAAGCGGATTTTGAAGGCCAAGCGTGCAGATTAAAGGTGGGCGGCCTTCGTTGGACCACCTCCATCAAATTTGCAGTCTGGCTTGCTGATGAACCGTTAAACGGCGTTTCGGCAAGCTTTTTCAGACTAACGACCTCAAATTGAGTGAGGCCCACGGGTGGCTGTCAACGCAACGGCGTTGCAGATAGCCCCGGCCCATTGCATGACGATATTTCCTTGGCGTCAGGACGCTATCACGGATTTCACGCCGTCCACCACGAACTGAACCGAGAGGGCAGCCAGAAGCACGCCGAGCAGGCGGGTGAGGATGGCTCGTCCTGTGTTGCCCAGAAAGCGATCCAGCCTGTCAGCGGCCAGCAGCGCCAGGAACACCAGCAGCATGCTGAAGGCCAGCAGCAGAATGAAGATGATCTTGTCGAAGGTCGTCTGCATGGAGCCGGATATCAACACCGTGGCTGATATGGCGCCCGGACCGGCGATTAGGGGTATTGCGAGCGGGAACACCGCGATGTTCTGGATGTGGTCCAGCGTGATAGCCATTTCCGACGTCTTTTCCTTACGCTCCTGACGCTTCTCGAAGATCATTTCAAACGAGATCCAGAACAGCAGCAAGCCGCCCGAGATGCGGAAGGCACCGAGTGATATGCCCAGAAGCTCCAGAATGGATGCTCCGAAAAGCGCAAATGCCGCAAGGATGGCAAAGGCGATGATCGAGCCTCTGAGAGCCACCTGACCGCGTTGCGCCCGTGTCATGCCAACTGTGAGGGCAAGAAACACCGGGGCGAGGCCCGGAGGATCCAGCGTGACGAGCATTGTCGTCAACGCATTGATGAGAAGTTCGGTGCTTGCCATGATATCCCCGTCTGGCGCCCTTGAATTGCGGGATTGTGGCCCGTTTCAGGATCGATGTGTCGCAATGGTAGGTAAGTCTTGGCGTGTTTAAAACCCTCTAAACAGAGATTTCCTTGATGGTAGGGAGAAAACTGTGCATCGTCTTGCAAATGACGTAAAAGACTGTTCATAACCCGGCTGGAAATTGGCGCTTTAGCGCTGTTTCCGCTATAAAAATCCATCCGATTCTTAACATAGAATGTGATCCGATTTGACTGACCAGAGCCCCCCAGGCGGCGGAAAGCTTCCGCCAGGTATTGAGCCTATTTCCATCATGGAGGAAATGCAGCGGTCGTATCTCGATTACGCCATGAGCGTTATCGTCAGCCGTGCACTTCCAGACGTTCGTGACGGACTGAAGCCCGTTCATCGCCGTATCCTTTACGGCATGTCCGAACTCGGCATCGACTGGAACAAGAAATACGTTAAATGCGCCCGCGTCACCGGTGACGTGATGGGTAAATACCACCCGCATGGCAACTCGGCGATTTACGACGCTTTGGCGCGCATGGCGCAGGATTGGTCCCTGCGACTGCCATTGATCGACGGCCAGGGCAACTTCGGCTCCATCGATGGCGATCCGCCAGCGGCTGAACGCTACACCGAGTGCCGCTTGCAGAAGGCCGCGCACTCGATCCTCGACGACCTGGACAAGGAAACAGTCGATTTCCGCGATAACTATGACGGCACACTGTCTGAGCCGGTCGTCATGCCCGCGAGATTTCCCAACTTGCTGGTCAACGGCGCGGGCGGCATCGCGGTCGGCATGGCCACCAACATTCCGCCGCACAACTTGTCCGAAGTCATCGATGGTTCTATCGCGCTGATCGACAACCCGGAAATCGAACTGCCAGAATTGATGCAGATCATCCCGGGCCCTGACTTCCCAACAGGCGCATTCATTCTCGGCCGCTCCGGAATCCGTTCGGCCTATGAGACCGGTCGGGGCTCCGTGATCATGCGCGGACGCGCCACCATCGAGCCGATGCGTGGAGACCGCGAGCAGATCATCATCACCGAAGTTCCCTTCCAGGTGAACAAGTCGTCGATGATCGAAAAGATGGCTGAGCTGGTCAAGGACAAGCGCATCGAGGGCATTTCGGACCTTCGTGACGAATCTGACCGTCAGGGCTACCGCGTTGTGGTCGAGCTGAAGCGCGATGCCAATGCTGAAGTCATTTTGAACCAGCTTTATCGCTACACGCCTTTGCAGACCTCATTCGGTTGCAACATGGTTGCGCTGAACGGCGGCAAGCCGGAGCAGATGACGCTTCTGGATATGCTGCGCGCTTTCGTGTCCTTCCGTGAGGAAGTCGTCAGCCGCCGCACCAAGTATCTTCTGCGCAAGGCCCGTGATCGCGCGCATGTGCTGGTCGGTCTGGCTATTGCGGTTGCCAACATCGATGAAGTCATTCGCGTCATCCGTCAGGCGCCTGATCCAGCAACTGCCCGCGAGCAATTGATGACGCGCCGTTGGCCAGCGTCGGACGTTGAAAGCCTGATCCTTCTGATCGACGATCCGCGCCACCGCATCAATGAAGATCTGACCTACAACCTGTCGGAAGAGCAGGCACGCGCCATTCTCGAGCTGCGTCTTGCCCGCCTGACTGCGCTGGGTCGTGATGAAATCAGCGATGAGTTGAACAAGATCGGCGCTGAGATCAGCGAATATCTTGATATTCTGTCTTCCCGCATTCGTATCCAGCAGATCGTCAAGGACGAGCTTGCGGCGGTACGCGACGAATTCGGCACCCCACGCCGAAGCGTCATCGTGGAAGGTGGCCCTGACATGGACGATGAAGACCTCATCGCCCGTGAAGACATGGTCGTTACCGTTTCGCACCTTGGTTACATCAAGCGCGTACCTTTGACGACTTACAAGGCGCAGCGCCGCGGTGGCAAAGGCCGGTCCGGCATGGCTACGCGTGATGCAGATTTCGTCAACCGCTTGTTTGTTGCCAATACGCACACGCCTGTTCTGTTCTTCTCGTCACGCGGTATCGTGTACAAGGAAAAAGTCTGGCGCTTGCCGATTGGCACACCACAGTCCAAGGGCAAGGCGCTCATCAACATGCTGCCGCTGGAGCCTGGCGAGCGCATTACGACCATTATGCCGTTGCCAGAAGACGAGACAACGTGGGACACACTGGACGTTATGTTCTCCACGACGCGTGGAACAGTGCGCCGTAACAAGCTGTCTGACTTCGTTCAGGTGAACCGCAACGGTAAGATTGCGATGAAGCTGGATGAAGAGGGTGATGAAATCCTCTCCGTCGAGACATGCACAGGCCCAGATGCGCTTGGTGAGGTGGTTGGCGACGACGTTCTGCTGACAACTGCGCTCGGGCAGTGCATCCGCTTCCCTGTTGATGACGTTCGCGTCTTTGCTGGCCGTAACTCGGTTGGCGTTCGTGGCATCAATATGGGCGAGGGCGACCGCATCATTTCCATGACGATCGTAAGTCATGTCAATGCCGAGCCATGGGAGCGTGCAGCTTATCTCAAGCGTGCCGCTGCTGAGCGTCGTGCACTGACCGGCGAGACCGATGTTGAAGAAATTGCGCTTGTTGGTGAAGAGGTAACTGAAGAAGGTCATCTGACCGAAGAGCGCTATCAGTTCCTGAAGTCGAAAGAGCAGTTTGTTCTGACGGTTTCTGAAAAGGGATTTGGCAAGCGGTCTTCTTCCTATGACTTCCGTACGTCGGGCCGTGGCGGCAAGGGCATTCGTGCCACCGATACGTCCAAGACGGCGGAGATCGGTGAACTCGTCGCAGCCTTCCCTGTTGATGACAGCGACCAGATCATGCTTGTGTCCGATGGAGGGCAGCTGATCCGTGTGCCCGTCAACGGTATTCGCTTCGCCAGCCGCGCGACCAAGGGCGTTACCATCTTCTCAACTGCCAAGGATGAGAAGGTTGTTTCCGTCGAACGCATCAACGAGCCAGAAGGCGAAGATGATGGCGAGGCTGAGGTTGATGGCATTGAGACCGAAGTCGCCGCAGCACCTGAGGGTGATGGCGAAGGCGTATAAGTAAGTAGATGCGGCGTGCCTTTGGTTGGGCTCGCCGCAACTCATCTCTGACATAAGATACAAGAAAGCCCTGCGAAACATCGTTTCGCAGGGCTTTTGTTTGTGATGGAGGTCTTATCTCAGACGCAGATGAATCGCACCGCGGCCAGATTTTGACATGATATGAAGATGGATCTTTGCTTCCGGCTGGTTACTGCGCCAGGCGCGGGCGCCGTGGCAAAGGAGCAGGTTAACAAGATCGCGGGTCTTGTGACGCGATTTGTTGAGGCCGAGATCGGCAATTCGCATTGCCGCCTCGTGGATTGGGTGCAGCACGGAAAGACTTTGCTGTCTGCCTTTGCCTGCCGCAATGTCCGAATAGTTTTCGTTGATTGCCATTTGGAAACCCTCGTTACTCAATACAATTCGAGGAGTGGAACCGGTAATCTCGTTCGTCATGACATCACCGGTCGCTGATACCATCTGCTGCTTACTGGAGAGACGCCCAGCAGCTGATGCCTTTCTTTTTCAATGTGTTGCATGCATTGACCGCATCATTCTGGCCATCGAAGCCGCCGAAGCGCGCGCGGTACATCTGTGAGCCATCCTTCGTGAAGGCCACGGTGAATGGCGTTGCGCTACGAAGCAGGCTGCCGCCCTTATCCTGCGCTGCCTGAAGCAGGTTGCGCGCAGAGCCTTCATCTGGAGATGCGCCGATCTGAATGACCCAGCCTGCATCTCTGGAAACAGCCGGAACAGGCGTGGTCGAGGCAGTCACGATATTGTCGACCTTGGTCGAGTTCGTAACCAGCGAACGATCTGGTCTCATATCCACAGGTGGAGCTGGGCGGGCAGGTGTCTTGGCACGCGTTGCCATGTCCATGGCTGCAACGGCTGCATTTGCAGGTGCTGGTGCGAATGCGGTTACGGGTGTTTCATCTGCGTAGCGTGCCTGTGGAAGCGGGCCAGCGTTTGGAAGGCCGGACGCTGTGTTTGCGGTTGCGACAGAAACGGGCTCTTCAATAGGCGCAGAAGGCGTTGCTGCAATCAGGTTGCTTGTGCCGGAGCGGGAGGCCTTTGGCAGGTATTCCGCAACCAACTTGCGCATTGTCGCATCACGAGCGGCGCTTGAGCGACCACCCAGCACGACCGCAACGATGGAGCGTCCATCCAGTTGAGCGGAAGTTGCAAGGTTGCTTCCAGCAGCGCGGGTGTAGCCGGTCTTGATGCCATCAACGCCACGAACGGTACCAACGAGGCGGTTGTGGTTTCCGATGACCTGCTTACCGAAAGTGAATGTGCGGGTGTTGAAGTAGCCGTAATATTGCGGGAAGTGCTGACGCAAGGCAACGCTAAGGCGTGCCTGGTCGCGGGCCGTAGTCATTTGTGCCGTGTTCGGCAGGCCGTGGGCATTGCGATATGTGGTGCGTGTCATGCCAAGCGCACGGGCCTTGGCCGTCATGATGCGACCGAAACGCTCTTCGCTGCCGCCAATATATTCGCCGAGTGCTGTGGCGATATCGTTTGCAGAACGCGTGACCAGCGCGAGAATTGCCTGCTCAACCGTAACACTTCCACCTGCGCGAACGCCGAGCTTGGATGGAGGCTCTTTCGCTGCATTGGCAGAAACTGGCACTTTGGAGTCCAGCGATATGCGACCGGAATTCAACGCCTCAAACGTCAGATACAGTGTCATCATTTTTGTGAGGGAAGCTGGATAACGCAGGCCATCTGGATCTTCGCCGTACAGAACCTTGCCTGTTTTGGCATCGAGAACGATGCCTGCATATTTGGGATCAGCTTTCGCAACCTGCGTGGTAGCAGTTGTTGCTGTTGCCATAGCTATCGCAAACATGAAAACCTTCACGAAAGACCCAGCCTTGACCGTCTTACCAAATAACTCAGATACATTTTTGAACACGGTTGAACTCTTTAATCGCATGCCACTGTTCCGTCCGACACGCCCCGCCAGACATTTCATCTCGCAACACTAGTGCGATGGCGTTACCAAGTGGTTTATGAATGGTAACTTAACCTGATAAAATGCGGCTCGTGATCGAGAGCGGCACAGCATCGGGCGTTGCGATCAGGTGACATCTCTTTTGGCCTGAGCCTGCGGAAGCCCGGGAGGGAGCGCGGAGAGTATTGAACTGCCGTCGCTGCATTGCTACCTGTCGCGAAACAAAGGATTCTCCATGGCTTCGCGCGACCGATATTCCCGCAAACTCGAATGCTCAAAGTGCGGCCACTCCGGCTTTGCTGAAGTATCTGAAATAGATGAGAAGCAGAATCCGAATGTCGATTTTCGGATTGATGAGATGCCCGCAGGCTTTCGCGCGGAACGGCCCTCGGGCAATCCAGCGGAATTCATGATACGCTGCGCTCAATGCGGCAATATATTTCGATTCTCACAAAAAGCTGCTTATGCCCCTGGCGGCGAGCCGCGATATGGAAGACGCTGAGCGTTCATCTGGAGAAGCCCCATGTCCGATATGATTGACAAGAACGGCGAGAGGCATTCCCGCCGCAAGCCAATCTGGCCCTGGCTTCTTCTGCTCGTTCTCACGCTTCTGGCGATCTACGCCTGGGACCGCGCCAACGTTTTATTCGATGATTTTTCGCGCAATATGCCTGCGGCTGTGATCGAGCTTTTCGAAGATCTCTTGAACCAGTATCCTCGCGACAGCCATTCCGGGAGCACCGTTGAAGTCGAAGTCACGCCTGTTGAGGTCTCCCACTAACAGCTGCAACAGCAATGCTACACAAGCTCACCATGGACATAAAAAAAGCCCCACCAAAAGGCGGGGCCAAGGTATTGCCTGATTGGCTTTCAGGACTTGGGAGCTCCTCCCGTGGAGGAAGCAATCACCCCATACCCGCATCCCGTACAGCGCGAAAGGTCAGTGTGCTGGCTAACGGTACGCCTGCGTATGCGGCGGCTATATGATTTCAGAATATTTATCCATTCAGGACTTGTTCATCACTGCCATGCCATTTTCAGATCATATTGAGACGGTACCCGAGAACGGTTCGGCTCACATGGAGAAGCCTGCAATGAAAAAGATTGTTCTCACAGCACTCGCTGCAATCATCGCCAGTGGCGCCGTTCTGACAAGCGCGCAAACCGCATCCGCACAATATTATGATGGTGGTCCCCGTTATTATGACGGTGGTCCTCGATACGACCGCCGTGGCCCGCCGCCCCGCCCTTATCGCGACCCTCCGCGCAGGCATCGGGACCGTGATAATGGCCGGTTCATTGCTGGCGGCATCGCTGCTGGTGTTCTGGGCGGCATCATCGGTGGCGCGTTGGCGGGCGGTAATGGCCCCCGTTATGTCGAGCCACCACCACCGCCTCCGCCGCGCTGCTGGTTTGAAGACAGGCAGGTCCGCAATGCCTATGATGGTGGCTGGCACATGGAAAGCCTCCGCGTCTGCCAATAAGACTTACAGCTTTTTAAGTGACACAAGAGCCGGCCAGTTGGTCGGCTTTTTCGTTTTTTCGCCCGTATTTGGCCTCTGGTTCACAGCAATGCCACAGTGCTCGCCAAGGTTGGCGCGCAGTTCATTTATTAGAAGGAAAATTATATGCGCAGTGCAATGCACGACATTTTTGGTGAACCGCAGGACGTGCTGAAACTTGGAGATGCTCCAATTCCCCAGCCGGGCAAGGGAGAGCTGCGCATTCGCATGCTTTTGTCACCCATCCATAATCACGACATTTGGACAGTGCGCGGCAATTATGGATATAAGCCGCCTTTGCCTGGTGCAATTGGTGGCAGCGAGGCCGTCGGCATAGTCGACGAACTGGGCGAAGGGGCAGACGCCTCATTGCTCGGAAAAAGGGTAGCAGCGGCAGGCGTTCATGGTTCATGGGCCGAGTATTTTCTCGCACCAGCATCGGGCGTCGTTCCCGTGCCTGATTCGATTTCAGACGAAGCCGCAGCGCAGCTGATCGCTATGCCGTTCAGCGCACTGACGTTGCTGGAATATCTTGGTGTGAAGCCGAATGACTGGTTCGTGCAAAATACTGCCAATGGCGCAGTGGGCAAGGCCGTTGCAATGGTCGCGCAGGCGAGGGGCATTCATGCGATAAACCTTGTTCGTCGTGATGCGGGTGTTGAAGAGCTGGCGGCGTTGGGCATTATCAATGGTGTCTCGACCGCCGCAGACGACTGGAAGCAAAAGGTGCGGGACCTGGCTGGAGATCAGCCCATTCGCGCAGGCGTAGATTCCATCGGCGGCGTTGCCAGCAATGACATTGCTGAACTGCTTAGCGATGATGGATTGCTCGTTTCCTTCGGCTCAATGACGGGCGAGCCCATGGAGATTTCATCCGGGCCGGTTATCTTCAAGCAACTGACCATCAAAGGTTTCTGGGGATCGAAGGCAATCGCTGCCCTTTCTCCCGACGACAGACGCCGACTGATGGGCGAATTGATCACGCTCGTTGACAACAAGACCATCACGCTGCCGGTAGACGGCGTTTATGATCTTGCGGACATATCGGCTGCTGTCAAAGCGTCCCTCACGCCTGGCAAAGCGGGAAAAGTTCTGTTGAAGCCGTAAACCATATCCGGCGCGGAAGCATTGAAGCTGCTTCCGCGACCCGGGGTTTCAATGCTATCGAGGAGGCTAAACCTATGGGGGAGGCCGAAATTGATTGCCAATGTTCTGATTGTTTTGATCGCTGCTTTACACGCCTACATTCTCGTTCTGCAGATGGTGCTTTGGACCAAACCGGCAGGACGCAAGGCCTTCAGGCTTTCGCCGGAATTTGCAGAGTCGAGCAAAGTTCTTGCCGCCAATCAGGGGCTCTATAATGGATTTCTTGCCGCGGGTCTGATCTTCGCACTATCGCAGGGCGACGGGCAAAGAAGCGTTGCGATTTTCTTTTTGGGCTGCATTCTGGTGGCTGGCGTTTTCGGCGCTGCGACTGCGAGCAGAAAGATACTGTTCATCCAGGCAGTCCCTGCGTTTGCCGCACTGATTGCCGTTTTCGCAGGTGTTTGAATTACTTCGTCGCGGCCGCATGAAGGCGAGCGACGATGTAGTCATAGCTTTCCATAACCTGAACGCGTTCATTTCCCGCGCGCATGATCAGCGTGCCTTGGGACAGGGGAGAAATCTGCGTAACATGGTCAAAATTGATCGCAAACTTTTGATTGTTGCTGACCGCTGTCACTTCCATCCACATAGGTAGGCCTTTCAAGAATCGTCGTTCTCGGACCTTATAATGGCACTGGCATATGTCGCCAATGCTTCATTACAACATATAACGGGATTTCTGCACTTGCAGCGGCACATAGCAAGCAAGCTGCGAAGACAGCCTTAGAACTATATTACGATGATGAGTGCGTACGAAAGTCACTTGTAAGACTGGCAGATGGGGTGTCCGTCACATTAGACGTTCAAAGGGCCTAATTCATCGGCCTTTTGTACGTAGCATTATCCGTAGATACCCGTATTCATACCCGCAAATTTTATTCAAATTTCAGCCTGCTTTTTTGACTGGCTCGACGGTGTGGCGACTGTCTTGCCAAGCTTTCATGTCAGCGACGCGCCAACGCACGCAATTCTCGCCGAGTCGGACTGGCTTCGGAAACTTGCCGTCGGCGATCCAGCGATAAAGAGTGGAAGTCGCTACCTTGATATTCATGGTCACTTCTTTGAGCGTTAAGTAGCTATCGAGCGAAACGAGGTTTGATTGCCCGTCGGACATGCGGTTCTCCAATGCAAAATGGATTTGAGGGCCGAAAGGCCCGAGAACTGTCCGCTCAGGAGATTATGCTTCGGTATGGGTCCCGGTGTCAACGTATGAGAATGCATCTTGCAGGTCTTTATTGGAATTGCTCCCCGCTGCGTTCCTACAAGTGGCCGACTCTGCACGACAATGCCAATTGTTCACTTCTGCTATTTTGGGTGACCTCAAATTCTCAGGAAAAGTCGATCACTTCCCGCTGAGTTATATCGTAAACGCTGAATGCATAACCTTGCTGCCAACAGCGCCAATAGTCCTTCATGTCGTTCGTAATAATAAGCAAGCCCGGACTGTACTGGCAGCTTTTGGTCACCACGTCTGCCATTTGCATCACGTAGGCGTCAACATAGTCTAAACTGTGCTTTGTCATCCAAGCTGAGTCGGCACTTAGAAAAGCTTGCACGTCGCGTTCGGCTGGGCCGTGTGGCGCTGGCAGTAAGATTACTCCGCTTCCCGGCGTCAGCAGCCACTGCAAGAGCTTCAGCGCGAGATCGTGCCGCTTTCTTGCCCCAATTATAAAACTGCAAGCCTCAACGATCACGGGTGAGGGCACCCCGAATATGAATTGATCCTGATCCTCAAAAAATTGCTCGACTTCGGCATGAAACTCATCGTCTGGCAAAGCGAGAGCAATCAATATATTAGTATCTAGGATCGCGAGGTTCCTTGGAAGGTCGAGTTCAATTCCTTCAATTGCAAAAACAGGCATCAGAACACCAAATCAGCTCCCAATGACGAGGCGATCCCCACCAAGAAACGATCAATTTCGTCTTCGATCGATTTCGCATCCGCGCTTCCTTCTGGGCAGGACATACGTTTTGTCGCCAACTCGCGAAGCTGGGCAGCGACTGCCTCATCTTCTGAGATAGGGGCGAGAACGGGAATAGCGGAAAGCACTCCTGGTTCAAATTTCTGAAAATCTCCACGAAACGAAGGTGTTTGTTGTCTAATCAAAGAATTGACCACTCTGCTATTCAGATAAGCACACAGGGGGAGGCATAATTCCGGATCAGCGGGAACTACAGCAGTGCCGCTGACAATAAATGCTGTTCCGCGTATATCAACAGCAAACGCTGTCGCCGGTGCAAGGTCGCGGATAAGCAGTTTTGGGCATCGTATCCATCGTTCGTCGCGTGGCCGTATCAGCTCGTAATAGTTTGAACCTGTTCCCTTCAAACTTGAACGGGCGGATAAAAGCTCCCGATAAGCGAATAAGTATTCGTAAGTCCTGGGATATCTTTCCTTCAGTTCAGTTTCTGTTAGCGCAACATTGTTTCGATACGGATAGAGGAGCCGACGTGAAGGTGTTGTTAGAGAATACCTTTGCAGTTCTGTACCAAACACTACAGGCTCCAGAACATCACGCTCAATAAACCAACTTTCACCCAGACCGTTTCTAACCCTAGCTAGAGCGGTCCCGTCGTCTTCTTCAACATCGAGGATGAATAAGTCATTGGCACCCGTTCGAATTCCCTGCGCAACGGTCGCAATCGAATCTAATCGGATAGAGATTTCGTCCATCGCGATGCGATTACGTTGTTCAGATACAGATAGTAACGACCACGGCGACTTACCCGGCTGGCGTGCGTTGTAAGATTTGAGCGTGCCGCCCTCAAGTACAACATCACGCTCTTCAGCGGAGAAAAGTTCTGCGGTCATATAGTCTGGTTCAAGTGACTGTACTCTTATAACACGCACCGGCTCATTTCTTATTCCTCGACCATCGGTTTTTTCAGCGATGATGCAACCTACGTACGCATCTGCATCGAAGACCTTGGTTGAGCCGAAATCGACAATTACCTCTAGATCAGACTTGATGGACAAGAGAGACCGAAGAGGCTCGGCACTTTTATTTAGGAAGAGCCTATTTGGGATAACGAGACCTAGTCTCCCGCCCTCCCGCAGGATGTTCAAAGCCTGCTCAACGAACAAAGAGGAAAAATCATATCGACCCTTGGCGGTCTGGAATTCCGCTTCCAGTCTGTCTCTGTTCGCCACGAGCGAAGTTGCTAGAAAGGGTGGATTCCCGAGGACAATGTCGTACTGCTTGTCAAGATTTTCCCATGTTCCTGGCGTAAGACCGTCACCAACTCGGATCACGTTTGACAGATTAGGCAATGGCAAGGCATCGGGTTCTTCAATCATCCGTTGCCAAACATGTAAACGAGCTGCGGTCACTGCTTTCGGATCGACATCGATCCCCGCAATGTGTCCACCTTCGATCATTCTGCGAGCCCATGGCTGAGTTGGGTCGTGCCTTTTGAGATGACCGAGGACATGGTTTACTGCAGCGACTAAAAATGAACCAGAACCGCACGCGAAATCGATTATGTTCGGAATAGTA
Organism: Agrobacterium sp. CG674; assembly: GCF_053521645.1. Taxonomy (NCBI): domain Bacteria; kingdom Pseudomonadati; phylum Pseudomonadota; class Alphaproteobacteria; order Hyphomicrobiales; family Rhizobiaceae; genus Agrobacterium; species Agrobacterium sp. CG674. Next base: position 350,549 of record NZ_JBNWDZ010000003.1, on the reverse strand, counting down.
TCTTGTGGCGCGTCCTCGTAAAAACGCTTCACACAACTCCCAGCCAAATACCCAGTAAGAAATCTTGGCGTATAGTACGCACCGGCGGATTTTCTTACACTTAGACGCTCAACACCTCGTTGCGGTTGCGCAAACAACTCAGTCTGTGCAGGTAGCGGCGCAGGCTGCAGGACCGTAGAGAGGTATTTTTCATAAGCAAGCCCTAGAACATCCGCGCTGATCCAAGAGAAATCGTAACGAACGTCGCGGCCAGGAATCCTTTTTGGAAAATATAAGTCCCGTACAATCCCAGAGAGAATGAAAGGTTCGATGTCTTTTGCTACGTTTTCCGTGAAAAGATCACTACCAATTCTTTCCTGCGCCCGCTTGAATATTGTCGTCCATCTCTCAAAGTCGAAATCGTCCGGTCCTCGGCATGCATCTAAGGGTGATGGAATTGTGTCCTCCAACCCTCGGTCTTCGATGGTCCTTAGAACAAACAATTGGGCATAAAGTGTTTGCAACTGCTCATCTACTTTTGTGACCGCTCCTCTGGAGTAGCGAACAGCGCGTTCCCTCCAATTATCAAGCCGTTCCACGAGGGCATCGTCCACAGCTTGGAGGAAAGCTGTTGGTTCTTCGAGAGCCAGGAGACGCCTTTGTGGGGCGCTGCTTCGAACCCCTCCCGGGGCGAACGCTTCAAGCAAGTCGGTTGACTTCGTAACTTGGTCCCAATGTATTGGCGCCAAGCGATACCAGTCGCTGTCCCGCAGCCATCTTGAACTCAGGACATGAATCCCCTGCTCATCTCCTACAATGCCCCAAGGACAGGAAGAGTGATATCCATAGAGCGCAACTGTTTCCAAATCTTGACGCGTTGCCTGACCAGCTATACGGGCAAACATCACGGCCCCTTCACCCTGAAGGTTGGCCCTTTCTACCGTCACCTGGTGTTTGCCAACGGTAATCTTTCGGGTTTCAAGACCATCGGACTCCCAACCGAGCGCTACTGCCAGGTGGGTACCGGTTGAAATTTCGTCTGGTTTATCAAGCTGCTGCAAAACACGAATCCATTATATTTACCATTCATCTTCTAACATGCGCTGTGACAATTTAAAGGTGCTGTGAACATCTGATGGGTTCGTTAAATGGTTGGCAGAAGCGAACCCTAGATCCAAAGGCTCGTGCCTTGCATTGTGCTGGTCCATGCCGAAATACATTTTCGTCGATTCGGTGTCGGTGAAAACGTCATTGTAATAGAAGCAGCGCCATTCGTTGGTGCGGGTCGCGACGCCCGTAATGCCTTGTCCCTTTCCCGGTACCGCTTAAGCAGCTCCGCGCCAGCATCCGCATTGACCCTCTCGAGCTTGTGCAGCGCCCAGTTCAGGCTATCGGCGACGCCTTGGCGATTCCCCTTCTCAAACTCGTCAAAGGCGCGTTTAGCTACCATCCCATCCCGCTCGTGTGCGCCAGGTGTGGCTGAAATTTGAATTCCTCCGACTACCTGTGATTGATTTCCTGAGAACAGAAGTTATATCTCTAATCAAGTTATGTCTTTTGGGGTGAGCAATGGGTACTTTCGATACGTTTTGGCAACGGCAAAGGACGTTGAGGGGCGATGTTCCCGACGTTTATATTTACAATGATTTGCCTAGAGAGCTTCGCGTCCAAGTAATTACCATAGCCACAGAGATTCTAGGTTCTCGTGATGAGTTCATGAGTGACTTTGAGCCTGGTCAGAATGTGCGACGGGCGTACGAGATGATAGTTAATACTCTGCGGAAGGAGTTTGGTGTCTTCAGTCTGCCTCCTACCGATAACCGAGGTTACGAAGACAAGCAAAAGGAGCTTTTCGATTTCATACTATTTGAGAAAGATGTCGAAAAAACTTTGAGCGCAGTCGAACTTATATGTCGCCTAATAGAGAACATGGTTTCTAAAACAGGATATCGCCATGATCGAAGTGCCGAAGATAAAGCAAAAGGAGCTATTTCTGAGATCAACACTCGAATGAAAGCTGCGGGGCTCGGTTACGAGTATGACGGTGAAATCATTCGCATTGACACGGAATTAGTTCATGCCGAGGCGGTAAAACCCGCACTGGAGCTGTTACGTGAAAAGCGCTACCAAGGTCCTGAGCAAGAATTTCGAACAGCGTACGAGCACTATCGAAGGGGTAAGAACAAAGAAGCCGTCACAGAGGCCGCCAAAGCTTTTGAGAGCACAATGAAAGTTATTCTTGCTAAGCGTGAGTGGGATCATAACCCCAGTGATCCGGCTAGCAAGCTAATTGCGGCGCTTTACGATCACCAACTGATCCCGGTCTACTGGCAGAATGCGATGGCGGGCCTCCGCACGCTGTTGGAGAGTGCGGTTCCAACTCCAAGAAATAAGAATAGTGCTCATGGACAGGGTGTCGAACTCACCACCGTTCCTGACCACATCGCGGGTTATGTCCTTCACATGACAGCATCCACCATTGTGTTTTTGGTAAAGGCAGAACAGTCCATTCCTTAGTGCAGTGATCCCAGTCGAGCCGGGATGTTTCTCGGCCGCCGCCGTGCAGCGGCAATTGGGGTTGATGCAGGCGATCCGGTCAGTCATGAAAGGCCGTTTTTCGCGTCGCGTCCAATCATGTGGGGCTTGCACTGGCAATAGATGCGCCAGCCCTCCCTGGCGGATATCGCACCATCACAGCCGCGCACCTTAATAATGCGAACAATGCAGCGCCGTGCGGCTCTGTTTTCCGACTGCTCGCCGTTTAGGTACTCAAGGTAGGCGACGAAATTTGAGTAAGCCGAGCGGCGCGGTAGAAATCGATAGTCCAGCTAAGGGTTCATGACAGCGCCTTCGGAAATTGGAGATATTCGGTGCCGTACATTTCCCGCCCAGCAGCCTTCTTGCCCACGCGGACCATGGTGACTGTGCCGAGATTGGTGACAGAGAACGGATTTGACTCACAACTACGAAGATGGTGGGTAGTAAAGCTAGCGAAGCGAGATCGTTAATCGCACGAACGATGACCATCTTAGGGCCTAAATGTGGGGTAAGAACAATGGCGAAAAACGCAGAAACCAACACCAATCTGGCACAGAAAGCTTGCTTTGTGGTCGGTCCGATTGGTGGCTTGGGTACAGAGATTAGAACCCATGCCGACTGGCTGCTAGATGGGATTATCAAGCCCACATTTAGAGATCATTTCTCGGACTTCGACGTCGTGCGCTCTGACACTATTACGTCGCCAGGCATGATCGATACGCAAATGATAAATCATTTGCTAGAAGCCGAGCTGGTAATTGTTGATATGAGTTTGCTTAACGCGAACGCGTTTTACGAGATGGGCATACGACATATGGCGCGAAAGCCTGTCATTCATATGTTCGTTGCGGGAACAACCATCCCATTCGACGTTAAACCCTATCGGGCGATCGAGTTCAGCGTCGCCCAGCATGCCCACCTAGGAATCGCTCAGCAGCAGTTAAAAAGCGCCATACAAGACGCAATATCCGCCGACTATGTGCCGGATAACCCAGTCACTAAAGCGCAGAATTACACTCAACTCGAACGAACAGCTGAGCCCGCAGATAAAATTCTTATGAAGGAACTTTTAGCGCTGAAAAGTGAAGTCAACGCTCTCAAGAAATCGCAACCCAACGCATCACTGGTGTATCCTCAGATGGTAACGCCGTCAGTGAAAGTGAGGCAACAAGGCCCAAAACTATATGCGGGAGGGGAACATGTCGGATTGATGGTGGTAGCGACGTTTCCTTTTGAAGTCAGCCGATCATTTTCGGATACAGTTATGAATGAGATTACGAGCATTTTCGTAATCGAGACATGGACAACTAGCGCCACGCAAATCAGTTTTCCAGTCACAGGCATGGACGCTAATGCATTTGATATCATCCGGAACATTCTGCGGAAGCATGGGGCCGAGATCGAGACCTTTGACAACCCTAGGCGGTAGGTATCGCGGTCTCAAGCCTTGCGTTCAACAACTCGGAAATGTTCGCATCGAGCTTTTCGCGAAGCAGCGCCATGACCATGACAACCGTAGGCCGGGACGTCGATCTTGTCGCCAATCGAAAGTGCATCCGATACAGCCGTTGTGAGCTGCTCTTTGAGATTGCCGCCGTAGCGGAACTCATCGTCAACTGCACCCTTGATCGCTTCATCGATCTTCTTGTCGATAAGCGTCCGAATGTGCTCTTCGGATGTTTTGCGGGTGACTTCCGCCAGAATGTAATCTTGCAGGTTTGCCGGTGCCGTTTCAGTCATTGTTCGTCCTCGTAAACAGGGAAAAGGGCAGGGGCGCTGGAAGCACCCACAGGTGATACATGTCGGCGGCATCGATGATTTCAGCCTTGGGCGGGTAGACTTCGACAGCCGTCGCCTCTGGCCCCGCGATCTCGTCTTTGATGCGCTGCATCTCGGGCCAAGTCGGGCGGACGCCAGATAGCGACGTGATGCCCAGGTGGCGCGTGCCGTCGGGCAGCGTGCGTTCAAGGATGCTGAAAACGTTGTTCCGATGAGCCTTGGTAAACTCGGCGGTCCAGCCGCTCGGTGAAACGCTGCCGCGTGGAAAGTGCAGCGTCTCCCACGGCGTCCATTTGCCGGATCGGCGAGCAATGCCCTCATCACGAAGGATCAGACGGCGATTCCGCCGCGGCTGCATATCGAAGTGCGATTGAGCTCTCATGCCGCCACCTGATCAATGTTCGCGTTGATCGTGACGAAGGTGTAGACAACCACCCACGGATTCGAGGTCCATGGGTTACCCGGGTTAATGCTGTCCCAGAGCCACGAAAACACCTCAGTCGGTTTAAGCGACGCGTTGCCGAAATACTGATCGCCTTGGCTCACGACGTATCGGCCAGTTGCTTTCAGCTTGAGCAGTCCTTCCGCCCTGGCATCATCGTATGAGATGTCTCTCAGCCGTTCGATCCGTACCCCAGTGATTTGAATGGTAAGGCGGGAGTGCTTCTTGAACATGAAGCGGCCCATGCGCTTGTGCCACGCCGGAGTGCCCGGATCTGCGTTGTGCATCCCGCGGCGAAATTCTGCCGGAGCGTCGAACAGCACCTCCGCCGAATCCTCGACGAAGTGCCACTTCTGCTTTCCGCCCTTGGTGCGGGCACTGCCCTTGGGTTCCCAGTGGCCGAACCGAAAATGGGTTTCGCAGACATAAATGCGATCGCCAACTTTGATGCGAGGCGGAACTGCCAGCGGGCCTTCCGGCACGCCGTTAAATAGAAACTCCCACGTCGCGTCATCAGGACGCCGAACCTGTTTGAGGGTTTCGCTGTTGAGCAATAGCCGCCGCGTCTGTGTCTTCCGACCAGCGAGAAGCGCATCCACCATGGCGCCATTAAAGAGAATGGGACGCTCAACCATGGACAGACACCAGCTTGTCGTCTGGGCTGCCACCAGCAGCGAGATGCGCGTCGTACTCCGCACGAAGCCTGTCGGGGTCCGCGTGGTCCCGTTCTTCGTCCAGGAACATCTCTGGCTCGTCGATCAATGACTGATAGGTAGGGGCACACTCGAAGCACATCGGTGTCTCGCCGCCGTGATAGAGATCGCCTTTGAATATCGGAGCGCGACATCCCTCGCAGCGAAGGCACTCGACGTCGCCAAGCTCTTTATCGACAGTGTCGAGTGCGTCCAGCGCAGCAAGGTATTCCGGCTCGGTCTGCCTGACGAGCTCGTAACGCTGCTCTTCCAGCGCATCGACCTTTGCTTGCGCGTCGGCCCAACGCTTTTTCAGGTCCGCGTGGCTCATGATGCACCGCCTTCCGGTGCCGTGCCGATGATGCCGAGGATTGGGGTGGCTTGCTCGTAGGCTACTCGTCTGGTGGATAGGGGCGCATCGTCTGTCTTTACTCCGATCTCAGCCGTCTTAGGATAAAGCCTCGTTATCGTCCCCGCTTTGATGGTTGGCGAGCAGACACGATCTCCCTCTTTGAATGGGATTTTGATGCCGTGGTACGTGACCCACGACTTAACAACCTCATCATGAGCCTGATGAAGCGAGAGCTGATCCAGAAGTGAAACCAAACCGGCGTCTGGGGACCAGCCGTGGCGCTGCTCCAAATTGGATGCAAAGGTGTAAGCGTTGGTGTCCAAGCAACGCAGCAGCGCCTCTTTCAGCGCCTTCTGTTCAAACTGGCTGCAATTCGCGAGCCATCCCGCAACATCATCGATGATGCCATCGACAGCCATCTCCCGCACAGTGTCATCATAATATTTCGGGCGCGCTGGAATGGCCGTCCCTGTCTTCGTATCAGTCATAACAATCTCCATAAGACCTGTTCGGGAAACCCCGCCCACAAGGCAGGCGAGGAAACCGGAGCGGGTCAGCGTTTGCCGAGCCAGATCGCGAGGCGCAGCAGGCCGAGAAGGCAAAGGCAAATGAGGAAGTCGATGATCGGCCCCGTGATGATCATCAGGAAGATCAGAGCGATGGCTGTGACCACCACGATGGCTTCCGCCCGCTGCCGCACCCAAGCCTTAGCAACGGCGATCAATTGCCGTACTCCGCCTTGATGCCTTGAGCAGCTCGGGCCGCTGCCTGGACGAACTGGGGCAGGGTCTTGGCGTCGATCCTGTCAGTGTTGACGAAGATCGCCGCAGGCCATGAAATCGTGCTGCGAGACGCGAACCAGCCCGCCTGCAAAGACTTCGGATAGGTGCCCTTCGGAATGTCCCAATATTCATAGAGCGGGTCGCCCTTGATGTCGGTCGCATCGTCGAAGTCACGATCATTGGCCCCGGCCAGAATGACGGTATCGCCATAGATCTGGTCGGCTTCCGTCACGGTGCCGTTGCGTAGCCCGGCAGGAACGAGCATGCATGTGGCTTCACCGCTAGAAACGGCAGACAGCGCCAGTACGCCCCCTTCGTTGCGGACCGGGACTTTCCCGTAAGAATCGTCCTCGGCGACGATGTTCTGCCAGATCAACCAAGCTCCGCTGCCGGGTTCACCGATGGCGACGGACAGCTTGTTGTTGCCGGGGAGGTCCGACAGATCGTCAACACCGGACTTCGCTCCGCATAGGACTTGCAGGTACTCACGGTGCAACGTGGCCACCTGCCGGAGCTTCTTCACCTTCGCCGGAGATGACCGGCCAACGTAGACCGGGCCATCAGGCTGCCCGATCATGGCATCGCAGGCCTCGGGATTGCTCGGGTCAAGATCGAGGACACGCTCGAGGTTATCGATGGTGCCCTCTGTCGGCACGTTCACGACGTTCAGGTTTTTGCCCGCCATCTTGGCGACGGCATCACCCGCGGCGAAATAGACGCCGCTCTCTGCCCCGGTGCAAAGGCGGATCGGTGCCGCCTTTGCCTCAGAACTGATCACGACAGCGGCCAGCGCCGCCATTAAAAACAATGGCTTCATAAGAAGTCCTCAAATTTGAGATTAATTATCGCCGCTGCAACTGCTGTTAGCGACGAGCTCGATCACGCCGAGAAGCTTGCGCCGGGCTTCGCTATCGCCGACCCGCAGCCACAGCTTAGCAAGACGGACGCCGTCGGCGCGCTGCATGAACGTCGTAAGATCGTCCTGCTTGCCTTCGCTATCCGCCACCCCATGGCTTGTTGAGCCCTCAAAGAAGTAGCTGGGCGACACCGAGAGAACCTCAGCAATGCGATGCAGACGGCTGGCGCCGACACGGTTGGTGCCCTTTTCGTACTTCTGGACCTGCTGAAAAGTGATGCCCAGCGCCGCCCCCAGTTTCTCTTGGCTCATTCCGATCACGGCACGACGGGCACGGATCCTCGTGCCAACGTGGGTATCGACCGGGTTGGGTTTCTTGGCGTGTTGCGCGGTATCAAGCATTGCAGTCTCCTTGGGTTAAGCCCATGCGGGCGGCGTAGTCACGTTCCGCCTGAGCCATCATGGCGTCGTAGCGGTCGATGCTGTTTCGGATGTCGTGGGTCAGACGCGCGGTTCGCCGTCGATCCAATTCGCGGTGAAGCGTCCCCGCGCCAAGGCCAAGCGCATAGATGCCGCCAGCGATAAGGCCGGCACAGATGACGAGCAGCGGGGCAGGAAGGTTGAGGAAGCTATGCAGCACGTTCGATCTCCGGATATTCGATTTCCGGGCGCGCCAGCTTTCTGATGCGCCGCTTGTCGATGACTTGCATTGGATGGAACACAGGGCCGCGCCGGTGCTGAATGTCGAACCGGTACCAGGCGTAGTTATCTTTGCTGTCGTGCTGGGTGTCGGCGAACCAGCGCACGCGACCTATCGGAACGACGTCGCTGCAATGCGTCATGAACTCACGTGCTTGCAGATTGTATTTGAAGTCCGCTTCGAGCAGCAGCCAAGTCGGAGCGATCCGCATGAACCGCTCGATCATCGCCTTCAAAATCAACCAGGTGTAAGGCGGGTTGGTGATGATCGCATCGACGCGGTTGCGTAGCAGCCATGGGTCTACCAGCGCGTCAATGCCAAGTTGAATGTCACCGTTGTGGGTGCAGGTCGGGCCAAAGCTCTCGATCCATCGGATCAAGCGTCCATTCGCGCAGCACGGTTCGGAGAACGTACCCACGCCTTGCAGAAAGGGCCGTAGCGGTAAGGCTGCCTCATAAGGGGACAAATACCTGTCGTGCTTGCTGCGAGGGAAATCGGACCGCTTAGCCACGTCAGTGCGCTCTTTCGCCGTAGGCCGGGGCAACCATAGCCCCGATGACGTGATCGATCTCCAACTCGCCGAAAATGCCGACGCCGTGATAAAGCGCGGACATGCCCTCGGCCATGTTTGGAGCTGGATAGGACAGAACGAGCCCCAGCAGGGAGCCGCTCTCGTCTGGATAAAACACCCGCATTGCCTTGAACGCGATGTGCTTCACCGCATCCGGTGCCGGGGCGACATCAGCTGCCGCGTGGAGCGCAACGTCGGCGCGATCTCTCAATGTGAGCGTCATGCCGCCGCTCCATAGATGGCCTGCATCATGTCGATGCGGTTCTGCAGGGCGAGATCAGCAATCATTTCGGGGCTGTAGTCACAAGCCGGGGCGCGCTCCTGCCAGAGAATGACGTTTGCCGCCTTGTCGCCCTCAGCCGCAGCGTCGAGCAGGCCATAGTCCTGATCGTCTAGGCCATAATCGTCGCAGTGAGTGCTGCGACCATCATCATTAATCATGGCTCCGCCGCAGGAAGAGCAGTCATCGGGATAGAAGGTAAGGCGCTCAACAGCGCCGCAGTTGGTGCAGGTCCATCTCATCATGGCAGCACCTCAGCGGTTCAAAGCGCTGTGGCACGTCGGAAGCGACGCTACCTGCGAGCAACGGGCATAGCCGTCGTCATTGATGCTGAAAATCAGGGCGAGCGATATCGCTCCCGCAAATGCAAGCAGGTTCCGCATATGTCATCTCCATCGGTAAATCCGGTTGCGGCGAAGCAACCTTCGATGGAGCTATATTGCACGCTATAGCGTGCGCGTCAACAAGAAACGCACGCTATAGCGTGCAAAAGAAAAAGCCCCAAAACGGTGTTATCCGAATCGGGGCTTGGTCATATCTGTCCGCGGGTATTCTACTTCTTTTTCAGGACCTCAGCGACGCTGAAAGCACCCTTGGCTTGCGGTTCATTTGCATTGAACATGGTCACGGTGACGCCAACGTGCGCGGTAGGGGCGCTCATGGGCGTGTATGTCGTGGACCCGGAATAGAAACCACTGTTGTATGTGCCGGTAGTACGAGACTGCATGCCAACCATCTGTGAGCCGCGCGCCGTAGTCGCTTCACTTAAACGGAAGTGCGTATAGCCTCGAGATGCGGTGGCCTCGGCTGCTTTCCGCAACGTAGTTTGTCCTGCTGTAGACGTGAACAGCAGTCCGCTAGCCTGAGTATCAAGGCGCACCATATTGGGTGCCAGTGGCATCTCGCTAGTTGTAGCGCAACTGCCAAGCAGAAGCAGCGCCATCATATTCAAAACAAAACCTTTTTTCATAATTCCGTACCCCACCCATTTCTAAAGGCCCGCCAAAGCAGGCGGCTCAACAATTTAAAAGACCGTGTAAATCATAGACAACCTGTATATGTTGCTGCCATTCCCCTTGCATTCGTTCCTCATTTGTTCCAATTCTGGCTACAGGAAAAGGGCAGCGCAGTTGAAAGAATTTCTTGAGCTAGTTGAAATCTGGTCAAAGCTTAATCCCGAGAGCCGTCTTCTGGCGCTGGATCACCTTGCTTCGTTAAAAGCGAACGGAAAAAATCAAGAGCGGCCTTCTTTTGTGAAGAATCTAGACCTGAAGAGAGCCTGATGAACTCGATGTCTTCGTCGTCGATTTTTTCGCCGGTCAGGACTTCAAATGTGCGAGCCTCGCCCAGGACTTCGAGTATCGCCATCAGCTTATCAACGGTGGGGCGCTTCCCGTCAGTCATCATCTGCTGAACGTAATTCGGGCCGCATTTTGCCTCGAGGCTGATCGCTCTCACTGAGCGGCCATCAGACTTTATTGCTTCAATAAGTCGCTCGTACCAGCCTTGCTTCATGACGCATTTACTAGCACGCCGGTAAATTTTGTGTTGCACGTTATAGCGTGCATTGACTTGCACGCTATAGCGTGTATCTACGTCGTTATGCAAAACGAACTCCTTCAAGAGATAGAACGCTGTTTGCCAGAGGCGGGGATTGGTCCGCATCGGTTCGGCATTCTCGCTGTCGGCAACGGTCGACTTGTCGAACGGCTTAGAAGTGGCGGTAGGGTTTGGCCCGATACCGAAACTCGTGTGCGCGCATTCATCAAGCAGCTAAAGCGCAATAGCGGCAAAGCCCCTGAGGACACTGGCGTAAAAGTCGTTTCGTTCATCGAGGCCGAGCGGCTGAAGCGCAATGTTCCTATACGCAAGCCGGTGCCGGAGGGCGTTTCGTGAGGATGTCGCATCTCCAACCCTTCTTATACATCCCGGAAAGCGACGCTTTGCTTGCAGAGATGCTCGCCTGTCCCCCACCCGATGGCCCTCTGTCTGTCTCGCCGCCATGTGTTCACTTCTCCGATGCGATCGATGTTGACGGGGTAGCGCAGGACGTCGTCGAGGGTCACCACCGGCATCGTCCGCGTAATGTCTTCGCCCCCAACCAGTTTGCAACGAAGATGAGGCGCAAGTGACTGTCATCCCATTCCCAGCATCCCCGGCAAACCTCAATTCGAAGGTTTCCCGAGGCCCCGAGGCACAAGGTTCAGCGTCTGCTTCGGGCATTCTTCCACTCCTTTGCCAGTTCCTGCGGAACGCACGGCAGGCCATGATCGCGGCTCCTGTCCGCAACAAAGTTCGCCTGATTGCCCTGCCGTCGCACCGCACCGCCTCCGTTGTTCCTCTTTCCAGAGGCGTCTTCGGCTTTGCCGAGGAAGAACCTCTACGTTTCGATATTGCACCGAAGCGTAGCGGCGGTTCCGCAGGAAAATTCCCGCAACGTTGCGGGCAAGTGGCCGCAGTCCAATTCGATGTGACGGGCCTCGTTACCTGGCTGAAAAGATCCTTCCCGCGAGCAACGACGCATCACGTCGAGGCGCAAACGGGGATACCTGCCGCCAGTGTCGAAAACTGGCTGCACCGCCGCTCACAGCCATCGGTGCAGCACTTTTCCATCCTCATCGCCGCGTTCGGCCCGTCGCTCTTAGCCGCTTGTTTCGATGAAGCCCCTGAATGGGTCGATGACGCTGCGAAGCAACAGCGCCGTCGCGAGATCGACGAGCAGATCAGCAGGCTCCAAAGCGAACGTGCCAAGTTCGGAGAGGTGGCCTGATGATGACTGAGAAGACATCAGTCGGGGGACTGGTCCGCGCCGCTGAAGACAGGATCGTAGCGGAGAAGGCACATGCCGCCCGAACCCCGTCGCTATCCGTTGTCCAGATCCGGTCGAGCCTCAAAGACATGATCCGTTCCAAGATCTGGTGGATCGACAAATTCTCAGAAGGCCGCGCCAAGCGTCCTGATCATGAAATCACGTCAGCACGGAAACAGTTGGCTGCACTGGTTCAAGCGGACGATCTGCTTAAGGGGGAACACAGTGCAGCAGACCGCGGGGGATGACCCGGAGCGCGTGAGTTACCACGCTGTATCGCGTTACGTGCAGCGCATCCTCAACATTGACGTCCAACAGGACTTTGCGACCGAAAAGGCGAGGGCAGTTGCTCTGGCTGAAGCGGCGGGAACAACGATTGACGCCCTCAGGGCGCTGATTTGGACCAAGGGCCTCGCGGCCACGGCAAAAATGGGGCTTCAGAGTTTCGATAACCGCGCCTTCGCTGCCGTGATCGCTCAGCCCGGTGGGTTGGTTGTCACCGTCCTTCGTCCAAGGACAAGGGACACCGGCAAGCTGAAGCTCCTCTCTGAAAACGAACTTAAAAGCAAATCGTGGCGCATCGCGCGCCGAGCAACCGCACGTCAGTTGACGCGGGAGAGCATCGAAGGGGTCGAAGGGTGACTAATTTAACATTCACAATCGAGAAGAAGCACGTACCGGTACTTAAGGAAGCCGCCCGCAAGCTGACAGCTGCCGCGAAGAGTAAAGCTCATAACCCGCCGCTGCCGGGACAGATCGAAGCCTTTGACCGTGACGAGACCGGCGAGGCGACGCTCGAAACCGTAGCCGCTGCCGAGCTGCGCCAGTTCATCGAACGCGTAGAGCGCCTCGAGGAAGAAAAAGCGGCTATCTCCGACGACATCAAAGACGTGATGGGAGAAGCAAAGGGCCGCGGTTACAGCACTGTCGCGATCCGCACCATCATTCGCCTGCGCAAGAAGGACGCCAACGAGCGTATCGAAGAAGAAACTATCTTGCAGACCTACATGGCCGCCCTGGGGATGGAATAGCCATGAAGACGCGATGGAGAACACTTTCCGCAGACGTGCGTAGCGCTGCAATCATCGAAGCCCATCCGAAAACAATCGGTACCGGCGCAGCCATAGCGGCTGCTCTGAGCAGGAAATACGCTCAGGTCATCACCCGTAGCTCTGTGATTTCATTTTATAACCGGCATCCAGATCTGGTCGCGTCGGTCCCGCTATCCGGTAGGCCCGGTAGGGAGATGGCAAAGGTCATAGCAGATGCCGCCAAGCCGAGTGCTACACGGACGCCTACGCCTAAGCCCGCGCCTGTAGAGCCTCGCCCCAAACCCAAGCGTCCATCCGCGCTTCTCGCTGCAAACGGCATGGCATTCGCAGCGCCTAAGATAAAACCTGCCCCGCCACCTGTTGTTGCTGCCGAGCCGGTGCCGTCTGTTCCTGCGCCGGAGCCGCTCAATCTTCGTCTTTATGAGCTCGAATCGCATCATTGCCGTTGGCCGCTGAAAGCCGACCGTGAGAACACGCTGTTTTGCGCCAACGCGACGCATGACGGCACCTCGTATTGCCACTTCCACAAGACGAAATCCGTCGGCACCGGTTCCAGAGCCGAGCGTGGTGCGGTGCCGTGGAGGCTCTTGGCGTAATGACCCTTAAGTCCCATCCCACCATCTATCTCGATCTAGACGGCGTCATGGCTGACTTCGACGGCCATTTCCCTGCGCTCTTCGGTCTGGATCATCGGGGCATTCCCGAGGACGAGATGTGGCAAACCATCAATGCGCATCCCGCATACTTCCGGGGTATGCCGATATTCGCGGGCGCCAAGGCCTTCTACGACAGCATTTCGTGGATGAACCCCATCATCCTGACAGCCTGCCCATGGTACAACTATCAGGACGTTGCGCGGCAGAAACGCGGCTGGGTGCGCGAGCATCTTTCAACCACGTGCCATATCCTGCCTGTCATCGACGGGCTGAATAAGCCGCTGTTCATGCATTCGCCGGGCGACATCCTCATCGACGATTACAAGCGCAACATAGCCGCTTGGGAGCACGAGGGTGGGGTTGGCTTGCTGCACTCGCAAGACTTCGACGCCACCTATCAGACGTTGGCCAACCATGTGCACGATTATCGGAACCGCGCCGGACGCTACAGCGAGGCGGGGCCCGCATGAAGCCCGTCACATCCGCCCAGTTCAGGAAACAACGCAAGGCCAAGACGGGGACCACTATGGCCCGCCGAGCGGCGAAGCGTGATGTTGCAGAGCCAGAGATCCGCGCAGCGCTCGAGGCGTTCGGCATGTCCGTGTTCTCGCTCAACGAACCCATCGATCTCCTCGTTGGCTTTCGCGGGAAGACGCACCTCGTCGAAGTGAAGACGGGGCACACAGGCTACGGCAAGGGCCTCAATGACAATCAGCAGGCATTTGCGAACGAATGGCGCGGCTCTGCCGTCGTCACGCTGCATAGCCGCGACGAGGCCATTGCGTGGGCCCAGCAGACGAGCAGGGGCAGCCATGACCAGTAGGCTAGAGCGGGCTGTCACGGATCTCATGCAGCACGAAATGGAACAGTTTGCCGAGTGGTGCTCGAAGCAATGGACCATCACGCCGGACGTGTTCAAATCCGACAACGTGTTTGATACGAAACCGGAAGGGTACCGCGAGGGCTACAACGCTGCTCTCGAAGGCCTCCCGCTTGCTCTCGAGCAGTATTTGGAGAGCAACTCATGACGCGATCGCTCGACGAACAGGATATCCGCAACGCTGTAGTAGCTCGACTCCGCGACTTGATGTCTGGTGCTCGAATCGTGCACGAGCTGAACGTTGCGGGGCAGGGATCAAACAGGATCGATGTTGCTGCAATCGGCACCGAACATATCGTCGGCGTCGAGATCAAATCCCGCAAAGACGTGCTGAAGCGCCTCGACGATCAGTGGAAGGCGTTCAACGAGGTTTGTCATTTCGTCATCGTCGCCGCGCATGAGAAGCATTTTGCAGATTACAGAGAGCCGCGCTGGCGCGATGATGTTCCGTCAGAACGTCATCTGAACCATCCGCTGTTCTTCGGTCACCGGAGAGGGGATAAGCGTGTCTGGCGCTTTCCCCAACCACTGCCGGAAACTCTACGCCCCTATCCCAACGACGGGGACAGATGGCAGTTCTGCCGCGACCGAGATCTCCGGGTTATTCCGCAAGCCACATCGATGCTGGACATGCTCTGGGCCGCTGAGCTCCAAAACGAGTGCAAGAGGCACCGAGTGCCGTGTTCGTCCCGCTCGACGCGCCCAGACATGATCCGAAGCCTTGCCTGGCATCTGACCGGCAAGGAAGTGACGCAAGCCGTGTGTCGCCAGTTGCGTCAGCGCAGCTTCGCAGAGGCCGATGCGCCGATTTACGCCACACCAGTCCAACCCACACTCGCACTGCACACAGAAGGGACGCCAGCATGAGCCGTCGTACCATGCCTTATCATCGTCGGTACCACGGCGACGCGCTTCAAGGGTACCGCAAGCTCACGCTCGAGCAGCGTGGTGCCTACACGACCATCCTTGATCTGATCTACGACGAGGGCGGCCCCATCGAGCGCAACGAACGCTGGCTTGCTGGTGAGTTAAACTGCTCGCTTCGGAAGGCTAAAGCTCTGCTCGACGAGCTCATCGCGCTGCGCAAAATCTTCATCACCGCAGGCGGCAAACTGAGCAACCACCGGGCCGAAACTGAAATACAAAACTCGCTGAATATCTCGCGAAAACGAGCTGAAAGTGGAACGAAACGCAAAGATAATCCGCCAATAGAACGGGAAAAGCCCAACAAAAACAGCAAAGCCATCAAGCAATTGCTCGACAATTGCGCTGTAATACCAGAGCCAGTACCATATATAACAAATATCCCTCCGACCGTAGATGAGGATACGCAGTGGCCAAGAGACGACTTGGACCGCCTGCCTGTGGTTCAGCCACACCCGCTTACAAACCATCGGCTGATTGAAAGTCTGGATCGCAGGACGGGATCTGGCGCTGCTGCTGCGCTTGCCGCTGGACGAGCGAGACGCGGAGGTCGCCAATGGTGAAGAAGCCCACGAAAACCAGCGAAGTTTTGGCACCCCTAAAGCCGAAATCTGGGACGAGGTCGGCACCGGTGTCGTTGAAGGCTCAGACCGGCAAGGTGACGAAGCCGAAGGCCAAGCCCAAGCCCCGCAAGACCAAGGCCGATGTGCGCTCGAAGTTCGAGGCACCGCCTGAGCCGAAGGAAGTCCGGTACCAGAAGCATTTCATCGGTCTGGCCCGCACGATGTTCCTCGCCAAGGTTCCGGAAGACGAGATCGCCCACGTCATCGGCATCGAGCGCGAGACGATGGAGTGGTGGAAGGAAGAGCACCCAGAGTTCGGCGCAGCGTTCCGCCCGGATCCTCGCAATTACGGCGGACGTCCAACGTCTTGGGATGAACGCAACATCGCCATCGCAAAGCAGCTCGCAGGCCTTGGCGCTACGGATCTCGAGATCGCCCAGGCATTCGAGGTCAGCATCCGCTCAATCCATCGCTGGAAGCTGGAATACCCAGAGTTCCGTGAAGCGCTCGAGATGGGCAAGGACGTGGCCGATAACCGCGTCGAGCACAGCCTGTATCAACGCGCCACCGGCTACAGCTTCGACAGCGAGAAGATCGTTGTCGTCGAAGGCGAGCCGCAGCGCGTCGAGATCATCGAGCATGTGCCGCCTGACACCAAGGCCGCGATGTTCTGGCTGCAAAATCGCAGGAAAGACGCATGGCGAGCCGTCCAGCACATCAACCACGACGTCGAGAAGGGCAGCCCGCTCGGCTCGTTCCTATCCAAGCTGGGCAACAGCACGTTCGTCCCGGTCGAAGATGACAAACCCACCAACACCTTCCTGCCCGTTGAAGAACCCGAGGGCGATGACCGATAATGTATGAGCATCTCGCCGGCATGACGGAAGAGCAGTTCCTTGAGAACCTCAAAGATCCGAATTGGCGCATCCGCAATCTCTACTACATCCTCGACAAAGACGGGCTGACAGTACTCTTCAAGCCGAACGAGGCGCAGGAGACGTTTCTAAAGCGGATCTGGCACCGGAACATCGTGCCGAAGGCTCGCCAGCGCGGTTTCTCTACCGTCATACAGCTGCTGTTGCTGGATGCTTGCCTGTTCAATGAGAACCAGCGAGCGGCCATCATCGCGCAGGACCAGTTCACCGCCAGCAAGATCATGCGCAACAAGATCGAGTTTGCGTATGCTCGGTTGCCAGACTTCATCAAGTCCGAGCGGCATATCAAGGTGGACAACACCGAAGAGAAGATCTTCAGCAACGGCTCCTCGATACAGGTTTCCACCTCAGCCCGTGGTGACACGCTCAACTGGCTGCACGTTTCCGAGTTCGGCATCATCTGCTTTGAATCGCCATTGAAGGCAGAGAAGATCGTCACCGGCGCGCTGGCCGCCGCGGGGCAGGGCATCACCTTCATCGAAAGCACGGCCAAGGGCCGCGATGGCGCCTACTACAAGATGGTCATGGAGGCCAAGGCCAACGCTGATGCTGGAAAGCGCCTGTCACGCCTGCAGTACCGCATGCACTTCGCATCGTGGTGGGATGCCCCGGAGTATGAGATCGACCCGGACGGCATCATCATCACGCCGAAGGACGATAAGTATTTCGACGAGCTCGAGCGCGAGATTGGCCGCGAGATATCAGAGCGCAAGCGTGCTTGGTACGTCGCCACCAGGCTGAACGACTATTCCGACGACGACGAAATGATGTGGCAGGAATACCCATCAACCGTCGAAGAAGCGTTCAAGGTTTCCACAGAGGGCGTCATCCTCGCCAAGCAGATGACACGGGCGCGTGCTGAAGGTCGTATTACCCGCGTGCCATGGCGGCCAGAGCTGCCGGTCAACACGTTCTGGGACTTGGGCGTGGATGACGATATCGCCGTCTGGTTCCACCAGTCTTTCGGTATGATGGACCACTTCATCGATTACCTCGAGTGCAGCGGCGAGCCGTACAGCTACGTCATCGCCGAAATGCAGAAGCGTGGGTTCGTCTGGGGTCACCACTTCCTGCCGCACGATGGCAACCAGCGCCGACCAGGTGCACTCGTCATCGAGACGCCTCAGGAAATGTTGGAAGGCCTCGGGCTTCAGAACATCCACATCGTACCCAGAACGCCAGACCTGATGGCTATCGGGCTTCCTGCGCTGAAGGATGACTTCGTCAACTACGTGATCGACGAGGAGAAGTGCAAGCAAGGCATCCTGCACATCGACAATTATCGGAAGTCTTGGAACAAGAATATGGGCGTCTGGTCCGACACGCCGAAGAAGAACGGCCACCAGCACGCGCCCGACGCGATCCGCCAGAAGGCTCAGTATCGCGACGAAGTCCGCCGCCTGTGCGGCACCATCCGTCCAACATCATCCAACAACGGATCACGCCGGAGAGCGCGTGACCCAATGACGCTGTGAAAGGCACCAAAATGGGACCAGATCTGGATCTAAATAAGCGCGTATGGACTTTCCGCAAAGACGGCATTATGGCTATCGGCACTTGGATACGGCAGGAAGATCGATTCCGTCCGTGTATGGTTCTTATTCCAGCGGACAGGGAATATGACGACAGGCTGGCGCCTTGTGTGGTCACTATGGACCGCGCATGGATATGGTCAGAGGAAGTCGGCGACCCTGCCCAAGCCGCTCACACGGCATACCAGTTCGCAAGTACCCTTGGCCTTAACGCTCATGACCGTCGCACCGTGATCCGGATAGCGATGTTTATCGCTGACCACCTGGGCGACCTCCTGTCTATCAAGCCATACCCGACTGACGATCAGCAGACCGTGGCCGAAGTCACCATGCGCGACCCCACTACCGGGCGAACCATCGAAGCTGAAATAAGGGAATAGAATGTTTTCACTCGACGCTGACGACGGTTCAGTGAGGAAGAAGCGATACGAATCGCCCATTCCGGCAGACACGCCGGCGTCGAGCCGACCACAAGCGGGTAACGCGCTGGATAACAGCCGCAACACCCAGCTCCACAAGCGACTTCTGGGTTTCTACACCCGGGAGCTAGATCGGCAGGCAGAGAACCGGCACGACATGGCCGTCGATGCCGATATGTACGACAATATCCAGTGGACCGAAGAGCAGACCAAAGTGCTGAATGACCGCGGGCAATCCGCTCTCGTCTTCAACGTCACCGCCGTTACGGTCGATTGGGTCATCGGTACCGAAAAGCGCGCGCGCACCGATTTCAAGGTGCTGCCCCGCCGCAAAGAAGAAGGCAAACCCGCGCAGCGCAAATCCGAGCTGCTCAAGTATCTCTCAGACGTCAACCGCACAGGCTTTCATGTCAGCCGCTCATTCGAGGATTCAGCCAAGGTTGGTCTGGGTTGGATGGAAGACGGTTATCAGGGTGATGACGAGGGCGAGCCGCTGTTCTCCCGCTACGAATCGTGGCGCAACATGCTGTGGGACAGCGCAGCCACGGAATACGATCTCAGCGACGCACGGTATGTGATCCGCATCAAGTGGCTCGACCTCGATGTGGCTCAGGCCATGTTCCCGAAGCGCAAGGCATTGCTCGAGCGCAGCATCGACGATGCAGACAGCTTTGCCATGATGGATGCCTATGGCGATGAAGCCATGGACGGTCCCGAGATGGAAAATCAGGGCAAGGGTGACGGCACCTATGTCTCTGACCGAGTCACAGGCTACCAGCGCCGCCGCGTCAGGATCTTCGAATGCTGGTTCAAGATGCCCGTTCAGACGCCAAAGATTTCAGGCGGCACGTTCGCGGGCGAGATCTATGACGAGTATTCGCCTGGTCACAAAGCCGCGGTCGAAGAAGGTGACGGCGAGGTAGTGAAGAAGCCGACGATGCGTATGTATGTCGCGCTGTTCACGTCGGCTGGTATGCTGTGGCTTTCGCCATCGCTCTATCGCCACAACAAATACCCATTCACGCCGATCTGGAACAAGCGCCGCGACCGCGACGGCATGCCGTACGGACTGGTGCGCAACATCCGAGACATTCAGGTCGATATCAACAAGCGCGCGAGCAAGGCGCTGCACATCCTTTCGACCAACAAAGTGGTCATGGACAAGGGCGCGGTAGATGACATCAACGAGCTGCGCGAGGAAATAGCCCAGCCCGATTCCATCATCGAGGTGAATACCGGCAAGAGCTTCAAGTTCGACGTCGACAGAGAATTAGGTCAGTGGCACCTCGAGCTCATGTCGCGCAACATCCAGATGGTGCAGCAGGTCGGCGGCGTCACTGATGAGAACCTTGGGCGCAGCACCAACGCTGTATCGGGCATCGCCATTCAGGCCCGGCAGGAGCAGGGTGCACTTGCCACGGCCAAGCTGTTCGACAATCACCGCTTTGCCCAGCAAGTCCGCGGCGAAAAGCTGCTCGCCAACATCGAGCAGTTCATGTCGGACGAAAAGCAGTTCCGCATCACGAACATGCGCGGCAATCCGGAATACGTCACGGTCAACGACGGGCTGCCAGAAAACGATATCGTCCGCACCAAGGCGGACTTCATCATCGACGAGCAAGACTACCGCGCCACTGTGAGACAGGCGCAGGTCGAGTCGTTGATGGAGCTGCTCGGCAAGCTCGCCCCGGTGAACCCGCAGATAGCGATCGTCATGCTGGATCTCGTGGTCGAGAGCATGGACATCCCGCAACGCGAAGAGATCGTAAAGCGCATCCGTCAGGTCACCGGCATGAAAGACCCTGATGCGGACGATCAGGCCCCATCGCCGGAAGAGCAGCAGAAAGAGCAGGCCGCGGCGGAGCAGCAGAAGTTCCAGCAAGAAGCGGCCATGGCCCAGCTCCGCAAGACAATCTCTGAGGCTGCAAAGAACGAAGCCCACGCCGCCGACATCGCCGCCAAGACCGTCGCGTCGAACGTCGGCAGTCAGAAATCAGCGCTTGAAGCAGCTGGTGCCGTGATCATGGCGCCGGGCATCGCTGACATCGGCGATGCGATCCTGCACGAATCCGGTTTCGTCTCGCGCTCTGAAGGTGAGCAGACCATGCAGGCCGCCGCGATGGAGGCACAGCAGCAGCAGGCGCAAGCCGCGCAGCAGCAGGCGGCACAGCAACCCCAACAACAGCAACCGCAGGACCCTATGGCTATCGGCCTGGGCGCATAAGGAGACGACTATGGCTGTAAAGCCCACCGATGCAGAACTGGACATGTTGACCGACGAAGAGCGCGCGGGCCTCGAAGACGAAGATATGGTGGATGAAGGCCTTGAAGAAGGTGCCGAGGGCGAGGAAGGCTTAGACGGCGATTCAGCCGAGGCGGTTGCCGCCGCTCTTGCGGCAGCAGCAGCGGAGAAGAAGCCAGATGCCGTCATTGACGAAGATCTGGAACTTGCCAATGGCGACGGCACCCAGCGCCAAGCAGCGAAGCCAGACGAGGCCGCCGCCGCGGCCGCCGCCGCGGCCGCAGCAGCAGCTGCTGCCGAGGGTGATGGACAAGGTGGGCAGGCTGCAACGCCGCCAGCAGTGGTGGAAGAGCGCCGCCCTTCATGGGTGCTCGATCCAGCGGTACCTGAAAAGCTGAAGTCCCTCGACGAGGAACGCGACCGGATCATTGCCCAGTTCGATGACGGTGAAATGACCGGCGCTGAGATGCGCGCCAAGCTGAAACCGCTTGAGAGCCAGATCGACGAGATCAAGACGACGGTTATCTCTGCCAACGTCGCCAAGACAAACGCCATCGATCACTACAAGGACGTTACCGTTCCTGCTTTCTTCGAGAAGCACGTCGAATATCAGCCAGGCACCATCCTGCACACGATGCTGGATGCAGAGGTGCGCAGACTTCAGCAGACGTCCAACAACCCGCTGAACCCGGCCATCCTCGAGAAGGCGCATGAGAACATCACGTCACAGGTCGAGAAGGCCTACGGCGTGAAGAAGGTTGCGCCTAAGGCCGATCCGAAGACGCCGGCAGCGGCAGCAGCTCGACAGGTGCCGCCTACACTGGGTGGCGTCCCATCTGCCGACGTCAGCGACACAGACGACGGCGGCGAGTTCGCGTGGCTGGACCGTCTGGCGTCCGCTGATACCGAGAAATTTGAAACCGAACTCGCGAAGCTCTCAGAAGAGAAGCGCGAACGTTACATGGCCGAATAGGAGCCTCGATGTTGCGACTTGCCGTTAAGCTGGGGGATGCGGTGAAAATCGAGGGCGTGGGCACTATTCACGTCGAAGAGAAGTCGGGGCGCAGCGTGCGCCTCGGTTTCGAAACTGAAATGGGGCCGATCACGATCATCAAACGCGATGAGAGCGGGCTGACGCGGCGGCAACAGCATATGGTTTAAACGGAGAAACGACCTATGGCACTTCAGGGATTTGACTATCGGTTCTCGCAGCGGAAGCAGCCACCTTCAAAAAAGCCTGTGGCGCTTGTCGGGATCCCAGAGTTAAAAATGCTCGAAGCAGGTGAAATCGTGGAGTATGATGCGGTCACGCTAATTCCGGCTTTCGACCTAAAGAAATGAGCTGCGCGCCTTAGAAGAGAGGCAACGTCAGCAATAGAGAAATTCTATTGCTGACGTTGCACGGAATTGAAGCTCCGGGCTCTAAAGGAACGCGTTGTCGGCTTTTATTTTGCCAGTTACGTCAGCTGCTATTTTTCCTTTGAACGAAATGCCCTTGGCTACCTCATCGCTCTTACCCTCTCTTTCAAAGAGTTCCCAAACCAGAGAGATAGCGCCAGAGATGTCTCCGTTCGTTATCTCCCCCTTGAGCTGAGCCACTTTTTGCGGCGATAAAGATGTTGATTTTGCTTTCAACGAAATCAAATAGTACAGAACGTAAAATCTTATGTTGTTCCTGTCTTTGGGGGATAAATCTGGATTTCCTTTAAGGGCAATCTCAATGCGGCGGATTGTATCTGCAGCAACGACATAAGCGTCCAGAGGAAAATCTTCCGAAAACAGCATGCTATATTCGCGATCTTCTTTGATCAATGTTGATGGCCGAGCACGGGCGTTGTCTGGCTGCCCGCGGAACAACGACATCACAGCTTGGGCGAGGAGACTTATGCTTATTATTTTATTGGCAGGTCTGCCGTCGTTCTTATAATAATTTTTACGACGATCATAAAAAAGTCCGTTCGCTTTCAAATGATGTTCGATGTCGCGTTGAACTTTATCTGTTGCTCTCAATGAGGCTGGATTTACCGTGTTCTGATTGTTAGTTGCTTTGATTATCCTATCCCGTATTTCTTCATTTTCAGACGCGACTATCTTGACCATTACAGACCTAGTATCGTCTCTCTCGCTTTCATCAAAGTAACTAGCGATCTCTGAGCTTGTCTGCAATCCGTTAACAATCTGCGGATTTTCGACGGTTATTACAGAACCCGAAGATGTCGCCCTGGATGCCAAAACAGTAACACCATTGTTGAACCACCAAAAATCATCTGCGACGGACCGCAGAGTTTTTGATATTTCTGAATTTACTTCGGTTGTTCCTTGATAATCTCTAACGTTGGCCTCGAACAAGTCCGCTCGGACCTTGTCACCCCCTCCTTTTAAAAAGTTGAAATAGTGCGGTAGCTTCACCAAAGCTACGTAACCACTGGAGCCATTCAGAGACTGCTCAAATTTTAGTTCAAAAGATTGTTTGGGTTTTGTGCGTGCTAACGCTAGAATCTCCTTCGGGCCCCAGAAATTGAATGTAACGTGGGCGTCCGTGAATAGTCCTCTTATGCAATCTATTAGATCTTTTGACTTTAGCAAAGTGTTAGCATGGACATCACCGGAATGCTTGCCGGTTGCGTAGTAAATCTTGACATTAAGAGTAGGAAACTTTGCTACAACGCCTTTGTAGACGGATCTAAACATCTCTGCTTTTGATATCACTGTGTCGTTGTATTGCGTGATTTGCCCCAAACTTGTGTTCAGGTTGAGAAGCTTCTGAAGAGAAGCTATCATTTTGTCTATCGGCCCCTCACTAAACCCGCTTTTAGATTTGCTTGAAACAATTATGAGGTCGATAGTTATGTCTTTCTTCGGGATTTTTTTGACGTCCAATTCGTCAGTTGCAATCTCACCGTTCACAAACGTGTAGAACGAATCAATGCCGCCGTCGTGCTCGCCATCAACAATTCCGTCTTCAATTTCTTCGTAGGAAAGCTCAAACTCTTTAGTGGCCTGTTCTGCGGTAAACACCTCAAAGAAATCCTCTGCAGCCATCTCTGGCCTGATCTCTTCTCTTTGGGTTGCTAAAACTTGTTTGAGAATAGTTTCATTGTTGTCTGACATCGGCCCCTCCAGCAAATTTCAATTATGCTGAGGTTTTCGCAGTCAAAGCTTAAGGTTGTGTATATCGAACTTCTCGGAATTGGGCGTGGGTTTTGATTTAAGCCAGTTTTAGCCTGACTAGCCCACCCGCGAAACGAATATTTCCATCTTGCAGTAGTTCCATATCTGGTTCTCGAATTGACTTAAATTCAATCCAATCTCTCGGCTTGAGCTCTATCACCGCGGTTGCTTCTAGTTCGTGCTCCTCTAGAAGAACACTTGCTTTCGCTAGAGCCTGTCGAACTCCGTCAACGACCGATTTTTTCTTTAGGACGTGTGTAGTCGTCATCAGTCCAGCCTTTCAGTTTAGCTTTTTCGCCAGTCCCCATCATAACTAAAAGTCGGTGCAGGTATAGGCTCGCTGAACCAGAAATCCTTAAATGCTTTGACATCAGGCGCACAGAACCGATGCGCTTGGCCGTTCTGATCTAGCGCCCACCAGCGGGCGTTCTTCGGTGCTTTCTTCCATTGATATTTGGGCTGGTAGGGTTCTGTCATCAGAGCAACCATTGCTGCGGCATGGTGAAACCGCTATAAAGTTTGAAACTCAATAGGCGCATGAGTGCCCTTCGCAAGGAAATACGCGATGGCACTCCCTTCAGTTCACATCGGCTGCGGCTATGCAGGCGGCGATGGCAGCTCGCCGATGACAAAGCAAGCCCTCATCAAGTCTCTGCAATGGTCAGAAGAACCGGCATCCGGCGTTCCTACGGGGAAAAGCGCTGTTGATAACGCGCAGATGAAGCCCATTTTTCGCGTCACGAACGCAGTCGATATCTATCTGAGCGTCGGCAAAACTCCAGATGCAACAATTAGCCCGCGCTATGCGCTCCGAGCAGCTGATGGCCCGCACGATATCTACGTGGAGCCGGGCGATAAGGCCGTTTGGGTGGCCGCATAGATGGTCGGTCTGCAGAGACGACTTTCGGGCATGAAGTCCAGACGGACCAGTTTGCCGCTTTCGCTCTCCAGTGGGGCTGGGCTGGGAAATCCGGTCATTGTAGTACCCCGTGTCGTCGGCACGACAAGAGGCGAGATTTCCGCAAACATCATCGGGACTGCCCGCACGTCCGCGAATGTGAAGCAGCGGTTCCGTAAACAGGTTTTCGTCGGGCAGGGCGGTGCAAAGGCTGGAACTGCAAAGCTTTCGCTTAGCGCGTTCGGTGTGCCGGATAGCGGCGTTGAAACGAATACGGACGCTTACACGGCTGAAGCTCATATAGAAGTCAATGGCGTGGCCTATCCGTTCACATGGGGCGGGAACGGTGCGCCCTCTGGCCTGATCCCTACGGGTTCTGCCATTGTGGAAAGCGGGGCGGCGGCGCATCCTGACATTGCGCCGCAAACAATGTGCTATCTTCTCCTTACCCGCGAATATGCAGTTGGCGGGTTGCCGATGTTTCGGACAGCCCCAGGCACAAACACAACAGGCGATAGCGCGCACTTCGCTGTTGCTGGGACAGATGCCGGGATTGGTGTGCCGGGCGCGAAGACGGCCACAGGCGGATGGACGGCGCAAAGCAGCGTGTTTGATGTTCCGTTTATGATTTCTATGGAGCAACTCACCAAAGCGCCAGCCATTTTGGTTCTCGCTGCCAGTATCGAGCGAGATCAAGCGGACGCAACAGGCGATGGCACGGCGGGCGGCGGGTTGGTTATGCGTGGCTTAAATCCCCCTGGCGGCACCAAGCAAGGCTTTGTCATGGGACCTAAGCGCGGAGAGAGCCTAAGCACCTTCCTTGCATCCGGCGCAAAGCGTCTGGCCTATCTCAAGTATGCCAATAGCGTCATTCTCGGATTTGGCGGTAACGACTTCACAAACGGTGTCCCTGTCGCCACGGCGCTTGCTTCGCTGAGTACGCTTTACGATCTGATTAAAGCTGCGGGGGTAGAGCGCGTGGCCTTGCTTGGCATGGTCGTCAAGACAGACAGCAACGACAACTGGACAACCGTTGCAGGGCAGACAACGCGAGCCGGGTTTGTTGCGTGGCGAACAGCTTTCCATGCTGGCGCTGCGGCCATGGGCATAACCGTCATTGACACGTCTTCATCGTGGGAAGAACCGGGGGTATCTCCACCGGTCTGGAAAGCGAACGGCGTCACTGCAAACTTGTCTACGCCTGACGGGACGCACCCGACGACAGTTCGCCATCAAGAGGCTGGCCCTGTGCTGCAATCACAGCTTGGTTCTTTCTTGGTATGGCCATGAGGCACCAACTCTATCGCCTAAACGAAGCCTTCACGGTCAAGGCAATCACCGACAAAGCCGTAGAGCGCGAATTCGTTCGCGTGACCGGTGGCGCGGGCGGTTTGCTATCGATGCTGACCGGCCACGCTGCCGGTGAGACGCAATCGCCATGGACGGCGACCGGTGTCAAGTTCCAAGAGGGCGGCACTGACTGGCGCGTAGAGCGGTGCACAATGAAGGGGTTTCGGACACGTCCGGCACCCGGCAAAACCTACTGGCAGGGCGATGGATTTGCCACCGAGCACCCCAACGCACGGATCACCTTTGAGCGCTGTCAGGCTTTCGAGAACGCAGACGCTGGCTTTGACCTCAAGGGGCCGGACTTGCTACTTGATCGCTGCAAGTCAGTGCGAAACGGGAAGAACTACCGTTTGTGGTCGGGCGGTGAAGTAACGACAATCGAGAGCGTCGATCCAAAAGTCTGCCACCTGCATATCTGCATTTCTGCCCAGCACTCCGAACGGCAGGTGATCGAGATCGGCCACCTGATAGCGTCTGGAGACAAGCCGCTCCTCTATGTCGAAACGGTCAAGGGGGCCATTCCTCCGAGGATCATCATCGATAAGCTGACGCTCACGCGTGTTTCAAAAATCTTGCAGGTTTCGGGCCCGCAGCCCGACATCACCTGGCCTAACGCCACACCCTAGCCACTTCTAGGTGGACCTTGCGCCAACGAAGAAAGGAACAAAGCAAGATGTGGCCTCGCTGGACAATCTCGATATTTCGGCCATTCTCTGGCGTACAAGCACGTACCAGCAGACCTCAACCGCAAATCGCACACAATAGGCACGCTTTCGTTTGATAAGCCGCATTATTCTGTCGATCAATGCGCCTAGTCCGGGACGTCACCAAAGGCGAGTGCAAAATCATGTGAGGGCACCCTGTTCACAGGAAAATGTGCCCCATCGTTAAAAATTAGAACTCCGAAAGCACTCGCGACTGTTTGGTTTTTGAAAGTTGTGACCATTGATCTATTTTTCATCACGCGGAGGCCGTCTGGACCGGCGATAAATCCGCTACCTTGATGATTCAGAAAAGACCCTTTTCTAAGTTCAAAACACTCGTTCGAGACATCAACATCCAATGCAATATTACCCAAACTGTGGCGAATTTTTATATTGGTTCCTTCGTATGTAAAGTCCCACACGCCAGTGGAAACTTTGATTTCCCCGTGATCTAAAGTCAGGATGTGATTGCCGGATTCATCGGTAAAGTATCCGCTTACTGAAAGCCAACCGTTCTCATTGTGGAGGCAGAGAAAGGTGTTTCCGGTATTCCATAGAACGGGAGCCTCAGATTCTTTCCACCATATACGCTCTACAACAATCGAGCCAACGTTAACGGACAATGCGCGGGCGGGATCAAGCTGGAAAGGCGATGTTGTCGCAAACCTAGTATTCCGAGGCGAGCTTGCCATTTCTGCCACGAATGCAAGAACAGTTTTGCCTGACGTTTTCTTTCGATGATGTTCAGGGCACAACAGGATTATGTTTGAGGCGACGTGCTCCCTACAGACAGAATATTCAACGAGGTGGTCGTATTCGAAGAAAGGC
Organism: Agrobacterium sp. CG674; assembly: GCF_053521645.1. Lineage (NCBI taxonomy): Bacteria > Pseudomonadati > Pseudomonadota > Alphaproteobacteria > Hyphomicrobiales > Rhizobiaceae > Agrobacterium > Agrobacterium sp. CG674. The sequence goes on along the minus strand of NZ_JBNWDZ010000003.1, from coordinate 322,615 downwards.
ATGCCGCAAATTACACAGCCAAATCGACACCGCCGCCTAACTTCCCGCTTGATGGGTTCGGGAATCTTGCGACCGGCTTTTACAGCGGCTTGATATCGGCTCTCGTTATCCATTCCGAAATCTTCCTGGGAAACATCCCGCACTTGCATTTATCTGGTTTCGACAACGACCCACGCTTCAGCCGGCATTTTTTTGGATCATGGGATTGGCGCTAGGGCAGAGTTTGTGCGCTTGCCCCAATTAGTGTTCAAATACCGGCGCGCGGGTTGCTCTATCCAGTAATAGCTCGCGGCAGCGACAACGAATGCGGCTCCGACTAACACCAATCGTGGTACGTCGCCCAAGAATGCGTAAAACAGCTGTTGCCAAAGATATAGCGAGAAGGAAATGAACCCGACAAACCGGAGAGGCATCCACGAAAGAACTGATCTCGCCCATTCTGGCGCCCTCGGAAGGGTAGCGATGCATCCAGCCAAGCACAATGTGCCAACCGAGTATTTGACTGGGTCAGGGAACACCATGAAATTCAGCAAAACCCCAGCTACCCCCAGCGCCAAGGGGACGTACGGCGAAACGGTAAGTTTGGACAGAGTGAGGTATGCAATCGTTCCCGCAAGGATCGACGCCATTCGCACGTCGGTGCGCCAATATACTTCGTAGTAGTCAAAACCGGAGTACGACTGCATTGCGCCATTCACCATGCATCCGACCATCACGACTACGAGAAAAGGGATTGCCTTTGTGAAAATTCTCGACGTGAAAACTGCGATTGCGCCCAGTAAGAGATAGGTCCATTCCTCAATGGCGAGGGACCAGAGGTGATCCCATGCTCTGACCCTGTCGAAGTAAATGGAAACGTAATTGGACGTAAATGTTATCGCTCCAAGCACCTGTGGGGTAGTAACGCTCTTCTCCGGGAAGAACCAAAGAACGGCTGTCGAAACCAAAAGAAACACGATAAGTGCGGGCCAGACACGAAAAATTCGGCGCTTTATGAACGGGATAAATTCCTGTTTTTTCTCGAATAATATTTCGCCCATCAGGCGACCACTTAAAACAAAGAATAATTCAACCCCGAGACGGCCTGAGTTAATTAGGAATATGCCCCCAAAGTGGGAAAAAATGACGAAGATAACGGCTAAACCTCTCCAGCCATCCAAGTATTCTAACCAGTGTCGCTGCGTCTCTGAACGGCCCATTCTTACCCCCTTGAATGTCGGAGGCATATCATCGAAATTATATTCGCGGCAATTAATTTAGTTGTTTCATACACACCTTGAAATCAATCAAACCGAGAAAATCCCGAGCATATATGATAGCAACAACGAGAATCGAGGCGGCCCTGTAGCGCACAGCGTTGAATGCGCTTGGCTATGTAGATCTCCCGACGGATGCCGGTGGACGCTCTGCCAAGCTTTTTCGCCAATCGCCATCGTAACCAAACGATGGCGCTGGTGTAGGTTCACTGAACCAGAAATCCGTAAAGGCCTTCACGTCTGGCGCGCAAAACCAGTGCGCCTGACCGTTCTGATCCATCGCCCACCAGCGGGCGTTCTTTGGCGCGTTCTTCCAGTCGATTTCGAACATCGTGGCTCTCCGATAGCTTCCAATTCCTGCCGCCTCAAACTATAACTGAAAAGTCACGTCCGCGCATGAGTGCGGCTTCTCGATAGGAGCCCACGTATGCCAATCGTTATCGGACTCGGCGGAGACGCCGAGTGGAACGACCCACTCAACCTGTACGGCGGCAACGCCCCCGGTCTTTCCCCGACAAACGATAGCCTTGACGCTCCGAAGCCCGTCGAAAGCAAGCGATCATCGTTCCTCGCCGGCATGAACGAGCGGGACAGAACCGACCTGGTCAACACAGTCCTGGCCGAAGCTGCGGGCGAGGGCGACGACGGCATGGCAGGCGTTGCCGCTGTAATCAAAAACCGCTCTGGCCTTCGTGGGCTTTCTCCCGCGGACGTTGTTCGCCAGCCCAAGCAATTTACCGGCTACGAAGCACCAGGTGCAGAGGTTGCCAAATCCTTCAATGATCCGGACGCGCGTGCAAAAGCCGAGCGGATCATCGACGGCGTATTCACCGGCGAGATACCAGACCCGACGGTTGGACCAGACGGGAAGGGAGCGGATCATTATCACGCCGATAGCGTCAGTCCGGATTGGGCGGGCAAAATGCCAGCCACAGCCAAGATCGGCCGCCATCAATATTACAATTCCAAGGGCGAGTCGCAGGCACAGGCATCGGCATTCGTGCCTGAGCAAGACCCCCTCGGCCTCTATGGTCCGAAGGGGCAGTTCCGCGACCTTCTCAAGGGCGAAGAGAAGTCCGACGCGCCGAACCCCGGAGCGAAGGGACTTGCTCGCCTCGTAAGGGAGCCTGAAGACAAGCAAAACAGCGGCGGCGGAAAGCTCAACTTCGTGCATCCCGGGCAGGAAAAGATCGCGCCGCAGTTCGCCGCGATCCTCACCGACACGTCGAAAGCTATGGGCAGAGATTTCACCATCAACTCTGGCTATCGCGCACCCACTCACAGCGTTGAAGCCGCGAAACCCGGTGGGCCGGGAGAACACGCCGACGGTACCGCATCCGACATCTCGATGAAGGGTATGAGTGAGCCGGAGCGTGCCCAGCTTGTGCGTGAACTGTACTCTCGCGGTGCTCGTCGCTTCATCACGTACAAAAACAGCCCCGACATGCTCCACGTCGATCTGAAAGACCAGACCGGCAAGGGTACGCCTTGGTTCATGTTCGACAAATCGAACCGCAATCTGCCAAACGCGCCGGCATGGTTTCAGGACGTTGCCGCCAATCCCGGCGAGCGGAGCGCCGCGCCCGCCGAGGCTACTGCCAAAGGCATTGTCGTTGATGAGAATTACGCGCCTAGCGATGGCTTGGGCCTCTACGCTGGTTCGGTCAATCCTATGGAAGCAGAGGCAAAGGCTCTGGCGCAGACGAAGGCCGCGGCAGATGCTGAGGAAGCAAAGCGACTCGAAAATGAGCGTCTCACGGCAGACGTCAACGCGAGCAATGCAACTGTCGAGCAGACCCTTGCCAAGAGCAACGGGCGCTTAGCCGCCGTCAGTGAAACCGAGGCGGCAGACTGGCAGAAGAAATGGGATGAAGAAAACCGCTCGACCAACACTTTCAGCGACCTTATTCTCCGTATGGGGACAGGCGCTGCTAACACGAGCCAATCCATCTCCAACCTCAACCGATTGTTGATGAGCAAACTACCCGGCGGCGAGCAAATCAGCGCCACGCTGGATGGGATTGATCGCTGGTGGAGCGGCTCGACACAGGACGAACTGAGAAAAGAGAGCATTGAACGAATGTCGTCAGCGCTGTCGCCCGAGGGCGAAGCAGCGCGTGACAAGAAATGGTGGGACGACGAAAGCAAGACCCTCGGCCCTGCATGGAAAGACCCACGCAGCTATCTCGGCGCTATTGCGGAAAGTGCACCGGCCACCGTTGCGAGCATGTTGCCTTCCGGCATTCTGGCGCGCGGCGCATTTTTGTCATCCGTCGCCTCCGGCGCGACGACGCAGGCAGCAGCAGCTACCGCCGCACGCACTGCCACCATTGCAGGCGGTATCACCGAGGGCCTTCTCGGCGGCGCAGACGCGGCTCTATCGGTCAAACAACGCATTAGCGAACTGCCACGCGAGCAGCTTCTTGCATCCGACGCCGTAAAGCAGCTCGTAGACTCGGGCATGTCCGAACAGCAGGCAATCGACTCGATCAGCGAAGACGCGCAGACACAGGCTCTTCTTACCGCTGGTGTCGTGACCGGAGCGTTCGGCGGCATGGGCGACCGTGCCCTTGCGAAGATCATCGCTGAAGGCGTCGAGGGTGGCATTGCCCGTCGCATCGGGGCTGGTGCCGCTAGAGGCATGGTGGGCGAGGGCATCTTTGAAGAAGCTCCGCAAAGTGCTGGACAGACAATGGCCGAGAACGCGGCCATGCAGCGCGTAAACCCTGATCAGCAGATCACAGAAGGCCTTGGTGAAGCCGTTGCATCCGGCGTGGCAACCGGTGGCGCGATGGGTGGCGGCATGGGCGCTGTCGGTGGCGCTGCGAGGCCAAACCGCGCAGGCGGTCCCGCAACGCCGGGAGCAGCACCTGTTGCCCCTGGACCCGACAACCGCGGCCCGCTTCGTCGCGCAGCGGATCACGGAACGCAGCGCGGGCAGGAGCGCGCGTCCGCAGCAAATGCCGGTGCGCCGATTGATGGCCGCCCACGGGCAACCTCAACGGTTCGCGTGGAAGCCGAAGGAATAGAGCCGTTCATGGGAACGGTTGAGAGCTACGAAGGCGACGAGGCTGTTGTCGTCGATAGCGGCAGCGGCGAAGTGTACCAGGTGCCGATTGCCAACATCACCGAGATAGCGCCGCCTATTGGTGACTATCGCTATCCTGAAAAATCCATTGATGCCATGCCGGAGCTCTCCGCAGATCCGGCCATGGAGCCTTTGGCGCCAATGGCCGCTCAGGTCACATCGGAAGTCCCCCCACGCTCTGAAGACAAGCCCGCAACCGAGATGCGTCCGAACAGGCCACAGCCGGGGCAGCGGGTCATTGTTGACACGCCTGAGGCTGGCAGGTTCGCAGCTCGTATCGAACGTTATGAGAATGGTGGTAACGAAGCCATCGTGGTCGACGATTCTGGGAAGGCGTTCCAAGTGCCTACCCCGGCAATGAATGTCAGCAGCCTTACCCCGGCACAGATCGAGGAGCAGGAGCTCGAGCGCAATCCGCCAATCGAGCGCGAGATCGGCGACGCTGGCCCGAACAGCCGAAAGATTGGCAAGAGCACTGTACTGTTGCCCGATGAGAACCACGCTGCGCTGTACGATCTCGCGCGCGAACAGGCCATCGCCAAGAGGCTTGGTGGCACGTCTCAGGTCGATATGGCCAGTGTTCTTCCGAGTGAGCGCAAGCGGTTGGCCGATGCTTTCCGCATCAAGGTCGAAGATCTCGCCTCAATGGCTGACGACTACCGGTACCGCGCAGAGCGCGCAGCGCGTGAAGCGAAATCCACGCTGCCGGTGAAGCTGCATTCGGTCAACGAACGGATCTTGAAACAGCGACAGTCCGCGAAAGCGAAAGATGCAGCGGAATTGCCTATCCAGTCCTCGGATGCCGATGCCACTTGGTGGGATGTGGATCTGACGGATCAAGCCCGAAAGGGCATCTTGCAGCAGGCAGGCATTCAGCGCTCCGAAAAGGCCATGTGGAAAGGGCTCACGCCCGCGGTGAAAAAGAAGCTCGTCGATGTCCGTGACGCGCAAAGTGCTGCGAATGATGACGTCGAGACTATGGCTGGTACCAGTGATGAAGTCGCAGCCAAAATGCGGCAAATCGCTGATGAGATCGGCCAAGACGACGGCGCGGTGTTTCCTGACGATGCGGAAGGTGCGGCCAGCGATCGCGCGGCCAACGAGGCTGCAACGTCACCTACGAACGAACTGCCAGAACCGTCACAGGCACAGAAGGAAGCCGGAAACTATAAGGTTGGCCGGCTGAAGCTGGGTGGTCTGGATATCTCGGTCGAGAACCCTGCTGGCTCAGAGCGCAAAGGCAAGTCCGAGTCCGGCAAGGAATGGTCCGTCAAGATGAAGAGCCATTACGGCTACATCCGCGGCACCGTCGGCAAAGACAAAGACCACATCGATGTTTTCGTTCGGCCCGGCACCGAAACGCTCGACGACACAGCCCCGGTGTTTGTGGTGGATCAGCGCGACCCCGCCCGCGGGCGTTTCGATGAGCACAAGGTCATGGCTGGCTTCGACAACGAAGCAGAGGCCAAGGCAGCCTATCTCGAAAATTATACCGCTGGCTGGAAGGGCCTGGGCGACATCAGCCAGACGACGATGGGCGAGTTCAAGAACTGGCTCAAATCCGGCAAGACCTCTGAGCCATTCGCCCCGAAATGGTTCTCGTCGCAGGAAAAGGCAGACGCTTACGTTTCCAAGGGGAAACTGGGCGAAACTCACGAGGTCGTACAGCGCGGTAAGCGGTTTGAGGTGCAGGAACGGGCGAAGGACCCGGCGACGACTGAGCGACCCAGCCCGGACAAGCCTGATTGGGGTCAACACCCATGGGATGACGTTTGGGGCAGCGATGCAGAAGCCATCTCAGACGCTCTGAGCCGCATTGCCAGCACAAACGGCGGTGACACACCGATCTCGGATGCAGTCAAAGCGGGCGCGAGCAACAAGGAACTGCTCGAGCTCATCGAGGCACGATGGGGCGAGGGCGGTGCAGGCGGACGCCGTTACATGATCGAAACCCGCAAAGGGCCGACGGTTACCATTACTCTCGAGAAGGATAGCGGCAACGAGCGCGTTGTCCTGAAGGGCAAGGAATTGGCCGAAGCCATCCGCAGCGAGTTCGTGGTGTCGCTCGAGGATATGAAGCAGGAGGCGGAAGCCCGTGAGAAGGCCAGCTCTGCCGAGAGCGTCCAGCCACCACAGGCAAGGCCAGTGGCCAAACCAAAGTCTCCCCAACGCCGCGACTATGCAGACACCATCAGCAGTCTAGAGCGTGGTCTCAAAACATGGGGAGACGAGGGTAACGAGCTGCTTGAGGGGAAGTTGGGCCTCGCAAAGCGGCTGCAGTCGCTAACCGACGAAGAATGGAAGAAAGTCGAACCCTACTTTCACCCTGACATGGATCCGGGGATTACGCTTGAGCCTGAGAAAGGTATGAGCGCAATCGATGATGGCTTGGCCTCGCCCCCCAAGATTGCGGCTGCATCAAAGCCAGCCGTAACCGCCAACAAGATATTCACCGAGGACGCCGCCGCGAAAGCCCGCGAGTTGCTTCGGAAGAAGCTCTCAGGCAATACTCTTAACAGCGGCATAGACCCGGAGCTGTTGCAGGCCGGGCTCACACTTGCAGGCTATCACATCGAAAAGGGCGCGCGCACCTTTGCCGCATATGCCTCGGCTATGCTGGCGGACCTTGGCGAAGGTTCGCGCCCCTACCTTAAGTCATGGTACATGGGGATCAAATACGACCCCCGCGCATCTGCGTTCGACGGCATGTCGAGTGCGGTTGATGTGGAAGCCACAGACGTCAACGCGCTCAACGGAGCCCCGAATGAACCTGAACAACTGGATCGAGCTGGGGCGCCAGCACTGGAAAGAGTTTCTGCCGAACCGGTACAAGGAACTGAAAGCCCACGGGATGCTGGACGAGGCGCTGACGAACGCGGCGGAGCAGACGTATCTGGAAGCGAACCAGCTCGAGGAGAGCGGGTACAAGCCAGACGAAGCGTGGCAGATGGTCAGGGACAACTATCTGTTGCTCCCGCCAGAGGGAACCGAGCAGTCTCAGAACGACAAGACGTCGCAAGATCTAATGAAGGCAGCCCGCGCCGGACAGAGAACAGTCGAGATCGAATAGCAGGCGTCCAGTCTGCCGCCACGCCGGCGCAGCAGCGACAGACCGATTACGTCATCACTGATGAAGACGCGCTCGGCGAGGGCGGTCAAAAGGCAAAGTTCAAAAACAACATTGCAGCGATAGAGCTGGTCAAGAAGCTCGAGGAAGAGAAACGCGCGGCGACGCGTGACGAACAGTCAGTGCTTGCCAAGTGGGTGGGCTGGGGCGGTCTGCGCACTGCGTTTCCACGCGAAGATGGCAGCGTTGCCAAGGGCTGGGAGCGTGAAGCAGGTCAGTTGAAAGACCTGCTCACCAAAGAGGAATACAGCGCCGCCGAGTCTTCGACGCGCAACGCTCACTACACCTCGCCTGATATCGTCAACGCAGCATGGAGCATCGCGCAGCGTCTTGGCTTCCAGGGCGGCCAGATCCTTGAACCTTCCGTCGGTGCGGGCAACTTCCTCGGCTTGATGCCTGGTGAACTGCGCAGCGCATCGCGGGTGTCTGGTGCCGAGCTCGACCGCATCACTGGCCTGATTGCCAAGAACCTCTATCCCAACGCCAACATTCAGGCGCCAATGGGCTTCGAGAAGCTGTCTCTACCGAACGACTATTTCGACCTGGCTATAGGCAATCCGCCTTTCGGGTCAGAAAAGCTCTACGATAAGGAGCGCAGCCACCTCAACAAGCTGTCGATCCATAACTTCTTCTTCGCCAAGGCCATCGAGACGCTGCGCCCCGGTGGCGTGCTGGCCATGGTGGTAACAAACCGATTCCTCGACGGGCAGTCAGCGGCGGCGCGAAACCTCATCCACGCCAAGGCAGATTTCGTCGGAGCGATCAGACTTCCAAACAACGCCTTCCTCAAGAACGCTGGTACCGAGGTCACGACAGACATAGTGCTGTTGCAACGCCGAGAAGCAGGCGAAGCGCCCAAATCGAGTGAATGGCTCGAGGTGAAGGACTATCGCGGCAAGGATGGCAACGTTGTCCCGTTGAACGCCTATTTCGCCAAGAACCCTGAAATGATGCTCGGCGACTTCGGCGCATACGGCACGATGTACGGCCCGGACGAACCGGCGCTGGTGGCGCGTGGTGGGCAGGACACGCCTGCAGAGCTCGCCAAGGCAATTGAGAAACTGCCGCGAAACATTATGGGCGAAACCGGACCTGCAAGGGTGACAGAAACTGTCACCGTCCCTGAAACGGTCAATGATGTCCAAGTCGGCACGATGTTCGCCGCCCCGGACGGCACGATCCACGTCAGGGAGCAGGATCACATCGGGGAGGCCCGGTCGAAAGCGGTTGCGTTCCCCAACGACACTGCGAGAGAACGTGTTTCCGGTATGGTCCGGGTCAGAGATGCCTTTGCGCGCCTGCGACGTGCCCAGATCAGCGATACGGCCAAGCCTGAGCAGGTCGAGAACCTGCGAAAGCGGTTGAACAGCTTCTACGATGCCTTTGTAAACAAACACGGTCCTATCAACTCAGACGCAAACAAACGCCTGTTTCGTGATGATCCGACATGGCCGCAGATCAGTGCGCTCGAGCAGAAGTTCGACAAGGGTCTGAGCGCTGCTGTAGCGAAGAAAACGGGCGAAAAGGCGCGTCCAGCTACGGCAGAGAAAGCCGCTATTTTCACGCGTCGCACCCAGCAACCGTACCAGCGTCCAACCAGTGCTGCGACGGCGAAAGACGCTCTTGCAACCGTCCTGAACGATTACGGGCGCATCAACCTCGAAGCCATGTCTCGGCTGTACGGAAAGTCGGCGGAAGCCATCGTCGATGAGCTTGGCCCATTGGTCTATCGGACACCGACGGGCGCATATGAAACGGCAGATCAGTATCTCTCTGGCAATGTGAAGCAGAAGCTGGCAGAGGCCGAACGTGCATCGGCGCAAGATCCCGAGTTCCGTCGCAACGTAAATGCGCTGCGCGACGTCATCCCGGCAGATATCGAAGCGATCGACATCGATGTGAAGCCCGGTGCGCCGTGGCTGCCAGCGAAACACGTCGAGGACTTCGTCTCCCATATCACTCAGGCATCCATCGCGCCTCGAGCCTTCTATTCCGCCGCTAATGCGAAATGGGATTTGACGGTACCGCAAGTGACGCCAGCGGCTCAAACTCTGTGGGGAACTGATCGCGCCGCGGTCGGTACAGTGCTCAGTGCCGTGATGAACGGCCAGTCCGTTGCGATCCATGATCGGACCAGCGACGGTAAGTCTGTGGTCAATCAGGCCGCCACGGATGCAGCCAACGAGAAGGCGGAAAGGGTCAAGGCCGAGTGGCGCAAATGGCTGTGGCAAGACGACGCCCGCCGCGATCAGTTGTCACGGCTTTACAACGATACGTTCAACACCGACGTCATGCAGCAGTTTGACGGTTCGCACCTCACGCTGCCCGGCAAGGTCAGTGATGACATTATCGACTTGCGACCAAGCCAGAAGAATTTCATCTGGCGCACCCTGCAGAGCGGCACTGCCCTAGCAGACCATACCGTGGGCGCGGGCAAGACATTCGCGGCCATAGCATCCATTATGGAGAAAAGACGCACCGGGCAGGCGCGTAAACCCATGCTCGTCGTGCCTAACCATCTGGTGGGCCAGTGGGCCGCCGACTTCGTCCGCCTCTATCCCGGTGCCAAGGTACTGGCCGCCACGAAGCAAGATTTCGAGAAGGATCGCCGCAAGCGTCTTTTCGCTCGCATCGCGACGGGCGACTGGGACGCCGTCATCGTCGCGCACTCGTCGTTCGGCAGAATCGGTATCGATCCAAACTATGAGGCGCAGTTCATCCAACAGCAGATGGATGATCTGGAAGCCTCTATGGCCGAGGTGCGCCGTGAGACAGGTCAGAAGAGCCGTAACGTCGCACAACTGACAAAGTGGCGCGACGGTCTGAAAACGAAGATGGAGCGGCTGCTCGATTCCGGGAGAAAGGATGACGGGCTGACGTTCGACGAGTTGGGCGTGGATGCCCTCTATGTCGATGAAGCACACGAGTTTAAGAACCTCGCCTATTCCACCTCGATGCAGCGGGTGGCCGGTCTCGGCAATATGGCCGGGAGCCAAAAGGCGGCGGACCTCTACATGAAGTCCCGTTTCGTGCTGGAAAAGACGGGCGGTAACAACCTGGTATTCCTGTCGGGCACACCTCTGTCAAACACCATGGCCGAAATGTTCACGGTCCAGCGTTACCTCGACGAGAAAGCGCTGCGCGCCATGGGCGTTGCTCACTTCGACGCGTGGGCCCGCGTCTTTGGTGAAGTCGTCACAGATTGGGAACTGTCGCCATCGGGCCAGTACAAGCTGAACAGCCGGTTTGCCAAGTTCGTCAACGTCCCTGAACTGATGCAGCGGTACCGCAGCTTCGCAGACGTCATCACCAATGATGACATCATTGCCCAGCTCGCAGCGCAGGGTAAGAAATTCCCACTGCCGAAGGTCAAGGGCGGCAAGCCGACAAACGTCGTGGTCGAGCGCTCTCCTGATCAGGCGTCGTTTATCGGTGAGGGCAAGTCCGACGATAACGGAAACCTCGAGTTCCCTCGCGGATCTCTGGTCTGGCGCGCCGAAAACCTTCCCAAAAAGGCCGAAAAGGGTCAGGACAACATGCTGAAGGTCATGTCCGACGCCCGCAAGGCGGCGCTCGACATGCGCCTGATCGACCCTTCCTACGGCGACTATCGCAAGTCGAAGGTTCACCGCGCCGCAAACGAGATGAAGCGGATCTATGACGCATGGTCGGACCAGCGCGGCACCCAGCTCGTGTTCATCGACCTGTCCACGCCCAAGAAAGCCCAGGCAGCAGAGGCGGCACGCTTCCGCGACCTGATGGAACGTGCCGACAATGGCGACGAGGCTGCTATAGAGGCGCTGGACAAGGTTTCCCCCGACGATCTGCTCGCGCTTGAAAGCACGTTCTCCGTCTATGATGACCTGAAGCAAAAGCTTATCGACCGGGGCATACCCGAGAGCGAAATTGCGTTCATCCACGACGCCAATACCGAGTCGCAGAAAGAAGAGCTTTTCGGCAAGGTCCGTTCCGGCCGCATCCGCTTGCTGTTCGGCTCCACGGCGAAAATGGGCGCTGGTACCAACGTCCAAAACCGTTTGGTGGCGCTTCATCACCTCGACGCCCCATGGCGTCCGTCTGACCTCGAGCAGCGCGACGGGCGCGGCATCAGGCAGGGCAATGAGCTGTATGGTGAAGATCCAGATGGCTTTGAGATCGAAATCCTACGGTACGCCACGAAGAACACACTTGATGCGCGCCAGTGGCAGACCATCGAAGCCAAGGCCCGTTTCATTCAGCAGGTCCGCAAGGGTGATATGAAAACCCGCGAGATCGAGGATATCGCAGGCGAGGCGGCAAATGCAGCCGAGATGAAGGCTGCTGCATCTGGCAATCCTCTCATTCTCGAGGAGATGGACACCCGCCGTAAGCTGCGCCAGCTCGAGGGCCAGTCCGTCGAACATGATCGCGAGCAGCATCGTATCAAGGCCAAGATCAAATCTCTGACGGAAGAAGCCGCCGCTATCGAAAAGGCACTTCCTCTGGTCCAATCGGATGCTGCTATGGCCGCCGCCGCACCGGCAGAGTTCGCCGGTACCATCGGTGGCGAAACATTCGACAAGCGCAAAGAGTTCGGAGCTGCCATCGTCGCGGCGATGCGCAAGGAACTGATCGACAAGGAAGGGGTGCGCGATCTCGGCGAATATGCCGGGTTCAAGATCGGTATCGATCCTATGGGCTACGGCAGAGCATTCCATGTCACCATCACCGGCAAGAAGGAATATTCCATTCCCGTTGACGATGCGTCCGACGTTGACGCCGCTGGACTGGCAACACGTATCGCAAACACGGTGAAGCGCATCGCCAATCAGCCGGAGTTTGACCGCAGCCGCGCAGCGGAAATCAAGGGCCAAACCCCTGCGCTGGAACGTCAGATCGGGGAGTGGGCCGGTGCGCAGGAACTGGCGGACACGTCCGCCCGTCACAACCGGCTGCTCGATGCGCTGAAACCGAAGCCGAAAAGCGCTACGCCGGTGGCCGCAGTCGCCAACGCCGACGAGTTCGACGCCCCGGTAGAGAACAAACGTCCTGATCCTGTTGTCGTCGGGACTGCAAACGATCTTCAAACCGTCGGCATCCCGAAAGCCCCAGCAGGCAAAGCGATATTCAGATGGGCGAAGGACACTGTCTTGCGTTTCGGTAAGGCCGGGCACGAGTACCTGATGGCTGTCGATGATGATGGCTCTGTCATTGAGTTCGGTACGGCTAAGAAGAAGGCTGCGACTGGCATCAATAACAAGCTGCTCGGGGCATTGATGAACCCTGATCGCCGCGTCGTCGTCTTCCACAACCATCCCAGCAACGGCCCGCTCAGCGTGACAGATATTGCAATGCTTGCGATGCCTGGGCTGCATTCTGTCTGGGCTTTTGGAGCCAACGGAACGCAGATGCGTGGGTCGCTTACTCCCGACTCCGAGCGTGCTGTTTCCTCAGCGAACAGTCCTGATGCGCTCGTCGCCGAATGGCGTCGCGAGATGGCCGATGCACATGAAGACGTTAATGGTTTCCTACGGCCACTCGTCGAGCGCGGCACGCTGGACGTCGCCGAAGGTAACGCTGCTTACCTCAATGCACCGTCGATCATTGCCCAGAGAGCCGGGCTTATCGACATTTCCTCAAATACAAACTATGATGTTTCCGCCATCGAGGGCTTGGAAAACAAGCTCGATAAATTGGCGGTCGCGCTCAAGGGACTTATCAGCGATGGCACAGCAGGCGACGACAATCAGAGGGTTTCACGACGATCCGCCCGCGACGTTCGACACGTTGCAGAAGTGGAAGGATTGGCAAGCCTCGGTCAGCCAGTGGTCAGCGCGAGACCCGGAACGACAGGCCTATCTGAAACAAGCTCGCCAGATTATCAGGGAAAAGAGCGCGGAGCAGAAAAGCGAAGAGCCAGCAACAAGCGAGTAACTACGGACCGCATCGTTGAGGACTTGCGCGGCAAGCTCACCGACATCCAGCCCGCTCTCCTGAAAACCATCCCGCTCAACTATTTCAGCGAACTGGCACGGTCCAACATGACCGCCGTCGGCGACTATCTGCGCGTCAAGCGGTTGATGGACGCGTTCAGGGGCACCAAGCACGCCGAGGCCGATGCTGTGGCGCAGGACTGGCTGAAATACACCCGGCTGGGCTTTGCCGGTAAAGACAAGGCAAAGGCGCAGGCTCTTGCTGATCTGATGCATGACGCCACCTTGGCCGGTATCGACCCATCCAGCACCGACGAGGAAACAAAGGCTAAGCCGGGGTATGGTGCGTTGCGTAAGCGATACCTGGCTATGCCGCCAAAAGGACAAGCGCTCTTCAACAACGTCAGCAGCGCCTATGGAAAACAGGCTGACGAGCTTGACGAAATCCTTCTGGACAACGTTCGGAAGGCGCAGGAGATCGCTCAGCGCAACGCCGAGGATCGTTACAAGCGGACGATGCAGAAGATCAAGGACGCAAGGCTCTCGGGGCTCGATAAGAAGAACGCCGAGGAAGATGCGACCAGCGCTTACAAGGCAGAGACGACGAAGTCACGCTGGGCCGCCAAAGCTCGGTTGACGAAGATGCGCATCGCCTTTGAAAACAGCCGCGTTGAGGCTCCTTACTTCCCGCTGGGCCGTTTCGGTCGGTACTTTGTGACCGTAAGAGACATCGATGGCGCGGTGCTCAGCTTCTCCAAACATGAGACCGCTGCCGAACGTGACCGTATGGCCCGTGAGATGCGCCAAGACTATCCAGCCGGCAAGGTTGAGGTGGGCGTGATGGAGGCTGGTGGAGACATGCGCAAGGCCATGGACCCGCGGATCGTTGCCGAGATTGAAGAGATCCTCGGCGGCTCCAACGTCGGCGGCGACGTGATGGACCAGATCTGGCAGCGTTATCTCGAATCGATGCCGGACCTCTCCGCCCGGAAGCGCTTCATTCACCGTAAGGGCACCGCTGGCTTTACTCAGGATGCCCTGCGCGTGTTCTCCTCCCACATGTTCCATGCCGCTCACCAGATGGCACGACTGAAGTACGGGCTCGAGCTTCAGGAGCTCGTCAACAAGACTGCTGATCAGGCAAAGGAAGCTGATGATCAGACGCGGGCTATGACGCTCGCCAATGAACTGTCTAACCGCCACAACTGGGTGATGAACCCAACGGGCAGTAAAGTTGCTCAGACCATGACCAGCACAGCGTTCGTCTGGTATCTGGCCGCATCTCCCGGTGCGGCATTGGTCAACATGACACAAACTGTCATGCTCGGCCTGCCTGTGCTTAGCGCCAAGTTTGGCGGATTTGGAAAGGCAGCGTCCGCGCTGGGCAAAGCCTCGGCGGATTCGCTGGCTGGCAAAGGCACGGTTGTCAGTGACCGGCTCACCGGCGACGAAAAGAAGGCAATGGACGCGTTCTACGAATCCGGATTGATCGACCGCACACAGAGCCACGATCTGGCAGGCGTGGGCGAGACCGGGGTGGATTACACGCCACTGCGGGCCAAGGTCATGGAGAAGATCTCGTGGGCTTTCCACCGCGCCGAGGTTTGGAACCGTGAGGTTACGGCTTTGGCCGCCTATCGCATGGCACGCGACAGCGGGCAGAACACGTCCGAAGCCATCGATACGGCTCATGATCTGACGTGGAAAACCCACTTTGATTACTCAAACAGCTCGCGACCAGCGGTCCTGCAGAACGACTTCGCCAAGGTGGCGCTCGTTTTCCGCCAGCACAATATCAACATGCTCTACCGCGTCATTCGAGACATCCACCAGTCGATGAAGGGCGAGACAGCGCAGGCCCGCAAGGAAGCGCGCTACCAGCTCGCAGGCGTGTTGGGCATGATGACGGCAATGGCGGGTGTGACCGGCACCATGGGTTTCAGCTTGGCAATGATGATCGCCGGAATGATGTTTGGCGATGACGACGATCCGATGGCGTTCGAAGATCAATTCAAGGCTGATGTCGTCGATATCCTCGGGCCCCAGCTGGGTGGCATCCTGCTCAACGGCGCACCTGGTCACTACCTAGGGATCGATCTTTCATCGCGCATCGGCATGCCGGATCTGTGGTTCCGGTCTCCAACCCGCGAGTTGCAGGGCAAGGACGAGTATCAGTATTGGTTGGCGCAAAGCCTTGGCGCTACTGTCAGCCTCGGCGAGCAGCTCTATACCGGCTTCCGCGTTATGACCGACGATGGTGACATAGCCCGCGGCATCGAGATGATGGCGCCGAAAGCGATACGCGATCTGATGAAAGCCTATCGATATTCGCAGGAAGGCCTCTCCACCATCGGCAAAGACCAGATACTGGCAAAGGATCAGATCGACGCGACCGATATCGCCGCACAGGCGCTCGGCTTCACGCCGGCGAAAGTGTCAGAGACTTGGGAGCGCAACAGCGCGCTGAAGAACGCTGAAACCTCCGTTAAGCGGAAGCGCCAGCGGCTCATCAACAAATGGGCAATGGCGACGATGGCAGGCGACAAGGAAACCGCCACAGAGGCGTTGGACGGCATCAAGAAGTTCAACGCGGTTCGCATCCATGCCGCGTTCCCGATCAAGCAAGAGACGCTGAAGCGCTCGATCCAGACGCGGACGAAGAATGCGGCGAAACGCGAAGACGGCGTGTTGATTGGGAATAAGGCGCTCGGAACGCAGCTCAGAGAGAAGATGGCCGAACCGATCTATCGGTAGGCTCTGAGCTCAAACTCAAAGCGAAAGGCCCGCATTACGCGGGCCTTTGTTTTAAGGGTTCAATCCATAAGACTGTTGCCGGGCTCGCAGCGCCTCTTGCACTACCTTGGGCCATTGCCACTCAGGCACTCCCGCCTCGTGCAGCCCTGTTGCGACCTCTTCAACCGACGCCCCACCCTCAAGGGCGGCATTGGCCTTGCTAACAGCCTGATCCTGTGAGGGCGCTACAACTCCGGGGGCATCCGATGTGGGTCTGCTTTTCAGATCCTCTATCCGCCTGCGAACGCTTTCTTGAGCGCGGGCGGGTACCCCTGGTATTGGGGCATCTCTCGGCGTCGCGGGTCTCGCATCGTCATCCTTCTGTTTTCGCTCCGAAGGCGAGGGGGCGGGGCTGGGAGACGACGTCTGAACCTGTTTGCCGGTAACGGTATCGACCAGCACTTTCTTTTCAGGGCGCACAGGCGCAGCTTGACCAGCAAGACCGGGCTGGCCACTTACCAGCTCGAGCTCGTCGGCAACAAGTTTCTCTTTCTCCTCGGGCGACATGTCGTCGAACTTTTTCTCATCGCCAGCCAATCCGCCATCAAACCGCTTGCGCAATGACTTGATCGCTTCGCCGCGTTGTCTGGTATCCCCCACGCCGTACTGCTTATCGATTTTCTTTTTTTGCTCGTACGTACGCAGCTCGCCAGCTTCTTTTTCGGTAGCGGCCCGCGCGGCGATTTGGCTGTTCCACGCGGCTTCAGGATTGCCGAAAGTAGCGATCAGCTTTGGCAGGTCAGCGGTTTGAATATCCTGCTGCACCTCTTTGCCGTCGGGCATCTTCAGCGAGATGCGAAAGCCGCGTGGCTTACCGTCAGGTGTTAGAATTGGCTCCTGCCCAAGAACCTCATAGCCATTGTCGATGTAGCCCTTGATCTTTCCCGCCTGCATGACATCGGCAAGAGCGCCAGCGCTGTCTCCGGTCTGTGCCTTGACCAGCGCGCCCGAAAACAGCTTGGCACCTGTCTTTGCGTCCTCGCTGTCGCCCCACTCCTGAACGCGCTTTGCGTTGTCCATGTCACCATTAGCGAGGTACGTATTTTTCAGCTTCGGAACGGCATATGTGCTCCAAAACTGGTCGAAGTTGTCCGGCTTCTGCGTTCCGGCCGCCACCTGAGTATCGAATGTCGAGCGGGCGTCTTTGTTGATCTGGTCGACAGCGTTGCGTTGATCGAGCGATCGATTGTATTCGACGTCCTGCCGTTCCTGTAGCACCGTCTTCCGTTTGCGATCATCCATCGAATCGCGGGCTCTCATGCCTCCGGTGAATCCGTCCATGAAGCCGCCAAGGCCAATCGCCAAACTCATGCTGCGTTCTCCTGTTGTGCGACCTGTGGAACTGATGGCTTGCGCTTGGCCGGGCTAACCCCGCCCAACCCAATCGCCTCGATGGTGGCATCGAGCTTCTTGTCCATGTCCTGAACGGCTTTCATTGTGATGCCGAGAGCGTCCTGCACCGGTATGGTGTGCCCATCACCGCGCCCGGTCTCCCGCTGGAAATCCTGCGCGTAGGTTCCGACATGGCGGCCTTCGTCCGCCACGCCCTCCTTATAGTCCCATTCCTCAATGGGCATGGCCTTCAGCGCTTCCAAAGCCTCGCCGTCCGGAATTTCCTCTTTGTTTTCCTTCAACTCCTCGTCGGAGAAGATGAGGCCCGCAGCGCCTCCGAGGAAGCTGCCGATGCCAGCAGCGCTCTGCGCGTTGGCTTGCTGCTGCGCCTTCCATCCATCGAGCTGCAAGCCATACTGTTGGTTCAGGGTGTTGGCCTGTCCAGCGTAGCCCTGCATCGCGCCGCTGAAGCCCGAATTCATGATAGTGCTGGCGGCGAGGGACTGCCCATTTGTTGCCTGATTGCCTGATAGGGCCGTACCGCTGGCCGCCACACTGCCACCGGCACCAGCGGCGGCTTGCGCGGGCAATCCTCGCCCGAGGTTGGCGACGTCCGCCTTGAGCGCTAGGCCTTTATCTCGGACACCCTGTCGCGCCGCGTTCGACGCGCCAGCCTCGGCCAAAGTAACGCCGAGGTCGCCCGCCGCCTGGACACCGGCGAATCTACCGCTGCCAGGGGTCACCCCCATTGAGGCGCTTGCCCGCTCGGTGGCGGCACGGTTCGTAGCTGCTGCTGACTGGACGTCGGCACGCGCTTCCGCCGCAGCTTCGGACTGGCGCGCATCCGTTGCGTAATTTGTGGCCTCTTTTATGAAGTCGTCTTCAATCGGCTTATAGACGCTCTCATAGCGCTCGCGATCCTTTTTCGCCCAACCTGCCTGATCGGTCGCAAGGCCCAACTGCTGCTCTGTCACCTTCGTCGTGAGAGCATCTAGTTCCTTTTGGCGGACTTGCGAGACGGCGAACGCATCGGTGGCAAATTCAAGCCACTTTTCGCCGGTCTCCGCTTGTTTAAGCGCGGCGGCTCCGATCTGTGGATCTGGCGCTGGTGCGGAGTTGCTGCTTTTGCCCATGGTGCTGCCTTTGAAATAGGGGTCAGCACTCATGCGCGTTGGATCAGTTATATAGCTGCGCGGCCTGTTTTTCCAGCGAAGCGTTCAGGGAGCCATCGGCATTCTTCGCGAAGCATCCCGAAGACGATCAAGTCCTCTCCGTCGTCGCCAGCTTTGCGCATCAACCCTTCGCGCTGGAACCCAAAATGCTCGTTAAAGCGGATGGCGTCGGCGTTGTTGACCGACACGAATGAATTGAGGCGCGGGTAGCCGAGCTGTAGGAACGGATAGCAGAAGACTTTGATGATCAGCTCGCGAGTGATCCAGCGACGACTGCCATTCGATACGACGGAAACCCAGCAGCCGCGCGTGGTGAAGGCGTCGAAAACCACGACACCATCGATGTCATGTGCGGACCGGATCGCGATGGCTTTCGCATCGTCGCGGAAGCTTAGCTTCCCACGCTGTGCAGCCAAAGCCACCAACTCGTCGTTCGGGCCATAGATGACTTCTCTCGTCATCGAATAAGCTTCCGCTGGATAGTCAGAGCGATCGAGTTAAGCCGAGAGGATATCTCGTTGATGTCCGTGAGCAGGGAGTTAAAGTCTGCCATTGTGGGCGCGGCTGTCAGTGTCTTGGTTTTTACCTGAGCAATTTGCAGCAGCTCTTTGATGTCTTCGATCCGCACAGCTGCTTTGTCTCTCGCTCCAGCACGGGAGCCATCGAGGATTTCCAGCTTTTCTACGATTTGCTGCGGCGATGTCATCTTTAGCCCCGGAGCTCGCTGACAGAAGTGGCGAGGGAAATGCTTCCAATCGGCAGGTTGGACTGAACAGCGATCTCCCAGCATCGAGCGTTCTTCGCAGGGAGGCGACACACCGCACCAAGTTTGTTTGCTGTGCCGACGAGCTTCCCATCCGCAAATACGCTTATGTTTGCAGCCAAGGCCGAAGGGAGGGGTAGCATGGCGTCACCGTTCAAGACCATGCTGCCAACAGCATGCTCGTTAATCGCTGAGTTCAATATGCCGGACGCAAAGGTAGCTGCATTAAGTTCAGCGATGCGGGCACGCTCTTCGTTGACGAAATCAGCATCAGTCGAATCCGTGATAGACCCTTGATCCACTAGCACCGCACCAAAAGTACCTGGTCTGGGAAGCCAGTATTCCTTTGACCTCCAGGAATAACTCTCTGGGAAGCCTGCGGGGTCATCAAAGCGATAGACGTTCATATCCTCGGACCGCTTGAAGAACAGCGCCGAGGATTCGACCTCAAAGTACAGGGCGTCAGCAGTCTCGCCAGATCTCGCCAGAAACGGTGCGGCGTTGACATTGATAAACAATGCGCCAGCATTTCTGTCTCCTGCCGGACTGGTCGTGTCGTAGAACAGCAGGTAGATATTGCCGTGCTGAGCTCCTATGGCTGTTTGCGGTGACAGGGCCTGCCAGTCGTCACGCCGGAACAATTGCTCTGTCACGAGCGCTACTTCACCGGATGCCCTTACCGATATCAGCCCGTCATTGGTCGGGTAGCAGATTGCAAATCCGAGGTCGACGATGGCGCGCGCGTTGATGCAAGGGAAATTCGCCTCGAGCTTCACGCTCTGCATCGAATCGGGGTGTGACCCGCTCATCATGTACGGGTTAGCTTTGGTCATAACCACAAGAACAGAGCCGATGGAGGCAAGCCCGACGACATCGCTGTCGCAGGTCAAAACGTATTTCTCAGGCCATGTGTGCGGTCGCCATGGTTCGGCGAAGTAGACGTCCCGGCCAACAAAGGCGGCCATCATCCCGTTCGGCATCGAGGTGATGCCAGTCAGCGTATCTGGTGGCTCGTCCCAGCCAGCAGAGGGTAAGGCTTCTTGAAAGGCGTCAACTGGGACCGTGTCGACGAAGTTCGCTGCGCTGGCTGCCCGTTCAGCGATCAGGTACAGATATGTTCCGCTCGAGCCTGTCTGGGACCGGTAGATGCGCTGTAGGGTGATGGCGCGGCCTGCCGGGGGGGCAACAAAACCGCTAAGGGTAACGGTCTGACCCGGCTTCCAATCGACGATCACAGAACCGGGCGAGGGGGCAGTCTCTTCGCCAAAGCTTGTGACGTAGGTGTAAACGTAAGTGCGGCTTTGAATATCACCAGCCCCGGTGCCGCTGACGGCAGCAACAACGGCAGCAGCGGGGCGCTGGACCTTCAAAGGATACGTCACGCTGGCAACGCGCATTTTGGGTACGCCGTCGCCCGTAAAATAGAGTCGGTCTTGCGCCACGGGGCCCGGAACCGCATCGATCACTCCGGGCCAAGAGAGCCAAGTGTTTTGGTGTCGGTAGATGGTTTTACCGTTCGCAGAAACCGTCTCCCCTGTTGGCAGGGAACCGTTGATCGGCGTCAGTCCTCCATCATCGAGGCGCACTCCAACGGCCTCGGTTGCCGCCGTTTCGGGCAGCAGACGTGGAAGTATCAGGGGTTTCTCGCCGGCAAAGGCTGAAATAACTATTTTGGCCAAATGCTGGTCCCCTATGACAACGATGAATTGGGGGCTCTCGCCGCTTGGTTCTGGGATATGGCCGCGGCGATCAATGAATCGACCTGCTGCGTTGTTGTAACCTCGCCCGCGTAAATGCCGGTGATCACCGTATCTTCTGCCGAGAAACAGTCCGCAACGTGCTGCAACACAGCATCACTGATAAGTTTGATAGTCGCCGCATCGATAGTTGCGAACACTCCATCTGGGCCCTTCCAACGGGTGGTAAACGCCGCGTCCCCTTCAGCCTTTACACGTGCTCCAAGGATCATCGTTTTTGAACGGTCATCAGATGCAATGGACATACCACCCAACTCGAAGCCACCAGTCTCCGCTCTCCATCGGGCATCAGCGGCATAAGTCACCAGATCCGCCTTGGTTAGCGGGATTTGGACAGGGACATAGGCCTCCACAACAGTCTCACCCGTCGATAGGTCCACGTTCATGATTTCTGGCATGTCAGAACCTCTCTATGATGATGCCGAGCGTTCCGCTGTATGGGACAGTCCCCGCGACACTACCGATCTGAATACGGTCAAGTGGGCCAGCAAGGGTTTTGGAGCCAGCCACATAGGACAGACCTTGATTGCCGTACGATATCGATGACGTGGCTATCCACTTATTCGATGATGGGTCCTGCCGGGTTAGCGTGATAACTCCGTAGAAGGGCCCCACAGCTACTCCGGCAACTAGCATAAAGCTCGTGGACAGATTGATGGTCCCGACGCCGCCTGCGCCTGTTGATCCGATCACGCCTACGTAGCCGGTTGTCTCTAAAGCTCCACCGGTACCTAGCTGAATTAGCGGATGAAGCGATGCGCTGGAACTCAACTCCGAAACCAACGTAATACGCTTGGCATCTGATGGAATGCCTGAGTTGATGTTGATCGCGGCTGTGGAAGCCGTTATCAGCGCTCCATAAGTGGGTTTCCCCGTCGCCGCAATCGCAGCCTCCGCCACCCTCTGCGCCGTCCACGCGCGGTTGATCGTGCCGACTCCGGCTCGGGCTTCGGCTTGAGAGATCGGGGCGAGGTTGCCCGCGTCCCATATAGCATCTCCGTTATGCTGGAGAACGCTCGACAGGATGTTGAAATTGCCGGCGCCAACTGCACTATTACCGTCAGCCAACAAACGAACATTATAGTCGACGGGCGTTGCAGATGTGTGGAAATCGATCACTGCTGGGTTTGCCGCACCACTCGTCCCGCCAATTTCCAAAGTGGCGACGCCGACGACGGTCCTGCCTACACTCAAGATTTTTTCAACCGCTACATCGGTTGTAAAGGTCTTCCCTAACATCGTTGCTGGCAACCGAGCATCAGCAATTGTTCCTGCATCCAAGTTGGATGCGTTGTTCGCGCCAAGGTTTGCACGCGCTGCAGCCGCCGTGCTGCCGCCTGTGCCTCCGTCTGCTATGGCGATGTCGGCAATGCCCTGAATGGTGCCCCCAGTGATTGCCACTGAGCTGGCGTTCTGCTCCGTCATATTTCCGATAGCGCCAGCGGTTAGTCTGACGTCAATGCGCGAGCCTGCTGCAAACGCCTTTGCCGTCGTGCCTTCCTGCGCCCGGACAATTGTTAGGGCCGCACCCGCCCGTGCAGTTACACGAACGATTTCCATATTGTTGGCAGAGTCGATGATCGTAGCCGGGCACCAGTCTCCGACCGCGAATACGGGAAATTTGCCCGCATCAGCACCTTGTATTGAGACCGCTGTTGCCGCTGACGTGATCGAAGAGGCAAGAGTGGAGACAGCATTGTTTGTGAGCTTGAGGCCCATCAGTAGAAGCTTCCTTTCGTCCGCGGTCGCGCACCCTGCTGACCTTTGGCTATTTTCATCGGCAACTTATCCAGAAAGGCGGTGAACTCGCTTTGCAGCACTGTTGCCATCTGTGGGTTAGGTCCGCCATCGTCCGTAGGCAGCATCAGGACGCGCGCCGCAGCGCCCTTGCCAATCTCGGTGCCGTATTTCTCGACGAGGAAATCAGGCAGGGTTGTCGCGGATCTCGAAGGCTTCAGGACCAAGCGAAGAGATAGGGTGCCTGTGTTGGCCGGTACCAACTGAAGCACTCCGGGTTTGATCTGCGTAATGAACCGCGATGTAGCGTCCAGGGCGTCCGGATTGTCCCATCCAGGGTAATTGTCATCAAGCCATTCCGGCGTCTGAGGTGTAAGCGAAACCCCGTCCAGATAAGCGTTTTCGATCCTCACAATTTCTGCGTCGGAGATGACCGGAAGGATTTGACTTTCTAAATCGTTGATTGCGATGGTTTCGCGTTCACGCCAAAGGTCAACCTTGTCGCATGCTTCACGAGCTGCTTCGCGCAGGTACCGGCGCGCAATTGGATCGGAGCAGTTCGGAGCATGGATTAGAACCTCTGCAAAAAGATCATCGATATCGGCCATCAGCGCCTCCTGTTCGGATTCGCTGACGACTCGGCCTGAACCTTAATGCCAACCGCTGCCGCGAATGTCTGATAGCTCGACATCGCTTTTGTAGGATCGCCTGCGATGTCGTCTTTCGAGAACGCCTTGTAGAGAACGTAATCGAGCAGCGGAACGGAGTATGGCTCGGGCAAACCTATATCGACGTCCCACGCCTCATAAGTTGTTTCGTCCTGATCGGCCAAGGCGATCACTGGGGCAGGCAGATAGGAGATAGCAATTTCCACCATGCCGGTGCCGTCATTGCCGGGGTAGGTGTAAAACTCTAAAGGGAGATTTTCGTCGAAGATCACCTGACGAACTTCCTTACGGAAAGGTGCGTAAGCAGGATCGTGCCAGTTGGGCTCCTGAGCATCGAGAAGAGCTCGCGCCGCCGTGCGGATGGCTCTACCCCCGATACGAGTTGACCCATCCCCTGCAAGGTTCCGGTTGATTCCTAGCAACTGTAGTGGGTTGACGCCGTCCAACGTTATCGGGAGTTCCTGATAGGTGCCTTCGGAGAGCGGGAGAGGGTAGGTACGGGACGAGGCGGAAGGCTTAGCCAGAACAATGGCTTTTACCGCCTCGTTGAGCCAGTCGGCGAGTTCGGTAAGAGGCCAGCGTGCGTGCTCATCGTCGATAAGAAGGACGCTGGCTCTCCGCAGAATGTCATTCGCCTTTGGCATACGTTAAACCTTGGTAGAGGTCTTGGAAGTCGTTTTCTTGGCCGTGCTTTTGGGCTTGACTGGCTGCTCGGTAGCAGTTGCGTCTTCCGTTGGCTCCGTTGGCTCCGATCCACCACTCAGGAACGCCGGGATCTCGAGATCGTCATCCAGCTCAGGCGTAAGCGGCACTTCCTGATAGACATCGAGGTTTAGAAACAGAGACCGGTGAAGAACGCTCGTAACCTCGTTCACGAATCGCCCATGCTCATCTCTGTCGAAGCTGTACGACACTCCGCCGAGGCTCTGGACGGTGTGCCCAGTCTTGCATTCGATTACAGTTCTCATTGCCCACTCCTTTAAAGAAAAGGGGGCTTACCGCCCCCTCATGTGTCACGCGGCCCGGAGGGTCACTCGGTGGACAGGTAGACCGTCAACCCGATCTGACCAGCGACGAACGTTGCCGCTGCCGTGACGAACTTGATGCCGATGGAGCGATCAATGTTTGACGCCGTCGTACGATAGGCCGATTTGAGAGTGGGTCGCGCTACGGTGCCAGCCTGAGCGACGTTAGCACCGGAGAAGAACTCCGCGCCGCAGGTTCGGGCAGGGCTTTCATCGCCGAAGGTGCCGCTCATGATGCCCACGTCCATTGTCATGGTCGGCGCACCGTTCGTGTCGAGATCATCCGAATCGAGAACAACGTCTACGACGCGGCAATTTGACGGGATGCAAGCAAGATCGAGGATGTCGCCAGCAGCGGGGTTAGCCGTGAGCTGGTGGGAGAAGCGAATAGCAACTGCTTCGCCCGCGGTGGAGGGGTAAGACAGGGCTTCGGTGCCCTTGGCGTATTTGCTCTGAATGAGCGCCATTTCGAAAGTCCTTTGACGTTGGATGGTCGCATAGACCGCTGAAGAGGGAGGGCCGCCCGGACTTAGCCGGGCTTGCCCTTATGCTGCGACGTTCGGATCTTTCGCGGCGGTGTCGACAGAGATCACGCCATAGTCGCGACCGTTGAACCGTGTCTTCTTCACGCCAGCGATGACGCCAGACGCAACAACCGGTTCGTTGCCGTGGTCCTTGGTTTCTTCAGTCCAAGTGTAGCGGAAACCGCCAGCAGAACCGAAGGCGATGACGCCAGCCTGTCGGCCCATGAACAGGGCGCGACCTGCCTGGACGTTGCCGCCAGCACCGTAATCCTTGAAGCGGACCGCCCATTCATGGCTGTGAAGGACAGTGTTGTTGATCATGCCGAGCCCGCCCTTGAAGATCGGGTTTGCCTTGCCTTCAGCAGTAGCAGCGGCCTTCTGGATCTCGAGCCAGCCACCAGCGTCGTTGGTGCGCAGATCGTGTTCCTGATAAGGGCTCATGACCATGACGTAGTGCGCTTCACCATTGATCTGGATCGGCATCATGTTAGCGTTCTTGGGGTCTTTGGCAGACATCATGCGTGCCTTGACCTGAGCGCGCTCGATCAGCGAGCGGGACATGATGTCCGCCGCATCAATCGTGATCTTGGACGTCGCGTCGCCACCGTACAGGATATGGTCGGCGTCCGGGGCTTCGATTGGATTTTCAGCGTGGCCAGCCCATTCCACGGTTTCAATGAAGTCCTCATTGATGCCGCGCGAGCCAGACAGATAGATGAAGATCATCTGGTCGTTGAACTTGGACCAGTAATCGGACAGGCGGTTCTTGCCGATCTGGCGCATGTTGTGAGCCGTCCGCTTGCGGCTCATCTTGCCACCGGCAGACACGCCATGGCGCATCTGGTCGATCTTCAGTTGATCGCTTGCAAAGCGAAGGCTTTCTTCTTTGCCCTCGAGGCGGTTGTCGCCATAGGTAGGCTTGTTGCGAAGCTGGACCGACAAGTCGTACGTGATCGTGTCGCCTGCTTCCGATTCCAGATCGGTAAGGCGCTGGATCGCGTATTCGTCGGACGTGCCGATGAATTTGCGGTCGAAGTAGCTCTTCTTGGTGATGTCAATGAAAAGCCCGCCAGACCACTTCTTCTGGGCTTTCGGATCGCCAAAGGCAACCACGGTCTTGGTCATGAGTGCATGTCTCCGGTTAAGGTGGATCAGCACTCATGCGCATTCCCTTTCTAATTACTGGAAATGCTGGATTGTTGCAACACGTGGCGCATGATATTGAAACTCATTGCTAGCGCATGAGTGCGGCCCCCTGATTGGAGCGCACCCATGGATCAGCAAATCACCTCGACATCACCCAAAGGCCGTTCTTTCATGCGCGGGCATGAAGGAAACCCGCTTACCTGCTATCTCGATCCTGTTCGCATTCCGACGATTGGAACCGGCTTCACGATGCGTAGCGCATCGGTCCGCCGCGAACTGGCAAAGGTCGGCATCGCGAAGCTGGTGCCTGGGAAAACCAAAATCACGGCGGAGCAGTCGGACGCGATCTTCGCCGCGGTTCTCAATAGCGAGTTTGAACCCGCCGCGGTCAAAAAGTCTCCAACGAATCGTAAGCAGCACGAACTGGATGCTGCTGTCTCAGCCATATTCAATCTCGGCACTGGTGCGATGGATTGGGAATGGGCAAAGCTCTGGCGCGCGGGAAAAACAAAAGCCGCTGCCGCATACCTTGGCAGCCACTACAACACCGCTGCGGGAAAGAAGCTGACCGGTCTGGTTCGGCGTCGCAAAGAAGAAGCCCTGCTATTTGAGCTGGGTGTCTACGCCGGTGTCGGCGAGGGCGTTCCTCGCATTGTCACCGACACGGTTCCGACGCGCCCAGACAGTGTCGTGAAGGAGGCGCAGACTATCCTCTCGGCCAAGGGCTTCAATCCCGGCGCCATTGATGGATGGATGGGCGAAAAAACCGCTGCCGCTGTGAAAGCTTACCAATCCGCCCACCCGCATCTCATCGCAGATGGCGTGATCGGATCGGCAACGCTCGCCCAGCTCCGCCGTGACGCTGTCGCCACCAAGGAAGCGGTGCAGGGCGGTGCGGGTTCTCTAATTGGGTCTGGCGCTGCCGCATGGTCGGTGGGCCTGCCTTGGGGCTGGATTGCGGTATTGGTCGCCGTCTCCGTTCTTGGCGTCATAGCTTACCGCAAGCGTGATGTGCTCGCCCGACGGATCAACACGCTGTTTGGCCGAGAGGTCACAGTCTAATGACGCGGCTCGGCGTCTACCTCCTTATAGGTCTGGCAGCGGCAAGCTTCATCACCGCCGCCGTCATCATGATCGACCGTAACGCGACCGAACGCGCGATTATCAAAACGGAAAGGCAGAACAATGCGGCTGGGGATGGTGCGGACGGTGCTCGTGATCGGTTTGACGATTGCGCTAGCGGGATGTGGGATTTCGGGGCCGGGAAATGTCTCGGGCCTGCGCCGCGTCGTCGGAACTGATCTAATCGGTGCTCGGGGGGCTACCCCCGCTGACCAGGCTAAAATTGACAGAACAGCGGTCGGCATATGCGCCGGCGGCGTGTGGACGCGCCAAGAATGCGCGAGACACGGGAATGGTGGAGCGAAGGCTGCCACCTCCGCCGTGCAGGAGTAAAGCGATAATGACTTTTTGGGAATGGCTCAGTTCGAACGAGGGCAAGGTAGCTCTCGCTGGTATTGCCGGATCTGCCGTTTCCGTTGCGATGGAATGGACTGGTCCGTGGGCCAGCCTTCGCAAGTTTTTCGTTGGTGGCGTTGCGGCATACTACCTGAGCCCATTGGGAACCATCTTTTTCCAATGGGCATTCGGTAAACTGAGCGTACCTGAAGAGCAATCTGCAAGCGTGGGCGGGTTTATAGTCGGAATCGGCGGTATTATTATCGTCGAGATTATCTTAAAGGCGTTTCGCCTCCGTCACGCGGAGATCGGGAGAAGCCGACATGATGAGGCCTAGAGCACGAAACATCAGAGAAGCCGCCAAGCCGCAAGGAAAAGTCGTTGCGGTGGCGAGCCTCATATTGGTCGCTTGGCTGCTGTGCCTGCACCTCTAAGCGGCGCGTCGCGCCTTTGTAACGTTCGGAATGCCCTGACCTGTTTCCAGCTTACCTTTTACCACTCTTATCGGTCCCATCATGAGCTGGGCCGGTGAGGGCGCACCCTTTAGGATCATGTCAGCGTAGTGCTGCGCGATCTCACGTCTGCGCTGGGCGTGCCTCGCGCGGTTATATGCTCCCTCAACCGCATCCTTTGGTTTGTGAGCAAGCATCAGATCGATGATCTTCGAGTCCTGCGGAAACTCCTCATTCATGATCGATGAGAAAGAGGCTCGGAAGCCGTGCGGGACGTGCCGGGAATGATAGCCCGCCCGGTTCAGCATGTACCCCATTGTGTTGGCTGACATCGGCTGCTTTGGCTTTCGGAGGTTCGGAAATGCGAATGGGTACCGTCCCGTCACGCGCCGCAAGACGTCGATGAGCTCCATTGCCTGAGTGCATAATGGAACATGATGATCGTAGGCTTCCTCGTTCTTGAACCGCTTCTTCAATTTCATCCGTGCGGCCGGAATTACCCACACGGGATTTTCTGGGTCGAGCTCGTCGAACTCACTCCATGGCGTTTCCGCCAAAACTCCTGGGCGAACTGCGGTCAACGCCAACAGACGAATGGCAAGCTTCGTATAACCACGGGCAGGGGTGTCGTTAACGTCCGCGAGGATCTGTCTCACGCCCTGCAGCGTGATGATTGAAGGCTGCCGCCCTTTCTCGAGCGGTGCCAGCGCGCCTTCGACAATTGCTGAGGGATCGGTATCGGCCCGGCCTGACGAGATCGCGTAGACGAAAACCGCCGATATCCGCTGCCGGAGGCGCTTGGCGGTTTCAACGGCACCACGCTTTTCGACAAGTCGCAGAACCCCTAAAATTGTAGGGGCGTCAATGGCCCTGACAGGCAGGTCACCCAATAACGGGAAGACGTCCCTTTTCAGCGTCGCCAATACCTCTGACGCGTGCCTATCAGTCCATGTGGGTTTGGTGTGTTCGTGCCATTCCTCGGCCAGTGCCTGGAAGGTTTCGGCGGCCTGTTTTCGGCCTATGACCTTCTCGAGCTTTTTCAGCGCTGAGGGGTCTTTCCCATCCTTCAAGAGCTTCCGAGCATCGTCCCTGAGTCGCCGCGCATCAACGAGAGACACCTCTGGATAGGAGCCCAAAACGAGCAGCTTTTCCTTTTCGGTGAAATAGTAGCGGTAGCGCCAGCTCTTTGACCCTGATGTGGCAACAAAGAGATGGAGGCCGTTTGTGTCGGCAAGCTTGTACGGTTTTTCTTTGGCTTTGGCTTTTTTGATCGCTGTGTCTGTCAGCACGCTTGTTCTCGCTGTACCCGCATTTTATTCTGAAAGTACCCGCAACCGTACCCGCTTTTTCATGGGATTGTATGAAAAGGGGTAGGAACGAATGGGAACACAGAAACCTAAAAAGGCGTGCTACGCAATACAAAAACGGAACATATAGGAACGTATGCGAAACATACGTGGCAGATGGGGTGGGATTCGAACCCACGGTACGCTCTCACGCACGCCGGTTTTCAAGACCGGTTCCTTAAACCACTCGGACACCCATCCGTCTTACGGGTGGCTTTATATCGGTTTGGCTCCGCTCGTCAATCCGTCACAGTAGGCATTTCTGCATCGTCGCGACGACGCCTGCGTTAGCTTTTGGTTAACCACGTTAATTACAATTTTAGTGAAATCGTTATCGGCATTCGCATTTTCGCCATGTTAGGGGCAAGATTAGGGGGCTGTTAGGTACTTCGATGTCAGAGGGCATGACGATCGAGGTATAGAGGGGTTGCTGCGGAGGCGGCCCATAATAACGCGGGGCATGGATTTGAAATCTGCTGTTATGAAAGCCGGAGTGAGCGCCAAGTGGCTCGGCATTGCCGTTCTATGCGCAGCGACCGCATCCTGTTCCACGACGTCGGACACCAATACGAAGCCGAAGCCAAAGCGCAGCAAGGAATATTTTTCCGAATCCGAATATGGCGTGAAGGCGAGTCCGCGGGTTGCTGAGGGTGCAAATGTTCCGAAGGGCGGCGGGCGCTTCCTCGTTGGTAATGCCTATACCGTCAAAGGTCGCCGCTACTTCCCCAAGGAAGACCAGAACTACGACAAATCAGGTCTTGCGTCCTGGTACGGCTCGGCCTTCCACGGTCGGTTGACGGCCAATGGTGAGGCTTATGATAAGGAGCACCTTTCCGCGGCCCACCCAACGTTCCCTCTGCCCAGCTATGCACGCGTTACCAATCTGAATAACGGCTCTTCCGTCGTTGTTCGCGTCAATGACCGTGGTCCGTTCCACGAGGGACGTCTGATCGACGTTTCCAGCAAGACCGCTGACCTGCTTGATATGAAGGCCACCGGAACAGCCAATGTCCGCGTTCAATATGTTGGGCGCGCGCCGCTGGACGGTCACGATATGCCTTTCCTCATGGCATCATATTCGCCAAAAGGCTCCCGTAACCCTGGCATCAATCCTGAGGGCCAGATTGCAAGCGGTGTGATGGTCGCATCTGCTTCGGCAACCAATATTCCAATTCCACAGAGCCCCGCCTATGGCGGCTCGGCTCAGACAGCTCTGGTTGGCTCAAAGAAAAGCCAAGCCTTGCAGGCCATGCCGCTGGTCAATGGTCCGGCGCCTGTGATGGGACAAGGCGCAAGCGAGCAATTCGTTGTGCTGCCTGAAATTGGCCCGTTCCTGATCGAGCGCCCAGAGGGCAACTACCTTCGTGCGCCATCGGCCAGATTCGCTTCGGCATATTCAGAAGAGACCAAGACAGTTTCCAAGGCAGCAAGCGCCTTTGACAAAGTTCTCGTCAACAAGGGCAGCTTGAACGAACAGTCAATCCTCGATTTCGTAAACAGGCAGGGCAGGGGTCGATGATCTCTACCACGAACTGAGGCATCCCAAATGCCTATGATTGGGTGAGAACTGCCACGCGCGGTTATCATATTCTTCAGAATGCGCAGGCATTGTTAATGCAAGACAACGGGCTGGCGTGTTGATGCGCGATATACTGAACCGATCCATTCGCACTGTTCTGGTCGTTGCAACCCTTCTAGGGGCAAGCACTTCAGGCGTCCATCCCCAAGCCAGCAACAGCCTGGTTTTGAAAGCGCAGCAAGCCTATATGATCGATGCCGAAACCGGCACTGTCCTGTTGGCCATCAATGAAAATGCACAGTTTGCGCCTGCATCTCTTGCCAAGTTGATGACAGTCGAGTTGGTGATGGATGCGCTGACCAAGGGCCAGATTACCGCAGAAACCAGCTACCCGGTTTCCGAATATGCCTGGCGCACAGGCGGCGCGCCTTCACGTGCATCCACAATGTTCGCTGCGCTTAAATCCTCTGTCGGAATCAATGATCTGCTGACTGGCGTCATCGTCCAGAACGCGAATGATGGTTGCCTTGTCATCGCTGAAGGGATGGCTGGGTCGGATGCCGCATTTGCCAAGCGCATGAGCGAGCGAGCTGGCATTTTGGGGATGACGGGCAGTTCCTTTGCCAATTCCACCGGGCTACCAGATCAGGTCAGCAAGACAACCGCGCGCGACATGGTGGTTCTGGGCAAGCATATTCACGACACCTTTACGGATCGCTATAGCCTGTTCAGCAAACCCGATTTCGAATGGAACCGGATATTCCAGCGCAACAAGAACGCGCTTCTTGGCAACGGTATCGATGGCATGGGTCTGGGCTTTGCGGAGGGCCACGGGTTTTCAGCGCTCGTCTCGGCTGAACGGGATGGTCGCCGTATCTATCTGACACTGGCTGGGATGCCGGACGATAAGACACGCCAGGAAGAAGTCCGCCGGGTGGTGGAGTGGGGGCTGACGGCCTTCCAGAAGCGCAATCTGTTCCAGAAAGACGAGACCGTCGGGAACATCAGCGTTTACGGTGGCTCATCGAGTGCCGTTGACCTTGCCGTGCATGAGCCGGTGAGCGTGCTGGTGCCTCTCAATAATCCCGACCGCCTGTCCGGGCGTATCGTCTACAACTGGCCCATGAACGCACCTCTTGAGGCGGGCCACAAGGCCGCGACGCTGAAGATCTTTTCCGGCGAGAAGCTGCTTCGCGAAGTGCCGCTTTACACCACGGCTGCCGTGACAGAGGGGACTTTGACCCAGAATGCCGCCGGTGCGCTGAAGGAACTGCTTTTCTTCTGGCTATGACTTGCCCGGTTTGCCGAGAGTTCTATATGGGTTAACCTCAAGCAGGCGTAACTGCTGAAGTCAGGAAGAGAAATTGCCCGAAAACACCGGATTGTTCATCAGCTTTGAAGGCGGCGAGGGCGCTGGGAAGTCCACCCAGATCAATATTCTTGCTGAAACCTTACGCGCGCGGGGTCTGGATGTCGTCGTGACGCGGGAACCCGGTGGATCACCGGGCGCGGAGGCCGTGCGGCACGTGCTGCTTTCTGGCGCGGCGGAACCCTTTGGCGTGCGCATGGAAGCGATGCTGTTTGCGGCTGCGCGCAACGACCATGTTGAAGAGGTTATCCGCCCCGCTTTGCAGCGTGGTGCCGTGGTGTTGTGTGATCGCTTCCTCGATTCGTCGCGGGTCTATCAGGGTGCGACGGGCAATCTGGAGCCGGAATTCATCGAAACGCTTCAACGCATTGCCATCGATGGCACGATGCCTGACATAACGCTGATCTTCGATATTCCAGCCGCGGCAGGCCTTGCCCGCGCCCGCAAGCGGGCAGATGAAGGCGCAACGCCGGATCGTTTCGAGAAGGAAGAATTGGAGACGCATGAGAAGCGCCGCGAGGCCTATCTCGATATTGCGCTTAATGAGCCGCGACGTTGCCGCACCGTCAACGCCGAACAGCCCAAGGAAAAAGTGACTGAGGACGTTTGGGCGCTGGTGGAGCCGCTTCTGGACAGCAAAAAAGTAAGATCGGACGTTGCGGAATGAGTGACGCTCAGGGCGTTCTGGATGGTGCAATTCCGCCGCAGGACAACACCAAATTATTCGGCCATGATGAGGCGGAGCAATTTCTTGCGCAATCCTACCGTTCTGGCAAAGGCCATCACGCGGTTCTGATTGAGGGGCCGGAAGGGATTGGCAAGGCTACACTGGCATTTCGGTTTGCAAACCACGTGCTGTCTCATCCAGATCCGTCGCTGGCGCCCGAACACCTTGCCGATCCAGATGCCGGATCGATGGTCAGCCGTCAAATATCTTCTGGTGCGTCGCATAATCTGTTGCATCTCACACGCCCGGTCGATGAAAAGACGGGCAAGGTGAAGTCCGCCATTACCGTTGATGAGGTGCGCAGGGCAGGGCATTTCTTCTCGCAGACCTCAGGCACCGGCAACTGGCGCATCGTCATCATCGACCCGGCGGATGATCTCAACCGCAATGCGGCCAACGCCATTTTGAAGATACTGGAAGAGCCGCCCAAGCGGGCTCTTTTCCTCGTGCTTTCCCACGCGCCGGGGAAGCTTTTGCCCACCATCCGCTCCCGCTGTATGCCGCTTCGTCTGCTGCCGTTGCAGAGCGACGATATGGAGAGGGCGCTGCAGCATCTTGGGCTGTCCATGTCTGCCGAAAAGCGCGATACGCTTCTCGACGCCTCCAAAGGCAGCATTTCACAGGCATTGAAGCTGTTGAATTATGGCGGCTCCGATATTGTCGATGTGTTCAGCGAAGTGATGGTGGCAACCGGACCATCTGCGCGCAGGCAGATGCACAAACTGGCGGATGTTCTGGCGCAGAAGGACGGCGATATCGTTCTTGGTTTCTTTATGGAGCATGCGACCGAAGCCCTGATGGACAGGGCAAGGGCTGCGGCCATGGCGGGTGATCTGGCGGCGGCCGAGCGACATGCGCGCCTGTCCTCCACGCTTACAGAGCGCATCACGGTTGCGCAGGCTTATAATCTGGACAAGAAACAGATGGTGCTGTCCATTCTGGAAGACATGCGCTCTGTTTGATACCGCACAATTTCGAAGGCTTTTGCTTTCGCTTGTGCGAACAATAGGCTAAGAGCGGACTATCTCAAAAACAGACCCCAGAACCGATCGAGCGTCATGACAGACAAGACACCTTTCTACATCACAACCGCGATTTCCTATCCCAATGGCAAGCCGCATATCGGCCATGCCTATGAGCTTATCGCGACGGATGCCATGGCACGTTTTCAGCGCCTGGATGGAAAGGATGTCTTCTTTCTGACAGGGACTGATGAGCACGGCCAGAAGATGCAGCAGACCGCCCGCGCAGAAGGTATTTCGCCAGAAGAGCTGGCGCAGCGCAATTCTGATCAGTTCCGCGCCATGGGTAAGCTGCTCAATGCGTCCAACGATGATTTCATCCGCACCACGGAAGAGCGCCACCACGAGACGTCGCGCAACATCTGGAAGCTGATGGAAGCAAGCGGCGATATCTATAAGGATAGCTATGCGGGCTGGTATTCGGTTCGCGACGAAGCCTATTACGCAGAAGACGAGACAGAAGTGCGCGCCGATGGCGTTCGCTACGGACCACAGGGCACGCCTGTTGAATGGGTTGAGGAAGAGAGCTACTTCTTCAAGTTGTCTGAATATGAAGACAAGCTTCTGAAGCTCTACGAGGAGCAGCCGGACTTTATCGGCCCTTCCGAGCGCCGCAACGAAGTCATTTCCTTCGTCAAATCCGGCCTCAAGGACCTTTCGATTTCTCGCACGACATTCGATTGGGGCATCAAGGTGCACGATGACCCAAAGCATGTGATGTATGTCTGGGTCGATGCGTTGACCAACTACATCACCGCAACTGGATACATTGAAGACAAGAATGGCCCGCGCGCTAAATATTGGCCTGCTGACGCGCACATTATCGGTAAGGACATCATACGCTTCCACGCGGTTTATTGGCCAGCCTTCTTGATGAGCGCCGGTCTGCCGCTGCCAAAACGCGTCTTTGCCCACGGCTTCCTGCTCAATAAGGGTGAGAAGATGTCGAAATCCGTCGGCAACGTCGTCGATCCTGTTGATCTGGTGAACCATTTCGGGCTGGATCCTGTGCGCTATTTCTTCCTGCGCGAAGTCTCATTCGGTCAGGACGGCAGCTACAGTGAAGAGGGTATCGCGACCCGCATCAATGCCGATCTTGCCAATGGTATTGGCAACCTCGCCAGCCGTTCGCTGTCCATGATCGTCAAGAATTGTGACGGCCAAATTCCAACGCCCGGCGCCTTTACCGATGAAGACAAGGCCATGCTTGCAGCCGCCGACGCGTTGCAGGCAACGTGCCGCGATGAAATGGGCAAGCAGATGATCCATAAGGCGCTTGCCGCGATCATTGCCGTCGTTTCAGAAACGGACCGCTATTTTGCCGGCCAGGAGCCTTGGGCGTTGAAAAAGACCGATCCAGAACGGATGGGCACGGTGCTTTACGTAACTGCGGAAGTCGTGCGCCAGATTGGCATCCTGCTTCAGCCGTTTATGCCCGGCTCCTGTGAAAAGCTGCTGGATCTGGTTGCCGCACCGGCTAACAAACGTGACTTTGCAGCACTGGGTGAGGCGGGACGCCTTGTTCCGGGTACACCGCTTGAAGCGCCGAAGCCGGTCTTCCCGCGCTATGTGGCGCCAGAGGTTTGAACTGAACATGCTGATTGATACCCATTGCCATCTGGACTTTGCCGATTTCGATGAAGAGCGCGACGATCTCATCGCGCGCGCTCACGCATCGGGCGTTGCACAGATGGTAACGATCTCCACCCGCGTGGCGCGGCTACCGGAGCTTTTGAAGATCGCGGACAAATATCCGTCCGTATTCTGCTCGGTCGGCACGCATCCCAACAATGCGGATGAAGAACTCGACATTACGACCGACGATCTGGTGCGGCTGGCCAACAGCCATGGCAAGATTGTCGCAATCGGCGAGGCGGGTCTTGATTACTTCTACGATACGCAAAAGCCGGAAGATCAGAAAACTGGCCTGCGACGTCATATCGAGGCTGCCAGAGTGACGCAGCTTCCGCTCGTTATTCACAGCCGCAGTGCTGATGATGACATGATCGCGATCTTGCGTGAGGAAAGTGGGAAGGGGGCATTTCCCTTCATTCTGCATTGCTTTTCCGCCGGACCGGAATTGGCGAAGGTTGGTGTGGAACTGGGTGGATACGTCTCGTTCTCGGGCATTCTGACATTTCCCAAGTCGCAAGATATCCGCGATATTGCCGCGACAGTGCCGTTGGATCGTTTGCTGGTGGAAACGGACGCGCCTTATCTTGCGCCAAAACGCTGGCGCGGAAAGCGCAACGAACCATCCTACGTCGTCAATACAGCGGAAGTTCTAGCTGAGGTCCATGGCATCAGCTTTGATGAGATGTCGCAGATCACGACGGAGAACGCCTTTCGCTGCTTTTCGAAAATGACAAGGGTGTAGGCTGTGGCAGGCTTTCGGCGTCGGTTTACGATACTTGGCTGCGGTTCGTCTCCCGGCGTGCCGCGGATCAACGGCGACTGGGGAGCCTGCGACCCAAACAACCCGAAAAACCAGCGAAGCCGTGCCGCATTCATGGTCGAGCAGATTGCACCCGATGGCGGCGTCACCACCGTTATCATCGACACCGGACCTGATCTGCGTGCCCAAATGATCGCGGCGAAAGTCGTAAACATCGATGCCGTGCTTTACACCCATGCCCATGCAGACCATTTGCACGGAATTGATGATCTGCGCGGATATTTCATCTCCACCAGAAAACGCGTTCCCATCTATGCAGACGCCATTACGATGCAGCGTATTCGAGATGGATTTCCCTATTGTCTGGAGACGCCGCCGGGCAGCAATTACCCACCCATCATCGATGGCCACCTGATTGCCAATATGGATACGCCAGTTGCAATCAGCGGGGCAGGCGGAACCATTCATTTCATGCCGCATATGCAGCAGCATGGCGATACGCATTCGCTCGGTTTTCGAATCGGCGATGTGGCTTATTGCACCGATGTGAGCGATTTCCCCCCAGGATCTGTCTCGAAGCTTCTGGGGCTAGATCTGCTGATCATCGATACGCTGCAGTACACATATCACCCAAGCCATCTCTCGCTTGAACAGGCGCTCGGCTGGATCGAAAAGCTCCAGCCCGGACGTGCCGTGCTGACGCATATGCACACGCCACTTGATTACGACACAGTCATGCGCGAAACGCCGGATCACGTTCAGCCTGGCTATGACCAGATGCAACTTGAAATCGACGTCGCCGCTCAGGATTCGTAATTCACGGGCGTTTTGAAATGCCGGAGGAACTTCATGTCTACAAAACCCTTCCGCGCACCCAGCCTTTCAAGCTTCTTTGATAATCTGCGAACAACGCGGCTTCGCGCCGTTTTCCGCCGCGGTGAGCTTGCACTTGTATTCCTCGCAATCTTAGTCGGTGCATGCGCAGGTGTTTTCGTCGTCCTAATCAGCGCGATCGCGACGCAACTGCACGTCATCATCTTCGGCGTTGAGAGGCTGAGCAGCAGCGATCTGTCCAGCTGGATCGTGCTGGCCGGTCCCGTGATGGGCGGGGTTCTCCTCGGCGGCTTCATGTTCGTGATTTCCAGAACCCGCAAGAAGCCGATGATCGACCCAATCGAGGCTAACGCGCTTCATGGCGGCCGGCTTTCGCTCACCGACAGTCTCATCGTTTGCATTCAGAACATCATTTCCAACGGTTTCGGTGCCTCGGTTGGCTTGGAAGCTGGCTACACACAGGTGGCCAGCGGCATTGCGTCCAAGCTCGGCGTAAACCTGAAAATGCGGCGAGGGGACATGCGTATCCTCGTGGGCTGCGGCGCAGCAGGTGCCATTGCAGCCGCCTTCAACGCCCCTTTGACAGGCGCGTTCTACGCCATCGAGCTGATCATCGGCAGCTACACCATTGTGACGCTTGCGCCATTGATTGTCTCGGCGCTGGTTTCGACCATCGTTGCCGGGCTATTATCGCAGCATGGTCTGAGCATCGATATTTTCGGAACCAGCGAAGTGACGCCACCCGATTATGTGCCGGCAATTTTCCTCGGCATGGTCTGCGCAGGCGTTGGTATCGTTCTCATGCAAACAGTGTCATTCATCGAGGA
This sequence comes from Agrobacterium sp. CG674, assembly GCF_053521645.1. Lineage (NCBI taxonomy): Bacteria > Pseudomonadati > Pseudomonadota > Alphaproteobacteria > Hyphomicrobiales > Rhizobiaceae > Agrobacterium > Agrobacterium sp. CG674. The sequence goes on along the minus strand of NZ_JBNWDZ010000003.1, from coordinate 284,366 downwards.
ATCTGCGCGAAAGAGCAGAATACCGGTCTGGCTGCGCCCAGCAATTGGCGGCGTTGCGGTAGGTGCTTTGGCGCTCATTTCGCCGCAGGTTCTATCCAGCGGCCACGGCGCACTGCATCTCAACCTTGATGCCAACATGACACTGGCGGGTTTGATCGGTATATTCCTGCTCAAGGCGGCGGCGAGTGCGATTTCCATCGGCTCCAGCTTCCGAGGCGGCCTTTTCTTTGCTTCGCTGTTCATGGGCTCGCTGATCGGCAAAATCTTCGCCATCTGCGCGCCTTACATTGGATATGTCGACACCCAGCCCATCGTTTACGCAGTGATCGGCATGAGTGCCTTTGCGGCGGCCATTATCGGTGGGCCATTGACCATGACATTTCTGGCTTTGGAACTGACAGGCGACTTTCAGATCACCGTGCTGGTACTGGCGGCAGTCATCACAACGTCGCTGGTTGTGCGCACGACATTTGGCTACTCCTTCGCCACATGGCGCTTCCACCTTCGCGGAGAAAGCATCCGCAGCGCTCACGATATTGGTTGGATACGAGACCTGACAGTCGGCAAGATCATGCGTCCAGACGTCCGCACTGCCAAGGTCAGCATGGGCTTGCCAGCGTTCAAGGAGGAGTTCTCCTTAGGGTCGACGCAACGCGTTATCATGGTGCATGATGACGGGCGCTACGCTGGTATAGTGTTGGTGGCGGAAATCTATGCAGACCCGATGGAACGTGACGCAGCGAAGATAAGCCTGGAAACCTATCTGCGCTACAAAAGCGACGTCCTTCTTCCAACGATGAATGCCCGCCAAGCCGCAGCCTTGTTCGACACCACGGAAAGCGAAGCGCTGGCGGTGGTTAACGACAAGATCGAAAATAGACCGATTGGACTGCTCACAGAAAGCCACACGCTGCGACGCTACACAGAAGAGCTAGACATCAGACGTCGTGAAGCATCTGGAGAGATTTGATGACGATGGCTAATAATTTCGCGAGCCTCGTAAGGAGCCGACTGAGATTTATTGGGGTCGCTTTTATTAGAACCTCCGGGAGTAGGGGAGGAGGATTTATGCCTGTGCGGCCGAACCTCACTCAATGGGTCGATCTCGCAACTTGCCAAAAGCGATCATTATATGGACGCGAATGAACGCCCGTCGGAGTGACGAGCGTTCAACAATCACACCGCTACGTGCGCATCATCCTTGACCGACTACGCGACTTTTGAAAGATCGCCATGTGGATCGAGAACGTATTTGGTCGCCGCACCCTGATCGAAGCTCTCGTATCCCTGAACGGCGTCATCGAGCGGAATGATCTTGGCGTTGACGATGTCGGCGATTGGCAGCCGATCATGAAGGATAGCCTGCATGAGTTGCCGATTATATTTCAAGACCGGCGTCTGTCCTGTGTGAAAAGATTGCGCCTTCGCCCAGCCGAGTCCGAAGCGAAGAGATAGGCTGCCCTGCTTGGCCGCGTCATCGACCGCGCCGGGGTCTTCGGTCACGTAAAGACCAGGAATACCGATCGAGCCAGCGGCGCGGGTAATCTCCATCATCTGGTTGAGGACGATCGCTGGCTGTTCGCCACCAGTGTGGCCGCGCGCTTCGAAGCCAACGGCATCGATTGCGCTGTCAACTTCGTTCGTCCCGACCACCTGCGCAATCATGTCGCCGAGACGATCGCTCTTTGAAAGATCAATCGGCTCGAAACCGACCTTGGCAGCGTGTGCGAGACGATCCTTGTTGAAATCGCCGATCATCACAACTGCCGCCCCAAGGATGCGTGCGGAGGCGGCAGCAGCAAGACCGACCGGGCCGGCACCTGCGACATAGACTGTCGATCCGACGCCAACGCCCGCCTTGACTGCGCCGTGGAAGCCGGTCGGCAAGATGTCGGAAAGCATCGTGAGGTCGCGAATTTTGGACATCGCTCTGTCACGATCCGGAAATTTCAGGAGATTGAAGTCGGCGTAAGGGATGGTTACATACCGAGCCTGTCCGCCGATCCAGCCACCCATGTCTACATAACCGTAAGCGCCACCGGCACGCGACGGGTTAACGGTAAGGCAGACACCGGTATCCTGAGATTTGCAGCAGCGGCAGCGACCGCATGCGACGTTAAATGGTACGGAAACGATATCGCCGACTTCGAGCATCTCGACATCGATGCCTTTTTCGATGACTTCACCGGTGATTTCGTGGCCTAGCACGAGACCGGGCATCGCCGATGTACGACCACGCACCATATGCTGGTCCGATCCGCAGATATTCGTCGAGATGACCTTCAGAATAACACCATGCTCGATGCGACGGCCATCAGGAGCCTCCAGCTTCGGGTCATCGATATCTCGGACCTCGACCTTGCCGGGTCGCAGGTAAACGACGCCTCTGTTCTTGCTCATTTCCATCTCCTCCACGGTTGCAACCAAACACCGTCACTCCTCCGTGATAATGCCCAGTCATTGAATTTCCCTAGAAGGCACGAGTGCTACTCCCAGGGCATGGCGACCCAACGGGAATGGAGAGGTAAGGCAAGACCGCCCATTGCTCCTTGATTGCCCGCCGCAATCGGTCTGCGCAACACTCAGGGCTGGTTCCAGGACCTCGGAATTGTCTTTTTGGACGACCCGACGCCTTCCGAAGCTATGACTATAGGCATTTCCTACGGTCGTATCGACACCTTGAGCAATGAATAAAAGAACACAGTCGTGACTTCAGCGCGCTTGGGAATGCGACATGTCCATCGTTCGCGACGACATTCGGCTAGCTTGCAAATCGCCGCTCTCACTGGCACCTCATAAAGCTAGCGACCTGATGCCGACCAGTCCACGTGCTACCGGAGGGAGTGTATTTCTCATTTTCATGATGGGTATAATGGTGAGCGATTATATGCGAATGCTGCAATCTCTATGGTGCGCATAAACGTGACATCGACTAGATTGCTCAGAATGTTCCATAATATATCTTATGTGATTTATATTTGCGAGCTGTTGAATGACGTATACCCCCCCCTTACTCCGGCGCTGGCGCTATTTATGATTATCCTTCACAGCGTCGTCGTACCGTGTGCCACATCTGATATGCCACTCGGCTTTTGATCAATGCTCACCCACCGATGCAAATAGCGCTTGGGAGTTTGGTGTCATCCTTCTAAAAGTGATCTAAAAAATGAGCCTGAGAAGAGAATCATGTCGCAGATTTACGTTGATGCCGATGCGTGCCCTGTGAAATCCGAGATTTTGAAGGTTGCGGAACGGCACGGGCTGGAAGTGACGTTTGTCGCAAATTCTGGTTTGCGCCCATCACGCGATCCCATGGTCAAGAACGTCATTGTTTCAAGCTCGTTTGATGCTGCCGATGACTGGATTGCAGAACGTGCCGGCGAAGACGATATCGTTGTTACGGCAGATGTGCCCTTGGCCGGGCGTTGCGTCGCCAATGGTGCGCAGGTGACCGGACCGAGCGGTCGTGTTTTCGATAAGACCAACATCGGCATGGCAACAGCGATGCGTGATCTCGGCGCGCATTTGCGTGAAACAGGTGAAAGCAAGGGTTATAACGCGGCATTTTCTCCGCGCGACCGGTCACAGTTTCTGGAGACACTTGACCGTCTTTGCCGTCGTGCCCAAAAAGGCAACGCTTAAGGACGCGATCATGAAAACCACTCAGCCGACGGTTCATAATTTCCAGCGCCACCGCTCATTCATCATTGCGATTTTGCTGAGTGCGCTTGTGCTGATCGGCGCGCTGATTGTCAGACCATCTCTGGCGGTCGAAGGTGCTGTTATCGTCTTCTTCTTGACCTATCTCGTTGGCTTGCTGTTCCGGCTGCCGCGTCTCACCGCGGCCCATTTGAAGGCGCATGCTGATAGCGATGATCTGCCAACATTCGTGATTATTGCGATCGCATGTCTCGCCGTCGGCGTTGCGGTCGTATCGCTTTTCAGCGCGCTGAACCATACGACTGGCGAAACGATCTGGTCGCTGTCCTTGGCAATTCTGTCAGTCGTTTTCGGCTGGCTGACCATCCATACGATGACCGCGATGCATTACGCCCATGTGTTCTGGCGTCCGGCAAAGGTTGGTGGCAAACAGCAAATGCGCGGCGGGATGGAGTTTCCTGAGACAAAAGACCCCGGAATCTACGAATTTCTCTATTTCTCAATCGTCATCGGTATGACAGCGCAAACATCCGATGTGACCATCACGACGACATCCATGCGAAAGCTTGTGCTTGTGCACTCCATCGTGTCGTTCTTCTTCAACACCGTGCTGGTTGCGGCGGCTGTCAATGCCGCAGTTTCGCTGGCCGGTTGATCGCTCCAGTCAACACAGGAATCCCATGAAAATCATTTCTCAGAATACCGCATTCGGCGGCATGCAGGGCGTCTTTTCCCACGATTCAGACGTCAATCAATGCGAGATGACATTCTCAGTCTATGTTCCGCCAAAAGCCATTCACGAGCCCTGCCCTGTGGTCTGGTATCTTTCCGGGTTGACCTGCACCCATGCCAACGTGATGGACAAGGGTGAATATCGTCGCATGGCGTCAGAGCTCGGCCTGATTATTGTATGCCCAGACACGAGCCCGCGCGGCAACGACGTCGCAGACGAGCTGACCAATTGGCAGATGGGCAAGGGCGCAGGCTTTTATCTGGATGCGACCGAGGCACCTTGGGCGGCGCATTATCAGATGTACAGCTATGTAACGCAGGAACTCCCTGCCCTTATTGCTGAACAATTCCGCGTCGATATGAACCGCCAAGGCATTTTCGGGCATTCCATGGGCGGACATGGCGCCATGACCATCGCGCTCAAAAACCCTGAGCGTTTCAAAAGCTGCTCGGCTTTCGCTCCCATTGTGGCACCTTCATCAGCTGACTGGTCAGCGCCTGCATTTGAGAAATATCTCGGCAAAGACCAGGCTGCGTGGCGCCAATACGACGCATGCTCATTGGTTGAAGACTGCGCACGCTTCCCGGAGTTCCTGATCGATCAAGGCAAAGCGGACAACTTCCTCGAGACCGGTCTTCGGCCATGGCTTTTCGAAGAGGCAATCAAGGGCACCGACATTGATCTCACGCTGCGCATGCATGAACGCTACGACCACTCCTACTATTTCATCTCAACATTCATGGATGATCATTTGAAGTGGCACGCCGAACGTCTTGGTTGATCGCACTAACGGCCCGGGAACAAGGCTGTCGTGACAGATGAGGGATTATCGAGGCGGAACTCGGTAATCACCCTATCGGCAATTCCGTTGGCAAGTTCACGCTGGATTGTTGATCTGTCGAGGCCGAGAATGGTCGCGGTAAATGTGGTCTCCGCGACCACTTCGCCGGTCTGCACGGCGGCGGCGCGTACGAGAACGCGTGCCGACGCCCTCTCCCCAAACATCAAGGATGTGTTGGTGACCTTTAAAAGCCGGATCGTCAGCACGACACGCGGCCGGGTTTTATCTCGGGTTGTTGCCTGTATGGCGCTTGAAATCTCGTAGTGGATTGTCTGCATAAGGTCGGCGGAGACTTCAGGTCTCGCCGCAACAAAAGCGCCCCGGACATCATAAAGCAAGCGATCGGCGTCTCTCGTCTCGGTCTCAAGTCTGAAAGACATGAGCGACAGCGATGCCAGAACAAGTATGCAAAGACGCTTTAGCGAGTGATGCATGATAGACGCCTCCCCCAACGTCAGGCTCGGCATCCATCATCATCATTTACGGTTAGAAAACCGTTAAAGCGTCACTTGAGATCGGATCGTGCCGCCCGCAAGACGTCAACTGCGGCGCGCATGTCCACAAGGCGCTTGGCAGTGCGGATCTGGGCGTCCTCGTCTTCGCCCCATTGCTCGGCCGTCCAGTTTTCATCCAGATGCGCGAGCGACCAGATATCATCCAGATCGCGCTCTTCTTCGGCCAGGGCGACCGCGAGAATAGCCGAACCGGTCAGCGACGTCATGGTATGGAGCGCGGCGAGTTCGATCGGCGTATCGTATTTTCTTAAGGTCACGGCGAAGGCAGCGATCGCCTCGCGTGGCTGCTCCTGATGGATGACGCCTTCGACCAGAATGAAACGTGCACCCAGCGTATTGGCCGCCCAGTGCAAGATGGGATCCCATTGATCGGATTGGCGTTCGACCAATTCTTGCGGCTCGCCTGCCCGGTAGCAGAGCAAATCGCTGGAGGAAAAACGCAGGATATCCTCGAACACGGCCTGGGGATCACTCGCAATGCCATCAATGGCCGTATTGACGTGGCGCGAAACGGGCATGATCGTTGGATCGACGACCTCGGTCTGAGCATCCCATTCGTCTCGCAGCAACTGCGCCAGCGCACGGGTTGGCACCGAAAGCGTGCTCTTGGCAGGCGTGCGCATGGTCTTGCCGTCCAGAAGAATGGTAAAAGCGCCCTCCTCCGTTTCACCTACGGTCACGTCCTTGTAGAAGCGCTTTGGCAACGGCTTTTGCATCTGGATTTGGGAGCGGCGAATGGGGTCAGGATGGCTTAAGCCTTCCGTAAGATCATTCAACAGATCACGCATGATACGTCCTTCTCACCCCGGAATGTGACCGGGAATTTCACTGGCATGTTCGACGATGGCATCGGCGCCCGCTTTCCATAGATCATCCACGGAGGCATAACCCCAAGCCACGCCGATCGCCTTCGCACCGGCAGCCTTGGCCATTTGCATATCGTAAATCGCATCGCCAATCACAATGGTGTCCGCCGGAACGATGCCGGTCTGGCTGCAGCATTCCGTAACCATGGCCGGATGCGGCTTGGATGGGCAGTCATCGGCAGTCCGCGAAACGATGAAGTGCGGGCGGAAACCATGGGTGTCCATGATGAGGTCAAGACCGCGCCGGGATTTGCCAGTCACCGCACCCATCAGCAGTTCGTCGCGCTTTGCCAGCGTTTCGATCATTGCGGTGATACCGTCAAAGAGCGGTTCCTGAAAACCAGCTTCTGCGCGGGTTTCGCCGTAGATCGATTTGTAGTGCGCCGTCATCGCTATCGCTTCATCGTCCACATGCGGCTTTCCCTGCATGCGGGCAATGGCGATATCGAGCGTCAGGCCGATGATCGATTTGGTCAGCGACATCTCCGGCCGGTCGTGGCCGAAATGAACGAAGGTGCGGGCCATGACCTCATGGATCAGGCCAACGCTGTCCACCAGCGTGCCGTCGCAATCGAAAAGGACCAGTTTCATTCGTCGTCCCTGTCGCCATCGGCAACGTCAAGACCAAGCAGGTTCCAGGTCTGAACCATGTGTGGTGGCAGAGGTGCAGTCACGCGCAGGCGACCACCTGATGGGTGTGGAATGTCGATACGGCGCGCATGCAGATGGAGGCGCTTCTGAACACCACCGGGGAAATCCCAGTTGGTATCTTCGATGAAATATTTTGGGTCGCCGATAATCGGGTGACCCATGTGCAGCGCATGAACACGCAGCTGGTGGGTGCGGCCCGTGTAGGGCTCCATCTCCAGCCATGCCAGGTTTTGCGCGGCTGTATCGATAACGCGGTAATAGGAAACGGCGTGGTCGGCACCCTCTTCACCATGCTTGGCAATGCGCATGCGGTCGCCGTCCGGCGTCTGCTCCTTGACCAGCCACGTCGATAGCTTGTCCTGATGCTTGCGCGGCACGCCCTTGACCAAAGACCAATAGGTCTTCTTGGTATCGCGTTCACGGAAGGCAGCCGTCAGCTTCTGCGCGGCACCTCTGGTGCGAGCTACCACGAGAACCCCAGATGTATCGCGGTCGATGCGGTGGACCAAACGCGGCTTCTCGCCCTTGGAACTTGTCCATGCTTCCAGCAGACCATCCATATGACGATTGATGCCAGAGCCGCCCTGCACGGCAATGCCAGCGGGCTTGTTGAACACGAAGACCTTGTCATCTTCATGCAGCAGCATGCGCTTCAAAAGATCGACATCGTCGGAGTTCTTCAGGTCTGTCGAGCTGATAGGCCCGCCCTTGACCTTGGCATCGACATCCAGCGGCGGCACGCGCACCATCTGGCCAGCTTCGAGGCGCGCATCCGTCTTTACACGACCGCCATCGACGCGCACCTGTCCGGAGCGCATCAGCTTCTGAAGAGGCCCAAAGCCGAGGCCGGGATAATGGATCTTGAACCAGCGATCGAGCCTCATGCCGGACTCTTCGGCTTCAACCTTGATATGCTCGATACCTGCCATGGTAATTCCAGTCTTTCTTTTCTCAACTCCGCATCGTCTGTGTGCGGTATTTTCCGTTGCCTTTAGAACAAAGCGCGGCCTAAGGCCAGCCCGGCGAAGACCGCTGCGAAAGAAACGACAAGACTACAGCCAAGATAAAGGGCCGAAAGCCCTAAATCGCCGCGCTCAAACAGCGACACGGCATCTAGCGTGAAGGACGACCAGGTTGTGAAGCCGCCCAGAATGCCCGTTACAAGAAACAGGCGCATTTCTGCGGAGGCATCAAATCGGCGCGCAATCGTTTCCACCATCAGCCCGATGAGGAAAGCGCCGACGACGTTGACTGTCAACGTACCCCAGGGAAAGTTCGGTCCCGCCAGTCTCACGCTCCAGACGGAAACAAGATACCGCGCCACCGAGCCGAGCGCGCCACCCAGCGCCACAAGGAAGATATTCAGCATGGGGTCACTCCATTAGATATGCTTTTGTCTACGACAAAGTGAGGACAAGGGAAATTCCCGCGCTCACATATCCATTGGTAAAAATTGCATTTTTGAGACCGTTAAAAATTCGATAAAATTGATCGGTTGGATTTAATCGAGAAGAAATTCGCTTGGGATATCTTGGTTCAATTCAGGATCAAGAAGGTGATCGCATGGTGCAGGTTTTAACAGTTTCAGCGACCACCGCAGGTTATGTGGCGGACAGCTTGAAGGCCACGCAGCGCGCCTCTAGAAAAGCAGAGATCGAGCAGGCGGGGCGTGAGCTTGCGCGCAGAACCGGCCAAGTCGAAGACAGTCTTGTCAGCGCCATGTCTGCTGTGGTCAAGGAACCCGCGCTCTCACTTGATTTCCTGACCGCCGGAAGACACCAGAACCCTCAGGCCACTTTGGAAGAGGTGATCGAGGCCTACGAAGAAAACAAGACGGCGTCGGATTGATCTGCGCAGATTGTCGCCCGGCGTTCAGTCTGGTGTCAGCATAACGGTGAAAGTGCTTCTTACAACAAGGAGCCACCGAATGAGAATGCCTTCCAGATACACACTCGCCGCAGCCGCCCTATTGGTGGCCGCACCAGCTTTCGCGGCAAATACCATCAAAGTGACTGAAAGCGGCGAAGGCGGTCAGCCGATGACGCTCGTGCTCGATCAATCAACTGTCAAAGCGGGCAGCACCACGTTCAATGTGCACAATGATGCCGTGTCTGAAGAACATGAGATGGTTCTTATCAAGCTTAAGACGCCCGATGAGACGATCCCGGTTGACCCTGCAAAAGACCGTATCGATGAAAAGAAGCTGAAAAGCCTAGGTGAAGTGGCGGATTTGAAACCCGGCAAACACGGAACGCTGAAAGCGAACCTCACGCCCGGCAGCTACCTTCTGTTCTGCAATATCAAGGGCCACTACTCGGCCGGAATGCAGGCCAGATTGACGGTCACGAAATAGGCAACCGCCTTCCAGTCGAAAACCGCCGGGACGATAACCGCCCCGGCGATCTGGTTCCCATTAGTTGTGATTGTGGGAATGGCCCTCACCGTTTGCCGATCCAACCTGGATCATGATGTCGACTTTGCCGGCCTTTTCAAATGTCAGCGTCGCGGGCACCATGTCGCCCTCTGCAAACGGCTTCTTCACATTGAAAAACATGAAATGCAGGCCACCTGGGCTCAGCTCCACGGTCTTGCCCGCGGGAACGGCGATGCCGTCACCCAGCTTGCGCATCTTCATCACGTTATCGACCATTGCCATCTCGTGAATTTCAGAGCGGCCAGCAAGTGGAGATTCCACCGCTACCAGCCGATCATCAGATGACCCGTCATTCTTGATGGTGACGAAGCCACCGCCAACAGGCTGGCCCGGCAGCATTGCCTTTGCAGCAGCACCGGAAAGCTCTAGATTGCCGACCTTCACGACATCAGATGCATGGTGGCTGGCAGCACCGTGATCATGACCACCGGCGTGTGCGCTGTCCTTCTTTGCCGATATCTTTATTGTTGGTGCTGGGTGGTCCAGCGAATGTGGGTCCTGACCGGCTTTGGCAATCTCATCCCACTTCGCGGTCGCGGTCGCTCCGCACAACTGCGTCACCTTGAAGGGCAGCTCCACATTGGCGTCGATGCCGGAAACTTTTCCGCGCACGTTGAAGGTGTCATAAAAAGCGTCCGGCAGATTGCCCCCCTTCCAGCGAATCTCAACGGGGCCGCTTTTCATCTCCGTGCCATGATTATCATAGGCCCTCTGATAGTCGCCTGAGATGATTTCTAGTTCCCAGCCAGCCTTGGGCTGAGGTTTGGCCGCAATAAAACCTTCCGGCAGGACCATGCGGACTTCAGTCGTGGCAAGTCCGCCTTCGCAGCCATGCGGAACCTGAAGCGCTGCAACAATCGTGCTTTCCTGTTCGGCGACAGGATTGACGAAGCTGGCATGCGCGAAGGCATGAACGCTGGAAGCAGACGCCATCAAGGTCGCCAAAGCTGTGATTCTAACAATATTCATTTCATGTTCCTCTCGACTGCGGCCCTTGGCATCAGCAGTCGTCTCTGCCGCTCGATCGCGGCTGCCATAACGGTTTCGTTCAAATAGGATTTAAAGAAATGCCGGGGGCGCGCGGGCTTTGGGACGTTGCCTGTGCACATCATGCGCCACGGCCTGATACAGAACCGGCGCATTTTCGAGCGACGCAATGTCCGCCCTCGCCCAGGATGTCGTATCCGGCGTCGGCAACAGGATGGAAGCGGCCAGAAGGCAGGCTTCGCAAAGAGGCAAACTCATGCCTGAGTGGTCGGTCTTGCCCTTGGCGTGCGTCTCAACATCGCTATGCGCGGCGCAGATCTCTGCAAAACTGCCATCCGGCAACCGGTAGGCTTCGTCGAGCGCCATGACCGGAGCTGCAACCGCAACCACAGGCTTGTGCGCAAAACCGAGCGACAGCATCACGACGGCGCAAAGCATGCGCAAAAGTCTCTCAGCCGTGGTTGCTCGCTTGTTCATTGCACTCCCCATGCCACGAAGCGATATCCCGGTTTTTGCGGTAAATCAAAGTGCAATTTGAAGCAGGCGGAACTCCGACGCCAATCCAAGGGTTTTTCGTTTCGTCTGAAAACTTCGGAGGAGACCCTGCCATGCCCGCAAAATCCAAAGCTCAGCAGAAGGCTGCTGGCGCCGCACTTGCTTCAAAACGCGGAGAGATACCGGATGCCCGTTTACAAGGCGCTTCAAAAACCATGGCTAAGTCCATGACTGAAAAGGAACTTGAAGAACTCGCTTCCACTAAGCGAGAAGCGCTGCCGGAGAAGCAAGAAAAGTAGTTTCGGCTTAGGCAAGATGGCGAGAGCCACCCAAAGACGCTTCTGCCCAATGGCGCAGGCTGAACAAAAAACTGTTTGACTGCGTCATTTGGTCCTTGCCAATAAACCGGCTTAGCGGATAATGAGCTTCTATCCCGCTGGGAGACACCGCATTCGTGCGGGGCCGAAGGAGCAACCGCCCCGGAAACTCTCAGGCAAAAGGACCAGCGGAACAGGACGGAACTCTGGAGAGAAGCCACCTGCAAAGGACGGCTCGCCGAAGGGATAACAATCTCAGGCGACAAGGACAGAGGGGGCTCTTGAACCCGGCACTCTAAACAGTGCCATGACATGAGCCCGCGCGACATCGCGTAACCCTGGAGGCGTCCTTGGCCGAAACAGCCGAGTTACAAGTCACCCCGCTTCATTCTCTTCACCTGTCGCTTGGCGCACGCATGGTGCCATTTGCCGGTTACGATATGCCGGTGCAGTACGCTGCCGGCGTCATGAAAGAGCATCTGCACACCCGCGCCGCTGCCGGCCTGTTTGATGTGTCCCACATGGGCCAGGTCAATATAAAGGCCAAGTCCGGCAGGCTAGAAGATGCAGCTCTTGCTCTGGAAACACTGGTTCCCGTTGACATTCTCGGCCTGAAAGAAGGCCGTCAGCGTTACGGCTTCTTCACCGATGAGAATGGCGGCATTCTGGATGATCTCATGATCACCAATCGCGGCGACCATCTTTTCGTGGTCGTCAATGCTGCTTGTAAAGATGCGGATCTGGCGCATATGCAGGCCTACTTGTCCGGCGCCTGCGATATCACCCTGCTTAACGACCGCGCTCTGATCGCCCTTCAGGGACCACGTGCCGAAGCGGTTCTGGCCGAGCTCTGGGCTGGCGTTTCCGGCATGAAGTTCATGGATGTGCGCGAGGTCCCGCTGATGGACGTGCAGTGCATCGTGTCCCGGTCAGGCTATTCCGGCGAAGACGGTTTTGAAATCTCGATCCCGGCCGACAAGGCGGAAGCAATTGCCAAGGCATTGCTGGAGCATCCCGATTGCGAGCCAATCGGTCTCGGTGCGCGTGACAGCCTGCGCCTTGAGGCTGGCTTGTGCCTCTACGGCAATGACATAGACACCACGACCTCTCCCATCGAGGCATCGCTTGAATGGGCAATCCAGAAGGCACGCCGCACAGGCGGAGATCGCGAAGGCGGTTTTCCCGGTGAGAAACGCATTCTGGGTGAATTGACCAATGGCACGGCGCGCCGCCGCGTTGGCCTCAAGCCGGAAGGCAAAGCGCCTGTTCGCGGTCATGCGAAGCTTTTTGCAGATGCAGATGGCAGCCATGAAATCGGTGAAGTCACCTCTGGCGGGTTTGGCCCGACAGTCGAGAGCCCCGTTGCGATGGGCTATGTGCCTAAAGAGTTTGCTACGCCAGGTACGGCAATTTTTGCGGAAGTTCGCGGCAAGTACCTGCCCCTCACCGTTGCCGACCTGCCCTTTATTACTCCCACTTACAAACGCTAATTTCCGGAGAAACCAATGCTGAAATTTACTCAAGAGCACGAGTGGCTGAAGATCGAAGGCGATGTCGCCACTGTTGGCATCACCACCCACGCTGCAGAACAGTTGGGCGATCTGGTGTTTGTTGAACTGCCAGAAGTTGGCGCAACCTTCGCAAAGGATGGCGATGCCGCAACCGTCGAAAGCGTGAAAGCAGCATCCGATGTCTATTGTCCGCTGGATGGTGAGATCACCGAGATCAATCAGGCCATCGTTGATGACCCATCGCTTGTCAACTCCGACCCGCAGGGCGCTGGCTGGTTCTTCAAACTCAAGCTTTCCAACACGTCTGACGTTGATGCGTTGCTGGATGAAGCTGCCTATAAGGAGCTTATTTCCTGATGACGACCCCCACAGAATTCCATTTTACCGACTACCAGCCCTATGACTTTGCCAATCGGCGTCATATCGGCCCGTCGCCGTCGGAAATGGCGGATATGCTCAAGGTGATCGGCTATAACAGCCTCGACGCCCTCATCAATGCGACCGTGCCACCTTCGATCCGCCAGGAGGCTCCACTCGCCTGGGGCCCTGCTTTGACGGAGCGTGAAGCACTGGACCGCCTTCGCGAAACCGCCAACAAGAACAAGGTTCTGACCTCGCTGATCGGTCAGGGCTATTATGGCACCATCACGCCGCCCGTGATCCAGCGCAATATTCTGGAAAACCCGGCATGGTACACGGCCTATACGCCTTACCAGCCCGAAATTTCGCAAGGCCGCCTTGAAGCCTTGCTGAATTTCCAGACGATGATCTCCGATCTGACCGGGCTCGATGTCGCAAACGCCTCGCTTCTGGATGAGGCGACCGCTGCAGCCGAAGCCATGGCCATGTGCCAGCGCGTTGCGAAGTCAAAGGCGACGTCCTTCTTCGTGGATGCCAACTGCCACCCGCAGACCATTGCACTGATCGAAACCCGCGCCGCGCCACTCGGCTGGAGCGTGATCGTTGGAAATCCCTTCACGGATCTCGATCCGGTCGACGTGTTCGGTGCCATCTTCCAGTATCCCGGCACGCATGGTCATGTCAGCGATTTCTCTGGGCTGATTTCCCGCCTGCACCAGACGGGCGCCATCGCAACTGTTGCTGCCGACCTTCTGGCGCTGACATTGCTTAAATCTCCTGGCGAGATGGGTGCAGACATTGCAATCGGCACCTCGCAGCGCTTCGGCGTGCCTGTTGGTTACGGTGGCCCGCACGCTGCCTATATGGCGGTGAAGGATACGCATAAGCGTTCCATGCCGGGTCGCCTCGTCGGCGTATCCGTCGATGCACGCGGTAACCGCGCCTACCGTCTTTCGCTCCAGACCCGCGAACAGCATATCCGCCGCGAAAAAGCGACGTCCAACATCTGCACAGCGCAGGTGCTGCTTGCCGTTATGGCCTCCATGTATGGAGTTTTCCACGGACCGCAGGGCCTGAAGGCGATTGCCCAGCAGACCCACCAGAAGGCCGTTCTTATGGCCAAGGGTCTGGAAAAGCTCGGCTACACCATTGAGCCCGAAACCTTCTTCGACACCATCACTGTCGATGTCGGGCATATGCAGGCCCTCATCCTTCGGGCAGCGGTTGCCGAAGGCGTCAACCTGCGCAAGGTCGGCTCGACAAAGATCGGCATGAGCCTGGACGAGCGCACGCGCCCTGCCACGCTGGAAGCCGTTTGGCGTGCATTCGGTGGCAACTTCTCCATCTCGGATTTCGAGCCGGATTACCGTCTGCCGAAGGACCTGCTGCGTACCAGCCAGTACATGACGCATCCGATCTTCCACATGAACCGCGCCGAAAGCGAGATGACCCGCTACATCCGTCGCCTTTCGGACCGCGATCTGGCGCTTGACCGTTCCATGATACCGCTCGGCTCCTGCACCATGAAGCTGAACGCGACAGCCGAAATGCTGCCGATCACATGGCCGGAATTTTCTGATATCCACCCCTTCGTGCCAGCCGATCAGGCTCTTGGCTACCGAGAGATGATTGACGATCTCTCCACCAAGCTTTGCCAGGTGACGGGTTACGATGCTTTCTCCATGCAGCCCAATTCCGGCGCGCAGGGCGAATATGCGGGCCTTCTGACCATCCGCAACTACCACCTCGCAAACGGCGATGCCCACCGCGATGTGTGCCTCATTCCAACCTCTGCCCACGGCACCAATCCAGCCTCCGCACAGATGGTCGGCATGCGTGTAGTCCCGGTCAAGGTGCGTGAAAACGGCGACATCGATATCGATGATTTCCGTGCAAAAGCAGAGCAGTATGCGGATAACCTCTCGTGCTGCATGATCACGTACCCATCGACCCACGGCGTGTTTGAAGAGACTGTTCGCGAGATATGCGATATAACCCACACCCATGGTGGCCAGGTCTATCTGGATGGCGCCAACATGAACGCCATGGTCGGCCTTTCCCGCCCGGGCGATATTGGCTCAGACGTATCGCACCTCAACCTGCACAAGACCTTCTGCATTCCACATGGTGGCGGCGGTCCTGGCATGGGTCCGATTGGCGTCAAAGCACATCTGGCACCTCACCTGCCCGGCCATCCCGCAAGCGATGGACGCTCAGGTGCTGTTTCCGCGGCTCCCTTCGGCTCTCCTTCGATCCTGCCAATTTCCTGGAGCTATTGCCTCATGATGGGCGGCGAAGGTTTGACGCAGGCCACGAAGGTCGCGATCCTCAACGCCAACTATATCGCGGCACGACTGAAGGGCGCCTACGACGTGCTCTACAAGTCGGAGGCTGGACGTGTCGCGCATGAGTGCATCATCGACACCCGTCCGCTCGCCGATAGCTGCGGTGTGACGGTTGACGATGTTGCCAAGCGTCTCATCGATTGCGGCTTCCACGCACCGACCATGAGCTGGCCGGTTGCCGGCACGCTGATGATCGAGCCGACCGAGTCCGAACCCAAGGCTGAACTCGACCGTTTCTGCGACGCGATGCTGGCCATCCGCCAGGAAGCCCGTGACATCGAGGAAGGTCGCTCGGACAAGACCAACAACCCGCTCAAGAACGCACCTCATACGGTGGAAGATCTCGTTGGAAACTGGGATCGCCCATATTCCCGCGAGCAGGCCTGCTATCCACCCGGCGCGTTCCGCGTGGACAAATACTGGTCGCCGGTCAATCGCGTTGATAACGTCTACGGGGACCGAAACCTCGTCTGCACATGCCCGCCCATGAGCGAATATGCCGAGGCGGCTGAGTAAGCCTCAAACGACAAAAGGCCCGGAGCGATCCGGGCCTTTTCTTTGTTCCATGTACATGTCGCTATCGCGTCAGCCTGATGTCGGCAGTGACAACGGTGGGCCCATTGGCTCCATCCTTGTCAGTGGTGCGCAGGCGCAGGCCATTATTGCCGACCTTGGTGATGGTCATGCCCGCGACCTTGTCACCGTTGATGACACGCTTCCAGGTGATCGAGAGATTGATGGAATTGCCGCTGCGGCTACCGGAAAGTGCTGATGGGATGCCGGATGGGCCGACATAGTTGCCGCCATATCGTGTGCCATTGGCACGAAGATCAGCTGAAATTGCGCGGCGCACCACGACCAGACCGCGACATGTGCCATTCATTTGCAGGGACGGCCCCGATGTAGTCGAATCGAATGTGCAGTTCACGTTGATCGGTCGGGAGCCGATCTTGGTTGTGACAGTGCCCGTACCCTTCCAGCTCCCTTTTAACGTGGACAGGAACTGAGCCTCTTGGGCCATGGCGGGTGGTGCCAGGAGAGCGGTCGAGAGTGCTATGGTGGAAATCAGCCTGCGGATCATGCGCATCGTCCTTCTGTGTGTGAAGACCGAACGCTCTGCAAATCCTATTGTTCCGTCATCATGTCTTAATGCCCCCCGGCAACCTAAATTGATGTCGCGCGTTTCTCGCCAGCTTTCCCCATCCATCTGGAGTTCCCCAATGTCATTGCCTTCGACCGAGCGCGGCGTTACCGCTGGCGGAACGCCCAATACCGCCTTGTCTGACCGCTCTATTTTCGCACTCGCTGCCCTCAATTTCTTTCTCGCAGATGCACGTGACGGGCTTGGTCCGTTTCTGGATGCGTTTCTGGCAACCAATGGGTGGTCGGCAATGCAGCTGGGCGTGATCGCGACTGTTGGTGGCCTTATCGGTCTTGCCGCCACTCCATTGTGCGGCGCAGTGGTCGACGGCTCCACCTGGAAAAGAACACTGATCGCAATACCAGTCGTTCTCGTCACCATTGGTGCGCTGATCACGCTGCTCTTCACCAATGAAGCGGTCGTCTGGACGGGGCAGATCATGACCGCTGTCGTCGGCGCTGTAGTCGGCCCCGCGCTGGCTGGCCTCACGTTGGGGTTGGTCGGAGAAAAGATGTTCTCAAGGCAGATTTCAAGAAACGAGTTCTGGAATCACGGCGGCAATTTCGTCTCGCTGTTTGCCACCTATTTTGCTGTAACGGCTTTCGGCATCTCCGGCGTCATCGGTTTGATGATCGTCACGGCCCTAGGAACCCTCATCGCCATCTCGGCTATCGACCCGAAACAGATCGACCACAAGGTGGCCCGTGGGTTGGGGGAGGACAAGGGCAAGCCCGGGCCATCAGGTGTCAAAGTGCTGTTCAAGGAACGCGGCCTAATTTTCCTGTCGATTATCCTGCTCATTTTCCATTTCGGCAATGCGCCAATGGGACGTTTGATCGCGCAAAATTTCGCTATCGAACTCAACTCACCTTTCCGAACCACCGCCATCATCACCGGCGTCGCCCAATTGGCGATGATATTTGTGGCCGCGATCACGCCCTGGCTCATCAGGCGTTTCGGGCTTTCCGTCGTGTTTGTAATCGCGCTTGCCGCCCTGCCCGTGCGTGGCTTGCTGGCTGCATCGTTCAGTGATTTCTGGGTTATCTATCCGGTTCAGCTTCTGGATGGCATCGGTGCTGGCCTTTTGGGTATTGCAACGCCCATCGCGGTCGAGCGCATATTGAAGGGTACCGGACGGTTCAATGTTGGCCTCGCCAGCGTGATGACTGTCCAAGGCATAGGCGCGTCGCTGAGCAACGGTGTTGCCGGTTGGCTGACCACGCAAGGCGGCTACGCTCTATCTCACCTTGTGGGTGCCGGAATAGCCGCCATCGCCATCGCCCTGTTCCTCGTCTACAGGCATGATATCGCTCCTGCCCAAAAAGACGACGGTCAGAAATTGACAGCTTAAAACAAAAAAAGGAGGCCGCGGCCTCCTTTTCAATTTCATTTATCTGTGTTCAATCAGCCTACGAAAGCGCGCTCGATCACGAATTCCGCAGGTTTGTTGTTCGCACCTTCGGTCAACCCGGCTTTTTCAAGCAACACCTTGGTGTCCTTCAGCATGGCGGCAGAACCGCAAATCATCCCGCGGTCAATGGCGGGGTCCAGCGGCGGCACTCCAAGGTCCGTGAACATCTTGCCGTTTTCGATCAGGTCGGTAATACGACCCGTGAAGGCATAGTCCTCGCGGGTGACTGTGGCATAGTGCTTCAGCTTGTCACCGACGATTTCGTTTAGGAATTCGTGGTTCTTGATTTCTTCGACGAGGTCAAAGCCATACTGCAATTCAGCAATATCGCGGCAGGTGTGCGTGAGGATGACTTCCTCGAACTTCTCATAGGTTTCGGGGTCGCGGATGAGGCTTGCGAAAGGCGCGATGCCCGTGCCTGTAGAGAACATGTAGAGACGCTTGCCGGGTGTCAGCGCATCCAGAACCAGCGTACCTGTCGGCTTCTTGCGCATCAGCACCGTGTCGCCCGGCTTGATCTGCTGAAGATGGGATGTCAGCGGACCATCGGGAACCTTGATCGAGAAGAACTCCAGTTCCTCGTCCCATGCGGGGCTGGCAATCGAATAGGCGCGGTAGATGGGCTTTTCACCAACCATCAGGCCAATCATCGCAAATTCGCCAGAGCGGAAACGGAAGCCTGCCGGGCGGGTCATGCGGAAGCGGAACAGATGGTCGGTATAATGTTCGACCGACAGAACCGTCTCGGCATACACACCGTCAGGGATTTTCACAGCAAATTCTTCCGTCTTGGCTGGAGCGTTCATTCTCTATCGATCCATTTTCAAATTGTGAGCGACACTTTCGTGTGGGGCAATATACCATCTGAACCGACTATTGAAGGTACAGGATTGTTCATTGCTGCCATGCGCGTAGAAATATTGATCAAAGCCCCGCGCTTGGCAATGGCTCAGACCGCCTTGTGGCTGCGCCAGCTATACGCCTCGCCACCTTCGGATTGCTTCGCCGTCGGCTGGTAATAAACGTCGATTGCTGGCAGGCGGTTTTCGGCCAGACGACGAATTGCCGTCTCGTTCGTCACGGCAAAGCTGGTGAAACCGGTGCGAAGCATGAGCGGAACCTGGTCAATCAAGACATCGCCCACGGCTCTCAACTCACCGTCATAACCCAATCGCGAACGTAGCAGCGAGGCGTGGCTGAAGCCTCGGCCATCGTTGAATGCGGGAAAGCTCACAGCGGCAAGCCCGATGCGGTCAATGAAGGGGCGCAGCTTTTCCACATCGTCAGCGGGCCCGATCAGCACGCCAAGACCGACATCATTGCTTTCATCGGCGCGTGCAATGAAGGCATCGAAACCGAGCAGCGCACGCTGGTCACCCTCGGCCTTCACCTCGTCCGTTTCGATCACCCAAGGGTCGTTTTCAACGAAACCGCTCTCGTTCCAAATCTTTGTCATGATACGGTTCCTTATGCGGCTGCAGATGCGGTCGGATAGAGTGCTTCCTTGAAAGGTTGCGCTCCGACGCGGCGATAGGCCTGAAGGAAAGTCTCCTCCTTGGATAGGCGCAGACCAAGATAGGTATCGACAACGGTTTCCACCGCGTCCGTCACCTTCTCCGGCTCAAAACCACGCCCGATGATTTCACCGATGGACGAGTTCTCGTCGCCCGAGCCACCAAGCGTAATCTGGTAAAGCTCTGCACCCTTCTTCTCTACACCCAACAGGCCGATATGGCCGACATGGTGGTGGCCGCAGGCGTTGATGCAGCCGGAAATCTTGATTTTCAACTCGCCAATTTCAGCCTGACGTTCTGGTGCGCCGAAACGGTTGGAAATTTCCTGAGACACTGGAATAGAGCGCGCATTAGCCAGCGCGCAATAATCCAGCCCGGGACAGGCAATGATATCGGTAATCAACCCGGCATTGGCGGTGCCGAGGCCAGCACCCGCGAGCGCACGATAGACCGGCTCAAGGTCTGCCAGCGCCACATGCGGCAGAATGATATTCTGCTCGTGGCTGATACGAATTTCATCCAGCGCGTATTCTTCCGCGATATCAGCGACGAGCTCCATCTGCTCATCGGTCGCGTCGCCGGGAATGCCGCCGATGGGCTTCAGTGAAACGGTGACCATGCCGTAGTCTGGGTTCTTGTGCGGCTGGACGTTCTGGTCCACCCAGCGGGCGAAATCCGGATCGGACTTCTTCCAGCGTGCGAGGCTTTCCCAACCTTCGGGACGTGCCTTCAAATCCGGCAGAGCGAAATAGGATGTGATGGCGGCGATATCCGCATCCGGCAGCTTCAACTCGCTGTTTTTCAGCTGTGCGAATTCGGCTTCCACCTGGCGCGAGAGCTCTTCGACGCCTGTCTCGTGCACCAAAATCTTGATGCGCGCCTTGTACTTGTTGTCACGGCGGCCATGCAGATTGTAAACGCGCATGATTGCGGTGGTGTAGGACAGCAGATCTTCCTCGGGCAGGAAGTCGTTGATCTTCTTGGCGATCATCGGTGTTCTGCCCTGTCCGCCTCCAACATAGACTGCGAAGCCGATTTTGCCCTGATCGTTCTTTTTCAGATGCAGGCCAATGTCGTGCACCTGAATGGCAGCACGGTCACGCTCTGCTCCGGTCACCGCAATCTTGAACTTGCGTGGCAGGAACGAAAACTCAGGATGTACGGACGACCATTGACGCAGAATTTCTGCATAAGGACGGGGATCGGCAACCTCGTCGGCGGCAGCACCGGCAAAATGATCAGCCGTCACGTTGCGAATGCAGTTGCCCGATGTCTGAAGGGCGTGCATTTCAACGCTTGAGAGTTCAGCCAGAATATCCGGCGTATCGGCAAGGCGGGGCCAGTTATACTGGATGTTCTGACGCGTGGTGAAGTGGCCGTAACCGCGATCATATTTCCGGGCAATATGGGCCAGCATCCGCATCTGCTTCGCATTGAGCGTTCCATAGGGAATGGCCACGCGCAGCATATAGGCGTGAAGCTGGAGGTAAACGCCGTTCATCAGTCGCAACGGCTTGAAGGCATCCTCGGCCAATTCGCCGGAAAGGCGTCGTTCTACCTGGTCGCGGAACTGCTCCACGCGGCCCTGAACAAAAGCATGGTCGAACTCGTCGTAACGGTACATGGTATTCCTCAGACTGCGATGAATGCCGCGTCGGCGGCCTTGAAGCCGGTGGCGTAATGAATGGTTGGGCCTGCTGCGCGGATGCGTTCACGCAGGCGCGTTGGCCAAAGCTGGCCGTTCTCTTCGGTCACGTCAACAATGTTGACATCCACAACCTTGTTGGCGGAAAAATCGCGCTTGCCGATCTGCTCAAGCGAAGCTTCTGCTTCAGCGTGGCGGGCAACGAGTGCGGACTGGAGATCTTCGGTCCACTCACCGTTTGCGTTGAGCCAGACCGCAATGCCGTCATCGAGACGGTTGGCCGTCAGAACCTTGTCAACCATTTGCATACTCCTGCTTCAGGTCTGAAGGCGCATCGGCAAAGGCCAGCGCTTCGGACCGTTCAAAATTCGCACCCGCAACGGCATCACCAATGACAACCATGACCGGACCAGTCAGTTCATCGCGGTGTTCCAGTTGCGGCAGATCCTTCAATGTGCCGTGCATCAGCCGGCGATAAGGCCTGCTGGCATTTTCAATCACCGCGACCGTCGTATCGGCATTCAGTCCGGCGCTCATCAAACGCGTCGCCACGGATGCCGCCACGGTGCGGCCCATATAAACGGCGATGGTCGCGCCAGACACAGCCAGACGTGCCCAATCCGGCAGAATATCCCCCGCCAAATCGTGGCCAGTCGTGAATATCAGCGATGATGCTATGCCGCGCAGCGTCAGCGGCAGCTCGAAATCAGCGGCGGCAGCAAATGCGGAGGTGATGCCCGGCACAATTTCGTAGCCGATACCGGCTTCCCGCAGTGCCGCCATCTCCTCGCCCGCACGACCGTAAACCAGCGGATCTCCAGACTTCAGGCGCACGACCCGCTTGCCCTCTTCGCCAAGCGCAACCAGCAGCTTGTTGATGTCGGACTGAGACTTGGAGTGACAGCCCTTACGCTTGCCAACAGACAGGCGCTCGGCATCTCTGCGGCCCATATCCACGATTTCCTGCGGCACCAGAGCGTCGTAAACAATAACGTCGGCCTGCATCAGCACGCGCTGTGCGCGCAAAGTCAGCAGGTCTTCAGCACCTGGACCGGCACCAACGAGCCAAACATAACCCTCAGGCCGTTCTGGATTGGCGAGAAGCTGGTGTGCGGCCTTATTGGCAGCGTCCATATCATTCAAAGCCACCGAGTCGGCAACACCGCCTGTAAAGAAGCGACGCCAGAAGTTGCGACGCAGCGCACCCTTCTTGATGTTCTGTTCCGCAGCATCCCGATACTCGACAGCCAGACGCAGCAAATGCCCAAGCGATGGCGCAAGCATCTGATCTATGCGCGCACGAACCATCTGGCCCAGAACAGGCCCGGCACCTTCGGTACAGATTGCCACGGCAAGAGGTGCACGGGAAACAAGACCCGGCGTATAGAAATCACAATAGCCGGGTTGATCGACCGCATTGGCGGGGATTGATCTGGCGCGCGCGGCATCCACAATCTCACGGTCCAGCGCTTCTTCGCCCGTTGCCGCGAAAACCAGCACCATGCCGTCCACAAGCTCAGGCGAAAATGGAAGCGGGTGGTGCGAAACCTTGCCTTGGCTCAACAGTGAAGCGTAATCATCCTGCGGCGCATCAGCAAAAGCGCGGATATCGGCGCTGGTGTTCAGCAGCAGGCGCACCTTGGCATAGGCTTCATCGCCATTTCCGAAAACCGCGACAGGACGCTTGTCCACCTTGAAAAAAGCGGGAAAAGTCGTAAGCCGGTGGTCAGCCCTATCTGAAGCGGTCTTAAGCATGCTGATAATATGTCCGATCCAGCGTCAGAATTGAAGGTACAGAAATTCGCTTGCCATAGTGCAGTAGATTATTATTTCTGGGCAAGCGTTGATTTGGAGGAAAACCAACCGACGCAACGAATGTGTCACGCTGTTGTAATCCCACACATTTCGCCCACCCATCTGTATCTTTTTTCAGCAGTTTCGGGCCAAAGCGTCCAATCGTTAGGCATCAATCGAACAGGATCATGAACTTGACTGAACACACGATAGCGTCCCGCTTGCTCGATGTCATCGAGAACGACATTCTCCCCCTCACCTCAAAGGGTGTCGCGCTTGGCAACAAGGTGTTTGGCGCTGCGATTCTGCGAAAGTCTGACCTTTCCCTGGTTGTCGCAGAAACCAATAATGAGCTGGAGAACCCACTCTGGCACGGCGAAGTCCACACGCTGAAACTCTTCCACGAATTGGGAGAAAAGCCTGACACGAAAGACCTCATCTTTCTGTCGACACACGAACCGTGCACCATGTGTATGTCGGCCATTACCTGGGCGGGCTTTGATAACTTTTACTCCTTTTTCAGCCATGAGGATTCCCGCGATGCTTTCGCCATTCCGCATGACTTGAAAATTCTCAAGGAAGTTTTCGGCCTTGAGCCGGGCGGCTACCGGCGCAGCAACGCGTTCTGGAATTCGTACTTCATTGCCGACCTTGTGGAGAGTGAAGCTGAGCCGCTGCGTTCACGCCTGAAAGACCAGACGGCGCGCATCAAAGCGGCTTACGACGCTCTCTCATCAGACTATCAGTCGTCGAAAGATGACAACAACATTCCCCTGAATTGAAAACCGCAGAAAGCAGTCACATGGAAGCCTCGAAGGATATTTCCCGTCTCATCGAGATCATGGAAGCGTTACGCCATCCCCAGACCGGATGCCCTTGGGACATCGTCCAGACGTTCGAGACCATCAAGCCCTATACGGTTGAGGAAGCCTACGAGGTCGCCGACGCTATCGAGCGGAATGATATGGACGACCTCTGCGAAGAGCTGGGCGACCTGTTGTTGCAGGTCGTTTTTCATTCTCGCATTGCCGAAGAGATAGGCGCGTTTTCTTTCGGTGATGTCGTCCACGCGGTCACTACAAAGATGATTCGACGCCATCCTCACGTTTTCGCAGTCTCTGGCGCAGATACGGCGGAATCCGTCAAAATCCAGTGGGATGCCATCAAGAAACAGGAAAAGCAGGAGCGCGCCGAGCGCCGGCTCGCACGCGGTATTACCGGTGATTCTAAAGCAGGATTTCTGGGCAGCATTGCACGCACGCAGCCAGCGCTAACGGAAGCTTTGAAACTTCAAGAGCAAGCCGCCCGCGTTGGCTTTGATTGGTCTGAGCCGGAGCCGATCCTCGACAAGATCGAGGAAGAAGTGCGCGAGTTGCGCGAAGCACTCGCGCAAGGAAAGCCGGACAGGGTTGCGGATGAACTGGGCGATCTCATATTCGCCCTCGTAAACATTGGTCGACATGTGAAGGCAGACCCGGAAAACGCGCTGCGCGGCACCAACACAAAATTCCGTCGCCGATTTCACCACATAGAGACATCTTTGACGGAAAGCGGAGAAACACTGGAGGCCGCGACGCTGGAACGTATGGAAGAACTGTGGCAATCGGCCAAAGCTATTGAGCGCACATTATCAAGGTGATGATTGAAGGGAACTCGCGTTTGCGAGGTCCCCCATTTTCCAGCACCTCAGCGCTGCCAATCATCCTCGGCAGGTTTCTGGCCCTTGCCGGTGCGTCTTTCAAGCTCTTGCCAAAGGGCGTCTGAAAGGCGCAGATCAAGCGTCACTGAACCGTCCTCGTTATCCTCACGGGAATCAACGATGGCATTGTCATAGACCCAGGAAAGCTGGTGCAACTGCTCGACGCTCAGCGTGGCGGTCATTGGCAGGAGAACGCCGGACAGGCGACGAGAAATCTCGTCCATGAGGCTATCAACGCCCTCACCTGTGATGGCCGAGACAGCGCGAACGTTGTTACGACCCTCAGCCTTTTGCACGATAGCATCGTGCGCTTCCGGCTCCAGCCGATCAACCTTGTTCCATACCTCAATGATCCGCTCGTCAGCGACCTTCTCATCAATGCCCAGATCATTCAGAATACGCAGCACGTCGCCCGATTGCGCAGCATTGTCAGGGTCTGACATATCACGGATGTGCAGGATAAGGTCCGCCTCCAGCACCTCTTCCAGGGTCGCACGGAAGGCGGCCACAAGATGGGTGGGCAGGTCGGAAATAAATCCAACCGTGTCTGACATAATAACCGTGCGGCCGTGCGGCAGCTTCATGCGTCGCAGTGTCGGGTCCAGCGTGGCAAACAGCATGTCTTCAGCCAGCACCCCTGCACCGGTGATGCGGTTGAACAGCGTGGACTTGCCAGCATTGGTATAACCGACGAGCGCGACGATGGGGTGAGGCACCTTACGGCGCTTGGCGCGGTGGAGCTGGCGCGTACGCACCACCTGCTCCAGCTCGCGCTCCAGCTTGACGATCTTGTCTTGCAGCAAACGACGGTCAGCCTCGATCTGCGTTTCACCGGGACCGCCCATGAAGCCCGCACCACCGCGCTGACGTTCAAGGTGGGTCCAGCTTCTGACCAGACGACCCTTCTGGTAATTCAGATGGGCGAGATCAACCTGCAGCGTTCCTTCTTTCGTGGACGCGCGACGGCCGAAAATCTCCAGGATCAGACCGGTACGATCAATAACCTTGGCGTTCCATTCTTTTTCAAGATTGCGCTGCTGCACCGGCGTCAATGGGTGGTCAATGATAACGAGACCTGCGTCCGTTTCATTCAGAAGCTGCTTTATTTCTTCTATCTTGCCGCTGCCGAACAAGGTTCCAGGCTTCGGCTGATTGACCGGAACGATCAGGCCTTGAGTGATGTGGAGATCAATGGCCAGAGCTAGGCCCTTGGCTTCCTCAAGCTTGGCTTCCATGGTGCGAGGGGCAGTTGTTGCCGAAGCTTCTTTCGGCTGACGTCCCTGTTTCAAAACCGGGATAATCACCACCGCACGCATATCGTCCCGGTGCTTTTCGAGTTCCGGGATGATGGATTCGTTGGATGTGTCGCGTGTAGAAATGAGCCCGCACCTTTTCATTGTCTGCCGTAGCGCAACGGAAATGTCCGGCGCATGTCATAGAAAACAACGGTCCCCGGCTAAGGTTCCGTTGTCCATCAACTCATGAGGTGGATGACGATCAGATCGCCTTTGCCGTTACGCGGCACCCTCTTCCGATTCGAACATCTGCATGGGTTGCCCCGGCATGATCGTCGAGATTGCGTGCTTGTAGACAAGTTGAGAATGCCCGTCACGACGAAGAAGGACGCAGAAATTGTCGAAGGATGTAACAACACCGGTCAGTTTGACGCCGTTGATCAAGAAAATGGTCAACGAAATCTTCTGTTTGCGAACGGTATTGAGAAACAGATCTTGCAGGTTTTGAGAACGTTCCGCCATGGCGCCGATTCTTTCTTTCTTGCCCGGATGGGAGACCGGGAAATAAACAATCAATAATAGGATCGGTTGAAACATGTCCCCCGTCAGCCGATCAGCAACTCTGGTATCAAATCACGATCTGTTCCGCAATGTGGAAAAACTCACCCCAATTTCTCGGAAGGTCCTTTTTCCCTTCGAAACCAAAGATATTAGAAATATTGAATTGATACACGGAATAGCTGTTCAACCTCCCGCACCGCGTCTGATGACGCGAAAAGGACGACTCTGTCCTTCGCCTTGATTTTCGTAGATCCATCTGGACGAAGAACTTTCTTGTCGCGGTAGATCACGCCGATTCGTACACCCTGCGGAAAGTCTATGTCCCGCAACGCCTGCCCCACCAGTGGCGAAGTATCCAGTGCCTCGGCTTCGATCACTTCGCCGTTGCCCCTTTGCACGGCATAGACGGAGCGGATTCGGCCTTTTCGAACATGCTGCAAGACGCGTGAAATCGTCACGGCGCGTGGATTGATGTAGGCGTCCAGCGCGAGCGACTTGGCCACATCATGAAAGGACGGTCCGTTCAACAAGGCAAGGTTGGACTTGCAGCCAAGCTGTTTTGCCATCACGGCACCAAGAATGTTGGTCTGGTCGTTGTTGGTGAGTGTGACGATCAGGTCCGCATCGGCGATATCGGCCTGATGCAATATCTTCTGGTCAAGCACAGAGCCATTCAGAACGATTGTAGAATTCAGTTTTTCAGAGGCTGCAACAGCGCGCTCCCGATCAGACTCGATGATCTTGACCCGTGTTTTCGGCTGGAGTTGCTCAATGGAGCGCGCAACATACTGACCAATATTGCCTCCGCCAGCGATCACGATGCGGCTGGCTTCCTTTTCCTCATGACCGAAAAGTCCAAGCGTTCGGCGTGCGTGTTGCTGCTGGCAGATGACATAGGCCAAATCGCCAAACCGGAGCTGCTCTGCCGAGTCGACGGCCTTGAGATGGCCATCTCTGTAAACCCCGACCACGGTCGCGACGAGATCGGGAAAGAGGTGGCTGAGTTGCTGGAGCGGCGTGTTGATGACAGGGCAATCTTCCATGCACTCAATCGCAAGCATGAAAACATTATCGTCAGCGAAGCGAACGACATCCGTAGCACCTGGAAATGCGATACGCCGCAAGACCATCTTGCCAACCTCGATTTCAGGCGAAATCGTCACGTCGATAGACATATTCTCGCGGCTGAAAAGGTCGCCATATTCAGGCGCAAGATAACTCTGGTCACGGATACGGGCGACCTTCGTTGGCACGCTGAACAGAGCGTGCGCCACTTCGCAGGCCACGATGTTGATTTCATCATAAAGCGTGACCGCGATGATCATGTCCGCCTGGTCGGCACCCGCCTTTGCCAGCATATCCGGATGAGCGCCATGCCCCACATAGCCGCGCACATCGAGCGTTTCGGTGATCGCCGTAATCAATGCCGATGAGGTATCGATAACGGAAACGTCGTTATCTTCCCGCGACAATTGCTCGGCAATGCCGTAACCCACCTGGCCAGCACCACAAATGATGACTTTCATACGCTCTCTCTGACGGAAGTTTGCCGCAACTGCGGATCGTTATACGCCGAGCGATTTCAATTTGCGATGCAGTGCTGAGCGTTCCATGCCAACAAATTCTGCAGTCCGCGAAATATTTCCGCCAAAGCGGTTGATCTGCGCCACCAGATAATCGCGCTCGAACATTTCGCGGGCTTCGCGCAAGGGCAAAGTCATGATGTGCTGGTCGCCCTGAGCGGCGATTCTCGGCAGCATGTCTCCAATGTCGGCGGGCAACATATCGGCCGATATGGGCATGTCATTGCCCTCGGGTCGCGCAAGAATCATCAGGCGTTCGATGTTGTTGCGCAACTGGCGTATATTTCCCGGCCAGTCGTGCGTCTGAAGAACCGCCATAGCGTCATCACCGATCTTGCGTGGACGGATGCCTGCCTGCTCTGAAATCTGGCGCATAAACATATCGACCAGATACGGAATATCTTCGCGACGCTCAGACAGCGCTGGCACCTTGACCGGAACGACAGCCAGCCGGTGGTACAGGTCTTCACGGAACAGACCGTCGGCAATGAGCCCTTCCAGATTATGCGCCGTGGAGGAGATGATGCGAACATCGACCTTCACCCGCTTGCCGCCGCCGACGCGCTCGAACTGCTGATCGACAAGCACGCGCAAAATCTTGTTTTGCGTCTCGCGCGGCATTTCACCCACTTCATCCAGGTAGAGAACGCCTCGGTGCGCTTCTTCCAATGCCCCCACCTTGCGCGGTTGGCCCGGAAGACCCTCTGTGCCGAACAGTGCAATTTCCATGCGATCAGGTGTGATCGTCGCAGCGTTCAAAGCCACAAATGGTCCGGTTGCCCGCGATGATTTCTTGTGAATCATCCGCGCCACCAGCTCCTTGCCAGAGCCGGAGGGGCCGAGGATCATGATGCGGCTGTTGGTCGGCGAAACGCGATCGATGGTCTGGCGCAGCTGTGAAACCGCGAGCGATGCACCGATCAGCTCGACGGCATCTCCCGTGCGCTTTTTAAGTTCTGACACTTCGCGCTTGAGCTTGGAGTTTTCCAGCGCACGCTCAGCAATGAGAATCAGGCGATCTGCCTTGAAGGGCTTTTCGATGAAGTCGAATGCACCGCGTTTGATCGCGTTGACGGCGGTTTCGATATTGCCGTGGCCCGAAATCATCACGACGGGAAGGTCTGGATGGCGACTCTTGATTTCGTCAAGAAGCGCCAGACCGTCCAGCTTGCTGCCCTGCATCCATATATCAAGAAAGATTAACCGAGGCACACGCTCGGAAATGGCGGCCAGCGCGCTGTCGCTGTCGAACGCCATGCGGGTTTCATGACCTTCGTCGGACAGGATGCCTGCAACGATCTCGCGGATGTCAGCCTCATCATCAACGACCAGAATATCAGACGCCATATGCAATTTCCTTGTCTTTCTCGCTGGCTGCCACATCGACACGCGGCAGCAGCACTCTAATCATGGCTCCATGGCCATGATCGAAATCGGCGGGCGCATCATGCAACTCAAGATGACCACCGTGCTCTTCAATAATTTTCTTGACGATCGCGAGGCCCAGACCTGTGCCCTTGTCGCGCATCGTCATATAGGGCTCAAGAATGCGGTGCCTGTTTTCCACGGGCAAACCACGGCCATTGTCGATCACATCGGCTATGAACCGGTTATTTTCCTCGTCGTAAGACGCGCGCACAAGGATTTTCCCCTCACGCGGCGCATCACTCGTCTCTACCGATTCAATGGCCTCAGCCGCATTCTTGATGAGATTGCCAAAGGCCTGACCGAGCATGCGCTGATCGAACATGCCTTCTAGTTCACGCTCGCCCAGCTCGGTTGCGAACTTCACGTGGGCCGCGCCCATTTCCCGCAGGAACGTCGCGTCCTTCAGGATCGTGCGCAAATCGGACAGCTCTTTGGTCGGCTTCGGCATGCGGGCAAAAGCGGAGAATTCATCTACCATGCGACCGATATCGCCAACCTGTCGAACGATAGTATCCGTGCACTGATCAAACACAGCGCGGTCACCCTCGTCGTGGATTTGCTTGCCAAACCGACGCTTGATGCGCTCGGCGGATAGCTGAATCGGCGTCAGCGGGTTCTTGATTTCGTGGGCGATGCGACGCGCGACCTCGGACCATGCGGTGGATCGCTGAGCGATGACCAGATCGGTGATGTCATCGAGCGTGATGACGTAGGATTCGTGGCCATCGCGTGCGTCTTCGCGGGTGACCTGCACGTTCAATGTGCGTTCCTTGCCGCGCCTGATGATGTTGATCTGCTTGCGGAAATCCATTCGCGCAGAAGCGGTCGCTTCCGTCACGACCTGCTCGATCTCAGGCGCAACCTCGACGAGAGGTGAGCCAACGAGCCTGTCGGATGGCACGGCCAGAAACTCTTCTGCAGACGGATTGGCGATGGTGATGTTGCGATGCTCATCAACCCCGATAACAGCGGCGGTAACACCAGACAGCACGGCCTCAATAAAGCGGCGGCGGTTGTCGATATCGTCTTTCGCCTCGATGATTTCATCCTGCTGACTGCGGATTTCCGAAATCATCTTGTTGAAGGTACGCGCCAATCGGCCAACGTCCCCATCCACGGCACGCACAGGCACCAGAACATGCATATTGCCCATGGCAACACTGTCTGCGGCGCTGATCAACAAGCGGATAGGCCGAACGATTCGGTCGGCAATGGCGATGGCCGTCCAGATGGCGGCAAGCAGAACAATCAGCGCAAAACCGAGATAGAGGATAGCGAAGGCGATTTGTAGCGGCGCGCGACCCGCTTCCATCGCCTTGTATTCGGCGCGGTTTTCCTCCATCTGCCGCATCGCCGCCATGACCTTGGGGTCCACGGCGCGAACGGTGTAAAGAAACGTGCCGCCAATGCCTTCCAGCTTGATGATGGCACCGACGAGATTGGTAACGCCGGGAGGAATGAGAGTTGGCTGGCCAGCGGCCGCCTTTTCCAGCGCATCCTGCGGAATGGCAGGTAGCGGCCTTTCCGTCTTGATGTCAGCCTGCACAACGGCGTCGCCGTCTTCCTGAACGAGAAAAGCTCCCAGGAAGCCGCGGCCCTTGGCCTGGCGCGTCATCAGTTCAACAAAGCCCGTACGGTCGAGATAGAAGAGCGCGCGGTTCCGGTCCAGATCGGTCGCCATGGACAAGGTCTGTCCCTGAAGATAACCAGCATTTTCAAGCATATAGGCTTGAGCAATATTGCTGGATGAATCCACAATGGACTGCGTGCGCAACGCAAACCAACGGTCCAGCCCGACATTCAGCGTGATACTGGCGAAAACCGCGACAAGGATGGCGGGCGTAATCGCGACAATGGAAAACAACCCAACGATACGAACATGCAGGCGCGCTGCTGCGCGGCCCCTGCGCCGCGCCTTCACCAACCGACCAATTTCGCGACCGATCAGATACATCAAGCCCAGCACCAGCAGGGAGTTGATGACAACGGAGGCGATAACGACGTTGGTGGTGGGCGCGATTGGGGTGAGGCCCAGCAGAACAAACAGCGTCAGCGTGGCGCAGACCAGCGCGACGCCTGCCAGCACCAGACCCGGCAAGGCAAAAGACATTCTTCGGTCGGCAATTACTATGTCTGCCGACGCACGGTCGGAAACCTTATCTGGGACAGGTTTGCGCATCGAACATTTTCCTATGCCGCGTAATGCAGCACCATAATCTTGAAAAAGACCGCTGGACGCTGCGAAGCGACACCTGCGGTCCCGTGATTTTCAAGCAACACAATGTGGCGAAAATGCAACGACTGGTGACTCTTGTCAACCGTTCAAGCAGTTCGTGAACTACGGTAAACAGATACGCCCAGCTCACGAATCTTCTTACGCAGGGTATTTCGGTTCAACCCCAGCAAGTCAGCAGCCTTGATCTGGTTGCCACGTGTGGCGGTCAGAGCAGCTAGTATCAACGGATACTCCATCTCGCGTAATACGCGATCATAAAGCCCTGCCGGCGGTAGGTTTTCGCCAAAACCGGAGAAGTAATCGCGCATGTTTTCTTCAACGGCCTGAGAGATGGTCAGCGAACCATTGCGGACAGCTGTGCGATCGATCGGGCTATCAGGCACGTCAGACTGAAGTTCCTGATCGATGATTTCGCGTGTGATAACTTCCTGTGGATAGAGCGCCATCAGGCGGCGAATGAGGTTTTCCAGTTCACGCACATTGCCCGGCCAGGCATACGCCTTCATCAGTTCCAGGGCTTCCGTCTCGAAGCGCTTCCCTTCCAAGCCTTCCTTCTCACCCGTCTGGATGAAATGACGAACGAGATCAGGAATGTCTTCCGCACGGTCACGAAGAGGCGGCAACCGCAAGGGAACGACATTGAGGCGATAATAAAGGTCTTCGCGGAAAAGTCCCTGATTGATCGAGGTCTTCAAATCCTTGTTGGTTGCGGCAACGATGCGGACATCGGTGCGGATCGGCGTACGCCCCCCAACCGTGGTATATTCGCCCTGCTGAAGTACGCGCAGCAGACGGGTCTGGGCGTCCATGGGCATATCGCCAATTTCATCCAGAAACAGCGTGCCGCCTTCAGCCTGCTCGAACCGGCCGGTGGAGCGGTTCTGCGCGCCCGTGAACGCGCCCTTCTCATGTCCGAACAGTTCCGACTCGATCAGGTCTCGCGGAATAGCAGCCATATTGATGGCCACAAAGGGACCGTTGCGGCGTTTGCCATAATCGTGCAGCGCGCGAGCAACGAGTTCCTTACCCGTGCCGGATTCGCCTGTGATCATCAGCGTCAGGTCTGTCTGCATCAGGCGCGCAAGCACGCGGTAGATTTCCTGCATCGCCGCAGATCGTCCCACCAGCGGCATGCCGTCCTGCATGTCATCATCCAACTTGGCGGGCTTGCGCTTGGGCTCGGACAATGCACGACCGATGATGGCAATCAGTTCGGTCAGATCGAATGGCTTGGGCAGATAGTCGTAAGCACCTTTTTCAGACGCCTTGATGGCCGTCATGAAGGTGTTCTGCGCGCTCATGACCAGCACCGGCAAATCGGGCCGAGCCTTTTTGATACGCGGCAAAAGATCGAATGCGTTTTCATCCGGCATCACCACATCGGTTACGACCAGATCACCCTCGCCCGCTGCCACCCAGCGCCACAGCGTCGCCGCGTTGGAGGTAATGCGGACATCATACCCGGCACGGCTGAGAGCCTGATTGAGAACGGTACGGATGGCCGCATCATCATCGGCCACGAGAATCGTTGCTGTCATCGATTTAGTCCTGTCGGGTTCGGCAAAATGTCGTCAGCCGCCACTTCGGGGGAAACGGGCATCAAAACGCGGAATGTGGTGCGGTGGTTCTGGCTGTCGCATTCAACAATGCCGCCATGGGCACCAATGAGTTTTGCAACGAGAGCAAGGCCCAAACCGGAACCGTTGGTTTTGGTGGTAATAAACGGGTCGAAGAGATGCGGCACAAGGTCTGCTGGAACACCGGGACCATTGTCATGCACGCAGAACTCCAGCGGCAGCGAAATTCGCTCACGACTGCCTGCCACAGAGAGGCGAATACCGGGGCGGTAAGCTGTCGTCAGAATGATCTCGCCATCCTGCTGATTGCCAACCGCCTCGGCAGCATTTTTGACCAGATTGAGAAAGACCTGCACCAATTGGTCGCGGTTGGCATAAACCGGCGGCAGGGATGGATCATAGTTCTCGCTGATCTTGACGTTGCGGGCGAAGCCAGCCTTCGCCACAGCCTTGACGTGGTCCAGAACGGAGTGAATGTTGATCGGCATGCGATCGACCGGGCGCTCATCGGAGAATATTTCCATCCGATCGACCAGCGAAACGATGCGATCCGTCTCATCGCAGATCAGCCGCGTCAGCGAGCGGTCTTCGTCGGGCACCGAAGTTTCCAGCAATTGTGCTGCACCGCGAATGCCGGAGAGCGGATTTTTGATTTCATGGGCCAGCATGGATGCCAGGCCGGTGACCGAACGGGCAGCAGCGCGATGCGTCAACTGGCGATCAATCTTGTCGGCCATGGAGCGTTCCTGAAACACCACGACGACCGAACCCGGCTCACTGACAACAGGTGCCACATAGAGATCGACGACCTTATCCTGCCCAAGACGCGGCGATGACAGGTCTACCCGATATTCGTTGACCGGCGCACGGCGCTCCCGGACCTGATCAATCAAGGCCAGAAGCGGACTGCCGAAGGGAATGAAGGTGGAGATGCGATAGCGTGCCAGATGCGTGGCGCTTGCCCCGAAAAAGGCCTCCGCCTCCCAGTTTGCAAAAGCGATGAAGCCTTCGCCATCCACGAGAATGACGGGGTTCTGCACGGCGTTGAGAACAGCCATGGCAAGCGCGTTGTTTGCCCCGCCGCCGGGAGGTGCGGTATCGCCACTCATGCGGCTTTCCTCGCGGCGGAGATTTCCGCACCCTGCTGCAGGGCGGAGCGCAGACGCTCTGTCACCTGCATGGTGTTTTTAGATGTCATGATGGCAACCTTGTCATCTGTTTTCATGTCTGGCGCAAACCGATCCAAATACCATCCGAGATGTTTGCGCGCATGACGAAGTCCGGCCTCGATACCGTAAAATTCCAGCATCAATTCGTAATGTTCGACGGCGATGTCGGCGATCTCTTCAGCCTTTGGCGGCGCATGGCCCGCAAGAACCGCCGGCAGCCAGGGCTGACCCTGAGTCCCTCGCCCGACCATCACAGCATCCGCGCCCGAACGGCGCAGAATTTCGCTGGCGTCGGCAGACGTTTCCACGTCACCATTGGCAATCAGCGGCACGGATATGACATCGCGCACGGCCTTGATCGCATCCCAATTGGCGCGGCCTTCATAGAACTGCATGCGTGTGCGGCCGTGAATGGTGATGAGCTTCACACCAACGGCTTCAGCACGCGCAGCAATCTCTGGTGCATTGATGGAATCATCGTCCCAGCCCAGCCGCATCTTCAAGGTCACCGGCACGTTGACAGCCTTCACTGTCGCTTCGATGAGGCTGAGCGCGTGGTCCGGCTCACGCATAAGCGCAGAACCGGAATAACCGCCGGTCACCTTCTTTGCCGGGCAACCCATATTGATATCGATGATGCCAGCACCGTTATCGGCAGAAATTTTTGCCGCCTCCGCCATCCAATGCGCCTCGCGTCCCGCAAGCTGCACCATATGCGGAACCATGCCCGCATTTTTCAGCCTCGCCCATGATTCGCCCCTGTTGGCGACGAGTTCACGGCTGGCTACCATCTCGGTCACCACCAGTCCTGCACCGAACCGCCAGGCAAGCTTGCGGAACGGTAGGTCGGTTACGCCGGACATGGGTGCCAGTACCGCGCGGTTGCGTACCGTCACAGTATCAATCTGAAATGGGTCTGCCAGCGTTGAAATGGGCAAATGGTCAACTTTCATGCATTTCTAAAATTTGCATTATTTTTAGACAGTGTTTGGGCGGTTGCCAAGCACTTTTGCACGGATTTTCATTTGTTTTTTTCGTGCCTTGTTTTGCGACAGGGCAAAATGGAATTTGCTTAATCGCGGGCTTTCGATGCGTGCATCATGTCCGGCATTCTGACTGGCCAATCGTTTTCTAAAACGCTAGACAACCCCGTGTAAACCTTTGAAGAAATGCATAAATGACATGGGTTCAATGCAGGGAAGTGCAATGACAACAGCAATCGTCATCGTTGCGGCGGGACGCGGCGAACGCGCTGGCTCTCCGCAAGAGGGGCCGAAACAGTATCGCCTCATTGGCGGAAAGCCCGTCATTGAACACACTCTGGAGCGCTTTCTGGGCTGGGAGCATGCAGCAAAAATCGTAGTCGTCACCCACGCCGACGACGCCGCGCTTTTCGAGCCCATCGCCAGAAGGCTAAATGCTGAAGATAGTCTCTCGACGGTGACGGGTGGCGCGACGCGTCAGCAATCGGTTCTTGCCGGTCTCGAAGCACTGGATGGGCTCGGCATCATCAATGTCATGATCCATGATGCAGTTCGCCCCTTCATTGATGCACCTTTGCTGCAACGGATCACCGCAGCACTTTCGGCAGGCGCGAAAGCGGTTTTGCCAGCGGTGCCGGTGGCTGATACGCTGAAGCGCGGCCATGATGGTTTCGTGGGCGAGACGGTGTCTCGCAGCAACCTTTATGCTGCGCAAACGCCGCAGTCCTTTCACTACCCATCCATATTCGAGGCACACCAGGCCGCTGCCGCATCGGGGCGGCTTGATTTTACCGATGATGCGGCGATTGCCGAATGGGCTGGCATTCCCGTTCAATTGGTGGAAGGCCTTGTCGATAATGTTAAACTCACGCTGAAACGGGATATTACCATGGCTGATGAAAAGCTTGGCGCTGCGTTACCTGATGTGCGCACTGGCAATGGCTACGATGTGCATCAACTCGTGCCCGGCGACGGCGTCACCCTGTGCGGCGTCTTCATTCCGCATGATCAGAAACTGATGGGCCATTCGGATGCCGATGTGGCGCTTCATGCGTTGACGGATGCACTGCTCGCCACCTGTGGTGCGGGTGATATTGGCGACCATTTCCCCCCTTCCGATCCTCAGTGGAAGGGCGCGGCATCACGGATTTTTCTGGAGCATGCGGCGAAAATCGTCCGTGACCATGGCGGCACCATCATGAATGCGGATGTTTCATTGATTGCCGAAGCACCAAAGGTAGGCCCACATCGGCAAGCCATGCGCGAGAACCTTTCCGCTATTCTTGATATCTCGCTGGACCGCTGCTCGGTGAAGGCAACCACAAACGAGACCATTGGCTTCGTCGGGCGGCGTGAAGGTATCGCAGCAATCGCAACGGCGACGGTCGTCTATCTGCAGAGGCCGCAATGAGCCTGTTTCCGACAGACATTGAGGCTTTGGCGCAACGCATCGTGCAGGAATTTGCCGCGTCCGGTCATATGGTCTCAACGGCGGAAAGCTGCACCGGCGGATTAATTGCCGCTGCGCTGACGCAGATTTCGGGCTCGTCAGCCGTGGTGGACCGTGGCTTCGTCACCTATACCAACGATGCCAAGATGGACATGCTTGGGGTCAGCGCTGCGACGCTGGAGGCTTTCGGCGCGGTTTCAAAGGAAACCGCACTCCAGATGGCCCACGGTGCGCTTTACCGCTCAGAGGCTAAGTTTTCTGTCGCGGTAACAGGCATCGCGGGTCCAGGCGGTGGAACGGCCACCAAGCCCGTCGGTCTTGTGCATCTCGCCGCAAAAGGGCGTTCAGGGCATATGCTTCTTCGAGAAATGCGATATGGCGATATAGGGCGCGAGCAGGTTCGCCTCGCCACCGTCAAGACGGCGCTCGAAATGCTGCTGGAACTTCATCAGTCCTTGTAAATCTTATCGGCGCGCGCTTCGAAAGCTTCCGCGAACATTCGAAATGCACGGTCGAACATAGAGCCCATCACAGCGCCGAGTAACCGGCTCTTGAACTCATAATCAATGAAGAAATAGACCGAGCAGCCGCCATTCTCACCGGGCTCGAAACGCCAGCGATTGTCGAGATATTTGAACGGACCATCCAGATATTTCACGTCGATGGCCGATTCCTCGGGCTTCAACAAAACCTGGGTCGTGAAGGTTTCGCGAATGGCTTTATAACCAACCGTCATATCCGCAACCAGCAAGGTCTTTGTGTCGCGCTCCTTGCGCGAGCGAACAGTTAAGCTGTCACAAAGTGGCAGAAATTCCGGGTATTTCTCCACGTCGGCAACGAGATTATACATCCGTTCGGGGGAGTGCTTGACAGGGCGGCGGGTTTCGAATTGCGGCATGAGGGGCAGTTAATGCGCTGCGCCTACAAGATCAAGAAGCTTGCTTGCCTGCGCTCGAGATTTCACCTGAAATATTGGTGTTTCAGGCCCGTACAGCTCAAAATTCCGAATGAATTTCGGAGCATGATGTTTCTCGAAGTTCCAGATATAGGTCAGGAACTCACGATTTGGCAGCGGTTCCGGGCAGCCTTCCGCCATATCAGGCCTCACCGTTCCGTAATATTTCACCACACGCCGCGCCACACCCATCAGGCACGTCATCCTTGGCAGGCGCATCCAGATAACGACATCGGTACGCGGCAATCTGATATCCAGTGTGGATGGATTGGCGCCATCCAGCACCCAACGTTCGCGCCCGACTATATCGTGTAAAATTCTGCGCTGCTCCGCGCTGTCACGTTGCGTCCAGTTGGATTGCCACCTCACATCGCGGTCTATCGAGAAATATTGGCAGTTGAGATGACCAGATAGCTTTTTCGAGAGCGTAGTCTTCCCCGCGCCTGAATTGCCCAGCACCATGACGCGTGCAGCGTTGGATACGAGCCGGGCAGCCTGCTCGATATCATCCAGAAGGTTCATCTTGCCCACTCCGCGCATGGCTGTTTGCAGAAATTGACTATTGCAAGCTGGCCGGGCTGGGCGTTATTGAACACCACCGATTGCAGCCTTGGGTGCAACCAAACAGCCGAGTGATACGATGGACGACTTTGCAAATATCATCAACCTTCTCGAATCCGCGAAGCAACTTGCATCCATGAACAGCATGCCGATGCTGGCTTATCTCATTGATGTGGCCAAGTGCGAAGCACGAGAGAACAAGCCTGTTCTGCGCAAGCGCAAGCGTGGCGAATCGACGGTAAAGCAGGAAGTTGAAATCTGAGACGAACGGAGTCCGACCGGTCAGCTTGCGGCCACGTTCGGTTTGATATCCAGGAGGACGATCAATGCCGACAGTATCAGTCGACCTGCGCTCCTATCGTGGCGAGACCCCGGATGAGCGCCATCCCTTCGTGCAGATCGTTCTCCCCCTGTCAGGCCAACTGGACATAGATGTTTGCGGACGTCAGCAAAGATTATCACCTTTGAAGGGTGCACTTGTTCACAAGGGCACGTCACACACGCAGGTCGCAACGGGCCTGAACCGATCTCTGATCGTTGATGTGAGCGAACAAGCAGTCTCTGCGCAGATGCTTGAAACATTCTCATCAAACTCATTTTTCGATATCCAGCCCCGAACGAGCAGGCTGACGCATTATATGCACGGCTTGTTGCAAAGAGACGAACAGAACGCAAAGGCCAGCATCGCTTGGGCACCTATCCTGATTGGCAGCCTGACGGATCAGACCCCGGATGTTTTGTCCCGAGTTTCGCTGCTTAGAACGATTGTCGAAATCGACCCGTTCATGCCGTGGAGCCTTGAGCGGATGGCCGAACAGGCTGAAATCAGCGTCAGCCGCCTGCATGCCATTTTCCGCGAGAAGTTCGATGAAACACCACATCTTTGGCTGGCCGATATCCGCATGCGCAAAATCTGCGATTACCTCACCAACACGCTTCTGCCCATTGCAGAGATTGCCGATAAAGCAGGCTTTTCCGACCAGACCGCCCTCACCCGCGCCATGAAAAAAGCTTTGGGAACGACACCCGCCGCCTATCGTCGTGAATTTTCAGCGCTGTCACAGTAGTTTATGTCAAGACAGGCATTCCACCCCGTGGCAAACAGCGCCATGCAACGGATGGAAATGGCATGAACAAGACGGGACTGGGCGTATTTTACGGAATGATGGCGGGCGCACTCTGGGGCGGCATTTTTCTGGCTCCGAAACTGATCCCGGCCGGCTTCACGCCCTTGCAGCTTTCGACTGCGCGATATCTCACATATGGAGTGCTGGCACTGGTGCTTATCGCCCCTAAAATCCGGCGTGTAGCTTCGCGTTTCGGCAAGGCCGAATGGCTCGCTCTGGGTTGGCTTAGTTTAATTGGCAATATCGCCTATTATTTCCTGATCTCAACCGCCGTCCAACTGAGCGGCGTTGCCTTCACCTCCATCATCATCGGCTTCATGCCCGTGGCCATTTCCATCATCGGCAGCCGCGACCATGGCGCGGTGTCGCTGAAACGGTTGTGGCCATCGCTTCTTTTTGGAGCCATCGGCATTTTTGGAATTTCGTGGCAGTCACTGTTTGAAGGTCAAGGCAGTCTCGATCCGACGAAGATCATCGGTCTTGTCTGCGCCATCGGCGCTCTCGCATCATGGACTGCATTTGCTGTTGGAAACGCCCGCTGGCTTACACGCCTTCATGATGTCAGCGCCGATGAATGGAACCTCATGACAGGCGTGGTCACAGGTGCTCTGGCGCTGGTTGTCGCGGTGCCCGCGTTCGCCTTCAACCAAAACGTCCACAGCAATGCCGATTGGTTTCAATTCGCATCCATCGCGGTTGGTCTCGGCATCTCGGCCTCGATCTTAGGAAATGCGTTCTGGAACCGCATGAGCCGTCTTCTGCCACTGACGATGGTCGGCCAGATGATCCTGTTCGAAACGCTGTTTGCGCTTCTCTACGGCTTCGTGTGGGAACAGCGCGGTCCAACGTTGATCGAAGCTGCAGCGATTGTTTCAGTCGTGCTCAGCGTGCTGCTGTGCATGCAAGCGCATCGACCGCCAAAAGCGGGCTGAGGATTACTCAGCCGCTGCCAGAAGCTTGCGCTCACGGTTTGCGCGCAGGCGCTCAAAGTCATCACCCGCATGGTGCGAGGAACGGGTGAGCGGGCTGGATGCCACCATCAGGAAGCCCTTGGTGTAAGCAATCGTTTCGTAGGACTTGAACTCTTCCGGCGTCACATAGGCTTCCACCTTGTGGTGCTTTCTGGTCGGCTGCAGATACTGGCCGATGGTCAGAAAGTCGACATCGGCAGTGCGAAGGTCATCCATCAACTGAAGCACTTCGTTACGCTCTTCGCCCAAGCCGACCATGATGCCGGATTTGGTGAACATTGTCGGGTCCAGTTCCTTCACCCGCTGCAAAAGGCGAACGGAGTGGAAGTAACGCGCACCGGGGCGAACCGTCAGATAGTTGCCCGGAACGGTTTCCATGTTGTGATTGAAAACGTCTGGCTTGGCGGCAACGACCCGCTCCAACGCACCGGGCTTCTTCAAAAAGTCTGGCGTCAGAATTTCAATCGTTGTGCCGGGCGATGCTGCGCGAATGGCCCAGATCACCTTCTCAAAATGCTCGGCTCCACCGTCGGCCAGATCATCTCTGTCGACAGAGGTGATGACCACGTGGTTGAGGCCCATCTGCTTGACGGCCTTGGCAACGTTTTCCGGTTCCAGCATATCAAGCGCATTTGGCTTGCCAGTGGAGACATTGCAAAAGGCGCAGGCGCGTGTGCAGATCTCGCCCATGATCATGAAGGTGGCGTGCTTCTTGTCCCAGCATTCGCCGATATTCGGACAGCCGGCTTCCTCGCACACGGTGACAAGTTTGTGCGAACGCACCAGCTCGCGTGTCTCGTGGTAGCCC
Organism: Agrobacterium sp. CG674; assembly: GCF_053521645.1. Classification (NCBI taxonomy): domain Bacteria; kingdom Pseudomonadati; phylum Pseudomonadota; class Alphaproteobacteria; order Hyphomicrobiales; family Rhizobiaceae; genus Agrobacterium; species Agrobacterium sp. CG674. The sequence goes on along the minus strand of NZ_JBNWDZ010000003.1, from coordinate 242,803 downwards.
TTGGATGTCGGCGCCTTGACGCGAATCCACTCCGGCTTGCGCATAACTTCGGTGTCGGGACGATGCGCCTTTTCCGGGTGGCGAACGCGCTTGTCGTCCTGCGATGTCCTGTCGAGAATAGTGACCATAGAAACCTGCTTCCACCGCTTGTCGCGGTTCAACGCCTAACGAGTTTGGCGAGAAATAACAGAAGGCTCGCGCCCAGGAAAGATGTGACGAAATAGCCTAGACGGCTGTCCTGCACGAAAACGTCGAATGTCCGTAGCACTGCGACCGCAACGACAGAGCCGACGATGCCGAGAACGATATTCATGAAAATGCCAAAGCGCATATCCATCAGCTTACCCGCGAGCCAACCCGCCAGTCCGCCGATGATGATTGCTGCTATCCAGCCAACACTTTCCATCTTCAAACTCCGTCAATCGCATTTCAACGACATATGGTGTACCCGGCTTTGCTAGGCAATGCCGGGTAACGGGCAGATGTTATGCGTTCAGCACACGTCCATAGGCGTCCAGCACGCTTTCTTTCATCATTTCCGAAAGCGTCGGATGCGGGAAGATGGTGTGCATCAGTTCTTCCTCGGTCGTTTCAAGGTTCATGGCGACCACGAAGCCCTGAATGAGCTCGGTCACTTCAGCGCCAACCATATGAGCGCCGATCAGCTCGCCGGTCTTCTTGTCGAAGATGGTCTTGACCATGCCCTGATCTTCGCCCAGCGCAATCGCCTTGCCGTTGGCCGCGAAGGAATAGCGGCCGACGCGGATTTCGCGGCCCTGTTCCTTTGCCTTGGCTTCTGTCAGGCCGACAGAGGCGACCTGCGGGTTGCAATAGGTGCAGCCGGGGATCTTCAGTCTGTCCATTGAATGTACGTTGGGCAGACCGGCGATCTTTTCAATGCAGACCACGCCTTCATGCTCTGCCTTGTGAGCAAGCATTGGCGGACCGGCCACATCGCCGATGGCGTAGAGGCCGGGAACATTGGTCTTGCCATAGCCATCGATGACCACGCAACCGCGATCCGTCTTGACGCCAAGCGCTTCCAGACCGAGGTTTTCGATATTGCCCTGCACGCCGACAGCTGAAATCAGGCGATCAGCAGTGATCGTCTGCACCTTGCCATCCTTGGTTTCGATATGGGCCGTGATCGAGTCAGCGCCCTTCTCAACCTTGGAAACCTTGGCTTCGGTGATGATCTTGAGGCCGCGCTTTTCCAGCTGCTTGCGAGCGAATGCGGAGATTTCCACATCTTCGACCGGCATGATGTTGGCCATCAATTCCACAACCGTTACATCCACGCCCATCGAGCGATAGAAGGACGCGAATTCTATGCCGATGGCGCCAGAACCCATAACGACGATGGACTTCGGCAGGAAATCTGGCTTCATCGCCTCAAAATAAGTCCAGATCAGCTTGCCATCCGGCTCGATGCCGGGCAGCGCACGCGGACGCGCACCGGTCGCAACGATGATGTGCTTTGCCGTATAGGTGCCCTCACCCAGCACGCCTTTGGGAACAGGGTTCTGTGGCTGAACGATTGGCTTGGAAATTTTGCCGACGACAATCTCGTTCGGCTTGGTCAGCTTTGCCTCACCCCAGATAACGTCGATCTTGTTCTTCTTCATCAGGTAAGCCACGCCGCCATTCAGGCGCGCTGAGACGCCACGCGAACGGGCGACCACTTCCTTCACGTCCGGCGTGATGGTACCCTCAAGCTTAAGGCCATAATTCTTGGCGTGGTTGGAATTATCCAGAACTTCGGCAGAGCGAAGCAGCGCCTTTGTGGGAATGCAGCCCCAGTTCAGGCAGATGCCGCCCAGATGTTCACGCTCGACAATCGCAGTCTTGAGGCCAAGCTGTGCCGCACGGATGGCCGTGACGTACCCGCCCGGACCCGAACCGATGATGATGACGTCATAAGACTGAGCCATGTCTGTTTCCTGTCTTTGCTTCTTGAGGGCGAAACATGGTCGCCGCCTCAATCAATTTCTTTTAAAGTCCAAGCATCATGCGAACGACGGGCTCGAGGCCTCGTCCGATTGCACGCGTATTTTCTGCATCAAGATGAACGCCATCAACCGGCGTGGTGACAGCTACGGATGCCGCATCAAAGAAGCCGCAGCCCTTTTCATCCGCCAGATCCCGGTACAGCGAACCCATCATCTGCGATTGCTCGATGGCGTTTACGAACATCGCCGCAAACATTTCATTGCCCGTTTCGCAAATATGCGGCGCGGAAACGAGCAGGATTTCGGGCTGTTCACCATCAAAAGACCAGACGTGGCTGCGCACAAGATTTATGAGCCGCTCTGCGCCTTTCACAGCACCAACAGCGTTGCCGCTTCCGATGCCACGTTTCAGGTCATTCGTGCCGAGCATGATGATGACGAGATCGAGAGGGCCGTGACTGTGCAGCAATGTTGGCAGGATGCGCGCGCCATTGCGGTCGCAATCCGCCAAGTGATCGTCATAGGCCGTCGTTCTGCCGTTCAGCCCTTCGGCGATGACATTGACACCAGCGCCCAGCGCCTTTTGCAGGACACTCGTCCAACGGTCTTCATAAGCATGACGCCCGAGATTTTCGGCATCATATCCCCATGTCAGACTGTCGCCATAGCAGAGAACGTTCTTCGTCACGTCGGCCTCCCGAATGGAGCGAGCCGAAAACCTGATCGGTTCTCGGCTCCGCGTTTTTTAGACCAGCATACCCATTGGGTTTTCGATGTAGCGCTTGAAGGCAGACGCAAGTTCTGCACCCAGCGCACCATCGATGACGCGGTGGTCGAAGGCAAAGGTTGCCGTCATCACCGTACCAACTTCGATCTTGCCGCCACGAACAACCGGCTTCTCTACGCCAGCGCCGATCGACACGATGGATGCCTGCGGCAGGTTGACGATGGACGTGAAGCACGAGACGCCGAACATGCCGAGGTTGGACACGGATGTCGTGCCGCCCTGGTATTCATCCGGCTTCAGCTTCTTGTCACGCGCACGCTTGGCAAGATCCTTGACCTCGTTGGAGATGGCAGACAGGGTTTTTGTCTCGGCCTTGCGAACGATTGGCGTGATCAAACCATCAGGGATCGATACGGCAACGCCAACATCGGCATGCTTGTGCAGAACACGAGCCGTCGATGTCCACGAAGCATTCGCCATCGGAACGTCACGCAGAGCAAGCGCCATGGCCTTGATGATGAAGTCGTTGACGGAAAGCTTGAAGGCCGGAACCTCGCCCTTTTCGGTCTTCTTCACCGGTGCGGACGCATTGATCTCGGCGCGCAGCTTCAGCATCGCATCGAGTTCGCATTCCATCGATACCGTATAGGACGGTACCGTCTGCGTCGATTCCGTAAGGCGCGAGGCGATTGTCTTGCGCATGCCGTCGTGCGGCAGAAGCTCGTAGGAGCCTTCGGCAAACAGCTTGAGCACGCTTTCGTCCGACGCACCCTTGGCAGGCGCAGGAGCCGCAGTACCAGCCGATGGTGCAGCAGCAGGGGCCGCCTTTGCGCCGCCGGAAGCTGCTGCCTTTTCCACGTCTGTCTTCACGATACGGCCATGCGGGCCGGAACCGGAAACAGCAGACAGATCAAGACCGGCATCCTTCGCCAGTCGACGGGCCAGAGGCGAAGCGAAGATACGCTCGCCGCTTTTGGAGACCGGAGCTGGTGTGGAAGGCGCAGGACCCTGGTCAGCAACAGGCTTTTCAGCCTTGGCAGGTACTGCTTCAGCCTTCACGTCCGCGGGTGCATCAGCCTTGGCAGCTTCAGCCTTTGGCGCCTCGGCTTTCGCCTCTGCCTTTGCAGGTGCGGAACCGCCGCCCTTGGCAGCATCGGCCACATCTTCACCTTCGGCGGCGAGAATGGCGATTACGGCATTGACCTTGACCGCTTCGGAACCGGCGGGAACGACGAGCTTGGCAACGATGCCTTCATCCACGGCTTCCACTTCCATGGTCGCCTTGTCTGTTTCGATCTCGGCAATCACGTCGCCAGGACCGACCTTGTCGCCTTCCTTGACGAGCCACTTCGTGAGATTACCCTCTTCCATCGTCGGAGACAGGGCAGGCATTGTGATGTTGATAGGCATGACTAGCCCTCCCCCCAAACGAGATTATACTGTTCCAACTCTTCGGGATGCTCCACGAGCCGGCTGATCTGCGATGGCTCGATTTCGATATATCCCGCAACGTCGTTCAGCCATTCGCTGACGGCACCGATGACACCGATGTTCTCACGCGGAACGCCGACAACAACATCGCCTTCGCCGTCATTGACCACAGCCCAGAAGATAACCCGCTCGAATTGCGGGGCATCCTTGGAACCGAGAACGCGGTGCCAGTTTTCAGTGGCCGGGAGGATCTGTTTGATTTTACTCACACTCTCCCCCTTCACTTGTAGCAGACGGTTTTGACCGCCTCGATAACTTCATCAACGTTCGGCAGAGCAAGCTTTTCAAGGTTCGCAGCGTAAGGCATCGGAACGTCCTTGCCAGCAATCGTCAAGATCGGCGCATCAAGATAATCGAATGCAGCGCGCATGACCTGGTTGGCGATGAAGTCACCGACCGATGACTGCGGGAAGCCTTCTTCCACCGTCACCAAACGACCGGTCTTCTTGACCGATTCGATAACTGTTGGCAGATCCATCGGACGAATTGTACGCAGATCGATGAGTTCGACATCGATACCGAGCTTTTCCAGTTCCGCGATAGCCTTAATGGCGTAGGTCATGCCGATACCGAAGGAAACGATGGTAACGTCCTTGCCCTTGCGGTGAATGCGCGCCTTGCCGATTGGCAGCACGAAATCATCCAGCTTCGGTACTTCGAAGCTCTGACCGTAAAGAATTTCGTTTTCCAAGAAGACGACAGGGTTCGGATCGCGGATCGCAGCCTTGAGCAGACCTTTGGCATCAGCAGCCGAATACGGCATGACAACCTTGAGGCCCGGGATATGGCTGTACCATGCCGCGTAGCACTGCGAGTGCTGTGCGCCAACGCGGGCAGCAGCGCCAGACGGACCACGGAACACCATCGGCGCACCCATCTGACCGCCAGACATGTAGAGCGTCTTGGCAGCAGAGTTGACGATCTGGTCAATGGCCTGCATGGCGAAGTTGAATGTCATGAATTCAACGATCGGGCGCAGACCCGTCATCGCAGCGCCGACGCCGATACCGGCAAAACCGTGCTCGGTGATAGGCGTATCAATCACGCGCTTGGCGCCAAATTCCTGCAACAAGCCCTGAGTGATCTTGTAGGCACCCTGGTATTCGGCAACTTCTTCGCCCATGACGAAGACGTTTTCGTCAGAGCGCATTTCTTCCGCCATCGCATCGCGCAATGCTTCACGCACGGTCTGCGTTACGAATTCGGTGCCCTCTGGAATGTCAGGGTCGGCAGCCACTTCGATCTTCGGTGCGGCAGGAACCTTGGCTGCTTCCTTGGCAGCAGAAGGCTCTTCCGTTGCTTCGCGGGTCTTGCCACCAGCAGCGTCCGAACCGGAGTTGGAAGCCTCGGCCTTTGGCTCTTCCTTCTTGGGAGCGGATGCAGCAGACATATCATCTGCGCTTTCGCCATCCTGAAGCAGCACAGCAATCGCTGTGTTGACCTTGACGCCTTCGGTGCCAGCCTCGATCAGCAGCTTGCCAATCGTGCCTTCATCCACGGCTTCGACTTCCATCGTTGCCTTGTCTGTTTCGATTTCAGCGATCGCGTCGCCAGCAACAACCTTGTCACCCTCTTTCTTGAGCCACTTGGAAAGCGTGCCTTCCTCCATGGTTGGGGAAAGGGCGGGCATGAGAATCTCTATAGGCATGATGTCTCCCTTCCCAAATCAGAGCAGAATATCGGTGTAGAGCTCGGATACATCCGGCTCCGGATCGTTCTGGGCGAACTCCGCGCTGTCGGCAACGATGTCACGAACATCCTTGTCGATTGCCTTGAGTTCATCCTCAGAAGCCCAGCCCTTTTCAAGGAGACGGGCTTTGACCTGCTCGATTGGGTCATGTTCCGCGCGCATTTTCTGCACTTCGTCTTTGGAACGGTATTTCGCCGGGTCGGACATGGAGTGACCACGGTAACGATATGTCAGCATTTCCAGGATGATCGGACCCTTGCCGGAGCGGCAATGTTCCAGCGCCTCATCAGCGGCAGCCTTGACGGCGCGAACATCCATGCCATCAACCTGCATGCCCGGAATACCGAAGCCAACACCACGAAGCGAGTAGTTGGACTGTGCGGTTGCGCGCGCAGTCGATGTACCCATGGCGTAGTGGTTGTTCTCGACGATGTAAATGATCGGCAATTTCCAGAGAGCAGCCATGTTGAAGCTCTCATAGACCTGGCCCTGGTTGGCCGCGCCATCGCCGAAATAGGCGACGGACACACTGTCATTGCCGCGATACTTGTTCGCAAAGGCCAGACCGGTTCCGAGCGAAACCTGCGCGCCGACGATGCCGTGTCCGCCGTAGAAATGCTTTTCCTTGGAGAACATGTGCATGGAGCCGCCCTTGCCCTTTGACAAGCCGCCGCTGCGTCCGGTCAACTCAGCCATGACGCCACGTGCGCTCATGCCAGCAGCCAGCATGTGGCCGTGGTCACGATAGGCGGTGATAACCTGATCACCTTCCTTCTGCGACATGTTCATGCCCACAACGACAGCTTCCTGCCCGATGTAGAGGTGACAGAAGCCGCCGATGAAGCCCATGCCGTAAAGCTGGCCGGCCTTTTCCTCGAATCGACGGATCAACAGCATCTCGCGATACGCGTGGAGCTCTTCATCTTTGCCGAACTCCGGCGTGTTCTGGCCGGTAAATTCCTTAGCGGCTGTCTTTGCCGTGGTCTTGCGGCCGGATACGGTCGCGTTTTTTCGCGGCGCCATACATCCCTCCCTGAGTTGCCATTTAGAATGGTTGGATCGGATCGCACCATATGCAAGAAAACGCGAAGCAGCAATGGCATAAACGCATGGCTCGTATTCGCCCTAAGTGACTGCGAATAAATTAAAAAACGAGATTAACTGAAATTCGGTTAATCAAAAATATGTGTTCATGATGACGATTTCGTCGGCGCGCGACATGTTCAACTGATAGCGCGAGATCTCATCGATCATATCACGCTCCAGCGAGCCATCACTCATCAGCTCAACTTGGCGCTCCAGCGCCGTGCGGGCCTTGGTAAGCTTGGCCAATTCTGCCGAACGGGCGACGCGCTGCCTCTCCAGCTGCTCCGCAGCCTTCAGCCCGAAATCACCATGGATGGAATGATACCCGAAATAGGAGAGAAACGCGACCGTGATTGCCGGAACGACAAGACGGCCAAAACGTCTTTTCTTGTGATGCTTGGTCCACATACTCTGAAACAGCCTTCAAACGCGTTACTGAAGGCATCATAGCGACATATGCTTAACCATCCGTTGACCTTAACGCACGCTCCGACCGCAGCGCACAAAAAAGCCCGGCGTTAACCGGGCTTTTCGTCGTGTCATATCGATATCGAAATCAGCCGCGAAGAATGGAGCGGCCTGCATAGGCGGCCTGTGGGCCGAGCATTTCTTCGATACGGATCAACTGGTTGTACTTGGCCAGACGGTCAGAGCGCGAAAGCGAGCCCGTCTTGATCTGTCCGCAGTTGGTGGCAACCGAAAGATCGGCAATTGTGGAGTCTTCTGTTTCACCAGAGCGGTGAGACATGACAGCCGTGTAGCCAGCCTTGTGTGCAGTTTCAACAGCGTCGAGCGTTTCCGTCAGCGAGCCGATCTGGTTGACCTTGACGAGGATCGAATTGGCGACGCCCATCTTGATGCCGTCACGAAGGCGGGCAGAGTTGGTCACGAACAGATCGTCGCCAACCAGCTGAACTTTCTTGCCGATCTTGTCTGTGAGGTACTTCCAGCCGTCCCAATCGTCTTCGGCCATGCCGTCTTCGATGGAGATGATCGGATACTTACCGGCCAGCTCGGCGAGATAATCCGCCATGGCTTCAGGCTCCAGCGTGCGGCCTTCGCCTTCCATCACGTATTTGCCGTTCTTGAAGAATTCCGTCGAGGCGCAATCGAGAGCAAGCGCCACGTCTTCGCCTGGCTTGTAACCAGCCTTTTCAACGGACTTCATGATGAAATCGAGTGCTTCCGGTGCGCTCTTCAGGCCCGGCGCAAAGCCGCCTTCATCGCCCACATTGGTGTTGAAACCCTGCGCAGACAGTTCCTTCTTCAGAACGTGGAAGATTTCAGCGCCGATACGCACCGCGTCACGGATATTTTCCGCGCCGATTGGCATGATCATGAATTCCTGAAAGTCGATTGGGTTATCGGCATGCGCGCCACCGTTGATGATATTCATCATTGGGACCGGCAGCAGATGCGCGTTTGGGCCACCAACGTAACGATAGAGTGGCAGGCCTGTGGTTTCGGCAGCAGCTTTTGCAACAGCCAAGGAAACGCCGAGGATGGCGTTTGCACCGAGGCGCGACTTGTTCGGCGTGCCGTCGAGTTCGATCAGCGTCTGGTCGACATGGATCTGGCTCTCGGCATCGAAACCGCCCAGCGCATCGAAGATTTCCGTGTTGACGGCTTCGACTGCCTTCTCGACGCCCTTACCGAGGTAACGCTTACCGCCATCGCGCAGCTCTACAGCTTCATGTGCGCCGGTGGATGCGCCCGATGGAACCGCTGCGCGGCCGAAGGAGCCGTCTTCAAGATAGACATCTACCTCAACGGTCGGGTTGCCGCGGCTGTCGAGAATTTCGCGTGCGATAATGTCGGTAATGGCTGTCATGATCTCTCCCTTAGGATTGGAACAGTGTTTTTCAGGTGCATGTCTTAAAGCGCATGAGGGAACCTGTGAAGAAGTTTCAGATTCCGGCTTGCGATAAAAACACGTCGCCAGAGCGGCGAGTCGTTTGGTGGTCGTCTTCCGCTGTAGCCGATGCGGAAGAAATTACAATGACAAGCCCCGTCCTGCGCGATGGTTTCCTTCGACGCCTCTCGGCGCCGAACTATCAGGTGGACTTGGTGATATTGTCGAAAGCCAGAAGTTTTTCGAGAAGCTTCGGCATATCTTTCAGGTGAACCATGTTGGGGCCATCGGATGGCGCATTATCAGGGTCTTCATGCGTTTCTATGAAAAGACCGGCAACACCAACTGCCACCGCCGCGCGTGCCAATGTTTCCACGAATTCGCGTTGACCGCCCGTCGAGCCACCCTGCCCGCCCGGCTGCTGAACCGAATGGGTCGCGTCGAATATCACTGGCGCACCGAGCGATGCCATGATTGGCAGTGAGCGCATATCCGACACTAGAGTATTGTAGCCGAAGGATGCACCACGCTCGCACAGCAGCACATTGGAGTTGCCGCTGTCATTTAGCTTGGCCAGCACGTTCTTCATGTCCCAAGGTGCCAGAAACTGGCCCTTCTTTACGTTGATCACTCGGCCGGTCTTTGCAGCAGCCACCAGCAGGTCCGTCTGACGGCTGAGAAATGCCGGAATCTGCAGAATATCTATGACGGGCGCGACAATGGCGCACTGCTCTTCGGTGTGAATGTCCGACAAGACTGGAAATCCGAACTGCGCCTTCAATTCTGCGAAAACTTCAAGCGCCTTGTCGATGCCAATGCCACGCTGGCCCGAAAGCGAGGTGCGGTTGGCCTTGTCGTAGGATGATTTGTAAACCAGACCGATTCCCAGCTTGCCACAGAGTTCGGCCAGCGTTTCGGCAATCATGAAAGCATGGTCGCGGCTTTCCATCTGGCACGGACCGGCAATCAGGGAAAATCGTTCGGTGTTCGAGAAAGAGACCGCTCCAGCGCCCTCGCCGGCAATGACCTTCAGATTGTTCGTCGCACTCATGGTTTTCCCTTGGAACAAATGAAACAGTGCACGGGCATCACGCCCGATCTTAGCAACGCATGTAGCAGTAAGCCGACAGCGAGTCACGGTATAGGAGCGGTATTCGGCGGGATTGTGGGCAACGTTGAAACTCGTTTGTACTTTCACTGAGTTTTAAGGGATTGCAGAACACATATGGAACAGATAGTGTTCGTTCTGTATTTGTTTCCCGAATCTCCGCCTCGAATCGTCAAGGGTCTCTTCATGCTCACGCGCAAACAGCAGGAACTGCTTCTATTCATTCATGAGAGAATGAAAGAGTCCGGCGTGCCACCATCTTTCGATGAAATGAAGGATGCACTCGAGCTTGCCTCCAAGTCAGGCATCCATCGGTTGATCACAGCCTTGGAGGAGCGCGGTTTCATTCGCCGGCTACCAAATAGAGCCCGTGCGCTTGAGGTTATCAAGCTTCCCGAATCATATTCACCCCCAGAAAAGCCACAGCGCGGCTTCACGCCAAGCGTTATTGAAGGCAGTCTGGGCAAAGCTGCAGCGGTCGAACAACGGCCTCAGCCATCATCTTCCAACAGCAGAAACTCCGAATCAGTCAGCGTACCGGTCATGGGACGCATTGCAGCGGGCGTGCCAATCTCCGCCATCCAGAACAACACTCATGATGTGGTCGTGCCGATGGATATGCTGGGTGCAGGCGAGCATTACGCGCTTGAGGTTAAAGGCGATTCGATGATCGAAGCCGGTATATTTGACGGCGATACCGTCATTATCAAGGATACCAGCACCGCAAATCCCGGAGATATCATCGTGGCTCTGGTGGACGAAGAGGAGGCAACGCTCAAGCGCTTCCGTCGCAACGGCGCCTCTATCGCACTGGAAGCTGCGAACCCTGCTTATGAAACCCGCATATTTGGACCGGATAGAGTCAAGATTCAGGGAAAGCTGGTTGGTCTGATCAGGCGTTATCACTGATCAGCTTGGAAAGCTCTGCACGCGCGTTTCATACGGAGTCTTAATTCTGTTGCGCTCGCGGGGCCTCAAGTCACCACGCAGCGACAACAAGGATGAAACTTATTAGCCGGGTATCCATTCCACTGTGATTGTGTGCTTTGTAGCGGATTTCCGTTATAGCGGCAGAGATTTTGCATGGGAATTGGCTGCTGCGTTTAGAATGCCGTTTGTGACCCACATTGATCGCCAAGCTGGTTACGGCCATCAAATAATTTGAATGATGCCATCGCTGTGCATGGCTTTATGCAAGAAATTCTCTGGGTTATTGATAGTCTTCTTCTTTTTGATCGCTGCCTTTCAGGAGCGCTGCTCATGTATCAACTTTTCATCGCCAACAAGAATTACTCGTCTTGGTCACTGCGAATCTGGGTGCTGATGCGCACGCTCGGAATTGAATTTTCTGAGCGATTCATGCGTTTCGATGACAAGGACCATGCATTTTCGGAGTTTTCACCGACATCGAAAGTTCCATGTCTTGTGGATGGCGATCTGACCGTATGGGAATCGCTCGCCATCACCGAATATCTTGCGGAAAAGCATGATGGCGTTTGGGCAGCGGATGCCAAGGCCCGGGCCTGGTCTCGCTCTGCCGCTGCGGAAATGCATGCGGGCTTTTCCACGTTGCGCAACAACCATCCGATGAGCGTTGGTCTTAGAATACGGCCATCTTCCATATCCGAAGCATTGCGGAGAGATATTTCCCGGATCGACGCCTTGTGGCAGCAAGGGCTGGCAGCCCATGGCGGTCCATTCCTGGCCGGGGCCGAATTCACGGCTGTGGATGCGTTTTTCTGCCCGGTTGCGTTTCGGTTCCAGACATATGGAACTGTGCTGTCTGCCGCGTCTAAGAACTATATGGATCACCTCCTATCCCTTCCGGCAATGCGAGAATGGGAACAGGCAGCCCTTCTGGAACCGTGGCGCGATGATGCGCATGAGGCCGAGGCGCGGAATGTGGGGGAATGGCTAGCGGATTTGCGCGCTGTCACGTCGTGACGTGCAGCGGCACGTTCAGAGGTGCGATGGCTATGGGCGGACTGCGAGCAGGTGTTCGATATGGGCCGGAATTACTGTGTTGAAGCTTTTGTCGCGCCAGTCGTAATGACGGTGCACCGTCCATGGCCGATCATCGCTCAGCATGGCAGCTCTTGCTGTCAGGACGGGCTTTGTTGCATCGCCCAGCCATAGCTCCATAGAACCGGTGCGACGCAAGGTTTCCTCAGTGACGAGAATGGCGCCGGAACGGCAGGTGCTGAAGGGAACGCTGCGTGTCGTGACGACAATATTGGCGATATCGCAGGCCAATCCCGCGAATGCACTGTCGAGCACCACCGCAACACTGACGCCGCTTTTGGATTTCGATATGCACCAGCTGTTTTTTCGGCAGGTGAATCCATCTGTTTTGAGAATAACCCGCTGCATTTCCTGCCGTTCTCTCGCTTTGTCTTGGTCCGTCAGCGTTTTGCGGCGTCCGGTTTGCGCGTCATCCCCAGCCTCGTCATCACCATCTGGTGACTTTTCTGCGTCAAGCATGTCAGCTGGAATGTGGCGCTCCGGCAGGGGCAGCGCCCTCGCCCACTGGTCATAGATGAAGCCCGATGCCCGCTGCTTTGTGGTTGCCACGGCATCGTCAGTCAAAAGAGCAACGAGCGACCCATCCTCATAAATCAAAAGGTCCGGTTTGCTGCTCCATTGCTCCGCGCTCAGCAGCACATAGCCCGCCGCAACGAAGGGTAGTCCGATCAATGCAAGCCGGGTGCGTAAAAGGGCGAGCAGTAGAAAACCTGTCGTCGACACAGCGAGGAACCAGCTGTTCTGCCGTCCAATCGTCACATCCCCGCCCCAGCCTGACACCGTTGTCGCGATGTCGATGACCATTGCCATGCCATACCCCATCACCTTGATGAATGGTCCATCGAGCCCGAACGGCATGAGCAGCATGCCCATCAGCGCAAACGGCATGACGATGAGTGACATGATGGGCATCGCCGCCAGATTTGCGGCAAGCCCATAGGTTGTGATGCGGTGAAAATGTTCGATGGTATAGATCGCGGTTGAAAGACCGCCAATGAGGGATGTCACGACTACACCACCAATGATGGTTGCGCATTTAGAAGCGGCGCTGAGCCACCACGGCGGATGCGCGATAACAGGGCGCTCGCGTTCTCCTCTCCACCGGCTCCAGGCCGCGAAGCCCGACACAAGAGCAAGCGTCGCAGCAAATGACATCTGGAAGCTCGGCCCCATCACCTCGTTGGGAGACAAGACAATGATGACGATGGCGGAAAGCGCAACATTTCGAACGCTGATCGATGGCCTGTCCACCAGAACCGCAACCAGCATGATCGACATCATCAGCCAGGCTCGCTCCGCAGAGACGGCAAAGCCTGATATCAGATAGTAGCAGAATGTCATGAGAAGTGCCGCAAAGGCGGAGATTTTCTTCACGGGCCATCGTTGCGAGAAGCCGGGAAAGAAGCTGAATACGGTTCGCATGCCAACAAAGAAAATACCGGCCGCGAGCGCCATGTTCAGCCCGGAAATCGCGACGATATGCGCGAGGCCCGAGATGCGCAAAGCCTCCATTGTTTCGTCTGATATGGCGCGTCTCTCATCGGTGACAATCGATGCAGCAAAGGCTCCGGCATCACCGCCGATCAGGTCGCGAATGCGGTTGGCTATGTTGCTTCTCAGCGCATAAAGCCGCCGATCCGCCGCCCCTGCCCACGTGCCGCCTTTCGCCTCGCCGGCCGGATCCGTCCACACTCGCGGCGCGCCATAAAAGAATCCGGTTGCACCAATGCCACCGAAATAGGAGCCAAAGGCGAAATCGTTCAGCCCCGGTAGAGCTGGACCGGAAGGCGGTGACAGGCGTGCCTTGCCGGTAATCGACGCACCGATCGCTACCGCTTCATGACGGCTGCGAGCAACCAGCGAAACCTTTTGCGGCGCGCGGGCAAGCTGCGGGGCTGATGTCTGCTTCAGCGCAACGACATATCGCCAGTTCCCCCTTGCATCCAGCTCGCGGCGTTCCACAGTTCCGGCAATCTCGGTCGTTACCGGGGTATCGAGAATGATCGTGCCCGCCCGCCGTGACTGCCCATCGGCCAAAACCATGCCCAGCACCACAAGCGCCCCAGCCTTCAAAGCCATGGAGATGGGTCCCTGCCTATAAGACAGGGCGCAAACGATGGTGATGGCACATGCGGCAAGCGAAAACAGAAGCCATTGCGGCGGTGTGGTCGGCAGGCTGAACCAGAGGGCGGCTCCTGCCGCGACCAACACGGGTATGAAGAGGAACTCGTGGCGGTGGTTTGCCTCTTCAGCAATACATCTATTCAACACGCGCCTGAGGCGCGCCATCGCCCCTAGACGTAAGTCCGATTGCTCATCTTTTCGAAGCGCGCTACCACTCGAGGTATGCAGGGGCGACAGCAAGTCATCGAGTTCTCCATGCGGAACGAACCTCGCCTGGGTCTCGCTAAAGTAATATTTTTCGTTCTGCGTATTCAAAGCCCGGCTCCCCCTGCCGTAGCCTTTCAGTTTGCAACTCTCAAAGTATTATTGCAACCATTTGCTGAGTTAAGGAAGCATTGACCTAGAATGAAACACTCTGCCTCGGAATCGCACCATTTTGGGATATTGGCGTGTCGCAATGCACAATTTGCCAGTTGGATAGCTTGGCATCATGGCTAGGATCATATAGCTAATCGGTAACGCTTAACAGGCTGGTGCGTCATCCCGCATCGCCCGCATATATCGGAGGTATGGTATGACGGAATCAAGCGCTAAAGTGACCCTCGGCGATAGCACGGTCGATCTCCCTGTCCGGGAAGGCACGATCGGACCCAAGGTCGTAGATATCGGAACGCTTTACAAAAACACCGGCACCTTCACATACGATCCCGGCTTTACGTCGACTGCCTCTTGCGAATCCAAGATCACTTATATCGATGGTGACGAAGGCGTGCTGCTTCACCGCGGCTACCCCATTGAGCAACTGGCTGAACAGGGTGACTTCCTCGAAACCTGCTATCTGCTGCTTTACGGCGAATTGCCGACTACCGCACAGAAGAAGGACTTCGATACCCGGGTTACGCGCCACACCATGGTGCATGAGCAGATGAGCCGCTTCTTCACCGGTTACCGCCGCGACGCCCACCCGATGGCTGTCATGTGCGGCACGGTCGGCGCTCTCTCGGCCTTCTATCACGACTCCACTGACATCACAGATCCGCACCAGCGCATGGTCGCGTCGCTGCGCATGATCGCGAAGATGCCGACAATTGCGGCAATGGCCTATAAGTACCACATTGGCCAGCCCTTCGTTTACCCGAAGAACGATCTGGATTATGCGTCTAACTTCCTCAACATGTGCTTTGCCGTTCCATGCGAAGACTACAAGGTTGATCCAGTTCTGGCCCGCGCCATGGACCGAATCTTCATCCTGCATGCCGACCATGAGCAGAACGCGTCGACCTCGACTGTTCGTCTTGCTGGCTCGTCTGGTGCAAACCCGTTCGCGTGTATCGCTGCCGGTATCGCTTGCCTCTGGGGCCCCGCCCATGGCGGCGCGAATGAAGCTGCGCTCAACATGCTCAACGAAATCGGTTCAGTTGATCGCATTCCCGAGTTCATTGCCCGCGCCAAGGACAAGAACGATCCGTTCCGCCTGATGGGTTTTGGCCACCGCGTTTACAAGAACTACGATCCGCGCGCCAAGATTATGCAAAAGACGATGTACGAAGTGCTGGAAGCCACCGGCAACTCGGATGATCCGATCATGCAGGTTGCGCTCGAACTGGAAAAGATCGCTCTGTCCGATCCTTACTTCGTCGAGAAGAAGCTGTATCCGAACGTCGATTTCTACTCCGGCATCACGCTGAAGGCGCTCGGCTTCCCCACAACCATGTTCACTGTTCTCTTCGCGCTCGCCCGCACCGTCGGCTGGATCGCACAGTGGAACGAAATGATCGAAGACCCACAGCAGCGCATCGGTCGCCCTCGCCAGCTCTACACCGGCGAAGCAAAGCGCGATTACCTGCCAGTTTCCAAGCGCTAAGCGCGGAAGCAAAGAATTCAAAGAAAAGCCGGGTCAACGCCCGGCTTTTTTATTTGTCTGGACGGGTGTTGAAAACGACGCTTATCAATGGGCCGTCACACCCAGAAATTGCTTCAACTCCGCTGTCTTAGGCGCTGAGAACACCTCTTCCGGCGGGCCAATTTCGTGGACTTTTCCCTCGTGCATGAAGACAACGCGAGAGCAGACATCGCGGGCGAACTTCATTTCGTGCGTGACCATCACCAGCGTCATGCCTTCCGCCGCCAGCTCCCGCACCACGGCCAGAACCTCAGCGACCAGTTCCGGGTCAAGGGCCGATGTAATCTCGTCGCAGAGCAGCGCTGTGGGTTGCATCGCGAGTGCGCGGGCAATGGCGACTCGTTGCTGTTGGCCACCAGAGAGTTCATCGGGATAGGCATCGAACTTGTGGGCAAGGCCCACTCGCTCCAGCATCTTGCGCGCCAAGGCTTCCGCCTCAGGCCTCGGCGTTTTCTTCACAACAGTTTGAGAAAGCATGACGTTTTCCCCAACATTGAGATGAGGGAAAAGGTTGAACTGCTGAAAGATCATGCCGACTTTCAACCGCAACGCTTTCAGATGAAGCTCATCGTCGATGAACTGGGCACCTGCAACTGAAATTGCACCAGACGAGATGGTCTCGAGACCATTGATGCAGCGCAACAACGTTGATTTGCCGGATCCACTCTTGCCAATGATGGCGATCACCTCGCCGGGCTCGATATCGAGGTTGATGCCTTTCAGCACCTCGTTGCTGCCAAAGCTCTTGCGGACTTCAGTGATTTCGATGAGCGACATTAAGCTTCCTTTCGAGAATCTGGCTGCTCTTCGACAATGGCCAGCACAGCGCGAAATAGATGAGGGCAACGAGGCCATAAACGGTGAAGGGCTGGAAAGTGGCGTTGGTGACAATGGTACCGGCCTTGGAGAGCTCCACGAAGCCGATGATCGACGTTACCGCTGTTCCCTTGATGACCTGAACGGCGAAGCCCACGGTCGGCGGAATGGCTACCCGCAGGGCCTGCGGCAGGATGACGTAGCGCATCTGCTGGAAGCGCCCCATGCCAAGGCTTGCGGATGCTTCCCACTGGCCTTTGGCAACGGCTTCAACGCAGCCGCGCCATATCTCTGTCAAAAAGGCTGCGGCCCAGAGAATGATCGTTATTCCCGCAGCCAGCCAGGCAGGAACATCGATGCCAACCAGCCCGAGCCCGAAAAAGGCAATGAACAGCTGCATCAGAAGAGGCGTGCCCTGAAACAGCTCGACATAATATTTGGAGAAGAGACGAAGCGATTTTTTCTTGGAAATGCGCATGAACAGCAAGACGAGGCCAACCATCGCCCCGCCAATGAACGAAACCAGAGACAGCAGCACCGTCCAGCGTGCGGCCAGAAGCAGGTTTCTCAATATGTCCCAAGTGGAAAACTCAATCATCTGACGCTCCTTCGGGGGAATATAAAGCCGCCCAGCACCAGCAGGATCTGTCGCAGCAAAATCGCAAGCCCGAGATAGATGACCGTCGAGACCATATAGGCTTCAAAAGCGCGGAATGTGCGCGACTGGATGAAGTTGGCCGCAAAGGTCAGGTCCTCGGCCGCAATCTGCGACACGACGGAGGAACCTAGCATGACGATGACCACCTGAGACGACAGAGCGGGCCAGATGCGCTGCAGCGATGGCACCAGCACAACATGACGGAACGTTTCAAAGCGCGTCATGGCAAGGCTTGCACCGGCCTCGAACTGGCCCTTCGGCGTTGCCTGAATGCCGGCGCGGATGATTTCGCAACTATAGGCACCCAGATTGATGACCATGGCAATATTGGCGGCGGTCAGTTCCGTCATCTGCAAGCCGAGGGATGGCAGACCGAAAAAAATGAAAAAGAGCTGGATCAGAAACGGCGTGTTGCGGATCAATTCCACATAAAGCGCAACGGGCGGGCGCAGCCAGCGTGGCCCGAGCGCACGGACCCAGGCGCAGATGATACCAAGAGTGATTCCCAGAATGCCACCAATCGCAATCAACTGAAGAGTGATGAACACTCCCTTCACGATTGCAGGGTAATATTCGAGAAGCCACCCAAACTCGAAGGTGTAATTCACGTTCGGTCCTTTCGAGATAAGACGGAAAACGCGCCCCGAAAACCCGGGACGCGCATTCTCTTTGGTCTTAAAGATCCTTCGGCAGATCCGTCTTCAGCCACTTCTGTGCAATGGCATTCAGGCTGCCATCAGCTTTCGCGGCAGCGATGATGGCATCGACCTTTTCACGCAAAGCGGGCTGGTCCTTGTTAAGACCGATGTAGCAAGGCGAGTTCTTAATCAGGAATTTCAGCTCCGGGCGCTTTGGCGGGTTCTTTTCGAGAATCGCGGCCGCAACGACGTTGCCGGTGGCAACGGTTTCGACCTGGCCTGACAGGAATGCCGAGATCGTGCCGTTATTGTCCTCATAGCGCTTGATGGTAGCATCGGCTGGCGCGATTTTCGTCAGTTCCAGATCTTCCACCGCACCGCGTGTGACGCCAATCGTCTTTCCTGCGAGATCTTCTGCCTTTTCGATTTTGACGGCGTCAGGCGCGAACACACCATTAAAGAACGGCGCATAGGCCACGGAGAAATCAATCACCTTCTCACGCTCTGCATTCTTGCCGAGGCTCGAAATGACGAGATCGACCTTGTTGGTCTGGAGATATGGCACGCGGTTTGCGCTGGTTACGGGCACTAGCTCGGTCTTCACACCCAGCTTTTCGGCAATCAGATTGGCCACATCAATGTCATAGCCACGCGGGGCCATATCAACGCCAACGCTGCCAAATGGAGGAAAGTCTTGCGGAACGGCAACGCGGATCGCACCGCGAGATGAAATGTCGCTCAAGGCATCTGCAAAGACGGGTGCTGCGAAGCTGGAGGTGGCTGCAATGGCAATAGTGGCGAGAAATATGCGTCTGCTGAACATTTCAAATTCTCCTATGAGTTGGCAATATGAAGGGGTGGTAGGGATAGTGAACTGCGAAGGTCCCGGAGCGGGTCTCGCTGGCGCGTGAGATCCAGCCCGGTCTCGACCTCATCCAGATGCGTGACGGCAAGCTCTGCTGCGCGCACGAAATCGCCCGCATCCATCGCCTCAAAAATGCGGCAGTGCCCTTCATGGGATTGGGCAGCATGGAAATCGGACTGATAAAGCATCGAAATGAGGATTGTGCGTGCGGTCAGGTCCCGCAGAAGATCGATAATGATGTCGTTTCCGACAATCTCTGCAATGCGGATATGGAAATCGCCCATCAGGCATGTGAGCCGCTGGCGATCGGCCACGGCGAGCGCTTCCCGCTCTTCATCCAGATGATCAAGAAGTATCTGGCGTCCGGCGGGAGAAAGGCTTGTCATGGTGCGCAGCAGGCCAAACTCGATAACGCGCCGCGCCTGATACACCATTACCGCCTGTTCGGCTGATGGTTCCACCACGAACCAGCCGCGACGGGGGCTGACCTCAACGACACCGCGCGTAACGAGCCGCATCATGACTTCACGAATCTTGGTACGGGAAACGCCATATATTTCCGCAAGCTGCGATTCGCCCAGCCGGGTGCCGGGGCATATGCGTGCAGACAGGATGCCGGAAAATATGGCCTGTTCTATCGCACTCTGATCTGTCTCGGCTGTATGTCTGTCTTGCATACAAGATGAGAAAGCAAGGTGCGTGCCATTCTGGTGTAGCTTTGAAAAACGGCCTTCGCGATGGAACTTAAATGTGCTCCGATGACCAATGATGATTTTTTAGACAGCGAAATTTTTCATCACGGTCAAATATTGGGCGGATCAAGCCGTGATCGCAGCACCGGACTTTTGGCGGTAAACTGAAAGCAATATCTCT
The DNA here is from genome assembly GCF_053521645.1 of Agrobacterium sp. CG674. NCBI lineage: Bacteria > Pseudomonadati > Pseudomonadota > Alphaproteobacteria > Hyphomicrobiales > Rhizobiaceae > Agrobacterium > Agrobacterium sp. CG674. The sequence continues at coordinate 223,001 of NZ_JBNWDZ010000003.1, read as the reverse complement.
GCCCCCACCTCACCCGGCGGACGCTCTGTCTGCAGACGCTCACGAACCAGCGCAAAACCTTCCAACATCGCTTGCCTTTGCAGCGTATCGGTGGAAAGGCGCTCAGCCCAGCGCAACATGGAGCCTGCGCGCACAACCTCGTTGATATATTCCGGAACCACCGCATAATCGGCAATCAGGTTTGGCAATGCGCCAGTCCAGGTTTTTATACGCCTGCTCAACATGGTGAAGATCCAGTCCGTTTTGTAAACGGAAACAACCGGCACATTGGCAAGCGCAAGCTCCAGAATGACCGTGCCGGATGCAGCAATCGCCGCATCGGCCTGAGCAAAAGCCTTCCACTTGAATGCTGAGTCCACTCCAATCTCAGGGCGGATATGATCTGGCCAAGATGCGGCAAGTTCACGTATCCGCGCTTCCTGTCTCGAAACCGTAGGAAGCACGAATCGTGTCGGCCCGTTGCGCTCCACAAATGCAGCCGCAGCCGCTTGAAACGGCTCCATCAGCCGCGTGATTTCCGTTGAGCGTGAGCCGGGCAGCAAAAGAATGGTTCTCGGCTCCCCATCCTTTGGTAGCGCCCGTTCAGCGCGCTGCTCACGAACAGACAACAGGTCAGTATCAACACTCAAGCGGTGGCCGACGAAGCTCGTGGGCGGGCCGCCCAAACGCCGCATGGTTCCTGGTTCGAATGGCAGCAGCGCCAGAACGTGGTCGACATAGCCAAGCATTGCCGGCGCACGCTTTTCCTTCCAGGCCCAAACGCTGGGGCACACGTAATTGACTACAGGCAGGTTCGGCATGGCTTTGCGCACACGACGCGCCACACGGTGCGTAAAGTCCGGGCTATCAATAATCAGCAGCACATCTGGTTTGGCTGCAATTATCGCGTTTGCCGTTTCTTTTATTCGCGCAATCAGCTGCGGCAGTTTTTTCAGAACCTGCGTGAAGCCCATGATCGACAGTTCGGAATAATCGAATAGCGATGATAGTCCTTCGCTGGTCAGGCCATCGCCACCAACGCCAATCAGCTCAACCTTGCCCGGATATTGCACCTTCAAGGCGCGAACCAGATCAGCGCCCAAGAGATCGCCAGAGACTTCACCGGCAATGACAGCCAGTTTCAGAACCGTGTCACTCACATCATTTCTCCCGCAAGGCCTGTATCGATACCACAAACGAACAGCCCGGCTTCATCGGCGGCCTGCAACATGGCTTCGCGATCCAGCACGAATGCCCTGCCCGCCTCCACCGCAATGCCGGCAAGCCCCGCCTTAGCGGCATTGTGCACGGTCGATGGGCCGATGGTGGGCAGGTCGGCCCTGATATCCTGCTGCGGCTTACACAGCTTGACCAGCACACCTTTTCGACGGCTGGAAATGCGGCCTTCGGCACGCAATGTAGCGACCCTTGCCAACATGCCATCGGTGCCTTCGACGCCCTCAAGCGCAACCAGACGGCCGCCGACGCAGACCGCACCCTGCCCCACATCGAGCGCGCCGAGCGCGAGTGCCGCCTTCGCCGCTTTGGCAATATCCCGCCGGTCTTCATCGCTTGGCTCGATTTTTCCCAAAGAGCCCGTTGTGGCAAGTAGACCCGGTGCGACGTCATGTGCGCCGATGACACGCGCACCCTGCGCCTCAATCAGCCCGATCACCATTTGCAGCACCGTATCATCTCCGCCCGACAGAAGCGTGCGGATGATGGACGGCATCTTTGCAATCATTTTGAAATTGGGGCGAATTTCCCGCCATTCAGGCCGGTGAGATACCGCGCCAGACAGCACAACGCGATCAATGCCATGGCTCGCCATGAGCCTTCCGAGGCTCGACACATCACCCACGCTGATGCATGCGTTTTCAAACGCCGACCAATCCAGATCGGCCTGGTTTTGCAAGCGGATGATGAAGGGCGTCTCGCCTGCGTCGAGTGCTGCTTGCGCCACATAAAATGGCAGAAAGCCGCTGCCTGCTATGATCGCCAGACGCCCCGCATCCTGTGGCACGCGCTATTTTCCCCGGTTGGGCGACGAAATGGCCCGCTCATTGGCAGCCGCGATGAAATCGATGACTTCCAGCGCCTGCGGGCAATCCAGATACTCTTCACGAATGGCGGCAGCATTGGCGCGCACATTGCCTTCGCTTTCGAAGATCTGCTTGTAGGCGCGGCGAACCTTGTGAATTTCCGCGCGCTCGATACCTGCACGGGTCATCCCGACAATGTTCAAACCACCCAGAATACCTGGATTTCCATTCAGCATGCCATAAGGAATGACGTCATAGCTGACGGCAGAAAGGCCACCAACGAAGGCCTGACGGCCAACGCGCGTAAACTGGTGCACGGCAGAGCCGCCACCCAGAATGGCGCGGTCCTCAATCGTCACATGGCCAGCCAGCATGACGTTATTGGACAGAATGATGTTGTCGCCCAAACGGCAGTCATGGGCCACATGCGCATAGGCCAAGAACAGGTTGTTGTTACCGACAACCGTCGTTCCGCCATGCTCTACCGTGCCGGTGTTCATTGTAACACCTTCACGGATAGTGCAGTTTTCACCGATGACGAGCGTTGTATCAACCGCGCTGTGATGGGCACTCTGCGAATCGCCGCCGATCACGGCAGATGGCCAGATCTTTGTGCCTTTGCCCACAGTCGTGCAGCCCAGCACAACAACGTGGCCGAGCAGTTGCACGTCATCATGCAATGTCACCTTAGGTCCAACGTGGCAAAACGGACCAACGACGACGTTTTCACCGATCACAGCTCCATCTTCTATGAATGAAGACGGATGAACCCTGGCCGAAGCCGCGATCTTGCTCATTGCTGACCCTCGGGGATCATCATCGCGCCGATATCCGCCTCAGCCACCAGCACACCATCGACCTTGGCGTCGCAATGGAATTTCCAGACATTACCGCGCTGACGCTGCTTCACAACGTAAATCTCCAGACGATCGCCCGGCACGACAGGCTTGCGGAAGCGTGCATTGTCGATCGTCATGAAGTAAACGAGATGGCCGCCATCACCCTGCCTGCGGGCACAGATGGCCCCGGCCGTCTGCGCCATGGCTTCAACAATCAGCACGCCAGGCATGATGGGACGATCTGGAAAATGGCCGGTGAAATGCGGCTCATTGACCGTAACATTCTTGATGCCGGTCGCGGAGCTATCACCATCGATATCGATGATCTTGTCGATCAGCAAAAAGGGATAACGATGTGGCAGCAGCTTCATCACTTCAAGGATGTCAGCCGCGCCAAGCACCGTCTTCGTCTCTTCAGACATTCTTCTCTCCTGTCTTCTTGTCTCGCTCCTCGGCGCGCGCCAGCAGTTCTGCCATGTCGCGTAGGAAATGTTTCAGAGGCCGCGCTGGTACGCCGCCATATTTTGCTCCAGCTGGCACATCGGCAACGACGCCGCTCATCGCGGCAATCTGCGCGCCATCGCCAATCGAAATGTGTCCGTTGATGCCGCTGGCACCACCGATCATCACGCCATCGCCAATCCGCGTGCTGCCGGCAATACCGACTTTGCTGACGATACCGCAATGGCGGCCAATGCGAACGTTGTGGCCTATCTGGACCTGATTGTCGATTTTCGTGCCTTCACCAATAATGGTGTCATCCATCGTGCCGCGATCGACCGTGGTGTTTGCACCAATTTCGACGTGGTCCTGAATGATAACACGGCCGATCTGCACGATCTTCAGCATGCCACGCGGACCAGGGGCGTAACCAAAGCCATCCTGCCCAATGCGCGCACCATTGTGGATGATGACGCCATTGCCAACCAGCGACGAGAGAATGCTCGCGCCACCGGCAATCGTGCAATCGCGTCCGATCTGCACTTCTTCACCAATGATGGCGCCGGGTCCGATTCGTGTGCCGGAGCCTATATTCGCGTTGGAACCGATGACGGCATAGGCCTCGACAATCACACCGCCTTCAAGTTTGGCAGAGGGATGAATATGCGCGAGAGGCGAAATTTCTTCGTCCTGCGCACAAACAGCCGATGGCTTCATGGCTGAGGGATGCAGCAAGGCGCCAGCCTGCGCAAATACCGTATGGGGATGCTTGGTAATCAGAGCCGGAATATGGGCTGGCACGAGATACTGCAGCGCAGGATCACAGATGATCGCTGCCGCGTCACAGGTCTCGATATCCTCACGGTTCTTCCGAGACAGGATGTAGCACAACTGATCAGACTTGGCCCTGTAAACGGGTGCGATGGAACGCACCATACGATCAGTTGCCGTTTCATCAGACAGTTCCGCCCCAAGACGGTCAGCGATATCTTTCAATCGCATGCCTTCGTGGGGCGGAAAAAAAGCATTATATTCCATCAACCGAATACTCCAGAACGTTCAAACTTGCAGTTCTGGACTGCCGATATCAGAAAGTGTTGGACATGCCAAACCTGAAGTTCTGCACTTCGTCGTAGTCTTCCTTCATGAACGGTACTGCGTAGTCTACACGCAGAGGACCGAATGGCGAAGCCCACATGACGCCGATACCAGCGGATGCACGGATAGAGCTGTCGTCTTGCACAGTCTCACCACCGGAAACGTTGACCTTGTTACCGTACAGAGTACCAGCATCCACGAAGCCAGCAACACGAAGACCGAAGTCTTCAGGAATGCCAGGCATAGGCGCAGTCACTTCAGCAGAAGCTGCGAAATATGTCGTGCCCCCGATGGAGTCGCCGTTGATACGAGGACCGATACCATCATTCTCGAAGCCACGGATCACACGTCCGCCGATCTTGAACTGGTCGAATACGAGGAGATTGTCACCTGTCGGTGCAACATAACCAGCCTGACCTGTGATCGAGCCGATGATGTCATACTCATCAGAGAGCGTGTGGTGGTAGCGAGCCTTAGCATAGATCTTGTAGTATTCGGAGTCGCCACCAAGTCCGGCAAATTCGTTTGTCAACGCACCCTGCCAGCCATCGCGAGGCATGTTGCGGTCATCGAGAGAATTGTAAGCCAGCGTGTTGGAGATGATGGACTGCGTCCAGTCACCACCGGCGATCAAATCACGGTAAGGCGAAGCAAGATTACCGGGAGTATCCCAGTCACCTTGGCCATCATAATTGATCTGCTTGTAGGTGTACTTGAACGTCGTCGCCAGATTTTCTGTGATCGGCGCAGTTACGCGAAGCGCGAAGCCCTGCTCGTCATAGTCATAATAATCTTCACTCGAGCTCTGGCTCTTGAAGAGGTCGAAACCTGCAGCAAGGCGGTAGCCCAGGAAGTATGGCTCTGTGAAGGACAGGTTGTAGCTACGCGCATCATCCTGACCGGCACCCGCAGCGATACGAATGTACTGACCGCGACCGAGGAAGTTCTTCTCTTCGATAGAGGCTTCGAGAAGCGCGCCATCGTTCTGCGAGTAACCAGCACCGATACCGAAGGAACCGGTTGCCTGATCTTCAACATCCACAACGATGACGACGCGGTCGGGCGCGCTGCCCTGCGAGGTGCCGATGTTAACCTTGGAGAAGTAGCCCAGAGCTTCAAGACGACGCTTGGCAGCAGAGATGATCGTCTGGTTGAACGCATCGCCTTCGCTGATGTCGAATTCGCGGCGGATCACGTAGTCACGTGTACGTGTGTTGCCACGGATTTCGATACGCTCGACATAAGCGCGCTCACCCTGATCAACAATGTAGGTCACGCCAATGGTGTTGCCTGCCATATCACGGTCGCCACGCGGAGTGACGCGAGCGAATGGATAGCCTTCAGCGGAAACGCGCTTGGAAATAGCTTCCATGCTCTGCTGAACTTCCTTGGCGCTGTAACCGGAACCAGCCTTGGTTTCGACCAGACCCTGCAACTGCGAGCCATCAACACCAGGAACTGTGGATTCAACAGCCACATTACCGAATGCGTAACGCTGACCTTCATCCACATTGATGGTGATGGTGTATTCGTTGGTGGCTTCGTCCAGCACGGCGTCCGAAGACGTCACGCGGAAGTCGGCATAGCCACGGTTGTAATAGAACTGGCGCAGCGCTTCTTCATCAGCGCGCAGCTTGTCCTCATTGTAGACATCCTTACGCGTCAAGAACGACAGCATGTTGGATTTCTTGGTGTTCAGAACGGCAGCAAGGCGACCATCGCTGTAGGCATTGTTACCAACGAAATCGATGCGGGCAATCTTTGTGCGCTCACCTTCGTTGATGACGAAAGCGAGGTTCACGCGGCCTTGGCCGACGTTCACGACCTGCGTCGTAACCTGAATATCGCTACGGCCAATCGCAGCATATGCATCCTTGATACGAGCGATATCGGCCGTTACCAGCGTCTGGTCGTATGGGCCGAGAGACTGGGTCTGAACGATGCCCTGAAGCTTGTCGTCCTTGATCTTCCGGTTGCCGTTGAACACGACCTGGTTGACGAGATTGTTTTCACTCACCGTAACAACGAGAGTCTTGCCAGAAACGCTCATGCTGACGTTGGAGAAGTATCCCGTCGCATAAAGGCGCTTGACCGATTCATCGATGTCAGCGTTGGAAAAGTTTTGACCGGGAGCGATCGTGATGTTGGAGCGCACAGCGTCTGCACCGGCGCGTTCAGCACCGCGAACATCAACCTTGCTGATGACAGCCGCATTGGCAACACCAGCGGAGACAACAACTCCGAGAGCCGCAACCGAAGAAACACCAGCAGACAGCGCAACCGCCGACACCGCGTTCAAAAATCTTGAACCAGCCTTCATTTTCAATTCTTACCTTTTCCCGTTGTCCCTCAGCGGGCGGAACCCGACTCCGGCCATCTGTCGTCGTTTTTACCTGCTTTTCCTCTACAAGCAAGCCCGACCGTTAATTTCTGTTTACTTCGCGTGCGACCGTGGCTCAATCGCCACTTTCGCATGAAAACAAGGTAAACGACCCCTTAAAATACAGCCTCAAAAGCGCGATTTAGCCAATCAAGCTGCTGATATCATTCCATGTAGCAAATACCATCAGACTGAAGATCATCGCAAGACCAATCCTGAATGCGACCTCTTGCGCGCCGGAACCGAGCGGCTTTCCCCGCACGGCCTCGATGGCGTAAAACACGAGATGCCCCCCGTCCAGAACCGGCACAGGCATGAGGTTCAAAAGGCCGATCGACACCGAAAGCAGCGCTGCAAGCTGGATGACAGCTGCAAAGCCAAGCGATGCCATCTGGCCCGAAGCCTGAGCGACCCGCACAGGTCCTCCGAGTTGGTCTGCATTCATGCGCCCCGTCACCAGATTGCCGATATAGGCAAAGGTTCCGGTCACGACATGGCCCGTCTCACGCACACCTTCAACCAGCGCCTCCCCTGGGGAAAAGCTGATATGCCTGAAGTTTCCGCGGGTCTGATCGGTCACGATACCGATGATCCCCAATTCCATTTTGTTACCGAACTGGTCTGTCGTCTCGGTCCGCGTAGGGACCATGCCTAAGTCCAGCTGCTGCCCATTGCGCTCCACCGTTACCGTGATCGGCGTGGCTGGCCGGACGGCAACGTAGCGACGAACGTCTTCGAAAGTCCTGACATTTTCGCCGTCGATTGCAACCAGCCTGTCACCCGGTAGAACACCTGCAACTTGCGCCGCGCTGTTTTCCCGCACTTCAGATACGATCGGATCTGAAATCATCCGCCCGTAAATTGCAAAAAGTGCCGCAAAAATAAGGATCGCCAGAAGAAAATTCGCGATTGGCCCTGCAGCAACGGTCGCCGCTCTTTTCCACAGCTTTGCGCCGCCAAGTGTCTGTGAACGCTCTTCCAGCGTCAAACCTGCGAGAGAATCCTTGTCTGGCTTGCTGGCGACGTCTTCGTCACCGAAGAACTTGACGTAGCCACCCAAGGGCACTGCCGAGATCTTCCAGCGGGTACCGCGACTATCGGTGAAGCCGATCAGCTCAGGTCCAAAACCGATGGAAAAAGCTGTGGATCGTATGCCGCACCAGCGCCCAACCAGATAATGTCCCATTTCATGAACAAAAACGAGCAGGGAAAGGACGAGAATGAACGGCACCATGTACCCGGTCAAAAAACCAACCGTCGCCGTCACCATTTCCATATGTGTCTAGCCTTTCGCTAATGCCGCTCTACGCTTGTCAGAATCCCGGAAGAATTCCGCTGCCCGAACCTGGCACATCACCTGTTATCGCCGCATGAACGACAGCAATGAGGAATACGGTAAAACAGGCGAAAACAAGACCGTCAACCCGGTCCAGAAACCCGCCATGTCCGGGAATGAGATTGCTGGAATCCTTGACCTTGAAACGTCGTTTGATGAAGGATTCGAAGAGATCGCCGATCTGGCTGAAAACGGATAGTAACAGCGCAAGGCCAATGATGCCCATGCCGATGCGACCGTGATCAATATAGGCCACTGCCGAGCCCGCAGCGACGCCAGAGACCGTGCCGCCTATGGCTCCCGACCACGTCTTTCCCGGCGATATGGCCGGTGCAAGCTTTGGACCACCGATGGCACGGCCAACAAAGTAGGCCAGGATATCTGTAGCCCAGACGATGGCGAAGACGAAGACCATGGCTGCAAAGCCCGTCAGCTCGTCACCGCGAATTGCCGCCAGGGAAATGCCACTGAGACCGGCATAGACGATGCCGCCCACCAGCCACCAGTTGCGACCGCGCAAGACCGGAAAGAGCGCTGCGGTGAGCGCGAAACCTGACAGAAGGGGCAGATCGAGCGAAGACTCGCCGAAAATCGTATTGCCAGCCATGACCGCTACCGAAAACCAGCCCCAGGCATAACCCGTCGGATTGGTATCGGACAGCTTGGTGATGGTGCTCCACTCGAAATAGAGCAACAGCGCCAGAACCCCGGCGACAAGGCGGAACATCATTCCGCCGTACCAGGTGGCTGTGAGTATGACGGCGGCGAGCACGATGCCAGAGATAAGCCTTAGCCTCAGTTCCCGGCTCATTAGGCACCCGCCAGAGCGACTTGGCTCGAAAGGCCGCCAAACCTGCGATCACGCGTCATATACTGGTCAATGGCTGAGACAAACGTCTTGCGGTCAAAGTCCGGCCAGTACTCAGGAATGAAGAGAAATTCAGCGTAAGCCGCCTGCCACAACATGAAGTTGGATAGCCGCTCTTCGCCGCTGGTGCGGATGATGAGATCGGGGTCCGGCATTCCGGCGGTGTCGAGGCGCGAAGAGATCGCGTCAGCATCGACGTCAGACGGGCTCAACACGCCTGCAGCCACATCTGCTGCCAGCGAAGCAGCCGCGCGGGCTATTTCATCGCGCGAACCGTAATTGAAGGCGATGACCAGCGTCAGTGCGGTGTTGGCGGCCGTCATCTGCTCGGCTTCGATCAACAGGCTGCGGATGTCATCCTTCAAACTCTGCCGGTCTCCAATGATACGAACCCGCACATTTTCCTTGTGCAAATCGGCAAGGTCTCGGCGAATGAAGGCTTTGAGAAGCCCTAAGAGATCGCTCACCTCGGATTCTGGCCTGCGCCAGTTTTCCGAGGAGAATGCGAAAAGCGTCAGATATTTCAGGCCGCATTCGCCCGCGGCCCGCACCGTTTCGCGCACAGCTTCGACGCCACGTCTATGGCCCATGATGCGCGGAAGCCCACGCTGCTTGGCCCAACGCCCATTGCCATCCATGATGATGGCAACATGCTCGGGTAGTGAGGAACGGCTAGTGTCCGACATCTCGATCCAGTTTAAGCAGCGTGGCGTTGACAGGGAAATATGCTGTTGGTCTGCGACCAACTATACCTGCATGATTTCTCTTTCTTTCTCAGCAAGCAAGCGATCAATATCCGAAATTGTGTCATCCGTCATCTTCTGAACCTTGTCAGACTTTGCACGGCTTTCATCCTGGCCGATGTCGCCATCCTTTTCAGCCTTTTTCAGGCCGTCCATACCATCGCGCCGGACGTGCCGAATGGCAACCTTGGCCTTCTCCGCGTAGTCATGCGCGACCTTCACGAGAGACTTGCGGCGCTCTTCGTTCAGCTCTGGAAGAGGAATACGGAGGTTCTGGCCATCAACGATCGGGTTCAGACCAAGATTGGATTCGCGGATGGCACGATCAACCGCACCAACCATCGATTTGTCCCAGATGTTCACACCCAGCATGCGCGCTTCTGGAACCGTGATGTTTGCGACCTGCGAAAGCGGCACACGGGAGCCGTAGGCATCAACCGTGACCGGATCGAGAATGTTGGCAGAAGCGCGGCCGGTTCTCAGCGATGCAATGTCGCTCTTGAATGCATTGATGGCACCGTCCATGCGGCGCTTGATATCGTTGAGGTCAACATCACTCATTTTCATACTCCATCAGTTCTTGGCGCTCGCGGCCTTATGTGTAGCGTGGAATCAGCGCCGGGTGTTACTTGTCGTGTACGATGGTCTTGCGACCGCCACCCGTCAATATTTGCGCAAAACCACCCTTTTCGTGGATCGAGAAGACGATGATCGGGATGTGGTTTTCCCGCGCCAGTGCAACGGCTGCTACGTCCATGACGGCCAGTCCCTTGGCGAGAACTTCCGAATGCGTCAACTCCTCGAAGCGCGTGGCCGTCGGATCCTTCTTCGGGTCGGCAGAATAGATGCCGTCAACCTGAGTGCCCTTGAAGATCGCTTCAGCACCCATTTCGGCGGCGCGCAAGGCCGCAGCCGAATCCGTGGTGAAGAACGGGTTGCCGGTGCCACCGGCGAAAATCACGACGCGACCTTGCGCCATGTGCGAAAGCGTCGCGCGCTGAGAGAAGCTCTCGCAGATTTCCGGCATGGCGATGGCAGAAAGCACCACGGTGTCGATATCGAGCTTGCGCAGTGATGTCGCGAGCGCCAGGGCGTTGATGATGGTTGCGAGCATACCCATATGGTCGCCCGTCACCCGGTCTCCACCCTTGGATGCCACGGCAACACCGCGGAAGATATTACCACCGCCAACGACAACACCCACCTCGACACCCATGGCTCTCGCCTCGGCAATATCAGATGCGATGCGGTCCGCGACAGCAACGTCGATGCCGAAACCCTGATCGCCCATGAGGGCTTCGCCCGACGCCTTGAGAAGAACACGTTTATAAAGCGGCTTGGAAGACATCATGACTCCTTAAGGCATGGAATGCGTGAACTCGCAGCAATGGCCGGCGAAACATCGCAACATGCGAAACTTGAAAAACCACAGCGCACGACGAATCTGGATGATTGCTAGCCGCTGCAGGATATAACCGCAACGCCGATACACGAAGGGCACCGCGTTGTCACGCGATGCCCCATAGTTTTCCCGTATTTGGGTAAATAGATCAGCCCTTGGCGACAGCAGCAACTTCAGCTGCGAAGTCGCTTTCTTCCTTTTCGACGCCATCGCCCAGCAACAGGCGAGCCATGCCGACAACTTCGATCTTCGCGCCAGCTTCCTTTTCAGCTTCTTTGACGGCGTCACCAACGGTGATGTCAGGGTTGATGACGAATGCCTGCGACAGAAGAGCGACTTCTTCGAAGAACTTGCGCATGCGGCCGTCAACCATCTTTTCGATGATGGCTTCTGGCTTGCCGGATTCGCGAGCCTGCTCGATGAAGACATTGCGTTCACGCTCGGCAACAGCCGCGTCAACTTCTTCCGAACGGATAGCAAGCGGGTTGGTCGCAGCAATGTGCATTGCGATCTGGCGGCCGATGGATGTCAGAACGGCCTTGTCGCCTTCAGACTTCAGCGCAACGAGAACGCCCAGCTTGCCGATGCCGTCGCCAGCTGCATTGTGAACGTAGGTCGCAACAACGCCATGCTCAACTTCGAGCATTGCCGAGCGGCGCAGCGTCATGTTCTCACCGATGGTCGCAATTGCGTCCTTGATGGTGTCTGCAACAGACTTGCCGGTTGCTGGGTAGGTTGCTGCAGCAACGGCGTCAACGGAACCGTTTGTTGTCAGAGCAACGGATGCAATGCCGCGAACGATGTCCTGGAACGCATCGTTGCGCGCAACGAAGTCGGTTTCGGAGTTGATTTCAACGACAACAGCCTTGTGGCCGGCAGATGCGATACCAACGAGACCTTCAGCAGCCGTACGGCCAGACTTCTTGTCAGCCTTGGCGATACCCTTGGCGCGCAGCCAGTCGATTGCGGCTTCCATGTCGCCACCGGTCTCGGACAGCGCCTTTTTGCAATCCATCATGCCTGCGCCAGACTTCTCGCGCAGTTCCTTTACCATTGCGGCTGTGATTTCGCTCATTGTGTGCCTCTTGTCGGTTCGTCGGTCACGGCACGAATGCGGCCAGACCTCAATCGGATTTTGGGAACGAATGTACCCGGAACTGTGACAGCCTGATGAAGAGGCCATCACGAAACGTCAAAATTCACGCCCTGCCAAGCAAACGGCGTGATGGAAACGAACAAGGCCGCCGAACTTTTCTAGTCCAGAACGGCCTTGTCTCGTCTCATGGAGAAGGCGGCAAATCAGCGCCGCCTGTAGCCTTATCAGGCAGTCGTATCAGCAGCAGGAGCAGCTTCGTCTTCGAGCGCTGGCTCGATTGGTGCTTCTTCCATCGCGCCGAGGTCACGACCGGAAGAACCCTGCTGACGTGCGATACCGTCGATAGCTGCACGGGCAATCAGATCGCAATAGAGCGAGATAGCGCGCGAAGCATCGTCGTTGCCGGGAATCGGGAAGTCGATCTGGTCTGGATCGCAGTTGCTGTCGATGATCGCAACGACTGGAATGCCCAGACGCTTTGCTTCTTCGATGGCGATCTTTTCCTTGTTGGTGTCAACAATGAACATCAGATCAGGAACGCCGCCCATATCGCGGATACCGCCGAGAGCCTTTTCAAGCTTTTCGCGTTCGCGCTCAAGGTTCAGGCGCTCTTTCTTGGAGTAGCCAGATGCGTCGGAGTTGAGGATTTCGTCGACCTTGCGCAGACGTGCGATCGAGTTCGAAATCGTCTTCCAGTTGGTCATCATGCCGCCGAGCCAACGCGAGTTGACGTAGTACTGGGCAGAACGCTTTGCACTGTCGGCGATGATTTCAGAAGCCTGACGCTTCGTGCCAACGAACAGAACGCGACCGCCACGGGCAACCGTGTCAGACACGACCTGAAGGGCGCGCGACAGCAAAGGAACTGTCTGTGCAAGGTCGATGATGTGGATGTTGCTGCGGTCGCCGAAGATGTACGGCTTCATCTTTGGGTTCCAGCGATGTGTCTGGTGACCAAAGTGAACGCCAGCTTCCAGAAGCTGACGCATAGAGAAATCGGGCAATGCCATGCCTAGTTATCCTTTTCCGGTTTAACCCCCGCGAAGCAAACAGCGCCAGCAAACTGGCACCACCGGGCGGAATGATCCGGATTTCTCCCGGAACATCCCAAGCTTCGCGTGTGGAATGGTGTGCCGCATACAGACTGTTTCAACGAAACGCAAGTCAATATGCGAAATTAGCCGATATGATCAGCGAAGTGGCTGCTTTTCACAGCTTTCGGGCGGAAGAATATCAAGCTTCGCCAGTTTTCCCGTCAGCACGAAGTCACCGTAATCCATGGTCAGATCGCGTGTGATTCCATTTTCATAGAGCTTGAACGATATGCGGTAGATCGGAAGCGAATCGGTGGCGGACTTGTCATTGTAATAGGCAATCGTCACCGGCCAGAACGAGGTCTTGGCGAAATCACCTGCCTTGCCAGCATCCGGGTCCGCATCACCGGGCGTTTGCTGCTTGCCAACCAGGGTCGAGGTGATGAGGCTTTGGTCGCCGTCATCAGAACCATCGAAAACGCGGGATTCGAAAATGCGCTTGCCGAGTTTCGCGTTCTCGATGACCTGTACCATGTGCTCGGTCGGAAACTCGCCAGCGTCCAGATCGATTGTCCGTGCATCGGGTTTGACGAGGTCGATTTTCATAGCCCCGTTCTGGTCCGCGGCAGAACCCGTCACTTCCTTGTCCAGCTTTTCATCCGTAAATGACTTGGTCGCGAAGGTGAACTTCTGCGAAGCAACGTCCTCGAAGGTTGTGGTCTGCTGGTCTGTCATGCGCACCGCGTCGCCGGTATTGATCTGTGTAACGAAGCGAAAGTCGGTCTTGTAACCCTTGCAGGACGAGCCGGTGAACTCATACACCATGCGGCCGGTCATGCCCTCGATACCGGAGCGATCGGACGCATCCTTCAATTCCAGGTCATAGACGGCGCGGTGAGAGATCAGGTTGGGAACGGAGGCAGGCACAGCACTTGCGACACCGGGCATCACCAAAAGGGTGCCGCAGCCAAGTGCGATGGCAAGGTTCCTGACAAACATTCAATATCTCCTGTTGGACTCACCGCTCATATTGTACAAGCAATCGCCCGGCTTCTGGACATCATGATCTGTCTGCCGGATTTTTGAAAGATTTACAACAAAAGCGGAGACGAAAATGTCGGATGCCATCGAAGCTCGCCTGAAGGAACTTGGCTACACCCTGCCCGCCGCCGCGGCGCCTGCTGCAAACTATGTACCCTACACAATAAGCGGCAATCTTCTTTACATTTCAGGTCAATTGCCGATGGAATCCGGCAAGATTGCGGTCACGGGCCATGTTGGCCGCGATGTCGATGTTGCGACCGCGCAGCGCGCAGCCGAACTCTGCGCCGTGAACATTCTCGCGCAAGTCAAAGCCGCGCTCAACGGCGACCTCTCGAAGGTCCGCCGCGTTCTGAAGTTGAACGGATTTGTCGCTTCCGTACCTGAATTCACCGAGCAGCATCTTGTTATCAACGGGGCATCGAACCTGATCGCCAATGTTCTGGGCGATGCTGGCAAACATGCGCGTGCCGCCGTGGGCATGGCCTCCCTGCCCTTCAATGCCGCAGTCGAAATCGACGCCATCGTGGAAATTGACGTATGACGCTGAAACTTTCCTGGCTCACCGCCACTCCCGTCGCTCATCGTGGCTATCATGATCAGAACAAAACCGTCTGGGAAAACACCCTGACGGCGTTCTCTCGCGCAATCGACGCGGGTTTCGCCATCGAATGTGACTTGCAGCTGGCCTCAGACAGCGTTCCCGTCGTCTTCCACGATGACGAGATGAGCCGCCTGACCGGCATCAAGGGTGATGTGCGGGAGCGCACGTCTGGCGAACTCGGCATGTTGTCCGTCGGGCAGACCAAAGACCGTGTGCCGACGCTCAAGCAGTTGTTGAAGCTCTGCGGCGGCAGGGTCCCACTCGTTCTGGAACTTAAGGGCCGTGCGGGCGACAATGTCGATATCGGCTTTGCCGAAGCGGTTCTCGAAGAGCTTGAAGGCTACGAAGGTCATGTCGCGCTGATGAGCTTTGATCGTCATCTGCTGAAAGACCTCAAGGCCGCTGGTTCGCCCTGGCCACTTGGCCTGACGGCGGAGGGCGCAAAGCCTGAAGACTTTTTCAAGCATGATGAAGCCATGCAGATCGGCCTTGATTTCATCTCTTATGCCTGGTCACATCTGCCCAACCGCTTCATCGATGCCCAAAGAAAACTCGGGATTCCCGTGATTACCTGGACGGTGCGGGATGAAACCGGTCGCGCGAATACCTATAAATATGCGGACCAGATGACGTTTGAAGGTTTCGACCCAAGAGAAGGCGTTACAGCCAGCGCATGAGCGATGAATATTCCATTCGCGTAGAACAGTCCTTCAAGGACATTGCCCCGGAAAGCTGGAACATGCTTTCCGGGACTTCAAAACTTACGCGAACAGATGACTACAACCCATTCATATCCCATGCTTTCCTCTCTTCCATGGAAGAGTCCGGTTCCGCTACAGCCAAGACCGGATGGCGGGGCCACCATCTGCTTCTGGAAGATGGTGAGGGAGAATTGAAGGGCGCGATCCCTGCCTATCTGAAAAGCCATAGCCAGGGCGAATATGTGTTCGACCATGGATGGGCGGATGCACTGGAGCGGGCGGGCGGCAGTTATTATCCCAAGCTGCAATGCTCGGTTCCCTTCACGCCTGCAACCGGACCACGGCTTCTCACAACTGGTATCGACGATGCTGCTTTCCGGCAGGTTCTGGCCTCCGGTTTACGGCAGGTGACGGAGGCGATCGAGATTTCCTCGGCGCACGTAACATTTGCCCCCGATGACGACATGGATGCGCTGGTGCAAGAAGGTTTCCTACCCCGCACCGACCAGCAGTTTCATTTCATCAACAATGGCTTCCGGGACCACACAGATTTTCTCGATGCGCTCTCCTCTCGCAAACGCAAGGGCCTCAAGAAGGAGCGCCGCGCCGCTCTCGAAAATGGCATAGAGATCGACTGGCTGACGGGCAGCGATCTGACCGAAGACATATGGGACCAGTTCTATGCCTTCTACAGGGATACAGGCAGCCGCAAATGGGGGCGTCCTTACCTTACCCGCGAATTCTATTCCCTGATCGGCCAGCGCATGCCGGAAGATATTCTTCTGGTCATGGCAAAGCGTGAAGGCCGCTATATTGCGGGCGCGATCAACTTCATCGGTGGACAGGCGCTTTACGGCCGCCATTGGGGTTGCATCGAGGACCACCCGTTCCTCCACTTCGAGGTCTGCTACCATCAAGCCATAGATTTCGCGCTGGCGCGTGGCCTTGCCCGTGTGGAGGCTGGAGCACAGGGCGAACATAAGCTTGCACGGGGTTACACACCGGTCACCACCCGTTCTGCGCACTTCATAACCCACCCAGGTCTTCGCCGTGCCATTGCCGATTATCTTGAGCGCGAGCGAAACGAGGTGGAGCAGATCGGGGACTATCTTGACGAGCACAGCCCTTTCCGCAAGGGCGAGCGCCCCGAAACCGACGATTGATTGCCTGAGGAGAGATTTGATGACATCCACCTATGACACCAACAACATTTTCGCCAAGATCCTGCGCGGCGAGATCCCTTGCGCAAAGGTCTACGAGGACGAACACACGCTGGCTTTCATGGATGTAATGCCGCAGGCGCCGGGCCATTTGCTCGTCATTCCCAAATCAGGCTCCCGCAACATTCTGGACGCTGACCCTGACATTCTGGCTAAAACAATCGCCGTCGTTCAAAAACTCGCCATTGCCGCCAAGCAGGCATTCGATGCCGATGGCGTTTACATCGCGCAGTTCAACGAACCCGCCGCAGGCCAGACGGTGTTCCACCTGCACTTCCACGTCATACCCCGCAACGAGGCAGAGCCCATGAAGCCGCATAGCGGTGCGATGGCGGATGGGGATATGTTGAGAGAGCATGCGGAGCGTATCAAGGCGGCGCTCTAGTTCGGCAACATCGGCGCTTAGCCGTTCGTCACCGGGACCGATACTTGTGATGCACCTGTCGGCGTATCGTGTTTGGTAAGTGCATTCACAATGGATCGCGAAATTGGATAGACGATGGCAAAGAATGCTATGCCACCGAAAATATCAGTTAGGTGATGGCCACCCTGGACCAGCACCGCGGGCAACATGAGTATGTTAAGCGTGCCAATTGTCACGATAAAAAACACATGCCTTGGGACGAAGACGAATGACATGAGCGCCATGAAGATATGAAACGATGGAAAGCCGATCAGCCCCAGGATATTTGCTGGCGAAAGATATTGAACGCCCTCAGCTCCCAACCGCATCAACTCCTGTCCATATGCAGGATTGACAGCTAAAGGTATCGCAAGCGTGACCCATTCCGGCAAGCTGTGATAGGCTTTCGCTCCGAATGTCGGGAAAATCACCCAGAAGCTGATACTCAAAAGTGCCCCAATCGTGCCCGTGACCAGGAAGCAATGGAGCCTCTTCTGCTGACCTGTGAAACCAAGCACGATAAGGATCACGAGCAACTGCGGAAGGGTGGTCATGTAAACGAAGTAAAGTGCTGTTCCTGCCCACGGATAGGATGCCGCCAGTGTAACAATCGTGGGCCAGCTATAACCCATCAATCCGTCGGTCTTTATTAGAATCGCGTCGATCGGGGCGAACGATATCGGCAGAAACATGTAGTTGAAGATGGAGGCGAAGATCGAAAACAGGATGTAGAGCCCGGACGCGGTGAGAACGGTTCCCAACCGTTCATCTCGATCAAGAAATCTATAATATTGTCCGATGATCAGAGGCACCAAGCCCATTGCCAGACTGATCGCATAGCCCGTGATATCAAGGCTAATTGATTTATGGTTCACAGCAATGATATCGAAGATCGCTAAAGCGCAGATAATTATAAATAAAAAACGTTCAACTGGCTGAAGAAACATGCGCTCCACGCGAAGAAAAGTTTCGATATCTCTTACACGCGAACGCTAATCATCAATACATTAAAAACGCCATAACGGACGCAAGGATAGCCAGCGGCGCCACAACCCCGACGATGACTTTTTGGCCGCTTGCGAGGAACGCAACGAACCCCACGACAGCCGCCCCTATTCGCAGCCAAAGCGGCGTTTGCTCCAGAACACCTGTCGGAAAGACGATCAGCTTTGCTGTCACGGCCATGACGAGGGCCGTTGCGACGGCTCTGACCCAGTTCAAGACCTCAGATCCCTCTTTCAGGCGGTTTCCGGCGAGAACACCGAGCCAGCGCCAGAGGTCTGTCGCAATCCAGCCTGCAATCGCGATAAAGAGATAGGGCGCCCACCACGCATCGGTCATCATGGCTCTCCCTCCACAGTAACAGGCTCGATTTTGCGGCGAAACCAGAAGCGGTCAATCAGGTAGGCAAGCGTTCCACCGCCAATACCGGCATAGAGAATGTCGAATTCCGGCTCGATAACGGCAAATAGCGGGCCGCCGATCACGCCGATGACGAAGGCCACCTTGACGACGCTGTGTCTGGCCGACGCCCAGATCGAGGAAATGAAGTAGACCGGCGTCAGGAAGAACAGCACGCCAGCCACCAGCGGCGGAAACGCTGCCACGACGCCATAGCAGATGGCGACGATAGCGGCATTCACCAGTGTCAGTGTCATGCCGAAGCCGATAAACCATGCCACACGCGCAGGCCTCGGCACCTTGGTGAGATTTTGCGTGGCATAGACCCAGGCCGTGATCGCCACGAAATGCGAAAGAAAAAGCAGGATCCAGGTCGGCGTTTTGGCGGTGCGCATTTCCGGCACGATGGAAGCCACCATCGGCATCATGCGGATGGATGACAGGGTGACGACGAGAAAGCATGTCGCTAACCCCGCCCCGCTGGTCATTGCACCAATGAGGATCATCTTGGCAGGCAAGGCCCAGATGACCAGCGTCATGAAAACCGCTTCTTCGCGCGGAACGCCTGATTCCAGCGCGAATGCGCTGAACCCCACAAAGGAGATCATGAGAATGAGCGAGGGCAGCGAAAAAATCCCCTTCATGCCTCTGAAAAACCAGAGGTAAGCGGAGTCTGCATCGCGTTCTAGATCCATGTGGATATCCGGTATCGACAAAAATAAAGTGCCGGGCAAGAGGCCCGGCACTGGTCTGTAGCATTGAACGCGTCGGAATTGAACGCAGCTTACTTCTTTTTTGGTACCTTCGGCACTGTGTTTGCCTTGCGGCGGGGAGCGACCTCCTCGGTCGTCTTGTCCGTCGCAGCAGCCACAACCTCGGCCTCTGGCTCAGGCTTTACCACCTTTGCCTTGGCCTTGGATTTGCCGGGCGATTTTGCCGCCTTCAGCTCAGCTTCAGGCCTGGGCTTTACCGGCGCAGTCTCCGGCAGAACATTCAGCTTCAGGCCATCCGTGCCGTCATCATTCTTACCCACGAACACGCTGACGACGCCACCCTTCTTGAGCTTCCCGAACAGGATCTCATTGGCGAGCGGCTTCTTGATGTGCTCCTGAATGACGCGACCGAGCGGACGCGCACCCATTTTCTCGTCGTAGCCCTTCTCGGAAAGCCACGCGATGGCGTCTTCGTGCAGGTCGAAGGTCACATTGCGTTCGGACAGCTGGGTTTCCAACTGCATGACGAACTTCTGCACAACCTTGTGGATAACCGCAGTCGGAAGCGGCGAGAACGGAATGATCGCATCCAGACGGTTGCGGAATTCCGGCGTGAACAGGCGGTTGAGCGCCTCTTCATCTTCGCCCGTGCGCTTGGAAGAACCGAAACCGATGGCCGACTTGGCCATCTCGGATGCGCCCGCATTGGTCGTCATGATCAGAATGACGTTGCGGAAGTCGATCTTCTTGCCGTTATGGTCCGTCAGCGAGCCGTGGTCCATCACCTGCAACAGGATGTTGTAGATGTCTGGATGAGCCTTTTCGATTTCGTCGAGCAGGACCACAGAGTGCGGATGTTGATCCACACCATCGGTCAAAAGCCCACCCTGATCGAAGCCGACATAGCCGGGAGGTGCACCCAGAAGACGCGAAACCGTATGCCGCTCCATATATTCCGACATGTCAAAGCGCAGCATTTCCACGCCGAGCGAGGCAGCAAGCTGCTTGGCAACTTCGGTCTTGCCCACGCCAGTCGGGCCGGAAAACACATAGGAGCCAATCGGCTTGTTCGGTTCGCGAAGACCCGCACGTGCAAGCTTAATGGCGGTAGACAACGCTTCAATCGCGATATCTTGGCCATAAACCACGGAGCGCAGCTCTTTCTCAAGGTTGGCGAGAACCATCTCGTCATCCTTGGAAACCGTCTTGGCCGGAATGCGAGCCATGGTCGCAATTGTAACCTCGATCTCCTTTTCGGTGATCAGCTTGCGACGCTTGGATGGCGGCAACAGCATCTGGGCGGCACCGGTTTCGTCGATGACGTCGATCGCCTTGTCCGGCAGCTTGCGGTCAGAAATATAACGGGCCGAAAGCTCAACCGCCGCCTTGATGGCTTCGTTGGAATAACGCAGGTGGTGGTAGCTCTCGAAATAGGGCTTCAAACCCTTCATGATCTCGATTGCATCTTCGATGGATGGCTCATTGACGTCGATCTTCTGGAAGCGACGCACCAGAGCGCGGTCCTTTTCAAAGAACTGGCGATATTCCTTGTAGGTGGTCGAACCGATGCAGCGGATTGCACCCGAGGACAGAGCAGGCTTGAGCAGGTTGGAGGCGTCCATAGCCCCGCCCGAAGTCGCGCCAGCACCGATCACGGTGTGGATTTCATCAATGAAAAGCACCGCACCTGGATATTCTTCCAGCTCTTTGACGACCTGCTTCAAACGCTCTTCGAAGTCACCGCGATAACGGGTGCCTGCCAGAAGCGTGCCCATATCGAGGGAGAAGATCGTGTCGTTCTTCAACGCCTCTGGAACCTTACCTTCCACGATGCGCTTGGCCAGACCTTCGGCAATCGCCGTCTTGCCAACGCCGGGATCACCAACATAAAGCGGATTGTTCTTGGAACGACGGCACAGGATCTGGATCGTCCGGTTCACCTCGGCATGGCGACCGATCAGCGGATCAATCTTGCCGTTGCGGGCCTTGTCGTTGAGGTTGACGCAATAGGCTTTCAGCGCATCCGGCTGCTTCTTGGGCGCCGCATTGTCGTCGTCAGAACTGCTGCGTGGTGGCTTGGATTCGCTCTCGCTCTCCTCGGAACCGCGTGGCGTGCGGGTCTGGGATGTGCCGGGACGCTTGCCGATACCGTGAGAAATGAAGTTCACGGCGTCATAGCGCGTCATTTCCTGCTCTTGCAGGAAGTAAGCGGCGTGGCTTTCGCGCTCGGCAAAGATCGCCACCAGCACATTGGCACCAGTGACTTCTTCACGACCGGATGATTGAACATGAATCACGGCGCGCTGGATCACACGTTGGAAGCCAGAAGTCGGCTTTGAATCCTCATCGTAACCCGTCACAAGGTTGGACAATTCATTGTCGACATAATCGACAACTGTCTTTTTAAGCGCGTCGAGATCAACGTTGCATGCACCCATCACGGCTGCTGCATCCGCATCTTCTATCAGCGCCAGCAAAAGGTGCTCCAGCGTCGCATATTCGTGGTGGCGGTCGTTAGCAAAGGTCAGTGCCTGATGCAGCGCCTTCTCTAGACTTGGGGAAAAAGTTGGCACGTTGCGATCCTCATTTCTTTTCCATGACGCACTGAAGCGGGTGCTGGTGCTGTCGGGCGAAATCCATGACCTGACTTACTTTTGTCTCTGCGACCTCATATGTAAACACCCCGCATTCGCCGACACCGTGCTGGTGTACATGCAACATGATGCGGGTTGCCCCTTCCCTGTCCTTCTGGAAAAAACGCTCCAGAATATGAATGACGAACTCCATGGGAGTATAATCGTCGTTCAGTAAAAGAACACGGTATAGATTGGGCTTTTTTGTCTTAGGTTTCGTGCGGGTGATAACAGATGTGCCACGGTTGGTACCGCCATCTTCCCCTTCACCATCACCTTGCATGTAGATCGACTTCTCGATCATTTTTTATCATTCTCCAGATCAAACACGCTCCACTCCATATTGGCGCGCGCCAGAATTTCGCTGACCTCTATTTAGGTCGTTAGAACGTGATTTTAAGCCCCTTGCGCCGCACTGCAATCAATAATCCGTTCCCGCGATGAAACAGTTCACCGAAACGCGGCTGCCTGCTGAAAATAGCGCCTCACGATGCCAGCCGCCGTCTCAACGTCAACGCAACGGCATGCTCAACCGTCGCCACCTCCATTTTCTTGCATATGGAATCAACAAGATAATTGATCGTGCGGCTCGACAATTCCATATGCGCTGAAATTGTCTCGAAGCTTTCTCCATCTGATGCGAGGCTGAGAATCTCTCGCTCAAGGCTCGTCAAAGGCGCCTTCTTTTCCGTTCGCGCGTTTCCGATCACCGTCAGGCGGGCGTGAAGCTGGAACATCAAAACGCTCAGGCTCTCCAGCTCATCGACATCAAGCGCTGGCCTGGCGCCTGCAAAACCGATGATCCGTGGCGCACCGAACATGCCCAAGGCCGGAAAGTCCGCCCCCATGGAGAGGTCGAAACCGCGGAATGATTTCAACATGGCCGGTGGGGCGCAGCCCATGGCTTCCAACTCGTCGAGCTGCCACTGAAACGGCCCGAGCGTATCAGGTGAATGGGTGAAGAGATGGGACGCAAAATCCGTCAGCCCCTCGTCCAGTTTGTAGACGATGGAAGATGCGATATTAAAAGGGAAGAGTGAGGAGATTGGCTCCTCTGCCACCAGACGCGACATATCGAGCACGTAGTAGCAACGGAACCCGAAGAGAGCCTGAATTTCGGCCAGCGTGTCTCCGACTTCGTCCAGAGTCTTGTTATTCTGCAGCTGTATCAGCAGGTCATCGTAAATTTTGCGCCTCCAAATGGCGAAAGTGGAGACGCAAGGCTTTGATAGGCCAGCTTGTCAACGCACTATCTCCAAATACCCGGAAATCAGGGTATTTGAAGTCCCGTGGCCTGTCAATTTTCACTATCGAGCATTTCACGCACGGCAACAGCAAGCTGCTTCAAGGAGAATGGCTTAGGAAGAAAACCGAATTTGGCGTCGGCGGGCAAGTTTCTGGCGAAGGCGTCTTCCGCGTATCCAGAAACGAAAATGAACTTCATGTCCGGGTAGGTCTTGCGAAGCTCGCGCAGCAGCGTCGGTCCATCCATTTCGGGCATCACGACGTCCGAAACGACAATATCGACCTTGCCTTCCAGCTCTTCCAGCACCTCAAGCGCCTCGGTGCCGGAGCCTGCCTCATGCACGGTGTAGCCCCGCGTTTCCAGCATGCGCTTGCCACCACGGCGCACCGCTTCCTCGTCCTCAACCAGCAGTACGACAGCGGACTTGCCCGTCAGATCAAGCAGCTCTGCCTTTCCCACATCCTTTGCGGCAGCGGCATCTGCGATTGTGCGTGCAGCGATCTCTTCTTCGGTCTGATGCACCACTTCGATAATGTGACGGGGCAGGAAGATGCGGAAGGCTGTGCCTTTGCCCACTTCGGAATCGGGATAGATATATCCACCCGACTGTTTGACGATGCCGTAGACCATCGAAAGACCAAGGCCTGTCCCCTTGCCCACTTCCTTCGTGGTGAAGAAGGGCTCGAAAATCTTGTCCATGATTTCGGGCGGAATACCAGTGCCGGTATCGGCCACCTCGATCATGACCAGATCTTCCTGCGGCAGGTCTGCACGCCCAAGCGCGATAACCTGATCCGCAGCCATATTGCGAGTAATGATCTTGATTTTTCCGCCCTGCGGCATCGCATCGCGCGCATTGACGCAAAGGTTGATCAGCACCTGCTCGAACTGCGAAAGGTCGGTTTTGACAGGCCACAGGTCACGACCGTAGTCCACCTCAAGCTTGACATTCGTGCCGGAAATCAACCGGTCAACCAGCATCCTGAGATCACCGATGACATCGGTCAGATTCAGCACGGCCGGACGCATCGTCTGTTTGCGGGAGAAAGCCAGCAACTGGCGCACCAGAACAGCCGCGCGGTTGGCATTGCGCTTGATTTCCATAAGGTCTGCAAAGCTTGCATCCGCAGGGCGCGCCTGAAGCAAAAGGTGGTCCGACGACAGCAGAATGGCTGTCAGAACGTTGTTGAAGTCGTGCGCGATGCCGCCAGCCAACGTGCCGACCGCATTCATCTTCTGCGTCTGCGCCATCTGTGTCTCAAGCGCCTTCTGCTCGGTCACTTCGATGGCATAAACAATGGCAACCTCTTCCGGCGCTTCGTCATCCTGATCCAGCACGGCGTGAACATAGAAACGGAAGTGCCGTGTCTCGTCGGTCGGATGGCGCGAGTCGAAAGGCGGAATATCGCCCTGACCGTCCTTTGCGGCTTCGATGGCCTGCAACAGTTTTGGCTTGTCAATTTCCAGCAGCACCGCATCCAGAACGACGCCATTGTCGATATCGTCACGCCCGACAATGCCCGAGAACAGTTTGAGGAACGGCGCATTGGTACGCAGAATGCGACCTTCACCATCCAGAGAGGCAATCGCCATCGGCGTGTTGTTGAAGAAACGGGTAAACCGCATGGCGGACGCCGATTCGGCATCCTCCTTGCCCTTTGAACGCATGAGCACGATGGTGCGGCTTTCGCCCGGCGCACCATCGCGCGTGGCGGTGACCTGATGCACCAGCCGCGCTGGCATGCTCTGGCCGTTGACCCGGCGCATGTCCAGATCCAGCATCTCAGTGCGGTTTGTGCCCGCCTGCGGATGAACAGATTCGATCAGCGCCATGCCTTCCCCGGCCACGATATCGGATACCGTCAGCGATCCAGGTGAAAACTGCGCCAGATCAATTCCGAGCCATTGTGAGAGCGTCGCATTCAGATAGACGATCTCGCCCTTCTTGCCCGCCGAAAAGAAGCCAGCAGGAGCGTGGTCGAGATAGTCAATGGCATTCTGCAATTCGCGGAAAAACCGCTCCTGATCTTCGCGTTCAGTCGTGATATCGGCAATCTGAAACACGTGCAGAGTGTTGTCGCTGGTGTCCTTCAAAAGACGCGCTTTCAGGCGATACCAGTGCGGACCGGCTTGAGATTTCGTCTCGCTCAAGGGTCTGAGCAGCCGAAACTCCTCATAGCCATTTTTCTCATCGCGCAGGCCGTTGATCAGCCGGTACAGCGCCTCGGTCGATTCCCTGTCCTTCGAAAGCAATGTTTCGAGGCTCTGAATGTCGGTTGCCCGTGTCGCGCCCGTCATCTGGCAATAGGTCGCATTGGCATAGACCAGGCGACCCTTGATATCGGTGATCAGCGTTCCATCGGGGTGGGACGAGAGGAAGCGCCTCGCCATACCATCGGACTGGGATTGCGGCATGACCTCGATGAAGCCAATGGCGGAAGACACCAGAAAGAAGATACCGAGCATCGCAAGAATGCCGAGGATACCGAGGACTACCTCATTTTCAAGCGAGTCCTTGAAATAGACAAAACCCACGGCAGCAGCCACAAGCACAAGTGCAAGCAACAGAATGCGCAACAGGGTGCCTGATCTGGCGCGCCTGTCCACCAACGGAAAATCATTGTCGCTGGCTTGGCTGACCTTGGTCATTGAGGCTCTAACCCTTGCAGTTTTGCCGATCCCTGCGCATTCGGGCACAAATGCCCCGAACGGAATCGTCTTTGTCTATCCCTTGTAGCAATTCGCTCAAATGTCAAAAAGCTCCAAGCCCCCATAAACCTTTGTCAATACACAGCGAATGCAACATTTTTCATGCGATATCGGGGCTCGCGTGGCACCTTTGCCACGTCGAAGCGTTGAGGACGGTTGAAATGCTCAGCAATTTGGCTAAGTCCAACGCATAAAAACTTGTACTCAACGGAAAAAAATCGTCTTTTCGCACCAAATAGCTTGATGACTTCAGGTGCGACATTCATTTGACCGACAAAAGACCAAAGGGATTGGCTCCATGATGGACGAATTTATCGGCGCTTATGGCAACAACCTCATCGTTGCTGTCGTTGGCGTCGGCGCGGCACTTCTGGCCTTAGCAATCATCTTGTGGATCATTCGCCGGCGTGGCGGATCTTCGCCCTTCATTCGCGGCGGCAAAAATCGCCAACCCCGCTTGCAGGTTCTGGATGCAACAGCCGTAGATGCGCGCCGCAGGCTCGTTCTCGTTCGCCGGGACAATGTCGAACATCTCGTCATGATCGGCGGCCCGACAGATATCGTGATCGAGAGCGGCATCGGTGCCATTCCTTTCATGAAGGATGTGCAAGAGCCTCAGAATGCGATGCTTGAAACCACGGCTCCCGAAAAGGCAATTGCAGCCGAACGGACAAGAGCACTGGCGCCAAGCACCGAGACAGAGATGCGCACGCCTGTGCCAGCGGCACCGAGAGCAGTAGCACCCCAGCCTGAGCCAAGACCGGCACGCGCCCCCTCGCCTGCTCCACAGCCAGCACCGCCTGTCGCTGCGAGGCCAACACCTGCGCCCGTTGCACCATCAGCACCAGCGCCAGCACCAAGGCCCGCTCCTTCCCAAGCTGCGGCAAGCATCGCGGCCCCAGCCCAGCCCGCACCAAGACCAGCGCCACCAGCAACACAACCCGTTCCAGACGTCTCAAACGCGCCGAGAAGCTTTGCCAGAGAGCCCGCGTCTGCGCCGCTCACCGCAGCCGTAGTGCCTGCGATGACACCGGCAGCCGTGGCAGCCGAACCCGTTGCGAGGCCAAAACCGTCAGCCCCTACCGTGCAGGAACCGCCCGTAGTGCAAGCGCCTGCGCCAACGCCTTCAATTGAGCCGGAGCCTGCCTTCACCGTGCCGGTCATCGATCAAAACAGTGCTGTCGACTTTCTTGAAGCCGCAAGGGAGCGCGTGCTGCCGACATACCGCGCCGAGGCACCCATCACGGCTACGGCAAGCCTGGCCAAACCCGCCCCACTCGCGCCGGATGAAAATGGCGCTGTTTTCGGCGATCAGCTGACCAGTGATTTCGAAAGCTTTCTCGAGGCGGAAATAGCCCGGAACAATGCCGCTGGCGCGCCTGCCGTGACCCTTGAGCAACTTGGTGGAAAGGTTGAGCCGGAACGCGTTGCTCCTGCAAACACGAGCAGTTCCACAGACGAGAATGTTCAGAAGGAAATGGCGCGCATCTTCGGTGAAATGTCCGTAACGCGCGACAAATGATGTGAAGCGACCCGCATGGCATTGAGGCCATGCGGGCAAGATCCGCGCTTATGCGAACCTGCTCTTTCTTAGATCCAGTTTTTCGATCATCCCGGTTGCAACGGCATTGAGACTCAGATGTAGGTCATTTTCGGAACAAATGGTGATCGAATGACCTCATCCCTAACAAATCCAAACGCTTTGAAGGGCATGCTGATCATGGCTGGCTGCATGATCGTGCTGCCGATCATGGACGCGATTGCGAAATATATGGCGGTCAGCGAAGGCATGTCTCCTGCGCAGGTCACGTTCTACCGGTTCTTCTTTCAGCTCGTCTGCACACTTCCATTGCTGATGATCATGTCGCCAAAGGCGTTGCTGGCGGCCAAACGCCCGTGGCTGAACCTGTTGCGCGGCGTGCTGCATGCGGCGGCCAGCCTCTGCTTCTTCGCGGCGGTCAAATACATGCCGCTGGCAGATGTCTTCGCCATCTATTTTGTTGAGCCTTTTCTGCTGACCATGATGTCCGCGCTGTTTCTGGGCGAGAGGGTCGGTTGGATGCGCTGGTCGGCCATTGCCGTCGGCTTCATCGGCGCGATGATCGTCATACAGCCCAGCTTCGAAGTCTTCGGCTGGACCTCGCTTTTGCCGGTTGCCTGCGCATTCCTTTTCACGCTCTATCTGTTTCTCAACCGTGCAATGGGAGATGCGGACAGCCCGCTCGTTATGCAGACCATGTCTGGCATTGCCGGGACAGTGTTCATGGGCGCTGCCTTGCTGATAGGCCACGGGCTCGGCGATGTGAATTTTGAAATGGCGCTGCCCGGCTGGGGCCATGGCCTCGTTCTGCTTGTGTTGCTCGGCTCCATATCCGGCTACATGCACCTCCTCGTCGTCAAGGCATTTCGTCTGGCACCCGTGTCCCTGCTCGCCCCGTTTCAGTATTTCGAAATCATTTCCGCAACCGTGCTGGGCTACGTGCTGTTTTCAGATTTCCCCACCGCATCGAAATGGCTCGGCATCGTCATCATAGTTGCGTCAGGCCTATTCATCATCTGGCGAGAGCGCCGCGCCGCCAAACGGACAGCGGTGTTAGAAGTTTAACGAATGTCGGTTCTCGCACTTGTTCCAACCGCTGAGGTCGGGCAAAAGTCGTTTTGAATTTACAAAGCAATCATGGAGACGCAAATGGACGTTCGCGCCGCAGTCGCTGTTCAGGCAGGCAAGCCACTGGAAATCATGACGGTTCAGCTTGAAGGACCACGCGCTGGCGAAGTGCTGATCGAGGTCAAGGCCACCGGCATCTGCCACACGGATGATTTTACGCTCTCAGGCGCAGACCCGGAAGGCCTGTTTCCAGCCATTCTCGGCCATGAGGGTGCGGGCATCGTCGTTGACGTCGGCCCGGGTGTGACGTCGCTGAAGAAGGGCGATCACGTCATTCCACTTTACACGCCGGAGTGCCGTGAATGCTATTCCTGCCTTAGCCGTAAAACGAACCTCTGCACATCCATCCGCGCCACCCAGGGCCAGGGCTTGATGCCCGATGGTACCAGCAGATTCGCCATCGGCAAGGACAAGATCTTCCACTATATGGGCTGTTCGACCTTCGCGAATTTCACGGTTCTGCCGGAAATTGCGCTGGCCAAGGTCAATCCCGACGCGCCTTTCGACAAGATTTGCTACATCGGTTGCGGCGTGACCACGGGCATCGGCGCTGTCATCAACACCGCCAAGGTCGAGATCGGCTCCACTGCCATCGTCTTCGGTCTCGGCGGCATTGGCCTCAACGTGCTACAGGGCCTGCGTCTTGCCGGTGCCGACATGATTATCGGCGTCGATATCAACAACGACCGCAAGGCCTGGGGTGAAAAGTTCGGAATGACGCACTTCGTCAATCCAAAGGAAGTTGGCGACGACATCGTGCCTTATCTTGTCAATCTGACAAAGCGCAACGGCGACACAATCGGCGGCGCGGATTACACATTCGATTGCACCGGCAACACGAAGGTCATGCGTCAGGCGCTGGAATCATCGCATCGCGGCTGGGGCAAATCGGTCGTCATCGGCGTGGCCGGTGCGGGACAGGAAATCTCCACCCGCCCGTTCCAGCTCGTCACAGGCCGCAACTGGATGGGCACCGCCTTCGGTGGCGCGCGTGGCCGCACCGACGTGCCGAAGATTGTCGAGTGGTACATGGAAGGCAAGATCCAGATCGACCCAATGATCACCCACACCATGCCGCTCGAAGACATCAACAAGGGCTTCGACATGATGCATTCGGGCGAAAGCATCCGTGGCGTTGTCGTTTATTGATTGATTGATCAATCAACCAAAATTTTCCTTCGGTGCCATGCGCCGGAGGACATCTACAAGGTCAGGTTCTCTGCAAGCGGTCCCGGCGCTGGTTAAGCCAGCTGCCTGTCACCCGTCGCGAATTTCGCCTTTAGCAGGCACTCCTCATATTCCGCTTCAGCCACCGAATCGAACACGATGCCGCCACCTACATTGAAGGTAGCCTTGCCATCCTCAAACAGCGTGATGGTGCGGATCGACACCGAGAAGCGCATATCTCCATCGGGTGACATCATGCCGATTGCGCCGCAATAGGCGTTCCGGGCGCCGGTTTCCAGATCGTGAAGAATTTCCATGGCCCGCATTTTCGGCGCACCCGTTATCGAACCGCATGGGAAGAGTGCGGAGAAAATATCCGTGACGGTCATATCCGGCAAAAGCTTGCCCCGCACATGGCTCACCATCTGGTGCACGGTGGGATAGGTTTCGATGTGGAACAGCTTTGGCACCTCAAGTGTGCCGACTTCGATGATGCGAGAGATATCATTGCGCAAGAGATCCACGATCATGCGGTTCTCGGCCTGCGTCTTCTCATCCTCCAGCATGGTCGCGATCAATGCGGCGTCGTCTTCCGGCGATGCGCCACGCTTGACCGTTCCCTTCATGGGATGAGTCTCGATCCAACCATCCTTCAAGGAGAAGAAAAGCTCAGGTGAACGAGAGAGGATAACAGGGCCACCGAAATCGAGAAGCGTGCCGTATTTGACCGGCTGCCGAGATATCAGCGACCAGAACGCGGTCAGCGGATCGCCCGACCAGCGTGCATTGATCGGCATGGTCAGGTTCGCTTGATAGCAATCACCCTGCCGCAGATGCTGGTGCAGTCTTGCAAATTGCGCGCTGTATTCGTCAAGGGTCCATCCGGGCTTGAGATCGCTCAGAAAGTCGTCGGCATTCATGAGAGACGGTGGTGGCGATATGTCACTGGAGGGTGCTGTAAACACACCAAAGCACAGCAGCGGCACGTCCCGCTTAACCTGCGCAAGCGGTGCCAGCTTAGGCTCAAGAAGATATCCGGCTTCATAGGACATGTAACCGGCAAGATATTTGCCGCCAGCACGCGCAGCCTGCATCCGCTCCAGTGCCGGAAAGAACTCTTCCGCCTCATTGGCGACGATAAGTTCTTCCGGCTCGGTAAACAGCGTTACCGTGCCGGTCTTGTCATCACGAAACAGAACATAGGGCGAAGTCTGCAAATCCATTCGATCCGGCCATAAATGACATCATAGGCGATCGATATCGCCTTTTGCCCACATTTCAATGGTCTCGGCGTAGAAATCCGCGAAGCGGCCCTCTTCGATGGATTTGCGGATGCCCTGCATCAGTTCCTGATAGTAAGCGAGATTGTGCCAGGAGAGCAGCATGCCGCCCAGCGCTTCGTTGGAGCGCGAAAGATGGTGCAGATAGGCGCGAGAGTAATCCCTCGATGCCGGGCAGTTGGACTGTTCGTCCAACGGACGCATGTCTTCCGCATGGCGGGCATTGCGAAGGTTGACGCGGCCGCGGCGCGTGAAGGCCAGACCATGACGGCCTGAGCGTGTCGGCATGACGCAATCGAACATATCGATGCCACGTGCCACGGATTTCAGCAGATCGTCCGGTGTTCCCACGCCCATCAGGTAACGCGGCTTTTCGCTTGGAAGAGCGGGAACGGTAATGTCGAGCATTCCCAGCATCACTTCTTGCGGCTCGCCCACAGCAAGGCCGCCAACTGCGTAACCCTTCAAATCAAGCTGCTTCAATGCTTCAGCTGAGCGTATGCGCAGATCTGGCTGGTCGCCGCCCTGCACGATGCCGAACATCGCCTTGCCCGGTTGTTCGCCGAACGCCACGCGGCAACGCTCTGCCCAGCGCAGCGACATTTCCATGGCACGCTCGATTTCCTTGCGCTCGGCTGGCAGCGCAATGCATTCGTCCAACTGCATCTGGATATCAGAACCCAGCAGCCCCTGAATCTCGATTGAGCGTTCCGGTGACATGTGGTGAGAAGAGCCATCGATATGGCTTTTGAACGTTACGCCCTTCTCATCAAGCTTGCGCAGCCCCGAGAGCGACATGACCTGAAACCCGCCGCTATCGGTCAGGATCGGGTGCGGCCAGCGGATCAGCTCGTGCAGGCCGCCCAGTCGCGCCACGCGCTCTGCGCCGGGCCGCAGCATCAGGTGGTAGGTATTGCCCAGAATGACATCCGCACCCAGATCGCGCACCTGATCCAGATACATGGCCTTGACGGTGCCAACCGTGCCGACCGGCATGAATGCCGGTGTGCGGATGACGCCGCGTGGCATGGCCACTTCGCCAAGGCGCGCGCCGCCGCTGGTTGCTTTGAGGGTGAAGGTAAAGTTCTCTTGCATCAGTTCTTCCGGAAAAGCAGGCTGGAATCGCCATAGGAATAGAAACGGTAGCCGGTCGAGATCGCGTGGGCATAGGCCTTGCGCATCGTCTCCAGCCCGCAAAACGCTGAGACCAGCATGAACAGCGTGGATTTCGGCAGGTGAAAATTCGTCATCAGAATATCGACCGCCTTAAAGCGATATCCCGGCGTTATGAAAATGCCTGTCGGACCGGACCAAGGCTTGATCTGGCCTTCATCGGTCGCCGCACTCTCGATCAGGCGTAGCGAGGTGGTACCGACGCAGATGATGCGCCCGCCCCGCGCCTTGACAGCATTCAGCTTCACTGCCGTCTCTTCGGATACATAGCCGATTTCAAGGTGCATCTTGTGCTCCTCGGTGTCATCAGCCTTGACGGGCAAAAACGTGCCCGCGCCCACATGCAGCGTCACGAAGTGGCGTTCCACACCGGCCTGATCGAGCTTTTCGAAAAGCTCGGGCGTAAAATGAAGGCCAGCCGTGGGTGCCGCAACAGCACCTTTTTCGCGGGCATAGATGGTCTGGTAATCCGTCTGGTCCTGCGCATCTTCTGGACGCTTGGCCGCGATGTAAGGCGGAAGCGGAATATGGCCGACAGATGCGATGGCTTCATCAAGCGCCGGACCGGACAAATCGAAAAGCAGGGTGATTTCACCCTCCTCGCCTTTCTCCTCAACCGTCGCCTCCAGAAACGCCAGACCGCAGGCATTGTCGCGCTCGTAACCGAAGCGGATACGATCATTCTGCTTGATGCGCTTGCCGGGTCGCGCGAAAGCCTTCCAGCGGCTGGCATCAACACGCAAATGCAGCGTGGCGGAAACAGCCGTTTCCGGCGCACCCTCGCGCAGCCGCACACCTTCTAGCTGGGCGGGAATCACCCGCGTATCGTTGAACACCAGCGCATCGCCGGGTTTCAGAAAACCGGGAAGATCGAAAACCTGATGGTCCGTCATGCCGTCCGCATTCGGATCGACCACAAGCAAACGCGCAATGTCGCGCGGATTGGCCGGGCGAAGCGCAATATTCTCATCTGGAAGGTCGAAGTCGAAAAGGTCTACACGCATGATGGGGCTCTTGAATATCAAAACCCGCCCCGCAGTTGCCTGCGAGGCGGGCTAAATGTCTATATCCTACGCTTAAGCTTCAGAAGCAAGGCGCATGGAAACGATGGAATCAGGGTTCTTCGGCGGCTCACCCTTCGTGATGAGATCGACATTCTCCATGCCTTCGATGACCTGGCCCCACACGGTGTACTGCTTGTCCAGGAATGTTGCATCGTCGAAGCAGATGAAGAACTGCGAGTTGGCCGAATTTGGATCGCTGGAGCGCGCCATTGAGCAAACACCGCGGAGGTGTTTTACATTGGAAAACTCAGCTTTCAGATTCGGCTTATCGGAGCCGCCCGTACCGGCCCGGCTGAGGCTTTCACCCTGTTTGCCGAATTTCACATCGCCGGTCTGCGCCATAAAGCCGTTGATTACCCGATGGAACACGACGCCATCATAGGCCTTCTCAGTTGCCAGTTCCTTGATGCGAGCAACGTGGCCAGGAGCTACGTCCGGCAACAGTGAAATGACAACTTTACCCTTGGTGGTTTCCATGATGAGGGTGTTTTCGGGATCTTTGATCTCGGTCATGATATTTCTCCTAGTTTTGGCGTCTTCGCCCGGTTTTATTTCTTGCCGACGGTAACTTTGACCATGCGGTCAGGATCGGAAACTTCGCCGTTACCGCCTTTGCCCTTCTTGATCTTGTCGACAAATTCCATGCCGGATACAACCTGGCCGACAACGGTGTATTGTCCGTTCAGGAACGAACCCTGATCGAACATGATGAAGAACTGCGAGTTGGCAGAGTTGGGGCTCTGAGAGCGGGCCATGCCAACCGTGCCGCGCTCAAACGGTGTCTTGGAAAACTCGGCGGGAAGGTCCGGAAGGTCCGAGCCGCCTGTTCCTGCGCGCTGGGCATCGAAGGATTTGGCCATATTGCCGTATTGCACATCACCCGTCTGGGCCATGAAGCCTGGAATGACGCGGTGGAACGCGACATTGTCATAGGCACCCTTTTCAGCCAGCGCTTTGATCTGCGCAACGTGCTTTGGCGCAACTTCGGGCGCGAGCTGGATGACGACGGGGCCGTCTTTCAGCTGGATCGTCAGAAATTCAGCAGCAGAAGCGAATGTGCTGGCAGCAACGGCGCTGACAAAAAGTGCGCCGGCAAAGGCATAGCGAAGCAGTTTCATTGGAATTGGCTCCAGAATAATGGCTGAACTAGCGTTTCAGCTTGCTGTTAAGGGCTTCAAGCACAGCTTTCGGCACGAAGGACTCTACACGACCGCCCATTGCTGCGATCTGACGAACCAATGTGGCGGTAATGGGCCGTGATGCCGTTGCCGCAGGCAGAAAGATCGCCTGAATATCCGGCGCCATCTGGCTGTTCATACCGGCCATCTGCATTTCATAGTCGAGATCAGAGCCATCGCGCAGGCCACGCACCAGCAACGTCGCGCCATTTTCACGAGCGGCATCCACGACCAGATTGGAAAATGAGACGACCCGTAGACGCGTGCCCGCTTCCGGCAAAGCATCGTTCATCGAGCGACGAATAAGGTCAGCCCGTTCCTCGAAGCTGAACATGGGCGACTTGCCGGGGTGAATGCCGATAGCAACGATAACCTCTGACGCAACGTTCAACGCCTGGATCAATATATCCAGATGTCCGTTGGTCATCGGATCAAATGATCCGGGGTAAAAGGCAATCGTCATATCGCTCCCGATACTTAACGTTGGTTGTGCCGCCTTTTGTCATGGAAGCCCGGTCTTCGCAAGACCGTAAGCTTGCCTCAACGGCCAAACTGCGGAGTGAACATCACATGAATACCCCGTTCAGCGCGGCTTCAAAGCAGGCCACTATAAAGGTCTCATCGAATGGCGAACGGGCAAGATGCCCTCACGGAGACGGAAATGCTGGTGTTCATGATGATGCTGACAATCGCAACATCTTTTGCTGTCGAATACGTTTTCATGGATTGACGCAAACTGCCGATTTTCTGAACGGCAGATGAACGAAGCATTCAACAACGCTTCAGAGGCGCAATGCTAATCGATTTTTAACAATAACGCGGAACCGGATCAGAGATTGCGCGTTGAAATCGCAGGTAAGGAACAAGCACATGTTTTCCAAAGAAAAACAGTCTACTTCGGCTAAAATTGGCGTCATCAGCACAGCCTGGACCATGCTGGTTATCGCGATGGTCGCCGTCATGTTCAGCCTTCACAGCGAAAAGTCGGCTCAGAACGGCCCGGACTTTCCACAGCTCACATCCCGCACTCAATATATGAATTACTATTGATCGAGCGGGAGTAATCATCCACTTTTCTGGAGATTCTCCATGTTTACTTTCTTGACTTTGCTTGCAGCCCTCATCAGTGCCATGTTCGTAGCGTCTGTCATGACAGCCGTGATCGAGTCCAAGAAAGAAGACGAGCAGTTCAGAAAAATGCTTGAGCGCAGCAAATCCTTTTAAGGCCGTCACGGCTGGATTTGTCTACCTCGCCTACAAAACCGCCTGATCCGAGGCGGTTTTTTTGTGCCCGCCCACGTGGTTGCGCCTGTTTGGGCCGCGCAATTGCTCCCACTCACGCCTTCGTTTGAGCTTGCGCCATTTTCAGCGGTATTTAGCCTTCAATTTCAAAGTGGATTGATTTAAGGAAGCCCCATAGACCCGGCATAACGGGCTGATATTGTGAGGTTTGCATAACGATGCTCGATTCCCTGAGAAATGCTTCTCGTACCCTGGCGGCGAAGATCCTTCTTCTCCTTCTCGTTCTTTCCTTCGGCGTGTGGGGCGTTTCCGCATCTCTGGTGTCTCCTAACTCGCATTCTGTCGTGACAGTTGGGGACCAGGCGGTCACGCAGAACGAGTTTCGTTTTGCCTATCAGCGCCAGCTCGCAGATGTGGGCCGCCAGTTCGGCACGCGGCTGACGACGGAACAGGCCAAGGCGTTTGGAATCGACCGTCAGGTGTTCAGCCAGCTATCCGCAGGTGCTGCACTTGATCAGCTCGCATCGGACATGAATCTCGGGCTTTCGGAAGACCGCCTCGCCACGCTGATTGCGGACGATCCTGCCTTTAAGGCTCCGGGCGGCCAGTTTGACCGCGCTCTGTTTAGCCAGCGCCTGCGTGGTGCCGGCTTCAATGAAGACGACTACGTCGAAGAACGCAGCAAGGTTGCCGTACGCGGGCAGATCGTTGATGCGATTTCGGATGGTTTCACCGCACCGAAGGTGCTGGTGGATGCGCTGAAGCAGTATCGCGATGAACAGCGCTCGATTGACTATGTGCTGCTCTCCAACGCCAATATCGATCCGGTTAAGGCACCAGGCGACGACGTTCTTGCTCCATGGTTCGAAAAGAACAAGGCGCAGTACCGCGCTCCGGAATATCGCAAGTTCACCTATGTGAAGCTTGAGCCTTCCGATATTGCCGATCAGGCCGCAATCACCGATCAGCAGATTTCCGATTTTTACAATGCGAACAAAGACAATTTCCGCACGGCTGGTCGCCGCACCATCGAGCAGCTGACCTTTACCGACAAGGAAATGGCGGAAGCCGCTGCAACGCAGATTCGCGTTGGCACCACGACCTACGATCAGGTGGTGAAGGATCAGGGCAAGCGCCCTGAAGACGTAACCCTTGGCGAGTTCACGAAAGACACCGTGCCAGATCAGTCCATTGCTGAGGCAGCTTTTGCTATCCAGAAGGATGGCGGCGTTTCGCCTGTGGTCGATGGCGCATTTGGCCCGGTCATCCTGCGCGTCACAGGCATCAAGAATGAAAGCATGAAGACGCTGGATGAGGCGAAGGAAGAAATTCGCACCAACCTCGCCACGACAAATGCAGCGGAAGAGCTGAACAATGTTCATGACCGCTACGAAGATCTGCGCGGCGGCGGTTCTTCGCTGAGCGACGCGGCAACGCAGCTCAAGCTGACGCCCGTCACTGTCAACGCCATCGATGAAAAGGGCGAAGACGAGAAGGGCAACCCTATCGAGAGCCTGCCGACCCCTGCCCTGGTTGCTGAAGTGTTCAAGGCTGAGCAAGGTGCGGATGCGCCAGCCGTCAATATCGGTCGTGATGGCTATGTGTGGTTTGACCTCCAGCAGGTTACGCCACCGCGTGACCGTACCTTGAGCGAAGTCAAGGAGCAGGTTGTAGCCGACTGGACTGCCGAGCAGCAGCGCACAGCACTTGCGGCAAAGGCGGACGAGTTGAAGGCGCGCGCTGAAAAGGGCGAAACCCTTGCTGCAATTGCCGGCGAGATGGGCCTTTCCGTTGAAAACAAGATGGGCCTTCGCCGCACAAGTGAAGATGCCGTTCTCGGCCAGCAGGCCGTGGCAGCTGTCTTCGCGGGCGCAGATGGCCTCGTCGGCACCGCGCCGGATACTGAAGGTTCCAGCCGCATCCTGTTCAAGGTCACCGAAGTCAACACCAGCACCTCGACCGAAGCGCTTGCAGATAGCGATCAGCAGGTCACAGCCATGGCAAGTGCCGCTGGCGACGACATGCTCGACCAGATGGTCAACCGGTTGCAGAATGATTATGGTGTGACCATCAATCAGGCTGCGGCAGATCAGGCTATGACGGCTGCTTACTAAAATCGTAGACCAGGGGGCGTGACGACATGGCTGAATTGAAGCCGCTGATTGCGAAAGTTGCCAATGGCGAAAGCCTGAACCGGGAAGAGGCACGTCAGGCTTTTGACGTGCTGATGTCCGGCGAGGCAACGCCATCGCAAATCGGCGCTTTCCTCATGGCCTTGCGGGTGCGCGGTGAAACGGTGGATGAAATCGTCGGCGCGGTCTCGTCCATGCGCTCGCGCATGCTGCCTGTCACGGCACCCGCCGATGCCATGGATATTGTCGGCACGGGCGGCGATGGTCTCGGCACCTATAACATCTCCACACTGGCCTCCATCATTGTGGCTGGAGCTGGTGTACCAGTTGCCAAGCACGGCAACCGGGCCTTGAGCTCGAAATCCGGTACGGCTGATGCCCTCTCGGTGCTCGGCGTGAAGCTCGATATTGAGCCAGAATTGATCACCCGCTGCGTGACCGAGGCCGGTCTGGGCTTCATGTTCGCCCAGCGTCACCATTCCTCCATGCGCCACGTGAACCCAAGCCGCGTCGAGCTTGGCACCCGCACAATCTTCAACCTGCTCGGCCCGCTCTCCAATCCGGCGGGCGCCAAAAAGCAGTTGCTTGGCGTATTTGCCC
The DNA here is from genome assembly GCF_053521645.1 of Agrobacterium sp. CG674. NCBI lineage: Bacteria > Pseudomonadati > Pseudomonadota > Alphaproteobacteria > Hyphomicrobiales > Rhizobiaceae > Agrobacterium > Agrobacterium sp. CG674. Next base: position 184,568 of record NZ_JBNWDZ010000003.1, on the reverse strand, counting down.
CACGTTGGCTTGTGCCCTTGGCCGAAGTGCTGCGTGATCTTGGCTCAGAATCGGTCTGGGTCGTGCATGGCGATGGTCTGGACGAAATCACCACGACAGGCACCACCCATGTCGCGGCGCTGGAAAACGGCAACATCAGAACATTCGATCTGACGCCTGCGGATTTCGGCGTCGAACCCGCCAGCATCAATGACCTCAAGGGTGGCGATGGCGTTGCCAATGCGGCGGCGCTGCGCGAAGTTCTGGCTGGTCACAAAAATGCCTATCGCGACGTATCTCTTTGCAACGCGGCAGCCTCGCTGGTTGTTTCCGGCAAGGCCGGAACGCTGGCTGAAGGCATGAAAATCGCGAGCGCATCCCTGGACGAAGGCAAAGCTGCGGCTGCGCTGGACAGGCTGATTGCCGTTTCGAACGAAGAATAGGGCAAAGCCATGAGCGACATTCTGAAGAAGATCGAAGCCTATAAGCGCGAGGAAATCGCGGCGGCCAAGGCCCGGGTTTCACTTAATGATCTCAAGGCGATGGCTTCTGACCAGACGCCGCCGCGCGGTTTCTACAATGCGTTGAAGCGCAAGCAGGCCGACGGTGCCTTCGGCCTGATTGCCGAAATCAAGAAGGCGAGCCCATCCAAGGGTCTCATCCGCCCGGATTTCGATCCGCCTTCGCTCGCGCAAGCCTATGAAGCTGGCGGCGCGGCCTGCCTATCCGTGTTGACTGATACGCCGAGCTTTCAAGGCGCGCCAGAATTTCTGACAGCCGCTCGCAACGCCTGTTCCCTGCCCGCGCTTCGTAAGGATTTCATGTTCGAGACCTATCAGGTGCATGAGGCCCGCGCCTGGGGTGCTGATTGCATCCTGCTCATCATGGCATCTCTTTCCGATGATGAAGCAAAGCGTCTTGAAGACGAAGCCTTCTCGCTTGGCATGGATGTGCTGGTGGAAGTGCATGACGAGGAAGAAACAGAGCGGGCACTCAAACTCGCCTCTCCGCTTCTCGGCGTCAACAATCGCAACCTGCGCACATTCGAGGTCAGCCTTGATGTCAGCGAGCGTTTGGCGTCCATGGTGTCGGCGGATAAGTTGCTTGTCGGTGAAAGCGGCATCTTTACATACGAAGACTGCAAGCGCCTTCAGACATCGGGCATCACGACATTCCTCGTCGGCGAAAGCCTAATGCGCAAGACCGATGTAACGGCCGCCACGCGTGCGCTGCTGAATGGCGAAAACGCGATGGCTGCGGAATGAGCGACGACGCGAAGCTCACGCATATCGGTGCCTCCGGCGAAGCCCACATGGTCGATGTCGGCGAAAAGGCCGAAACCACCCGCGTTGCAGTCGCCGAAGGTTTCGTGAAGATGAAACCTGAGACGCTGACGCTGATCCGCGAAGGCAACGCCAAGAAGGGCGATGTCATTGGCACAGCGCGGCTGGCTGGCATCATGGCCGCCAAGCAGACCTCGAACCTCATTCCGCTCTGCCATCCGCTGCTGCTGACGAAAATCCTGGTCGATATTACCGAGGATGACGCCCTGCCCGGCCTGCGCGTACAAGCGACCGTCAAGCTTTCCGGCAAGACGGGCGTCGAGATGGAAGCCCTGACCGCCGTATCCGTCGCGTGCCTCACAATCTACGATATGGCGAAGGCCGCTGATAAGGGCATGGAAATCGGCTCCATTCGCCTTCTGGAAAAAACCGGCGGCAAATCCGGCCACTACAAGGCGTAAGGCGTCTCATAGTTCTGCAACCTGCATCGCTCCCACAAGGAAGAGGACACACCACATGAAACCTCTTTTGCCCGTTGCGGAGGCTCAAAGCCGATTGCTGGCTGCGGCGACCCCCATCACCTCAGTGGAAACCGTACCGCTTGAGAGCGCAGACCAGCGCGTGCTTGCGCATGATCTGCAAGCCCGCCTCACCCAGCCACCGTTTCATGCCTCTGCCATGGATGGCTACGCGCTGCGGGCTGTGGATGCCCCGCAGATCGGCTCCGTGCTGACAGTTATCGGTGAAGCCGCGGCAGGACACGCCTTTGCGGGTCGCGTTAGCGAAGGCGAGGCCGTGCGCATTTTCACCGGTGCACCATTGCCAGAAGGTGCCGACGCCGTTCTCATTCAGGAAGATGCCGAGGTGCTTGACGCGGGCCAAATCCGCACGACTTTCCAAGTCACCGAGGGGCGACATATCCGTCCTCGTGGGCAGGATTTTGCCGAGGGAGAAACCGTTCTCAAGGCCGGAACGGAACTGACTTTCACAGATATCACCCTCGCCGCTGCCATGAACCATGCGTCGCTGCCGGTGTTTCACAAACCGCTTGTGGCTATACTCGCCACCGGCGATGAACTCGTGCCGCCCGGCGGCACGCCCAATCCGGCGCAAATCGTCGCCTCCAACACATTCGGCGTCGCCGCATTAGCGCGGAAGGCCGGTGCCAACATTCTCGACCTCGGAATCGTGGTCGATAACGAAGCTCTCATCTGTGCAGCCATCGACAAGGCCATCGCCGCCAAAGCCGACGTGCTGGTCACGCTTGGCGGCGCATCGGTTGGCGATCATGATCTCGTTCAGGCCGCACTCAAAGCGCAGGGCATGGCACTGGATTTCTGGCGCATCGCCATGCGCCCCGGCAAGCCGCTGATGGTCGGAAGTATCGACAAAATGCAGGTGCTGGGCCTGCCCGGCAACCCCGTCGCCAGCCTCGTGTGCAGCCTCCTTTTTCTGGAACCACTCATCCAAAAACTCAGCCACCGCAAGCCCACCTCCCGCGAAATGACCGCTCGAACCGCCACCACGCTGAAAGCCAACGACCAGCGCCAGGACTATCTGCGCGCCCGCATCATCGGCCACGAAAACGGCCAACCCATCGTCGAAACCTTCACGAAGCAGGATTCCTCGATGATGAAGATCATGGCAGGCTCGGATTGCCTGATTGTGCGTGCGCCGTTTGCTGAGGAGTTGCAGGCTGGTGGCGAGTGTTTAGTGGTGAGGCTGAGGTAGGCGCGCACTTTCTTTCGTTGGTTTAGAAATCCTGATCCTGCCCCTTGGCCCTAAGGCGTGGTTGAAGCCGCTGCAGCGACCGTCTTGCGGTCTGCTATCAGGTACCAAACTACGGCTGTCAGCACGACCGCCCCGCCAGCCAGAACAGGAAGCGAGATATACTCGTTATAGAACAGCAGGACCCAAAGAGGGCCGAGCACAACATCGAGCATTGAAAGCAGACCAGCTTCCCCGGAGCCGACGCGACGAGAGCCTAGGAGCAGGAGAATATAGCCCACGCCTGTCGTCAGGACGCCGTACAAAGCGCAGGCGATAAGCTGTGTTGGTGCAGGAAGCGAAAACTGCATGAAGGGCAGAGCAACACATAAACATAAGATAGCCGCACAGACCGTCATCAGCGTGGAATCCATACTGGGAAAACGCTTAGCGATGACAATCTGCGTCGCGCAACCGGCGGTCATGAGAAACGCCGCAAGGATTCCAATGAAATCGGTTGCCGAAACCGCCGCGCCAGCTGAAATCGCCACCCCTATGAAAGCGACGCAACCTGCGATGACAAAGCGGTACGTCACCTGATCTCGCAACCACACAAAGGCAATGCCTGTCGCCACGAAGGGCAGAGTGGCATAGACCGTCATGACATTAGCCACGGTCGTCCATTGCAGTGAGGCAATATAGCTTATCGCCGTGACGGCTGACACCACGCATGCCGCAACACCTGGTAGCCCAAAGGTCTTTGGCGGATGCCGCTTGGTGGTCCTCTGTCTAACAAGCAGGAAGGCCCCGAGCTTGATTGCCGCAAAGCCCGAGCGCCAGGCAACCATGGACCATACATCCATATCCGCCATGCGCACGAAAAGGCCGGCTGTGCTCCACATCACCGCTGAAGCTATCACCATGTAGATGCCAACAAGACGATCATGTGCCGGGTTCATGTCCAACTCGCTCCCAAGTAAGACCCGCAGATAATCGATGTTATAGACGATCGGTCCTGCCAATGATGGTGACGACACGACGCGCGAATGTCTTATTGCGAAAGGAAAGCGCCAAATTCTGGCAGGTGTTTACGATTGCCCGGCCTCAACGAGGTCCGCTTGTGGCGCGTTTCCGTTAAGGCAGCATTCTATCCCGGCTGTAACTCTAGCCGGGTACGACTAGCGGCCTCGACGGAATGACTGACGTGATTCTTTTGCAGAATCCGAAAAGCCTGGCGGCTTGGTTCTCACCCAAGTCACGAATGTCTCCACCGCAGGATCTTCCAAAATGGCTTCGATCGTCGAAAACTTCTTGGCGAGTTGGGCATCGGTAAAGATCGAATGTATCTGGTCGTGGCAGATACGGTGCAGGGAAACTGTTTTCTTTCCACCTTTGCTCTTGGGAACGAGATGATGCTCGTCTCTCTGATCCTCCGGGATAACGCGCTCGCACATCGGGCAGAATACCGGCTCAGGCGCAGGCTCGTCCCATGAAACGAATTCATCTCTATTCTTGCGGGCCAATGCTCGATCCTTACTCGTGTAGACCCCGTATGCTGTAACCGAGGATAGGTGCTAGTTTCAAAACCTGGATGCCAATAGCACGAAACCATCAGAACCATCTATGGCTTCCTTTGGCGCAAACCGTACTTCAATACAAAAGGGCCGCATCACTGCGGCCCTTTGTATTTCACTTATTGTGTTGGCCGTGTGCCGTGGAGCGCACTAGCCGTTGGATTCGCACAAGAGCTTAAAACTCTTCCCACGTGTCCGGTGCGACTGCGGCAGACGATGCACCGCCGCCGAAGGCGCTGGCGATCTTGCGGCCGAGGGCGCGCGCTGGTGATGCTGCGGGTCTTGAGTGGTTGGACGCAACCTTTGGTGCCGGGGCAGTTGGAACACTCCGGCTTGCGCCTTCGCTGTTTCCAACATTGAAGCGCGCCAGCAACTGGTTGAGAGATGCGGCTTCCTTCGCAAGGCTGTGGCTGGCAGCTGTGGACTGCTCGACCATGGCCGCGTTCTGCTGCGTGCCCTGATCCATCGTGTTGACGGCAGTGTTGATTTCCTGAAGACCGACCGACTGTTCACGCGACGATTCAACAATCGCGGTGATGTGGCGGTTGATTTCCTGAACCTCGCTGACAATCACCTCAAGCGCACGACCGGTTTCGCCAACAAGGTTGACGCCAGAGCGGACATGCTCGCCGGATGTAGTGATCAATGCCTTGATTTCCTTGGCGGCCTTGGCGGAACGCTGCGCAAGTTCGCGAACTTCCTGCGCAACAACCGCAAAGCCCTTGCCTGCTTCACCGGCACGCGCGGCTTCGACACCGGCGTTCAGGGCAAGAAGGTTGGTCTGGAACGCAATCTCATCGATAACGCTGATGATGTTGGTGATTTCACCCGAGGAGCGTTCGATCTCGTTCATGGCGGTCACGGCCTGACGAACGACGTCGCCGGACTTTTCAGCGCCTTGACGGGCCTTGGAAACAAGATGGCCGACTTCTTCTGCACGGCTGCTGCTGTCTTTCACCGTTGTGGTGATCTCTTCCAGTGCGGCAGCTGTTTGTTCAACAGAGGCTGCCTGCTGCTCGGTGCGCTTGGAAAGATCATCAGCGGCGGAGCGGATTTCGTTCGCACCGGCGTCAATTCCACGGGCGTTCTGTCCAACAGCACGCAGAGCGTCGTTCAGATTGCCGACCGAACTGTTGAAATTTGCGCGAAGCGTATCGAGATGCGCAGCGAATGGTGTCTCAATGCGATAGGCAACATCGCCGTCCGCCAGGCGGTTGAGTGCCTTGGCCAGATTATCGACAGCAAACTGCGTTTCTTCAGCATCCTTAGCCTTCTGCGCTTCATTGGCTGCACGTTCTTTTTCAGACATGCTGCGGTTTGCTTCGGCTTCCGTTTCAAGGCGAATGGTTTCCAGCGCATTGGTACGGAACACTGCAACAGCCTGCGCCATTTGTCCGACTTCGTCTTTGCGATCCTGCCCATCAACTGGCGCATCTGTTTGGCCATTGGCCAGCGTTATCATGCGCTTGGACAAGCTCGAAATCGGCGTGGTAATGCCCTTGGCAGCAACCACGAGCGAAGCAATGATGCCAAGCGCGAATGTGAGACCGACAATTGCCAGCGACCACAGGATCGTTGAGCCAGTCTGATCGCTCAGTGCGTGACTTCTGCTTGCCACATCAGTCATCACCTTATCCAGGAATTTGGCTGCATCTGCTGCAAGCGGCCCGATCAACAAATCTGCTTTCGCCAGAGCGGTGTTGGCAGCAGCATCCTGATCGTTCGCGCCCAGCTTGACGGCCTCATCGGTCAAAGCAACCACATCTTTTGACCTGGAAATGAACGCGTCAATAGTTTGCTTTTCTGCGGGCAGAAGTTTTGCCGTCGTTTCCAGCCGATCAAAGAGCTTGGCTTTGGCATCAGCATAAAGCGCTACTGCTGCCTTCATGCCACCAGTGTCACGACCATAGGCCAAGGTTTGGTAAGCGCTATAGGCCGTAGCGGCAAGATTTCTATTCGCGCGAGACATCGCCGTAACACCGGCCATGTCATTGGATATAAAATCCGTGTAGCTTTTATCTGCATTCTTGAAGCTATTTGCCATAAAAGCCGTCGCGCTCAACCCTACAACACACAAGGGCAGGACGAGAGCGAGTATCTTCGCGCGTATGCTCGCGTTTTTAAGAAATGACATTATTTTCTGAGAGCCCTATTGATCGCCAAACGCGTAGCAGCACGCAAGAACGCGCTCACTGGTCTAAGCCAGCGCTACTACGGAGAAATCGGCATTTTGATGATTGATGACAACCATCGCTCGCAATCATCGCGGCTCGGTGAACCTGTCTGGTTAACGACTAAACAGCGACCATTTAAATACTCTTAAAATTTATGGGATATTCGCGAAAGCCCTTTTCGGCGCCATCAGGCCAGTCATCGCTATTGGTCAGGCCTAGCGCTCAACGGCAGATATGCCGTGAATGAACTCAACAAAAAAAGGCCGCATCGCTGCGGCCTTCTGCATTTTGATCTCAGCACACGGATGCCTCAAACCAACCGGCTGCGCTCCAAGGCCGCTTCAATGAAGCTGGCGAAAAGAGGGTGCGGGTCCAATGGGCGGCTTTTGAGCTCGGGGTGGTACTGCACGCCGATGAACCATGGATGATCCGGGTATTCCACCGTTTCAGGCAGAACGCCATCCGGAGACATGCCGGAGAAGACGAGGCCGCAGTTTTCGAGGCGGTCCTTGTAATCAACGTTCACTTCATAGCGGTGGCGGTGGCGTTCGGAAATATCCGTGGAGCCGTAGATATCGGCAATCCGCGTATCTTTCTTGAGCTTAGCCTTGTAAGCGCCGAGACGCATCGTACCGCCGAGATCGCCAGCCGCATTGCGCTTTTCAAGCTCGTTACCCTTCACCCATTCAGTCATCAGGCCAACGACTGGTTCCTGCGTGGTGCCGAATTCGGTAGACGATGCGTTCGCGATGCCAGCGAGATTGCGCGCCGCTTCCACGACCGCCATCTGCATGCCGAAGCAAATGCCGAAATAAGGAACCTGACGCTCGCGGGCAAACTGTGCTGCGCGGATCTTGCCTTCAGAGCCGCGTTCACCGAACCCACCGGGCACGAGAATGGCGTCGACCTTTTCCAGATAGGGTGCAGGATCTTCCTTTTCGAAGACCTCCGACTCGATCCATTCCAGCTTGACCTTCACGCGGTTGGCAAAGCCACCATGGTGCAGCGCCTCAATCAGAGACTTATACGCATCCTTCAGGCCAGTATATTTGCCGACGATGGCAATCGTTACCTCGCCTTCCGGCGTGTGAATGCGGTTGCAGACCTCTTCCCACTGCTCAAGGCGTGGCTTGGGCGCAGGCTCGATGCCGAATGCAGCCAGAACCTCGTTGTCGAGGCCTTCCTTGTGGTAGGCAATCGGAACGTCATAAATATTGGCAACATCCAGCGCCTGAATAACGGCGGAAGGACGCACGTTGCAGAACAGCGAAAGCTTGCGGCGTTCAGCTTCGGGAATCTCCCGGTCAGCACGTACCAGCAAGATATCCGGGTGAATGCCAAGCGCCTGTAATTCCTTGACGGAGTGCTGAGTAGGCTTCGTCTTCAACTCGCCGGCTGCCGGAATGTAAGGCATCAGCGTCAGATGCACAAAGATGGCCGTGCCGCGTGGCAGGTCGTTCTTGGCCTGACGGATCGCTTCCATGAACGGCATGGCTTCGATATCGCCCACCGTGCCGCCGATTTCGCAGATGACGAAATCGTATTCCTCGTTACCTTCCGTCACGAAATTCTTGATCTCGTTGGTCACGTGCGGAATGACCTGCACCGTCGCGCCGAGATAATCGCCGCGCCGTTCCTTGTCGATGATGTTCTTGTAGATCCGACCCGTGGTGATGTTATCGGTCTTGGTAGCCGAGCGCCCCGTGAAGCGTTCGTAGTGACCGAGATCGAGGTCCGTCTCCGCGCCGTCATCGGTCACGAACACCTCACCGTGCTGGGTGGGGCTCATGGTACCGGGATCGACATTGAGATAGGGGTCAAGTTTGCGAAGCCGCACCCGGTAACCACGGGATTGCAACAACGCTCCGAGTGCTGCGGCCGCAATGCCCTTACCAAGTGAGGAGACCACGCCGCCTGTGATGAATACATATCGCGCCATGGGATTTACCGCTTACCTTTAAAAGAGTGATTCCGCCAGCCCAAATTTCTGAAAGCCCGCATTCACCTGTTGATGAAGGGCAAAGCCTGGCCGGAATATGAACAAAAGAAAACCGGCAGGCTTTTGGCCTGCCGGAGCGTTATGCATCAACCGGGTTTACTGACCGGTTGGAACTGCGTTTGGATTTGCCGGAGCGGGCGTGGCCGGTGCCGGAGCAGCGGGCGTTGCCGGTGCAGCGGGCGTTGCCGGTGCAGCGGCACCATTCGTGGACGATGGGACGCCGTTCTGTGCAGGTGCTGCAGGCGTGGACGACGAAGGCCCAAGCGTATCCAGAATGCCGTTACCCTGGCCTTGCGTGGCCGGAATACGATCCAGAATATCTGTGGGACGCGATTCGTAGCGTGTGAGAAGGCCAAGGCCGAGCGATGTTGCGAAGAACAAAGCCGCGAGGATGGCCGTTGCGCGCGTCAGGGCATTTGCGGTGCCGCGTGCGGACATGAAGCCCGAGCCGCCGCCGATACCAAGACCACCGCCCTCGGACCGCTGGATCAGGACCACGCCGACGAGCGCCAGCACGATCATGAGATGAATAACAATCAGTACGTTCTGCATGACAATCCATTCCATGCCCCGTTTGGAGCACAATGAAGAAGTTTGCGGCTCTTTACATGAGGCGAAAGCGTATTCCAACCCCCTGAGAGACGAAAGACGATATCAAGCCGTCAATTGCTCATACGCGGCATAGATGGAGAGGAAATCGGATGCTTTCAAGCTGGCGCCGCCAATCAGCGCGCCATCCACATTTTCGACGCCCATCAGCTCCAGCGCGTTGTTTGGCTTGACAGAGCCGCCGTAGAGAATCCGCATGCCCTGCCCTTCAGCGCCGAAACGCTTCACAAGCTCGTCGCGCATGAAGGCATGCGCCTCACGCACATCCTGCGTGGTGGGCGTGAGACCGGTGCCGATGGCCCAAACGGGCTCATAGGCGATCACGGTGTTTTCAGCTACGGCTTCATCCGGCACGGAGCCCGCAAGCTGGCGCTTGAGCACATCAAGCGTCTGGCCAGACTTGCGCTCATCCGCTGTCTCGCCAGTGCAGATGATGGCAACCAGATCAGCCGCATAGGCAGCCGTCGCCTTGATCCGCACCAGATGGTCTGTTTCGGCATGATCTGTGCGGCGTTCGGAATGGCCGACGATGACATGCGTGCCGAAGCAATCGGCAATCATTTCAGCGGAAATATCGCCCGTATGGGCCCCTGAAGGGTTCTGGTGGCAATCCTGCGCGCCGATGAGAAGGGGGCTGTCATCGCACAGCGCTGTCGCCACATAGAGCAGCGTCGAAGGCGGGCAGATCAGCGCATCCACCTTCTCGGAAAGCGGACCTTTGACACCCTCTGCCATCGCCTTGATCTGATCGAGCGAATCGCGTGTTCCGTTCATCTTCCAGTTTCCAGCGACGAGCGGGCGAACATCAGGGGTCATATGCGATCCATTCCTTCTAGCTAAAAAAGCGCTCGATTATGACGAGTGCCTGTTCGTGGCCTATTCCTCTTTCTCTTAAAGGCTCAGCCCACGTTTTGGTACAAAAAAGAACGTTTTTGGTTCACAACCTTGGTTAAATTCTCAGCAGCCTGCACGTATTTAAGAGTGCAAGGCGAGAATTCTGCTTAGTGCGCAACCAGAAAGTTCAGAACAGCGCGCCAGTCCGTCATGCGCACGGGCGTGCCGTGTGTTCCCGTCTGGTAAAGCGTGAAACGCACGGGCTGTCCGGCCTTCAGCAGCGTGCGGAACATGGCGGCCTGCTGCTCTGCCGAATACGTGGTATCTGCACTGCCATGGGTGAACCACACCGGCTTTTTCGCCTTGGCAAAAGCGCTCTTGGGAAAATCGGGATCAACCGCGCCGCCCAGAATGGCCATGCCCTTCAAATTCGCCACGGCCTGCGCATCGCGGCTGATGCCGTAACACAGGAAGCTGCCCATGGAGGCGCAGGCGAGAATAACCGGTCGCCCGCCGGACTTCGCCTTTGCCTCGGCAATCAATGCCGCCATGTCATCAACGCCATTCTGGTCGAAGCTGCGGGCGCTCGGCGCATAATAGGTGCCGCCATTGGCAATGGCGAGGTTTTTCAGCCGGTTGAAATTTCCGCCGAAGCTGTAGTCATTCATGCCCAACCGCCGGTCTCCGCCACGGCCGTGGATAAATATCACGGTAAATGCCTGGCCGGAGGCTGGGCCAACGCGGCCAACATCAAGCGCCCTGCCCTCCACAGAAATCGTTTCCAGCGTCTGGAATCTCTTTGGAGAAAGATCAACATATTGCCGTTTGACGCGGCGTTCCGGCGTCTCATCGCGGCCGTTGATATCGCGCATTTCCTGATAATCGATGACCTGTGACGCACCACCATCGCCGGTGGCAAGTACCGTCTGGCTTGAAAACAGCTCATCCTTGAACGGCTTCAGAGGTCCGTTGGCGTTTTGCGCCGAGGCTGGCACGATGGCAACAGACAGGCAAATAAGAGTACAAAAGGTGAAAATAGCTGTGGACATGCCTTGAGGAACCCATTCAATTCGGCCACAACACTTGCCATCCGGGCGTGCGCGGCGCAATCCTCGGATACGCGAAAACCGATCATCCGTGCTTGAGCAGCAAGTATGCGTTGCCGTCTGTGGCAGATCATAAGCCTGCTCGCATGGCCAAATTCTGATTGAACTGGGCACAATGGACGATAGCAACGATCTTTTTTCAAGCCAACCCGTAGCCATGCCACAGGAGCCTAAGGAGGCCGTGGCCAAGCCTGCGCCTGCCGTAAAGGCAGTTGCGAGCACGCCGAAGCCTGCCACTGTGACTACGTCTTCCGAACAGGAATATGGCGCGTCCTCCATTCGCGTTCTCGAAGGTCTAGAGCCGGTGCGCATGCGGCCGGGCATGTATATTGGCGGCACGGACGAAAAAGCGCTGCATCACCTTTTTGCCGAAGTCATCGATAACTCGATGGACGAGGCTGTTGCTGGCCACGCCAATTTCATCGAAGTGCATCTGGATGCGCAAGGCTTTCTGACGGTCAGCGATAATGGCCGCGGTATTCCGGTGGAAAATCATCCGCAGGTTCCGGGCAAATCCACGCTCGAAGTCATCATGACCAAGCTGCATGCGGGCGGCAAGTTTGATGGCAAGGCTTACGAAACATCCGGCGGTCTGCACGGCGTTGGCGTATCTGTGGTCAATGCATTGTCGGACCTTCTCGAAGTGGAAGTCGCCAGAAACCGCAAGCTTTATCGCCAGCGTTTTTCTCGCGGCATTCCCATGGGTGGCCTGGAAGAGCTGGGTGATGTGCACAATCGCCGTGGCACGCGCGTTCGCTTTCACCCCGATCCGCAAATTTTTGGCGACCACGCGAAGTTTGAACCAGCGCGCATTTTCCGCATGGCGCGCTCCAAGGCCTATCTGTTCGGCGGCGTGGAAATTCGCTGGAGCTGCGACCCCGGCATGGTGCCACCGGATGGTGACATTCCGGAAAAGGCGGTTTTCCACTTCCCCGGCGGGTTGAAGGATTATCTGGCGGCTACGCTTGGCAAGGACTTCACCGTCACCCGCGAAATCTTCGCTGGCAAAACGGAAAAGACCGGTGGCCACGGCGCCATGGAATGGGCTGTTACCTGGTACGGCGGTGATGCCCAGCTGCATTCCTATTGCAACACAATCCCCACGCCCGAAGGCGGCACCCACGAGGCTGGCCTGCGCATTGCGCTGACCAAGGGCCTGAAGAACTACGCTGAGTTGACGCAGAACAAGCGCGCCCGCGAAATCACCACTGATGATGTGATGATTTCGGCTGTCGGCATGCTCTCGGTCTTCATTCGTGAGCCCGAATTTGTGGGCCAGACCAAGGATAAGCTGGCAACGGTGGAAGCACAGCGCATCGTCGAAAACGCGCTTCGCGATCCGTTCGACCACTATCTGGCTGGCAATCCCAATGAAGCGGCAAAGCTTCTGGACTGGGTTATCGAGCGTTGCGAAGAGCGTTTGCGCCGCCGCAAGGAAAAGGAAGTCAACCGCAAGACCGCCGTTCGCAAGCTGCGTCTGCCCGGCAAGCTCGCGGATTGTTCGCAGAACACTGCCGAGGGTGCCGAACTGTTCATCGTCGAGGGTGATTCGGCTGGGGGATCGGCCAAACAGGCGCGCAACCGCGCTAATCAGGCCATTCTGCCCCTTCGCGGAAAAATTCTCAACGTTGGCAATGCCAGCCGCGAGAAGCTGTCTGCCAACCAGCAGATTGCCGATCTCATTCAGGCGCTGGGCTGTGGCACACGCACAAAATATCGTGATGAGGATCTGCGCTATGAACGCATCGTCATCATGACAGATGCCGACGTGGACGGTGCGCATATCTGCTCGCTGCTCATCACCTTCTTCTATCAGGAGATGCCTGAGCTCATTCGCGGTAGCCACCTCTATCTGGCCGTTCCGCCGCTCTACGTCATCCGTCAGGGTGCCAAGACTGTCTATGCCCGCGACGACGCGCACCGCGCCGAGCTGATGGAGACCGTTTTCAAGGGCAAGAAGGTCGAGATCGGTCGCTTCAAGGGCCTTGGCGAAATGATGCCGGCGCAGTTGAAGGAAACCACCATGGACCCGTCCAAGCGCACGCTTTTGCGGGTGGAAATCGATGATGTGGACTTTGAGGGAACCCGCGAAGCCGTTGATAATCTCATGGGTTCAAAGCCCGAGGCGCGTTTCCGTTTCATTCAGGATCGCTCGGCATTTGCGGAAAATCTCGATATCTGACGACGCCGGTTTTTGGCACATTTGATTTTTTGCCATTAACGGCTGGAAATCGTGCGCTCCCGTGTTATCTAAGAACAAACGAAGCAGCGGCCTTGAACCGCATGTGAAAGGATATGGCCATGAGCGGCATTCACGAAATGATCGACGGAGAAGTGAAGAGCAACGATATCGTGCTTTTCATGAAGGGTACCCCACAGTTTCCACAGTGTGGTTTCTCCGGTCAGGTCGTTCAGGTTCTTGATTACCTCGGCGTGCAGTACAAGAGCGTCAACGTGCTTGCCGATGCAGATCTGCGCCAGGGTATCAAGGATTACTCCAATTGGCCCACCATCCCTCAGCTCTATATCAAGGGCGAGTTTCTCGGCGGTTGTGACATCATCAGAGAGATGTTCCAGTCCGGCGAACTGCAGGACCATCTTCAGGAACAGGGTATCAGCGTCCGCGGCGCGGCATGATTCCGGCCGGTCCAGACCGGCCCCCCTACTTTTAAAAACCTGTCTAGGCGTTGCCCCAAGCAACGCCTTTGCCGTTCTATTGGGACAAATTCTGTGACAAATCCTTCACAATCAGATCCGGCGCGCACCATATCCATGGGGCGTACGGAATTCATCGCGCTGGCAGCGGCGTTGATGGCGCTCAATGCGCTGGCAATCGACATCATGTTGCCTGGCTTGCAGGAGATCGGCGCTTCGCTTGGCGTCGACAATGAAAATCACCGTCAATATGTCATCTCGGCCTATCTGATAGGCTTTGGTATTTCGCAGCTCTTTTACGGGCCGCTCGCTGACCGTTTCGGTCGCCGCACGCCCATGCTGGTCGGCTTGGCGATTTATATCCTCTCGTCCATTGCCGTTATTTTCGTGCCGTCCTTTGCCGGCCTTCTCGTGCTGCGCTTCATTCAGGGCATCGGCTCGGCTGCAACGCGCGTCATTACCATTTCCATCGTTCGCGATATCTATGGCGGACGGCAGATGGCGGAAGTCATGTCCCTGATCATGATGGTGTTCATGGTCGTGCCCGTTATCGCGCCTGGGACCGGACAGATCGTTCTGTTCTTCGGTGATTGGCACCTGATCTTCGGCTTCATGGCTGGCATTGCCGCCATCGTGACCCTGTGGATGTATCTTCGCTTGCCAGAAACCCTGCATGCCGAAGATGTACGTCCGCTCACCGTCGCCTCTGTCTTGCAGGGCTTCAAGATCGTCCTGACCAACCGGATAGCGCTTTGCTATACCATAGCCAGCACGATCATTTTTGGTGCGCTCTTCGGCTTCATCAACTCGGCGGAGCAGGTTTACAAGGGCATTTATGGACTGGGGCCTTGGTTTGCCGCCGCCTTTGCGGGCGTCGCACTCTTCATGGCGTTGTCCTCGTTCCTCAACTCCAAGCTCGTTGGCCGTTTTGGCATGCGCAAGCTGTCGCATGGATCGTTGATCGGCTTCATCGTCATCACCTTCGTGTGGCTCTTGGCACAGATGTACGGGCCACAGCCCATGCCATTCGTACTTTTCATCGTGATGTTTGCGCTCGCCATGTTCCAGTTCGGCCTTATCGGGTCCAACTTCAACTCGCTGGCCATGGAACCGCTTGGCCACGTCGCTGGCACGGCCTCATCGGTCATCGGCTTCATGAGCACGATTGGCGGCTCGCTGATCGGTGCGGTCATCGGCCAGGCCTATAACGGCACGGCATTGCCCATGGTGGCTGGCTTCTTCATCGTGTCGGTCGTGGGGCTGTTGTTCGTACTGCTCGGCGAAAAGGGCGTCCTGTTCCAGCCGCAGAACAAACCCACGCATTGAACATGCGGAATAAAGAAAAGGCGCGGATGGTAACATCCGCGCCTTTTTCGTTTGTACGGCAGAGCCTTGGCTCAGACCGTGAAAATCTTCTCGCGCAGCAGTTCCCAGGTTTCCTCGTTCGCCGTCAGCAAAAGCCCGCCATCGACATGGTGTGGCAGGTAAGGCGAACCATCCAGACGTGCTGCGTAAGCGCCAGATTCCTGCGAAATCAGGGTGCCGGCAAGGTGGTCCCAGGGCATCAGCTTGTTGTACATCAGGAAGTGCATGTGGCCGCCGCAGAAAATGCGGTACTCATGCGCTGCGCAGCGATAGCTCGTGAACAGGCGCACATCGGCCAGATTGTTCAGCAGGCGGCGGCGCACGTCGCCTTCGAAATAGCCGGTATTGGCAATGCCCACCATTTGCGAAAGCTCTGGCGGTGGCACGACGCTCATCTGGGTTTGTGAGCCATCGGCGCTGCACAACCACGCACCGGAACCCTTCTCGGCGATCACCCAGTCATTGCCCATCGGATCGTAGATCAGGCCAGCAACAGTCTCGCCTTTGGAAATCACACTCAGCATGACGCCAAAAAGCGGCAGGCCAGCAGCGAAGTTGAATGTGCCGTCGATGGGATCGACCACCACAGCCAGATCCGCCTCGCCAAGCTTCGTCAACAGGGATGGATCAGCGGCCACTGCTTCCTCGCCCACAAACAGGGCATCCGGCATGAACTCGGCAACGCGTGCCCGGATCAGGCGTTCCGCAGCCTCATCAGCTTCCGTCACAAGGTCGATGGCCTCAGTCTTGATCCGCACATCGCCTTCACCCAGATTGCGAAACCTTGGCAGAATTTCCACTGCCGCCGCTTCTTGCAGGGCGTTGGCAAGAGATGCGATGTCGAGTTCCACGGTCATGGGTCGTTCCTTCCTCAAGGCATGTCGCGTCAATGTGAGGCATTTAGAGCCAGCGACATGCGTTACAACTGGTCTCAAATCATAGGCCGACGATTTCGCGCCGCAGCATCTTCCAGCTTTCCTTGTCAGGGGCGGACAGGATACCGCCTGCCAGATCTCCGGGACGATAGGGCGTGCCATCGAATTTAGCAGTATATCCGCCAGCTTCCTGGTGGGTCAGCACACCGGCCAAATGGTCCCAGGGCATCAGCTTTTCATGGCCTATGAAGTCTATCTTGCCGCTGGCAACAAGCCAGTATTCGTGCGCCGAGCAATTCAGCGAAAGCGCCATCTTGGCCTTCGTCATGTTGGCAGCGATAACCGGGCGGCGCTCCTCGAAGCTATGCCCCCACGAAAACACGCCAACCATCTGTGAAAGATCGACCGGCTTGGCTACATCAAGTTTCGCCTCAGCGCCGTTCTTGCGTATCAACCTTGCCCCAGCACCTTTCACGGAAACAATCGTGTCACCCATTATAGGGTCATGGATGATGCCGGCAACCGTCTCACCCTTGATGGTCACAGCCAGCAATGTTCCGAAGGCTGGCAGGCCAGAGGCGTAATTGAACGTGCCGTCAATGGGGTCGATCACGAAAGCCAAGGGAGCATCGACCAATGCGGGCACGACCGAACGGTCGGCATCATAGGCCTCTTCACCGACAATATGGGCTGTTGGAAAACGTTCAAGCAAAGCAGCGGTAATGCGTTTTTCCGCCAGAAGATCAGCTTCAGTGACGAGATCGATGACCGAGGTTTTTTCCGAAACGTCAGAGGCACTGAGGTTGCGAAAGCGTGGCATGATTTCAGTTACACCCGCATCGGCGACAATGGAAACGAGGTAATCGAGATCGGAGTCGGAAATGGTCATGAAGGGCTTCTTTTAAGGATGAAATGCTGTGCTCACGTAAGCTCCAAGCGTGACGGCTCCGTGACAGCAAGGCCCGCGAAATCAAAAAGCTTAGGGTCAAGAAGATGGGACGGATTGACGTGCGCCATCGCGCGCAACATCACATCTTTGCGGCCAGGCATGCGCCGCTCGATATCCGCCAGCATGTCCTTCATCGCATTTCGCTGCAAGCCGTCCTGCGACCCACACAGGTCACAGGGAATGATTGGAAATTCCATGGCTGCGGCAAATTTCGCCATGTCGTCTTCTGCGCAATAGGCCAGCGGACGCAGCACCATCAGGTTGCCTTCATCATTCATCAGCTTGGCCGGCATGGCGGCCAGCCGCCCACCGTGAAAGAGGTTCATGAAAAAGGTTTCGAGAATGTCTTCGCGGTGGTGGCCAAGAAGCAGTGCATCACAACCTTCTTCGCGCGCAATACGGTAGAGATTACCGCGGCGCAGCCTCGAACAGAGCGAGCAATAGGTGCCGCCCGCAGGCACTTTTTCCTTCACGATGGAATAAGTATCGCGATACTCGATGCGGTGCGGCATGCCGATCTTGGTCAGATATTCCGGCAATATATGCTTTGGAAAGTTGGGCTGGCCCTGATCGAGATTGCAGGCAATGAGCTCAACCGGCAGCAGGCCACGCCATTTCAGATCCAACAGCAGCGCCAGCAGACCATAGCTGTCCTTGCCGCCTGACAAGCCCACCAGCCAGCGCTTCTGACCCTTCAGCATATCGAAATCATCGAAGGCCTGGCGCACATTGCGCAGCAGGCGCTTGCGCAGCTTGTTGAACGAGACGGATTGCGGCACATGCGCAAACAGCGGATGAGCACCACCCTGCTCATCAGGCTCGACGCCCTCTGGCATGTCATCGATTTCTGCGGCAATGGTCATGGCAATCTCGCTTGGTCCTGAACGTTTGAAGCGTCCTTGCCTCAGGCAATGCCCGCATATGCCGCGAAGATCAAGCCCCGAATACGGACCAGCCCATTTCGTTGGCCAGCATTTCCAGCGCAGCCGAACCCAGCGCGGAGTTGCCAACCTCGTTCAGCCCCGGAGACCACACGGCGACGGACGCCTTCCCGGGTGCGACCACCAGAATGCCGCCGCCGACGCCGCTCTTGCCCGGCAGGCCGACATGATAGGCAAAGTCACCAGAGCCATCATAATGCCCACACGTCAGCATCAGCGCGTTGATGCGCCGCGCCCGCTTGTCCGATACCACGGAGTGGCCCGTGACCGGGTTGCGGCCATGATTGGCCAGAAACAGCCCTGCCCGCGCCAATTGAACGCAATTCATGGAAATGGCGCATTGGTGGAAATAGACGCCCAACGTATGTTCTACCGGGTGGTGAAGATTGCCGAAACTGCGCATGAAGTTGGCCAGCGCAAGATTTCTAAAACCCGTCGTCTGTTCGGACTTTGCGACTGAGTTGTCGATGGAAATCGTATCGTCATTGGCCAGATACTGAATGAAACGCAGCAATTCGCCAATGGCCTCGCGCGGCTGATGTCCCGCCAGAACCATATCCGTAATGACGATGGCGCCAGCATTGACGAAGGGGTTTCGCGGAATGCCCGCCTCTCGCTCCAGCTGAACGATGGAGTTGAATGACGAACCGGATGGTTCGCGCCCCACCCTCTTCCACACAGTTTCACCGGCTTTGCCCAACGCAAGCGTCAGCATGAAGACCTTGGAAATACTCTGAATGGAAAACGGAACCCGGGCATCCCCCGCCACATAGGTTTCGCCTTCCACCGTGGTCACGGCAATGCCGAACTGTTTGGGGTCAACCTTGGCCAGTTGCGGGATATAATCGGCAACCTTGCCCTCACCCAGACGAGTCTGCATGTGCTTGCAAATGGAATCGATTACCGTCTGAATGTCCCGCATGGCCCCTGCCTTTTGATAATAAAAAAGCGCCCGTCAAGGCGCTTTCCGTTTTTACTCGCTGGTCGTCAAATAGACGATGAGCGCGTCTTGGTCGTCGCGTCAAAGGCCTTCATGACAGAGCTGTCGCGGTCATATACATCGTCGAAATACTGCACGTGGCCGTCTTTGTCCGGCCATGCTGTGAAGTATGCGACATAGACAGGGATCTTGCCTGGCACCTGCACTGCGCGGTTCTGGCCAGCGGCAATCTGCTTGTCTACATTGTCGATGGTCGTGCCCAGAACGGCAGCGGCCATGCGGCGTGGATCGACCAGACGAATGCAACCATGGCTGAGTGCGCGCATGTCGCGGTTAAAGAAGCTCTTGGCTGGCGTGTCGTGCATGTAGATGGCATGCGCATTCGGAAACAGGATTTTCAGATCGCCGAGCGCATTGTCGCTGCTGGGTGGCTGGCGAACGGAAATCGCGTTTGTCGAACCGTACCAGTCAACGCTCGACGAAGACACGGCGCGTCCATTGACGGAAACTTCATAACCCTGACGATCCAGATAGGATGGATCGCGGCGTAGTTTAGGCAGCATTTCATTGACGATGATGGACTGTGGAACACCCCAATATGGGTTGAATTCCACGGTCTGGATCTCATCCTGGAAGAAGTAGGTCTGGTTGGCCTTGGAGCCGATGACCACCTTCATTCCGAAATCTTCCTTCCCTTCATTATGGTAGTAAGCCATGAATGCGGGCTGGTTGATGAACACGAAGCGGTCACCCAGATCTGCTGGCAGCCAGCGAACCTGTTCCATTGCCACTTCAAGCTTCGCAATCTTGGCTTCGTTGCTGTCGCCGATCATGGCACGCACGGTGGCACGGCCAATTACGCCATCGGCTTTCAGGCCCTTTTCGCTTTGGAACGACTTTACGAGATCAACCAGATCAGGCGTGTATTCCGGCGTCTGCTGGTATCCGGCCAATGTCATGGCATGTTCAGTCTTCAAGCTGGCGGATGAGCGGTGCTCGATGGCCTTGACGACCATTGCCATCTCGGCGTTGTTTTCGCCCGGCTTCAGAACGAGGTCGTTCGGCACCACGATTCTGTTGGTGTTATCCTTGTCCTCGTTGCGCAGCTTAACAAGCTCCGCCTTCAGGGACTGATACTCAACATTGGATGGCTCGCGGCTGCGAAGATAGGCGCCGACGTCAGGGCTCATGCTGGCAAGCTTCAGCACAGGCGCCAGATTGACCGTCTTGCGCTTGAAGTCATGGTAGCCCGACAATTTGTTCGGGTCGACGCGGCCACGGGCCGTATCCTGCACATAGGTCAGAACCTTGACGGACAATGCCAGTTCAAACTGCATCATCGCAGGTGGAATGTTCTGCTCGGCGGCTACGGAAACGTTCTGGACCTGCGCCTGCGGCTCTGCCGAAATGCTGGCGGTCACATCCTGCGATGGCGCGGAAACGGCGTAATCGGCAGGGTTGAGACCGCTGTCACCAACCGTTTCAAAGAATGCGAGAACGGCGCTTGCGCGTTCGCTCAGATCGCCGTTCGACACCCAGATAGGCGCGCCACCGGCGTTGTAATAGGCTTCCACAGCCTTGGCGACGTCAGACGTTGCGGAAACCTTGACACCGGCAAGACCAGACGAAAACTTTGAGCTGTCGATGACGCGCGTGCTGTCTGCCTTGTAGGTGTAATAACGCGGGCCAGCCACGCGTGGCAGCGGCTCGGGGTCCACATCACGGGTGGCAGCGATGCCTGGCTGAGTCACACCCGGAAGACCGCGATCCTGACGCTCACGCTCACGCTCAACCTTGCCCGGTCCACCACGCAGGAGATCCATGAGAGTGACGGCACTGGCTGTGCCTGGCACGCCAGCCGAAACGGAAAGACCGAGAGCCAAGATCCATGCTGCCGATATTTTTCCTGATGTGATTTTCAATGTAATCCTCGCCGCGTCCCGCGCCATCATTCATCGATGCGCATATGAGAAGTATGTGTCTGTCTAGCTGATTGGTCTTCTTTTGGGAAGAAACGGAAGAAGGCCGATCCTTTATCAGACATGGGTTTCCAGCACGAAAAAAATCGTGCTGGCGTGGGCTCCACGTTTGGCCAGAATAGTTAAATTTCTCTTTAGTTTCTTATCATTGAGCAAACAAGTTTTCGTCACGCAGGGGCACTTTCAGCGTCATTTACGTGCCTCCAGTAACGTGACCCAAATGCCACGCTGCCGGACTTTCGGAACCAAGCCATGCGCGGCTTCAAATCCGTGGCGAAATATGGTGTCCGGCTGCTGCGACAGGCTTTCCATGATTGCGCTATCCCTTTATATGTCGGCCCGCGCGCAAAGCCTTAAGCGAAAAGCTGGCTTGCCGGAGGGATACACAGGAGAGGCAGGACTGATGACAGCCACACGCACTGAAACCGACACATTTGGCCCGATCGATGTTGCAAGCGACCGTTACTGGGGCGCCCAGGCACAGCGTTCGCTTGGAAACTTCAAGATCGGCTGGGAAAAGCAACCCGCATCCGTCGTTCGTGCGCTCGGCATCGTCAAGCAGGCCGCCGCCCGCACCAACATGGCACTGGCCGGGCTGGATGCGCAGGTTGGCGAAACCATCATCAAGGCCGCACAGGAGGTCATCGATGGCAAGCTCAACGATCACTTTCCGCTCGTGGTCTGGCAGACGGGTTCCGGCACGCAGTCCAACATGAATGCCAACGAAGTCATTTCCAACCGGGCGATTGAAATGCTCGGCGGCGAGATGGGCACCAAGAAGCCTGTTCACCCCAATGACCACGTCAATATGAGCCAGTCGTCCAACGACACATACCCAACGGCCATGCACATTGCCTGCGCCGAGCAGATGGTGCACCACCTGCTGCCAAGCCTCAAGCACCTGCATGCTGCACTGGATGCAAAGGCCAAGGGCTTTGCCCACATCATCAAGATCGGCCGCACCCACACCCAGGATGCGACACCACTGACGCTCGGCCAGGAATTTTCCGGCTATGCAGCGCAGGTCGCTTCCGCCATCAAGCGCATCGAACTCACTCTGTCCGGTCTTTATGAACTGGCTCAGGGCGGCACCGCTGTCGGTACAGGTCTCAACGCGCCCGTCGGCTTTGCGGAACAGGTTGCCGAAGAGATTGCCAAGATCACCGGCCTTCCTTTTGTTACGGCCCCCAATAAGTTCGAAGCACTGGCAGCCCATGACGCCATGGTCTTTGCTCACGGCGCGATCAACGCCGCTGCGGCCGCGCTGTTTAAGATCGCCAACGACATCCGCTTCCTCGGTTCCGGCCCGCGCGCCGGTCTTGGTGAACTGGCACTGCCTGAAAACGAGCCCGGCTCGTCCATCATGCCGGGCAAGGTCAACCCGACGCAGTCAGAAGCGCTGACCCAGGTTTGCGCTCATATCTTCGGAAACCAGGCGGCAATCACCTTCGCAGGCAGCCAGGGTCATTTCGAACTCAACGTCTACAACCCGATGATGGCCTATAACTTCCTGCAGTCGGTACAACTTTTGGGCGATGCGGCCGTGTCCTTCACAGACAATTGCGTCGTCGGCATTGAAGCGCGTGAAGACAACATCAAAAAAGGCGTCGAAAACTCGCTGATGCTCGTCACAGCCCTCAACGGAAAGCTGGGATATGACGCCTGCGCCAAGATCGCCAAGACCGCGCACAAGAACGGCACGACGCTTCGCGAAGAGGCTGTCGGCGGTGGCTATCTGACCAATGAGGAGTTCGATCAGTATGTTCGTCCAGAGAACATGATCGGCCCTAAATAAACCAAAACCATGGAGGCGGCTCTCATGATCCGCCTCCATTTTTTCTGATTTTCTTGACGAATTTTAAAACACCAAGAAAATTTATAGGACTATAAGAAATTACCACTATAAATTTGTCGGCGTAATGATATTGGGTTGCTACCAAAGATTTTGTTAGGCGAATCTAATTATTTAAAAACAAGGCCTTACAAAGCCGGGGACATACTGGAATATCTGCATTTTCGATAAATACCGATTTTCGTCAATCAAGATTTCCATTAGAACTTTATGATGATCGCGGATGTAAACGCGCCTATTGCCGGGAGTGACTTGATGAAGATGCCGTCAACGTCCAGAGGACTGGATATCTCCGCGCAGATTCTGTTTGCGATGCGCAATATGGGTATCGTTCCCATTCCGCGGAATTACACGCTGTTCTATGAAGCCTATATTGGCTCCAACCCCGATTTGACCAAAGATCTCGCCGCGCTTGGCAATAATGCGACGCAAGAAGAGCTGGACGAGCTCGGCTCGAGATATTTCGATCATAACCACAGCCAACTTCTCGAATCGGCGCGAGCAAAGCTGGCACTAGAGCTAAGCCGGGTACTGGGCGTCCTCCAGCACGAACAGGCGAATCTTGAGAACTACAATCGCATTCTGGATGAGACCCGCGCCGAGATTGCGGACAAGAACCACGCAAGTACCCATCTTCTGCGCACCGCCGTCGCCATGCTTGTCGAGGCGACGGGAAACAAGATGGCGGAAAACGAGACCACTGCGAAAAATGTTGATCGTCACGCCGAGGAAATGCAGCAGGTTCGCCTTGAGCTTGATGAATACAAGCGCATCGCCAACACCGACTCCTTGACGCGGCTTTCCAACCGTCGCGCTTTCGATGAAAAGCTGGCCTCCATGTATGACAGCTCTATCGGCCTGCAGTTTTCGGGGCTTGTGGTGGTGGATGTCGATAATTTCAAGCGTATCAACGATACGTTCGGTCATCCTGTAGGAGACAAGATCCTCGCAAGCGTGGCCTCGGTCATTCGCGCCTGCGTGCGCAAGGATATCTTTGTTGCCCGTAGTGGCGGTGAGGAGTTTGCCATCATTCTCGAAGGCAGCAGCCAGGAAGAAATCCACGGGATGTGCGAGCGGATTCGCACGACGCTTGAAAAAACCCCGTTCCGGCATTCGAAAACAGGAATCGACTACGGTCAGGTCACGATATCTCTAGGCTACACGCTGGCATCGCAAGCGAAAAATCCCGGCGAGCTTTACGCAAATGCCGATATTGCACTTTACCACGCCAAGGAAACGGGACGTAATCGCACGGTGCTCTTTCAGGACGGAATGCAAAAAAGCTACGCTGGAAAAAGCTGGCTCATTTACAAGTCGTAAGGCGCGTTGCCGCGTCTCTCCCCACTTTGTCACCACATGGTTTTTTCGGCAATTTTTGGCCATTCACGATCATAGGTTTCCTGATCGAAATCCGCCTTTGCATCTTTCACCAGCGCGCCGGGCGTCGGTAGAGATGCAGGATCGACGAAATTATCCGGGTTCCACAGTTCCGAACGCAGCAATGCGCGCGCGCACTGGAAATAGACCTCATCAATGGTGAAAACAACGACCGTTCGCGGGTGCTTGCCATCCATTTCGAAGCTGTGAAGCAATTCAGGGTCGATTGACACCTCTGCCGTTCCGTTCACACGCATCGTTGTGTTGGAACCGGGAACCAGAAACAGAAGGGCGACGCGCGGATCGCGCACGATGTTGGTCAGCGAGTCGACACGCTTGTTACCATGCCAATCGGGTAACATCAGCGTCTTATCATCAACAACCCGAACAAGTCCGCCCTTGTCACCACGCGGTGAGCAGTCCAATCCCTCTGGCCCCACGGTCGCCAGCGCCATGAAGGGGGACGCCTCGATCATCCGCCTGTAACCCGGGGTCAGCGCCTCGGTGACCTTGGTGTAGGAGGTTTCCTTCACCTCGCCATAAATAGCTCTCAGTTCGTCTACGGAACGGATGATTGTCATGACGTCATCTCCCTGCCTCGCATAGCGCGTCAGCCTTGCTCCTGCGCCTCTTCGCGGGCCTCTCGTTCTGCACGCTCGCGGGCCGTGCGGGCAGCCACGAGGTCGGCTGGCTGAGAATTGCCGCGCACCAGCGAGCGCCCGGCATAGATACCGCCAACGACCTCGAGCGCGAACCGCTCTCTGTCGACATCGCGGAATTCTTCCACCAACCGCTCGGCAAGATCGGCTTCCTCGCCAATGGCGGTCAATACCTTTCCACTGAAATCCAGAGCTGACTCATAGGTCTCGCGAATCTGGTAATCGACACCCGCCTTCAACAGATCCAGCGCATGGCCTCGATCATAGGCGCGCGCCAACACCGGCACCAAGGGAAATTCGTGCTTCACAATTTCGGCGATCCGGACGGCAGCATCCTTGTCATCCACGCAGATCAGCACCGCACGCGCCGACCCCGCCCCTGCCGCATGCAGAATTTCAGACCGTGAGCCATCGCCGTAATAGACCTTGAAGCCGAAACCGGCTGCATCGCGCACGAAGTCTGCGTCCTTATCGATGAGCGACAGCGTGTATCCACGCGCCAGAAGCGGCTGGCTGACAATCTGGCCGAACCGGCCAAAGCCGATCATCAGAATGCTGCCTTCAACGTTTTCCGGCAAATCCAGATCGCCGGTATCGGGAACATGCTTGGGCATGATGCGATCATGGGCAATCACCATCAACGGTGTCAGGATCATCGAAATGATGATGGTCGCCGTCAGCACCGCATTGGCCTCAGTATCAAGAATGCCAGCGGCGACGGCTGCTGAATAAAGCACGAACGCGAATTCGCCGCCCTGAGCCATCAGCACGGCCCGCTCTATGCTTTCGCGCTGGCACGTGCCCAGCATCCGTGCCACGCAGTAAATCAACAGCGCCTTGATGAGCATGTAGGCGATGACACTCATCACCACCAGTTGCCAGTTGGCGGCAATGACGGTGAGATCGATGGCCATGCCCACACCAAGGAAAAACAGGCCGAGAAGAATGCCGCGGAAGGGTTCGATATCGGCTTCGAGTTGATGCCGGAAGGAGGATTCAGACAGGAGAACACCCGCCAGAAATGCGCCCATCGCCATGGAAAGGCCGCTGACCTGCATCAAAAGTGCTGAACCCAAAACCACCAGCAAGGCCGCCGCCGTCATCACTTCCCGCGCGCCGGATGCCGCAAGAAGCCGGAAGAACGGGTTGAGCAGATAGCGGCCTGCGACGACAAGCGCCACGACGGCGGCAAGTGCGATTCCGATGGAGGTCATCCGCTCCGTCAGCGTCACGGCTTCACCACCTGCACCCAGAAACGCGACAAGGACCAGAAGCGGCACGATGGCCAGATCTTCAAACAGAAGAATAGCGATGATGCGCTGGCCTTTCAGCGTCGACATGCTGTTGCGCTCCTGCAGCATTTGCATGACGATAGCAGTCGATGTCAGCACGAAGCCTGTGCCCGCAACGAAGGACGGCACAAGCGAGAAGCCGAGCGCGAGGCCCACCATCGTCAGGCCCGCCATGCAGGTCAGCACCTGAAAGGCACCGAGCCCGAAAATATCCTTGCGCATGGACCACAGCCGCGATGGCTGCATCTCCAGCCCGATGATGAAGAGAAACATCACCACGCCAAGTTCGGCTATATGGATGATGGCTTGTGAATCGGAAAAGGCACCGAAACCGAAGGGACCTATGACAAGACCGGCGGCGAGATAGCCTAGAACCGAACCGAGGCCTATTCGTTTGAAAATAGGGGCCGCAATAACCCCCGCCGCCAACAGGACGACCACTTGCGCCAGATCGTTTGCATTTCCCTCGACTGCCAAGTGTCACCCCTGTCCCTGCGTGAATTCGTATATGTCTGCTAGCGGAGTTTAGGCTCCCTGCTCAAGCCTTTTTCCTTCAGCTCCTGCTCATATTCAGAGAACAGTGTGTCACCCGTCTGCCCAAGTTCCAGCAGATATCTCCATGTGAAAATCCCGCTGTCGTGACCGTCATCAAATGCGATGCGCACGGCATAGTTACCCGTAGCGACAACGGCGCGGATGCCAACATTGCGCTTGCCCGGAACGGTAACCTTCTGCCCCGGCCCATGGCCCTGAACCTCTGCTGAAGGCGAGAGCACGCGCAGCATCTCGGCGGGCAGATCATGAGAGGCGCCGTTGTCGAATGTCACGACAAGATGTCGCTTGTCTTTCGAGACGCGCAGTTCCGTTGGCCAGGGATCACTCATTTTTCATTTCCGCAACATGATAATATACTGCACACTTATGACCTTGCCGCTCTGCGGGCAAGACACTACATGAAGGCCCAAGCTTCGCCCGCCTCCCAAAGAATGCACTGGAGACTTCAGTTTGAACAGCTTTCTCGGTTCGCTGCCCCACGCGAATTCCCTCACGGAAAGCACGGCACCGATGGTCGATCCCTTCGGCCGCGCCGTGACCTACCTGCGTGTGTCGGTTACGGATCGCTGCGATTTTCGCTGTACCTACTGCATGTCCGAACACATGACCTTCCTGCCCAAGAAGGATCTTTTGACGCTGGAAGAGCTGAACCGGCTCTGTTCCGCCTTCATTTCCAAGGGTGTGCGCAAGATCAGGCTGACAGGCGGCGAGCCACTCGTGCGCAAGAACATCATGCATCTCGTCCGTGACCTCGGTCGCCATGTGCAGGCCGGTACGCTGGACGAATTGACCCTCACAACCAACGGGTCGCAACTGGCAACTCACGCTACAGAACTGTTCGATTGCGGTGTTCGCCGCATCAACGTGTCGCTGGATACGCTCGATCCTGAAAAGTTTCGGCAGATCACCCGCTGGGGAGATTTCTCAAGGGTCATGAGCGGTATCGATGCGGCCCTCGCCGCCGGTATCAAGATCAAGCTAAACGCCGTGGCGCTGAAGGATTTCAACGAGCATGAAATTCCTGATCTCATGCAGTTCGCCCATGAGCGCGGCATGGATCTGACCGTCATCGAAACCATGCCGATGGGCGAAATCGAGGAAGACCGCACGGATCGATATCTGCCGCTGTCGCAGGTGCGCGCATCGCTGGAAGAGCGTTTCACACTTGATGATATCGGCTACCAGACCGGCGGCCCCGCGCGCTACGTCCGCGTCAAGGAAACCGGTGGCCGCCTTGGCTTCATCACGCCAATGACGCATAATTTCTGCGAAAGCTGCAATCGTGTCCGCCTCACC
The DNA here is from genome assembly GCF_053521645.1 of Agrobacterium sp. CG674. Taxonomy (NCBI): domain Bacteria; kingdom Pseudomonadati; phylum Pseudomonadota; class Alphaproteobacteria; order Hyphomicrobiales; family Rhizobiaceae; genus Agrobacterium; species Agrobacterium sp. CG674. The sequence continues at coordinate 156,568 of NZ_JBNWDZ010000003.1, read as the reverse complement.
TGCACGGGAACGCTCTATATGTGCTTAGGCCAGGATGATGCCGCAGATCTCCGCACGGCGCTGCGCGCTTCGGATGACAATGCGCTTCTGTCACAGGCCATCGATGATGCCATTCTGCGCAAGCCGAAGGGACATGATTTCATCATAGACCGCACCCACAAGCGCCCCGCTGTTGCCCGCCACATGAGTGTGACCGGCGGCTGATGGCCTTTTCGGAATCCAGACCCGTCTGACGCGAAGCTTTATTCCGTCTTCCAATATAATTCGATTGAATTCGCCTCGGCAGCATGCCACGCATTCAATGTAAGAGGAGTGGGCGGAGTCGTACGATGTGCCTAGCACCGTCGCGGACACCGTTGTATCTGGGAATGTGAATAAAATGGCACTGACGGACAATACGCGCGGCGCGTTGCTCATGACGCTCGCGATGGCTTGCTTCACCATAAATGACGCCTTCACCAAATCCGTCACGCCCTACATCAACACAGGCCAGATCCTTTTCGTGCGTGGCATCATCACCTGCGTGTTGGTCTATGTCATTGCCCGTCAGATGGGAGCGCTGCGACCGATCAAAATGATGCTGCGGCCCATCATCGTCGCTCGCTGCCTGTGCGAGGTTGCGGCATCCATTCTTTACCTCAGCGCGCTGGCGGTCATGGGCTTTGCCAATGTGGCGGCCATCATGCAATCGCTCCCGCTGGCTGTGACACTGGGTGCCGCCATCTTCCTGCGTGAACCCGTCGGCTGGCGGCGCTGGAGCGCCATTCTGGTCGGCTTCGCGGGCGTGCTCATCATTCTGCGGCCGGGCCCCGATGGCTTCACCACGGCAGCCTTGCTGGTCGTTGGTGCTGTCTTCGTTACCGCCGGGCGCGATCTGCTCACGCGGCGCATGTATACCGATGTGCCATCCATGACAGTCACCATGACCACCGCCATCGTCAACACGCTGTTTGGCGCAGCCCTCGTCCTGCCTTTCGGCGGCTGGCAGCCGATGGACGGCTATATCTGGTCGCACCTCTTCGCCTCTGCCGTTCTCGTTGTCATCGGCTATCAGGCTGTCATTCTGTCCATGCGCCGGGGTGAAATCGCCTTCGTGGCACCGTTCCGCTACACCAGCATGATCTGGGCCTTCTCCATAGGCTTTTTCGTGTTTGGAGAAGAGTTGAACGCCTTTATCCTTAGCGGCACGGCCATCATCGTTGCCTCAGGGCTTTACACTTTCTATCGCGAAAGCAGGCGCCGCCAGCCGCCGCTCGCGAAAACATCCACGAGAATACCATGAGTGCGGTCGTTTTTTTAAAGCGGTCGACGCCGCCGCATATTGCGACGCTCGTTCTGATCTCAGGCGTTGCAGCGCTGAGCATGAACATCTTCCTTCCGTCGCTTGCCGCCATGGCCGTTTATTTCGAGACCGATTACGCCGTCATGCAGTTTGCCGTCTCGGGCTATCTGGCAACCACAGCTATTCTGCAACTCGTCATCGGCCCGCTATCGGATCTCTTCGGGCGTCGCCCGGTCATGCTTGTTGCTCTTGCCGTCATGGTTATCGCAACCCTCATCTGCGCGTTTGCACCCAATGTCACCGTCTTTATGATCGGGCGCATGCTGCAAGCTGTCGTGGCATCAGGCTTCGTACTGGCGCGCGCCGTGGTGCGAGATATGGTTCCGGCAGATCAGGCGGCGTCGATGATTGGTTACGTCACCATGGGCATGTCCGTCGTTCCCATGGTCGGCCCCACCATCGGCGGCTTTCTGAATGAATTCGCGTCATGGCACGCCAGTTTCATATTGCTCGCCTTTTGCGGCGCGGCGATCTTCACCCTGGTCTTTTTCGACCTTGGCGAAACGAACACACAGAAATCAGCCAGCTTTTCCGCTCAGTTCAACGCCTGGCCGCAATTGCTTCGCTCCAGCCGCTTCTGGGGCTACGCGCTAACGTCTACATTCTCGTCCGGCCTGTTCTTCTCCTTTCTGGGTGGCGCGCCCTTCGTTGGCAATGTGCTTTACGGCCTGTCACCCGCGGTGCTGGGCATGCAGTTCTTCTTCATGGCGGGCGGTTACATGTTCGGCAACTTCCTGTCCGGGCGCTATGCGCAGCGCATCGGTATCTCGCGCATGATGCTGGCAGGAAACGCCATTGCCGCAGCCGGCATTTTCGTTGCGCTAGCGCTGTCCTATCTAGGGCTGAACAGCCATTACGAATTCTTTCTTCCGCTTGCCCTGATCGGCCTCGGCAATGGCGTGACATTGCCCAGCGCCAATGCTGGCATGGTCAATGTCCAACCGCATCTGGCCGGTTCGGCATCCGGCCTCGGCGGTGCCTTGACCATTGGTGGTGGCGCTGCTTTGGCCGTCCTTGCGTCTTCGCTGCTTTCAAAGGAAGCAGGCACAACGCCGTTATTGCTAGTCATGACGGTGAACGCGCTTCTTGCGCTGGCAGCGAGTGCCTATACAGGCATGCAGGAGAATCGCCATATACGAGGCATGAAATGAACCAAACAGATACGCTGCCTGGCCTTATCCTTGCCGGTGGACTATCGCGCCGCATGGGCACGAACAAGGCGCTCAGCCACCTCGGCGAAAGGCCTCTTCTGTCCCATGTGATTGATCGGGTAACACCGCAGGTGTCACAGCTTGTGCTGAACGCCCCGGAAAACTGGGCCCACGCTTTCGCCCTGCCCCTAGTGCCGGATACAAAGCCCGGTCACGCCGGGCCGCTGGCAGGCATTCTGGCAGGAATGCGCCACTTTGCGGCCCATGCCCCGCAGGCCACGCATTTCCTGACTGTGCCGGCCGATAGTCCGTTCTTTCCGGCGGATCTTTCGGCGCAACTCACACAGCACATCACGGGTAGCGACGCCATCGTCATCGCCGCCTCCAGCGGCCATGTTCATCCGGTCTTCGGGCTGTGGCCGGTCTCGATTGCTGACGATCTTGAGCAATGGCTTGAGGATGACAACAATCGCCGTATCCGCAGCTACATGGCGCGGCATGTCACGCTTGGCGTGGCCTTTCCCCCGGTCGAAAGCGCAACGGTCTCCATCGACCCATTCTACAACATCAACACGCCGGATGAACTCGCAACCGCCGAGACATTTCTGAGGAGCCTGTCTGAATGACGCGGAAAGTATTTGGCATTTCCGGATGGAAAAACTCGGGCAAGACCGGCCTTGCCGTTCGCATCGTGACCGAGCTGACCGCTCGCGGCTATCGTGTTTCCACCATCAAGCACGCGCATCACGATTTCGATATCGAGAAGGTCGGTGCCGATAGCTGGCGGCACAGGCAGGCTGGCGCGCACGAAGTTACCATCGTCTCAGGCACCCGCTTTGCCATCATGCACGAACTGCGCGGCGGGCCGGAGCCGTCTTTCGAGGAAATCCTCTCCCGCATCGCCCCGTGCGATCTGGTTTTGATCGAAGGTTACAAATACGAGCCCATTCCAAAGATCGAGGCCCGAAGGCGGGACGCGGCAAAGACCGAGCCGCTCGCACCCAATGATTTAAATATCATCGCCATCGCCGCCGACCACGCCGTGCCTGACACCCCGCTGCCGGTCTTCGATCTTGATGATACGGCAACCATTGCCGACTTCATCGAGCGCACGGTCGGCCTGACGAGACCTAAGCTGAACCAACCCTGAAATGCGAAAAAGCCGGGCACAAGCCCGGCTTTTCCTATCCTTGAGACGCAATACCTGATCAAGGAAAAAGGATGATCCTATTCAAGGAAAGAGGATGGGTTCACAGGTGTCGCGTCCTTGCGGACTTCGAAGTGAACCTGTGGACGCTTGGCGCTGCCCGTCATGCCTGAAGTGGCAACGGTCTGGCCGCGCTGAACCTTCTGGCCACGCTGGACCTCAAGGTTTGCCGCATTGCCGTAAACCGTGACACGACCATCGTCGTGGCGGATCAGAACCGTGTTGCCCAGCTGCTTCAGGCCGTTGCCGGAATAGATGACGACACCGTTTTCAGCAGCCTTGATCGGCGTACCCTCTGGCACAGAGATGTTGATGCCATCATTGCGACTGCCATCGACGTTTTCACCGAAACCGGAGATCACAGCGCCGCGAACCGGCCAGCGATATTTGCCGATGCCCGTGGACTCAGGCGCAAGTGACGCCATGTCGGACTTCTTCTCGACATCGCTGACGCTCGCATCTGCGGCAGCTGGTGCCTTTGGTGCCTCGACCTTGGCCGCAGCAACTGGGGCCTCGACCGGCTTGGAAGCGGCTGGTGCCTGTGGCTGAACCGATGCCGTCTTGATGCCGTCAGTGCCTGCACCCGGGATTTTGAGCGTCTGGCCAATGCGCACATTGCCATCGGTGATGCCGTTTGCAGCTTTCAGGTCTGCAACCGAAACGCCGTTAGCGCGGGCAATCTTTGCAAGGCTATCGCCTGACTGAACCTTGTATCCACCCGTTGGCGGAAGCGGCTTGCCGCCGGGAGGCGTCAGCTTTCCGGCCTCTGCCGAAGCCTTGTCACGGGCGGCATTCTGGCTTGGCAGAACAGCGACGTTCTGCTCTGGTCCACGTGTTGGCGCAGGGCCGTTATTGTCCTTGCTCAGATCGATATTGCCCGATGCCACACGTGCGGCGTTACGAGACTGACCGAACTTTGGAATGATGACGGACTGACCGGGCGCAGCAGCAGAGGCGCTGGAAAGGCCGTTTGCCTGAAGCAGAGCCTTCTCAGGCACGCCGTAACGCTTGGACAGCGTCGCAATCGTTTCGCCGGACTTCAGCGTTACCGAAGACGCACCATCGGTGTGCCAGCCGGTATCGGCAGCTTTGACGGAACCGGTGGAGAGCGTATCTGCCGTGTTGGAATTGACACGTGCCGAAGCCATGGAAGGCGCGGCTGTGGATTTGCCCGTTGGCATTGGCTGAGCCATGGCTTCGCTGCGGTTTGCTGGTTCGCGGCGTGTCGCAGGCGATGGTGCCGCAAGCTCCTGTCGCTGGACAGATGCCGAGGACGAGGCCGCGCGCGCCGACGAAGGCTGGACCGAACCATAACCACCGTTGGAAGCCGGATAAGCCTGATTCATTCCAGAATTCTGGTTGGCGTAGCCGCCCTGCGGTGCGGAAGACGCGTATCCGCCGCCGCCCATGTCGTTCTGCGGAACAGGCGCTGGCACATTACCGCTGCGAGATGGAATGGATGCCGTGGTCATCTGGTCCGGGCCGCCGGAAAACAGGCCGCCAAATCGCGTGGCGTCCGAACTACAACCCGTTGCGACGCTTGCCAGCAATGCCGCTGCGAACATCTTTGCGATTGATTTTCCGATTTTGGGCGAATTACTCATACGCATGACTCGATCTACACTGACGCCAACCACCGCATCGGGATCGATCCGGCTGAATTACACTTTGCAAGGCCCCTCTCCCGTCTCGGGAAAACCATGCGTCGATGGAGATGATTAAAGCGTGTTAGTGTTACCACGTCGTTAAAACGGCATAGAGTTTTGATAATTTTTGACAATTCGATAACCATGCGCCCAACGGAAAGCCTTGTTTGGCAGGGGGTTCCTGCACAAAACAGCGCGCATGCAATATTTTGAATAAAATCAATCCTGCACGCCACCCGCACCCCGGCGCGTGGCGCAGTGTCCCGATATGTTACAAATATCGGGCGATATGCGGCTCTATCGGCAGGTAGGGAGCCTCGAACATTTCTTCGCACTCGAATCGGCTGCCGGTCTTGGAAAAACGGGTCATGATGCAGCGCCCATCTTCCATCGTGATGGGTACGATCATCATGCCGCCCGAGACAATCTGCTCGGTAAAGAAGCGCGGAAGGGTAGGAAACGCAGCCGTGGAGATGATCCGGTCGAAAGTGCCCTCGCCGACCAGCCCGTTCGTACCATCGGCTTGGCGAATCACGACATTGCGAATGCCGAGGTCATCCATCCGGTTGTGCGCCATGTCCACCAGCGTCTTGTAGCGGTCGATGGAAACCACACGCTCTGCCCGCTTGCCCAGAACAGCGGTCATGAAACCGCTGCCGGTGCCGATTTCCAGCACACGCTGGCCGGGCTTGACCTGAAGGCGGTGAACCAGCTTCACGGCCATATCGGCGCTTTCCATGAAGGCACCGCAATCGATGGGAATGGTTCGGCTGGAATAGGCGTCAGCTGCAAATTGCGCAGGCACAAATTGCGAACGCGGCGTCTGCTCCACAGCGGTCAGCAGGTCAATGTCGGAAATCCCTTCGGCCCGCAGCCGCAGGACGAGGGCGGCAAAGCCCTCTTTTTCCACCATGGCGGATTTCAACCGTCCACTCCCAGCCCAAGCGCCTTCGCGACGCGATCCTTCACCGTGTAGTCGGTCAGATCGAGCTTGAGCGGCGTAACCGAAATCCTGTCCGCCTTGACCGCATGGATATCCGTACCGTCAAGGAACGTGCCCAACCGCTCACCAAAGCGCAGCCAATAATAGGGCATTCCTCGCCCATCCTGCCGCTGCTCGACAGTCATGCCGAAATCCAGCTTGCCCTGCCCCGTCACGCTCACACCCTGCACATCGGCAGGGGCGCAATTAGGGAAGTTGAGATTGAGGAAGGTTTCGTTGGGCAGCTCGACATTCATCAGCTTGCGAATGAGATCAGGCGCATAGGTCTCGGCAACCTCCCAAGGCACCACCCGTTCGGCGTTGCCCGTATAGGCATAGGCCTGGCTCAACGCAAAGGAGCGAACGCCTTGCAGCGTGCCTTCAATAGCCCCCGCAATCGTGCCGGAATAGGTCACGTCATCGGCCATGTTGGCACCGGAATTGACGCCTGACAGGATAAGGTCCGGCTTGCCCGGCAGCACTTCGCGCACGCCCATGATGACGCAATCGGTCGGCGTGCCACGCAGCGCGTAATGCTTGTCGGAAATCTTGCGCAGTCGCAGCGGCTCAGACAGCGTCAGCGAATGCGCAAGCCCGCTCTGGTCCGTCTCCGGCGCAACGATCCAGACATCGTCAGAGATCGTGCGGGCGATGCGCTCCAGCACCGCCAACCCTTCGGCATGAATGCCGTCGTCATTCGTCAGCAAAATCCGCATGATTGTCCTCCCAGGCTTATCAAGCAGCCTTTTCGATGCGCGTCAGGCCGCCCATGTAAGGCAGCAGCACGTCCGGAATTGTGACCGAACCATCTTCATTCAGGTAGTTTTCCAGAACGGCGATCAGGCAGCGACCGACAGCCGTGCCGGAGCCGTTGAGCGTGTGGACAAACTTCGTCGCCTTCTCGCCCTTGCCCCGGTACCGCGCATCCATGCGACGGCCCTGAAAATCGCCGCAGACGGAGCAGGACGAAATTTCGCGGTACGTGTCCTGGCCCGGCAGCCACACTTCCAGATCGTAGGTCTTGCGCGCGCCGAAGCCCATATCGCCGGTGCACAGCGTCATGGTGCGGAAATGCAGGCCGAGGCGCTTCAGCACCTCTTCCGCACAGGCCGTCATCCGCTCATGCTCTTCGATTGCGCTTTCTGCATCGGTGATGGACACGAGTTCGCACTTCCAGAACTGGTGCTGGCGCAGCATGCCGCGTGTGTCGCGGCCAGCCGAACCGGCTTCCGAGCGGAAGGATGGCGTCAGCGCCGTGAAGCGCAACGGCAGCTTTTCAGCGTCGAGAATCTCACCGGCAACAAGGTTGGTCAGCGTTACCTCGGCAGTCGGAATCAGCCAGCGGCCATCGGTCGTGCGGAACAGGTCTTCGGCGAATTTCGGTAGCTGTCCCGTGCCATACATCGCCTCATCGCGAACCATCAGTGGCGAGGACACTTCCGTATAGCCATGCTCCGACGTGTGCAGATCGATCATGAACTGGCCAAGCGCGCGCTCCAGCCGAGCGATCTGGCTCGTCAGCACCGTGAACCGCGAACCGGAAAGCTTGGCAGCACGGTCGAAATCCATGTAGCCGAGGGCTTCACCGATTTCGTAATGTTCCTTGGCCGGATGGTTCCAGCCGGGCTTCTGGCCAACAACGCGGGCAACGATGTTGTCGTGCTCGTCTTTGCCAACGGGAACATCATCGAATGGAATGTTCGGAATGCGCGACAGGGCATCGTTGAGTTCTGCCGAAACCTGGCGGTCCTCTTCTTCCAGCCGTGGCATGGTGTCCTTGATGTCAGCCACTTCGGCCTTCAACTTCTCAGCCAGCTCGGTATTTTTCTGCGCCATCGCAGCGCCGATTTCCTTGGAGGCCAGGTTGCGTCGGGACTGCATGTCTTGCAGGGTCTGGATCACGGAGCGGCGCTTTTCATCCAGCGCGATCAGCATGGCGGACTGCGGCTCTGCATTGCGGCGAGCAAGCCCGGCATCGAAAGCTTCAGGGTTTTCGCGTATCCATTTAATGTCGTGCATCGTGGTTCCAGACCGTAATTTACATCATGTTTTGAAAAACAAAACGCCGGGACACATGGCCCGGCGTCTGAAGAAGATACTGACGAATATCGTCAGTCGTCACTGGAATTTTCAAGCTCACGGCCTGCATTTTCCTCAGCGCGCTTCTTCTCCACGAGTCGTGCCAAATGTATGGAAATCTCGTAGAGAATGATTGCGGGCAACGCAAGACCGATCTGGGACATCGGGTCCGGCGGCGTCAGCACAGCCGCCACCACGAAGGCGGCAACAATGGCGAACTTGCGCTTTTCGCGCAGCCACTGGCTTGTCAGCAGCCCTACACGCGCCAGAAGCGTTGTCACCACAGGCAGCTGGAACACCAGACCAAAGGACAGGACAAGCGTCATGATGAGGCTGAGATATTCCGACACCTTCGGCATCAGCGAAATCGCAACTTCACCATCTTCCGGCAGCTGCTGCATGGCAAGGAAGAACCACATGACCATGGGCGTGAAGAAGAAATAGACCAGCGCACCGCCCAGAAGGAACAGAAGCGGCGAAGCAATGAGGAACGGCAGGAAGGCCGCACGCTCGTTCTTATAAAGGCCCGGCGCCACGAACTTGTAAAGCTGCGAAGCGATCACCGGAAAGGAAATCACCAGCGCGCCAAACATGGCGACCTTGATCTGCGTGAAGAAGAATTCCTGCGGCGCGGTGTAGATCAGCGACGACTTGGCGACGTCCAGCCCGGCCCAGATGACCGCCCATTTATATGGAATGACGAGCAGGTTGAAGAGGTGCTTTGCAACCGCGAAACAGCCAATGAAGGCGACGAAGAATGCACCAAGGGACCAGATGAGCCGCGTGCGCAGCTCCATGAGATGTTCAATAAGCGGCTGCGGCTTATCATCGGTATCGGCAGTCATGCTTCACCCTTTTTGGCCTTGGCCTTCTTCACTGGTTTCGCAGCGGATGCCCCGGTAGCAGCTGGTTCGACCATCGATTTTGCCAGCTCAACCATCGGCGCTGCAGCCTCGACCGCCGCTTTCGCAGCTTTCGCCGTGCTGGGCTTGGGCGCATCCTTGCTCAAGGCGACACTACCCGGCTCGGCGGCACTTGCACGCTTGCGGGCAGGCTTTGCCGCTTCGTCTTTTGCAGAAACGGTCTTCGCTGCGCGCTTGGGCTTTGCTGCGACCTTTTCGGCCTCGATTTCCTGCACGGATTTCTCGGCACGCTTGCGAGGGGCTTTGGGCTTTTCGCCTGGATCGACTGCTGGCGTGGTCACAAGAGGTGTTGCATTCATTGCCGTGACAGGTGACGCAGCGACGGTTGCTGGCGTTGCCGCTGCAGCAGCCACAGCTGTCGGCGTTGTCATCGGCGGTGGCCCGTCAGGCAGCTTCATTTCAGGAGCAGCAAGATCGACAGCCGGAGCACCCTCAGGCGCGCTCGTGGCTATGGACGATGTTGTTACACCGTTCAGGTCGTTGCGAAGATCATTTCCCAGCTGGCGAAGCGGGTTCATCGCATCGCGAATGGAATTTGTCGGATTGAGATTGCGCACGTCCGAAATCGTCTGGCGCACATCGTCCATATCGGCCTCTTTCAAGGCTTCATCGAACTGTGAGCGAAAGTCGCCCGCCATTTTGCGCAAACCAGCCATGGTCTTGCCAAAGGCGCGGATCATGGGCGGCAAGTCCTTGGGTCCGACGACGACGATCAATACGACCGCAATCACCAGCAGCTCGCTCCAGCCGATATCCAACATCATAAAGCTCCTGACATGCGCAGTGTTACGGCGCAGCGTTCAACGCCGCGCCGCAAAATCATTTACTTGAGCTCGTCAGCCTTATGGTCGACAGTCTTGGCGTGAACGGTGGTGGTCGGCTCAGGCGTTGTGTCGCGGTCAGCAGCGCGCGGCGTGCCGTCTTCGTCTGCCATGCCCTTCTTGAAGCTCTTGATGCCCTTTGCGACATCGCCCATCAATTCGGGAATCTTGCCACGGCCAAACAGGACAAGAACGATCACCAGAACGATCAGCCAGTGCCACACACTAAAAGAACCCATAACGCAAACTCCCTGAATTTTGCTTTGCACCGATGTAAGACGTTTGCGGCGGTTTTTCAAACACCAAAATGGTGATTCAACAAACGATAACACACTATAAATCCTGCAATTACCAAATGCTGGCAACTCTTTGTGATCTACCCGGCATCGATAGATCGATCACCTCTCCGGCTCATCGCCACTGGGCGAGAGCAAGCCGAGCTCCTCAAGGTCGAGCTGCGTGATGGGATCTTCATCCTCGGTCAGTTCATCGCTCATGGAGGGCAAGGGAATACCGAAGTTGGAGGGAATGCGGCCCGAAAGCAGCCCTGCCCCCTTCAGCTCGTCCAGCCCCGGCAAATCGCGCAATTCTTCCAGCCCGAAATGATCGAGAAACTCAATGGTCGTGCCCATGGTAACGGGTCTTCCCGGCGTTCTCCGGCGTCCGCGAAAGCGCACCCACCCGGCTTCCATCAACACATCGAGTGTTCCCCGAGAGGTCTGAACACCCCGGATTTCCTCGATTTCCGCCCGCGTCACCGGCTGGTGATAGGCGATGATGGCCAGCACTTCCAATGCGGCGCGGGAGAGCTTTTTCGGCTCTTTCTCATCGGTTCGTATCACGAATGATAGATCGCCAGCCGTGCGGAAGGCCCAGTTTCCACCGACCTGAATGAGATTGACGCCGCGCTCGCCATAATGGCCCTTCAGCTTAGCCATCAGCGTGGCGACATCGATTCCCTTTGGCACGCGCTCGGCAATGAAGGCCTCGGAGACCGGTTGTGCGGATGCGAACACGAGAGCTTCGGCAATGCGTTCGGCCTCCCTCATCTGTCGCTCGGTCACGCTCGCACCGCTCGTCTGCTCTTGGCTCGATGCGGCGTCGTTATCGAGGTCCAGTTCATTTGACATCATCTGTCCTTTCCCGGCCAGATCCCTTGCGCATGAAGATGGGCTGGAAGGCTCCGTCCTGGCGGATTTCCAGCGAACCCTCGCGCACCAGCTCCAGAGATGCGGCAAAGGCGCTCGCCATCGCTGTTGCCCGCATGGTGGGGTCGGCAACATATTGCAGCAAATAGCCATCCAGCTCCGTCCACTCCGCAATATCGCCCAGCATGGAGGTCAGCAACTCACGCGCATCCACCAGCGACCAGACCTGCCGCTTTTCGATAGTGACCTGCGTAATCGCCTGACGCTGTCGCAGGTTCGCATAGGCGCTCAACAGGTCATAGAGGCTTGCCTCAAACGATGACCGGCTCTTATGGGGAATATGCTCGGGCGCACCGCGGGCAAACACGTCACGGCCCAGATGGTGGCGGTTAACCAGCCGTTCCGCAGCATCCCGCATGGCTTCCAGCCGCTTCAGCCGGAAGGCAAGCGTCGCCGCCATTTCCTCGCCGCTTGGGCCCTCATCCTTGCTTTGCTGCGGAATGAGCAGCTTGGATTTTAGAAACGCAAGCCACGCCGCCATGACAAGATAGTCGGCTGCTAGCTCGATACGCACCTGGCGCGCACGCTCCACAAAAACGAGATATTGCTCAGCCAGCGCCAGCACCGAAATGCGCGAAAGATCGACCTTCTGGGTGCGGGCAAGGTGAAGCAACAGATCGAGCGGGCCTTCAAAGCCCGCCACATCGATCATGAAAGCGGATTCGCCTGTGGCACGCTCTGGCTTGATATCCTCCCAGAGCTTCTCCATCGGCACACCGCCGCGCGATTTATCTGCCGCCATTCATTCGTCCACCGGGCCTGATCCTTGAAGCCGCCCGGCCGGGCTGCCTCTTAGGCAACCGCCAGCATGGCGTTGAATTCGTCTCGCAGCGCCGCCTCATCCGCACCATCAGCAACCGGGAAGCCGGTTTCGACAGCGCGCGCACGCTCCAGAGCTTTGCCGGAAAGAACAGGGACTTCCCTCACGACCTGAAGCATTTCATCCATCACGCCATTGCAATGCAAGACTATATCGCAGCCACCCGCAACAATATTCGCCGCCCGCTCTCCCAATGTGCCTTTCAGCGCATTCATCGAGCTGTCGTCAGAGATCAGGAGACCATCGAAGCCGATCCGTTTGCGGATGATCTCTTCGATAACGACTGGCGATGTCGTGGCCGGACGCTCGGCATCAATGGCGGTAAACACAAGATGCGCGCTCATCGCCATCAGTTCCTTGTTCAGGGCGCGGAAGGGCACGAAATCATGCGCGTCCAGCTCGGCCAGTGGCACATCAACCACCGGCAATTCATGGTGGGAATCGACCATGCCTCGCCCATGGCCGGGAATGTGCTTCATGACAGGCAGCATGCCGCCCGCCTTCAGGCCATCCGCCGCCGCCTGCCCCATGGCCGATACCAGCGCCGGATCGAACCCATAGGCACGGTTGCCGATGACATTGCTTGCCCCTTCGACTGGAACGTCCAGCACAGGCAGGCAATCCACGTTGATGCCAAGCTTCATCAGGTCAAAGGCATGCAGGCGCGACATCAGCCACGCAGCTCTCAGGCCCTGGCTGCGGTCTCGCCGATAGATCTCTCCCAGCGCCTGAGCATTGGGATAGGATTGCAGGATGGGTGGGCGAATGCGCTGAACGCGACCACCTTCCTGATCGATCAACACAGGCGCATTGGGACGCCCGACGGTATCGCGCATGGAGGCAACGAGATCGGCAATCTGCTTGGCGTCGCCAATGTTGCGCCCGAACAGAATAAAGCCCCAGGGACGCTCGGCCTTATAAAGCGCAATCTCGTCATCCGTCAGTGTCAGGCCGCTACAGCCAAGGATCATAGCTTTTGTGTCGGTCATGGATGTATCCTGCTTGGAAATCGGTAGGCATGAAAAAGCCGGGAGCGACAACGTCCCGGCTTCAATGTTTGTCACCCCAAATCAGCGGGCGATGAGGCAGCTGCCACCGGCAGAGCGGAAGCGTTCGCAAAGTGCTGCCGCTTCGTTCTTGTCACCGGCTGGAATGCGGACGCGGTAGAACGTGCCCTTTCCGGCAATTTCAGCAGCCTTGATATCAACGCCACGGCCGCCGATGACCGAGCCGAACTTTGCCGACAGGCTCTGATAGGACTTCTGTGCTTCAGCCTGGCTTGGAAGCGAGGCAACCTGCACATAGTAACCACCCGTCGAGGACGTGTTGGTGGCAGGCGTTGGCGCAGCGGCAGTTTCCTGCGCAGGCTGCGAAGGCGCTGCCGGGCGAACGTTGCCCTCGCTGGTCACCGTTGCCGTTACATTGGCAGGCTGGGCCGACGGGCGAGAGGCCGGAAGCGGAGCCGCCGTCTGTGCAGGCTTCGGTGCGGCTGCAACTGGCGCAGCTGCAGGCGTCTGTGGCTGAGCGGGCTGTTCTGGTGCGACAGGAACACGCGACGCGGCAATCACGGTTGGGGCAGCTTCTGCGGCAGACGTGGCCTTCGGTGCGGCAAGCTCGTCGATCTTGTCAGCCTGCGGCGCAGCCTGTGCAGCGGGAGCTGGTACGTCCTGCGCAACAAGAGTGCCGTCAGGCTTAACGATCATCGTGCGAACCTTGCGCGGCGATACGTTGACAGGCGAGCCACCCTGATTTTCTTCAGACCGTGCCTTTTCTTCCGGAGACAGCAAGCGCGGATCTTCCGTCTCACCCACCGGTGTCGAGGCCAGTGCCTCCATGTCTTCGTTTTCGCCCTCAAGCGGCAGCTGCTCGGGGATCAGCGTGCGCTGCACGACATCCACGGGCTGCTCGTTGCTGGAGATCAGCGATGGCTGCTTGGGGTCCGCAGGTGCGGCTCCGGCAACGCGGTCATAAACCGCCTTGTCCTGGTTCGGAACAACACGACCACCCGGATTATCAGGCACAACCTTTGTCGGTTCGCTATCGGCGGAGATGATGACAGGTGCGCCATTCGAGCCTTCGCTCGATGAGCCACCGAACATCAGCGCATAGGTACCACCGCCAACAAGCAACACGCCGATGGCAGCGGCCATTGGCACGAACCAGCGACGGCCACCGCTCCGCTCCTCATCCTCGTAGCGCACGTTCTGGGCCAGATCGGTTGGAGTCACGCGGTCTGTGTAGGAGCCGGATTTCGCGGCTTCTTCCATGCTGCGGCGGAAATCCTGCTCCAGCGCACGTTCAAATTCATCCACCTCATCCTGCGTTGGCTGAGGCTGACGCGTGGCAGCGGCATTCTTGTGGCGATCAAGCCCGCCAGACATGGCCGGTGCAAAGAGCGCTGCCAGTTCGGTATCAAGATCAAGATCTTCTTCCTGGCGACGTGGCGCAGGCTTTGGCTCGAAAACGCCGACGGGCAGCTCAGGAACTTCCATCTCGGCGATGGTTTCCGTCTGGTCTTCCGTTTCGCCAATCTGCGATGGGTCGAATGGCAGGCTGTCCAAAGTGGCTGGCGGCGCGGTTACGACAGGCGCAGCCGGACGCGGCGGCTCCACGCGTGCAACAGGAGCAGCGGCCACCGGTGCAGCAGCAACAGGCTTTGGCTGAACGGGTGCTGGCGCGACCGGCGCAGGGCGGGCTGCAACAACAGGCGCTGCAGGTGGAGCTACAGCCACATCAATGTTGGCAATCTCGGAGAGGTCGATATCAAAATCGAAATCATCGAGCGCCAGTTCGAAGTCATCATCCTTGAACTCTTCGAATGCAGGTTCGGACTTCGCGGTCGCAACCGGTGCTGCGACAGGCTGAACGGGTGCTGCCACGAAGGCTGGCTCTTCCCGTCTGGCAACAGGTGCTGGCTGCGGTGCAACAGGCTGCGCGGCGGGTGCCGTAGCGATTGGCGGCGCGACAGAAACCACAGGCTCAATGCGCGCTGCAGGCTCTGCAACGCGAGAATCCTTCGTGCCGATCTCGTATTTCGCGACGTCGAAGATCAGCTCATCCATTGCGGACAGCTTCTGTCCGGCAGGCAAGACAGGCTCAACGTGGCTGACCGGTGCTTCAACCGGCTGCACGAACTGCGCCGCCACGGCTGCTGGCTCTTCAGCCTTGGGCGTAACAGGTGCTGCACGTGGCGCGCCGAAATTGGCAAGCGGCAGACGAAGGCTGGAATAATCCAACGAAGAACGACGGGCGATGGATGGGGATGTCTGAACGGGTGCTGCGACGGATGCGTCTTCAGCAACGGAAAGCTCCAGCTCGCTGGCCAGGTCAATGGCCGTCTCGCCAGAGGTTTCAGCCATCAACTCCCAGTTCGGCTGGTTCGCAACCGATGCGTCGAGCTGCGACTGCGCTGGAATGTCAAAGGCCGGTTCGGCGTAGACAGGCTCAGCGTAATAGGCTTGCTCAACCTGTGGCTCTGGCTCGACATAGGCGGCTGGCTCGACGTACTGAGGTGCCTGTTCGATGACGTCCTGGTAGAACGGCTGCGGCGCTGGCGCCTGACGGTGCGCAACATCAAACAGTGCTGCTACCTGTTCAGGGTCATCGCTGAACTCATCACGCAGGTCGGACGCGGCAGTTGGCTGAGCTCCATGCTCGGCAACCAGAAACTCTTCCGTTTCGGCTGGCGCATAGTGTTCCACAGGTGCAGGCGCTGGCGGTGCCAGTTCTGGCTCCTTGCGGGCGAACACGGATTCGACGCGCTGCATGAATTCGTTGGCAGGAACCGGAGAACGAGTATCGTTTGCCGCATCCAGCGCTACGGGCTCATAGCGTGGCGAATCATAGATCGCGAATTCGCGAAGCAGTTCGTCTTCGAGATTGAATTCAGGCTCCCGACGTTGCGCCGGATGCTGCGCAGCCGGGGAAGCAACATGGGATGGGCGATCCTCTTGGCCAACCAAACGGGCCAATTGCGCCAAGGGATCGTTGTCAGCGAACTCATCTGCCCGGTTATCCCGGTTATACGCGACATTTTTTTCGACCATTACGTGTTCCACCATCTACGCATCACAGCACTTGCCAGCGTATTGTGAGCAAATAATGGTGAGATGTTATCGCATTTCGTCAGGTGCGTCCGCTCCTAAAAGCGTCAGTCCCGACCGCAGTACGTTTGCGACAGCATTCACCAGCCCTAATCTGGCAACGCTCAATTCTCGGTTTTTATCGTTAACAAAACGTAATTCTGGCTGATCTTTACCTTTATTCCAGTGTCCATGGAAGGAACTGGCCAGATCATACAGGTAAAAAGCCAGACGATGCGGCTCGTGATTGAGCGCCGCAGATTCGATCAGACGAGGGTATTCAGCCAGTTTAGCAATAAGCTGCAACTCATTGATATCGCTAATCAAAGACGCACCATCAACCAGCGTTGCCGTGGCAACATCCAGGTTCGGAAATGCCTCTTTCGCCTGCCTGAAAACAGACATGCAGCGGGCATGCGCATACTGCACATAAAATACCGGATTATCTTTGGATTGCTCCGTTACCTTGGCAAAATCGAAGTCCAGAGGTTCGGAATTCTTCCGATAGAGCATCATGAATCGCACAGGGTCGCGTCCAACCTCGTCCACAACGTCGCGCAATGTCACGAAATCGCCGGAGCGTTTCGACATTTTAACCGGCTCACCATTACGGAAAAGTTTGACCATCTGGCACAGAAGAACCGTCAGCTTGGACTTGCCTTCGGAGACAGCCCGCGCAACTGCTTCCAGCCGCTTCACGTAGCCGCCGTGGTCAGCGCCCAGAACATAGATCATCTCGCCGAAGCCGCGATCATACTTGTCCTTGAAATAGGCAACGTCAGCGGCAAAATAGGTGTAGGAACCGTCTGACTTAATCAGCGCGCGGTCCATGTCATCGCCCACTTCCGTGGAGCGGAACAGCGTCTGTTCGCGGTCTTCCCAGTCGTCCGGCAGCTCACCCTTTGGTGGCGGCAGGGTTCCCTTATAGACGTGGCCCTTGAAGGTCAGATCGTTGATAGCAGACTGGATGGGTCCGCCATTGCCCGCATGCAACGTGCGCTCCGAATAGAACAGGTCATGCTTGACGTTGAGCGCGGCAAGATCCTCGCGGATCATTGCCATCATGGCATCGATGGCCCGGTCCTTGATGATGGGCAGCCACTGGTCTTCCGGCATGGCGCGAAGCTTTGTGCCAAATTCCTGCGCCAGCGATTTCCCAAGCGGCACCAGATAATCACCGGGATAGAGGCCCGGCGGGATCGCACCCACATCTTCACCCAGCGCTTCGCGGTAACGCAGGAAAACGGAACGGCCCAGCACATCGATCTGCGAGCCAGCATCGTTGATGTAATATTCCTTGGTCACGCCATATCCGGCAAACGCCAGAATGTTTGCCAGCGTATCGCCCACCACGGCGCCACGGCAGTGGCCCACATGCATGGGGCCAGTCGGGTTGGCCGAGACATATTCAACGTTGATGCTCTTGCCTGCACCCACAGTCGAGCGGCCGTAATTGTCGCCCTGCCCGATCATGCCCGCCAGCAGCCGCTGCCAGTAGGCCACGGAAACACGGATATTGATGAAGCCCGGACCGGCAACATTGACGCTGTCAATGTCCTCGTCCTGCTCAAGTGCCGGAACAATCAGCTCTGCCAGCGCACGGGGATTTGTGCCCAGCGGCTTGGCCAGAACCATGGCGGCGTTGGTCGCAACATCACCATGGCTTGGATCGCGCGGCGACTCCACGGTGATTCGGCCGAAATCGACAGCATCGCGGTTGGCTTTGACGAGGTCGATCGTCTCAAGCGCGTTTTTGATTCTGGTATCGAAATCGGCAAAAAGGTTCATGATAATATACCTGCGCGAAGGCTGTCTCTTGAGGTTCCGGCATTGAAAAACCGGTTCTGCGGTGCCGCTGCCTATCGTAAATCGGGTGTGTGGTCAAACAGGCGCTGGTGGGCTTTCAGTGCATAACTGTCGGTCATACCGGCCAGATAATCCCCCACATGCCGGGCTTTTGCCCCCACGCTCATGCCTGAAATGACATCAACCCAATGATGGCTCTGCATTTCCGCTGGCGTTTCCATGTAACGGTGAAACAGGTCGGTCACAATCTGCGTGGCACCTGCCCGGATGCGCATGATATCGGCATGGCGGTAGATATGCTTGAACAGCAGCTTCTTGATTTGCCTGTCTGTTTCGGCCATCTCAGGCGAGAACGTAGCGACCGTGAAACTGGCAGCCCTGATATCGGCGGCGCAAGTCGGCTTCAGCTTCAAAAGGTTTTGCTGCGCAACGCCGATAACGTCTTCCACCATGCGGGTTATCTGGCGGCGCATGATTTCATGGGCGAAGCGATCATCTTCGAGATTCGGGTATTTGCCGCGAACTTCTGCCATCAGGCCGCTGAGAAAAGGCACCTCCTCCAGCATGTCGAAGGTCAGATACCCTGCCCGCAGGCCGTCATCGATGTCGTGGGTGTTGTAAGCGATATCATCGGCAATGGCCGCAACCTGCGCTTCTAGGCTGGCAAATGTGCCGATTTCCAGATCCTGCAACGCGCAATATTCCAGAATGGGCAGGGCAACCGGGCCGTGGCTTCCATGGGCGTTTTCGCCCACCAGCGGGCCGTTGTGCTTCACCAGCCCTTCCAGCGTTTCCCATGTCAGGTTGATGCCGTCATATTCGGCGTAGCGACGCTCAAGCTTGGTCACGATGCGCAGCGACTGCGCATTGTGGTCAAAGCCGCCATAGGGCTTCAGCATCTCGTCCAGCGCGTCCTCGCCGGTGTGGCCAAAGGGTGTGTGGCCAAAATCGTGAACCAGCGCCACGCCTTCCGCAAGGTCCTCATCCAGCTTGAGCGCGCGAGCCAGCGCGCGGGCAATCTGCGCCACTTCCACCGTGTGCGTCAGCCGCGTGCGGTAATGGTCGCCATCAGGGCTGATGAACACCTGCGTCTTGTGCTTCAGGCGTCTGAAGGCGGTTGTGTGAACGATGCGGTCGCGGTCACGCTGAAACTCGGAGCGCGTCAGGCTGGATGTCTCGGGAAACAGGCGTCCGCGCGTCGTCCATGGGTCGGTGGCATAAACCGCCCGCTCTCCGCTTCCGAAACCCAGTGCACGCTGATCGATTATCATTCGTTCTCCTGCTGAACGTTATCACGCGGTCTTGCCATTGACCTTTGCCTTTACCCTTCATACCTATCTCGAAGGTTGCAGCAAAGCGTCATCGCCGCGCAACACGGCTATAGACCGTTAATTTGACTGGTTTATAATCGCTCGACAGAAAAACACCGCTCTCCGGTTCTTGACCCCGGTTGGAGAAACCACATGACCACACAGATTACACTCTCAGAATCCGCTGCAAAGCGAATCGCCCAGATCGTTTCGTCCGAAGAGGGCAAGCAGTCCCTGCGCGTCTCCGTCGAAGGCGGCGGCTGCTCGGGCTTCTCCTACAAGTTCGATCTTGACGGCGCGCCGACGGACGATGACCTCGTGATTTCCAGAGACAATGCCAAGGTGCTGATCGACAGCATGTCGGTTGTCTACATGGAAGGCTCCGAGATCGATTTTGTCGATAACCTCCTAGGCCAGTCCTTCCAGATCAAGAACCCCAACGCAGTAGCAAGCTGCGGCTGCGGCACCAGCTTTTCGGTCTGATCCACGTCGCTTATAGCCTGTTGAAACTGCGAAAACGGGTGGCATTCGCGTGGCTATGGTTTAAATACAAACCGTAGCGAAAATGGAATGTCCGATGAAGATTGCCACCTGGAACATCAACGGCGTCAAGGCGCGTATCGAAAACCTCTGCCAATGGCTGAAGGATTCGAGCCCGGATATTGCCTGCCTTCAGGAAATCAAATCGGTCGATGAGAACTTTCCCCGCCTCGAAATAGAGGCGCTTGGCTACCATGTGGAAACCCACGGCCAGAAGGGTTTCAACGGCGTCGCGCTGCTTTCCAAGATGATGCCGGATGAAATCCATCGCGGCTTGCCCGGTGATGATGCGGATGAACAGGCGCGCTTCATCGAAGGCGTCTTTTCCGTCAAAGGCGGCGTTATCCGCGTTTGCTCGCTGTATCTGCCGAACGGCAACCCACCTGATGATCCGGTCAAATACCCCTACAAGCTGGCATGGATGGAGCGCTTGCGCCTTCACGCCAAGGACCGTCTTCTTCTTGAAGAACCCCTCATTCTAGCCGGGGATTATAACGTCATCCCGGAACCGTTCGATTGCTATGATCCACGCGCCTGGGAAGGCGATGCGCTGTTCCTGCCCAAGACCCGCGCCGCATTCCGGCAACTGGAAAATCTCGGCCTTGTTGATGCCACCCGCGCCACGACCGATGAGGCTGGACTTTATACGTTCTGGGATTATCAGGCTGGCGCATGGCCAAAGAACAACGGCATCCGCATCGATCACCTCATGCTGTCATCGCAGGCAGCTGATAAGCTCCAGTCCGTCTCGATTGAAAAGCACGTCCGCGCCTGGGAAAAGCCCTCGGACCACGTGCCGGTCTGCGGCTATTTTGATTTCGCAGCACCCTGATCGCGTTGTTACGCGATAAATCTCTGCCATCACCACAAAAATGACGCGCAAACAATTTGGCCGCCCGAAGGCGGCCAAATGTTGAATGTTATCCGGCTTCGTTCACACGGAGCAGCGCGGTGCGCAAGCTTGCCACCTGCATATCAAGCTCGGCTTTTCGCTCGCGGTCCGCAGCGACGACCTCAGGGTCTGCATTGGCCACGAACTTCTCGTTCGAGAGCTTCTTGTCGATCCGCTCCAGCTCGGCTTCCGCCTTGCCAATAGCCTTGTCGAGACGCGCCTTTTCAGCCGCGACATCGATGAGGTTGCCGAGCGGAATGCACACGGTCGCCTCGCCCAGCACCAGTTGTGCAGAACCCTTCGGAGCCACATCAGCGGCCCGAATCTCGTCTGCACGGGCCAGTCTGCGGATCGCCGCTGAATGGCGGTCCAGGCGCGCTTCCGTGGTCGGGTTTGCCGCAACAATCACCAGCGGTGCGGTGGCACCCGGTGGCACATTCATCTCTGCACGGGTCGAGCGAATGCCCGACACCAGATCGACAAGCCAGTTGATTTCAGCCGCCGCCGCATCATCGCGGAACTCAGGTGTTGGCCAATCCGTGTGGCACAGCAGGTCCGCACGGCTTTCGCCCTCACCCGCTGAATGCGCCCAAAGCTCTTCCGTCATGAACGGCATGAACGGGTGCAGCAGCTTGTAGATTTCTTCCAGCACGTAGGCCACGCAAGCCTGCGCTTCTCTCTTGGCGTCTTCGTCGTCACCGCTGAACACAGGCTTCAGCAGTTCCAGATACCAATCGCAGACCTGATTCCACACGAAGCGATAAAGCGAGCTTGCCGCATCGTTGAAGCGGTAGTTCTCGATAAAGCCTGTGACTTCCTTTGCCGTATTGGCAAGCTCGGTCAAAATCCAGCGGTTGATCTTCTGCGTCGTGGCTTCAGGAATGAAATGCGGGTCGCGCTTCACCCCGTTCATCTCGGCAAAGCGGGTCGCATTCCACAGCTTGGTGCCGAAGTTGCGGTAGCCAGCGATGCGGGCCGGGTCCAGCTTCACGTCACGGCCCTGCGCTGCCATCACGGCAAGCGTAAAGCGCAGCGCATCCGCGCCATACTCGTCAATCAGGTCCAGCGGATCGATGACGTTGCCCTTGGACTTCGACATCTTCTGCCCGTTCTTGTCACGAACCAGCGCGTGGACATAGACCGTGTTGAACGGCTCAACGGGGTTGCCCGCATCGTCCTTCATGAAGTGCAGGCCCATCATCATCATCCGGGCAACCCAGAAGAAGATGATGTCGAAGCCTGTCACGAGCACGTTGGTCGGGTAATAGCGCGCAACTTCCGGCGTCTTTTCCGGCCAGCCCAGCGTCGAGAATGGCCACAGAGCAGACGAGAACCATGTGTCGAGAACGTCTTCGTCGCGGGTCAGAATTTCGCCCGGCTTGAAGTTCTCAAGCTTCTCCTCAACCCATGCCTTCCATGGTCCCTCATGGGACAGATAGTGCTGAATGGCCGCCTGTAGCGCGTCTTCTTCGCTCTTTTCAACAAAGACCTGACCATCCGGGCCGTACCATGCGGGAATCTGATGTCCCCACCACAGCTGGCGGGAAACGCACCACGGCTGGATGTTCTCCATCCATTCGTAGTAGGTCTTGTCCCAGTTCTTCGGCACGAAATTGGTGCGGCCTTCGCGCACGCTCTCAATCGCGGGCTTTGCCAGCGTCTTGGCGTCCACATACCACTGTTCCGTCAGGCGCGGCTCGATAGGCACGCCGCCACGGTCGCCATGCGGCACCATGTGCTTGTGCGGCTCGATCTTGTCGAGCAGACCAGCCTCTTCGAAGATTTCCACGATGATCTTGCGCGCGGCAAAACGGTCCTGCCCTTCCAGACGGTCCCATGCGCCATGCAGAGCGGCTGGATGATCCAGCCCTTCGAGGAAGTCCTCGTTTTCCTTGATGCAGATCGTGCCATCGATATTCATGATGTTGATGGCGCGAAGACCCGCGCGCTTGCCAACTTCAAAGTCATTGAAGTCATGCGCAGGCGTAATCTTCACCGCACCGGTTCCGGCGGTCGGATCGGCATAATCATCCGCAACGATCGGGATCTTGCGCCCGACGATCGGCAGAATGACATGCTTGCCTACGATACCCTTGTAACGCTCGTCTTCCGGATTAACAGCAATGCCGGTATCGCCCAGCATCGTCTCGGGCCGGGTCGTCGCAACAACGATATAATCGCGGGTCTCGAATTCGGTCGGCTTGCCCTCTTCATCGAAAGCAACCGGGAATTCGTAGGTCACGCCCTTTTCAAGCGGATAGCGGAAGTGCCAGAGATTGCCCTTGATCTCCTGCGGCTCGACTTCCAGATCGGAAATCGCCGTCAGCAGCTTGGGGTCCCAGTTCACAAGGCGCTTGTCCTTGTAGATCAGGCCCTGTTTGTAGAGCGTAACGAAGACTTCGAGAACGGCCTCGGAAAGCCCCTCGTCCATGGTGAAGCGCTCACGCGACCAGTCGCAGGATGCGCCCAGACGCTTCAGCTGATTGAAGATCAACCCGCCCGATTCTTCCTTCCACTCCCAGATCTTTTCGACGAAAGCCTCACGGCCCATCTCGCGACGGCCAGGAAGCTTGTTTTCCATCAGCTTGCGCTCGACAACCATCTGCGTGGCAATGCCGGCATGGTCCATGCCCGGCTGCCACAGCACGTCCTTGCCGCGCATACGCTCGAAGCGGACCATGATGTCCTGAAGCGTGTTGTTCAGCGCATGCCCCATGTGGAGCGAGCCGGTCACATTCGGTGGCGGGATGACAATCGTGAACGTTTCAGCGCCGGGCTTTGCGTTAGCACCAGCGCGAAACGCGTTTGCATCATCCCAAGCCTTGGCGATCTTGGGTTCTACGGATGCGGAATCGTAGGTCTTCTCGAGCATTTACGGACCTGAATTTTAGAGTTCCAGAGCATGTTGCGCAAAACAATGGAGCAGTTTTACGGTAATCACACGCGACAATTCAAAGAAACTACAGCGTTTCACGAATCTGACAAAACGTGACGCACCATAGGGATGAATTTTTAAATAAGGATGGGGGGTCGAGAGTCAACAGCATCTGCACATTTCAACGGCAAAGCGCTGCAAACAAAAAAGCCGCCCCAAGGTGATGGAGCGGCCTGATGGGGTCTGAATTCGCTCTTAGCGACGCGGGCCGCGGGCCACGCGTTCGATTTCTTCGCGCACCAACCGCTCCACCAGCGTCGGAAGGTTGTCTTCCAACCACTCCTGCAGCATAGGGCGCAACATGTCCTGCGCCATCTCTTCGATGGTTGGGCGCTCGACGCCGTCGAAAAGTTCGGCAAGCTCACCGAAGGACTGCGCGATCTGCGCACCTGCGGCTTCCGAAATCAGCTTGAGCGACAGGCGATCTTCGCTCTGCGGCTTTTCTGGCGCAACGCTGACAGGCTGCTGCGCAACGACCTGCGGCACGGGCGCAGAAGACTGTTCCGGCTCCACGGCGCCGCGAAGCTCCATGGTTTCCCATACGGGCAAAGGCATCTGCGGTGCCGGTGCTGGCGCTTCCGCTGCGGGCGGCGTGTAGGCTGGCACCGCCTGTGGCTGCGGGCGGGCCTGTGCAGCATTCAGCAAGGGGCGCATGTCTGTCGGGCGTGGTGCTGGCGCAGGGCGCTCCTGCTGGAAATAGGATTGGGCAACAGGCGCTGGCTGGGAGGCCGCAGCGGCTTCAGCCGCGCGCTGCTGGGCGGCAACGCCCTGCGGGCCGAGGGCCGCATTGCGGTCTGCCGCTGCACGCACGCGGGCGGCAACATCAGCCAGAGACATTGTCTTTTCGCCGGAATCAGCCATGGCCATATCGACCCGTTCGATCATGCTCGGCTCGTGCTGCTGGCGCGCGCCATAGCCCTGATTGGCCGCAGGCGGCACATGGGCAGGCGGGCTTGCAGGTTCTGCCGCATAGGCCGAATCCGAGTCTTGATATTCGTCATAGGCAGGAGCCAGAGGCGCAGATAGAGCATCAGCCGAGGCGGGCTCGTTGCTTTCGATTATCCGGCGAATGGACGCCAGAATTTCTTCCATCGATGGTTCGCGCGCGACGCTGGACTGAGCCATTGTTCATCCTCGATTGTCATATTCACACCGGAAGATGGTCAGCTTCCGAATCACCCACACTGTATGACACCGTGAAGAAGAAATGAATCCGTCAGGCCCCCTCAAGCTGCTCACTGCACAGCTTTATTTCGATGGAATGGGCAATCAAACAAAAATGCCGGACCCTACGGCCCGGCATTGCATGACGTTTGAACAGCGTAACTGATCAGAAAACGAATTCGCGTGCCTTGGCAAAGCCCGGAACCGGCTTGACCGAAGCATTGAAGAACGCCGTGGACGATGTGCCCTTGCCGTCACGACGATAAACCATTGCCTTGGCCGAATTGCCGTAACCAACGACAGCCACCAGACGTCCGCCATCACCCAGTTGCTCGAGAAGTGCTGCTGGCACCTCTTCGACAGAACCGCTGATGAAGATCACGTCATAGGGCGCATCCGCTGCATGGCCGCGCGCAAGCTCGCCCTTCACCGTCGAAACATTGTCATAACCCAGCGCAGAGAGCGTCGCGGTGGCGATGGCGCTCAACTCTTCATCCTGCTCAAGCGAGATGACGGAGCCTGCCAACTGCGACAGAATAGCGGCCACATAGCCGCGGCCGCCGCCAATTTCCAACACCACATCATCCTTGGTGATGGCTGCGAGCTGCAGCATCTTGGCCAGAGGCGATGCCTTCATGATGTAACGAGCCGCCTGCCCGTCCTTTGCTGGACAGATCTGGAGATCTTCGTCTGCATAGGCGATCTTCTTCACGTCGGCAGGAACGAACTCTTCCCGCGGCACGGCCAGAAATGCCTTCAGTACAGAATGCGAGGTCACGTCTGTCGTGCGCAACTGGCTGTCCACCATTTTGCCGCGTGCGTTTTCGAAGTCCATCATGTCGTTTCGCCTCAATACAAGCTCGAGAGCAGCCTTAAATTCTGACTGCGGTTGCCTACCGTCTTAATTGCCCGCGCGGATGCTTTCAAGCGCCAGCATACACCGGAACCGTTAAAAACACGGCTTGCCGCCCCGCCTTGCAATTTCGCACCCCTTCCCCGGCGCCCGTCCCATGCGGATTGCCCATTCAGGAACTTTTTATCTGCCTAATCATTCTTGCAAGCAGAGACGACACAAAACATTGGAGGCCACCATGCTCGGCACAATTCTCGTTATCCTGCTTATCCTCTTCCTCATCGGCGCCCTGCCAAACTGGGGCTTCCACAATTACGGATACGGTCTGTCAGGCGGTCTGGGCCTCGTTCTGGTGATTGTGCTGATCCTCGTTCTCCTCGGCCGGATCTGACGCAGACGAGACAACCGCGTCTCCCAAATGGCGGCGACGCGGTTTTCCACAAAGCTTACCTTCTTTTTTCAATCCTACCCTATTGCGCGGAAAATGGATTCGTTCTAAATCCCCGCCATGCTTGAGCAATCAGGCACGTGAGGCCTCGTGGCGGAGTGGTGACGCAGAGGACTGCAAATCCTCGTACCCCGGTTCAATTCCGGGCGAGGCCTCCAAAAAAATCACCACAAACTACCAGTCGATATATTCACAAACCTTTTGCAGTCAGGGTTTGTATTGCATAAATTTCTCGAATCCAGCCTCGCGCAATCCTGGGTTACGCTTCCGCGCCTGAGTTGCATTTTTGCCATGGCGCTTTTTTGGCGTTGAGTTATTGAATCCCCATTACACCGGGGAATCGATTCATGAAAAAGACATTTACAGCCATTCTTTTTACCCTTGCTGCTTCAACGGCAATTGCTGGCGACGCCGCAACTAAAATGCCGCGCGCGCCCAAGGCCGAGGATGCAGTGGCTTTTTCATGGACCGGCTTCACCGTCGGCGTTCAGGGCGGATATAGCCGGAACAGTCAGGACAGCACGATTGGAGGGCTGGCGGGCCTTGCGACTGACTTCAATGGCGCGGTCGGCGGCGCTTTTGTGGGTTTCAACTATCAGTTCGACAATAATCTGGTGCTCGGCATCGAGGCAGACCTTGAGAAGAACCGGAGCGACAAGACATCGTATCTTCTCCTGGCAGCCACCGATATCAACTATGGCCTGGATTGGCAGGGCTCAGTGCGCGGCCGCATCGGCTACGCGGGAGACCGGGCGCTGTTTTACGGCACGGCTGGCTGGGCGGTCGGAAGCGCCTATGCGTCAGTCGCCGGCGGGGAAGAAGAACAAGAGAATTTTACTGGCTACACGTTTGGCGCGGGTCTCGATTACGCATTTACGGACCGGGTTTTCGGCCATTTTGAATATCGCTACACCAATTTCGGTAACAACTCTTTTGTTTTCCCCGCCCTTGGCGGTGCCAAACTGGATGCTGAGATAGACCAGCAGGCTTTGCGCATCGGCCTCGGCATCAAGTTCTAAAATCTCCCGCTTTCAAGGCTTTCGCCATGCAGGCTGAGCGCGATACTGGCTGGAATCACAAAGTTCCCACGCAGCGGAACATCGGCAATGCCAGCCAGTTTACTCGCCATTGGCAATTGCGTATTCAAGCGTAAGCCAGTGTTTATCGGGAGAAACCCATGAAATTATCCGCTGTTACTCTGTGCGCAGGGCTGGCATTTGGTCTTGCCGGGTGCACGACGCCCATTACGACTTACAGCGTTGATCCTATTCCCGGCAGCATTACCTATAAGGGTCAGCCACGCTCCAAACTGACGAAGTCGCCTATCGGCAGCACATTCACTCACAACTTTCGCCGCTTCGATGACCGGGTGATTGAAACCTACCAGATCCAGCCAGACCGCTCGCTGAAGATCATCGATCGACGTATCATTCGCGACTGGTCGTTCTTTGGTCGTGACGACTAGGCGCGATTGCCCATTGATGTGGGCGGCATAAGCTTCTAAACGCTGTTTCCAATCGTGAAATCACAGGAAACATCATGCAGACGCCTTGGAAGAAGCCGGTTCTCGTCGCGTTGGAAGAACCCGGCGTTTACGTCAGTATCGAGTCCACCCAGGCTGCCTCATGGGCGCTGATCGAGGACTGGCCAGCGGAAGATGGCGAAATGCTGGATCGTGCCCTGCTGGTGTTCGCGGCTGTTGATGCTGGCAAGAAAAAGCCAGAGGATGCCCGTGAGGCCTTCGTGAAGGCGGCCATCGAGGCCGGGCTTGACGTAAAGTCATAATGACGCAGTGGGATTTTCCCGCTTAAGGTCACAGCCTTTCCAAGATAAGATGTGAGCAAAATCAAAAAGACCGAGGCGTCCCCTTCCATGAAGAAATTTGTTTTTATCCTTTTCGTCGCATGCCTCGTTCTCAGCATCGTCGGACACTGGGTCTTCTCTCTGGCTGTCATGTAAATCGTGACGCGCGGCTGATGGACATAATTTCCGCATAATTCACAGCCCCGTCATGGAACTCCGTTAACGATTGCACGTTCTTCTTCCACGAACGATGGAGAGAAAAGCGATGCGCGACGGTCTTAACAGTCTGCTTGAAGTTTCACTGCTTGGTTTTGTCGTTATTACTTGCCTTATGATGGTTAACCCCATTCTGTAAGCGCATTTAATTCTCAAATTTAGCGACGCTACGCAGTATAGCGATAACAAAAATGCGGCCTCTGGGCCGCATTTTGTTTTTGAGGTTTAAGCCTTTCCATTGGGCGGGCCTTTCCGCACATCTTATTCCATTCGGCTTATTGCATTCGCTGGCAGGGGCGTTAGGCTCAGCTCGGTTTCAATCGCCATTCCCCCATAAAGAGCACCCTCATGTCCGCACCCTCCCCCGCTTCCAAAGTCGTATCTGCAGCCATGCTCGCGATCGGAGATGAACTCCTGTCCGGGCGCACGAAAGACAAGAATATCGGCCATCTCGCAGATGTGCTCACAATGGCGGGTATCGATCTCAAGGAAGTGCGTATTGTCGCGGATGAGGAGGCCGATATCGTCGAAGCGTTGAACGCACTGCGTGCCCGCTATAACTATGTTTTTACCTCGGGCGGTATTGGCCCAACGCATGATGATATCACCGCAGATGCGGTCTCGGTCGCTTTCGGCCTGCCGTGCGAGCATGACGCAGATGCTATGCGTCTGCTGGGGGATATGTACCGCGTGAGAGAGCTGGAATTTACCGATGCCCGCAAGCGCATGGCGCGCATGCCGCGTGGCGCGAAACACATTGCCAATCCGGTTTCCACAGCGCCCGGCTTCATTGTCGAGAATGTCTATGTCATGGCGGGCGTGCCGCATATTTTCCAGGCCATGCTGGATAACGTTCTCCCCACATTGAGCACGGGAGCGAAAATTCTCTCGAATGCTGTCTACTCTCCGTTTGCGGAAGGCGACATCGGAACACCGCTTGCCGGGATCCAGAAGGCGCATCCGGAAACGAGCATCGGCTCTTACCCTAAATATGATGGGCAGCGGTTCTCCACCGAAATCATCGTGCGCGCGCGCGATGCAGCCGCTCTCAACGCTGCGGTTCAGGACGTGACCGCGATGATCGAAGAGATCGCCCGCGAAAAGGCCGCAAAGTCAGCGTAAAACACTCAGTAACGCATAAATTTGATCGCGATCAAGGCCATCAAGCCGATCCGACTGGATGATGAGGCCTGACACAACCTTTGTGCTGGCACTGGGATAATCCCGCTTATCACGATGAGGAGACAGGTCATGGGTTATAAGACGATACTGGCAGTCATGGACACTGCAGAAAATGCGCATGGGCTGGGGGACTTCGTAGCGACGCTCGCCCAGACTTATGCGTCCCACGTCATCGGTCTTCATATGGAAACTGCCGAGACGGCTCCTCTGGTAGCACCCATGGAGTTCCCCGATCCTGTGACCATCCAGGCCATGCAGGAAGTCGCTCATCAGGAAACCACTGAGGTCGAAGGGGGTAATCCCAATTTCCATACCATCCTCGGCTCAACCCGAGGATGGTGACTTCCAAAGCGTCAGAGCTCCAGCCCGAGGTTCACCGCCATCTTCAAGGCGAAGATGGCGGCGGAACAGATATCTAGCGAATGGCGGACCGGCATGTCATCGGTCGGATACGGGTCCAGTGCCGCAATCCAAAGCGCGCGCTGCGCCGATCTCGTCATCGCCCGGCAGTCAACGGACTCGTCGATCTCCGACAGCCGCTTGGATCTCGATAATTTTCTTTACGAGACTGGTCGCCCCATTCTGCTCGTGCCGCATGTGCTGCGATCGCCCAAATCTGTCCGGCGAGTGATGATTGCATGGAATGGCTCGCGCGAGGCCACCCGCGCCACATTCGATGCAATGCCTTTCCTGCTTGCCGCCGAAAGTGTCGAGATTTTCTCCGTAGGCGCCGAAGACAATGAAACTCAATCAGCCGAACTGGCCGGTTCCGAGATCGCCGCAACGCTTGCCCGCCATGGCATCAATGTCGTGGTCACGTCGGAGCAACGTGCACACACCCTGGCACCAGAGAAAGCCATAGAGCAACGCCTGTCGGATAACAGCATCGACCTGTTGGTCATGGGTGCCTATGGTCATTCCCGCTGGTGGGAAATGCTGTTTGGCGGCGTCACCCGCTCCCTGCTCGGCAAGATGACTGCGCTGACGTTGATGTCGCGCTAATTCACGGCGGAAGCTGAACTGGACAACGAAAAGGGGCGGTCGATGACCACCCCTTTTTGCACTCCATATGATGTCAGCCGATCAATGCAGGATCTGGCTCAGGAACAGACGTGTGCGCTCGTGCTGCGGGTTGTCGAAGAATTCGGCAGGCGAATTCTGTTCGACAATCTGGCCCTGGTCCATGAAGATCACACGGTTGGCGACCTGACGCGCAAAGCCCATTTCGTGGGTCACGCAGATCATGGTCATGCCGTCTTCGGCGAGGCCCACCATCGTATCCAGAACTTCCTTCACCATCTCAGGGTCGAGAGCCGATGTCGGCTCATCGAACAGCATGATTTTCGGCTTCATGCACAGCGAGCGTGCAATGGCCACGCGCTGCTGCTGACCACCGGAAAGCTGACCGGGATATTTGTGGGCCTGCTCAGGAATCTTGACGCGCTTCAAATAGTGCATCGCAATCTCTTCGGCTTCCTTCTTGGGTGTCTTGCGAACCCAGATCGGAGCCAGCGTGCAGTTTTCCAGAATCGTCAGATGCGGGAAGAGGTTGAAGTGCTGGAACACCATGCCGACTTCGCGGCGCACTTCATCGATCTTCTTCAGATCGTTGGTCAGCTCGATGCCATCGACCTGGATGCTTCCCGACTGGTGCTCTTCCAAACGGTTGATGCAGCGGATCATCGTGGATTTGCCAGATCCGGACGGACCGGCAACAACGATGCGCTCCCCCTTCATGACCTTGAGGTTGACGTCACGCAGAACGTGAAAATCGCCATACCACTTGTTCATGCCGGTAATTTCAATCGCGACGTCAGTCGATGAAACGGCGAGTTTTTGTGCGTGAGCTTCTGCCATGATTTTTCCCCTTATTTCTTATGTCCGGTGTCGAGGTGCCGTTCCATGAACAGCGAGTAGCGCGACATGCCGAAGCAGAATATCCAGAATATGAACCCGGCGAAGATGTAACCGGTCACAGGTGTGACAGGTGTCGCCCAGTTCGCATCCGACTGGTTGAGATTGACGATACCCAAAAGGTCGAACATGCCAATGATCGACACGAGAGAGGTATCCTTGAACAGGCCGATGAAGGTGTTGACGATGCCGGGAATGACGAGCTTCAACGCCTGCGGCAGAACGATCAAACGTGTCTTCTGCCAATAGTTCAGACCCAGAGAATCCGCACCTTCAGACTGTCCCTTCGGGATCGCCTGCAAGCCACCGCGAATGACTTCCGCCATATAGGCCGAGGCAAACAGCGAGACACCGACGAGCGCGCGAAGGAACTTGTCGAAGGTCCAGCCATCGGGAAGGAACAGCGGCAGCATGATGCTGGCGAAGAACAGGACGGTAATCAGCGGAATGCCTCTGATCACCTCGATGAAGGTCACACAGAGCGTCTTGATGACCGGCATGTTGGAGCGCCGTCCAAGGGCCAGAATGATGCCGAAAGGCAGCGAGACGGTGATGCCGAAGAAGGACAGGATCAATGTCACCATCAACCCGCCCCACAGCTGTGTTTCCACAACCGGCAGACCGAAATAGCCACCCACCAGCAAGAAGAAGGACACGAACGGCAGGACGATGAACAGCAGAAGTGCGTTCAGTGCCTTGTGCGGTGCCTTCGGAATCAGCATCGGGATCAGCAGAACAGTGAAGCTCGCCAGAACCAGAAGCGGTCTCCAGCGCTCTTCGAGTGGATAACGCCCGAACATGAACTGCTCGAACTTCGCATTCACGAAAGCCCAGCATGCGCCGGACTGCCCATCCGGCAGAGCGCCGCCCTGGGCAACGGTCAGGCAGGCCGTGCGGTCTGCACCTGTCCATGTCGCATCGATGAACAGCCAGTTCACCATCGGCGGGATGACATAGACCAGAAGCGCGATTGCCAGCAAAGTCAGGATCGCGTCCTTGGGCGTGGCAAAGAGCCGGGTGCGAAGCCAGTGCATAGCACCAACCTGGCTGGAGGGCGCAGGCTCGGCGGCGGCCATGTTGGCACGAACGTAAGAGGTGGTTGTTGTTGTCATTGCTTATCTCTCCACCAGCGCCATCTTCGCGTTGAACCAGTTCATGACCAGCGCGGTTGTCAGCGACAATGAAAGGTAGACCACCAGCCAGATCGCGACGACTTCGACAGCCTGTCCGGTCTGGTTGAGGATGGTGCCACCCACGGAAACCAGGTCAGAAAAGCCGACGGCGACCGCAAGCGAGGAGTTCTTGGTCAGGTTCAGAAACTGGCTCGTCAGCGGCGGAATGATGATCCGCATGGCCTGAGGAACAACGATGAGGCGTGTTGTCGTGCTGGAACGCAAGCCCAGCGCATCAGCTGCTTCCGTCTGTCCCTTTGCCACAGCCTTGATGCCACCGCGAACGATTTCGGCAATAAAGGATGCCGTGTAGAACGACAGAGCAAGATACAGAGACAGGAATTCCGGAGCGATGACCGATCCGCCGGTCAGATTGAAGCGTCCAGCAACCGGATAATCGAAGGTGAGAGGCGCGCCCAATGCCAGGAACGTCACAAGCGGCAGGCCGATGATGATGGCTGTGCCCACAAGGCCGGTGCGAAACGGTTGGCCGGTCTTCATCTGGCGGGCTTTCGCCCAACGATAGACGAAGTAGGTGATGACGATGCCGACCAGAAATGCCAGCGGAATCAACCAGCTACCGTCGCCCCAGACCTGCTTGGGATAGAAAAAACCACGGTTGTTCAAAACGGTGCCCAGCGGCAGTTGCAGCGAGTCGCGCGCCTGCGGCAGAATGGTGATAACGCCCTTGTACCAGAAGAAAATGACGAGCAGCGGCGGAATGTTGCGGAAGAGTTCCACATAGGCCTGCGCCAGCTTCGAGATCAGAAAGTTGCGAGACAGGCGCGCAATACCGACGATGAAACCGATGATCGACGCGGTAATGATGCCGAGGATAGCAACCTGAAGCGTGTTGAGAATACCAACGATCAACGCACGTCCGAACGTGTTGTCGTTGTTGTACTCGATAAGCGACTGGCCGATGTCGAAACCAGCTCTGCCTTCGAGAAAGCCAAAGCCTGAAGAAATGTTGGAACGCTGAAGATTATGAACGGTGTTGGATGCGACCATCCACACGAACAGCGCTAGAAGAACGACAGTAATAATTTGATAAAAAATCGCCCGCACACGCGGATCATTGATCATGGACGTCGCGCTGTTTGCGCTCGACGGTTGCGATTGGAGCGCATTGCCTGCCATCGGCACCTTTCCCTCTCTTTGCTCTTTGCGAGCTTATTGTGTGCCAGGAGGCAGAGCGTTAGCCCTGCCTCCCGAGAATGCCGTTTTAAAGGATATTAACGGATTGGCGGTGCGTACTGCAGGCCGCCCTTGCTCCACAATGCGTTCAGACCGCGTTCGATCTTCAGCGGAGAACCGGCACCAACGTTGCGATCAAACACTTCGCCGTAGTTACCGACCTGCTTGATGATGTTGTATGCCCATTCGTTGGTGAGGCCGAAATCGGTACCGATCTTGGTGCCTTCTTCAGTGCCGAGCAGACGCTTGATGTCTGGGTTGGCGGCAGTCTTCTGCTCGTCAACGTTCTTGGAGGTGATGCCAAGCTCTTCAGCGTTGACCATGGCGTAGTGAGCAAAGCTTACAACGTCGAACCACTGGTCGTCGCCCTGGCGAACGGCAGGTCCAAGCGGCTCCTTGGAGATGATTTCAGGCAGAACGATATTTTCGTCTGGTGTCTTCATCTTCAAACGGATGGCATAGAGACCGGACTGGTCGGTCGTGTAAACGTCGCAACGGCCGCTATCGTAAGCGGAAGTCGCGTCGGATTCCTTTTCGAATACAACAGGGTTGTACTGAAGGTTGTTGGTCTTGAAGTAGTCAGCGAGGTTGAGTTCGGTTGTCGTGCCCTGCTGAACGCAGACGGCGGCGCCGGAAAGCTCGAGAGCAGACTTAACGTTCAGCGCCTGCTTTACGACGAAGCCCTGGCCGTCATAGTAGTTGACGGTACGGAAGTTGAAGCCGAGCGATGTATCGCGGCTGGCTGTCCATGTGGTGTTACGTGTCAGAACATCGACTTCACCGGACTGAAGCGCAGGGAAGCGGTCCTTGGATGTGAGCGGAACGAACTTTGCCTTCTTTGCATCACCGAAAACGGCAGACGCGATCGCACGGCAATAGTCAACGTCGATACCAGACCATTCGCCCTTGTCGTCCGGGTTAGAGAATCCTGGAATGCCGGAGCTCACGCCACAGGTTACAAAGCCCTTTGCCTTGACGTCTGCGAGCGTGGCGGCAGATGCAGCCGATGCAGCTCCGAGAACTGCTGCGCCAATGGCGGCTGACAGAATTGCCTTTTTCATTTTTTTCCCAACCTTTGTTTCTTAATTCGTCACGGAAGAAAGCGGTATATCTTGTCGTATACGCTTAAGCTCCCCGCCTCACCTCCCGGTGCGCGCACCTATCACAATCGCAATCGCAGTCAGGGTCAAGTCTCACCCCCAATAATTGTGTCCAAAAAACGGATTTTTTAAAATACCGTCCGTTTTATGGGCATATGACTATAAAATGCGCTAAAACAGATTAAATTCTGCTCATGCTGTCAGGCAGGTAGACTGAATTTTTGCGTGCGTCACACCTAATATGCGTGACTTCGGGGCATGCTCTTGGCCATATCGGGAAATGTATAGGCGGGATGGAAATATCCTCAAACAATTGTGCGCAGGGTAACGAAGTCTTGACCAAGGCGGGCTTTGCGTCACATTTTCCAACGACACATCATTGAGAGACAATACAGCATGAAATTCAAAGACGGATTCCTCGACGCCGCCGGCATCAACACGCGGCTTGCTCATCTTGGCAGCGATCCGGCCAGCAACCACGGCTTTGTCAATCCGCCGATCGTGCGCGGCTCGACGGTGCTGTTTCCAGATGCGCAGACGCTTGTGTCCGAGGATCAGGCCTATACTTATGGCACGCACGGCACACCGACCACCGATGCGCTCTGCGATATGATCAACGCGCTTGAGGGTTCGGCGGGCACCATTCTCCTGTCATCCGGGCTTGCCGCCGTCACGGTGCCGTTCCTTGCCTATCTCTCGGCTGGCGACCATGCTCTCATCGTTGATTCCGTCTATTTCCCCACCCGCCGCTTCTGCAACACCATGCTCAAGCAGTTCGGCGTGGAAGTAGAATATTATGATCCGGCTATCGGTGCAGGTATCGAAGCGCTGATCAGGCCCAACACGCGACTGCTTCATCTGGAAGCCCCCGGCTCCAACACCTTCGAGATGCAGGATGTGGCGCTGATGGCATCCATCGCCCACCGTCATGATTGTGTCGTCACCATGGACAATACGTGGTCCACGCCGCTGTATTTCAAGCCGCTGGAACACGGCGTCGATGTATCGATCCATGCCGCCACGAAGTATCCCGCGGGCCATTCCGATGTGCTGATGGGCTTTGTTTCAGCCAATGAGAAGCATTGGAAAAAGCTGCATGATATCAACCGCGATATGGGTCTCTGCGTCACGTCAGATGATGCCTATCAGGTTCTGCGCGGCATGCGAACCATGGGCATGCGGCTGGAGCATCACCAGAAAAGCGCACTAGAGATCGCCAAGTGGCTGGAAGAGCGCGATGACGTCTTGCAGGTCCTGCACCCTGCCTTGCCAAGCTTCCCCACCCACGACATCTGGAAGCGTGATTTCAAAGGCTCAAGCGGCGTCTTTTCTTTCGTCCTGAAGGCTGAAGCAGACCGCTTTACCGAGACATCGCACGCCTTCCTCAATGCCTTGTCGATCTTCGGTATCGGCTTTTCCTGGGGCGGTTACGAATCGCTGGCAGTGCCCGTGTCCGTGCGGGATCGCACCGTGGCAAAAGGCCCGAGCGAAGGTCCACTCATTCGTCTGCAAATCGGCCTGGAAGATGTTGCCGATCTGAAGCGCGATCTGGAAGCCGGATTCGCAGCGGCGGCGACTTAAAGCCCTTCGGCTCTGTAGCCATAGAGCCAATCAAAATCCGCCAGAAACGCTTCTGGCGGCCTGATCGAGAGCATCAGGTCGCGGCCCAGCCGCATCGGCCCGCGTGCGTGGTAGGCAAATTTGTTGAGCGCCGCCCGCTTGCGTGCCTTCGTAATCCGGGGAATGCGATGCGCTTCGAACTGAGCCAGCGCCTCGCCAAGATTGTCTTTGCGGGTAACGAATGTGGCAAGCTCGAATGCGTCCTCGATGGCCATGGCCGCACCCTGAGCAGCGAATGGCATCATGGCATGGGCCGCATCGCCAATCAGCACCGTGTCCCGTCCGTTCTGCCACCTGCCCTCTCCGGCCTGAAACAATGGCCAGAATGTTGGCTTTGTCACAGCTTCCAGAACATGTGCGAAGGCCGGGTGCCAGTTGCGAAACTGGTTCAGCAGCAATGCATGCTGCTTGCACTGCGCCTCTGCCTTCCACGTATCACCGGGGTTAGCGCCCGTCGCGATGGCGACGATGTTGAAGCCACCGGTTTCCGCCAGCGGATAGGCCACCAGATGCGCCGATGGACCAAGAAACGCCGTAACGCTGCGCTTTTGCAGAAAATCGGGCAGTTGATCGGCGGTAATGGTGAAGCGCCAAGCGATGTTGCCGGAAAAGGTCGCGGCGGGACTTCCTGCAATGGCGTAACGGGCGCTGGACCAGACCCCATCGCTACCCACGATCAGGTCATATTCCTGAAGGGTCATCGCGGAAAGGGTAGCCGGGTCGGCTGCATCCACCCGCTTTCCCAGATGCAGACGGCAGAGCGGGTTGTGCCGCACCGCTGCCAGAAGCGCATTTTGCAAGGTCGCCCTGTGCATCACGCAATAAGGCGCACCCCATCTCTGCCGCGCAACCTGCCGCATTGGCAGTGAGACGAGCTGCTTGAGGGAATGCCCGGACGCAAGGTTAACCGCGTCGGGCTCTAGCCATTGCTTTTCAATCTGCGGCAGCACATCGAGCGCACTTAATATCCGGCTCGCGTTAGGCGAGATTTGCAGGCCCGCGCCAACCTCTTCGAGCCGCTCGGCCCGCTCGATGATATCGCACCGGATGCCGTGCCGGGCAAAAGAAAGGGCCGCGGTCAGACCGGCGATACCGGCACCGACAATGGCCACGGATTTTACGGGGGCCACAGATTTTACGGGCATGAAAAGCCCCAATCTAGATGATGAGGTCTAAAAGCTAAGCTCAGGCGGCCTTCACATGGAAGACGCAACCGGGTGGGTTTGTCTGCGTGGCTTTGACCGCCGGATTATAGCGATAAAGCGTCGAGCAATAGGAACAGACCTTCTCATTGTCATCACCCATATCGATGAAGATATGCGGATGATCAAACGGCACGGATGCGCCCGTGCACATGAATTCCTTGACGCCGATTTCGATCATGCGATGTCCGCCGTCGTTCTGGAAGTGGGGAATGGTATGCCCGGCCATAATCGTCTCCAAATGCGATTTCATCATTGAGCGGAAGCTCAGCTTTTGCGGATATGTAACCTCAAATGCTTTTGACCTCCACAGAAATCATCGCGCAATATGTTCAACGCATCGATTTCCTGACATATGCTGCGCAAAAAAGGATGTGCTTGATGAATCTCAATGTGCCGCAATATTTGTCTTTCACCCGCGATGGTCTGCAACTGGCCTATTTCGATGAGGGCGATCCATCAGGCGTTCCGGTTCTGCTCATCCATGGCTTTGCCTCCAGCGCCTCCGTCAACTGGGTGCACCCCGGCTGGCTGAAGACGCTGGGCGATGCCGGATACCGCGTTATTGCGCTGGATAATCGCGGCCATGGCGCAAGCGACAAGCCGCATGATTCCGATGCCTATTACCCCGCCACCATGGCGGAAGATGCTATCGGCCTGCTTGATCATCTGGGCATTTCACAGGCCCATATCATGGGCTACTCCATGGGTGCGCGGATTTCCGCCTTTCTCGCCATGGCTCACCCTGAGCGCGTGCTTTCGTTGGTGTTTGGGGGCCTCGGCATCGGCATGGTGGATGGCGTGGGTGATTGGGACCCGATTGCGGATGCTCTTCGCGCGCCCTCGCTTGATGTCGTGACCCACGAGCGCGGCCGCATGTTCCGTGCCTTCGCCGATCAGACAAAAAGCGACCGCATTGCCCTTGCTGCCTGCATCGAAACCTCTCGCGTTCTGGTGACCCGCGATGAAGCGGCAAAGATCGACGTTCCGACGCTGATCGCCGTTGGCACCAAGGATGATATTGCCGGTTCAGGCCAGGAACTTGCTGATCTGATGCCGCATGCGAAAGCCATCGACATCCCCGGACGCGACCACATGCTGGCCGTTGGCGACCGCGTGTTCAAGGCAGCCGTGCTGGAGTTTTATCGCGAGATCGATGCCTAGCCGCGATCAAGATAATTCCATCCAAAACTCTGTCAGAAAAACTGATGCTTTCGCGTCTTTAACCGCGTTGGTAAATCACCATTTCTAGGCAACAGTTTTTTCTGTATAAGAACGGCACGAAATCGAGGGAGACCAGTTATGGTCGCACGTACAGAGGCACGCCAGCAGGAGCACCTTTCCGTGGTTGATCCCATCTGGGGAAGTCTACAAAACGAAGCACGTGCGGCGGCAGCGCAGGATCCGCTGTTATCGGCCTTTTTCTATTCCACAATTTTGAACCACCACTCGCTGGAAGCCTGCGTCACCTATCGCATTTGCGAACTGCTGGACCACCGCGACATGCAGGCCGTGCTGCTGCGCCAGACATTTGAAGAAATGCTGGAAGACTGGCCGGAATGGGGCTCCATTCTGCGCGTGGATATTCAGGCGGTCTATGACCGCGACCCCGCCTGCACCCGTTTTCTGGAACCTGTCCTTTACTTCAAGGGCTTTCAGGCTATTCAGACGCACCGGCTGGCGCACTGGTTGTGGCAAAAGGGACGTCGTGATTTTGCGCTCTATCTGCAAAGCCGCGCCTCCAGCGTTTTCCAGACCGATATCAACCCTGCAGCGCGCATCGGCAAGGGCATGTTCCTCGATCACGCCACTGGCCTTGTCGTCGGTGAAACCGCTGTCATTGGCGACAATGTCTCCATTCTGCATGGCGTCACCCTTGGTGGCACCGGCAAGGAAGGCGCAGACCGCCACCCCAAGATCAGCAGCGGCGTTTTGATTGGTGCGGGTGCGAAAATCCTTGGCAATATCGAAATCGGCGCATGCTCGCGCATTGCCGCGGGCTCCGTCGTTCTCAAGCCCGTGCCGCCCAACGCAACCGTTGCCGGTGTGCCAGCGCGTGTGGTTGGCGAAGCCGGATGCAGCGAGCCATCCCGCATCATGGATCAGATCGTCGGGGCGGATATCTAGGCTTTCGGAGCTGTGCGTTTTTACAGCTCCACTTTACTTTCGCCTTTAAGCCATGCCAAAAGCGGCGCAACGTGAACCGCACAGGAGAACAGTGGTGAAAGCCGAAGAAATCAAAAAGCTCGACGCCTATTTCAAGCGTACCTTCAATGAAAACATGGTTGTGAAGGCCCGCCCACGCAAGGACGATTCGGCCGAAGTTTATGCTGGCGAAGAATTCCTTGGCGTCGTCTATATCGATGACGAAGACGGCGACCGCTCTTACAATTTCTCCATGGCCATCCTCGACGTAGATCTGTAATCGCCATCCAGCGATCCCATTATCACCATGCGGTGATAACTAGTTTTCAAGCCGCCCGCGACGAGATGTCTGCGGGCGGTTTTGTTTTTGAATTGGGCCGCAAATATTTTGCAAAACCTGCGGAACCAGTTTCTGGATTGTCCGTTATTCCCACGTCCCCCGATGAGGCGTGGGGTTACAATGTGGGAACGCCCCCTGTACCCCGATGTAATCCCACGCTTCCCCCTCTCCCATTTTCATTTGTGACAGTGCTTTACGCCGCATCATCCTGATGTTGCGCGGGTTTTCCACAGCCTTGCTGCATGCTGGAACAAAAAATGTCATCGAAATGCAAAAAAATGAAAATAGGCGCTTGCGGAGAATCCAGTGCCTGACTATAAGGGCGCCACACAAGGTATGCGCCCTTCGTCTATCGGTTAGGACGTCAGATTTTCATTCTGAAAAGAGGGGTTCGACTCCCCTAGGGCGTACCACTTCTCTAATCATTTCATCGTAATAGACGCGTCAGTTAAAGCTGTTTGTAATGGCTTCCGGCTGAAGACTTCGTCTGCGTCCTGCGCTGTTTAAGGCGCGAGAGCGGCGTCCAGCACGCGCAGCTGCACCCTTTTCTGTCCCTGCCATTGATCTGCACCCAACGTGCCCGCGACGTGGATTTGGCGTCCCCGGGCGTTCATCAGCATTTGGCCGAGAGGCGCGTCTGCGGCACGGAATGCGATGCCATCCAGCCGGGAGCCATCCATGGCCTCAAGCGTGATCTTGACGTGGGACGTGCCGACGATACGCACATCGCGCAGGCGATGGGCGGGCACGGCGAAGATGGGTTGCGAGTGGCCGGAGCCAAAAGGGCCTGCCTGCTCCATCTGCTCTACCAGCTCCAGCGTGGCGCCGGATGCGCCGATGGCACCATCGATCTTCAGCACACTGTTCTCGACCAATTGGAAGACCGTCTTCTGCGCCGCTTCTTCGAAGAAGGTGCGCAGGCGCCCCAGATTGGCGCGCTCCACCGTCAGTCCAGCTGCCATCGCGTGACCGCCACCCTTGACCAGCAGACCGGCATCCACGGCGTTGCGCACCATCTTGCCCATATCGAAGCCATTGATGGAGCGCCCGGAGCCTGTGCCCTTACCCTGCGAGTCAAAAGCGATGGCGAAGGCCGGGCGGCGGAAGCGGTCTTTCAGGCGGGAGGCCAGCAAGCCGACGATGCCAGGATGCCAGTTCTCCCGCGCCGTGACGATCACGCCAGCGCCGGTGCCGTCTCCATATTCATAGAGAGCCTCTGCCTCCGCTTCGGCCAGCATGGCAGCTTCCATGGCCTGGCGTTCGCGGTTCAACTCATCCAGCTTTTCCGCAATGATTTCGGCTTGCGATTCGTCATCCAGCGTCAGCAGACGGCTGCCGAGCGCCGCATCGCCAATGCGGCCACCGGCATTGATGCGTGGGCCGACCAGAAAGCCGAAGTGATAGGGCGTGACAGGCCCACCGAGGCCAGCCTTCTTGAAAAGGGCGGCAAGGCCAGCATTCTTCATATGGCGGGCGGCGATCAAGCCTTTCACCACATAGGCGCGGTTCAGGCCCTTGAGCGGCACCACGTCGCACACGGTGGCAAGCGCCACAATATCCAACAGGGACAGAAGATCGAGCGTATAGGCGCGGCTGTCGCGCGCGTCCTTCAATACGCGCAGCGTGGCGACCAGCACCAGAAAAACGACGCCCGCCGCGCAGAGATGCCCCTGCCCCGAAAGGTCGTCCTCACGGTTGGGATTGACCAGCGCCACGGCTGGCGGCAACTCAGTGCCAACCTGGTGGTGATCGATAACGACCACATCGGTTTTGGCATCGCGCGCAGCTGCCAGCGACTCATGGCTTGTGGAGCCACAATCGACGGTGATGATGAGGGTGTTGCCATTGGCGGCAAGCTGCTGCATGGCGGCGGGGTTGGGGCCGTAACCTTCGAAAATACGGTCAGGAATGTAGATTTCCGGCTCCAGCCCGAAATGGTGCAGGAAGCGGAACATCAACGCGGATGAAGAGGCACCATCCACGTCATAATCGCCGAAGATGGCAACCTTTTCCCGGCCCTTAATGGCGGCGGCAATGCGTGTGGCCGCCTTTTCGCAATCCGTCAGCGTCAGTGGATCGGGCATGAGGGAACGGATGGTGGGGTCCAGAAAGGCCAGTGCATCATCAACGCCGACACCACGGCCTGCCAGCACACGGGCAATCAGCTCGGGAATGGCATGAACCTGCGACATGGCCAGAGCACGGTTCTGCCCGGCCTGATCCAGCCGCGACATCCACTTCTGCTCCGTTGCCGACCGATCCACCCCGAGAAAGGCTCTCGGCACAGCATCGACCGGTTCATTCATTGCCATTCGTCAGCTACCCATCCAGCCAGATTGTCCAGACTATGGGGCTAAAGGCCGAACCGGGCTTTTTCAAGCACAAATCTCTCGTCTGCGCGGCTTACCACATCGGCAGGAAGATGAAGGCGGCAAAAGCCGCTGAAATGGCGGCGATTAAGCACGGCAAGCGCCAATCGCGCCCCTGCCCGTCTGCCTCGAATTCCAGACTGCGTAGATTGTCATTCGCCCCCGTCTTGCGCGATCTATGATCGGGATCCGGGCGAACAGAATTGTCTTCCTTGAACAATATCGATGATTTCACGGCCACGCCTCCCAACGTTTTGTGAACATGCGGCATCTTACCACCACACAGCGCTTTTGTACAAAGATTCGATTTTCAAAAATCCCCTGAACACACGTCAGCATTCACGCGGCGCGCTGGCGCCCGTGGCATGTTCATTCGACCCGGAGAGCTCACGCAAATGCTGTTGCGTCTCTGGTATGGTTCATTCTGTGGCTGCGCATTTGCGTGGCCCTTTGCGTCGAAAAGTCTTAGGGCAGCAGCTGAGCCGTGAATGGTCCCGGCTGTGCCCCAAATCGTCATCCATCAAGCCTTAGCCGCCGCTCCAACAGTGAATGGTTGAAGCACCGACCGAGGCCTGCACTCATGGCAGCATCGAGCCTCGCCCGCACGTTCCGGGCAAAATTCAACGCTCCCAGCTCCCCTGCCTGCAATGTCTCGCGATACACTGCCGTCAGGGACGCGTGTAGATTTTAGGCATGGGTGTTGGGGACATTGAGAAAATAAATTTAAGTTTTTTGGGGGAGGGATTTTTGGTGGGTTAGGATTGCGGGTGTGGCTAATCCCCTCCTGCCCTGCCCGGCGTTTCCCCCCACAAGGAGGAAGATCGAACCGTCTGTGCGCCTTGCCTATATCCCTACCTGATGGGGAGCCAGACTCGCAGACCTACGCCCGATAAACATTCACGTCCAATTGAACGTTCAAGCGGTAAAACCAACAAGGCCGACCGCAATGCGATCGGCCTCTGTCATGGGTCGAATTTTGTGTCCGCTTACCACCACTTAGCAGGCGTAAACTTGCCTGCGGCCTGTTCGATTGCGTAGGCAGTCTTGAACAGGGTTTCTTCCTCGAACGGTTTGCCGATGAGCTGGAGGCCGAGGGGGAGGCCTTTGCCATCCAGGCCGGCGGGGACGGACATGGCGGGCAGACCGGCCATGTTGACGGTGATGGTGAAGACGTCCTGAAGGTACATCTTGACCGGATCTGCCGCCAGTTCCTTATCACCGATTTCGAAGGCCGAGGATGGGGTGATCGGGGCTAGAACGGCATCGACGCCCTCGTGGAAGACAGTTTCGAAGTCGCGCTTGATGAGCGTGCGTACCTTCTGGGCCTTCAGGTAATAGGCATCGTAATAACCGGCCGAGAGCACGTAGGTGCCGACCATGATGCGGCGTTTGACTTCCGAGCCGAAACCGGCGGCGCGGGTCTTTTCATACATGTCGGCAATGTCCTTGCCATCGACGCGCAGGCCGTAACGGACGCCATCGTAACGGGCAAGGTTGGACGAGGCTTCAGCCGGGGCCACGATGTAATAGGCAGGCAGCGCATATTTGGTGTGCGGCAGGGAGATATCGACAATCTCGGCGCCGGCATCCTTCAGCCATGCAATGCCCTGCTGCCAAAGCTTTTCGATTTCTTCCGGCATGCCATCAACGCGGTACTCCTTGGGAATACCGATCTTGAGGCCCTTGAGCGACTGGCCGATGGCCTGTTCGTAATCCGGCACCGGCAGATCGACCGACGTCGTATCCTTGGAATCGACGCTGGCCATGGACTTCAACAGAATTGCGGCATCGCGCACATCGCGGGCGATGGGGCCAGCCTGATCAAGCGAGGACGCGTAAGCGGCAATGCCCCAGCGCGAAACTCGGCCATAGGTTGGCTTGATGCCAACAGTGCCGGTGAAGGCTGCGGGCTGGCGAATGGAGCCGCCAGTATCGGTTGCAGTGGCACCGGCGCACAGATGCGCGGCAACAGCGGCTGCCGAACCACCGGAAGAGCCGCCGGGCACGAGGTTCTTATCCGAACCATTGGCGCGCCACGGGTTGACGGTTGGGCCGTAATAGGAGCTTTCGTTGGACGAGCCCATGGCAAACT
The DNA here is from genome assembly GCF_053521645.1 of Agrobacterium sp. CG674. NCBI lineage: Bacteria > Pseudomonadati > Pseudomonadota > Alphaproteobacteria > Hyphomicrobiales > Rhizobiaceae > Agrobacterium > Agrobacterium sp. CG674. The sequence goes on along the minus strand of NZ_JBNWDZ010000003.1, from coordinate 112,007 downwards.
CATCCATGTTGAGCTTGCCGAGCATCACAGCACCGGCATCCCACAGGTTCTGGGTCACGGTGGATTCGTATTTCGGCTTGAAGCCATCCAGTACATGCGAGCAGGCCTGCGTATGCACGTCGCGCACGGCGAAAAGGTCTTTAACGCCGAGCGGTATGCCTTCCAGCGCGCCAGCTGCGCCAGCAGCACGCCTGTCATCGGAGGCCTTCGCCATGTCGCGCGCCATATCAGGAGTGAGCGCCACATAGGCGTTCAGCTTTTCATTGGCCGTTTCGATGGCGGACAAATAGGCATTCGTCAGTTCAACTGAGGTGAATTCCTTGGCGCCAAGTTTGTCGCGGGCTTCGGCAATGGTCAGGCTGGTCAGGTCGGTCATATCGGCAACGGCTTTCGAATTATATCAATCGGACGGGCGGGAGCAAACCGGCTTTAGGCTTACTCGACCACCTTCGGGACGAGGAAGAAATTGCGGTCCGTGTTCGGCGCATTGGCGACGATATCCTCGGCCTTGGCTCCATCGCTCACCGCATCTGTGCGCTTCTTCATGGCAACGGGGGTGACGGATGTCATCGGCTCGACGCCATCGACATTCACTTCCGAAAGCTGCTCCACGAAACCGAGAATGCCATTCAACTCACCCAGCATCTTCTGGGCTTCGTCTTCGCTGACGGCAATACGGGCAAGGCGCGCAACGCGCTTTACGGTGGCAAGATCGACGGACATGGTTCTACTCCAGTCAAGAATTTTCCTACCCGCTATAATGACCGCGCCCGAAGTTCGCAACCGGGAACGGTCTGGATGAGCGCCGAATTTGGCGAGATATCTCGCAGCAGACCTGCCGCGTCTGGAGCCGGATGTTTCGCCCATGTCAGCCCTTTTGATCTCTCGATGGCTGACATGGGTAGATGAAGTCTGTTTTCAGATCAGAACGACAATGCCTGTCCAGCGCTTGGCGTATCCACCCGGGATTGCCCGCCTTCCATTCCGTTGACGAATTTTTCCGGGGTCTGGTCGATCATGGGGAACGAGCCGTAGTGGCAGGGGATGACGTTGCGGAACTTGAAGAAGCGCTGGCAGGCCAGTGCCGCGACCGCGCCGCCCATGGTGAAACGGTCGCCGATGGGAACGAGGCCGATGTCGGGCTCGTGCAGTTCTTGGATCAGGGCCATGTCGGAGAAGATGTCCGTATCACCCATGTGATAGACGGTCGGGCCGTCTTCGAAATGCAGCATCAAGCCGTTGGCATTGCCCAGAGCATGGCTGACGCCATCTTCTGTGATCTGCGATGAAGAATGCAGCGCATTGGTGAATGTGACGGAAAATCCGTCAAAACCGACTGTGCCGCCGGTATTGCCCATTTCCAGCCGGGATACGCCCTTCGAACCCAACCATGTGGCCAGATCAGCATTGGCTAGCACTGTAGCACCAGTGTCCTTTGCCAGCTGGATCGTATCGCCCACATGGTCGCCATGACCGTGGGTGAGCAGAATGTGGGTGATGCCGTTGGCAGCGTCCTTGGCATCCTGCCCGGCAAAGCTGGGATTTCCGGTGAGAAACGGATCGATGAGGATTTTTGCTTTACCGGTTTCGAGGCGGAATGCGGCATGACCAAGCCAGGTCAGTTTCATGGAGGTTCTCCTTTGTGTTACCGATATATTATGACATAGGACGGGCTATACAACTGGACCGTCTCAAATTCTGGAGTGACAAATGGCAGCCGATGACGACGAATATGTGTACGACGAAGCGTCAGGTGAATGGCGCCCTGCATCAGAGGTTGCGGCCCAGGCTGCCAAGGGCAATGAGGTGCGCGATGCCAGCGGCACGCTTCTGGTTGATGGTGATTCCGTTACCCTCATCAAGGACTTGAAGGTCAAGGGTGCGGGCACGACGTTGAAGCAGGGCACGGTTATAAAGTCCATCCGCCTCACGGAAAATCCCGAAGAAATCGATTGCCGTCACGATGCCATCAAGGGCCTCGTGCTGCGCACCGAATTTGTACGCAAACGCTGAGACCTATCCATGGCGACGTTGACGATTGAGGAACTGGCAACTTTTCTGCAGCCAGGACAGGCTATTGCGGGGCTGGACCTGGGCACCAAGACCATCGGCCTTGCCATGTCCGATCTGTCACGGCGTTTTGCCACGCCTCGCCCGGTTCTCAAGCGCATCAAGTTCACGCAGGATGCAGAGCTTCTGCTGGACTTTGCGACGAAGGAAAAGGTTGCTGCCTTCATCATCGGCCTGCCAACCAATATGGATGGTTCCGCCGGGCCGCGTGTTCAGGCAACGCGGGCTTTCGTGCGCGCCATGAGCGACAAGACTGCCCTGCCTTTCGTCTATTGGGACGAGCGGCTTTCCACCGTGGCCGCTGAGCGGGCTTTGCTGGAAATGGATGTGTCTCGTGCCAAGCGGGCGCAGCGGATCGATTCGGCGGCCGCCAGCTTCATTCTTCAAGGTGCGCTGGACAGGCTTTCGGCGCTAGGACGAGATGTTTCCGCCTTTGCGGACTGACGCTTGCGCCACCATGCAGCGATTTCTTTTCTCTTGCGAAACGCGATGATGGCCATGACGATAAGGCTATCCATCGCGATGGCGCGTGCCACCAGCGGCGGGATGGTTTCCGGCGGGATGCCGAGGATGTTTCCGTAAATCTGGAACACCAGATCATGCGACTGGCGCGTGAGCATGAAGAAGCCGAAGCTCATGTCGTTGTAGGACAGCCCGTACCAGGCACCCAGAAACGCGACGGGCCCAGCCCAGAGAATCAGAAACCACTTCATGCCATCTGCTCCCGTGAAAAGACTGGTTCGGGCGCAATCGCCAGAACGGCCCAGCGCAGGCAAGCCATGAGGCACAGGTTTACCGTCGGAACATCAATGTCCAACGGCAGCATTGCGAAGAACGTCATCATGACGATCAAGGATATCCATCGGGTCACGGCGGTTCCTTTTCACACGCCCACAGGCGCATGGTTAATGATTTCTTAACACAATGATCCCGTCACTCCAGACGGGCAAATGGAAGTTGGTGTTATGGTTAACAAACGGCGTAGGGCTGTGGATAAGCTCTCCGCTTGAGGCATTAACGCGCGAGCAGCTATTTAAGGGCACGCTTTGCCGAGCAAGTTTGATCGCGCTCTCTCAACCGTAAACGCCGCGAACGATTCGCTTCACGGCTGTGCCGATTTTGTCCCAATCCTTGGGCGTTTTCAGCGCAACGCCGGCAAACTGTCCCGATGTGACCGACGAGATGACAAGGTGCTGGATGGCCGCGAAGATCACGGCGTTGACGGTGGCCGTATCCACACCCTTCGGGGCCTGAAGCGAGCCGCGCATCTTTTCCAGCCACTTGGCCAGCGCCTTGGCGCGGGCATCTGCCAGTTGCTTCACCTGCGGGGTGTTTTCAGAAACTTCCCAGGCGATGATCTTGCACACGAGCGGATCGCTGCGCAGCGCCTCGATATAATAGAGCGCCAGCTTTTCCATGAGATCGCCATAGGTCAGCAGAAACATGCCGCCGGTATCTTCGGGAATGCGATCCTTCACCCAGGAACCCAGGTCTTCGCCGATGGCCGCAACCAGACCTTCCAGCCCGCCGAAGTATCGATAGATGAGTTGCTTGTCGCAGCCAGCGCGGCGCGCCACGGCATTGATGCCAAAGCCCTGAAACCCCTCCTCCGCGAGCAGCGTTTTTGCCGCATTGAAGATAGAGCGTTCGGTCGCGGCGCGATCCCGGATGCGTTTTTCGGAAACAGCCTCGCCAGAGGTCTCATTGATTGCCAGCATGTTTCCGCAACTCTCCGCGTGGTGACGTTACTAACGCAGTTAGCAAAGGGTTAATTTCACGGCAATGTGCGAGGAGCCCGGAAGGCGAAGGAATGTGTGGATGAGTTGAAGAAGCGACGTTTGCGACGAAAGATTGCCTCGAAAATAACTGAAAGTATCAGGTACTGCGGCGGAATGAGAGTGGGGTTTGTCCCACCACATCCCGGAACGAGCGCCCCAGCTGGCTTGCGCTGCCAAAGCCGCAAGCGGTCGCGATCTCTGCGATGGATAGCCGCGTTTTCGCCAGCATCGACTGCGCCCGCTCGATCCGCTTGCGGATGACGAACTGATAAGGCGGCTCACCGAACGTTGCTTTGAACGCGCGAGAGAAATGAAACCGCGTCAAGCCGGTGATGGCCGCGAGATCATCAAGCCCGATATCGGATGAGAGATTAGCCTCAACATAATCCGTCAACAGACGGCACTGCGTCTGGCCAAGCTGGCCGGACCCGCCAATTTTTGCGGGGTTCTGCGCGCCCAGTCGCACCATTTCCAGAGCAGCGGTAAGCCCGACGGTTTCCGAATAGACTTTTGAGGATGGCCGTTCGTGATCAGCCATGATGTGGCCGAGCTTGCGCATCGTTGAACCAAGTTCCCTGTCCTGAAAGTAAATATTCGCCCGCAGCTCCAAACGCGCAAACTCCGCCTGCAACTCCTCCTCCATCACGGCGGGGTCAAAGCAGACGACGGTAAACGCGTTCAGGCGGTCTACCGGTTTTGCCCAGCCTTCAATTGTTTGCCCCTTGGGGACATACGTCATCAAATCCCGCAAGTCGGTCGCGGCAACCGGCCGTTCGCCGGAAACTTCCATCTCCCCATCCAGCAGCACCAGATCATGATGGGCCAGATAGTGACTTTCACCCTCCCAGCGAAACTCATATTCGGCAGGCAGATGAAGCCGGGAATATTGCACGGATACCCCACGCCAGCTCTTTGCCGTGTGGACTTCTGTAGCGGGGCGAGCATCAGAGAAGGTTAAGTGCAGTTCGTCGTTTCGTTTCATTGTCGCTTTTTACGCACTTTGAGTTGCAGGAAGTTTTTCAGGCGCAATAAACACTCGGGCTAATTGTGCGAATAAAAACAATACCTTACGTAGCGTGATGTGCAAAAAATTTACCTGTGATTCAGGTCTTATCGTTAAGTTATCAGATAATAAGTTTCTAACGCAAGCAGCCTCCCCAAGCAGCTGATGAACGTGGAAACGATGCGATTTTACCAGACATGGAGAATGGAATGCTGGGTTTCGGCGGTGCGGACGCGAAGGCCGTGCTTGATGCAATGAGCAAGTCTCAGGCGATTATCGAATTCAAGACCGACGGTACAATTCTTAAGGCAAACGAAAATTTCTGCCGCGTGCTGGGTTACCAACTGCACGAAATCGTCGGGCAACACCATAGGCTGTTTGTCGACCGTCTGGAGGCAGATTCCCCCGATTATCGCGGCTTCTGGGCCAAGCTTGGCCGTGGAGAGTACGAAAGCCACCAGTTCAAGCGCATTGCCAAAGACGGCAAGGAGGTCTGGATTCAGGCTTCCTACAACCCTATTTTTCGTGGTGGCAAGCCATACAAGATCATCAAGTTTGCGACCGATATCACGGCGCAGAAACTGAGGAGCGCTGAAGACAGTGGCACGATGAGTGCCATTTCCCGCGCACAGGCCACCATCGAGTTCACGCCCGATGGCGAGATCCTGAACGCGAACGACAACTTTCTGAACGCCCTCGGCTACCAGCTCTCGGAAATCAAGGGCAGGAAACACGCGATGTTTTGCGAGCCTGCCTACACCCAGAGCGCGGAATACAAGCAGTTTTGGCAAAAGCTGGCGGCTGGAGAATTCGTGGCCGGCGAGTTCACACGTCTGGGTAAGGGCGGCAATAAAGTCCACATTCAAGCCTCGTACAATCCCATCTTCGACATGAATGGCAAGGTGCTAAAGGTCGTGAAGTTTGCGACCGATGTGACCGAACGCGTCAACAATGTCGATCAGTTGGCCAACGCTCTCAAGGGCCTGTCCGAAGGCGACCTGACACAGCAGATCACCAGCCCCTTCCTGCCTGCGCTGGAGCGCCTGCGGCTTGACTACAACTCGACCTCGGAAAAGCTGCGCAGCACACTGGAGACCGTTGTTGAAAACGCTGGTGCGATTTCAACGGCATCCCGGCAGATTCAGTCCGCCTCCAATGAGTTGGCAAAACGAACCGAGCAACAGGCGGCCTCCGTGGAGGTGACGGCGACGGCGCTCAAGGAAATTACCACTACAGTCGCCGATTCCAGCAACCGCGCTCACGAGGCCGGGCAGATGGTGCGCAAGACGAAGGAAAATGCCGAATACTCCGGCAAGGTCGTCAATCAGGCTATCGAAGCCATGGGCAAGATCGAGCAGTCGGCCGGAGAAATTGCCAGCATCATCGGTGTTATCGATGAAATTGCGTTCCAGACCAACCTGCTGGCACTGAATGCCGGTGTTGAGGCGGCACGCGCTGGCGAGGCTGGCAAAGGCTTTGCTGTCGTCGCTCAGGAAGTGCGTGAACTTGCGCAACGCTCTGCAAGGGCTGCCAAGGAAATCAAGACGCTCATCAACGCCTCCAACGGCCACGTGAAGAATGGCGTGTCTCTGGTGGGTGACACCGGCGCAGCCCTTCAGGAGATTGTCGAACAGGTCGTGGAGGTCGATGGCAATGTCAGTGCCATTGTCGAAAGCTCCCGCGAACAGGCGACTGGCTTGAAAGAGATCAATGTCGCCGTGAACAACATGGACCACGGCACACAGCAGAATGCTGCAATGGTTGAAGAGACGTCGGCAGCGGCCCATACCCTGGCGGATGAAGCGGCCCGGCTGCTACCGTTGATCGGAAAGTTCGACATTGGTGCCCGCAATAGGAATCAACACCCGGCACCAAGCCGTCGTCCCGCCCCTTCCTCGGCGCCCGCTCCGGCGAGGCCCATGAAGAAGAGTGTTTCCTATGCCACCAACGGCAACGCAGCACTCAAACCCCAAGGGGGCTGGGAAGAGTTCTAAGACACGCATTTTGAAAGTAAAAGAAGGCAGATGAATGTTGATTGCACCTGCCTTCTTTGCAGCATGACAAACACCAGAGACCTTATGAAGACTTGGCGTTTAACGTGACCGTTGGATAGAGAAAAACGGCGTTTTTGCACGCATCGAACAATTGTAAGATACTGGAAATACCGGACCTTTTTGCCATCATCATGCAGTATGGATGCTTGCAGGCATGTCCAAATTAAAGAACTTCAATACTAAATTTCGCCCCCTCGTTGCATCTCTTGTTGGAACTCAAGAATAGCAAAGCTGCATCTGAGCAAAATGCTGCTAAAATCAGCAATAAATGCAAATATCGAGCCGATAATTTAGAGCTTGTAAACATGTCTAAGTGACAATCGCCAAAATGAAGCAAGGCCTGCTCTCTAGCGTCTGAAGGACATCGGACAAGCGGCGAGCGAATACGACGTTGGAGAATGGAATGCTGGGTTTTGGCGGTGCGGATGCGAGAGCCGTACTTGAGGCGATGAGCAAGTCTCAGGCTATCATCGAATTCAAGCTTGACGGTACAATTTTGACAGCGAACGAGAATTTCTGTCGTGCGCTCGGTTACCAATTGCAGGAAATCGTTGGGAAACATCACCGGGTATTTGTAGACGCAGCTGAGGCAAATTCACCTGAGTATGGCGCTTTCTGGGCCAAGCTCGGCCGTGGCGAGTATGACAGCCGTCAGTTCAAGCGCATCGCGAAAGACGGCAAGGAAGTCTGGATTCAGGCTTCATACAATCCGGTTTTTCGTGGAGGCAAGCCTTACAAGGTCGTGAAGTTTGCGACTGACATCACGGCGGTGAAGTTGAAAGCGGCGGAAGATGAGGGCACACTCAACGCGCTTTCCCGCGCGCAGGCTACCATCGAGTTCACGCCTGATGGCGAAATCCTGAATGCGAACGAAAACTTCCTGAATGCCCTCGGCTATCAGCTTTCCGAAATCAAGGGCAAGAAACACGCTATGTTCTGCGAGCCTGCTTACACTCAGAGCGCGGAATACCGCCAGTTCTGGGCCAAGTTGGCATCAGGAGAATTCGTGGCGGATGAGTTCATGCGTCTCGGCAAGGGCGGCAAGAAGGTCTATATCCAGGCCTCGTACAACCCCATCTTCGACATGAATGGCAAAGTGTTCAAGGTTGTGAAGTTTGCGACCGATGTGAGCGAGCGCGTCTCGAATGTTGCGCAACTGGCTGATGGTCTGCAGAGCCTGTCCGAAGGCGACCTGACACAGCAGATTGCCGTGCCTTTCCTTCCCGCGCTAGAACGCTTGCGGACTGACTTTAACGCTACGTCGGCCAAGTTGCGTAAAACCCTGGAGACAATTCTCGAGAATGCTGGAGCGATTTCAGCGGCATCGAGCCAGATTCAGACAGCCTCCAATGAGTTGGCCAAACGCACCGAGCAGCAGGCGGCCTCCGTTGAAGAGACGGCTGCGGCGTTGGAAGAAATCACCACGACTGTCTCCGATTCCAGCAACCGCGCTCACGATGCCGGCCAACTGGTACGCAAGACCAAGGAAAATGCCGAGTATTCCGGAAAGGTCGTCAGCCAGGCTGTCGAGGCCATGGGCAAGATCGAGCAATCGGCTGGCGAGATCGGCAACATCATCGGCGTCATCGATGAAATTGCCTTCCAGACCAACTTGCTGGCACTGAACGCTGGTGTTGAAGCCGCACGCGCTGGCGAGGCCGGCAAGGGCTTTGCCGTTGTTGCACAGGAAGTGCGTGAACTCGCGCAACGCTCTGCAAAAGCTGCCAAGGAAATCAAGACGCTCATCAACGCCTCCAACGGCCACGTCAAAAACGGTGTGTCACTGGTTGGGGATACCGGCACAGCACTTCAGGACATCGTTCAACAGGTCGTGGAGGTCGATGGCAACGTTAACGCCATTGTTGAAAGCTCGCGCGAACAGGCAACAGGTCTGAAAGAGATCAACATCGCCGTCAACACCATGGACCAGGGCACGCAGCAGAATGCGGCAATGGTTGAGGAAACATCCGCGGCCGCCCATACGCTCGCAAATGAAGCGGCCCGTCTGTTCGCGTTGATCGGAGAGTTCAACATTGGCGTTCGCAACACGGACCAGCGCTCTGCCGTCTCGGCACCGAGCCGTCGTCCAGCCCCCTCCTCGGCGCCTGCTCCGGCGCGGCCCATGAAGAAGACTGTTTCCTACGCCACCAATGGAAATGCGGCTCTCAAACCCCAGGAGAGCTGGGAAGAGTTCTGATACACACAGCTTGAATGAGAAAAGGCAGGTGCACATTGATCGTGCACCTGCCTTTTTGTTTTTTCAAAGCGCTGCCGGTCACACTGTAACCGGCGGCGCCTTAGGTTTTAGTTTGCCGGTGGATAAAGCAGATCGATGATGTAGGACGCGTCGAAGCGGCTATCCAGCATGCCGTAGGTGTGGCGGAAACCGCCTGCGAGGCGTGTTTCGAGGAAAGCATCGGCAATGCGACCGGCACCGATGCGGCAAAGCTCCGCAGCGGCAGCGGCCAGCGCGAACTGTTCCACCAGCATGCGGGCAGCACCCTCGTCGCGTTCGCACAGCGCGATTGCGGCGCGCAACACATCGGTGGTTTTCTTGCCAGAGGGGCCAAGATCGCGTTCCAGCACTTCGAACACGAGATCGAAGAGATCCCGACCGCGCTGGAGAACACGCAGCACATCCAGTGCCATGACGTTGCCGGAACCTTCCCAGATCGCATTGACGGGAGCTTCACGATAATGGCGGGCGATGGGGCGATCTTCGATGTAGCCGTTGCCGCCGAGGCTTTCCATGGCTTCGTAAATCAAGGGAGGCGCGATCTTGCAGCACCAGTATTTGACAATTGGCGTCATCACACGGGCATAGGCCGCTTCTGCCGGATTGTTTCGGGCGCTATCGAACGCAGCAGCCAGACGGAAGGACAAGGCGGTTGAAGCCGCCACATCCAGCGCCATATCCGCCAGCACACGGGTCATGATGGGCTGAGCGACGAGCGCCTTGCCGAAGACGTTGCGGCCACGGGCATAATGCACAGCCTCCGCCAGCGATGCGCGCATCATGCCCGAGGAGGCAAGCGCGCAATCAAGCCGGGTCAGTGTGACCATATCCAGAATGGTGCTGATGCCGCCACCGGGCTCGCCCAGCAGATAGCCGAACGCATCGGTGAACTCGACTTCGGCTGACGCATTGGAGCGGTTGCCTAGCTTGTCTTTCAGGCGCTGGAAATGCAGGCCATTGGCCGAACCGTCTTCCAGAAAGCGCGGTACGAGGAAGCAGCCCATGCCATCGCCCATCTGCGCCAGCATGACGAAACCATCGCTCATGGGGGCAGACAGGAACCATTTGTGGCCGGAAAGGCGATAGATGCCCTCGCCCACGCGTTCTGCCGTGGTGCGGTTGGCACGCACATCGGTACCACCCTGCTTTTCCGTCATGCCCATGCCGATGGTCACGGCTGTCTTCTGCATGGCGGGCTTTTGCGACGAATCATATTTGCGCGAGAGAATCTTCGGTGCCCATTCCTTCTGCACGCGTGGCGATGACATCATCGCGGCGACGGAAGCATGGGTCATGGTCAGCGGGCACAGGTGCCCTGCTTCCAGCTGTGAGGTAAGGTAGAATTTGGTGGCGCGTGCCTTGTGCTCGTTGCCACGGGTTTCGGGCGTATTTTCCCAGGCGCTGCTGTGCAGGCCTGAGGACATGGAGCGGCGCATGAGCGCATGCCAGGCAGGGTGGAATTCCACCTGATCCAGCCGCTCTCCGCGTGGGCCGTGGGTGTGCAGTTTCGGCTCGCTGACATTGGCCATGCGGGCCAGTTCCTGCGCTTCCGAGGAGGTCACATAGCGGCCGATCTGATCAAATTCATCTCGCAGAGGGCGCGAAAGACTGGATGTCAAATCCACAATCAGCGGGTCTGTGCGATAGGCATTGATGCCGGACCAGAGGCTAGGCTGGTTCAAATCGGCGAGCTGTTCTTCTGTCCGGTTCATATTCGTCATCGCGTGGCTATATCGGGATTCGCATTTTATTGCATGTATTAGGTCTGCCCCGGCTTATCGCATGCTTGCCGACAAAGCCACCTGTCTTTATAGACCCGATAACCAAAGCCAGAGCGCCGGGACAGGCGCTATTGTGACCCGGAGGACATATTCCATGGTCTATTATCCCCACCGCCACCTGCTTGGCATCAAGGGGCTTTCCCATCAGGATATCACCACTCTTCTAGACAAAGCTGACGAGGCTGTGAAAATCAGCCGCCAGCGCGAGAAGAAGACATCGACCCTGCGCGGGCTGACGCAGATCAACCTGTTTTTCGAAGCCTCGACCCGCACGCAATCATCCTTCGAGCTTGCCGGCAAACGGCTGGGCGCCGATGTGATGAACATGTCGGTGGGCAATTCGTCCGTCAAGAAAGGCGAGACGCTGATCGACACGGCCATGACGCTGAATGCCATGCGGCCAGATGTGCTGGTGGTGCGCCACTCTTCCGCTGGTGCTGCCGCCCTTCTGGCGCAAAAGGTGGCATGCTCGGTGGTCAATGCCGGCGATGGCCAGCATGAACACCCGACGCAGGCACTTCTGGATGCGCTGACAATTCGCCGCGCCAAGGGCACGCTTTCTGGCATGACGGTAGCGATCTGCGGCGATGTGCTGCATTCGCGTGTTGCCCGCTCCAACATCATCCTCTTGAACCAGATGGGCGCTCGGGTGCGAGTCGTTGCACCGCCAACGCTCCTGCCCTCCGGCATCAACCTGATGAGTGTGGAAGTGTATCACGACATGAAGGAAGGCCTTGCGGGCGCCGATGTGGTGATGATGCTGCGCCTGCAGCGCGAGCGCATGTCCGGCTCCTTCGTGCCTTCGGTGCGCGAGTATTTTCATTATTACGGGCTGGACGCCGAAAAGCTGAAAGCCGCCAAGGAAGACGCGCTGGTGATGCACCCCGGCCCGATGAACCGTGGCGTTGAAATTGCCTCCGAAGTGGCCGATGGCCCGCAGAGCGTGATCGAAAGCCAGGTGGAAATGGGTGTGGCCGTGCGTATGGCCGTTATGGAAACCCTTCTTCTTTCGCAAAACCAGGGAGAGCGCGTATGACCGCCGCAACCGTTCTCAAGAATGTCCGCATCATCGATCCATCCCGCAATCTCGATGAGGTCGGAACGATCATCATCGGCGCTGACGGCACGATTCTGGCTGCTGGCAAGGATGCGCAAAACCAGGGTGCACCCGAGGATGCGACCGTGCATGATGGACGCGGCGTGATTGCAGCGCCGGGTCTGGTGGATGCCCGCGTGTTTGTGGGTGAGCCGGGCGCGGAACACCGCGAAACCATTGAATCCGCTTCGCGGGCTGCGGCAGCGGGTGGCGTGACCAGCATGATCGTGATGCCGGATACCGATCCCGTCATCGACGACATTGCGCTTGTGGAATTCGTGAAGAAGAAGGCGCGCGACAAGGCGCTGGTCAATATCTATCCGGCAGCGGCGCTGACAAAGGGTCTGCGCGGCGAGGAAATGACCGAATTTGGCATGCTGCGCGAAGCCGGGGCCGTTGCCTTCACCAATGGCCGCAAGGCCATGCAAGACACCGCCGTGCTGCGCCGGGCCATGACCTATGCGCGAGAACTGGGCGCGGTGATTTCACTGGAGACCCGCGACCCCTATATCGGCCATGGCGACATGAATGAGGGCCTGTTTGCGAGCTGGCTGGGGCTTTCAGGCATTCCCCGCGAAGCCGAAATCATTCCGCTGGAGCGGGATTTGCGCATCGCCGCGCTGACCCGTGCCAACTACCACGCCGCCAAGATTTCCGTGCGGGAATCGGCAGAAGCGATTGCGCATGCAAAATCGCGGGGCGTGAAAGCGACCTGCGGCATTTCCATCAACCATCTGACGCTGAACGAGAACGATATCGGCGAGTATCGCACCTTCTTCAAACTTTCCCCGCCGCTGCGCTCCGAAGACGACCGCATGTTCATGGTGGATGCGTTGAAGGACGGCACGATCGATATCATCGTCTCATCGCATGATCCGCAGGATGTGGACACCAAGCGCCTGCCATTCTCGGATGCGGCAAGCGGTGCCATTGGCCTTGAAACCATGCTGGCGGCCGCTCTTCGGCTCTATCACAGCGACCAGGTGCCGTTGATGCGCCTCATCGATGCGCTTTCCACCCGCCCCGCGCAGATCTTCGGGCTGGACGCCGGAACGCTGAAACCGGGCGCGAAGGCTGATATCACGCTGATCGATCTTGACGAGCCATGGCTGGTTTCCGAGAAAAATCTGGTGTCGAGGTCCAAGAACACACCGTTTGAAGATGCACGCTTTACCGGCCGCGCCGTTGCAACCTATGTTGCAGGCAAGCTGGTCTATTTCAACCAATAAAAGACTCGACGGGACTGAGGGGACATCCATGACCGCATTGACTGTTTGGGAAACCGCGCCAGCATTGCTGGCGCTCGCAGCGCTGGTGGGGTACCTGCTGGGTTCAATCCCATTCGGCCTCATCCTGACCCGCGCAGCCGGTCTGGGTGACGTTCGCAAGATCGGCTCCGGCAATATCGGCGCGACCAATGTGCTGCGCACCGGCAACAAGAAGCTGGCAGCCGCCACATTGCTGCTGGATGCCCTGAAGGGCACGGCAGCGGTGCTGATCGCCAATGCCCTCTGGGGTTACGAGGCCTCACTGGTTGCGGGCTTCTTCGCCTTTCTCGGGCATCTGTTTCCCGTATGGCTCGGCTTCAAGGGTGGCAAGGGCGTTGCCGTCTATATCGGCGTTCTTCTGGGGGCTGCACCGTTGATGATGCTGGCCTTTGCGGCGATCTGGATCGCCACCGCCTATATCACAAAATACTCATCTCTTTCCGCACTGGTTGCAATGCTTGTCATTCCGGTTGCATTGTGGATATTAGGGCCTGAGAAGACGGCTCTGCTGGTGACGCTGCTCAGCGTGATCTCCTGGTACATGCACCGGGAAAACATCAAGCGGCTGCTGGCGGGGACGGAAAGCAAAATCGGGAAGAAGGGCTGAGGCGCAAGCGTCTTGCCCTGATGGGGGCAAGACATGCCGCATGACGGCGAAACGAAGCGCGGCATCGCGCTTAACGACCGGCAACGCATTGCCTGGCTTCGGCTCATTCGCAGCGACAATATCGGTCCGGTGACGTTCCGGGAATTGATCAACCACTTCGGCAGTGCCGAAAAGGCGCTGGACGCCCTGCCCGATCTTTCCCGCCGGGGCGGATCGGCGCGCAGCCCGCGCATTGCCTCCGTTTCAGAAGTTGAACGGGAGATCGAAGCCGCCGCACAATTCGGCGCGCGATTCGTGGGCATTGGCGAGCCGGATTATCCACCGGCACTGCGCGAAATCGATGGCGCGCCGCCGATCATTTCCATGAAGGGCTCAGGCCGCACGGCGGTTCGCCCCTCCATCGGCATTGTCGGATCACGCAATTCCTCCATCAATGGTTCGAAGTTTGCGGCCATGCTGGCGCGCCAATGCGGCCAAGCAGGCTATACGATTGCATCCGGTCTTGCTCGCGGCATCGATGCGGCGGCCCACACTGCCAGCCTTTCCACCGGCACCGTCGCCATGCTGGCAGGCGGGCTGAACAGGCCATACCCGCCGGAAAACCTGCGTCTGCTGGATGAAATCTATGAAAATGGCGGCGCCAGCATCAGTGAAATGCCGTTTGGCTGGGAGCCGCGCGCCAGAGATTTTCCGCGCCGAAATCGGCTGATCGCAGGCGTTTCCATGGGCGTTCTGATTGTGGAGGCGGCGGACCGCTCGGGTTCGCTGATTACCGCGAGACTGGCGGGCGAATTCGGGCGGCTGGTTTTTGCGGTTCCGGGCTCACCCCTTGATGCTCGGTGCCACGGGACCAACCGGCTGATCAAGGATGGGGCAATGCTGGTGACGGAGGCAGCGGACATTCTGAACGCGCTGCGACCACTCATGGAGCCATCCCTGCCATTCCAGCACATTGCCAAGGAAAGCGCCGAAGATATGGAGATTTCACCACCCCGTGAGGATGACCGCAGCATCATCGCATCCGCACTCGGACCCTCGCCGGTTGAGACGGATGACATTATTCGCCACACAGGCCTGCCCGCCTCGACTGTCTATCTCGTGCTTCTGGAGCTTGATATAGCGGGGCGGTTAAATCGGCATTCCCAGGGGCGGGTTTCGATCAATATGGCTGACTGACAGCTTGCGACGACCAGTTTTAATGTCTTCTGCCTCAATGTAAGCCATTTCAATCAGGTAAAGCAGCATGTCGGCACCCTCTACCTTCGCGACATACCGCAACTCTGAAAGCATCTGACTGATATAAGCAATGTTTGGCGGTATCTGCGCGTCTTTGCCCTTGTTGTTATTGTCTGCATTCACACCCATGTTTACCCCGATCAACCCGACAAAACGCGATGTCTTCCAAAGAGCATCACCCCATGCAGGCAACCATAACTTGTTTATCCTGAATTGCAATATGCAATCCGGTCGCCAAAAGGTTGCATAACGGTGTAATGGCAGAAAAACGTTGCTTGCCTCTTGACCGAAGCGCATTACCTGTCCATGTCGAAATAAAGGTCGCGCCGCTGATGGCTGAAAAGCTGTGGCGCATGTTAACGGGCAAGTTCCGAAAGAAGAAAATATGACTATCGTCGTCGTCGTAGAATCCCCGGCAAAAGCCAAGACGATCAATAAGTATCTCGGCTCCGGCTATAAGGTACTCGCATCGTTTGGCCACGTTCGCGATCTTCCCGCCAAAGATGGCTCCGTGCTTCCCGATCAGGATTTCGAAATGACATGGGAGGTCGATCCGGCCTCGCAAAAGCGCATGAAGGAAATCTCAGATGCCGTGAAGGCATCGGACGGATTGTTTCTCGCAACCGACCCTGACCGCGAAGGTGAAGCCATTTCCTGGCACGTCCTCGACCTCCTGAAAAAGAAGAAGGTGCTTGGCGACAAGCCGGTGAAGCGCGTCGTGTTCAACGCCATCACCAAGAAGGCCGTTCTGGATGCGGTCGCTGATCCGCGTGACATCGATATTCCGCTGGTGGATGCTTACCTTGCCCGCCGTGCGCTGGATTATCTCGTTGGCTTCAACCTGTCCCCGGTTCTGTGGCGCAAGCTGCCCGGTGCGCGCTCGGCTGGCCGTGTTCAGTCAGTATCGCTGCGCCTCGTCTGCGACCGCGAATCGGAAATCGAACGCTTCGTTTCCGAAGAATATTGGAACATTTCCGCCCTTCTGAAGACGCCGCGTGGCGATGATTTCGAGGCAAAGCTGGTCTCTGCCGATGGCAAGCGCCTGCAAGTAAGATCGGTCAAGACCGGCGATGATGCGACCCGCCTGAAGACGCTGCTGGAAGCCGCGACCTACACCGTGGATACGGTTGAGGCGAAGCCCGTCAAGCGTAACCCCGGCCCTCCCTTCACGACATCGACGCTGCAACAGGCGGCCTCTTCGCGCATGGGCTTTTCAGCCTCGCGCACCATGCAGGTTGCCCAGCGCCTTTATGAAGGTATCGACATTGGCGGCGAGACCGTCGGTCTGATCACCTATATGCGTACCGACGGCGTGCAGATGGCACCTGAGGCGATCGAAGCTGCGCGCGGCGCGATTGGCGAACAATTCGGCGCCCGTTACGTGCCGGAAAAGGCTCGTATCTATTCCACCAAGGCCAAAAACGCCCAGGAAGCGCACGAAGCGATCCGCCCAACAGACTTCAGCCGCACGCCCGATCAGGTCAAGAAGTACCTCGATGCCGACCAGTTGCGTCTGTACGAACTGGTGTGGAAGCGCGGCATTGCCAGCCAGATGGCGTCGGCTGAAATCGAGCGCACGACGGTTGAGATTCTGGCCGAAAACAAGGGCGAGACTGCAGGCCTTCGCGCTGTCGGTTCGGTCATTCGTTTCGATGGCTTTATCGCTGCCTATACCGACCAGAAGGAAGATGGCGAGCAGAGCGACGATGGTGATGAAGATGGCCGTCTGCCGCAGATCAATGCCCGCGAAGACCTTGCCAAGCAGAAGATCAATGCCAGCCAGCACTTTACCGAGCCGCCACCGCGTTATTCGGAAGCATCGCTGATCAAGAAGATGGAAGAGCTTGGCATCGGCCGCCCTTCCACCTATGCAGCCACGCTGAAAACGCTGAGCGACCGCGAATATATCATTGTCGACAAGCGCAAGCTCATCCCGCACTCCCGCGGGCGGCTGGTTACGGCGTTTCTGGAAAGCTTCTTCACCAAATATGTCGAATACGACTTTACGGCGGATCTGGAAGAAAAGCTCGACCGTATTTCCGCAGGTGAGCTGGACTGGAAGCAGGTTCTTCGCGATTTCTGGAAGGACTTCTACGCACAGATTGAAGACACCAAGGAATTGCGCGTTACCAACGTGCTCGACGCGCTGAACGAGGTTCTGGCACCGCTGGTGTTCCCGACCCGCGAAGACGGTTCCGATCCGCGCATCTGCCAGGTTTGCGGCACGGGCAACCTTTCGCTGAAGCTCGGCAAATACGGCGCCTTCGTTGGCTGTTCCAATTATCCCGAATGCAACTTCACGCGCCAGTTGAACTCTGACGGAGCGGAAGCCGATGCTGCCGCGCTCAATGAGCCGAAGGCGCTGGGTGCAGACCCGCACACCGGCGAAGAGCTGACATTGCGCTCCGGCCGTTTCGGACCTTACATTCAGCGTGGCGAGGGCAAGGAAGCCAAGCGTTCGTCGCTGCCCAAGGGCTGGAAGCCTGAAGATATCGACCATGAGAAGGCGCTGGCGCTGATCAACCTTCCGCGTGACATTGGCCAGCACCCGGAATCGGGCAAGATGATTTCGGCGGGCCTTGGTCGTTACGGACCGTTCCTGCTGCATGATGGTGGCTATGCCAATCTGGAAAGCATCGAAGATGTGTTCTCCATCGGCCTGAACCGTGCCGTGACCGTGATTGCCGAGAAGAAGGCATCGCCCGGACGTGGCCGCTCTGCGACACCGGCGGCGCTGAAGGAACTGGGCGACCACCCCGATGGCGGCGCGATTACCGTTCGCGATGGCAAATACGGGCCTTACGTGAACTGGGGCAAGGTCAACGCGACCATTCCCAAGGCGCAGGCTCCTGACACTGTGACGCTTGACGAAGCCCTTGTGCTGATTGCCGAGCGCATTGCCAAGACCGGCACCGGCAGCACAGGCAAGCCCGTGAAAGCCAAGAAAGCAGCTGCGCCTAAAAAGGCAGTCAAGGCTGAGAGCGCCGATGGCGAGACGAAAGCCAAGGCCAAGCCGAAGGCGGCAGCGAAACCAAAAGCGGCTGCAAAGCCGAAAACAGCAGCCAAACCAAAGGCTGCTCCAAAAGCGAAGAAGGCAGAATCTTGAGCAAAGCACCGCGTAAGACATCCGGCTCGGCGGGCGATGGCTTCGGCCGTACCGGTCGCGGAAAAAAAGTCCTCGAGTCTGCGGGCATCATCCATGGTGAGGTTCCGCCGCGCGACGTGCTGCTGAAATTTATCGCCGAGCATCCCGATCAGGCCTCCAAGCGCGAAATCGCCAAGGCCTTCGGGCTGAAGGGTGAAACGCGCATCATTCTCAAGGCTCTGCTCAAGGAGCTTGAGACCGATGGCATGGTGCACAAGAGCCGCAAATCCCTGATGAAGCCGGGTGGTCTGCCGCCGGTGACGGTGCTGGACATTACCACACGCGACAAGGATGGCGGACTGATTGGCCGGCCTGCCGAATGGCCTGACGATCAGGGCGCAGCCCCAGCTGTGACCATCCGGCAATCCTCTGCCGACCGCAACAAGGGCAAGGTTCCCGTTGGCGGTCTTGGTGACCGCGTACTGGCGAAGATTTTCCCTTCGAAAGAGCTGGGTGGCCCTGCCTATACGGCGCGGATCATCAAGCTGATCGACAGACGTCAGGGCGGTTCGCTCGGTGTGTTCAAGGAAACACCTGGTGGCGGTGGCCGTTTGATGCCGGTCGAGCGACGCGGCGAAGAAATGGTCATCGATCCCGATGGCGTCGGTGGTGCCAAGGACGGCGATCTGGTGGAGGTGGAAACCTCACGCAACAGCGGGCGCTATGGGCTGCCACGCGCCAAGGTTCTGTCGGTGGTCGGCTCTGTCGCATCGGAGAAGGCGATCTCGATGATCGCCATCTATGCCCACGGCATTCCACACATTTTCCCATCCGACGCACTGGCGGCAGCGGATGCTGCCAAGCCCGCGACGATGGCGCACCGTGAAGACTGGCGCAAACTGCCGCTCATCACCATCGACCCGGCTGACGCAAAAGACCACGATGACGCGGTTTATGCCGAGCTTGATCCATCTCCCGATAATCCTGACGGCGTGATCGTAACCGTTGCGATTGCGGATGTGTCCTATTACGTCCGCACTGGTTCCGCACTTGACCGCGAGGCGCTGAAGCGCGGCAATTCTGTCTACTTCCCCGACCGCGTCGTGCCGATGCTGCCAGAGCGGATTTCCAACGACCTCTGCTCGCTGAAAGAAGGGCTGGATCGCCCGGCCATCGCGGTTCGCATGGTGTTTTCGAAGGAAGGCCGCAAGGCCAGCCATACGTTCCACCGCATCATGATGAAGAGTGCGGCCAAGCTTTCCTACCAGCAGGCGCAGGCGGCAATCGACGGCAACCCCGACGACAAGACCGGCCCGATGCTGGAGCCGATCCTGCGGCCCCTGTGGCATGCCTACGAGATCATGGCGATTGGCCGTGACCGCCGCCAGCCGCTTGAGCTGGATATGCCGGAACGAAAGATCATTCTGAAAGCGGACGGCACGGTTGACCGTGTGCATGTTCCTGAACGTCTCGACGCGCATAAGCTGATCGAAGAGATGATGATCCAGGCCAATGTCTGCGCAGCCGAAACGCTTGAGGGCAAGAAGCAGCCGCTGGTTTACCGCGTGCATGATGCGCCGACCATTGCCAAGCAGGAAGTGCTGCGCGAGTTTCTGACCACCATCGGCTTTTCGCTGGTCAAGGGCGGGCAGGTTCGCGCCAATTCCTTCAACGGCATTCTGGCCCGCGCGCTGGATACGCCGCACCAGATCATTGTCAACGAGATGGTGCTGCGCTCTCAGAGCCAGGCGATCTACAGCCCTGACAATATCGGCCATTTCGGCCTCAACCTGATGAAGTATGCGCACTTCACCTCACCAATCCGGCGCTATGCCGATCTGATCGTGCACCGGGCGCTGGTTGGTTCGCTGGGTCTGGGTGAAGGCGGCATCACGCCGCAGGAAGAGGCAACGCTTGCCGATATCGCGGCGGAAATCTCGACCTTCGAGCGTCGTGCAATGGCGGCGGAGCGCGACACGGTAAACCGGTTAATCGCGCATCACCTTTCCGAGCGCGTGGGCGAGGAATTCGAGGGACGCGTTGGTGGCGTGACAAAAGCCGGACTATTTGTCGCGCTTCCACAGTTTGGTGCTGACGGATTCATTCCTATATCTACGCTGGGTCGAGACTATTACATCTATGATGAGGCGCATCAGGCGCTGACGGGTGAAAAGTCGGGACTTGGATACCAGCTGGGCGATACCATTCAGGTTCGTCTGGCGGAAGCGGTACCTCTGGCCGGTGCTTTGCGGTTCGAAGCGTTGAGCGAAGGCAAGAAACTGCCCGCAGCGACACGCTCGTTCCACAAGACAACACGGCGCAGTGGCGGACCGACACCCGGCACGAGACCGCCACGCAGACGCAGATAGATCTGCAAGAGCAAGGATGAAGCGCATGACGACGATCGAGACGCAGACAGTGCAGTATGGCGGTACGCCGGAAGTTCGTCCTGTCGGGCGCTCCATCAAGCGCGGCATGCTGAGCCGTTGCCCGGCCTGTGGCGACGGCCACCTGTTTCGTAAGTGGTTGAAGCCGGTGGATGAGTGCGCCTCCTGTGGCGCGGATATGCACCACCAGCGCTCGGACGATCTGCCACCCTATATTTCCATCACGATCCTCGGCCACATTGCTGTTGGCGGCTTCATGATGACGGATACGGTGTTTCTGGTGCCGATGTGGGTCCACTTCGCGATCTGGGTGCCGATCACTGTTCTCGTCGCGCTGCTGACGATCCAGCCGATCAAAGGCGCGGTCATTGGCTGGCAGTGGGCCTTGCGCATGCATGGTTTCGGTGATGAGCCCGAGAAAAAGCAGATTGATGGTTCATCTCACTGATCGGATCCGGCCATTGTGACGCTCGACCACGCCGCTGAAAAAGCACCTTATCTGCGCCCGAAAGATGCAGCGTCGATCCTGCTGATGGACAGATCGACGCCCAGAATGCGTGTGCTGATGGGGAAACGCTCGAGCGCGCATGTGTTCATGCCTGACGTTTACGTCTTTCCCGGTGGCAAGCGCGACCGTGAAGACAGCACCCTGCCCTTTGCCAGCGATCTGCACCCCGTCGTTCTCGACAAGCTCATGCGCGCATCGTCAAGAGCGGTGTCGCAGAAGCGTGCACGGGCGCTGGCGCTCGCGGCCCTGCGCGAATTGCACGAGGAGACGGGGCTTCGCTTTCGAAGCGATGAGCAAGGAAGCACCGGACCGGACCTGACTTGTCCTGCCTGCGGTTCGTTGCACGCGCCATCACACCTCCCGGCCGGATCAGGCGATATGACACACGCTTTTTCTGCTGTTTTACGGATGAAGTGGGCATAGAGCCGATGGCGGCCCGGGATTCAGATGAGCTGCAGCATCTCGAATGGCTTGACATCCAGGACAATTCCGGTGTGAACATGGCGCCCATTACGCGCATGGTTCTCGAAGATGTCACAAAGTTCGTGATAGGTGATCGTTCATTGCAATTCGAGAGCCCGGTGCGACAATATTTTGAGCGTCGCGGCACGTTTACTCGTGGCTTTCTATAAAGGTCTACATGTCCCATCCGACTAGTGACGCCGATGATATTCACTGGCCCTCACTCATAGCCGCCATATCCGCCATCAGCGCCGTGGGCATCGCCATCGGTCTGGGGCTGCCGCTTTTGAGTATCATCCTTGAGAAACGCGGCATCTCTTCAACGATGATCGGCCTCAACACCGCCATGGCGGGCGTTGCAGCCATGATCGCGGCACCCATGACCAGCAGGCTGGCGCATGAATTCGGTGTTGCGCGGACCATGATGACTGCCGTCGTCGTCTCCGCCATCAGCGCGCTTGGATTTTATTTCGCAGAAGCATTCTGGATGTGGTTTCCGCTGCGAATCGTCTTCCACGGCGCAACGACCATGCTGTTCATCCTGTCGGAATTCTGGATCAACGCCGCAGCGCCACCCAAACGGCGCGGCCTGGTGCTGGGCATGTACGCCACCGGCATGGCGGTTGGCTTTGCGGGCGGGCCATTGCTGTTTTCAGCGATTGGCAGTGAGGGAATCACCCCTTTCCTTCTAGGGGCGGCCATCATCCTTCTGGCGGCGATTCCAATTTATCTCGCACGCCATGAGAGCCCCAGCCTTGATGAAAAGCCCAATCACCATTTCGTCCGTTACATCTGGCTGGTGCCGATGGCCTCTGCCGCCGCTTTTGTCTACGGGTCGGTGCAGGCGGGCGGGCTTTCTCTTTTCCCAGTCTATGCGACTCGAGAAGGTTTCAGCGAATCACAGGCGGCCTTGCTTCTCACAGTCATGGCCATCGGCAACATGGCGTTCCAGATCCCCATTGGCATGCTCTCAGACCGCATCAAGGACAGACGCGTCCTGTTGGGCCTCATGGCCCTCACAGGCGTCATAGGCACGCTTGCGCTGCCTTTGCTGGTGGATAACTGGATGCTGCTCTCATCGATGCTGCTGCTGTGGGGTGGCTGCGTATCGGGCATGTATACGGTGGGCCTTACTCATCTCGGCTCTCGCCTCACCGGCTCGGACCTTGTGGCCGCCAATGCCGCCTTCATCTTCTGTTATGCCATTGGCACCATTGCCGGGCCGCAGACGGTGGGTATCTCCATGGATATTGTCGGACCAGATGGTTTTGCATGGGCTTTGGCGATGTTTTTCGGGCTATACGTGGTGCTTTCCATTGCGCGTTCGGTTTTCGGATCAAATCGGACTTGACTTTTCAGGCGCGATCCGTAGTTTCGCGCCAGATTTAGCCGGGGTCCAACAGGGCCGCGGACTCACTATTTGTTAAAGGCAGGACGACCATGGCGAAAGCTACAACAATCAAGATCAAGCTGCTGTCGACGGCCGACACCGGTACTTTCTACGTCACCACAAAGAACAGCCGTACATTCACGGACAAGATGACGAAGACAAAGTACGATCCAGTCGTACGCAAGCACGTTGAATTCAAGGAAACGAAGATCAAGTAATCTTCTATCCATGAACTGCCAAAAACGCGCCCTCAGAGGCGCGTTTTTTGTTGCGCGCATTTAGCCCACCGCGCCTGCCCTTTTATAGCCCAGCACAGCACTTCAGGGCGCCCGTCAGATGCGGACGCGCACGGAAACGCGAACGAGCCACCAGCCGAGCGTTATAGGTAGAGAGAGTGTGTGTGTGGGAGATGAGAGAGAAAAGTGGGTCGACCGGGACAGCAATGACAGTACGAGGAACCATTCAAAGCATCACCGGTCGACCAACCCCAAGACCCAGGAATGCGGCGGACCTGAGCACCATGGGGTAACTGAAGCATATAAGCTTTTCCTGAAGAAAAGCAGATGTCCAAATTACCGATCTATCGTCATGATTGCAGCGGCTTAAGTTTGCTGCAAGTGCAGATAGTTTTTTTGTGAGTGGACTATCGCGTAACACTCGAACTAAATCAACAGATTATTAATCAAATCGCTGTGTTGTCTCTGGATATGGTTAAATATCCCAGGATGATACGGAATTTCCGTCCAATTAAAGCATTACAACGCACAGTAAGTATTATTAATAGTTAAATCAAACAGCTTCTTCTTAATCAGAGAAATTAAATTATACTGTCGACAGACAAAACTTGTCCCTTCACCGGTACTGACCAGGTGAAACCAAGTTTCTGTTTCTGTGATGAGTTGAACGTCACTCAGGCGGCAGAAGCGACGACACGGTTGCGCCCGGCTGTCTTCGCCTCGTAGAGCGCCATGTCCGCCTGCCGCATCAGCGCCTCAGGGGTTTCCACTGATTGCGCATTGGTGGCGATGCCGAGCGATGCTGTGATGTGCAACTCGCGGCCCGAACGCAGCGTAAAGGGCGCGCCTTCGATGATCGAGCGCAGTCGCTCGGCCACGGCAGCGGCCATATCAACAGGCGTATCCGGCATGACCACGACGAATTCTTCGCCGCCGTACCGGCAGGCCAGATCCGCGCCACGAACGGTCGAGCGCAGTCTTGAAGCAAATTCCCGCAGAACCTCGTCGCCCGCATCATGCCCGTACGTGTCATTCACGTCCTTGAAGCGGTCTATATCCGTGATGCAGACGGACAGAGGACGCTGGCGTGCAGCGGCACGGGTGAACAGCACCTTGAGGTGGTTATCGAGGTAGCGGCGATTGTTGAGCCCCGTGAGAGCGTCTATCACGGCCATTTCGATGGTCTGGTCCAGATTTTCCCGCAGTTTGGTGTTGAAGCGCTTTCGCTTGATCTGCGTCAGCGTGCGCGCCACAAGCTCATTGGGGTCAATGGGGCGAACGATATAGTCGTTGATCCCCAGTTCCAGGCCGCGAACGATCATCGCCTCATCGCCCTGCTCCGTGACCAGAAGCAACGGAAGGAACCGTGTTCGCTCCAAAGAGCGCAGCTGCGAGCAAAGACGCAGCGGATCGAAATTCTCGAAGTTCGAATTGACGATGACCATTTCATAGTCATTCTCGGCTGCTTCAAACAGAGCCGCAGCCGGTTCGCTAATAGCGAAAACCTCGGCAACGGGCTTGAGAGCCTTGATGATGCGTTCCTGCGAGCTTGGCCGTTCGTCAATCAGCAGGACGCGGCCTGGCTTTTCGATCTGCGCGCTTTCGGAAATAGGATCACCCGCATTGATGTTCTGGGCGGTCTTCACGCGCGCGCGCAACTCGTCACTCATCGTCTTCAGGCGCACGAGGCTCTTGACGCGGGATATCAATTGCAGATCGTTGACGGGCTTTGTCAGAAAGTCATCGGCACCGGCTTTTAGACCGCGCACGCGATCTGCCGGCTGGTCGAGGGCGGTGACCATGACCACGGGAATATGCGCCGTCACAGGGTTTGCCTTCAGCCGCTCGCAGACCTCGAAGCCGTCCATATCCGGCATCATGATGTCCAGAAGAACAATATCGACCTGCTCTGTCTGGCAGATGGCCAAAGCCCGCGCGCCATTATCTGCACACAGGACGTCAAAATATTCCGCTGAAAGCCTCGCTTCAAGAAGCTTTACGTTTGTTGGAATGTCATCGACGACCAGAATTCTCGCAGTCATTTGCCTAGCCCCGACTTAAACGTCGCCCAGATATGTTTTGATGGTCTCAATAAATTTTGGCACGGAAATGGGCTTTGAAACATAGGCCTCACATCCACCCTGGCGAATGCGTTCCTCATCACCCTTCATGGCGAAGGCCGTAACGGCAATGACGGGAATGACGTGCAATTCGTCATCTTCCTTCAGCCATTTGGTCACTTCCAGACCGGAGACTTCTGGCAACTGAATGTCCATGAGAATGAGGTCAGGCCGGTGCTTGCGTGCCAGCTCAAGTGCTTCCATGCCATTGCGGGTCTGGATGGTTGTATAACCAGACGCCTCGATCAGGTCGCGAAAGAGCTTCATATTCAGCTCATTGTCTTCAACTATCATGACCTGTTTGGGCATGCGATCAGTCCTTGTTTCACTTTGAAACCAGTTCGTAGACATATAGTGTGCCTGAGAAGCGATTCCATTGTCCCCGAAGCATGCACGCTATGGGGATTTGGTTGAGAAATAGGTAACTTCAGTAAACAAATGTTGCACGACACAAAAAACAGCGGACGCGCGCCCAAAGACAGTCATGAAACGGCGGTTGCCATACTTGGCTGGCTCGCCAGCGAACCGGATATGCTTGCACGATTTCTGGCTCTCACCGGCTTGCAGCCCAACATGCTGCGACAGGCCGTCAACGATCCCGGTTTTCTGGCGGGCCTCGTAGACTTTCTGATGAGCCACGAACCTGACCTCATGGCGTTTTGCGAGGTGACCGGCACGAAGCCCGAAGATGTGGAGGCGGCGTGGCATAAGTTCTCCGGACCGGGCCTGGGATCAGGCGAGTTTTGAGCCAGCGGCGTCTCTCCATCTCTTGAGACTATACCCATAACATACTATGGTGCGAAACGTTCACTCTTTGTTTCGAGCCATGGCCGCTTTGTCGACGCACTACGATCCCGGTTTCTGCCGTGACTGTCTGGCTGGCCAGCCGGTGGGCACAAGGCGTTGCCTGCGATGCGGCAGCCCTCGCCTCGTCTATCACGCCGAACTCTACGATCTCTCCATCGCCCATATCGATTGCGATGCGTTTTATGCCTCTGTGGAAAAGCGCGACAACCCTGAACTGGCAGACAAGCCGGTGATTATAGGCGGCGGCAAGCGCGGCGTCGTCTCCACGGCCTGCTACATTGCCCGCATTCATGGTGTGCGCTCTGCCATGCCCATGTTCAAGGCGCTGGAGGCCTGCCCGCAGGCCGTGGTCGTGCGGCCTGACATGGAGAAATACAGCCGGGTCGGAAAACAGATCCGAAGCATGATGGAGGATCTGACACCGCTGGTGCAGCCTGTTTCCATCGATGAAGCATTTCTCGATCTTTCCGGCACCGAGCGCTTGCACCACGACCCGCCTGCCCGGGTGCTGGCCGGTTTTGCACGCCGGGTGGAGAAGGAAATCGGCATCTCTGTCTCCGTCGGCCTTTCCTATTGCAAGTTTCTGGCAAAGGTAGCGTCCGACCTGCAAAAGCCACGCGGCTTTTCGGTGATCGGGGAAAAAGAGGCGATGGAGTTTCTTGGTCCCCGCCCGGTGACAACCATATGGGGTGTGGGCAAGGCCTTTGCCGCAACGCTGGAAGCGGATGGCATCCGCACAATCTCGCAACTGCAGCAGATGGATGAAGGTGTCCTGATGCGCCGCTACGGCACTATGGGGCAGCGTCTTTATCGCCTTTCCCGCGGCATTGATGACCGCGATGTGCACCTCAATGATCCGGCCAAAAGCGTTTCCGCCGAGACCACATTCTTCAATGACATATCCCGCCATGACGAGCTGGTTTCCATTTTGAGGTCACTCTCGGAAAAAGTGGCGTGGCGATTGAAGAAGAACGAAGTGGCGGGCCATACGGTCGTCTTGAAAATGAAGACCTCAGACTTCAAATCCCGCACCCGCAACAAGCGGCTGGAAGACCCGACGCAACTGGCCGACAGGATTTTCCGCACGGGCATTTCCCTGCTGGAAAAGGAAACTGACGGGACCAAGTTCCGCCTTATCGGCATTGGCGTGACCGACCTCTGCAAGGGAGATTTGGCCGACCCGCCTGACCTCGTTGATATCAATGCCGGACGCAGGGCGGCAGCGGAGGCTGCGATGGACAAGCTGCGCGACAAGTTTGGCAAGGGTGCTGTTGAAACAGGTTATACATTCGGCACCCAAAAATAGTCGCCCGACACGCAGGCGTGATGACTATTTAAAAGTTTCCTTAAATTCCGACCGTTATGGTTTCGCATCAAGACGCCGCGCATGGTTTGGTCGGTCGTCAGGCTCCCCCATGTCTTTTCCGAAAAGCCATGATTTGTAATGCGTTGGAGTGACACATGATGTTGCGTGCCTTTGTCGGAGCATGTCTCCTTTCCACCTCTCTTCTGGTGCATACCGCCTTGGCGGGCGATACGCGCAGCTTGCAGGTCATTATTTCCAAGAGCGAGCAGACGCTGTCTCTTTATGATGGCGGCGCGTTAATCGCGACATCGAAAGTCTCTTCCGGCAAGACCGGCCATGAGACGCCAAGCGGCATCTTCTCTATTCTCGACAAGCGGAAATATCACGAATCCAACATCTATTCCGCCGCGCCCATGCCGTTCATGCAGCGGCTGACATGGTCCGGCATTGCGCTGCATGAGGGGCATGTACCTGACTATCCCGCCTCTCACGGCTGCGTTCGCCTGCCAGCCAAATTCGCGAAGAACCTGTTTGGCATGACAGGGCGTGGTGTGCATGTCATCATATCGGATGCCGATGTCGTGCCACGCGCCATAGAGCACCCTGCCCTTCCCCAGCCGCACAGCACGCCTGACAAAGGGCTGATGCTGTCTGATGTGGAGTTGCGCCCTTCAAACTTCGATGCGTCACTGAAGTTGGTTGAGGTGGCTGTCTACGAGACAACAAGCTCGGTGAAACCCAAAGCATCAAGGCCGACCAACCTTTTGCCGCTTCGCGTTCTCATCACCCGCCGTGGCGAGCGTGAGAAAATCATCGACGTACAACGTCTTCTAACCGCTATCGGCTTCGATGCCGGCGTGGCAGATGGCTATTCGGGGCAGATGACGATCAGCGCCGTGAATGGCTTCAAACGCTGGAAGAACATCAAGACGACAGGCCCGCTTTTGAGCGATGAATTCATCGATGCGCTTTATGAATCTGCGGGCGCGGACGCGGCACCCAATGGACAGATCATGGTGCGCAGGGATCACGAGCCATTGTTTGAGGCGCCCCTTCACATCAAGGACCCGCATGTGGCGCTCGGCACGCACTTCTTCGAAGTGATCGATATGGATGGCGACGAGGCGAAATGGAACGGGCTGACGTTGGAAAACCATCTTCCCACGGCTGCACGCAGGCGCCTCGGCATAGATGTGGCGGATGCGCCCGGCCTGCCGAACCCACTTAAGTCGGTGCTGGATCGTCTCGAAATTCCCGTTTCAATCCGTGCAGAGCTTGAGGCTAACCTTACGACCGGCAGTTCCATCACCATTGCGGATCTGAGCCACGGGCTGGAGACTGGCAAGGGAACGGACTTCATTACCATTACCCGCGACGGGCCGATCTGACAGGCTGCACGCCCTGCGGGAACGAAGTGGAGTGGCAAGCGTTGCAATGGCTCGACATGACAACGTGGAGAGCCAGCAGATGAACTTCAAATATATTGCCGCAGCCCTTCTTGGCCTCGCATGCGTATCGGCTGCCGAAGCGCCGCTAAACTACCGGATCTATGCGGGCCCTGACGTGACGAGCGATCCTATCATACTGGACATTTTTGATCGCGCCGTGATGAAATGCACAGCGGAAGCCAGCACACCGCCACGTGGGACGGCATACACCACATCGACCTATTACACTGTCGCGGTTAGAGCATGCCTTTCGCGCCAGGGCTTCGTTGACCGCGGCGGCTACGCATACCCGTATACGCGCCTGTTTTAAGCGTCAGATCAGTTCAACATCCACGACGCCAGGTGCGGAGCGGAACGCAGCGCCAATCTCAGGTGAGATACGGTACTTTCCGGGCAGTTCGAGCTCAATCTCGCGCTGCCCGTCATCCTTGATCAGCACGAAATACACCGCGCCATCGCCCCGGTTGAGGTGATGCGCCAGAGTCTTCATAGGGCCTGAATCGCGCAAATAAACCCGCAGTGCTTTCTGCATCTGCACCGAGCGTTCTTCCAGCGATTGCGCCGTCTGAATGCGCAGGCCGATGCCCTCAGGGCGTTCTTCAGCCTGAACGGTGATGACCAGCGATTTGCCGACCTCCAGCAGATCGCGATACTGGGCCAGACCTTCGGAAAACAGCACAGCCTCATACTGGCCGGATGCGTCCGAAAAGGTGATGATGCCCATCTTGTTGCCGGTTCTGGTCTTGCGCTCCTGCTTGCCGGTAACGGTGCCAGCCAAGCGACCGGCAGTCGCGCCCTGTTTCACCGAGGCGGTAAAGTCTGCGATGTTTTGCACGCGTAGCTTATCGAGAATGGCGCGATACGTATCCAGTGGATGCGCGGTGAGGTAAAAGCCTAGCACCTGATATTCGCGCAGCAGCTTTTCCGAGGCGAGCCATGGCTGGAACGCTGGCAGCACCAGCTTTTCCGGACCGCTTGCCCCGCCTGAGCCGAACATGTCGTGCTGGCCGCTAACGCGCCGGCTTTGCGCCAGTTGCGCATAACCGATGATGCGGTCCAGCCCGCCGATCAGTTCGGCACGATCCTTGCCAAAGCAATCGAAAGCACCCGCATTGATGAGGCTTTCCAGAACGCGGCGGTTGACCTGCTTGGGATCAATGCGCAGGCAGAAATCTTCAAGGCTTGCAAATGGCGTTTCACCGCGCACCTCGACAATATGATCGACCGCGCCTTCGCCCACGCCCTTCAGCGCAGCCAGCGAATAATAGATGCGGTTTTCGCCCGGCTCAAAACGGCGGTGAGATGTCTGCACCGAAGGGGCAACGATTTCGATGCCCATGCGGCCCGCATCCTGGCGGAAGTCGTTGACCTTTTCCGTATTGGCCATATCCAACGTCATGGATGCCGCCAGAAACTCGACCGGATAATGTGCCTTCATATAGGCCGTCTGGTACGAGACGATGGCGTAGGCTGCTGCGTGGGATTTGTTGAAGCCGTAATTAGCGAACTTCGCCAAAAGATCGAAAATGGTGTTGGACTGCGCCTTGGAGACGTCGTTGCGCATCGCGCCTTCAACGAAACGTTCGCGCTGCTGGTCCATCTCCTCCTTGATCTTCTTACCCATGGCGCGGCGCAGAAGGTCGGCTTCACCGAGCGAATAGCCCGAGAGAACCTGAGCGATCTGCATCACCTGTTCCTGATAGACGATAACGCCCTGGGTTTCCTTCAGCAGGTAATCGATGGTCGGGTGGATCGACTCGATCTCTTCCTCGCCATGCTTACGGGCGTTATAAACCGGGATATTCTCCATCGGACCCGGACGATACAGCGCCACCAGCGCAATAATATCCTCGATGCAGTCAGGCCGCATGCCGATCAGCGCCTTGCGCATGCCCGCACTTTCCACCTGGAACACGCCAATGGTTTCACCGCGCGACAGCATCTCGTAGGTCTTCACGTCCTCAAGCGGGATCGCAGCCAGATCAACCTTGATGCCCTTGCGCGCAACGAAATCCACCGCGACTTTCAAAACGGTGAGCGTCTTCAGACCCAAGAAGTCGAATTTGACGAGACCGGCACTTTCGACCCATTTCATGTTGAACTGGGTGACCGGCATGTCCGAGCGAGGGTCACGATACATGGGCACCAGCTTGGAAAGCGGGCGATCGCCGATCACGATACCGGCGGCGTGGGTGGAGGCGTGGCGGTAAAGCCCCTCGATCTTCTGGGCGATATCAAGAAGGCGAGCAACGACGGGCTCCTTGTCCGCCTCTTCCTGAAAGCGCGGCTCCTCCTCGATGGCCTTGGACAAGGGCGTGGGGTTGGCCGGGTTGTTCGGCACCAGCTTACAAATGCGGTCCACCTGCCCATAGGGCATTTCCAGCACACGACCAACATCGCGCAGCGCCGCACGGGCCTGCAACGAACCGAAGGTGATGATCTGCGCGACCTGTTCGCGGCCATATTTTTTCTGAACGTAGCGAATGACTTCTTCGCGACGATCCTGGCAGAAGTCGATGTCGAAGTCGGGCATGGACACGCGTTCGGGGTTCAGGAAGCGTTCGAACAGGAGCGAGAAACGAAGCGGATCGACGTCGGTAATGGTCAGCGCATAGGCAACCAGCGAGCCCGCACCCGAACCACGGCCGGGGCCGACGGGGATATCCTGCAGCTTGGCCCATTTGATAAAGTCGGCAACGATGAGGAAGTAGCCCGGAAACTTCATGCGCTCGATAACGCCGAGTTCGAAATCCAGCCGGTCGCGATATTCCTGTTCGGTATAGCCCGGCGCCATGCCGAGCGCCGATAGCCTATGCTCCAGACCCTCGACGGCCTGACGGCGCAGTTCAGCACCCTCGGCACGGTCAGCCTCGTCAGGGTCTTCACTTGCGCCGGTAAAGCGCGGCAGGATCGGCCCGCGCTTCTTCAGCACATAGGAGCAGCGCTGCGCGATCTCGATGGTATTCTCAAGCGCCTCAGGAAGATCGGCAAACAGCGCCATCATCTCTTCGCGGCTTTTGAGATAATGATCGGGCGTCAGGCGAAAGCGTGTGTCATCGGACACGATGGCATTGTGGGCAACCGCCATCAGAGCATCATGGGCGTCATAATCAGCGCGCGATGGAAAGAACGCCTCGTTGGTGGCAACCAGAGGCAGGTCATGCTCATAGGCAAGTGCCACCATGCGCCGTTCGTGGGCGCGGTCAAAATTGCCCTGCCGCTGCAGTTCGATATAGAAGCGATCACCGAAAAGCTCTTTCAGTGTCAGCAGGCGTTTTGTGGCCTGAGCCGCATGGCCCTCTCTCAGCGCCATGTCGATAGGCCCGCCGGATGCACCGCTGAGGACGATCAGGCCAGAATTATCCCCCTCATCCAACCAATCTTTCGTGATGCAGACGGAAGGACCGGTGTCCTCTCCATCAAGATAGGCACGGCTGATGAGGTCTACGAGACGCTCATAACCCTTAGCATCTGCCGCCAGAACGACGATGGCTGGCAATTTTGCAAGACTGTTGTTGCCGCGCTTATCATCGCCAGCGTCCTGCAGGTCGATAGACATCTGGCAACCAATGATCGGCTGCAAACCCTCGTCACGAGCCTTTTCGGAGAACTCGAGAGCGACAAAGAGGTTGTTGGTATCGGTAATGGCAATAGCAGGCTGACCATCGCCCACAGCCTTGGACATGATCTTTTTCAAGGGCAAGGCGCCCTCGAGCAGGGAGTAAGCGGAGTGAACCCGCAAGTGCACGAAGCCGGGCGTCTGAATGTCTTTTCCAGCGTCTGCGCCGGTAACTGTAATATCGCCCATCTCGTAAAATCCCGTCATTCTGAGTCACGGGATTTTCGGCTTTTCCTCGACCAGAGTCTACAGGCACGGACAAGGTTTACACGTCATTTCTAACGGAAACGACAGTCACACTTCACATGGAAGTGAGGATGACACCGAAGCTGGCAACGAAGACGGCGATGGAAGCGAATGCAGCAATATCACGGATGATGTCAGTCATTTGTCTCTCCATACTCTCTATGTTCTAACTTTGTTCCCATTTAGTTCTGATGTCAATGTCTTTTTCGACTCTCGTAATATGAACGCATCGCGACTCGCGGGGGTTCCCCCTTTGAAAGCCCGCGGGGCGTTAGTGAATTTGGATAAAGCGCAGGCTACATCCCCGCAGGCGCAGCAGAAGCGATCAGATGTCGCAGCCCGGGAAATTCAACGCCACAAACGCCAACAGGCACATCCGGTCTCTGCGGATGTGCCTGTTGTGGTCTTGGTAGATTATGGGAGTAGACGGTTCGCGTCAGAACTCGACGATCTTGCCTTCGCTCAATGTGACGCGGCGGTCCATGCGGCCAGCAAGCTCGTGGTTATGCGTGGCGATGAGTGCTGCGAGACCTGACTGGCGGACCAGCGCCTCCAACGCGCCGAACACATAGGACGCCGTTTCCGGATCAAGGTTTCCTGTCGGCTCATCCGCCAGAAGCAGAAGCGGCGCGTTGGCGACCGCACGGGCAATTGCCACGCGCTGCTGTTCGCCACCCGACAGTTCCGATGGGCGGTGATCGCCACGATGGCCTATGCGCATGTAATCCAGAAGCGCGCTGGCACGCTCCTTGGCCTCGGCATGCGGCAGCCCGGAAATGAGCTGCGGCATCATGATGTTCTCAAGCGCGGTGAATTCCGGCAGGAGATGGTGGAACTGGTAGACGAAGCCGATATCGCTGCGGCGGATGGATGTGCGCTCTTCGTCTGAAAGATTATCGCAAAGCTTGCCATTGATGGAAACCTCGCCAGCATCCGGGTGCTCCAGGAGGCCAGCCAGATGCAGCAATGTCGATTTGCCCGTGCCCGATGGTGCGACCAGCGCGACAATCTCTCCGCTTTTCAGCTCGAGATCGGCATTCTTCAAAATGGACAGGCTGTGTTCGCCCTGTCCGTAAGTCCGTTCCACGCCCTTAAGCCGCAACGCTGTTTTCTGTGCCATTGTGTGATGCGGTCCTTATTCGTAACGCAAGGCCTGAACCGGGTCGAGCTTGGAGGCCCGCCAGGCCGGAAAGATCGTTGCCAGAAATGACAGTGTCAGCGCCATGATGACCACGGTCATCGTCTCGCTGAATTCCATTTCTGCCGGAAGCTGGCTGAGGAAATAAAGCTGAGGGTCAAACAGAACCGTGCCCGAAATCCAGGAGAAAAACTGCCGGATCGATTCTACGTTTAGACAGACGAGGACGCCAAGGCCGACGCCCGCGAATGTGCCGACAATACCGATTGCCGCACCCGTCATGAAGAAAATCCGCATGATGGAGCCGGCGCTGGCACCCATGGTCCGCAGGATAGCGATGTCGCTGCCCTTATCCTTGACCAGCATGATGAGGCCGGAAATGATGTTAAGCGCCGCCACTAGCACGATGAGCGTCAGGATCATGAACATGACATTCCGCTCTACCTGAAGGGCGGAGAAGAACGTCTGGTTTCGCTGTCTCCAGTCGGTGATATAGACCTGCCGTCCAGCCGCCGTTTCCACCAACGGCCTGATTCCATCCACATTATCCGGGTGAGTGACGAAGAGTTCGATGGACTGGACGATGCCTTCAGCGTTGAAATAGAGCTGCGCTTCAGACAGCGGCATATAGATCATCGAGGCATCATATTCGGACATGCCGATTTCGAAGACGCCCGCGATCGTATAGGATTTGACACGCGGATTGACGCCCATCGGCGTCACGTCACCCTCTGGTGATATCAGCGTAATCTGGTCGCCAGCGGTAACACCGAGAGATGATGCAAGGCGGGAGCCGACGAGGACGCCCTGCCCTGACATGAAGCCGACGAGATCTCCGACCTTGATGTTGCCGGAGACTTCCTTGATCTTTTCGATGTCTTCGACGCGCACACCGCGCACCAGCGCACCACTGCCAGCACCGCCGCGACCGGATGCGAGCGTCTGGCCTTCCACCAATGGCAGCGCCATGGTGACGCCAGGAACAGCGGCGAATTTCTTCGTCAGCTCGTCATAGTCCTTCAACGGCGCATCGATGGGCTGCACGATCATATGGCCGTTGATGCCGAGAATACGTGAAATCAGCTCAGTGCGGAAACCGTTCATAACCGCCATGACGATGATCAGCGTCGCAACGCCAAGCATGATGCCGACGAAGGAAAACCCTGCGATGACGGAGATAAACGCTTCCTTGCGGCGCGAGCGCAGGTAGCGCCAAGCCACCATGCGCTCGAAGGCCGAAAATGGCCGGGCGCCTTGGTCCTTTGCGGATGGGCCTGCACCGGTATCAGCCTCGGCTTTTGCCATGTCTTCTCCTTGTTGGCTTCTCAGCCAAGTACCCTGTTCATAGCCGCTTCAACGGTCACGGTCTCACGTGCGCCGGTCTTGCGGGTCTTAACTTCAACTTCACCAGCCGCGACGCTGCGAGGACCGACGATGATCTGCATCGGCACGCCGATGAGGTCAGCCGTCGCAAACTTCTGGCCAGCGCGATCGTCCGTGTCGTCGTAGAGAAC
Organism: Agrobacterium sp. CG674; assembly: GCF_053521645.1. Lineage (NCBI taxonomy): Bacteria > Pseudomonadati > Pseudomonadota > Alphaproteobacteria > Hyphomicrobiales > Rhizobiaceae > Agrobacterium > Agrobacterium sp. CG674. The sequence goes on along the minus strand of NZ_JBNWDZ010000003.1, from coordinate 76,612 downwards.
ATCCTTGCCGGCGTTGCTCAGCGAATAATACAGCTTCTCACAGGCTGCATCACAGGCGGCATCCCCAGCCTTCATGTTGATAATGACGACATCGAACGGAGCAACCGATTCTGGCCAGATGATTCCGTTCTCATCATGCGATGCTTCAATGATGGCGGGAACAAGGCGTGTCGGCCCTATGCCATAGGAACCCATGTGGACAAGGTGTTCCTTGCCATCTGGACCCTGCACTTTCGCACCCATCGGCTCGGAATATTTCGTGCCGAAATAGAAGATGTGACCGACTTCGATACCGCGCGCCGAAAGACGCTCGCCTTCGGGAATGGCGTTGAATGCGGCTTCATCATGCATTTCAGATGTCGCGGCGTAGTCAGTCGTCCAATCATTGAAGACGCCCTGCAAGCCATCAACATCGTCAAAATTCGTATCATCAGACGGAATGCCGCGGTCCAGAAAGCTCTTGTGGCAGAATACCTCGGACTCACCCGTATCGGCCAGAATGATGAATTCATGGCTGTGATTGCCGCCGATGGGGCCGGTATCGGCCCGCATAGGAATGGCGCGTAGGCCAAGACGAGAGAAGGTACGCAGGTAAGCCGTGAACATTTTGTTATAAGAATGGATCGCGTCTTCCTTGGTCAGGTCGAAGGAATAGGCATCCTTCATCAGGAATTCACGCGAGCGCATCGTGCCGAAACGCGGACGTACCTCGTCACGGAACTTGAGCTGAATGTGATAGAGGTTCAGCGGCAGGGTCTTGTAAGACTTCACATAGGACCGGAAGATATCAGTGATCATCTCTTCATTGGTCGGACCGTAAAGCATCTGACGGTCCTGACGGTCCTTGATGCGCAGCATTTCCTTGCCGTAATCATCATAGCGACCGCTCTCCTGCCACAGCTCTGCCGTCTGAAGCGTTGGCATCAGAAGCTCGATGGCGCCAGAGCGATCCTGCTCTTCCCGCACGATCTTGTTGACCTTATCCAAAACGCGCTTGCCCAGCGGCAGCCAGGAATAGATGCCCTGGCTCTGCTGGCGGACCATGCCCGCACGCAACATGAGGCGGTGCGAGACAATCTCGGCTTCCTTGGGGTTTTCCTTGAGGATGGGCAAAAAGTAACGGCTAAGACGCATGGTGGATTCCATTTTGTGACGAAGCCTCGCATTTACGCGGGAATCGCCGGAATAACGGGATATTTGCGCCGTACATAGCGGTTTCCGAACCAGAAGGAAACCCGCACACCAAGGTCTTGACGCCACCAAACTCCGAGTTCTACCAGCGTTTTCAAGAGATCGTGCACACATGTTGAAAAAACGGAATTTCAGCCTTGCAAAAGCCCCTGACAAACCCAATTCGTGTCAGTTTTACGACAGCTTTTAGACAGATTTCGCCTCTGATCGGCCACAGGAGGAATAATTTTGCCCCGTACATGCGACATATCGCGCCAGGAGAATTTTTTTGCCGACTGTAACAAATTTACAAAAAATTGGGTGACAAGGTTTAATGTTTGGGCTAGTTTCAGCTCACAAAAGAGGCAGGGAGTTTAAATTCTTGTCTATTTCGCGGTCAGTCTTGGGAGGATGAGATCTTAGGCGCGTTCATTCGCTGCCCCGGCAACGGTTACAGATCACGCGAAACTGAAAAACAAGGCTGAAAAGCCTTGTTTTTTTTTGCTTTTTTGCCGGATAAGCAAATCGGCACAATCAATCAAGGCAAATTTGTGATTGTCAATTTGCAGTTTATCGGTCTGAGGCTGTATGCCGTCTCTACATGACAGCGGGATGACAGAAATCAGTCATAAACCGGGATAATGCGTGGCAGGTCATCCATGGTGAAGCCGGCATACCACGTGACTGCATACCAAAGTGCACAGACTGCCAGAGAAATCAGCGTTGTCAGCAGCACGATCTTCCCGCCCCGGAAGCGTGCCGGTGCACTGGCAACGGTGCCGAGCGCAACATTGCCATCGTCAGACTGTGTGCGCAGTCCAATTGGCAGGACCACGAACAGGATGGTCCACCAGACGATGAAAAAGACGGCAAAGGCCGAAATCCACTGCATGCACTCATCCTCCTGCGTCGTTTGACGCCTTTTCGCGATGCAGATCAAACCCGCTTTGGGTTTCAGATCTGTTCAAGCTCTATCAATGTACCGAAAAAATCCTTCGGGTGAAGAAAAAGCACCGGCTTTCCATGGGCGCCGAGCTTCGGCTCTCCGTCCCCTAACACACGCGCACCCTCTGCCTTGAGGTGATCGCGCGCGGCGATGATATCTTCCACCTCATAGCAGATATGGTGCATTCCGCCCGATGGGTTCTTTTCGAGAAACGCCGTAATGGGCGATTTTTCACCCAACGGTTCCAGCAATTCCACCTTGGTATTGGGAAGCTCTACGAACACAACCGTCACGCCATGTTCCGGCAAAGGCTGGGACTGCGAAACCGCAGCTCCCAGCGTGTCACGATAGGTGGAAACTGCCGCAGCCAGATCCGGCACGGCAATTGCGATATGGTTGATACGACCAAGCATGCTTACCCTTCCAAATAGCTGCGACCGATCTTAAACCTTGGTGACGAACACCGTGACGATTGGCTTCTTGCCCCAGACCTGATTGGCGGCGGCGCGAACGGCACGACGCACCGATTCCTGCACCATATTCAAATCCTTGCGGCGCGCACGCGGAATGCTTTCGACCGCACCCAGCACGGCATCATAGAGCGTGTCTTCCATGGCTTCGCCTTCATCATCGAATTCCGGCAGGCCGAATGGAATGACATCGGGATCGCCCAGGAAATCATAGCGGCTGTCCAGCAGGACATTGACGGAGACGTGACCGGCGAAGGAGAGCTTCCGACGATCGCCAATGCCCATTTCTTCGAAATCGCCCAGCAGGCGGCCATCCTTGAAGATACGGCCATGCGGCGCATCATCGATAACCTCGGCTGGACCGGGCGCAAGGCGCAGAATATTGCCGTTGCGGACCTTCGGAACCTGCCCGATGCCAGCCTGCTCGGCCAGTTCTTTCTGCCCTACCAGGTGCGCAGCCTCGCCATGAACGGGAACCAAGATCTGCGGTTTTACCCACTCATACATCTGCAAGAGTTCGCTGCGGCGTGGGTGGCCGGACACGTGAACCAACGCTTCATTATCCGTGATGATGTGAATGCCCTGCTCTATCAGGCCGTTCTTGATGTCCTGAATACCCTTTTCATTGCCGGGAATGGCACGGGAGGAAAACACCACCGTATCGCCAGCAGCCAAGGCAACATTACGCATCTCATCGCGGGAAAGCTTAGCGAGCGCCGCACGTGCCTCACCCTGCGAGCCGGTGAGGATAATGACAACCTTGTTGCGCGGAATGTAACCAAATTCATCTTCGGCGAGGAACGGCTTAATGCCCTCCATGATGCCGAGATCCTGCGAGACATTGACCACTCGCTTCAGCGAACTACCGAGCAACAGCACTTCACGTCCTGCACGTTCCGCCGCCTGGGCAATGGAGCGAATGCGCCCGACATTGGATGAGAAGGTGGTGACCGCAACGCGGCCCTCGGCATTTTCAATGATCTGCCGCAGACCTTCAGAGACCTGCTCTTCGGATGGAGAGACACCATCGCGCAGCGCATTCGTGCTATCGCACATCATGGCCAGAACGCCTTCTTCACCGATGGCACGGAAGCGTGCTTCATCGGTAAACGGTCCAAGCGAGGGCGCATGGTCGATCTTCCAGTCGCCGGTATGCACGGCATTGCCAAGCGGCGTGCGGATGACGAGCGACATAGGCTCAGGAATGGAGTGGTTGACGCCGACAGCTTCGATCTCGAACGGACCGACATTGATACGATCACCCGCCTTGAACGGCGTGATGGGAATTTCTGCGCGGGTCCCCTCATAATTGCGCTTGGCTTCCAGCATGCCAGCGGTGAAGCCGGACGCATAGACCGGCACTTTGAGGCTCGGCCAGAGATCGTTAAGCGCACCATAGTGGTCTTCGTGCGCGTGGGTGATGATGATAGCTTTGAGGTTTGCGAGCTGCGCTTCAATAAAGCTGATATCGGGCAATACGAGATCGATGCCTGGCAGATCAAGCCCTGCGAATGTTACGCCGCAATCCACCATGATCCATTGACGCTTGGACGCCGGGCCGTAGCCATAGAGCGCCAGGTTCATGCCAATTTCGCCGACCCCGCCCAGCGGCAAGAATACGAATTCGTCTTTTGTCGTCATTACTGTGTTCGTCCAATCATGCCTGGCACCGTCACGTGCAAGGACGTGCGAGAGCGAGGCGATAAGCATCGGTTTTCATCAATCACACCGAGATGGCCGATGCGTGGCCAAGCGTGCGTCCTACATTTACCGAGCAGCAGGAATGCTCCAGATTACAATGTCGAACCTCGGCGCTTTCACGCACCGTGCAGATCAACCAAAAAACACATCGCCAGCCGCGATGGCGCGGGTAGGACCGCCATCTTCTTCCAGCAGCAGAAAACCCTTATCATCAATTCCAGCAAAACGCCCGTGTATAGAACGATCCGGCAAATTAACAGTGATCGGTTCTCCGATGCCACAGGCCGCCGCGCGCCACAGGCGCATGACATCTGCCACGCCCTGCCCGCGATTCCACATCTGCAAAATATGCGCGGATTCACGGTACAGATGCGCAAAAAGCTCATCCGGCCCACAGGTAGCGCCGTGTTCACCAAGGCGAGTTACTGGGTAAGCCGGATCAGTGGGCATATGGGCAATATTGATGCCGATGCCGATGACGAGTGCCGAGCGCCCATCCGGCAATGTTTCCGCTTCCATCAAAATGCCGCAGGTCTTCCTGCGACCGATCAGAATATCATTAGGCCATTTAATCTCGAGTGGCGCAGAACCAACCGGCAGCACAGAGGCCACGGCACGATAAACCGCCAGCGCGAAGGCCAGCGGCAGAGAGCCAATATGCTCCATGGGAGCTGCATCGATGAGAAGAAGGGAGGCGTAGAGATTGCCGGGCTCAGACACCCATGGCCTGCCGCGGCGGCCCCGCCCGCCGGTCTGACGGATGGCGGTAACCCAGAGATTGCCGCCATCACCTGCCCTTGCCCGGGCAAAACACTCAATATTGGTCGATGACGTTTCCGTCACCGCCTCGTGCCGGAAGTCATCCCTTGACACCCGGCCCGTTTTCATTCGCGTGTCGCTCAAAAGAACGTCTTTGCTGCGACTGTTACCGCGTTGCCCAGCATACCGCCGAAGAGAATAAAGCCGAGTACAAAGAGGCCAGAGAGTGCGTAAACGACACGCAATTCAATCGCTGCCTTTTCAAAGCCACCCTTCGCTTCATCGAACCACATTACCTTGACGATGCGCAGATAGTAATAGGCACCGACAACCGAAGCGATGACGCCGATAACGGCGAGCGGGTAAAGATGCGCCTCGATGGCTGCGAGGAAAACATAGTATTTTCCGAAGAAGCCGGCCAGCGGCGGAATGCCAGCGAGCGAGAACATCATGATGGTCATGACCAGCGCCATGATCGGGTTGGACGACGCAAGGCCTGCGAGATCATTGATATCTTCGACATTGCCAATATCCTTGCGGCGCATGGCGAGAATGCAGGCGAAGGTACCAAGCGTCATGCCCATATAGACGGCCATGTAAAGCAGCACGCCAGCAACGCCAGCTTCACTGCCGGCCGCGAGGCCAACAAGCGCATAGCCCATATGGCTGATGGAAGAATATGCCATCAGACGCTTGATGTTTCGCTGGCCGATGGCAGCGAAAGCGCCGAGCAGCATGGACGCGATGGAGATGAAAACGACGATCTGCTGCCAATCACCAAAGACAGGCTGGAACGCATCAATCACGATACGGACCAGGATAGCCATTGCGCCGACCTTTGGCGCAGCAGCCAGGAAGGCCGTAACGGTCGTTGGTGCACCCTCGTAAACGTCAGGCGTCCACATGTGGAATGGCACGGCAGAAATCTTGAACGCCAGACCAGCAAGCACGAAGACCAGACCGAAGACGAGGCCGAGCGAGCGTGCCTCAGAGGAGAGAACTGCTGCGATTTCATTGAAGCCTGTGTTGCCGGTGAAGCCATAGACCAGCGACATGCCGTAGAGCAACATACCGGAAGACAGTGCACCCAGGACGAAGTACTTCAGACCGGCTTCTGTGGAGCGCAGGCTTTCGCGGTTGATGGCGCAGATGACGTAGAGCGCGAGCGACTGCAATTCCAGCGCCATGTAGAGCGAGATCAGGTTGTTGGCAGAGATCATCAGGAGAATGCCGAGTGTTGCAAGAACCAGCAACACCGGGAATTCGAAGCGCCCGATAGGCTCGACCCGGCTATGGCCGACAGACAGGATCATGGCGACAATGGCACCGATTAGCGCCAGTATCTTCATGAAATTGCCGAAGGCATCGGCCACGTAAACACCGCCAAAGGCTTCGCCAGTGGCTGGTGCAAAGATGATCCACAGACCAACGACGACCAGAAGCGCTACGGCGAGACCCGTAACCGTGTTGGTCGACTTGTCCCCGGAGAAGACCCCAATCATGAGCAGCGCCAGAGCGCCGACCGCAAGGATCAGCTCGGGCGTCGCGATGCGCAGACTGGCAAAAAGAATTTCAGCGGTCATGTCCTACGGGTCCTGTCGTCAGTTCAGAGAAAGCGCAACATTCTGCGCTGCCTGCAATGCGGCCGTATAATTATTGATCAAAAGGTCCACCGACGCTGCCGTAGCATCGAAAACCGGTGCCGGATAGACGCCGAAGAAGATCGTCAGCGCCACTAGCGGATACAGCATAAGCTTTTCGCGGGTCGAAAGGTCGAGCATGGCCTTCAGGCTTTCCTTCTCCAGCGCGCCGAAAATGACGCGGCGGTAGAGCCACAGCGCATACGACGCGGAGAGGATGACGCCAGTTGCGGCAAAGAGTGCAACCCAGGTATTGGCCCGGAACACGCCGATGATGGTCAGGAACTCACCCACGAAGCCCGATGTGCCCGGCAGACCGACATTGGCCATGGTGAAGACCATGAAGGCAACCGCATATTTCGGCATGTTGTTGACGAGACCGCCGTAAGCGGAAATCTCGCGGGTGTGCAGCCTGTCATAGACCACGCCTACGCAAAGGAACAGCGCGCCCGAGACGATACCATGCGACAGCATCTGGAAGATCGCACCCTGGACGCCCTGAACATTGGCGGCGAAGATACCCATCGTGACGTAACCCATGTGCGCAACAGACGAATAGGCAATCAGCTTTTTGATGTCGTCCTGCATCATCGCAACAAGCGACGTGTAGATGATGGCGATGACAGACAGAGTGAAGACGAACGGCGCGAAGTAATCCGATGCAATCGGGAACATGGAAAGCGAGAAGCGGATGAAACCATAACCGCCAAGCTTCAGCATGACACCCGCCAGAATGACGGAACCAGCGGTCGGCGCCTGAACGTGGGCATCCGGAAGCCAAGTGTGAACAGGCCACATCGGCATCTTCACCGCGAAGGCTGCAAAACAAGCAAGCCAGAGCCACGTCTGCATGCCAGCCGGAAAGCCGTGCTTCAGAAGTATAGTCATATCGGTAGTTCCAGCCTGCCAATACATCGCCATGATAGCGAGCATGGTCAGAACCGAGCCCAGAAGCGTATAGAGGAAGAACTTATAGGATGCGTAGACGCGATCCTTGCCGCCCCAGACGCCGATGATGATGAACATCGGTATCAGCGTTGCTTCGAAGAAAACGTAAAACAGAACCGTATCAAGCGCGACAAACACGCCGATCATCACGACTTCCAGGAGAAGGAAGGCGATCATGTATTCCTTGATACGCTTCTCGATCGAGTTCCAGCTGGCCAGAATGCAGAAGGGCATCAGGAATGTGGTCAGGATCACAAACAGCATCGAGATGCCATCGACGCCCAGATGATAGGCTGCGAGATCACCGAACCAGGCATGCTTCTCGATCATCTGGAAGCCCGGGTTCGAATTGTCGAAGCCGATCCAGATGAACAGGGAAACGACAAAGGTAAAGACAGTCGTCAGCAGCGATACGTTCAGGACGTTGCGGCGGCCGAATGGACCATTCGCATTCGTCAGAAGCAAGAGCACCACGCCGACGAGCGGCAGGAAGGTGACCGTTGAAAGAATAGGCCAATCGGTCATCAGAGGGCACTCCCGAGCATCATCCAGGTGACAAGCCCGGCAATGCCGATCAGCATCGCGAAGGCATAATGATAGAGGTAACCGGATTGCAGACGAACGACGCGGTTGGTCACATCAGCCACGCGCGCGGCAATACCGTTAGGTCCGTAGTGGTCGATGACAGCGACATCGCCCTTTTTCCACAGGAAGCGACCGAACGCCTTAGCGGAACGAACAAAGAGAAAATCATAGAGTTCGTCAAAGTACCACTTGTTGAGCAGGAACTGGTAAAGGCCATGGTGGGTCTTTGCCAGACGCTTAGGCGTTTCAGGCGACTTGATATACATGTACCAAGCGGTCACGAAACCAAGTGCCATGGCGAAGAACGGGCTCCACTTGACCCACAACGGGACATGGTGGAATTCTTCGAGGATTTCGTTGGACGGAAGCGTAAACAGAGCGCCCTTCCAGAATTCTGCATATTCATGGCCGAAGAAGTGGCCTTCGAAGGCGACGCCCGCAAAGATTGCACCAACAGTCAGAATGAACAGCGGAATCAGCATAACCATCGGCGATTCATGGACATGGTGCATGACATCAGCAGACGCGCGCGGCTTGCCGAAGAACGTCATGAATGCCAGGCGCCAGGAATAGAAGCTGGTAAACAGCGCGGCGATAACCAGAAGCGTGAAGGCGAAGCCTGCGACCGCATTGTGCGATGCATAGGCGGATTCGATGATCACGTCCTTAGAGAAGAAGCCTGCGAAACCGAACATGGTGCCCGGAATACCAACGCCAGTGAGCGCGAGTGTGCCGATCGTCATCGTCCAGAACGTGATGGGGATGTGCTTGCGCAGACCGCCCATGTGACGCATGTCCTGCTCTCCATCCACAGCGTGAATGACGGAGCCTGCGCAAAGGAACAACAACGCTTTGAAGAAGGCGTGCGTGAAGAGATGGAAGACCGCTGCGCCATAGGCACCAACGCCAAGTGCGACAAACATGTAACCGAGCTGCGAACAGGTCGAATAGGCGATAACGCGTTTGATGTCGTTCTGAACCAGGCCGACGGTGGCCGCAAAGAAGGCAGTGATCGCGCCGATGAGCGTGACGAAAGTCAACGCATCTGGCGAAAGTTCGAAGATTGGAGACATGCGTGCGACAAGGAACACACCGGCCGTAACCATGGTTGCGGCGTGAATGAGTGCCGAAACAGGTGTTGGGCCTTCCATCGCGTCTGGCAACCAAGTGTGCAGCAGGAACTGAGCAGACTTACCCATCGAGCCCATAAAGAGCAGAAGGCAAACGCCTGTCAACGCATGGGCCTTGTCAAGCTGCATGCCAAACAGATTGATGACGACATCGGTAGAGGCAGCGCCATCGGCAGGCAGGTAGGTGCCTGCGGCAGCAAAGATCGTTTCGAAGTTCACCGAACCGAACAGCACAAAAAGACCGGAAATGCCGAGAATGAAGCCAAAGTCACCGACGCGGTTGACGATGAAGGCCTTCATGGCAGCAGCGGAAGCAGAGGGCTTCTTGTACCAGAAACCAATGAGCAGGTAGGACGCCAGGCCAACACCTTCCCAGCCGAAGAACATCTGCAACAGATTGTCAGATGTAACCAGCATGAGCATGGCGAAGGTGAAGAGCGACAGATAGGCAAAGAAGCGCGGACGGTGCGGATCATGGTGCATGTACCCGATGGAGTACAGGTGAACCAGGGTCGACACGGTGTTGACGACGACGAACATCACAGCCGTCAAGGTATCGATGCGGAACGCCCATTCGACGTCTATGCCACCGGACTGGATCCAGCGAAGCACAGTCACCTTGATGACTTCACCGGCTTCATGGCTCAGAAGCGCGACATCGAAGAAGACGATCCACGACAGGATCGCGACGACGATCATCAAGCCGGTGGTGACATATTCCGAAGCCTTGGCGCCGATGGAGCGGCCGAAAAGGCCAGCGATCAGGAAGCCGATCAGCGGAAGAAAGACGATAGCTTTGTAGATCATAGCCTTATCAGCCCTTCATCATATTGACGTCTTCCACGGCAATGGAACCGCGGTTGCGATAGAAGACAACGAGTATTGCAAGACCGATGGCGGCTTCCGCAGCAGCAACAGTCAGAATGAACAGCGCAAAAACCTGGCCAACAATATCGTTCAGGAAGGACGAGAACGCGACCATGTTGAGGTTGACCGCAAGCAGGATCAGTTCGATCGACATCAGGATAACGATGACATTCTTACGGTTGAGAAAGATACCGAAGATGCCGATCGTGAAGAGGACCGCGCTGACCGTGAGGTAATGGGAAAGACCGATTTCCATAATATGTTTTCCTTGGATCCGTTCGCGCCTTAGATGCCCTGACCCGGCTTGACCTTGACTGTCGTGACAGCGGTCTTGGGATCGCGACCAACCTGGGTGGCAATATCCTGCCGCTTGATATCGGTGCGGTGGCGAAGTGTCAGCACGATTGCACCGATCATCGCAACCAGCAGCACCAGACCGGCAAGCTGGAAGAAGTAAACGTAGTTGGTGTAGAGCACATCGCCGAGTGCTGCCGTATTGGCGCGCTCTGCCGGGTTGGGGATCGGCATGGTGATCGATTTCGCTGCCTGCGGGTTAAGCACGCTGCCGCCAACGACTATGATGAGCTCGGCCGCCAGAATGATGCCGACAAGCGCACCGATCGGAGCGTATTGCAGCACGCCTGAGCGAAGTTCTGCAAAGTCTACATCCAGCATCATGACGACGAAGAGGAACAGCACCGCCACAGCGCCGACATAAACGACCAGCAGGATCATGGCCAGAAATTCTGCACCCGTCAGCAGGAAAAGCGCCGCTGCGTTGAAGAATGTCAGGATGAGGAACAACACCGAGTGAACGGGGTTCTTCGAAGCGATGACCATAAACGCGGACGCAACTGCGACGAAGGCGAATATGTAAAAGAATACAGCGTGCAGACCCATGTTGGTGCCTTTTTGTCCTCACCGGACAAACACGGCCGAAAAGCCGTATGCCCGTTTTATTCCCGTCAGCGAAAACCGACAGGCAGTGACTGTTTTACCCACTTCGAAGCAGCGCTTCGAAACAAGGATGTGCCTTAACGGTAAGGCGCATCCAGAGCAAGGTTGCGAGCGATTTCGCGTTCCCAACGATCGCCATTATCGAGAAGCCGCTGCTTGTCGAAATACAGCTCCTCGCGGGTCTCGGTTGCGAATTCGAAATTCGGGCCTTCCACGATCGCATCGACCGGGCAGGCTTCCTGGCAGAAGCCGCAATAAATGCACTTTACCATGTCGATATCGTAACGAACCGTGCGGCGCGTGCCATCGTTGCGGCGCGGGCCGGCTTCAATGGTTATCGCCTGGGCAGGACAGATCGCTTCGCACAGCTTGCAAGCGATGCAGCGTTCTTCGCCATTGGGATAACGACGAAGTGCATGCTCACCACGAAAGCGCGGGCTGACCGGGCCTTTTTCGAATGGATAGTTCACTGTTGCCTTCTGTTTGAAGAAGTGGCGCATCGTCAAGAAGAACGCGCCTACGAATTCCTTGAGGAACAGCGAATTGACGGCTTGTGAAAGACTGGCCATATCAACCTCCAAATCTGCAAGCGAGGACTGCGGACATCTTACGCTCCCGCCGTCAGCTTGAGTACGAATGCAACAATAATAACCATTGCGAGTGACAGAGGCAGGAAGACCTTCCAACCAAGACGCATCAACTGGTCATAGCGGTAACGTGGGACGAATGCCTTCACCAAGCCGAACATGAAGAAGACCATGCCGCCCTTGAGGACGAACCAGATGATACCCGGTACCCAGTTCAGGAACCACACATCAACGATAGGCAGCCAGCCACCAAGGAAAAGGATGGTTGTGAGGCAGCACATCAGAACGATGGCCGCATATTCGCCCAGCATGAACATCATGTACGGAGTGGAGCCATACTCCACCATATGACCTGCGACAAGTTCCGATTCAGCTTCAGGCAAATCGAACGGTGGACGGTTTGTTTCCGCCAGCGACGAGATGAAGAAGATGATGAACATCGGGAACAGCGGCAACCAATGCCAATCCAAGAAGGATGACGGCAAGCCAAGCGATGTGCCGATGCCGGTGTGCTGAGCGTTGACGATATCTGTCAGGTTCAACGAACCAACGCAGAGCAGAACAGTGACAATAACGAGGCCGATGGAGACTTCATAGGACACCATCTGTGCGGCAGAACGAAGCGCGCCGAGGAAAGGATATTTCGAGTTCGACGCCCAGCCACCCATGATGATGCCGTAGACTTCAAGCGAAGAGATCGCGAAGATGTAGAGAATCCCGACATTGATATTGGCAATCACCCAACCATCCGCAAACGGGATGACCGCGTAAGTTGCCAGCGCCAGCGTCACGGCAACCAGCGGAGCCAGCAGGAAAACTGCCTTGTTGGCACCCGATGGAATGACCGGCTCTTTCAGAATGAACTTCAAAAGGTCGGCGAACGACTGGAGGAGACCGAAGGGACCAACAACGTTGGGACCACGGCGCAACTGTACGGCAGCCCAGATCTTACGGTCTGCCAGAAGAAGAAAGGCGATCGACACCAACAGCAAAACGAGAAGCAGCAGAGACTGGCCGACAATAATCAGCGCTGGCCAGACGTAGCTCCAGAAAAACGAGTCCATAATCCCCTACCCTTACTCTGCCGCAGCCTTGAAGTTGTTGCGGGCCAATGCGGAACACTCGGCCATGACAGCAGACGCTCTCGCAATCGGGTTCGTCAAATAAAAGTCCTTAACCGGCGAAGCAAAACCCGCCTTGGACAAAGTTCCAGCCTTTGCAGCCAGAGCCTCGAGATCAGCCCCGTTGGCAACAGCAATCTCATCAGCATCAGCAAGATGCGGATGCGCAATGTAGAGTTGAGCGCGCAGTGCCGAAAGCGAGTCGAATGGCAGCTTCTTGCCGAGAACATCGGAAAGCGCACGAAGGATCGCCCAGTCTTCACGGGCTTCACCCGGTGCAAAACCGGCGCGGTTCCCCATCTGGACCCGACCTTCGGTGTTGACCCAGATACCTGACTTTTCGGTATAGGCAGCACCAGGCAGAATGACATCGGCAGCCATTGCGCCAGCGTCACCATGCGATCCGATGTAAACGGTGAGCTTTGCTGCCTTGGCAGAAAGATCGATCTCATCGGCACCAAGAAGGAAAAGAACCTCCGAAGATGCAACGATGGACGCTGCGTTGGCAGACTTGTCTGCAGGAACGAAACCAATGTCCAGACCACCAACGCGAGCAGCAGCCGTGTGAAGAACAGAGAAGCCGTTCCACTCAGCAGATACAGCACCTACGGAAACGGCGAGCTTTGCTGCAGCGCTCAGAACAGCTGCGCCATCTTCGCGTGACAAGGCACCCTGCCCTACAATGATGAGCGGGTTCTTCGCGGCCTTCAGCTTTTCGATCAAGCTATGTCCACCGCTGACCAGATCAGACAAAGTATCCGTTCCAGAACCGAGATATTCGTAATCATAACGCAATTCTCCAGCTTCGCCGATCACACCAATCGGGAAACCGCCGCGACGCCAACGCTTGCGAATGCGCGCATTGAGAACGGCACCTTCGAAACGTGGGTTCGAGCCGATGATGAGAAGAGCGTCGGCATTTTCGATGCCTTCGATGGTGGCGTTGAACAGGTAGCTCGCACGACCCAGCGATGGATCAAGGGCTGCGCCATCCTGACGGCAATCGATATTTGTGGAGCCGAGAGATGCCAGCAGCGACTTCAGCGCAAACATTTCCTCGACCGTGGACAGATCGCCAGCGATTGCACCGATCTTTTCGCCCGATGTCGAAGCCATAGCGGCCTTGATAGCGCCGAAAGCCTCACCCCATGTGGCTGGCTGCAAGCGGCCATCCCTGCGGACATAAGGTTTGTCGAGACGCTGTGTCTTCAAGCCATCCCAGATGAATCGGCTCTTGTCGGAAATCCATTCTTCGTTGATTGCCTCGTTGACACGCGGCATGACGCGCATAACTTCGCGACCACGTGTATCCACGCGGATCGCAGAACCAAGGGCATCCATCACGTCGATGGTTTCGGTCTTGCCGAGTTCCCATGGACGGGCGGTGAAGGCGAATGGCTTCGATGTCAGCGCACCAACCGGGCAAAGATCAACGACGTTACCCTGAAGCTCCGACGTCATCGCCTGCTCGAGATACGTCGTGATTTCGGCATCTTCGCCACGGCCGATCAGGCCAAGTTCAGAGATGCCAGCAACTTCGGTGGTGAAACGAACGCAGCGCGTGCAGTGAATGCAGCGGTTCATGACCGTCTTGACGAGCGGCCCGATGTATTTGTCTTCTACGGCGCGCTTGTTTTCAGAGTAACGCGAGCCAGGAATACCAAAGGCCATGGCCTGGTCCTGAAGGTCGCATTCGCCACCCTGGTCGCAGATGGGACAATCAAGCGGATGGTTGATGAGAAGAAATTCCATCACGCCTTCGCGGGCCTTCTTGACCATAGGCGTGTTGGTGAAAACTTCTGGCAGTTCGCCATTGGGGCCACCGCGAATATCGCGCACGCCCATAGCGCAAGATGCCGCAGGCTTTGGCGGCCCGCCCTTCACCTCGATGAGACACATGCGGCAATTGCCCGCGACCGACAAACGCTCGTGGAAACAAAAGCGAGGAACTTCGGCACCAGCCTCCTCACACGCCTGCAACAGCGTGAAATGATCCGGGACTTCGATCTCTTTACCGTCAACCTTGAGCTTTGTCATGGTCCTACTTACGTCCTGTTGCCTGTCCGTCCCGCACCGTCTCATGCGTTCCGCAACAAATCCTGATGACATCGAGCAGACTCAAAATCCGCAAGACGCTTTAACGATATAAGGGACCGGTACACCCGATCCCCGCCTCTCGCAACACCCTTCGGGCGTTACTTTGGCCGGTGTTACTCGGCAGCCTCAAGCACAGCGCCGTCATCCATGGCCCTGTAGGTATATTCGTCGATCCGCTTTTCTATTTCCGGACGGAAATTACGAATCAATGCCTGAACCGGCCATGCAGCAGCATCGCCTAGCGCACAGATGGTGTGGCCCTCGATCTGCTTGGTGACTTCAAACAACATGTCGATTTCACGCTTCTGCGCGTTGCCCTTGACCATGCGTTCCAGGACGCGCCACATCCAGCCCGTGCCTTCGCGGCAAGGGGTGCACTGGCCACAGCTTTCGTGCTTGAAGAACGCCGCGATGCGGGCAATGGCCTTGATGACGTCGGTGGACTTGTCCATGACGATCATGCCACCCGTGCCGAAGGACGACTTCACTTCACGCATGCCATCGAAATCCATGATGGCATCCTTCATGTCCTCACCGCGAACGATGGGGCACGATGCGCCGCCTGGAATGACGCCGAGAAGATTATCCCATCCGCCACGAATGCCACCACAGTGACGCTCGATCAGTTCCTTGAACGAAAGTCCAAGCGCATCTTCGAAGGTGCAAGGACGTTCGACGTGACCTGAAACCATGAATAGTTTCGTGCCGACATTGTTTGGGCGGCCGATGGAGGAGAACCAGGACGCGCCACGACGTAAGATTGTCGGTGCAACGGCGATGGACTCGACATTGTTGACCGTCGTCGGGCAGCCGTAGAGGCCCATATTGGCCGGGAATGGAGGTTTGAGGCGCGGCTGGCCCTTCTTGCCTTCAAGGCTTTCGAGCAGTGCCGTTTCCTCGCCACAGATATAGGCACCTGCGCCGTGGTGAACGTAGATATCGAAATCCCAGCCGTTCTTGTTGTTCTTGCCAAGGAGGCCAGCGTCATAGCACTCGTCGATTGCCGCCTGAAGCGCTTCGCGTTCGCGCATATATTCACCGCGAACATAAATATAAGCCGTATGCGCACTCATGGCGAAACCGGCAATCACGCAGCCTTCGATCAGCGTATGCGGATCGTGGCGCAAGATTTCGCGGTCCTTGCAGGTGCCTGGCTCGGATTCGTCGGCATTGACCACGAGATAGTGTGGACGGCCATCGCTCTCCTTGGGCATGAAGGACCATTTCAGGCCTGTCGGGAAGCCCGCACCACCACGACCACGAAGGCCGGAGGCCTTCATTTCGTTGATGATCCAGTCACGGCCCTTTTCAATGATCTGCTTGGTGCCATCCCAATGTCCACGCGCCATCACGCCTTTAAGAGACGTGTCCTTGAGGCCGTAGAGATTGGTAAAGATGCGATCCTGATCTTTTAACATGCTTGACCTCTCACTGCGGCTTCTTGCCGGAGTTTTCCTTCTCGGACGCCTCGACATTCGCCTCTGCTGCCTTCGGATCCGTTGCAGGTGTCTTCAGCTTCGGATCAGTCTCAGGTGCGTCGGTTTTAGGCTTGGCCGCATTGGAAGGCGGCGTTGTCGCTGCGGCGTCGGCAGCTGGCGCTTCCGCTGGCTTGTCCAGATTGGAACGATCCGGCTTCGTCTCTTCCGTCAAGGTGGTGAGACCACCGATCGGAGCAGAAAGATGCCGGTCGATCTGTGGGCCTGGCTTGACGGTATCGCCCTTGCCTGCCTCGAATGTATCAATGATTTCTTCCAGCCGCTCCGGCGTCAGGTCCTCATAGGCATCCTTGAAGATGATGACCATTGGCGCGTTGACGCAGGCACCCTGGCATTCCACCTCTTCCCACGAAAGCGTACCGCTTTCATTGGGCGTCAGCGGGTCATGGTGGATCTTGTGGCGACAGACATCCATCAGTGCTTCAGAGCCGCGCAGCATGCAGGGCGTTGTGCCGCAGACCTGAATATGCGCACGGGTACCAACTGGCTTCAGCTGGAACTGCGTATAGAAAGTAGCGACCTCAAGCACGCGGATATAGGCCATATCCAACATGTCGGCGATCTTCTCGATGCAGGCGCGGGTAACCCAGCCATCCTGCTCCTGTGCGCGCATCAGCAACGGAATAACCGCTGACTGCTGACGTCCATCCGGATACTTCTGGATCGTTTTTTCCGCCCACGCGCTATTATCCGCGTTGAACGCGAACCCGGCGGGCTGGAACTGGTCTTCGGCTAGTCGACGAACGGACATACTACCTCACGCCCCATCAGTTTAACGACTCGCACCGCGATCTCGTCACCGTGACGAATTCGCAGGCATAGGCCGTTTTGTCTTTTTGCATGAACACAATAAATTTTCCGCCATTGGGAAGAGATGATTTGATCTCGTATCCCTGTGACAGAAGTTGCTTGACAGAAGATGAACCGCCGCCTGCCTGCGAAGAAACACCCACGTCCGCCGTCTGGGCGAATACGGGTGCCGTCGCGGCAACAAAAGCCGATATGGCCAGCGGCAATCTCATCAGCGGTCAACCTCCCCGAACACGATGTCCAGAGAGCCGAGAACAGCCGTCACGTCAGCAAGCTGATGGCCTTTGCAAAGGTAATCCATGGCTGCCAGATGTGCAAAGCCCGGAGCGCGGATCTTGCAGCGATAAGGCTTGTTGGAACCATCGGCCACCACATACACGCCGAACTCGCCCTTGGGCGCTTCGACCGCTGCATACACTTCGCCGGCTGGAACGTGATAGCCTTCAGTGTAGAGTTTGAAATGGTGGATGAGCGCTTCCATCGAACGCTTCATCTCGCCACGCTTTGGCGGAACAACCTTGCCGTCGAGCGATGACACGGCGCCCACGCGGTGCTTGCCCTGCAAAAGCTCAACGCACTGCTTCATGATCTTGATCGATTCGCGCATTTCCTGCATGCGGATCAAATAACGGTCGTAGCAATCGCCGTTCTTGCCAACAGGAATGTCGAATTCGAGATCGGAATAGCACTCGTAGGGCTGTGCGCGACGCAAATCCCATGCAGCGCCTGAGCCGCGAACCATGACGCCTGTGAAGCCCCATGCAAACGCATCTTCGAGCGACACGACGCCAATATCGACGTTACGCTGCTTGTAGATGCGGTTCTCGGTCAACAGACCCTCGACATTGTCGAGGAACGTGATGAACGGATCGCACCACTTGCCGATATCATCGACAAGCTCAGGCGGCAGGTCCTGGTGAACGCCACCCGGACGGAAATAGGCAGCATGGAGACGTGCGCCCGAAGCCCGCTCGTAAAACACCATGAGCTTTTCGCGCTCTTCGAAACCCCAGACCGGCGGCGTCATGGCGCCGACGTCCATAGCCTGGGTCGTGACGTTCATGATGTGCGAAAGAATGCGGCCGATTTCCGAGAAAAGAACGCGGATCAACTGGCCGCGCATCGGGATTTCAAGACCAAGCAGCTTCTCGACGGCGAGCGCGAAAGCATGCTCCTGGTTCATCGGCGCGACGTAATCGAGGCGGTCGAAATACGGCAAAGCCTGAAGATAGGTCTTGCTTTCGATCAGCTTTTCCGTGCCACGGTGCAACAGGCCAATATGCGGATCAACGCGCTCAACGACTTCGCCGTCGAGTTCAAGAACGAGACGCAACACGCCGTGCGCAGACGGGTGTTCCGGGCCGAAGTTGATCGTAAAATTGCGGACGTTATGCTCTGTCATGGCTTTGCCTTTTCATCGCCCGGAAGAACATAATCTGTTCCTTCCCAAGGGGAGAGAAAGTCGAAATTGCGGAATTCCTGCTTAAGCTCGACCGGCTCGTAAAGAACGCGCTTCAGAACATCGTCATAGCGCACTTCCACAAAGCCCGTGAGCGGAAAATCCTTGCGCAGCGGATGACCTTCAAAGCCGTAATCGGTCAGAATGCGGCGCAGGTCCGAATGGCCTTCAAACGGAATGCCATACATGTCCCAAGCTTCGCGCTCAAACCATTCTGCGCCCACGAAGACAGACGTGGCCGATGGAACGGCTTCATCTTCCGCGACCTGGAGCTTGATGCGAACGCGCAAGTTCTGGCGCGGCGACAACAGATGATAGACGACATCAAAACGCTTTTCGCGTGTCGGCCAGTCAACACCACAGATGTCGATAATGTTTACAAAACCGCATTGCACGTCATCACGCAGGAATGTCAGAAGCGCGATAATGCGCTCCGGTGTCGTGTTCAGCGTCAGTTCGCCATAGGCAATGGCCGACGATTCCAGCAGGGAACCGCGCGCTTCATTGATGTAGGCGGCAAGATCGTTAAGAGCTTCGCTCATTGCTTCTCTGTCCTCTGCCCTTAACGCTCGATCGTACCGGTACGCCGGATCTTCTTTTGCAGCAGCAGCACGCCGTACAGCAGTGCTTCTGCCGTGGGGGGACAGCCCGGCACGTAAATATCGACTGGCACCACGCGGTCACAGCCACGCACCACAGAGTAAGAATAGTGGTAATACCCGCCGCCATTTGCGCAGGAGCCCATCGAAATGACGTAACGAGGCTCAGGCATCTGGTCGTAGACCTTGCGGAGCGCAGGCGCCATCTTGTTGGTCAGCGTACCAGCAACGATCATGACGTCAGAC
This sequence comes from Agrobacterium sp. CG674, assembly GCF_053521645.1. NCBI lineage: Bacteria > Pseudomonadati > Pseudomonadota > Alphaproteobacteria > Hyphomicrobiales > Rhizobiaceae > Agrobacterium > Agrobacterium sp. CG674. The sequence continues at coordinate 57,024 of NZ_JBNWDZ010000003.1, read as the reverse complement.
TGGCGCGGTGAAGCGCGCGGAGCAACACCAAAGCGCTCCATGTCATAACGTGGACCGGAAGCCTGCATCAGACCTTCGACAGCACAGCACGCCAAACCGAACTGCATCCACATCAAGGAGCCGGTACGGGCCCAGGTGATGAGTTCGTCCGTGGACGTAACGAGAAAGCCTTTGTCGGCCAGTTCGTCGTTGATTTCAGTAAAGTAGCCATCATCGCTGCCAACAGGCTTGCCTGTGGCGGGATCGATAATGCCCTTGGGCTTTGGTGCGACAAGCGTGTCGTTTTGAACTACGCCCATTCCAGTGCCCCCTTCTTCCATTCATAAATAAAGCCGATGGTGAGAACACCCAGGAATACCATCATGGACCAGAAACCGAACCAGCCAATTTCACCGAAGGACACTGCCCACGGGAACAGGAAAGCGACTTCAAGGTCGAAGATGATAAACAGGATCGACACCAGATAGAACCGAATGTCGAACTTCATGCGCGCATCATCAAACGCATTAAAGCCGCACTCGAAAGCGGATAGCTTTTCCGGATCGGGGTTCTTGTAGGCAACAGCGAAAGGCGCAATCAACAGCGCCAAACCGATGACAAGCGCGATACCAATGAAGATTGCGATCGGAATGTAGGAACTGAGGAGTTCAGTCATTGTCTCTTCCTTGCCCGACCGAGCGTCGAGCATGCCGTTATGGTCAGTGGAATCCATAGGGCCGAAATATGTTGCAACGCCGCTGTGGTTATCGCAGCCACGCTCTCTCTGCAAGAGATTAAGTGCCATTTCAAGCCAATCGTGACTTGGACACCAAATTCTCTTGCCCCATTATATGCACACAAAACCTTAAAGATACCGCTAACCACTTCAATCGATTAGGCAATATCCATTTTGCGCATCATACCCAATCGTCGCAAATTTTTGTCCACAATGGAACAAAAAAATGGCGAAAAATGTCATCAAGACTTGAGCCTGATTGACAAGAAATTTGACGGGAAATGCAATGTGACAAAAGGATGCAGTCAGCACATTAAGCGAAGCAAAGAGCGACATCGCGGAAGCTTCTTAACGGAGCTGACAAAAGGCAAAAATACCCTTGGGTACCTTGCGAAGTCTGACGATTGATCTGGAGGAGAATAAAATGGCGCGAGTGACGGGGCTCGAACCCGCGACCTCCGGCGTGACAGGCCGGCACTCTAACCAACTGAGCTACACCCGCGCATTTTAAGGATCTTTCAGATCCGTAGACTTCGAGGAAGGAATGGCGCGAGTGACGGGGCTCGAACCCGCGACCTCCGGCGTGACAGGCCGGCACTCTAACCAACTGAGCTACACCCGCACATTCCTTAAAAGACTGGCCGAAACCCGCCTTACGAACTTGCCTCTGCAGTTCGTTGAGCGGCTAACTAAGGCGTTCGTGTTTGAGTGTCAAGCAAGTTTCACGACAAAAGAATAAGCTAGTGCATTTTGCATTCACAAACTTCCGTAGATGCCCGGTTTCCCGGCATTTTCGCTCAACGCTTTTTTTTACGAAGACCCGCAATAGTTTTCCACAGGCGTCCCGATCTGCTTTTGGAAGCGAATCTCTGCGACCTGACCGACGGGTCGAAACGCCATTATGCGGATGATGTTCAGCGTTACGCGCTTACAGCTCTTCCTGACACGCGACACAAAGATGGATTCGCGCAAAATGAGGTTAGCGTTGGATAGGTATGCGCCGCAGCCCACCCTGCCCTCATATAGAGGCAATCAGCGGAAAAATCTGCATATCCGGCTCAAAGCCCTAGGAATCAGGCTTTTCGGGGCTAAAATACGGCCGTCCAGATGGGGCCTATCCACAAAAAAAACAAAAAAAACAAAAAAACTTCACAAAAGCCCTTGCGGTTTTTTTCCGATCCTAATAGATCACGGCCACCGACGCGGCGGACATGATCTGCAAGACGCGAAGGGCGATTAGCTCAGTTGGTAGAGCGCCTCGTTTACACCGAGGATGTCGGGAGTTCGAGTCTCTCATCGCCCACCATAACCCCCCGTAATTTTTTAATATCTGCCTATATATGCCGCAAGCAAAGTGCTTTTTGCCGTTTTATCGCGGCTTTTACTGCTTTTCAGATATGGCGCGGTAATTCCTCTTCGGCGATGGCGTTCGGACCTAGGGCGACAAGGGCTGATTCCAGGCTCTCGGGCGTGGCTTTGATGCGGGCGTGGCGGCCTGTGGTGGAGATTAGGGTTATGCCTGATGTCTGCGAGAGCGTTTTCTGCCAGTTATCCGGCTGGGGCGCGCTGTGGCGGATGGTGATCAGGTAGATTTTTTCCAGGTTGGTCATCGCACACTCCATATAGGGACACTTAGCGCACGAATCTGCCATCCGACACAGGAATGAGTCGGATGGCATGTGATCGCGTGTCGCCCTTACTGAGCGCGGCTGAGGCCATCTCCCTGATATTGCTTCGCCAGATCGATGGAAAGCGCTGCATCTTCCAGAATCGCGCGCGCATATTTGGTGCGTGCGGATGTTCTTGCCAGGTTTTTGTAAATCACATCTCGCGACAGAAGAACTGCAAGTGCGCCTGTGGTGACGGGCGTTGCCATGGAGGTGCCGGACATGTCTGCATAGGGCGCCGGTTCCGACTCATCGGCCGGAACGGTGGATATGACAGCCGAGCCTGCCGCTGTAACCGTAACCTGTCGCCCGATGTTGGCGTAGCTTGGCAGGAAAAGGCCACCCTTGCCGTATCGATCCAGTTGCGATGGCCTGGTGAAATTGGCAAGGTTGCCAGCGGGAAACGTGCCGGGCATCCCCACAGCCGAGACTGCAACAGACAAGGGATAGCTTGCCGGCGCCAGCACCGCCTGGCCAAAATCATTACCAGCGGCGCAAATGCACAGGGTGCCGCTGCCATAGGCTGCCAGAACCGCATCATATTCTATGATGGAAGGTTGGCCGCCAAGGCTGAGATTGATGATATCCACCTCATGGGCATTCACCATCGCGTCAATTGCGGCGGCAATATCGCCCTGGTTCGCCCCCTTGTTCGGCGCAAACACGCGAGCGGTGAAAACATCCGCACCCGGCGCAAGACCGGCGAAATCGGCACCGCCGGCTGGCGGACGAGCGCCAATAAGGCCTGAGACATGGGATCCATGCCCCAGAACATCTGCGGTCGCCTCTGGCCCGGGCTGAAAGGCCCCATCGATAAAGGCTCCGGCAGGGACAATGTGATCGAGATAGGGGTGCGGTCCCAGCCCTGAATCGATGACGCCGACACGAATGCCAGCCCCCGCCTGCGGATCGAAGATGTTGATTCCCGCAAGGCGATGCCACCAACCCAGCGGCCCGGATGTTGGCAGCCGAGCAACATCAACCATCCCACCCGACACGGGTTGAACCACCATGGCGGACCATACTCGCCCACGCGGAGATATCTGCGCCGTTACGGGCTGCCACTGCGTCGTGTCGAATGGCAGCGTGGCCAGACCTTGCGCATCCGTTGACGCGCTGACGCTGCTACTGTTCGGCTGGGCACCAAGCTGGACTGCAAGCAAGCTCAGCTCAACAGTAGCATCGGCAACCGGTGAACCAGCCGAGGTGACGCGGAAGGTGAAAACGGGCGTAGCTGCCGAGGCATTGCTGTTGGAAGGCATCTGCTCTGAAAGCGGAGGCGGAGCTTCAGGGCTGCCCCAAGGCGCAAGCCGCAGGGATGCAGGCCAGCGCAAAAATTCCCGCTCCATAATGGTATCCGGCGCAAGGTCGCGCATTTTCGCTTGCAACTCTTCTTCGTCTGCCTCGACGACGAGAACCCGGCGCACATCCTCGCGCTCCATGCCGTTATCCCTAACGATATCCATAGAGCCGCCCAGCGCACGGCTTAAACGCTCACTGAAGTTGCTCTTTGCCGAACGACGCGCACGCCCTGCCCTGTATGGCGCCATGCGATGCGAAATGATGAAACGGCTGGGAGGAGAGCTCGGGCTATCGGGGCCATCGCCCGTACTTTCACTTGTATCGGAAGTCATGATTTTTGTCTCCTAAAACACCAAGGGGATTACTGGAATTGCCGAAACTGGCGGACGTTCATCGCAGTTATAATACACGCGATCCGGCAGTAAATTTTTATATGCTCGTAATAAATGTAGTTTTTAATTGCACAACCTGAGAAAGTACAGTAGGAAAATTCCCGTCAAAGGCGAGTTAAAAGCAGGCGAGGCAATTACCGGTGGTTGCACTTGGCTGGCTGCACTTTCCAGACATGTCACAAAGCCCCCTTCAACTGTGAATTCGGGAATGGATCGATGACTTTTACTTCGTATTGGGGTTGCCAACCGGCAGCTCAAACAGTCGTGGGCCCAACGGCCTACCTGCATTGCCCACAGACAAGCCTCTATGGCTGCCACACTGCGGTTCAGCATTGCCCGCCAGCGGCAGAACAGGGCACGCCTGTTGGGCCAACGGCCTACTGGCATTGCCCGCAAACAAGTCTTATGGGTTGCCAGACTGCCGTGCAGGGATGCATCGCGCCAACGGCGGCACAGGCCGCACCAATTGGGCCAACGGCCTATTGGCATTGCCCGCCCACAAGTCTCTACGGTTGCCAAACCGCTGTGCAGGGCTGCATTGCGCCAACACAGACCGCACCTCAGCAGCAGCAGAATGTGACGCTGACGCCAGTGTGCCAGATCACAAACATTACGCCGGTTTGCTCCACAGGCATTCCGTTCGTTTGCAACGGCGCGGCCGCCTATGCTGCACCTCAGCAGCAGCAGCAGAACGTGACGCTGACGCCTGTTTGCCAGATCACGAACATCACGCCCGTTTGCTCCACAGGCATTCCGTTCGTTTGCAATGGCGCAGCCGCCTATGCTGCACCTCAGCAGCAGCAGAACGTGACGCTGACGCCTGTTTGCCAGATCACCAACATCACGCCCGTTTGCTCCACAGGCATTCCGTTCGTTCGCAATGGCGCAGCCGCCTATGCTGCACCTCAGCAGCAGCAGAACGTGACGCTGACACCAGTGTGCCAGATCACCAACATCACGCCCGTTTGCTCCACAGGCATTCCGTTCGTTTGCAACGGCGCAGCCGCCGCTCAGCAGGCAACCGTAACGCCTGCAACATCCATCGGATGCGGAACTCTCGCCACGATTTGCAACCCGACGCACATGCATTGCACAGGTCCAGGCACAGCACCGCAGCCTCAGAACGTGACGCTGACGCCGGTTTGCCAGATCACCAACATCACACCGGTTTGCTCCACGGGCATTCCATTCGTTTGCAACGGCGCAGCCGCATATGCTGCTCCTCAGCAGGCTTCTGACAGGCCTGTGACTTCGATCGGATGCGGAACTCTCGCTACGATTTGCAACCCGACGCACATGCATTGCACCGGGCAATAAGCACCCGCTGAAACCTCTTTAGCTTTCACAGCAATGTAAGCCTGCCCATCGGCCGCCTGCGGCCGATGGGATCGTTTTAGGCCGGGCTTTGCGCCCGGTTTCCGTGCGTTTTCTAGACATCATCATCTGCCTTGGGGAAAACAATGTATCTGACCAGCGGCACGCTTGTGCCTTATCTCATCGATCGAAGCATACTCTCCGCAGCCGAGCTTCTCGATGATGACATCACGATTTTGGAAGCCGGGCGTCGTAACCGTAATTTCAAGGTTGCCCGCCGCGATGGTTCAGGCATTTTCGTCAAGCAGGTTCCGTTGATGGCGGCTGAGACGACACAATCCGTCAAGCGCGAAGCAGCCCTCTATGCCCTTGTTGAAAACAACGGCGCGGCGGACAGCCTGAAAACCCTGATGCCGAAACTGCGGCACTATGACAAACACCGGCATTTGCTGGCCGTAGAGCTTGTCCCAAACTCCCGAAGCCTGACATTCTATCAAATGCAGGTCGCATGTGTTGCTGGCGCCATGGAAGATATTGCCGCCCAACTGGGAAGGCTGCTGTCGTGCTGCCACAAGCAATCACCCGACATTCTTGCAGAACCCTCACGGCAGGGTACCTTTCCCGCACAGCCTCCATGGATTTTGAATTTCTCGCACTATGGCGAGACCATGATGCCAAACATGAGTGGCGGTGCGAAGGCCGTGCTTGCAGCGCTGCGCCAGCAGCCGGGGCTGAAAGAGCAGCTATCGCTTCTGCAATCGGAATGGAGCCGCACATGCCTGATCCATGGCGACATGAAGTGGGAAAACCAGCTGATTTCGCAAGATCAGAATGCTGCAGCAAAGCTTCAGCTGATTGACTGGGAATTGGCAGACCTCGGCGATGCCGCATGGGATGTGGCTTGCGTGCTCGCGAGCTTCATGCAGCCTGTGATCGTCGGGCGGTTTGACATGCAGGGGCGCCCCACCGGCCCTGCAACAGCTGACGAGGTTTCGCGCGCACAAGCGTGCTGCCGCACCTTCTGGCAAACCTACATCAAGGAACTTGCCCTCACGGTGGAGCAGCAAGCGCAGGCAAAGCAACGCTGCGTTCGCTTTGCCGCAGCCCGCCTCGTTCTCACAGCCTACGAGATTGCCCAGTCGACTGCGGAAATCTCACCCTCAGCGCTTCTGGCGATCCAGACGGCATCCAGCATTTTCAACGACCCAGGCAGCGCTGCCACCTCATTGTTCGGCCTTGAAGAGACAGGAGCATGACCATGCGAGCTTTCGACAGATCACTTATCGCAGACACCGCTCGGCTACCCCTATCATTGCAGGCATCTCTGATGACCATTCTGGGTTCCATCAAGATCATCGGCGTGTCGCAATTCCAGATCGGCACACGAGACATCGTCACACTGCCGCCCATGGCGGCTGCAGAGCAGGCACGCTCCGTTACCAGCCGCCTTTCCGAGAGCCTCTGGCCAGCGCTTTATGAGGCGGCCTATTCAAGGCCTTTCAGCGCACACGCCCCTTCCCCGCTGGCCACACCCGCCGACCTTGACCTGCTATCGCAGCTTCGCGCGGCGTTTCCCGAAGGCGCGCGTTGGTCTGCGCAGTGGCAGGTTTACAAGGTCGAGGCGAATGGCTCTGTCCACGTGCGCAAGGGTGATTGCTGCCGCCATGTTTTTCCCGGTGCCTTTGCGGCAGCATCGCATGGCCCTGTGCAGGCCAATGCGAATGTTTCCATTCTGTTGCCAATGGCTTCGTCACAAATGCAATCGGCTTTCTATCACATCACGGGCAACAGCCCGCACTGCGACCATGATGACGCGGCCTTGGCGCGCCTCTATCTCAATACGCGTGCGACCTCGGTGGTAACATTGATGGCGCGGATGGCAGGACTGCTCAACACCTATGCCGTGCCCTTTCGGGCAAAGACATTGCTGGACCCGGCGACCTATGACCGCACGGACAGCACAGTGTTCTACCTTGCACGCAGACACCTGCCATTCGCCTTGTCACTCCTCAGAGACACGCTTGCGGAAGCGGCTGCGGATCTCGACCCGAATGTGCCGCTCTTCTCGAAACGCATCGCGGATGGCGTCGGCGGTGCGGATGACCCGGGCTACGGCATGAGCTTTGGCCAGACACGCACCATGCTGCTGGCAGATGCCATCGTCAGCGCCTGGGCGATCGGCGACCAGACCGCGCAGACGCGGATTGAGCATCTCGAGCGACGTTTCGTGGAGGAGAGCCTTTTGCTCAACGCACCGCATTTGAGCGCTGGCAACAGCGACATCTACACCATACCGGCCTGAAAGGATTTAGCAGATGAGCTTGATGACACTCCCCACAGCACAGATCGCGCAGGGCCAGAGCGGCTATCTTGAGGCGGCCAGCCGCATTGGAATGGGGCTTTGCCGCGATGCGATGTGGCATGATGGCCGTTGCACATGGATGGGCTGGGCGATGACAATCGCCGATGGCAGCGCAACGGCGGCCTATCGAACCGCATCCGCGTCACTCTATGACGGTGTTGCCGGGATAGCGCTTTTCCTAGGCCGGCTTGCCGTTCATGCGCCTTCGGCACCTCTTCTGGCCACGGTCGATGGTGCCGTGCGACAGGTTCAGTCACGGCTTGCGGATTTCGACGTACTGTCACAACGGAGTTTTTATACGGGAAGCCTGGGCGCGGCCTATATGATGTGCCAGTTGGGAAGCGGCCTCAATCGGCCAGAATGGACAGAACAGGGGCTGGAACTGGCGGAACGCCACGCGGCACTTCCCTTCGGAGATGATGCGCTGGATGTGATCGCCGGATCTGGAAGCGCTATTCCGGGCCTTATCTATATGGGCAAACATTTTTCCCGCCCGGCATTGACGGCTGCGGCAGTTCGCCATGCCGAACAATTATTGGCAAAGGGCGTGGTGGATGCGCGAGGCCTCTCCTGGCCATCGCTCTTGCCAAAGCATAATAATCTTCTTGGATACGCCCATGGCGTTTCCGGCATGGCGATGGCGCTTCTGGAAGCCTATGCGGTAAGCGGCGATGATGCTTTGCTGCACGGCGCACAGGAAGCCATCCGCTATGAGCGCAACTGCTTCGACCCGGCCCAGCAGGGTTGGCCGGATTTCCGCGTTGATACGATTACCGCCGGTGCCGCAACGCTTGCCCCCACCTGCAACTGCACCTGGTGCAGCGGTTCAACCGGCATCGGGCTGACGCGCCTGCGCCTCATGGAGCTGGTGCCTTCAGATTCTGGCGCAGCGGAGGAGGTTAACATTGCGCTCCAAGGTGCGTCACGATTGCTGATGTCGACAACAGCTCCGCAAGACCTTTGCCTTTGCCACGGCCTTTGTGGCACAGCGGATTTCGTTCTCAGCGCAGGTGTTCAGTTGAACAGGCCGGATATTGCGATCTTTGCCGATCAGGTGGGTGACTTCATCATCGAGCATTATCTGAATGCGGAGCAGCCCCTTCCGTGCGGTGTCCAGCAAAGAGGAGAAGCACCGGGCCTGATGATGGGCAAGGCTGGTATAGGCTATTTCTTTCTGCGGCTGATCGAGCGGCAGACATTGCCATCGGTTCTTCTTTTGAAAGGTTGATACCCTGCCGTCGCCGCATTGTGTGCTATAAAAACACGGCGGCGGCGGCACCTCTTTTGGAAATTTAGTATTTCATTAAGTACTTTTTCAGCTTGCGTGTATGGCGTCGTATCTCGACACAACGTTAACGCCATCACCCATGAATTCACCTGTTAGATTCAATATTTCTAAAGAATTGTTCGAACATATTGGCGGCGTCGACATCATGATGAAGTCGCGTTGCTACAGGATGAACCATGTTTGCGAACTCGATCGTTACGCTGGCGCTGATTGCGCTGCCAATCTATGTCTTTTTTCGCTGGGTACAGTACGATTCAGAAAGACAGGATAAGCCGAAATAGGTTTCCTCACGGCCATCCCTTCCCCCCAAAGCCCGCAATTACCCGTCTGCCGGATGTCCATAAGTGGTGAACACACCGCCTTGATAGATGTGGGCTGGATCCTTTGGATCTTCTTTTCCGGCTTCGAGAAGCACCTCGGCGCGCCACTTCGCCGAGCTGTCCTGCGGTTTCCAGCCAAGAAACGCTGCGCCGCTATTATCCCACCATGTCTCGTCATTGTTGGACGCGCCGTAAACCACGGCGTGGCCAAGTCTTGGCGCTTCAAACCCGCGTGCGCAAAGCTCCACAAAATCGCCAGCGCTTAACCACGTCGCCAACATGCGGGTCGTGCTGGGTTTTTCGGTGATCGACCCGATTCGAACGGACAGGGTCTCCTGCCCGAACTTATCGAAGTAAAAGCTCGCGAGATTCTCTCCGAAGCATTTTGAGACGCCGTAGAGCGAGTCGGGCCGCATCAGCGAATCCCCATCCAGCTTCTCATCCCGCCGGTAAAACCCGATCGTGTGGTTGGAACTGGCGAAGACGATGCGCGGCATGCCGTTATGGCGTGCTGCTTCGTAAAGATTATAGACGCCTTCAATGTTGCCTTTGAGAATCAGCTCGAAGGGTTTTTCCACCGAGATCCCGCCGAGATGGATGATGCCATCGACGCCCGCAACCGCAGCATCGACCTCTGCGCGGTTGGAAAGATCGCATTTGACGAAGCTCTCATGGTCCGCAAGATCACTCATTTCGACCATGTCTGAGAGTACGACCTTTTCAGCGACTTGGCTCAGCAACGGGCGAATGGCCTTGCCAACACCCCCGGCAGCGCCGGTCAGCAACAGATTTTTCAGCATTTTTCCTCCCAGTATGCTTGCGCATCACGACATGCAGATACAAGATGTGGTCATACGTAAATTCTCTTGTTATCTTATGTCTATGCCAGACATTCATGGCATATCAAGAGCAGATGCACCTTATCTCGACGTGAAACGGTGACCATCACGGCAGCCCCACGCTCAACACATCGCCGCCCCTGCCCTGCGCATCAGGAGATTTTGACAACTTGTATTATAAGTTATTGACACAGGTCATATCTCGAATATTATCCGCACCAACACATCATCGGAGACAAGAATTTTATGGCAATGGACCCACAGGAACTCAAGGTCGCGCTGGGCGCAGGCCTTCTCTCTTTCCCCGTAACGCCGTTCAGCAAGGATGGCGAATTCAACGAAAAGCCATATCTTGACCATGTCAGCTGGCTGTCCGGCTTCGATGCCACCGTCCTCTTCGCTGCAGGCGGCACGGGTGAGTTCTTCTCGCTTGCGCCTGAGGAAGTAGCCACCGTTGTGAAGGCCGCAAAATCTGCTGCAGGCTCGGTTCCTATTGTTTCCGGCTGCGGTTACGGCACAAAAATTGCCATTCAGATTGCCCAAAGCGCTGAGAAAGCCGGTGCTGACGGCATTCTGCTGCTGCCGCACTATTTGATGGATGCCTCGCAGGCGGGTCTTTACGCACATATCAAGGCAGTGTGCGATTCCGTCTCCATCGGCGTGATGGTCTACAACCGCGACAACTCCATTCTGACGGCTGAAACTCTGCAGAAACTCTGCGACAGTTGCCCCAACCTCGTTGGCTTCAAGGACGGTTCCGGCGATATCGGGCTCGTACGCAAGATCACCGCGACCATTGGCGAGCGCCTGACCTATCTTGGCGGCATGCCGACGGCTGAACTGTTTGCAGATGCCTATCTCGGTGCTGGCGTGACGACCTATTCGTCTGCCGTCTTCAACTTCGTGCCAGCCCTTGCGCAGAAATTCTACAAGGCACTTCGTGCAGGCGACAGAGCCACGACAGACCGCATTCTCATTGATTTCTTTTACCCCTTCATGGACATTCGGAACCGGCAGAAGGGTTATGCCGTCTCTGCCATCAAGGCCGGTGTGCGCCTGATCGGCTTTGATGCCGGCCCGGTTCGCGCACCACTGACCGATCTGACAGAGGAAGAAGTCGGCATGATGCAGGCGCTGATTGGACCATACAAATCATGAGGATAGAGGCGGTCCGCACCCATTTGTTGGACTACAAACTAGGCCATGCCTTTGAAAGCGCATCCATGCGCTTTGATCGGCGCATCCACTGCTTGGTTGAAATCATTTGCGATGATGGCACCGTGGGCTGGGGCGAATGCCTTGGCCCGGCCAAACCGAACGCGGCCGTCGTTGCGGCCTATGCGCCGCATCTCATCGGCAAAGATCCTCTCGATATCGAGATCATCTGGCACCAGCTCTACAATCTGCTTCGGGATCAGGGGCAGCGCGGGCTGACCGTGACTGCGCTAAGCGGCATTGATATTGCGCTGTGGGATATCAAAGGCAAACGCTTCGGAACGTCCATTTCCCGCCTTTTGGGTGGTCGCTTTCGCGAAAGCGTCAAGGCTTACGCCACCGGCTCCTTCCGAAAGGATGGCGTCGACGCGGTATCCGATGTTGCGGCGGAAGTCGCGGGGTACGCGGCGCAGGGGTTCCATGCGGTCAAGATCAAGATCGGTTTTGACGTGGCTGAAGACATCGCCGTCATCCGCGCTGCCCGCGAAGCCGTCGGGCCGGATGTGCGCATCATGATCGACGCCAACCATGGCTATGATACGCTTGACGCTATCGAAGTCGGCAATGCGCTTGCGCCGCTGGGGATTGACTGGTTCGAAGAGCCCGTCGTGCCCGAGCAGCTCGACGCATATCAAGCCGTTCGCAAGGGTCAGCCCATCCCGGTTGCCGGTGGCGAAACCTGGCATGGGCGCTATGGGATGCGCGCGCCGCTGGAAAGCCGGGCGATCGATATTCTACAGCCCGATCTTGCGGGAGCCGGGGGTTTTTCCGAAACCAAACGCATCGTAGACATGGCAACGCTGTACGGCGTGCGCGTCGTTCCGCACGTATGGGGAACAGGCGTTGCCATTGCTGCCGCCCTGCAATTCATGGCCTACCTGCCACCAGACCCGGCCCGCCGCAACCCGCGCCCGCCCATTCTGGAGTTCGACCGAACCGAAAACCCCTACCGCCAAGCCGTCCTCACCAGTCCGCTGGACCATGTCGACGGCGTTGTGCAGATACCCGATGGACCGGGCCTGGGGATTGAGATCAACCGGGATGCGTTGGAGCAATATGCGTTAAGAGATTAGTGATCTCTGAGTGAATGGATCATGACGACAAAAGCCGGGCCTCAAAGATGACGCCCGGCTTTCTTGTTTTATGAGTCCCATTCATCGGCTTTGTCATCCTTGCCCTTGTGGCAAGGATGAGGCGTCGCACAGATTAGTGTGTGCCCTTCAGATCGACCGGGAAGAACAGTGTCTCACCCGAGGAATCGTCGACGCCGTCATTGTCGGTTACGGCAAATGCCTTGCCGGATTTGTCGAAGGTGAAGCCTTCAAGCTTGTCCACGACGTAGCCGTTTGTCTGAGCCTTCAGGTCAGGCAGAAAATCATGGACTTCGGTTTTCTTGACCAATGGCAACTCGCCGCCGATCTTGCCGGGCTTCAGGTCAGAGATTGCGACGCTGTAGAGCTTCTTGATCTTGGCCTTATCGCCGATCTGGTTGTCGCGCTCGACGATATAGACATTGTCGCCGTGAGCAGTGATTTCGGAAAGACCTACCCAGCCATCCTTCGTCTCATCCAGCGGGTAGTGCACGGCGCCCCACTCCTCGGATTTCAGATTGTAGGATACCAGTTTGACCATACCCTTTTCGCTCTTGCCCCATTCACGTTGAACAGCCATCCAGAGCGTCGCGTCGTCACCCTTGCCGACCAAGGTCACGCCTTCGAAACCAAAGCGGGTTTCTCCCTGCAGAAGATCTGTTGGTAGTGCGATTTCGGATTTGATCTCGCCCTTGGCGTTGACGTTGTAAAGCGCGTGCGGAACGAGCTTTTCGCTGTTGCCTTCGGATGCGACCCAGAAGCCGCCCTTGCCATCGAGGGTAATGCCTTCCATGTCGAGCTTCTGCGCCGGTTGGCCGTCACGCTTTACGCGCAAAACGCTGGTGATGAGCGCAGGCTTCTTCGTTGCGTCGATGGTGTAGATTGATGGCTGGTTGCCATAGACCGAGTCGGAGATGGCGTAGAGAATGCCATCCTTCTCTGCATCACCCACGAGACCGGAAAGAGCACCCCAACCGATTGGCGCACCATCGACCGTTGCCGAGGTGAGCTGCGGATAGGCCGCCTGCCCTTCAGCGCGTTCAAAGATCATGACATGCGAACGTGCGCCGCCATCTTCTCCCAGATCCGCCTCATTGGCTGTCACCAGCAAGTTGCGCGATGGAATAGCGACAGCGCCTTCTGGTGAAATGCCGGATGGAAGAAGCTGCGTGAGCTGTGGCTCGGCGCCGGTGTCCTTATAGACGCCGACAACAGATGCGCGTTCGGCCAGAACGAAGAAATATTTCTCGTTGCCAAAGGTGGCAGATTCCAAACCTTCCGGTTCGATGCCCTTCGCCTTGGACCGTTTTTCGGGATAATGACCGATGGCTGCAACTGCCTGTTCCAAGCTGGAGCCAGCTTCGTAGAGCAGCTTGCCGGTCTTGTCGAAGATGGTGAAGCCGCGCGAACCGCCTTCCCAGTCACCTTCATTGGCGATGAAGAGGCGGTCATTGTCCAGCCACTTAACGGCATCCGGCTCGCGCTTGCGGGCTTTCTGGCTGTCAGTGAACTTGAGCTGACCGTCTGACTTCGTGTCAATGCCTTCAAGATCGACGGTGCCAGCGGAAAAGTGGCTCGTGATCTTGCCGCTCTTGCCATCGATGATGGCGATATGGTTGTTTTCCTGAAGCGTAACAACGATCTCGCCATTGGCATTGATGGCGACGAATTCTGGCTCCGGATCATCAGGCGCGATCTCGGCAATGCCGGTCATCTCGATCTTCTTAAGTGTCGAGCAATCGGCAGCGCCGTCCTTCAAACCGATGGTTACGAGGAAGCCGGCTGGCAATTGCGGCAGCGCGCCATCATTGACCTTCTCATCGCGCTCATTTTCGATGGCGATGGCTAGGAAGCTTTTGTCGGGGGAAATCGCAACGGAGTCAGGCTGGCCTCCGAGGTCGCAGCTGGCTTCGATTTTCTTACCAGCAATATCGACAGTGACGAGCTTGCCGGATGGCTTGACGAAACTTTCAGACGTGTTGACGCCTGCAAAGACCCTCGTACCGGAGGCCACGACCGATGTCGGCTCACCATCCATCATCAGCGCGCCGAGTGCCTTTGGGGCCTTCGCATCGGTAATGTCGATAAAACCGATGCCACCAAGCGGGCTGTCCGAATAGATCAGCGTCTTGCCGTCCTGGCTCGCCGTGATGATTTCAGCTGATGTGACCGTTTTCGCGTCTTTGTCAGAGGGCAGATTCTGCGCTACCGGAAATGACGCGATGCGGTTGAAAACCTGTTCGGCGGCAGCCGGAAATGCGACGGATGCGCACAGAGCTGCGGTAAGTGCGGCACTGGAAAAACGAAATGTCATGGTGTCCCCTTCATGGCATTGAAAAATGCATGATGGGTTCTTGGGCTATGGAGATGACAGGCGCATGACAATTAAAATTCACTCATAAACAAAAAGCCCGGCGTGGAAAGCCGGGCTTTTTGCATTTCGATGACACCTTCGCGCTGAACGCACAATGGGCCAAATTCATTCCTCGTAAGCCGGAGAGCTGTCAGCGCGCCGCTGGCGCCGCAGCCCCTGGAAACTCAAGAATTGACAGCGTCCTTCAGGCCCTTGCCTGCAGAGAACTTAGGAACGTTGCGAGCCGGAATATCGACTTCTGCACCCGTGGATGGGTTACGGCCCTTGGAGGCTTCGCGACGGCTTACAGTGAAGCTGCCGAAACCTGCGAGACGAATGTCGCCACCGGCCTTTAGTTCGCCCTGGACGGTTTCGAAAACTGCGTCTACCGCAGAAGCGGCATCAGCCTTCGTAAGACCAGCCTTTTCGGCAACTGCAGAAACGAGCTCATTCTTGTTCATGTTTCCACCCCTTTCAATGGTTTGAAACGACTCAAATTGGATTGGCGCAGAATACTTATCTATTTGCGTACCGCCACCCAAAAGCGCTGGAACGGCCTGAAAAACAAGGGGTCTCAGGACCTTTTCACAAAAAAGGCTGGCATAACTGCCAGCCTTTTTGTGTTTTTGTGCTTATTAAGCATCATGCCTGCCACGCACGTTTCAATGTGCGATTGTCTGACCGGCGTCATCCACGCCGTCGACAGTTGCTATGACGGGCGTCTCGATGCTGCCATCCCATTCGATCGGCTCGGGCATACGCACAAGCGCGTGCTTGATGACTTCACCCATGCGTGACACCGGAATGATCTCCATTCCGTTTTTGACGTTGTCAGGAATATCCGCCAGATCCTTTGCGTTTTCTTCCGGGATCAAGACCTTCTTGATACCGCCACGCAGAGCCGCCAGCAGCTTTTCCTTCAATCCGCCAATCGGCAGAACGCGACCACGAAGGGTGATTTCACCCGTCATTGCTACATTCTTGTCGACCGCAATGCCCGTCATGATGGACACGATGGCGGTTGCCATAGCAACACCAGCCGATGGTCCATCCTTAGGCGTCGCACCTTCCGGTACGTGCACGTGGATATCGGACTTGTCGAACCGTGGCGGCTCAATGCCGAAATCAACTGCACGCGAGCGGACGTAAGACGCCGCTGCCGAGATGGATTCCTTCATCACTTCCTTCAGGTTGCCCGTCACGGTCATGCGGCCCTTGCCGGGCATCATCACGCCTTCGATGGTCAGCAACTCGCCGCCCACTTCGGTCCAGGCCAGACCGGTGACAACACCGACCTGATCTTCGCCTTCGGCTTCACCATGGCGGTAGCGCGGAACGCCCAGGTAATCGTTGATGTTTGCAGCCGTTACGGCCACAGACGTCGACTTGCCCTTGATGATTTCCGTGACAGCCTTGCGCGCAAGCTTCATCAACTCGCGCTCGAAGCTGCGAACGCCAGCCTCACGGGTATATTGCTGGCTGATGGCCATCAGAGCATCGTCGCTGACGGAAAACTCTTCCGGGCGCAAAGCATGTTCCTTGATTGCCTTCGGCAGAAGGTGACGCTTGGCGATCTCGCGCTTTTCATCTTCCGTGTAACCGGCGATGCGTATGACTTCCATACGGTCCATCAAAGGGCCGGGAATGTTCAGCGTGTTGGCTGTCGTTACGAACATAACGTCCGACAGGTCATATTCCACTTCGAGATAGTGGTCCATGAATGTGGAGTTCTGTTCCGGATCGAGCACCTCCAGCAACGCTGATGAAGGATCGCCACGGAAATCCTGGCCCATCTTGTCGATCTCATCGAGCAGGAAGAGCGGGTTGGACTTCTTGGCCTTCTTCATCGACTGAACGATCTTACCGGGCATGGAGCCGATATAGGTCCGGCGGTGACCGCGGATTTCAGCTTCATCACGAACGCCACCGAGCGCCATGCGAACATATTCGCGGCCGGTTGCCTTCGCGATCGACTTGGCAAGCGATGTCTTACCCACGCCTGGAGGACCGACGAGGCACAGGATCGGGCCACGAATCTTCGTCGCACGGGCCTGAACAGCCAGATACTCAACGATACGTTCCTTGACCTTATCAAGACCGAAGTGATCTAGCTCGAGTGTTGCCTCGGCTGCATTCAGAT
The DNA here is from genome assembly GCF_053521645.1 of Agrobacterium sp. CG674. Classification (NCBI taxonomy): domain Bacteria; kingdom Pseudomonadati; phylum Pseudomonadota; class Alphaproteobacteria; order Hyphomicrobiales; family Rhizobiaceae; genus Agrobacterium; species Agrobacterium sp. CG674. The sequence continues at coordinate 40,026 of NZ_JBNWDZ010000003.1, read as the reverse complement.
CCGTCTTGATCTTGGACTTCTTGCCCCACGGCAAGCCGACCAGCCAATCGATGTAATTGCGCACGACGGTCGCTTCAGCAGACATCGGGCTCATCTGACGCAGCTTCTTCATTTCCGCGTCGGCCTTTTCCTTGGCCTCCTTGGAAAGCTTGGTCTTGGAGATGCGCTCTTCCAGCTCAGCCATCTCATCGCGGCCATCCTCGCCGTCTCCGAGCTCTTTCTGGATCGCCTTCATCTGTTCATTCAGATAGTATTCGCGCTGGGTCTTCTCCATCTGGCGCTTGACGCGCGAGCGGATGCGCTTCTCAACCTGAAGAACCGAAATCTCGCCTTCCATAAAGCCGAGCGCCTTTTCAAGGCGTTGCTTCACGCTGACGGTTTCCAGCATTTCCTGCTTTTCGACAATCTTGATCGAAAGATGGGATGCAACGGTATCAGCAAGCTTGGAATAATCGTCGATCTGGCCGGCGGCACCAACCACCTCAGGCGAAATCTTCTTGTTCAGCTTCACATAGCTTTCGAACTCTGAGATCACCGAACGTGACAGAGCCTCGATTTCGACGGGATCTTCTTCAGGCTCGGAAAGCTGAACCGCAGTGGCTTCGTAGAAATCTTCACGCGCCGTGTAGTCTTCGATGCGGGCACGGCCCTTGCCTTCGACGAGAACCTTGACGGTACCATCTGGCAGCTTCAGCAATTGCAGAACATTTGCGATGGTGCCGACACGGTGAATGGCAGATGTGTCTGGATCGTCATCGCTGGCGTTAATTTGAGTGACGAGCATAATCTGCTTGTCAGAACCCATGACTTCTTCCAGCGCACGGATGGATTTTTCCCGCCCGACGAACAGTGGAACAATCATGTGTGGGAAAACGACAATGTCGCGCAGGGGAAGTACAGGATATGTACCACCAGATGCAGCAGACGGAACGTTTGTCATATCATTTCCTTTCAATGGTCCCCTTGTGAGGGACGCTTGCCGGACTTTCTTGGGGAGGTTCCGGCATATTCTTTGTCGTGACTAAAAGTGGAGTTCGTCACTGTCATTTTCAAGTCACAAAAGCATATAGGCTTGCCGTGAACACACGGCTTCAATCGTACACACGCTACGCATCACAATAGGCTTCAGATTTCCGTTTTTTGGTTCGTCTTAGAGAATCGCAAAACAGACAACTGCCGCAAAAGACATCATATCGCGCCGCAAATCACTCTAAAACTCTATCGGAGAAGCCAATCCGCTCCAAACGTTAAATCCGATGCCAAGAGAATATGGGAACGTTTCCGGTGAATAACAAACCAAAAGACCCGCCAGTGGCGGGTCCTTGTAACTAATTGCTGAGCCCACGCTGCTTTAAGCTGAAACGTTGGCTTTCTCTTCCTGCCGGTCCGCATAAATGTAGAGCGGACGGGCGGCACCGCTGACGACGTCATCAGAAATGACGACTTCACGAACGCCTTCCAGGGTCGGCAACTCAAACATCGTGTCGAGCAGGATCTTCTCCATGATCGAGCGCAGTCCACGTGCACCGGTCTTGCGGGTGATGGCCCGACGAGCGATCTCGCGCAACGCGTCTCCCTGGAACGTCAACTCGACATCCTCCATCTCGAACAAGCGCTGGTACTGCTTGATGAGAGCGTTCTTCGGCTCCGAAAGGATCTGGATCAATGCGTCCTCGTCCAAGTCTTCAAGGGTTGCCAAGACTGGCAGACGACCGATGAATTCCGGGATGAGACCAAACTTGACCAAATCTTCCGGCTCCAGTTCGCGCAGCACTTCGCCAACACGACGATCGTCTTCTGCCTTCACCGTCGCGCCAAAACCGATGGAGGTTTTTTCGCCACGTGCAGAAATGATCTTGTCGAGACCGGCAAATGCGCCACCGCAGATGAACAGGATGTTGGTCGTATCCACCTGCAGGAATTCCTGCTGTGGATGCTTGCGGCCACCCTGCGGAGGAACGGATGCAACCGTACCTTCCATGATCTTGAGCAGTGCCTGCTGCACGCCCTCGCCCGATACGTCTCTTGTGATGGACGGATTGTCGGACTTGCGGGAAATCTTGTCCACTTCGTCGATGTAGACGATGCCGCGCTGAGCGCGTTCAACGTTGTAATCGGCAGACTGAAGCAGCTTCAGAATGATGTTTTCAACGTCTTCACCCACATAACCGGCTTCGGTCAGCGTCGTGGCGTCAGCCATTGTGAACGGCACGTCGATGATGCGCGCGAGCGTCTGGGCAAGATAGGTCTTGCCGCAACCCGTCGGACCAACGAGCATGATGTTCGACTTCGCCAGCTCGATGTCGCCGTTCTTGGTCGAATTTGCGAGTCGCTTGTAATGGTTGTGTACAGCCACCGACAGGATTTTCTTCGCCTGCTTCTGGCCAATAACATATTCATCGAGGATCTTGATGATATCCTGCGGGGTGGGCACACCCTCGCGCGACTTCACCAAAGATGTCTTGTTTTCCTCGCGGATGATGTCCATGCACAATTCGACGCATTCATCGCAGATGAATACTGTCGGCCCGGCGATGAGTTTCCGGACTTCGTGCTGGCTCTTGCCGCAGAATGAACAATAGAGTGTATTTTTAGAGTCGCCGCCGTTGCTGCCGCTGACTTTGCTCATATCTCTTTCCTTCCAGCACGCCGCTGTTTCGCACCGCGAAACGCGGTCAACTTATCGTCTGCAGAAACGGTCGCTTCCCATAAGCATCCATATCCGCTTCGTTCCCGGGGTACTAACCGTTTTCGGACGTATGATCCGGCAACGGCGGCAACGAATTCCCCTTCAAACTCCAAAGCAGTGACGCCTCAGCATTTGGTACTGCAACCCCTCTCAGCCCAAACAAGCTTATGCAGGATCACAACAAACTATGTCATAAAAATTCAACACAGCCTTAATAACTACTATTAGCGCTTTATTTTTCGGTTGAAACCCCGAAATTCATTCGGAGCTTCAAACCCGGATCACATTTAAAGCGCCTTAGCTGCCGGTAACGGCTTCCATTTCCTGACGCGATGTCAGAATTTTGTCGACGACGCCCCAGCCCTTTGCCTCGTCCGCATCCATAAAGTGGTCACGGTCGAGCGTGTTTTCAACTTCGTCAAGTGTACGGCCCGTGTGCTTCACGTAGACATCGTTCAGCCTGCGCTTCATCTTGATGATGTCGCGGGCATGACGCTCGATGTCGGACGCCTGACCCTGGAAACCGCCGGATGGCTGGTGAACCATGATGCGAGCATTCGGCGTGCAGAAACGCATGCCCTTCTCACCGGCAGCCAGAAGCAGCGAACCCATCGACGCAGCCTGACCGACGCAAAGCGTGGACACGGCTGGACGGATGAACTGCATTGTATCGTAAATAGCCATGCCGGCAGTTACGACGCCACCTGGAGAATTGATGTACAGCGCGATTTCCTTTTTCGGATTTTCCGATTCAAGAAACAGGAGCTGCGCGCAAACGAGCGACGCCATATGGTCTTCCACCGGACCGGTCAGGAAGATGATCCGCTCTTTCAGCAGACGTGAATAGATATCATAGGACCGTTCGCCGCGATTGGTCTGTTCCACAACCATCGGCACCAGAGCCATGGCGGTATCAACTGGATTTCTCATGTCCGTCCTTTGTCAACTCTAACCCGGCGGCTTTCGCATCCGGAATCAATTCTATTCGTCTACTCTCTACATAGAGTGTCATTGCCCGGTTCTTCAAGACTGAGGTAACGGATATCCTTAATCGCGTCCCGGCAAAAATCCATAGTCGGCTTACACTGCCGCGCTCCTCAACGCCATCCGCCTTTCACAAAGCGAGCAACGTCTTCAACCCTCCAACGTATTTTTGGTCAATCAAAGATTAACCGGACAAAAAATTATGTTCAACAACCAGTCGCAATAACAATCAGAAATAACTTCTTAGGGTTTAAGTGCTGATATTGCCCTCAGGCCGATCCGGTGTATTCTGATTTTCGGTTTTTAGCATCAAATTCAAGTAGTACGCGATCAAGCATGTGCACGGCGAATACCGATACGCATATCTTCGCGCAAAGCTGTATTAAAGTGAGATTGCACCGTGCTGGACGCCAAGACAGGCATGCTACTCTGGTCGATGGAGACCCTGACCCTATCGGCTGTTCTGGCGGTCGTATGGCTACACAATCCGGCAAAGAAATATCACCTGTGCTTTTCTGCTGGCTTTGCGTGTATTGGCATCGGCACTATTCTTATCGGGCTTCGTGGGGTCATTCCTAACTTTTGGTCGATTCAGATCGCCAATACCATCGCGCTTGGTGCCTTTGGTTTGTGGCTGGCAGGACTGCTGAAGCTTGAAAACCGCAGGATCGATGGCTGGATTGCAATCCCAGCGCTGATCTGGATCGCCTTCATGTTTATCAATCCTGCGCGCGAAAGCATGACAGCACGGATCATTCTGTATCATTTTTGCTCCGGCGTAGGCTACTGCATGCTCGCCGGCGTGCTTTTGACCTCAAAGGAATACATATCAAGCACGCGGAAATTTCTGGCTGTTGCACTCATTTTTCAAGCCCTCATGGGCTGCGTCTCGGCATGGATTATCATTCCCTACACTGCAGCAACCACCGAACTTATTCCCCCAATGGGCACAGCTGCGCTGGCATCAGCGCTGGGATTCGTGATCATTACCATGATAGCGGTCAAGATGTTCATGGAAGACGGCAGTCGCACATTGCAACATCTGGCCATGACAGACCACATGACCGGCACGCTGAACCGTCGTGGCCTTTTCCATGCTTTCAACACGCTGAAAGCGCGCCTTACAGGCACGTCGAGACACATTGCCTTCATTCTGTTCGACATCGACCACTTCAAAAAGATCAATGACGAGTATGGCCACCAGTGGGGCGATGAAGTGCTGGTTAAGTTCTGTGCGCAGGCTGGACAAATCGCAGATGGACAGGGCGTGATGGTGCGCATGGGAGGTGAGGAATTCGCCTGCCTGGCAGAGTGCGACGACCCGGCGAAGGCGGCTGTTCTGGCTGAAGCTATCAGGATTTATTTCAGCCGGATCGTTATGAGGACAGACAACCGGGAATTTATGGCAACGGTCAGCGCTGGTGTTTACACCTCACCTGCGGCGGACGCGGACCTCGACACATTGATGATCATGGCGGACCGCGCGCTTTATGGCGCCAAGAAGGAAGGCCGTAATCGCACAGTGGTCCGTGAGGGCTCCACCAATATCGTCATACCGGCGGATGACCGGGACGAAGACCCATTTGACAACAACGCCGACCGCCAGGTTGCCGCCCTAACCCGCATTGCCAGCATCGCCAATCGTTAGTTCATGACTTGACCTTCATGCGCAGGCGACCCAATCTTGGGCGCCAGCAACGGAGGTTCTGCCATGCCCATCAGGTTTTTCACCGGCGTCTCGCTTTTAGCCGCCCTGACCGCTGGCTCAGTCCAGGCGCAGCAGGCATCTGACACTCTCGCCCCGGAGCGGGCAACGGGCACTAAAGCGGCAAGTCGTGTCGAGGCAAAGAATTTCATGGTGGCCGCGGCCAACCCGCTGGCTGCCGAGGCTGGGCGGAAGATCATTGCTGATGGCGGTAATGCCATTGATGCCATGGTGGCGGTTCAGACGGTTCTCGGCCTTGTAGAGCCACAGAGCTCCGGCCTGGGCGGCGGCGCCTTTCTCGTCTATTACGATGCCGCAGCCAAAAAACTGACGACGTTTGACGGACGCGAAACCGCGCCGATGGAGGCGACGCCGAAACTGTTTCTCGATGAGACGGGTCAACCGCTGAAATTCATGGATGCCGTCATCGGCGGGCGTTCTGTCGGCACGCCAGGCACGGTACGGCTGCTTTCAGACGTGCACCGCAAATACGGAAAAACGCCATGGTCCGACGTGCTGAAGCCAGCCGAAACACTGGCCACCGACGGCTTTCAGGTATCTCCGCGTCTTGCCTCCCTGATTGCATCGGAAGGCGAAAGGCTGAAGAAATACGATGCGCCGCGCAGCTATTTCTATGATGCGTCTGCCGCGCCGCTAAAGGCCGGCAATGTTCTGAAAAACCCGGCCTATGCGCAGACCCTTAGTGCCATTGCAGCTGGTGGTGCTGACGCTTTTTACAGCGGGCCGATTGCTGAGGCGATCGTCAAGACCGTGCGAGAGGCGACCGGCAATCCGGGCGTCCTGTCGCTTACTGATCTTGCAAATTATCGCATCAAAGAGCGCGAGCCGGTCTGCGCCAACTACCGCGCGCTGGATGTTTGCGGCATGGGTCCGCCCTCCTCCGGTGCCGTGGCTGTGGGGCAGATGCTGGGCATGCTCGAAAACTTCGATCTGAGGGCGCTTGGACCAGACAATGTGGAAAGCTGGCGGCTGATTGGGGATGCGCAGCGCCTCGCCTTTGCCGACCGTGAACGCTATGTCGCAGACCCGGATTTCCTGCCGCTACCCACCAAGGGCTTACTTGCCAAGGATTATCTGGCCACGCGCGCCGCGTTGCTGGATGGCGACAAGGCGCTTGCCGCAGATGCTGTCAAAGCCGGGGAGCCGCAATGGGACCACGCCTCATTGTTCGGGCGCGGGCCAACGCTCGAAATGCCCTCCACCAGCCACTTCGTCATTGTCGATACCAAAGGCAATGTCGTCTCCATGACGACGACAATCGAGAGTGGCTTCGGCTCGCGCCTGATGACCAATGGCTTTCTGCTCAACAACGAGCTGACGGATTTCTCCTTCAAGACCCATGACAATGGCGTGCCAGTTGCCAACCGTGTCGAGCCCGGAAAGCGTCCGCGCTCCTCCATGGCGCCGACAATCGTGATGAAAGACGGCAAGCCGTTGCTCGCCATCGGGTCGCCGGGCGGCAGCCAGATCATCGGCTATGTTGCGCAGGCGCTCGTTGCCTATATCGACTGGGGCATGCCAGTGGAAAAGATCGTGGCGCAACAGCACCTCATCAACCGCTTCGGCACCTACGATATCGAAGCCGGAACCAGTGCCGAAACATTAGCAGAACCTCTTAAAGCATTGGGTTATCAGGTTAAACCGGGAGAGATGAACTCCGGTCTCCATGCCATCGAAATCACCGGTCAGGGACTTATCGGTAGCGCCGATCCTCGCCGCGAAGGGGTGGCTGTGGGCGAATAGAATCACTTTCTCGCGGCATGGCTTTCAGTTAAGGATCAGGCATGAAAACCGTGCCTGAATTCCTTCACATCGACACCGACAAACGTTCGGTTTCGCTCGACGCCCGCAACCCCGCATTCTATGGCGACCCCAATTCGGTCTATGCCGCATTGCATGCCCACTGTCCCACCTTCTATTGGGAAGAGCAGAAGCAGTGGTTTTTCACGGGTTATGACCATGTAAACGCGTTGCTGCGAGACCGGCGCTTCGGGCGGCAGATCCTGCACGTTGCCACCCGCGAGGAACTGGGCCTCGCGCCGCCACAGGACCATGTCACCCACTTCGATGCGGCGGAGCGGCATTCGCTGCTGGAAATCGAGCCGCCGGAACATACGCGGTTAAGAACGCTGGTGAACCGTGCCTTCGTGTCGCGCCATGTCGAGAAGATGACACCGGAGATCGAAGCACTCGCCAATGGTTTGATAGACGCGTTCGAGGCTGATGGCAGGACGGAGTTGCTATCCTCTTTCGCTGATATCATTCCGGTGACGATGATTGCCCGCATGATCGGGATTCCCGAAGATATGGGACCGCAACTGCTGAAATGGTCGCATGCCTATGTCGGCATGTACATGTTCAAGCGTACCCGTGAGGATGAGCTGGCCGCCGACATCGCCGCGAAGGAATTTGCGGATTATGTGCGAACCGTGATTGCGCAACGCCGGGCAGAGCCGAAGGACGACCTGCTGAGCCACATGATCCACACCGAACACAAGGGTCAGTATCTTACCGACGAGGAACTGATCTCGACGACGATTGTGCTTTTGAATGCGGGGCATGAGGCAACCGTGCACCAGATCGGCAATTCGGTCCGCGTCATCTTGGAGAGTGGAAGTGACACCGGTGTGCTGTTTCAGGATGAGAAGTCAACCGAGAGGACGGTGGAAGAAACGCTGCGCATTGGCGCGCCGGTTCACATTTTCCAGCGATGGGCACTTGAGACCGTTGAGATCGACGGCATCACGTTTAATCGCGGTGACAAGGTCAGCCTCATTCTGGCGGCGGCCAATCTCGACCCGAAGAAATTTACCGATCCGCTCAGCTTCATGCCCGATAGGAGCGAGGCACCAAACCTGTCCTTTGGTGCCGGGATTCACTTCTGTATCGGTGCACCTCTGGCAAGGCTGGAGCTCAACATCGTGTTGCCGCTCCTCTTCAAACGCCTGCCCGGCCTGCGTATCTCGCAAAAGCCGCAGGTGAAGGACGTGTATCATTTCCACGGCCTCGAGCGGTTAGATCTGGTGTGGGGGTCGTAACGCGATTCGCCTCACAGCCGGATCACATAGTCCTTGCGAGTCGTTTCAATCACTTCCCAGCTTCCTTTAAAGCCGGGTCTTAAGATGAGACGATCACCCGCGCGCAAATGGATGGGCTCGGCAGCGTCCTCCGTCAGGACGGAATATCCTTCCAGGATGCTGAAATATTCCCATTCGTCATATTCGACGCGCCACTTGCCGGGCGTGGACTGCCATATTCCGGCATAGATCCCACCGGAGGCTTCCTCGATGTTCCATGTGGTGAACTTCGGGTCGCCCGAGATCAGCCGGCCGGGTGCGGGTGCACCCTCTTCCGGCTGAACGGCGGCAAGGTCGCCCTCTGACTTGAAGTTGAGACTATGGGTCATGGGCAACCTTTCCTGATCTGATCAAACCTTGGCGAGTGCCTGTTCCAGGTCTGCGATGATATCCTTGACGTCTTCGATGCCGACGGACAGACGGACCACATCCGGCCCGGCGCCTGCGGCAGTCTGCTGCTCCGGCGTCAGTTGCGCATGCGTTGTCGATGCCGGGTGGATAACCAGAGAGCGCGTATCGCCGATATTGGCAACATGCGAGAACAGCTGCAGGCCTTCAACAATCGCCTTGCCAGCCTCGTAGCCGCCCTTCACGCCGAATGTAAAGACAGAACCGGCACCCTTTGGCGAGTAACGCTGCTGAAGTGCATGATTGGCACTGTCTTCCAGACCCGCATAGTTGACCCAGCTGACTTTCGAATGAGCCTTTAGCCACTTGGCAACCTCAAGAGCATTGTCAGAATGGCGCTGCACACGCAGGGCAAGCGTTTCGATACCGGTCAGAATGAGGAAGGCGTTGAAAGGCGCAATCGACGGACCAAGATCGCGCAGACCAAGGACGCGGGTTGCTATGGCGAAGGCGAAATTGCCGAATGTCTGGTGCAGCACCACACCGGAATATTCCGGGCGCGGCTTCGACAATGCCGGGAATTTATCGCTGGCAGACCAATCGAACGTGCCGCCATCCACGATGACGCCACCCATGGAATTGCCGTGGCCACCCAGGAACTTCGTCAGCGAATGCACGACAATATCTGCACCGTGCTCGATAGGCCTGAGCAGGTATGGGCTTGCCATCGTGTTATCGACGATCAGCGGCAGGCCGTGCTTGTGCGCGACCTCAGCAATCGCGGCGATATCTACGAATGTGCCGCCCGGATTGGCTAGGCTTTCGATGAAGATGGCCTTCGTGTGGTCGTCGATCTGGCTTTCAAAACTTGCCGGATCAGCGGCATCGGCCCAGCGGACCTGCCAACCGAAATTCTGGAATGAGTGACCGAACTGGTTGATCGAGCCGCCATAGAGCTGACGGGCTGCCACGAAGTTATCGCCTGACTGCAAAAGCGTGTGAAAAACCAGCAGCTGAGCCGCATGGCCGGAAGCCACTGCCAAGGCTGCAGTGCCGCCCTCAAGGGCTGCAACACGCTCTTCCAGAACGGCCTGAGTCGGGTTCATGATGCGGGTGTAGATATTTCCGAATTCCTTCAGACCGAACAGCGCAGCGGCATGGTCCGAATCGCGAAATTCATAGGCCGTGGTCTGATAGATCGGCGTGGCGCGCGCGCCGGTGGTGGGGTCGGGTTCCGCTCCGGCGTGAATTGCCAAAGTTGAGAAACCGGGATTGTTTGCTGACATGTGTCCCTCCAATTTTTGTTTTACCTGCCTTGAGAGCAGAGGGATAATAACGCTCTCAAGGCGAATGATAAGTGCGACTTGTGCTAACTATGATGCAATATTGAGACGCGGATACTCAATTGCGGGGCATCGGTCCATCACGACTTCTATGCCGTAGGCCTCAGCCTTCGCAGCGGCATCATCATGGCGAACCGACAGCTGCCCCCAGATGACCTTCGGTCTTGGCGACAGGAGAATGACTTCTTCCACGACAGCGGGCAAAAATTCCGCAGCACGAAAGACATCCACCATATCGATGGATTCAGGAATGTCGGCCAGTTTCGCATAGACGTGCTGACCTAGAATCTCTTTGCCCTCCTGACCGGGATTGACCGGAAAAACAGTGTAACCCTTGCTCAGCAAGAAGCTCATCACTCCGTGGCTTGGTCTTGCCGGGTTGGGCGATGCGCCCAGAAGAGCAATGGTTTTGACATCCTTCAGAATGCGTCTGATGTCATCGTCTTCGTAGCTATCGTGGTTCATCACGTCCTCCAGTTCTGCGGATGAGTTATAGCACCTGTCTGCACCAGCGGGTCACAAAAGTGAGCTGCATGCCTGCTGCTATCAGCGAGTGACGGTAAACAGCGTGTTCGACCCAACGTTCCAAACAATCCGCAATGGCTGGCTTACGCACCGGTGCAAGTTCGGACCGGAGCGCATAAGCTGGCGATGTTCAAACAGATGTGAGTCGCACCTTGTCCCTTGATGTCTTGCTGTTGGTGTTGCTGGGTGCACTTCTGCATGCTGGCTGGAACGCGCTCGTCAAGTCTGGTGCAGACAAGGCGCTGGATGCGAGTTTGGTTGCCGCAGGTGCTGCCGCCTGCTCCATTCCCTTCATTCCTTTTCTGCCAATGCCCGGCTCTGCGGCCCTGCCCTTCCTGGTGCTGTCAGCTGTTCTGCAATTCACCTATTTCAGGTTGGTTGCCGCCGCTTACACGGTGGGCGATATCGGCCTCGTCTACCCCATCATGCGCGGCGTAGCCCCTCTCATCGTTGCGGCCAGCAGCAACCTTTTTCTGGGCGAAACACTGAGCGCAGCCGCCATTGCAGGAATCGCCATCATCTCCTCAGGCATCCTCACTCTGGCGCTGGAAGCACGCAGTGGCGGTAGGTGGCCCATTCTGCTCGCACTCGCGAATTCGGTTGTGATTGCGGGCTACACCTTCGTAGATGGTGTCGGCGCACGGCTTTCCACCAGCCCGCTCTCCTACACATTGTGGATGTCGCTTCTGCCGCCGCTTATGTTGTTTTCCTGGGCCTTCTACCAGCGCGGCTGGCAACCGGTTGCCGCACATGTGAGACGGCACTGGTTCCGCGGCTTGGCGGGAGGCGCGGGCTCCATCCTCTCCTACGGTCTGGCGCTCTGGGCGATGACGAAGGCACCAGTCGCGGTGGTGGCTGCGCTGCGAGAAACATCCATTCTTTTCGCCATCGTCATCTCCGTCGTTATCCTCAACGAAAAGGCCAGCTTATGGCGGTATGTGGCAGGCGGCGTCATCGCTTTGGGCGTTCTGACCATGCGATTAGGCTGATTTCACAGACATTTCTTGTGGTATTATAAAACCACATCCATAACCCACTGATTTTACTTGTCATTTTTGACTGACGTCAAAAACTCTGCCGTTGACGGGGTTTTTGTGAGCGCCTATAAGCGCGCCAGACAGGATTTCCTCGGAAATGCCGTCTTTTCGGCTGTGAAACTATGAAAACTATGAACAGCCTCAAGCAACAAGAAACGCCTGCATGCTCCGTTTGGGTGTGACAGGTCCTAGAGAAAGTTAAAAGAATGTCTACTTTCGTTCAGAAGCCTGCCGAGGTGGAGAAGAAGTGGATCATCATCGACGCCGAAGGCCTCGTTGTTGGTCGCCTCGCCACCGTTGTTGCAACCCGCCTGCGCGGCAAGCACAAAGCAACCTACACACCGCACGTCGATGATGGCGACAATGTCATCATCATCAATGCGGAAAAGGTTGTCTTCACCGGCAAGAAGTATTCCGACAAGAAGTATTACTGGCACACTGGTTACCCAGGTGGCATCAAGGAACGTACGGTTCGCCAGATCATCGAAGGCCGCTTCCCGGAGCGCGTTCTCGAAAAGGCTATCGAGCGTATGATTCCACGTGGTCCTCTTGGCCGTCGCCAGATGAAGAACCTCCGCGTTTACGCCGGTTCCAACCACCCGCATGAAGCACAGCAGCCAGCCGTTCTCGACGTGGCAACGCTGAACAGCAAGAACGTAAGGAGCGCCTGATAATGGCCGATCTTTCCTCCCTGAAAGACCTCGCCCCTGCATCGGAAGCTTCTGCTCCCGTGCATGTTCGCAAGGTTGACACACTCGGCCGCTCCTACGCGACCGGCAAGCGCAAGAACGCCGTAGCCCGCGTATGGATCAAGGCTGGCTCTGGCAAGATCATCATCAACGGCCGTGACTACTCTGCGTATTTCGCACGTCCCGTCCTGCAGATGATCCTGCAGCAGCCACTCGTTGCAGCAGCACGCGCTGGCCAGTTCGACATCATCGCAACTGTTGCCGGTGGCGGTCTTTCCGGCCAGGCCGGTGCTGTTCGTCACGGCGTTTCCAAGGCTCTCACCTACTTCGAACCAGCCCTGCGCTCGGTTCTGAAGAAGGGTGGCTTCCTGACCCGCGACAGCCGTGTTGTTGAACGTAAGAAGTACGGTAAGGCCAAGGCTCGCCGTTCGTTCCAGTTCTCCAAGCGTTAATCGCTTATCGGACTATCGACATTTGGAAAGGCGGGGCTTCGGCTCCGCCTTTTTATTTGAGCAGTCTATACGGTCAGGCATTCAAAACGAGAGGCTGAGTCCCCCCGCCCCAACAAGGTTCAACGTCCTTACGGACGGAGAGCAGCGGCCTTCTCGGCGTCTGGCTCGTTTTCAAGCTCGTCCATGATGCCATCGACAACCAATTCTGCGCCCTTTTGCGTGTAGTGGCTCTTATCGGCGATGAAGGGAACGCTATCACGTCCGAGATAACACTGGTCGGAGCCAGCAGGTCCGCAGAAAATGGTTTCCGGAAGTACCTTTTCGATCTTGTGATCTGCGCCACCATTCAGAATGGCATAAGCCCGCGCCGTGTCCTCCCTGAAACGCGCAACGGGATAGGCAAAATCCGGCGTGCTATCGCCCTTGATCATCATCGCCGCCATCACTTCCGTCACTGATTTATTGAAGCGCGGTGTTGGGTAAACGAGAACGACACGCTTTCCGGCTTGCTCGAGTTTCTCAACAGTCCGTTTCAGCCTGTTGGCCAAGACCGGCACTGTAATCTCCGCCCCCCCCAATTCCACACCATCTACGGACATGTGGGATGCGTTGAAGAAATTGACCCATGATGCGGCAAGGACAACCACTTCAACTTTGCTTGCCAAAAGATAATCCAGAGCGCGCCGATTGAACTCAGAGCAATTGACGGCTTGGTCGTTTCGCGATGTCCAGACATCAGCGATAGGAGCGCAATGGCCGTGCGTCAGTTGGATCAGTCCGACATTGCGTTCCTTAAGTTCTTCCAGCAGCGCAGGCGAGATTGCGGCGGAAATCGAGTCACCCCAGATCGCGTAGGTCTTTTGCGCGGCGCCGGTATTGAACATGCATTTCTCAGCGGGAAGCAAGGGAAGCCCATCTTTGGACTGGAACAGGCACGCACCGCTCCAGACGGCAGAGTTCATGAAGCTGGCAACCTTGGGATCAACTCGGAACGGCAACCCCTCCTGCGCGCCCCAACTGCCAAAACCGACTGCGAGCACGAGGCTGAACGCCACCGACATTGCAATTCTGCGACCGCTCGCCCGGGCGTGACGAAACGGCTGCTCGACAAAGCGCCAGCTTACGGCTGCAAGGAGGAGCACAAGGACGATCAGGCCGGACATCATCACTTGCGTTGGCGGCTCCAGGCTTCTGATCCGCGCAAATGCAAAAACGGGTTGGTGCCAGAGATACGCACTGAAACTTACGCGGCCAATCCACACAATTGGCGCCACGGACAGAATTCGCCCAACAATCCCGGTATGGTGGGAAAACAGGATCAAGAGCACACTTCCCCCGACTGGCAGCAGGGCGGCAAAGGATGGAATGCGGGTCGAAGGCTCGAACAGGACGATTGCACAGACAATGAAAATCAGCCCAAGCGCCGCGAGAATTCCATTTGGCCGACGCTCTCTGTCCATCAGGTAAAACGCACAGAGAGAACCAGCAAGAATTTCCCAGGCTCTTGTCGGCAATAGGTAGTAATTCGCCGAAGGAAACCACCAGGACCCTATCTCGCTAGCAATAAGGCTGGCTACCGCCAGCACTGCCACCGTGATGAAAATCGTCCGCGTCTTCAGTCCAAATAGAAAGAGCAATGGGAAGAGAAGGTAAAACTGCTCCTCAACTCCAAGGCTCCAAGTGTGCAGAAGCGGCACCTCTGCCGCGTCGGCTGCAAAATAGTCTGTTTTTTTGAGGAAATAAAAATTCGACACAGAGAGCGCCGACAGCATCAGGCTCTTTGAGAAGGCCTCGTAAGCTCCGGGCAGCAGCAAGAACCACGCCACGGCGGCAGAACAGGCCAGCACAAAAAACAAGGCGGGCAGGATGCGCTTGACGCGACGCTGATAAAATCGAGGGAGCGAAAAATCGCCTCGGCGATAGTCTTCGAGAATGATGCTGGTGATCAGATAACCGCTCAGCACGAAGAACACATCGACCCCGATGAAGCCTCCGCCAAAATGGGCGATGTTCGCGTGCGAAAAAATAACAGCAAGGACAGCGATTGCACGCAGCCCGTCAATATCGGAGCGATAATTCATCAATACAAACCCGAAGCACAACCAAGGGCAAACGATCTACAACAACCCGAATGCTCCGTAAAGGCAGCAGAGCAGTCTCAAACCGCGGAGTCCGCATCGGACCCTGCCAATCGTGGTAAGCAGACAAATCGTCATTTCCCAAGCTCATTGCCGGGGCAACTTTAGCCATGTATATGCTTAGGCGCGTGCCGCACAGCTGGCGAAAGCGAGTTGACAGATAGAATCACGTGATTGGCACATTGAATCCGCCCACAATTGTAACCTATTGAAAGTTCAGGATAAGGACATGACAGCGAAAATCTTCATCGATGGCGAACATGGCACGACGGGCTTGCAGATTCGCACGCGCCTCGCCGAGCGCCGCGATATCGAACTGCTGTCAATTCCCGAGGCAGAGCGCCGGAATGCGGCGATGCGCGAGGATATGCTGAACAATGCGGACATATCGATCCTTTGCCTGCCGGATGACGCCTCCATCGAGGCCGTGAACATGGTATCCGGCAACAACAAGGTCCGCATCATTGACACCTCGACTGCGTATCGGGTCGATCAGAACTGGGTTTACGGCTTTGCGGAGATGGATCGGGCACAGGCCGAGAAAGTGCGTTCGGCCCGTTTCGTTGCGAATCCCGGCTGCTACCCAACGGGTGCGATTGGCCTGATCCGACCGCTTCGCGTTGCAGGCATTCTGCCGGACGCATATCCCGTCAGCGTCAATGCCGTGTCGGGTTACACCGGCGGCGGCAAGCAGATGATTGCGCAGATGGAAGACCAGAGCCGCGATGACGCTATCGCCGCCAACAATTTTCTCTACGGCCTGACACTCAAGCACAAACATGTGCCTGAGATGAGAATTCACGGTCAGTTGGATCGCTCCCCGCTGTTCTCACCCTCCGTCGGCCGCTTTGCTCAGGGCATGATTGTTCAGGTGCCGTTGTTTTTGGGCGACCTGAAGGATGGAACAAGTGTAGAGAGCATTCACGCTGCCCTCACTGCCCATTATGCTGGTCAAGACATCGTTCAGGTCGTACCGCTTGAAGACAGCAAGTCTGTCACGCGGATTGATGCGGAAGAGCTCGTCAATCAGGACACGATGAAGCTGTTTGTGTTTGGAAGCTCCGAACACATCAACCTCGTCGCGGTTCTTGATAATCTCGGCAAGGGCGCATCCGGCGCGGCTGTGCAGAACATGGAACTGATGCTGTCGGCATGATCGACGCCTTGGCTTGAAATGCCATAGACCGGAATTCGGAAAGGCGGTGGAGCATCTCCACCGCCCTTTTCGTATGATCACACTGAGAGCGTACCGGCCATTCATTCCACAATAGCTAAGGAACACAACGACGGAAATCAGCCTTTTGCCACAGCCTGTGCGTCGGCAGGATATTCACCCACGAAACCGCGCCAATGGGCAATTGCGAAAGCGAGGACCAGCAGCGCCATGCCCTGATGGGCAAGAGCCACGTGAATGTTGACGTGCATCAGCAATGTCGTGATGCCGAGCGCCGCCTGAAGACAGATCAAGACGAAGAACAACACCGAACGACGGGCGTGGGGCGTGCTGGGGTTCGCGCGCAGCAGTGAAATCATATGCCAGAGCGTTGCCGCGAGGAGGCCGTAGGCGCCGAGACGATGCACGAACTGCACGGTTTTCGGGTTTTCAAAGAGGTTGATCCACCATGGCTGTTGCAGGAATAGGTCGCCGGGAATCAGTGCGCCATCCATAAGCGGCCATGTATTGTATGAAAGTCCTGCGTTTAGCCCGGCGACAAGGGCGCCAAGATAAATCTGGAACAGACAGAAGAAGGCCAGAAACGCAGCGAACATCCTGCCCTGTCGCTGATGCGTGGCGTCTGTGGAATGGAGTGAAAGACCGCGCAAGATCCACATACAGCCTGCGAAAATCAGGCACGCAATCGTCAAATGCGTCGCCAACCGATACTGCGAGACGTCCGTGCGGTTGACCAAACCGGATGAAACCATCCACCAGCCGATGAAGCCCTGAAAACCACCCAGCGCGAGCAGACCAAGCAGAGGCATTTTCAAACGCTTTTCGATGCACCCCGTAAGCCAGAAATAAGCCAGCGGCAGCCCGAATATCAGCCCGATTGCCCGGGCCAGCATCCGGTGCGCCCATTCCCACCAGAAAATGACCTTGAATGCCTCCAGAGACATGCCCTTGTTGATTTCCTGATACTGCGGAATGCGCTTGTAAAGCTGGAATTCCTCTTCCCATTCAGCCACGGAAAGCGGCGGAATGGCACCGTGGATCGGCTTCCATTCAGTGATGGAAAGACCTGACTCGGTTAACCGCGTTGCGCCACCGACCAGAACCAGACAGAAAAGCGTAAACAGCACCACCCGCAGCCAGATGCGCAAGAGATGACGGTCTTTCGCCTGCTTGTTCAACGCTTCCGCGTGCCGCTGGTCGACAGGAATTTCTGATGTGGCCACCGTGTTTGCCCGCATGTATTGACACTCCGCAAGTCCTTAAGGTGGTTTGCAACAACACATCGTGCAAAACAAGCCCTCAGACCCCTGCTCCACGGCAATAAGCTTTGCGGCATTGGGTCGCGCCTGTATAAGAAACCGTAGAGATCAAACGCGAACGGAAGACGGCATGCCCCAGCGACTCAGGTCATTTATCGGCACCATCATCATCATCTGTCTGGTAATCGCCTATGCGGTGGTCGCAACAAGCTTCGCAACAGCCGCGCTTTCCACCCAGCCCTGGTGGGTGCATCTCAGCTATTTCATGGCAACAGGCCTGCTTTGGATTGTGCCAGCCATGTTCATCATCCGCTGGATGGCTGGGCCTAAGCCACAAAAATGAATCTCACTCTGCTGCGAGATCAGCAGAGTGAGTTCCACCGATCACCATGACATCGGCATAGCCGTGTGATTGCAGTTCGAGCTGTATCTCTGCTTTTGCGGAAGCGTCCGATCCCGGAAGGGATAGGATGACTTCAGCATCAATGTATTTCAGCAAGGTCGCGACGCCTGCAAAGTCAGCGGCACCGAACTCCAGCAGCACGGTGTCGTAGCTATCCGAGAGCGCATTCAGGATCATGGTCAACCGCTCGATGAGCCTGGTGGCGTTACGGGGTTGAGCGACACCCTGCGGCACGATATGTGCGCTTGAAAGGCGGTCGTGATGAATGGCTTCGCCGAATGCCGTATCTCCGAACAGGAGGTCTGAAATCCCCGAGAGTTCCGGCTCCTGTGACATGAGCTTCGTTGGGCAGCCGGAGGCAGTCATATCGACCAGCACTACGGATTGACCGAGCTCGGAAATGGATCTCGCCAACATCACGCTTGCGGTGGAGCCTTCATCCCCACTGGGTGAAAGCAGGGCAACAATCGGCTTTGCACCCCGCATGGAAAGAAAATCGGCGACGTCGTTGACCGAGAGGTTGCGACGTCTTTGCGGAGCGTCATCAAACTCACCTGCGTGAGGGGCATTTTCGTTCACATTCATTCTCGGTTTTTTGAGCGCAGTGTTTCAATTCGGATCATCGGGAACTTTAGTTGCATCCGGTAACACAAGCGTTAAGGCGACGCTTCAGGACTATGAAACGAGACAAAATCGAAAAGGAAATTCTTTTGTTTACTGGGTGTTAACCATAACACCCCGATAACTGCGTCATGACGTTTCCTTCGGAGCATGATTGCGGATGACATTCGCTGCCCCACCCTTGATATCGGCGTTGATCGTTGCTGTGGTAGCAACTCTCGCCGGCTGCTCGGCTTATAAGCCGGCACCGCGCGCCTTTAACGAGGCAGCGCTTGCTCCCTATCGGCTTGACAGTGGCGACCGCCTTCGTGTCAACGTTTTCGATCAGGCAGGGCTAACGAACACCTATACAGTCGACCAGGCTGGTTACGTCGCGTTTCCTCTCGTGGGTCAGGTTTCAGCACGTGGCAAAACAGTCTCGCAGCTTGAATCCGGTATTGCGCAGAAGCTGCAGCAGGGCTTCCTGAAAAATCCTGACGTGACGATCGAGATCGACCGCTACCGCCCGGTCTTCGTCATGGGTGAAGTCGGCAGGCCGGGCCAATATTCCTATGTACCCGGCATGACAGCGCAGAATGCCATTGCCGTTGCGGGCGGCTTCACATCCAGGGCCAACCAGAGTGACGTCGATATAACCCGCAAAATCAACGCCAATGTCATGACAGGCAGAATCATCATATCTGGACCAGTCATCGCCGGAGACACCATCTACGTTCGCGAACGATTCTTTTGAGCCGTACCCCTCCATCCCACGGTACAGGCGCTCTACCTCAAGAGGAATTGAGACAAAGTTTGTAGCCAGGAACCAGCACGCCAAGCGCGTCGTTTCCAAATGGCCCACAGTTGCGGGTAAACAGGTATTGCGTATCCCGCGCCCTATATTTGCGGATGGACAGTTAAGCTGTTCATCCGCAATAAAAATAGTCATCGATATTATTAAGCGACTATTTAGACATCTGAGATTGATGTAGGCATACAAAATAAAGTGTGTTTCTAAGCATTTTTTAGGAAGTTATTTTTACTCTCTTCTCCAGTCGAGAATGCGGAATGATAAAATGAGCGATTTAGGAGGCGAGAATACCCCGATTGATCTGGATGCTTTGCGCAAAAAGCTGACTGGAAACAGCCAGGAGGCGCCGGCACAAGAGCGCCAGCAGGTTCAGCTCAACCCCGTGGCTCTTCAGGTTGCGAACCAACTTCGGGCAGTGAGCCATTCCCCCAATATCGTCATAGGTCAGCTGCGGCTGTTCGATTTTGCTATTCTGACGGGTCTGGGAATCTTTATCACAGCATTTGATGCGCCAGCGACATTCGGATCGCAGATAGCGCTCGTTTCCATTTGCATCTGGAACAGTCTGTGCTGCACCATCCTGCTACAAATTGCGGATACCTACCAGCTACCCATGCTGCGACGTTCCATCGGCACGATGCCGCGTGTTCAACTTGCCCTTCTCGCTTCATTTTTGCTGACAGCTCTGGTGATAATCGCAACATTGCCGGCCGAGGATTACACCTGGCAGACACTATGGCTCTGGTACGGCACGAGCGCCGCTTTTCTGCTGATCGAGCGCATTATCGTCGGATTGATGATTCGCCACTGGGGCCGAAATGGCGTCATGGAACGTCGGGCGGTTATCGTTGGAGGCGGACAGGCCGCAAAAGACCTTATCCGCTCGCTCGAACAGCACGATAATGACATTCGCATCTGCGGTATCTTTGATGACCGTAAAAGCGCACGGTCGCCAGACGTTGTCGCTGGCTATCCCAAGCTTGGCACCTTTGCCGAGCTCGTCGAATTCGCCCGCCTGACGAAGCTCGACATGCTGATCATTTCCATCCCGATGAGTGCCGAAGGGCGAATACTTGAGCTCATTCGCCAGCTTTGGGTCTTGCCGGTCGATATTCGCATAGCCGCGCATGCCAACAAGCTGCGTTTCCGCCCTCGTTCCTATTCACACATTGGCAGCGTGCCGATGCTTGATGTCATGGACAAGCCGCTTCGCGACTGGGACGCGGTTGCCAAGCGGGTCTTTGACATTGTTTTCAGTCTTATCTGCATCTCCCTGCTGTGGCCTTTGATGCTGGGCGCTGCAATCGCGGTAAAAACGACATCCAAAGGTCCCGTTCTGTTCAAGCAGAAACGGCATGGCTTCAACAACGAGACAATCAATGTCTGGAAGTTTAGGTCAATGTATACCGAAATGAGCGATCCGACGGCCAAGAAGGCCGTCACGAAGAACGATCCTCGCGTAACACCGGTAGGCAGGTTTCTGCGCAAGTCGTCGATGGACGAGCTGCCGCAAATGTTCAACGTTCTGGCAGGCGATCTGTCTCTGGTTGGACCACGACCACACGCTGTGCATGCGCAGACCGGCGACCTGAAATACACCGAAGTTGTCGAGCACTATTTTGCACGCCACAAGGTCAAGCCGGGCGTGACGGGATGGGCGCAGATCAATGGCTGGCGGGGCGAAATCGACCATGGCGACAAGATCAAGAACCGCACAGCCCATGACCTTTACTACATCGAGAACTGGTCGTTGTGGCTTGACCTCAAGATCTTGGTGCTGACGCCGATTCGTCTGATAAAATCCGAAAACGCCTACTGATTTGCGTGGAACCTCTTGTCATTTCAGACGTTTGCACCTCGCAAATTTGTGCACAGGAAAAACACATGACAAGAACCAACAATCTTTACCTCATCATTGGCGCGCTTATCATCGCCGTTGTAGGCCTCGGAATTTACGCCTGGAATGAAGAGACAAAACCAAAGGGCATCGAGATGAACATTGGGCCCGGCGGCGTCTCCGTACAAGAAAACTGATTGACTCCAGTTTCGCGCATGTTGACGAATTTAGACCGGTTTGTGTCAGTTTTTTAAACGACGAAGCCGGTCTTTTCATGAGAAGAGCCCACGTAAATGCTCGCTTATGGGAAGCGGTGGCCAGAGCGCAGATGAATGCGCCGGCCTGAAACAGGAAAATGCCAGCAATGGTTTCGGCTCTTGGAACTCACCTGAAACTTTCTTCTACGCAACTTGCATTAGAAGTCATCGCGCAGCACGAAGCAAAGATCGAAATTGGCCTGGAGCACCCCTCCTCCACAACAAGTCCTGAAAAACTCTTGCTGGATGCCACTGCGCCAGCCAAAGCCCGGGTCGAGATCAGAGCCAGTTCCACCAGATCGGATGACGATATCGCCAGCGACGTTTTCATGGCGAGCGTCAAGACTTGGATTGTAGACACCTCACGTGATGCCGCTAGCGCCGCTCAGGGCAAGGCTATGGCTGCGGCTCTCACGGCCGGGACATTGAAGGTGTGCGACCCCGTTGAGGGCTTTGTCGTTACGGCTTGGGATGTCGAAGGCGAAAAACCCGAGCACGTCAAACGCGATCAAATCACGCCTGCTGGCTGGAGCCTGTTTCTGAAGCAGCACGTCAAGCGCGAAGATGGCGTCGGCTACGTGAAGGACTCAGACGGCGGGTATGTGGATGTGATGTCTGGCGAAAGCGCCTATTTTGGCGCCGTTGGCAGCAAATTCTACTACCTGACCTGGCCTCGGGCCATCAGCAATATTTAAAAAGAAAATCGGGAGACCCGTCGCTGTCCCACCCAGCAAATGACGGGTCTCAACCTTTTACCCCTCCAGTCAGGGCAAGCAGAGAGAACCACAGTCAAAGAATTATGGCAAGATCGCGGCAGTCTATTTGTCTAATAAATATTCACCCTGCCCGAATAATAGCTCAATGCAGATTCGCACGGCATCCTGAGCATTTTCTCATTGGTTTCTACAGGTGTTTTTTCGAGCACAGCAATTTTCCCCTTGCGCATGAAGAGCCATCTATATAAACGCCTTTCCTGTGTCGGAGCGTAGCGCAGCCCGGTAGCGCACTTGACTGGGGGTCAAGGGGTCGTGGGTTCGAATCCCGCCGCTCCGACCATTATTTTAGAGGCATCCCCCGTGCCTCGGCTTTCCCAAAATCCAGAGAATCAAAATGCAAGAGCCATCTTGCATCAATCCGTGTTATCGATTCACACGATGGCCGATCAGATGACCTGCTCCATCGCATTTGCGATGATGGGTGCGGGTTTCATGGTTTCGATGACTTCCCAGCTGCGATCCATCGCATAGGCCGATGAAAAATAGGGAATGCCGAGGTGGCCGAAGCGGATCGAGAGTTGATGCTCTGCGGTGTCTTCGTCCAGTCCCGCAATCCGACTGACGTAGATCGCTGACGCCAGCCCCGTACGATCGGCTCCGGATTTGCAGTGAATGAGGATCGGCTTTGGCGCGTCGCGCATGATCTGGATGAGTTGCGCGACCCGCCCCGGCGTTAGCTCCTTGCGGGCAGACATTCCGAAGTCCACGTGCTGAACCCCAAGCTTCTCCGCGGTCGCCACTTCACTGCGATACCACTCGGATCCATCATTCTGGCCGCGCAGATTGATAATGGTCTTGATGCCGTTTGCCTTTACATAACTCGCAAGCTGATCCTGTGAAAGCTGGCTGGATCGGTAGAGCTGCCCGGGGATGACCTCATGGCGGTTTCCGGAAAGCTGAAGCGCCCCAATGTAGAGCAGAAAGGCGCATGACAGGGCAACCAGAACCAAAACACCTCGAAATACCAAACTGCGCATCATCATCATCATTCCCGTTTTTCTTTCGGGAACGTGGTCTTGAATGCTGACACTAAGCTGAATGCGATGACCGGGCGCGAGCGATCATTCAGCTCAGCCCGCCAATGTCACCGAACGAGGACATAAGTCGCGTAGATGGCAATCAGCACACCGGCGGCGATAGCCGTCATGATTCCCAGGCGTTTTTCGATGAAATGGCGGATGGGTTCGCCATATCGTTGCAGCAAGCCTGCGAGAATGAAAAAGCGTGCTGCGCGGGTAACGACGGCTGCGGCGATGAACAGGCCGAGATTGATATTTGCGGCACCGGAGAGAATCGTAACCACCTTGATTGGCGGCAGATGAGCAAGACCAGACGTTACCAGTAGCAGCAGGATTGTCTGGTCATCGACGGAGGCCTTCAAATGCTCGAAGCTGTCCAGCTTGCCATAAAATTCCAGCACAGGCCTCGCGATGCTTTCAAACGCATAGTGCCCCAGATACCACCCGCCGATGCCACCCAGCACCGAAGCGACCGTGGCCACCAGTGCATAGACCATGGCCCGCCTCGGCTTGGCCAAGACCATGGGAATGAAAAGGATATCGGCCGGCACGAGAAAGACAGAGCTTTCTACGAACGCAATAAGGGCCAGCCACCATATGGCCGTCTTGCGGGCAGCCAGCGCCATGGTCCGCGCATAAAGTTCTCTCAGCATCCCGCACCTCACCTATTGGCCCATCCAGCTTAAGGTTTAAAATGCTTCATGCGAGGCAATATTGCGGCGGCGGAATGGTTTTTCTTGCATCGCAACATTCCAATCACCCCAGAACTGCGGCCATTGCGTAACTTTATGGTGCGCTGCAACTATAAATCAATTTATACTAGTAAATTTGGTGAATTTCTCTATATTCGTAATGGGACAAATGGAGGAGGAAATGAGTATGGACTATGTTGGCTTCGTTACTTCGCTAAATCCGTTTATCATTGGCATTCTGTTTCTGGTTCTCGCGGCGGGCGCCTACAGTTCCTGGGTCTCTCACTGAGGTTAGACACGGCTGTAGTGTATCAGGCAGATCAAGAGTTCTAGCTTACATGGGTTTGCCATAGGCACGTCGTTTTACGAGTGGTATCTATCCCGCATCAAACATGTTTCGGGATAGAGTATGACGAGCAAAACGACATTCGCAGACACATCGGAGAGCCTGAGCGCGGTTCTCCAAAAACTGATCGATAATCTGAAAGGCGCAACGATTACCTTGCGGGAGCTAATGGAAGCCATTGGCGAGCAGGGTTTGCTCCTGATGTGTGCCATTGCTTCTTTGCCATTTCTGATTCCGGTTTCAATTCCCGGCGTCAGCACGGTTTTTGGTGCGGCAATTGTGATGATCAGCCTGGCGATCACGCTCAACCGGATGCCATGGCTGCCAAAACGCATTCTTGACAAGCAGATGGAAACCGAACGGCTTCGCCCTGCCCTTCAGAAGGGGGTTGGGATCGTTTCAAAGCTGGACCGCTATATGCGCCCTCGCCTGCCCGCCTTCACCACTGGCGCAGTTATGGCGCGCGTTAATGGCCTTGCCATTATGTCTGCCGGAATATTGCTGATGATGCCGCTCGGCTTCGTGCCGTTTTCGAACACGCTGCCCGGCGTCGCCATTTTGCTCTTCTCGGCAGGAATGATCCAGCGCGATGGCGCGACTGTGCTAGGCGGCTATTTGTTCCTCATTCTGACGACCATTTACTTCGCCATATTGGGCTATGCCGCGTTCTGGGCAGGCCAAGGCATCACCAACTCCCTCACGGGCGCGTAATGCCTTCCCGGCGCGCTTCATGGGCGCGCCGGCGACGTGCCCACCACACAGTCAATCTTCGGCGCTGACGGCGCACAAAGGGCAGATCCTGCGAAAGGACGAGAAGCCCCAGCGGGACCATCCAGAAGCCCAGCACGGGCAGGAACCCCAACAAGCCACAAATAATGAGCAAAACGCCAATAACGATGCGCCCGACTCGCGAGCGAGGCATCGGCATGCTCCATTTTCCCACATGAAGACGCCCCGTTTGGGGGTGAAGACCGAAAGTCATCGCGCTAAACCCCTTTCAGGAACATCCGCCAAAAACTTTTTTATTGCTAACATGCCCGGAAACGTGGGGTCTTCGGTGGATAAAACAAGATGATTTCATTTTTTTTGAAAAAACCGCTTGGCAAATCGCCAAAGCGTTTGTATTACCCCGCTCACACCGCGCCAAGCAGCGCACGTTCCCTGGTAGCTCAGCGGTAGAGCATTCGACTGTTAATCGACAGGTCGCCGGTTCGAATCCGGCCCGGGGAGCCATTTCTTCCAAGAGTGAAGAAATGGATTGGAACAGAGGTACTGTTTCGTTCGCTGCACTTTATTCTCATTGAAATGAATAGCACTTTCATCACGACAGGATTGTGTCATCGAAATCGATTGGGGCACCATTCAGCGCGATTGGGATTGGGCTGGCCATATTCTGGAAGCCATCGTCATGGCTGGCATTGTGGCCACGCTGGCGCGCATTGTAATGAAATGGCGAGATGCGGTGATTGTTGGCCTTGCATTCGCTGTAGGCCACTTCCACGGGCGTGAAAAGCGGGACTTCGAAACGTCGGTGCAGATGCAGCCGCCTCACCTCGAAGGCTACTACCTCTGGAACTGGTCCTGGGACCAAGCGACAGATTTCTGGCCAGTTGCACTTTTGTGCCTCGCCCTCATCATCTTATGGATCAGAAAAAATAAAGCGCGGTGCATGCGGCACCGCGCCTTAAAATATCGAATAGAAATTTTCTCGGATCAACGAGACTGGGCTGAGCTTTTTTTCTCCGACGCTCCGCCTGTCACTGTCGAGGATGTAGCGGAAACTGGGTCGCTCGCAGGGAAGCTATCTTCCAGCCCTTCCTGAAGCTCGCTGTCGCTGCCCTTGCGCTTTGTCTCGGTGCGCTCCTGACTGAGAGAGGCAACCGCGGGAGAACGTGTCGCCTCGCTGGGGTCAACGCCGTCAGCGGTGTCAGTATCTAGCTCGTGCTCCGCTTCGGCCCAGTGGCGTTCATGCTCGCCTTCTTTACGGCCTTCGCTTTCCCACTTCTCATGGGCTCTTGCACGGATTTTGTCTTCGCGTTCTGTCGTCATGTCATGTCTCCGATTTTAACCTGTCGGAGCACAAACAATCCGGCGTGGGATTTGGTTCCTGCTGCTGATGCACACCAACAGGGAACCTGAAGGCATGGCACCTCGTTAATAGGTTAACAAAGGAGTAACCAAATGGACGAGAAACACTCAAAACCAATGGATCAGGAAAAGCACACCGATTCTCTGGATATTGACGACAAGGACGTAGCCAACTTTCGGACAGAACGTGAGCTGAAGGGCGAGTCCGAAGAAATTGATCCCGATGAGTCGATCAATCTGAGGGCACGCAAGCAGGCGGCACGACAGCACGAAGATGCATTTATCGTTGCCACCGATCTTGAAGACGACGATCAGAGAGACGGCATGCACGAGCAGCCGTAACTAGCGGCGCACGGAGACTATCGACTTGCGGCTGAAGTTTGAGACCTGAACCCGGCCAGACTGATTGCCGCCCAGTATCTGGGCGGTGTTCTTGTCCAGGCTTTTCAGAATACCAGCGTGGTAACTAGCACCGCTTCTGACAACAACGACATCGCCGGGCTTCGCGTTGCTCTTTGGAACCGCATAACCAAAAGATGTCCACGACTTGGCGATTGCAGAGGACTTCGGGGGCTGCCTGCCGGACTTTTCAGCCACGACGCTAAGGAAATGCCCGCACCATGGCGTCTTTCTCGGATTGACGCCGAGAATGGCCTTGAGCGTCTTGTTGTTTTTTCCCTCGTGAAGCCCAGCATAACGTTCGGCTTGATTGAGCATGCCAGCAGACGCAGGTGCAGTGAGCGCCGCGCAGACAGCGACGGCTAGAATGTACGCAGATACTTTCAAATTCTTGCCCTTTAGAAGCATGTGACACGCTCCGGCCCCGTGGGAGGTCACACACATGCATATTCAGAGTATGTCAGCGCTGGAGGACGAGCGCCCTCTGGCTGACGGTATCTGACCTATCCCTGCAATTTAGCGAGAATTTGACAGGAAATAGGCGAAAATTAGAATGAAATTTCCAGGCCTTTCTTAATGGCCCCGCATGCGCGGGTCATGCCCGCCCTGTCCCGAAATAATTGCCCCATTAAAAAAGCCACCTGGCGGATTGCACAGGTGGCTTTTATCGAGAAGTTAGAAATCAGGATGCGAGTTTGCGACCTTCGACCAGGCAATGGGCGTCGCGGCTCGCTTCTATGAATGCAATGCGCGCTATCTCTCCTCCCACGCTGCCCATGAGAGATGCCCTGCACAGTCGCAAGGCTTGCTCATAGACCTTGCCATGGCGGCTCGGCCACTCATGCTGCAAGAAATCGAAGGCTTCGTAGGCGCCGGTGAAAGTTCTAGGTGCGCCGTTTTCCAGGGAGATAATCACCGGGCTCTCCCATTTGACGTCATTCAGCATCATTGATTGGACTTCCATACTCAATTAACCCGCCTCTAACGTTGGACCCGGGATATGGTTCCGCGCTAATTGGTTTCAAGAGACAGCGATTCACCACTTGCAAACCATATCAACGTGAGCGCGATATGCACGGCAATTGGGAACAAGGCCGATCAACAAACGTTCAGTCCAAAGTGAACCGGGTGACATATGACAGAAAAAAACGCTCCCGTTATTGTGTGGTTTCGCAAAGACTTACGGCTTGCTGACAACCGCGCTTTGCTCGCTGCCATCGACCATGAGGGACCGGTTATTCCGGTCTATATTCACGATGATGACGTGGCCCTACAGGGGGCTATCGGCAGTGCCCAGCAGTGGTGGCTGCACCACTCCTTGCAGGCGCTCTCAAGCGCTCTGCAGACGCTCGGCAGCACGCTTGTTTTGCGCAGCGGGAGCTCGCAAACGGTGCTCAAAACACTGATTGAAGAGACCGGGGCTAGGACTGTTTTCTGGAACAGGCGATATGATCCTGATGGACAGAAGCTCGATAGCCAGATCAAGGCAGACTTTCGTGAAGAAGGTTTGGAGGTCGAGAGCTTTGCCGGTTATCTTATCCACGAACCATCGCGACTGAAGACAAAGACCGGAGGCCCTTATCGGGTCTACACTCCGTTCTGGCGCGCCATCGAAGGTGGCGATGAACCTGCCGAGCCCGTGGCAGCACCGAAAAAACTGTTGTCTCCTTCGAGCTGGCCCAAAAGCGAAACGGTGGAAAACTGGAGCCTTTTGCCCTCCAAGCCTGACTGGGCAAAAGAGTTTTCAGACGTGTGGACGCCGGGTGAAACCGGCGGCCAGGACAAGCTGAAAGATTTTATTGAAAACGCCCTGAAAGGCTACGAGGAAGGCCGTGACTTCCCGGCGCGACCTGCAACGTCCATGCTCTCGCCACATTTGACTATGGGGGAAATCTCTCCGGCTCAGGTTTGGGACGCGACCAGAAGCCTGCCCAGCAACATTGCGTCAAATGACACCAGCCGGTTCCGCAAGGAAATTGTCTGGCGCGAGTTTTGTTACCATCTGCTTTTCCATTTTCCGGAGCTGGATGAGAAAAACTGGAATAGCAGCTTCGATGCGTTTGAGTGGCGCGCTGACGACAGCAAGTTCGAAGCTTGGACGAAAGGCATGACGGGCTATCCAATTGTGGATGCCGGGATGCGCCAGCTCTGGCGCCATGGCGTGATGCACAACCGAGTGCGGATGATAACGGCCTCTTTCCTGATCAAGCACCTGCTGGTGGATTGGCGAAAGGGTGAAAAATGGTTTCGGGATACGCTTGTTGACGCCGACCCCGCGTCCAACGCGGGCAACTGGCAGTGGGTGGCAGGATCGGGTGCGGATGCCTCGCCGTTCTTCCGAATATTCAATCCGATCCTTCAGGGTGAGAAATTTGACCCGGATGGAGACTATGTCAAAACCTTTGTGCCCGAGCTTTCCCGGCTTGAGAAGAAGTTCATTCACAAGCCCTTCGATGCACCGAAGGACGTGCTGAAGAAGGCCGGCATTGAACTGGGCAAGACATATCCTGCGCCGCTTGTTAATCACAATGAAGCGAGACAGCGTGCTTTGAGCGCGTATTCCGACATCAAGAAAAGCGAATAAAGCGTGCGCCGGGCAGGATTTTGCGCCTTGCCCGCTTTCGCCAGAAGATATTTCCTTGTCATAGAACGCGATGACAAGGAGAAACAGAAACTCAATTACTGACCGAACCAAAAGGCCTGATCATGACCATTCACAGTTCTGTGCTGACCGCCATCGGTAACACGCCGCTCATCCGTCTCAACGCTGCTTCCGAAGCAACGGGCTGCGAGATATTGGGCAAGGCCGAGTTTATGAACCCGGGTCAGTC
Organism: Agrobacterium sp. CG674; assembly: GCF_053521645.1. Classification (NCBI taxonomy): domain Bacteria; kingdom Pseudomonadati; phylum Pseudomonadota; class Alphaproteobacteria; order Hyphomicrobiales; family Rhizobiaceae; genus Agrobacterium; species Agrobacterium sp. CG674. Next base: position 10,526 of record NZ_JBNWDZ010000003.1, on the reverse strand, counting down.
GGTCAAGGATCGTGCGGCTCTCTATATCATCCGCGATGCCGAGCGCCGCGGCCATCTTCGCCCCGGCGGCACCATTGTGGAGGGCACGGCGGGCAACACCGGCATCGGCCTTTCGCTGGTGGCCAATGCGCTAGGCTACAAGACGGTCATCGTCATTCCTGAGACACAGAGCCAGGAAAAGAAGGACGCGCTCAAGCTTTTGGGTGCGACATTGGTCGAGGTGCCTGCAGCGCCCTACTCCAACCCGAACAATTACGTGAAGGTTTCCGGCAGGCTGGCCCAGCAACTGGCCGCGACAGATCCGAATGGCGCGATCTGGGCCAACCAGTTTGATAATATCGCAAATCGGCAGGCGCATATCGAAACGACGGCTCCCGAAATCTGGGACCAGACCGATGGCAAGGTGGATGGCTTTATCTGCGCCGTTGGCTCTGGTGGCACATTGGCGGGCGTGGCGGATGGTCTTCGCGATTTCAATCCCGATATTAAAATCGGCCTTGCCGATCCGGATGGTGCCGCCCTTTATGAGTATTATCAGAACGGTGCGCTGAAATCGGAAGGGTCCTCCATTTCCGAGGGCATTGGGCAGGGTCGCATCACGGCCAATCTGGAAGGTTTCAAGCCTGATTTCTCATTCAAGATCTCAGACGCAGAGGCGATCCCTCTGGTGTTTGATCTCATCGAGAAGGAAGGTCTGTGCCTCGGCGGCTCGAGCGGAATCAACATTGCCGGTGCAATTCGGCTTGCCCGTGAGCTCGGTCCGGGCCATACAATTGTGACAATACTTTGCGACTATGGCAGCCGCTATCAGTCGAAGCTCTTCAACCCTGATTTCCTGCGGTCAAAGGGTCTTCCCGTTCCCGCATGGCTGACGGAAAAAACGCAGATTTCGGTGCCTTACGAGACTGCATAGAGGTCAATGCCCACATGCCTGTGAATGCCCTGTTTCGTGACGATTTCTATCTTTCCACATGCGAAGCGGTTGTCACAGCTGTTCATGAAGATCGTGGCATAGAGCTGGATCAGACCTGCTTCTATGCCACTTCGGGCGGCCAACCCGGCGACACGGGCTTTCTGCAAAGAGCGGATGGCTCCAAAATCGAGCTGGGCTTGACCCGGCACGGTGCTGATAAAAGCGTCATCATCCATTCGCCTCTTGAAGGTCAAACATCGCCTGACATTGGCGAAAAGCTGACACTGCATATTGACTGGCCGCGTCGCCTCAAGCTCATGCGCATGCACACGGCCTGCCATTTGCTGTCCGTCGTCTGCCCTTGGCCGATTACAGGCGCTGCCGTTGGTGAAGATGAGTCCCGCGTCGATTTCGACATGTCAGAGACCATCGACAAGGACGAGGTCACGGCAAAGCTGATGGCGCTTGTCGAAGCCAATCATCCGGTCTTTCTCAAATGGATCACCGACGAAGAGCTTGCCGCCAATCCCGATATCGTCAAATCCAAGAATGTCCGTCCACCAGTTGGATTAGGTCGCGTTAGCCTTGTTTGCATCGGAGAAAACTCTGCGGTTGACAGCCAGCCCTGCGGTGGCACTCATGTAGCCAGCACGCAAGAAGTTGGCGAAATTCATATCGCCAAGATTGAAAAGAAGGGCAAGGAGAACCGCCGCTTCCGAATTCGTTTTGGCAAGCCCGGTGAAACCGCCTGACATCTGGGAGACACACAGTGAGCACGGACAAAAGCCGTTTCGTCGTTTCGGCGGATTGGGTCGAGCAGCAGCTTGGAACCCAGCATTTTCGTTTAGTGGATGCCTCGTGGTATTTGCCTGCGCACAAGCGCAATGGCAAAGAGGAATATGCAGCCGGACACATACCCGGCGCCGTGTTTTTCGATCAGGACAAGATTGCCGATCACGATACTGGCCTGCCCCACTCTCTTCCCTCACCGCAGTTCTTTGCTGATCAGGTGGGTGCGCTGGGCATTGGCGAGAGCGACACGATCGTCGTATATGATGGCCCCGGCTTCTTTTCCGCGCCTCGCGTATGGTGGATGTTGCGGGTCATGGGCGCTGACAAGGTTTATGTTCTGGATGGCGGTCTGGACGGCTGGAAATCTGCGGGCAAGCCACTCGAAACAGGCGTGAGCGAAGTCGAGCCTGTGATTTTCGACGCGCACTTCAAACCGAAGCGCGTGACGTCCTTCGCAGCCATGCGCTCCATTGTTGATGCCGGCGAAGAGCAGATTGCCGACGCCCGTGGGGCCGGACGCTTCACCGGCGAAGAGGCAGAGCCCCGCGCCGGCATGCGTTCTGGACATATGCCGGGTGCGCGCAACCTGCCCGCAACCGCCTTTTCAGAAAACGGCCACTTCAAGGATCTGCCGACCATCCGCAAGATGATAACGGATGCGGGCATCGATCTGTCTCAGCCTGTCGTGACAAGCTGTGGCTCCGGCGTAACGGCAGCCGTCATTACCCTTGCGCTGGAATCCCTCGGACATACAGACAATTCGCTCTATGACGGCTCGTGGTCCGAGTGGGGCAGCAAGCCGGATACGGCAATCGTGACCGGGCCCGCCGAGCCCGTGGAAACTGCGCCCTACGGCCCGATTAAGGCGCATGTCACGCAACTGGAAATGACCTCGGCGCCGAAGATGAGCCTGCCGGTGCCGGTCAACATACAGACCGCCATTATGCGCACCACGGAAATTCCGCTGCATTTCTATCGCTATCTGTTCTGGCGGGTTGGAAAACGCTGGCATTGGCAGAAGCGGATGCGCATGAGCGACGCCGAACTGACGGCAACATTGCGCGACCCCGCCAACTGCGTCACTGTTCTCTACATGAACGGCGCACCCGCTGGCTTCTTCGAGCTGCACAAGGTCGATTCTGACGTGACTGAGCTGTCCTATTTTGGTTTGATGGAAGAGGCTATCGGCGCTGGTGTGGGCAAGTGGTTCCTGTTGCAGGCGCTCTATTCCGCGTGGCAGGACAGCCCCAAGAAGGTCACAGTTTCCACCAACACGCTCGACCACCCGCGCGCACTTCAGCTTTACCAGATGATGGGTTTCTCGCCCGTCAGCACATATGAGACATGGGTAGAGCCGCTGACGGACAGCGAATATCTGGAAATTTCAGGTCGGGGGTAATCCCAATTTCCATACCATCCTCGGCTCAACCCGAGGATGGTGACTTCCAAAGCGTCAGAGCTCCAGCCCGAGGTTCACCGCTGTCGGTATTTCCTGAGCTGGGGCGCTTTCTTTCTCGCCGCCGCCAGCAGACAGATGCGCCGCGATCAATTCTCCGTGGAATTTGCCTGTCTCGTAGCAATAGGTGATTTCACGCTTTTCGGCTGACCAATAGACATCAGGCCGTCCGCATGTGCGCGCCGTCAACTTCACCTCGCCTTTCAGATCATATCCATCAAAACTGCGGGCGATCAGATCGAGAACTTTCGATTCCTTCAGGATGGTCGCGTAGATATCCAGAAAGGCATCACGGGCAGGCTCATATCGAGCCACGAACTTCGTGGCTCCCGGTTTGGCAACGTGAGACTGCAAAACCTCGTTCCAATGCGCGACGGTTTGCGGATAGGCTATTTCGCAGGCTTTCCATTCCGTCTTCGCAAGGCCCATCATATCGGCAAGATCGCCATAGCCACCAGCATCCTTGCCCACCATCATGCAGGCCATCTGCTTGTCGCGAGAGGTGTTGGGCACCAGTGAGGAGAACAGTGGCGCACTGTGATCAGGCAGAACCTGCACTGAGCGCGCAAGATACCAGCTGTCTGTGGCATTGACGATGGCTGTATCCAGCCACTCTTCATTTGCCTCCAGCATGATGGTTGCCGCCAGCTGATCAGCGCTATCTTTCCCGCCGCCCAGTTCCGGCAAGGCAAGGTCAGAGATCAGCATGCGCGAGGCTTCATGGTACAGGCTGAAAATCGCGTTTCCGATGACGAAGTTGACCGTCTGCTGCAGTTGCTCCTCGGAAAGATCATCCAGCGCGGGCGCTGTTTGCGCGTGGGCTGCAGGTGAAAGAAGAGAAAAAACGGTGACCAGAGATGTGGCCATCAACCTGCGCAGCATGGATATGAACTTTCCAAAAAGAGGATGTTCGATTGATTGCCACACTCAACAGCACAAGCAATGGGGTTGTCGCATTCTGACGCAAGAAACGGGTGGATACACGCATGTTTGAAGAGCATAGCGGCAAACCAGCAACGCAAGGAGCCGCTATGACCAAGATCATTTTCACCGCAATGGCTGCCGATGAGGCAGACGCTTTCCGAAACGGCAAACCGGACGCAAACGGCCAGAAACCGGAACGCCTTCGCGCGACGGGAACCCTTCCCTGCCGGGTCTGCCTTGGGCACATAAAGGATGGCGAAAGCGCACTTTTGCTGGCCTATCGCCCCTTTCCGGCGCTGCAACCTTTTGCGGAAACCGGCCCGATCTTCATTCACGCCGAATCATGCAGCCCTGACGAATCGCATGGAATTCTGCCCGCCATGTTGAATAGCCCCGATTACATCACTCGCGGCTATAGCCATGACAATCGCATCGTCTATGGCACCGGCGCCGTTACCCCGACGGACATAATTACACAGCGAGCGGAAGATCTGCTGGTAAGGGATGACATCGCCTATGTGCACGTCCGCTCGGCCCGCAACAATTGCTATCAATGCCGCATAGACCGCGCCTGAAACGACACTGCGTGTAATTTTATCCAATATTCTAAAGGGGTCTCAAACCTTCCATGCGAGTTTTGCACAAAAGCAAATGTGGACCCCATGGAATGACCAGCAGTTTAAACATGCAAAATCGCAATGCCGGACGCAGCAAGACACGCATTTACGGAACCGTCCATTATCTAAACCAGACGGCAAGCGGCCGCGTGGTCGATCTTTCGGCCACCGGCATGGCGCTTGAGCTTGAGGGGCCGTTTGCTGCGGCGAAGGGAAGCCGGGTGAAGGTAGAGAGCGAGGATCTCGGTTATATAGAGGGAATCGTGCAGTGGCAGCGCGGAAGCCGCCTGGGGCTTAAACTGGAGCTTTCCACCAACACACTCGCGCAGCTTTCATCCTACTTCCGCTTCTTCCATGATGAGGTGAAGCCGACGCTGGCCGGATAAGCCAGTTTTACCGGGTGGTTTAAAATCCGGGACAAGTCATAAGCCTGTCATTTTGATGATGGACTCCTCTTGAATTCATCTTACGCTGCCCTCACCCCACGCAGCCAGGATTTCATCGAGGAGTTTCCATGTCTTCGTTTACAGGCCTTCACCCCATCACGCGACGTTCCCTGTTGGGAGGCTTTGCCGCCTCGTCAGCTCTTGTGATGCTGCATCCTTTCGCGGCACGCGCACAGGGCAACCAGGCGCATCTGCGCATCATGGAAACGACTGACATCCATGTGCACGTCTTCCCTTATGATTATTACGCCGACAAGCCGAACGATACGCTGGGGCTGGCGCGCACGGCCTCCATCATTGATTCCATTCGTGCAGAAGCTGGTAATTCCATGCTCGTGGATAATGGTGACTTCCTGCAAGGCAACCCGCTCGGCGATTACATAGCCTACGAGCGGGGCATGAAGGCGGGCGACAAGCACCCCGTCATCAACGCCATGAACGTGCTGGGCTATGATTGCGGAACGCTTGGCAATCACGAGTTCAATTACGGCCTCGACTTCATGTTCAACACGCTGGGCGGCGCGGGCTTCCCTTATGTCTGCGCCAATCTCACCAAGGGCCAGCTTGCATCCGACCCGAAGAATGACGACCTTTTCTTCAAGCCGTATGTCATCCTCGAAAAGCAGATCAAGGACGGCTCTGGCGCCACCAGCCCTGTCAAGGTTGGCATCATCGGCTTCGTCCCACCACAAATCATGATGTGGGATGCCAAGAACCTTGAAGGCAAGGCGCAGACCCGCGATATCGTCGATGCCGCCAAGGCCTGGGTGCCTGTCATGAAGGAACAGGGTGCCGATATCATCATCGCGCTGTCGCATTCCGGCATCGATGGCAAGGGCCAGAGCGACCGTATGGAAAACGCTTCGCTGTATCTCGCCGGCGTCAAAGACATCGATGCCGTCTTTACCGGCCACCAGCATCTCGTCTTTCCCGGCCCCAAGACCTGGGACGGCATTCAAGGCGTTGACCCCGTCAAAGGCACGCTGATGGGCAAGCCCGCCGTCATGGGCGGTTTCTGGGGCTCGCATATGGGCCTCATCGACCTGCTGCTGGAAAAAGACGGCAAGAGCTGGAAGATCGTGGACTTCACCACCGAGGTACGCCCGATCTATCACCGCGATGACAACCGCAAGATCGTGGCAGACGTGAAGGACAAGGCGGAGGTTATCGCTGCCGTGAAGGCCGATCACGAAGCGACGCTGGCCTATGTTCGCCGCGCCGTGGGCAAGAGCACCGCGCCGCTCTATTCCTATTTCGCGCTGGTGGCGGATGATCCATCCGTGCAGATCGTTTCCAATGCACAGACCTGGTACATCAAGGACATGCTGAAAGACGGGCAGTACAAGGACATGCCGGTTCTCTCGGCGGCTGCCCCCTTCAAGTCCGGCGGCCGTGGTGGAGCTGATTATTATACCGATGTCCCCGCCGGTGACATCGCCATCAAGAACGTCGCCGATCTCTATCTCTACCCCAACACGGTTCAGGCCGTGCTGATTACCGGCGCACAGGTCAAGGACTGGCTCGAAATGTCGGCTGGCATGTTCCAGACGGTCAAGGCGGGTGCCAAGGATGCGCCACTGCTCAACAGTGATTTTCCCTCCTATAACTTCGATATCATCGATGGGGTGACGTACCAGATCGATGTCTCCAAGCCACCGAAGTTCGATAAGGACGGCAAGGCGATCAACCCGGACAGCAACCGCATCATAGGCTTGCAATTTGCTGGAAAGCCCATCGACCCCGAGCAGAAATTTGTGGTGGCGACAAACAACTACCGCGCCAGCGGTGGCGGCAAATTCCCCAATATCGGCTCAGACAAGATCATTTTTGTAGCACCGGATACCAACCGCGATGTCATCGTGCGCTACATCATCGCGCAGGGCACAATCAACCCCTCGGCAGATGACAACTGGTCTTTCTCTCCTGTTGCCAACACAACGGCGATCTTCGAGACCGGCCCTAAGGCCCGGCAATATGTTGGGGATGTAAAAGGCGCAAAGATTGAAGACGCGGGCGATGGCGCAGAGGGTTTCGCCAAGTTCCGCCTGACGCTTTAAAAGCGGGACCGCGAGGCGCATTTTCTGGTGCGCCTCGCGGGCTTCGATATTTCAACGGGACCGGATCTCGATTTTTCTCTTGATCTCGTAAAATTGTTTTCTCCGCCTGCTCCAATTCCTTTTTTTCCTCGTAATATAAAACACATCTAACGAGGCCAACTCCTGGGTATTGGATAGCAATACCGTTGATTGGCTTCTCCAGGAGGTTTTCATGCCCGCCTACCGCCCGCCCCGCATTTCATCTTCCGAAATCACGCCGCGCGACATCTATCTTTCCAGACGAAACTTCCTCGGAACGGCGGCAGGTTTGGCGACAGTGGGGCTGACCGCACAGGGCGCGATGGCTGCGCCCCTGTCTGCCAAGCCCGGCCCTTACAAGCTGGATGATAAACTGACACCCCTCGATGCCGTTACCAGCTACAACAACTTTTACGAATTCGGGACGGGCAAAGCAGACCCGAAAGAAAACGCCGGCAGCTTCAAGCCGACGCCATGGACCGTGAAGGTTGATGGTCTTGTTGGCAAGCCGCAGGAATTCGGCATTGAGGAACTGCTGAAAAATCCGCTTGAGGAGCGCACCTACCGCATGCGCTGCGTTGAGGGATGGTCGATGGTCATTCCGTGGATCGGTTTTTCGCTCTCCACCATCCTCGACAAGGTCGAGCCGTTGGGCAGCGCCAAATACGTGAAATTTGAAACCGTGGTACGCCCGCAAGAAATGCCGGGTCAGAGCGGTCTGTTCCAGCCGCTGGATTGGCCCTATGTCGAAGGTCTGCGCCTGGACGAAGCCCGCCACCCGCTGACGATTATGGCTGTTGGTCTCTATGGAGAAACCTTGCCCAACCAGAATGGCGCGCCGATCCGCCTCGTGGTTCCATGGAAATATGGGTTCAAGGGAATCAAGTCCATCGTCCGTATCTCGCTGGTGGAAAAGCAGCCTGAGACGACGTGGAAGAACTCCAACGCCCGGGAATATGGCTTCTACTCCAACGTCAATCCGCAGGTGGACCATCCGCGCTGGAGCCAGGCAACAGAGCAGCGCATTGGCGAAGGCGGCTTCTTCAGCACCCAACGCCGCCCAACCTTGATGTTCAACGGCTATGACGAGGTTGCCAGCCTCTACAGCGATCTTGATCTCAAGGCGAATTACTGATCATGGCATTGGCCCTTTCGCTTCCATCTTTGCCCAAGCGGTACCAACCAGCGGCCATCTGGGCGCTATACGGCTTGGGCCTCTGTCCCGGCATCTGGTACTTTTACCTCGCTGCGACCGGCGGGCTTGGCTTCAATCCCGTCAAGGAATTCGAACACCTTCTCGGAACGTGGGCGCTGCGGTTCCTCTGCATAGGTCTTGTCGTCACGCCGCTGCGTGATCTCTTCAATATCAATCTAATCGCCTACCGGCGTGCACTGGGCCTCATAGCCTTTTACTACGTGCTCGCTCATTTCGCTGTCTACATTGTTCTCGACCGCGGACTGGTCTTCAGTTCCATCCTGTCGGATGTACTCAAGCGGCCCTACATCATGTTCGGCATGGCGGCGCTCGTCATGCTCATTCCGCTGGCGCTGACGTCCAACCGTTGGTCGATCCGCAAACTCGGCTCGCGGTGGAACACGCTCCACAAGCTCTCATACCTCGTTTTGATCGGTGCCGTGCTCCACTTCGTGCTGGCTCGTAAATCGCTGACGCTGGAGCCCGTCTTCTATCTGTCGGTGATGTTTATCCTGCTGGGGTACCGCTCCATCCGACCCGCGATCATGGCGCGAAAACGGGCTCGCAAAGCCGCTACGTCTTCGAGAGCCGTGACGCGATGAGGGCCGCCGCGCAAATGCCAGCCAGATAGCAGGCAATATTCCACAGCGAGAAAACGCGCCCGAGCAGCAACGCACCCGCCGTTGTTGCCCTAAACTCATCCAGCGCAGGAAAATGCGCGAGGCGTATAAGCTCCACAACAACGGCAACACTGCACGCTACGAAAATCGCAGTGCGCCGGTTCCGACAAGGCAGCAAGCTGGCGACCAACAGGAAGACCATCGATCCCCACAGGATCGAACCACCATACTTCACGACAACAAACGGCAGACCAATATCGTAGCCGAAACGCCGCAATGCCAGCCCTGCAATAATGACTCCGCACGCGGCAGCCAGAACGCACGCGCGACGGTTAAACAGGCGATGTCGATATTCGATCATGATGTTGCTTTAATCTGGATTGCTATAGATATGCAATCTAGCCGCGCAAGAGGACATCAGATTGAGCATCGAAAACCCCTACCCACCAAGCCGTCTTTCCTCACTCGATGCGCTTCTCTGCGACGCAAAACCTTGGGGTGAATTGAAGGGCACAAAGCGTTTCATTGTGGAATTCCTCTATTTCGGCGTCAAGGAAGCCCGTGCCTGCCTGTTTGCAGGTCTGTTTTTCATCTCGATTTTCCTCGTCCCCCGCGAAGGCGTTTTAGGACTACCCCGCTACGACGTGCTGCTCATTATAGCGCTCGCCATACAGTTCTTCATGATCTGGAGCAAACTGGAAACGATGGATGAAGCCAAGGCGATCCTCATGTTCCACGTCGTCGGCTTCGCTCTTGAGGTCTTCAAAACCTCTGGCAGCATCCAATCATGGTCCTACCCAGATTTCGCCTACACGAAAGTTCTCGGCGTCCCATTGTTTTCCGGCTTCATGTATGCGGCTGTCGGCAGCTACGTCATACAGGCGTGGCGATTACTGGATGTCCGCATCCGCCACCATCCACCCTACTGGATGGCAACGCTGATTGGCATAGCCATCTACCTCAACTTTTTCACCCACCACTATATCGGCGATTACCGCTGGTACATCGCCGCCTGCGCCATCGGCCTCTACGCCCGCGCGACCGTAATCTATCGCCCCTATGATCGGGATCGCAAAATGCCGCTGCTGCTATCCTTCATTCTCATCGGGTTTTTCGTATGGCTGGCAGAAAACATCTCCACCTTCTTCGGCATATGGAAATATCCGAACCAGTTGGGCGCTTGGTCCGTCGTCCACATCGGCAAATGGAGCTCGTGGTCTCTCCTTGTCATCATGACATTTTCCATCGTGTCGCAACTCAAGCACATAAAGAGCAAGATTTCGGTGCCGGAGTGACCGGGGCATCTCAAATGAAAATTACCGCTGCACAAATCGTTGTGACCAAGAATATCCGCGAAGACAGCCGCACGATTAGAGATTTCGATATCCCTGTCAATCAGCACCGAACATTCACCCCTTTTACTTATCCAATTTTGACCCCCTTTAGGCGATCAGCGCTTGGCCTGCCCGGCGCTGGCCGGGATTGCAG
>NZ_JBNWDZ010000002.1:0-837154 GCF_053521645.1 Agrobacterium sp. CG674 | reverse complement strand
CCGCTGCCAAAAGCCGGATGGTCGGATGAAATCCAGAGGGGGTCAAAATTGAATAAGTATCACCCCACCAGAGGGGTCAACATTCCATGCTTAAACACATCACCCGCTCTACCATCGCAGCCGGACGCGACCGACGCGCAGAGACGCCCCATGCCGCAATCAGCTTCATGAAGGTTATGGGCTATCTCTTCGATTGGGCTGTGGATGCGGGTTACATGCGCGAGAACCCAGCCAAAGGTGTCAAGCGTCCAAAGGTGAAAACCGAGGGCTTCACGCCTTGGACCGAAGAAGATGTGATAAAGTTCTACCAGACACATGGCCCCGGAACGCAAGCGCGCCTTGCTATGGAGATGATCCTATTCACCGGGCTTCGCCGGGGCGACGTGTGGAGGATCGGTCCGCAGCATATCAAGGATGATGCCATAGAGGTCAAAGCATCCAAGAACGACGCTGAACTTTACATACCGTTGAACCCGATTCTCAAAGAGAGCTTATCGAAGGTGAAAACGGGTCATCTGGCATATTTTGTTACGGAAAAAAACAAGCGTCCATTCAAGAGCAAAGAATCGTTTGGGAACTGGTTTGGCGCGGTATGTGCAGAGGCGGACGTTAAATCCCGAGCGCACGGCATCAGAAAGACGTTGGCTCAACAGTTGGCAGAAGCAGGGGGGAGTAATTCAGAACTCAAGGCTCTGTTCGGGTGGTCATCTGACGCAATGGCTGCGCTCTATACCCGGAAAGCGGACAAAAGGAAGCTATCAACTTCAGCCGCGAAAAAACTAAACGAGAACGATCTATCCCCACACTCTCAATCTGGTGTGGGCGCGGCCCGAGATAGCCATTTAAAATCAAATACTTAAAAAAAGAGTGGCGACCCCTGCAGGAATCGAACCTGCGACAACCTGCTTAGAAGGCAGGTGCTCTATCCAGCTGAGCTAAGGGGCCTTTATCTCTATATTCAGTGCGTCCAGGGCTGGGTGCGGCTGTACTTGAAATTGTCGGTGTAGGAAACGACCTTGCGGGTTGCTTCCTGGGGTTGGATCACGCGGTACTCGATGCCCTTGCGCTGAGCATAGGCTTCGGCCTGTTCCTGTGTTTCGAACGACAGCTTGACCTGCTGCTGCATATCAGACGTAGAAGTGTATCCCATGATCGGATCAATTCTGCGCGGAACCTCGGCGTCAAATTCCAACACCCACAGGTTTGTCTTTGCCTTGCCAGATTGCATGGCCGTCTTGGCTGGGCGATAAATTTTTGCAGACATTCCAAACTGCTCCGGTCTTGCGATCAAGCGGTCTACCGCTTTTTCTGGCCACAACGCATCATATATCGAGAACAATGCGCGTGCAAAACTCAATTGAACCGACTCATCCGTGAAGTCAAGCGGATCGCTACGCCCTTGTTGCGGAAACCATAAAAACCACAAGTCTTGAAATTTTTCAGCCCAGTCTTGCGCCCTGCCCGAGAAGCATATTCTATCGGCACGCACTGAAAAGGATATGATAGATGAACGAGAACGTTATTAAATTTCGCAAGCCAGAGCCACCTAAGCAGCCGCGCAAGCCAAATCCACAAATGCGCAAACTGGCGGTCATTGCCGCTGTCATCGCATTCTTTGCTGCCGCATGGGGCTATTTCCAATATCTGGCGTAGAGCCAGATATTAAATCTCGAACGCCGACTTTTATCGACATTCATTTTAAACTGAAACTTTATGGGATTTTTGCAAGCCATTGAAATCATGGCTTTTAAGAAAGTGGTCGGAGTGGAGAGATTCGAAATCGCCATCTCTCCACTTTAAATCGATTTAAGATATTGCTTTTAATAGATAAATTTTCAATTAGATATTTCTAATTTGTGACGTTGTGACGGTGATCCTTTTGTGACAATTTTTCAGATGTCACCGATCAATCATCTTCTTTTGGGTCTTTGATTATCGCAAGTCGATAAACGGCCAGCGCTGCCGCTATTGTCAGTAGTATCGAGTAAGTCAACATTACGAAACCGCCAAAAGCACCGCTACGAAAAGCCCACCATTTAGCTGTCGAAACCCAAGATGCGTCACCGCCTACAAAATCAAGCGCATCAAAAAACCAACTGCCCTTGAATAGAATTGCCCAGAGAAGCGTGACGACTTGAACCATTATGAAATGGAAAAACGTCGCGTTTATCGATTCAAGGTAAGTAACACCAGAACTTGTGGTCAAAGCGCGCAGAGTTCCCTTTATCCGGGAGCTAACGAGGCTAAACAGAATAGCATAGGTTCCTAGACTGAACCCCAAGAGGCTTGGGATTAAGGAATCAACCTTGTCTACCCATGTAGGCGACAGCCAGATCGAATAACTTAACGCACTGACAATTACCGCCACCCCGAATATGGGAGAGCCCAGAATTCCGACGACCCCGCCATAAGCGTGAAAGTAGCGACGAAGCCACCGATATAATGTTTTCCACTGTTTGAACATATCTACCTAAAGGCAGCTCCGAAGATGGGCAACAACGCCAAAAAAGCACTACGTTCTTGCTTAGCGTCTGGGTCATATTTATCGTGTAGTTCCAACGGATAGTCTTCGCTGTTCAGCTTAACCGCACCCTTTTCATCGCGCCCCTTAACCTCCACTGATCCATTGCTGAGAGCAACGTTGCTGATTTTTCTAATATCGCCATCCGGCTGAATTGATCCACCTGCATCCGCTTTATAAGATATCGTTATTGCTCGACTGTGGGTCTCCGCTAGGTGATTTTCAATGTTCTTATCAAAGTCATCATCAAAGATATCAGTATTAGGCTTAGCAATAGTTATCGATATTTCTGTGATCCGGTCGATCTTAAACATTCGGTCGAGGCTAGCTTTTTCTTGAACCAGAGATATTTGCGCCTCTCCAAAATCTTTCATCACATCGATATTTTTGGCGAGGTGCCCAAAAAACTTCTTTGCTGACAAAGGAGTAAATGTGTCTCCTTTTGAATAAGTCTGAAAATAAAGCTTGTGGGTTTTCTCATGCAAGGTGAAGTAAAAATAGGCCGGATTGTAGTGTAAATCCGGAGGAATTTCGATTTCTGATAGCTCATCCTCAGTGGCCTCTTTTAATTCTGCTGAATTAAACCACTCTGCGTCTTTGTCGAATTTCACGAAGGTTGTGATTAGGCCGGTAACTATTCCATCAATTTCTTGACGAGTATCAAGCGATGATATCATTCCATGTCGATCGCCGTGAACCGGACCAATAATTTTTTTCCGATATACAGTTCGCAGCCACTTTGAATAGGTTCCCTGCTCGTGCGGATGCAGTCGAATGTTAAGCGCAGATGCGGATACTTTAATTTTTCTTGCCATAGTGAGCCTCCTGATTGAAAGCACCCTAAAAGCGGGAAATTAGACTCGCAACCCAAAGCAACTAAGAAACACAGAAGTTTTTTTGTCCCACTCAAAAGTTGAATGCAGACTCTCTAAATGTTCTTTATTTGTTCTAGGTCTAGGCTGATTGTTTGTAAAGCTCTATTTTCAAATCAGGGGATAAATCATGGCGGCAATGGGCCAAAGAGGTATCATCCCAAAAGCCACCGAGCCGCAAAAGCCCGCCTGTTGCATTAGGCGGGCTATTTATCGATTAAATGAGGCTATTCAGACTGAATGTTGGCTTGATCTTCCGGCGTCATTTCCACAAATTCTGGTTCCGAAAGTGGTGCTGGCTTTCTGCCGTCTTCAAGGAATGTAGCTTCCTCGCTCGGTTGAGGCGTCGTTGGAAGATATCGCGGATTCGCTTCTGCCGCGTTTGCAGCCCGCTGCCACGCCAGATGCAGTTCATAGTTTCTGTCGTCCGGCTCTTCTGGCATGATGATACGCTCTTCTTGCCATGCAGAGAAAGATTTTCGAGCTAGCTGGAGACTTTTCAGGGCGCTCTCAAGCTCCTCTTCAGCAGCTCTCATTTGGTCGGCAGGATCGTCACGTCCATCCAAGCACAAATCGATGACGATGAAATCATTATGCTGCGTCACCAACTCCTCGCCATATGTTGTCATCTGTTCTCGCCCAAGTTCGTCAAAGAATGAAATCTCGGTTCTTGCCCACTCTTCAAAAAGCTCTCGTGCAGAGATGGAGGCGAGGTTCATTTGTTCATCAGACATGGTAATATCTTTCTGGCCATTGGCCGTGGAAGGTTGATTTGTGATCGGCACTCCATCCTACCGGAGCGGTTGCAGCCGCTTCCGGTAGGGCATTCAGGCAATTACTCGCCCGTGACCTTCCATTGCGGAAAGGTCCACCGAACCTGCCTATCAAGCTGGTCCAGCATCTTCTCCAGCCGAGCCATGTCGGCGAAAGCCATCTTTTTCGCTGCCGGGTCTGACAGGTCAGATTGCTCAAGTTCAGCGATGCGGGCGTTGATTTCGTCCCGCTTATAATTGTTCACGATCTGCGCTAGCGATGCGGCTGCATCAATCAAACTGCCGATCATAATTTCGGCACGGGCGAGCGATCCCCCACCTTTCGCAAAGGGGCTTAGTTCCGGTATGCCGTCATCGGCAAAGCCGCGTTCGGTCTCACCGGACGCGGATTTTGGATCGCTGTCATCCACGAACGCTGGCATTTCGATACCTGCAAGGTCCAGCACATTTTCAACCAGACTTGCGTTGCCATCAGCCTGATATCGCTGCCAAAAGGGCGTCTTCATAATCGTCTTAGTGTCGGCATTGGCCTCCTGAACGAGGAGTTCCGACTTCTTTTTAGCTCTCTGACGTTCCCGGTATGCTCGAACTTTTTCAGCGTTGCTAAGCGCCATATTTGATTTTCCTTGCTTGGTGTCGGTGTTGGTGTAACCGACATCATGATCCGCTGCAAGAGGAAATTACGCCTCCGGCAGGACAATCGACGGAATACCGACCTCAAGCTGTCGGGTGGCTTCGTGGCGCATGTCTTCGATAACCTGCTTCGCGATGTCTTCCGGCATGACGCCGTAGCCGCAGAGCAATTCCGCGATCTGGTGAGGTGCGATGTCACCGGAGAAGATATCCGGCTGAAGCTTTGCAATGTCGGCGGCAAGGCCGGAGGTGAGATTGTCGAAGGTGGTTGAAGGAATAAATGTAATGCGCATGCTGTTCCGCTCTGTTGGTGATGGCAGAATCTTAACGTGCGTCGAATCGGTCGTCTAGTGGAAGATTCAATATTTTTATAACAAAATCATATGGTTAGATTAAGTAAGCGCTTACTTATTTGGGGAAAGTCTGAACGCTAGAAGCGCCCGAATGTCTCTTGCCGCTCCATGCGGTCGGTGCTTTCGCGCTCAATTCGGGCGGTATGCTTTGCAAGTGCCTCTTCAGATTTGGCGCGATGAAAAGCGGTTTGCGTTTTATCTTCCCATTTCTGCTTTGCCACGGCGTCCTTTCGATCACGAAGTTTGGCGACGGTCAGACCGGCGGCAACGGCTTCGTTTTTTTCGGTTTCCGCATGGCGCTGCTTTTTACGATTGTTCTTGCCGTTGCGTTCGTCAAAGAACGCCAGAAGGCGCAAGGTGCTGTGAAACTTATTCCAGCGCTCCCCAAACGTCAGGGTGTAGCTGAAATTGACAGGGCCATTGCTACCTTCAGCAATGTAGTTCCAAAGGACGCTTTCGCCAGTATCTTCGAGGGACGGAAGCTGAAGGTGATTTTCCGCCTCCCACTCCTGCATCAGCGCGATGCATGCCTTTTCGATATCGCGAGTTCTAGCACGCATCGCACCACCGGCCCATGAAAGATCACCCGCCACTTCTAGAATTGCCTTGATCATTTCAAGTGTATCGTCATTGATCGGGGCGACAGGGTATCCAGCGTTCACGGCAGCGTCCTTACGTTTGGTTGGGTCTTTTTTGAGGGCATTCTTGGCCGCACTGTCTACGGCGCGCTTGCGCCGCTTTCGTGCGGCGTCGCTAAGGCGACGGGCAGCTTGCCGATCCACCTCCGTCTGATATTTTTGGGGTCTGCCCATTGCGGCGGTTCCTTCTTTGCAGGTCGTTTTGCGAAGTCAGGCCGGGTGGAAAGGACCAAAAACCACCCGACCTAGAACACTTCGCCGTGTTCATAAATGCAGCTATAGCAATCTCGAAATCGCATGCAGGGAGTAAATGCGGACCGGCACAAGTTTATCGGAGGACCGAGAAGGTTCACTCTCGACGGCATAGTTTTTGGGAACCGGAGTGTGTCGGGTTGAGGACCGGAGAGGTCAATTTGCGGACACTTAACCCGGTCCATACTATTATAATGAGTGAGGAAAAAAAGAGCTGAAAAAAGCCCTTCTTATAGTCTGGACGGATTTAAGCGTCCGCAGATTAGCTCAACACCCTCTCCGGTCCCCGAAAACGCTCGCCACTACAAAAAGACTCATAGGAGCCCGTGGAGAGCCTTTCGGCTTTTCTGGTGTCTTCCCCTGCCCGGCCCACCACATGCGAATCTGTGACTCGCTTTGGCGGAACCTGAGTCCATCGGTTAGCGGCTCCGGCTGTTTGCGAAATTACCGGGCCTTGTCTGTCTGCGCATCTCATCCGCGACAACGCCGCGCATGGTCGCGTCCATCTGCTTTGCCATCTTGGCGGCAAGGTCGTTGTTTTGTTCAGGTGTGCCAGCCGAACCATTCACGGTGATGGGGGCAGAAATGCTAATTGCCTGATTTTGGTTGGCGCTAGCGCCGCCGGTGAATCCCGTGGAGAGCGTTGGTGCATCCATGACGTATCCGCCATCAGAATAACCTTTTAGCGCTCCCCGGTGCATGGCGTCCAAATTGCCGACGCCAATCCGATTTACGGCTGCCTTCGACATGACAAACTCGCCACGATGGACAACGCCAGCCGGCTCACTCTTGCCGCCGTCGCCGGTGTAACCGCCGCTCTCAAAACCGAACAAGCCACCGAAGAGTGCGCCAAGGATGCCACCGAAGCCACCACCGGACTTTCCACCCATGCCGAACAACCCAGCAAGCGGCCCCTCACCCATTAGCATGGCTTGTAGGCCAACCTTGATTAGCGTTTGAAGCATGCTCTGCAATGCCTGTTCCGCCGTCATGGTGCCGGAGAGAAGCCCGGTAAGGGCGTCGGTAATCTGTGTGCCGAAGAATTGCCCGGCTTCCGCAAGCCCTTCCTGTTTCTCGCGAAGGCGTCCGGTCGCCATTTCGGCTTGTGCCATACCCTGCGCAAGCTGGGCAATTTCGCTACGCTGTTGCGGCGAAAGCTGAATACCTGCCCGCTGCGCTTCATTGAGCATGTCTTGCTCGTATCGCAGCGCCTGCGCTTGCCGTGCCGTCATACTAATGGTTTGCTGTTCAAGCCGCTGCGCATCGGAATACTGCCGTGCGCCTTGCGTGATCTGGCTGTATGCGTCGCTCTGGCGTGTGGCCGCCTGTGTAAGCCGATCAATCTCGGCAGTTGTGTCCTTGGACCGGGCGCTGGCATCCTCGATATGCCAGTTCTCATTCTTCAGCGGGAAGGACAGGCCGAATTGGTTGGCGTTCGAATGCACCCACTGCCGGGCCACGTCGGAACCATAACCGAGATCGGCGGCGTTGCCCTTGTTATGCTGACTGTTGCCGGGTGGTGCCACCCACTTACGGGCTGCTTCCGGCGAACCGTATTTCTTGAGTGCCTGCAACCAAAGCTCTTGTTGGCGCTCAACAGAACGGAAACCGGAATTGACTGTCACGCTGCCCTGAAGATTGGCAGGCATGGATGAAATCATCGTGGCAAGGCGCTTCTGGAAATCCGCCTGCATGCCAGTAATATGTGACGCACCTTTACCCGATGCCAGGACCGTCGAAAGGTAGCTGGCCGGGTCATCGGTTGCGCTCTTGATGTTTACAGAAGCCAGCGCCTTGCCGCGCATCTCGTTCGCAAGTGCGATTTCGCGCTGGCCTTGCGCCATGGAAAGCGACTTCTGATAAACGGCATCGATCTGGACTTTCTTGTCTAGATCGGCCAGCGACTTTGCCAGTTCCGGCACTTCCTCCTTCAAGGCGCGGATAGCGTCACCGAAGTTTTTAATGTTGGCCGTGGCCTTCGCGGCGGCGCTGTCGGTGCCGCTCATGGCAGCGTTCAGATCGGTGATCGCAGGTTTCGCACCCTTGGCTTGCTCACCTGTCTTATAAATGAAGGTGTCGGAATAGCCGTTGCGCCGGTCCAGAATATCGCGAAGGCGCATCGCTTCGCCAGTCAATTCTTCCATAAGGGCGGTCTGGCGTTCGATATTAAGGTCTACGGCAGCATCGCCGGGGAACGCCACCTTATCAAGCTGAAGGTCTGCCAGCCGTTCTTTGGCCTCTTGGAGCTTGTCGTAAACGCCGGTTAGCGCACCTTGCACATTCCGGGTCGTCTGTTCTTCGATACGGTTGAAGCGATCAAGCCAATCATCCATAGCGCCGACGATTTCCACTACGGCAGCTTTCAGGCCGGTGCCAACGGTGGTGGTGATCTTCGAAAACTTCCGGTCGATTTCGTCGGCGCGCCGAATGACGTCATCATCCAGAACAAGGCCAAGATCATGCGCTTCTTTGATCGTGGCGCGGATGCCTTCAGCACCTCGTGATAGAAGTTCAACAAACCGTTCGCCACCCGTGCCGCCGAACAGTTCGTCAGCAATGCGGATTTGCGCGGCCTTATCGAATTGCTGAAGGCGATCAATGATTTCGATAAGCAGTTCGTTCGGGTCGGCAAGTTTGCGCTTCAGGTCCGTGGCGCTGTAGCCAAGGCGGGCAAAGGCATCGGCGGAACTGCCTTTGCCGGTGATGATGAATTCATCGGCACGAAGCGAAAGCTCTTTCATTCCGTCTACAAGGGCATCAACCGGGATGCGTGCTTGATCGGCAACATGTGAAAGCTCTTGGAAGGCGCGACTGGATAGACCGGCACGTTTGGCTTCATTGCCAATATTTGCAACGCCCTTCGTCAGATCAGAAACGCGCCCGATGATGGCGTCCAGACCACCAATCGCCAAGCCACCAAGAATGCCACCGGCCAAACCCTTGCCGAATGCGCCCATGGTCTTCATTGCGCCGTCCATGGCCTTCGAAATACCCGAACCGGCGTTTTCGGCATCCTTCTTCATCTGGCCGAAATCGCGGCGGGTTCGGTTCTTGCCGCGCTCAAGGTCACGTTCGAATTTCGTAAGCCGGGCCTCAAACGAGACCAAAAGGCGCTGTTCGTCATCTGCCATCTTGTGGCTCCTATGCTGCTTCGGCTTTCTCGCGGAGCCGGTCAAAATCGTCGGGATCAAGGTCAAAAATGGATCGGCGGTTGTCGTTCGCGGCGGCGCGGGACACAGCCAGCGCGGAAGCGATAGCGCCATCGATATGGTTGCTGTGGCGAGTTCCCTTGTGCATTGTGACCAGCTCCCCCGCGTTGGTTGAACGCTTCACCACGACGCTTTCGAAGTGGTTGCGGAGGATGGGGTGATCGTCGTGCCGGATACGCTTGCCGTTAACGATACGCTCAAGATCGCAAATCGGGCCGTGCATATTCACGGGCGTCTGACGAACCTGAAGCACGTTGATGCCGTGGTCGATGAGCTTGTGCATGATGGGCGCGGCAAGCGACGGGTCAAAGACCACCTCTTGCACGTCGAAGCGTCCGCAAAGGTCAATGATATGATCGGCAACGGCGTCCGGTTCGATCACCGGCCCGTCAATGACATTCAAAAGGCCATCGTCGCGCCACCGGGGATATGGAATCTGTTCAAGCCGCGCTTTGTCTTCCAAACCATCGGAGGGCAGGAAGAACCACGGATGGACGGACACGCGCCCGTCATCGTGTTTCCATGCGCCGACAACGGCGGTCAAGTCACCGGAGCGTGATAAGTCGACACCAAGCCAGCACGGCAGGCTTTCGAGGTCGCCAAGGTCAAAGTTCGGATCGCGCCCTGCGTCATAAACTGCCATGTCGAACAGCGGATCGCGGGAAGCCGCCATCCATACATTCAAGTTGAACTGCTGGAATGCGAATCGTTCGGCGGGTCGGTGGGCGGCTTCCCGCGCAGCGGTGCGAAGGGCGTTCAAGTTCGGGAATCCGTTAGCAAGGCCGGGATTGCAGCGATGCCAAACGGCTTCGTCCTGCCAATCGTCGCCGGGTGCCGCTTCGAAGATGATCGGCAGATATGCCGGGTTGTCGATTTCGCCAAGCGCGACCTTGCGGGCATAGTCGTATTCGGCAAAGCCAAGGTTTTCGGAACCGCGCCCGGCAGTCGTGGCGATCACCATCAACGTGCCGCTGGTCTTGACCATGCCGGACTTGAGCGCTTCCCAAAGGTCGCGGCCCTTCCAGACGTGAATTTCATCCACGAGAACGAACGCGGGCGTCTTGCCGTGCTGGGCTGCGCCGTCGCTGGAAATCGCCTGAAGCTCGACACCTTCGGACTTGAGAGCGATCTTCTTGGCGCTGTTATGGGCGTCATAAATGCGAGTTGCGGCGACAAGCCGCTTGTCCATGCGAACGATATTGGCGGCTTCCTTGAAGCCAAGGCCAGCCTGTTCTCGGTCGGACGCGGCAAAGATCACCTGTCCGGCAGGAACACGTTCCGGGCCGATGGTGTGAAGCAGGGCAAGGGCAGCGGCAAGGCTGGTCTTACGATTGCCGCGAGGGATCATCCAGAACACGGTTTCGACAATGCGCCTGCCGTCCGGGTGCCGGGGTCCGTAGATACGGCGGACAATCCGTTCCTGCCAATCGTGAAGCTGGAAAGCGGACTTCGGCGCGGTGCTGTTCGGATGCTTCAGCAACCTAAGAAACCTCACGGCCCGTTCGCCATAGCCGAAGGGGTCGGGAATGTCGCTGCCGTCAAAAATCCAATTGGGATAGGTGCTAGCCATCAATGCACCGCCAACGGATTATCGCTGTCGTCTGTAGCGATGGCGCTGCCAACACGCGCACGCGATACAGGCGAAAGACCGTATTCGGCGGCAAGCTGTCGGGCCGTTTGCATTGCCTTGTCCTGTGCGCGGCAAAGCTTTAGGTCGATATCGCCAGAGGTGCGAAGCGCATCTTCGATTTCACGAACAAGGCCACGGGCGCGGCAATAATCTTCGACGCCGCCAAGATCACCACGGGTGATGATGCCACGTTCAATAAGGCCGGGCATGATCCGTTTCCATTCGGCACGGGCGTATTCCGAAAGGTGCTTCGGCGCGGCGGGTGCTTTTTTGAGCGCGCCTGCGTCGGATTGAATGGGTGGTTTCACGCCGCGAAGATGGGTCATTTGATGACCTCGCCGCGAAGCTCAAGGGCTTCAAGCCTGCCGAGTTCCTTGATTTCCTTCAGTCCGTAAGATTGTCCCTGATAGGTGATACGGTCGGCGGTCGTGATGCCAGGGCGATATCTGACACGGAAAATCATGGTGCCGGTTTCAGCTTCACCGAAGCCGGTGAAGAATTCTGTAGCCGTCTGCTGAAGCACTTCGGCCCATACCACGGCAAGCGGCGTCCAGACTTTCACCACGTCGCCGGATGGCTTCACGGTTTCGGTCTGTCGGTCGATGGTGATACGGCGATCCATGTTTCCGATGTTGAGCATTAAGCCATCCACCGAATGAGGGCTTCGACGGACAGGACGGCATGCCCATAACTAGGGTCCGGGTCGCGTGGGAACCGGGTTCCGGTAACTTTGAAATGGTCGCAATATCCGCCGTCGATTGGCAGATTGTATTTGGACAGGGCGGCGGCAACGGTGCCGGTGATTTCCTTGGCGGCATCCTGTCCGGCACCCAGCGTCCAGACATGAATGTCGAGGCAAACCCACGCTGCACTCTGGCTGGAATAATCATTGCCGTGCAAGGTCGTGGTGCCGTCACTCATGGTGATGCACGGCGTCTTGTCGGGGCGTATGCTTCCGGCGCGGATATGATCGGCAGGGACAAGCGCCGTCACGTCTGGCTTATTGATAAGCCGCGAACGAAGGGCGGTCTGAAGGGCAAGAACGGGTTCCAAGATCATCCTTTCCATGCGTCACGGACGGCCTTGCGCCCGGCACGATCAATGCGTTGCTGAAGTCGTTTGCGGAGAAGGCGAACGGCAGGCCAGAAAAACGGCTGCGCTTCGGTCTTACTGGTCCCGTATTCGACAAGATGCGGATAGCGAACGTCTGTATTTCCAGCGGTCACGATCACCTCGTTCTCACCTGCCACGCGGGAACCGCCCGGCTGGCTATACGGCGGTGTCATCTGGCCGGGGCCGGTGACGGCAATAGAGGTCTTGAGATCGGGCGCGCTCGTCGCCGGATCGTCGGGCGCAAGGTGCCGCTGCATCGCGGCCAGTTCTTCCGCCGATGAGATAAGCGCCGTGTTGATGCTCTTGCGCGGTGCGTTCTTCACGCGATCCATTGCCGCCATGAGGTTGTCCAGACCATCATTCGCCATCGTGGAACCACCTTTCACGGTAGTTATCGAGCGTCACGGCAACGCCTTGCGGCGCGATCTGCGAGGACAAACCGAACGTGGCGATGTTCCGGCACTCATAATAGAAGGCGACAAGCCGAAGGATTGCCAACTTGAGATCAGCCGGAAACGGATTCAGATCGGCAAGCGTCCTGCCGATGTAGTGGGCAACATATTGTTCGGCGGCTTCGATATAGAGCATGATCAAAGCGTCTTCGTCGCCGTGATCGATGCGCATATGTTGCTTCGCCAGTTCCGGCGTGATGCCTGTCATTCGGCTGCTTCCTGTGAAAAAGTTATATTCGGGGTCTCTTGCAAGGTGCTCCCCGCGCCGGTCCCCTTGGAGGGCTGAAGTCGGAAGACACCCCCCGGTGCTCTCTCGCGGTGTTCCTGCACCTTACGGCGCAACGCATCTTCAAGCGTCCACCCGTAATTGAGACGGCTGCGGATTGTGCCTTCCACGATACCTGTTTCTTCTGCCCATTCGCGCAAAGAACGGGATTGGCCGAAGGCAACGTATTGCTTTGCCTTTGCTGCATTGGCGCGGCTTGCCGCTTCAACGGCGTTTCGGTTTGGTCTGGCAATGACGCGGCGGGGCCGTGGCGTTTGGTTGTTCTTATTCTCGTTCAGCCAAGCAGTTATCCTGTCCGCTCTGGCCGTTTGGCAGCGCCGTGAATACGCAACGGCGCGTTCGCGCACGGCTGCGCACTCTGCTGCAAACTCTTCCCTGTCGATCTGTCTGGCGTGTTCGGCGGGCGTCATGGAGAAGCATCTCCCGACTGTTCGACATTCGCCAAATAAATGTGGTAGGTAGACAGCCACACACTTTTAGAGGGTATAAAAATATGGACGTTGAAGAGCACGGCAATTTCTACCTTCATCGGCAAACGATTGCTGACGCCGATGGGCACGTAGCTGAATTCTTTGATGTCGGTCATATCATTGAGAAGAATGGTCGACGGATTCACAAAGTGAACTTCGATGTCGGTTTCTCCAGCAGAGCTGAGGCTCTTGAATGGATACAGAAGCAAAAGACCTAACCTCATCGAGCGCGCTCCTGCCGCTGCTTCACCCGGTCATGGCAGGGCTGGCACAACTGCTGCCAGTTTGCGCGGTGCCAGAAGAGGCGCTTGTCGCCACGGTGCGGAATGATGTGATCAACCACGGTAGCGGGGTTTCCGCACATGCGGCATGACGGGTGCATGGTGAGGTATTCAACACGGGCCTTGCGCCATTCATGGTTATATCCACGCGCACGCGCTGAAGGACGGCGGTTGTCGTGCCGGGTATTGCGTTCGCGCTTCAAACGGCGCTGGCACTCGCAAAGCTGGCCATGTGGAACGATGGTGCCACAAGAGCATAGACGTGGTGGCCGGTTCATCGCTTCCCCCCAAGACCCTTGAGGGCGTGAAGGCCGGAGCGATCAAATTCAGGATCAAGGCCAGCGGCAACATTGCGCTCTACCTGTTCCGGGTCGGGTTCCTTGTCATCTGTGCCGCCGCCGTGGATGGCTTTCAGCTTTTCCAGATGGGCGCGATATGCACGGTCAATTTCTGTCGGCGTGGCGTTCCATGCCTGTTCCGGTGTCCAGCCAAGCCATCCGGTCGCACGGTCATAGAGGGCGGCATAGACTTCGGCCCACGTCACCGGCGTGCCTGTTTGGGCTTTGCGTTTGGCGGTAGGTTCGGATGCTGGTGTAAGCATCGAAACAAACTCTGTCAGCGGTGCACGGACGGATAGGAAAAAGGGAAGCAGCGGCGTTGCCGTGGTGGTGGATAGCAACGCCGCTGCATCTTGACGGCTCGTCAACGTCAAGATTTCGGAAATGATTGTGATGTTGAGATCGTGCAGCGCCTTGTGGAGTGCCGGAAGGCCGTGGCGCTGTTCAAGGATGGTTGCGGCGCGCAACGAAGGGCGAAGGGTCAGGGTGTTGCCACCATGACTGATTTCTACCTGTTCGTATGCGCGCCGTTTTTCCATGGTTATGCGGCGATCTTCAGCTTTGCGAGTGCTTCGCCCATAATCACGCGGCCACCAACACGACGGCGGGCGTGGAGCTTGACGATACCGTTACCGGCACCCGTGAGATCATCGCGGATGATGTCGAAGCCAACGCGATCAGCAACGGCGTAACCGTTGGCAAAGTCACCGAAGACAACCGGTGTGGCACCGACGGCAACATCTGGCATATCAACGCCTTCGAAGACCGGGCGACCGAGCAAGAGCGGCGGCTGGCCTGCCGTGATGGACGGTTGCCACAAATAGGTGCCATCGGTGTCTTTGAGCTTACGGACGGTCGCCATGGTGGAGCGATTCATGAGCCACGAACCATTCGTGCTGTAGGCGGTTTTGATCTTGTAAAAGAGATCGATCAGGCTATCAGCGGCGATATCGCCCTGTGCAAAAGAGCCTTCGACTTCCTGCACGTCTGCCGAGTTCAAGACGCCTTCAGCTTGTGATGTGCCATTGCCCTTGACGAACCACGCCGCTTCTTTCTGGCCGAAACGGCGGGCGATATGGTTGGACAGGTAGGCGGCAAGATCGATCTGGGCATCTTCCAGAAGGATGCGCGTAACTGGCACGATGACGGCCATCTCGAATGCTTTGATGTCGATCTGGTCGAAAGTCGGTTCGCTTTCAGGGCGATTTGTGGTTTCGCCAACTTCACCGACCGTCACTTCATCCACAAGGCGCGGAAGCTGAAGCAACGGGCCGGACATGGCGATAGTCTGCGCAAGGCCACGAACAGGAGAGAATTCAGCCACTTTCTCCAAAATCGTGGTGGCTACGGCTTCCGGTGCAAGAATACCGCCGGTGGACGGTGCTGCAAAACCGAGGGATTTCGCTTCGCGTGCGTCACCCGAACGAATGTAGTCCGTAAACGCCTTCGCCTCGTTCGGGTTGTCATTCGCAGCGCTTGGATGGTTGTTATTCGCGGATGCCGGGCGGCGGTTCATCTTCGCCTTGATGGTGGCGATTTCGTCTTTGAGGGCTTTCACTTCCTCAACAGACACAACCGGGTCGGAGTTCTTGGTTTCGACTTCTGCTTCGTTTTCCATGCTGTTTCCTTCGATGATGGATTTAACTTCAATGGTCCGTGCGTCTGGGTGGACAGGACGGCGGCACAAGCTGATTTCGTTGATGGTGAGGCGGGTTAGAACGCGACCGCCTTCAGGGCGGGCCTTGTGTTCGTGGAGCGTGTAGCCGATGGACAGGCCACGCATGACGCCAGCTTTGAGATGGCGGCGGGCTTCTTTTGAGGGTGCAACACCTTCGACAAACAAGCGGCCCTTCACTTCAAGGCCGGTTTCCGTAACGGAATGGCTGTTCCAGATGCCGACAACCTTTCGCCCGTCATGCTCAAGGAGCATGGGGATTTCGGGGGCGAAGCCGAAGGCATCCGGTTCGATAAGGTCGCCGTAGCTGTCTGGTTTACCGAACGGCCAAGCGATACCGGTCACTGTGCCGGTGTCGTCAATCGTCACGTCTGCTTTGATTTCTAGGTTTTCGGCTTCGATCATGCCGCTACCTGCTTCAGCGCGTCATTGATTGCGTCTGCTTCAGTTTCGGCACCGAAGAACAACATGGTGATGACGCCATCCGCGACGGCAAAAACTTCGGCAAGCGGGCGGCCAATGGCATAGACGGAAACAAGCTTGTCGGCATCGGTGGGTGTGGTGCCGCCGCCGATCAGGCCAAGCCGGATAACTTCGGTTACGTCTGAAAAGCTGTAGTCGCTGGAACGGAAACGGCGGAACAGAGCGCCAACTCCTTGTCCAGTCTTGCGCTCAAGTTCTTCGATCAGTTCGCGGGTTGGAAAAGCGAAAAGCTTTTCACCGTCGCCAAAGAATGCGTGGTGTTCGGTCATGCGGGTTCCTTAGCCGGGGCGGTGATCGGCGCGGCGTTGCTGGTGGTGTGGGGATTGGTGAGTTCGTCACCACCAGGAAGCGGCGGGAGATTGAGGATTGCACGGGCTTCGTTCGGGGCAAGGACGCGGGCGGTAACAAGTGCCGTCATGTTCGCAGTGCGGCTTGCCGCGTCGGCACGCATAAGATCGTCGGTGACAAACTCAAAATAGTAGGTGTCTTGTTCATCTTCTGTGAGAAGCACGGTTGCAAGCGCATCCTGCCAAGTGTCCAGCCAAGGCCGAAGGCAAAGCTGAAGGAACTGCGCGCCCATCTGTTCGGTGTTCGACCATGTGCCGCGAGTAAGCTCGAATAGCATCGTCGGCGGGACGCCGAAGACACGGGCAATTTCGCGGACCTGTTCAAGCCGGTGCTCAAGAAATTGCGCGTCGGTGCTGGTCATGGCCGGGGCATCATATTTCCAGCCACTATCCATAATCAGGGGGTCGCCGGATGCGCTGCGCTGCCACTCGCGGAACGATTTACGAATGTTGGTGATGGCGTTCGCGCCAGCATCCCCCATCTGTGCTTTTTCATTGGAGATCACGCCGGACGGGCGGCGTCCGCTGCCGAAGAGATGCGCAGCGTCACGTTCAAGAACGGCGGAAAGGCCAATCGCCTCTCTGCCAAAGGTGACAGGGGCGCGGCCAAGGAAAGACGGAATGTGGAGGATTTCGGTATGGGGGTATTCTGTAGAGCCGCCATTTTCCGTAACGCGATAGATCGGGGGTGCGGCTGCGTGGAGGTCTTCGACAATCGAAACGGTGCCGGGCTTCAGTCGGATCAATTCAAATGGCCGCCCATCAGGATAGCGAGCAACACGGGCAAAGCCGTTGCCGTAAATCAGGGCGTCGGCGGTTAGTTCGGTGCGGAGTTTTCCGGCACCTGTCCATTCGTTCGCCCGCTTGTGGACAATCTTGGATGCCGAGTGGCCGCTATCGACCTCTTTCGACTTTCCGGTTTCCTGATAAAGTTTGACCGGGAGCGAACCAACGCTTTCCGAGATCAACCGGACGGCTTGCAGGACGGCAGGAATATAGAGCGCAGAAAGGCCACCGACATTGACGCCGCTCACAGTTGAGCGGACACCAAACAGTCCAGCAATTGCAGGATCGGACAGGGCATAAGCTTTACGCTCTCCCAAACCAATCTTGCTCTTCACCTCATTCCAAAATCCCATAAGGACAACATTCCTTTTATAACTAGGAATATAGTCTCACGTGAAGAATCGCCTGTGAATCCCGGAAATCAAGAAAATCGATGATTTATCGAAAATAAATGATCATTTCTCTTTCGTGATAATGTCTCGCACCAACTCCATTTGTTTTGCAATCTCAACAAGCTTTACGTCACTGCCGCCGTAATCATCCGCAGACGAACCGGAAGACCTGCCGGTGATGTAGCGGGCTGCTCGTTCGGTTACACCTCCGGTTAGTGCGTCCTCGAACAAATGACGGAAGCCATGATTAGGCGGCGGCAAATCCGTCCGGTTAGGGAAAACCTTCTCATGTATCCATTCGCGCAAGCGCTGGTCTTCGTTCTTGCCGCCGGGAAATAGCTTGCCGTCAGATTGAGCATTCACCCATTCTATGAAGCCTTCATTGATAAGCGCCCGGTGCACCGGCACCTTTCGGGCTTTATGCGTTTTCGTTTTTCGTCCGTTGCCGACACGGATATGAATGAACCAGAAGCCCTCGACTTCAAAGATATCCCGCTTTTCCAACACAGTGATTTCATTCACGCGCGCGCCGGTATGAGCGATGATCCACGGTATCCACCGGAAGCTAGCGCGGGTCGCGGTTCTGGCAAACTCAAGGAAGTGCCGGGCGTCTTTAAGCGAAAAGGTTCGGTCGGCGCTATCACCCTTTTGAACGACTGGAAGCTCCAGCGCGGCCCACGGCTCCCCATTTGGAAACATCTGATTTTCGGAATGGCGATGAGCTTCACTCATCAGCGTTCGAATGATGGTAATTTTGTCATGCACGGTTTTCCGCGATAGCTTGCCATCGACAAGCATTTGATCGCGCCACGCTCTGCCATCCGCAAGAGTGATGGTGGCAACAGCCTTATCATTTCGGAATGCCTCGAAATCCGCTTTCGCGTTTCGATACTTCTCCAATGTCGCATCTGACTTCGGGCGGCTTAGGCCGATGGATGCAAGTCGCTCCTGCTCTTTCATAACGCAATCGAAGGTAACGCCTGCGAATGGTGAGGCCGCTTGCTGGTTCTCTTCCTCACTGGCCGCCTCCACAAGAAGGGGATGGGATGGCTTACCATTAAAGTCGCCATCATTACGTTCGTAGCGACGGGCGACCGCCTCATAAGACGCAACGCAAAGCGCTTGCGCCAATGCGCGCCACTCTGGCGTCCCCTTTACGGCGTCAGAATTACCGGCAAGGCTTGTGCGATCAATACGCGCACCGACAAGTTCTTCAAGCTCGTCATCGGAGAGCTTTCCGGCGAAGCCGTCACGATACGGCTGCGCATCATATGCCGGATCGGGCTCAATCTGCGCATATCGCGAATCGTGCGCACGAATCTCCGCATCGAAGTTGATCTGACTTTGGTAGTCCCGAAGAGCAATCTGTTGGGGAGTGAGAGGATAAGGCATGGCCTTCGGCTGCTGGCCGGTCGCGGCCTCATGCTTGTGCCGTGCGATGCCAATCTGCCTCTGAATTGAAGCAACGGCTGCCGCATGATTCCGTAGCGCTGTGCGTCGGTCGCCGCCCAGCTGAATTTCAAGTTCCGCGCGATTATCGAGGTATTGTCTGAGAGGAGGTGGAACCACGACCCTTGCGGAATACCGCCCGTTTCGTTCTTTCCAGTGCTGAGGCTTGCCAGCCATTAGAACCCCATTTTGTGACGTGATTTGTGACGTCAATATGGGCAAAAAGCCATGCTACGCAAGGGGTTCTAATGATTTCAATGAGTTCGAATGGTCGGAGTGGAGAGATTCGAACTCCCGACCCTCTGGTCCCAAACCAGATGCGCTACCAGACTGCGCTACACTCCGTCTTTCGATGCTGGGGAGATACACGGTTCACCCATGCCCTGCAACAGGAAAATCAAAAATTTTTCATTTTTTTGCATCGCAATATATTTCAGCAGAAATAAAATTAGCCGGACAAGTATCATATGCCTGTCCACAGCTCGACATCTGTTCAGGGCAATAACTAGTACCTCACATTTTAGAGCTTCTTAACGGTTAGGCCAATAAGTCTCGGTCATCGATGCGGTTTAAGACCGACGGCATGATGCATTCGTCGAAGCCATCACGGCATTCCATTCAATTACACTGTATTTTACTGGGCGGTTAACTGATCCGGCTGTTGTCGTGCGTCGGTTACGGGGGGAATTCATGCTTCAAAATTTCGGAATCAAAACAAAAATCCTTTTTTTGCTCGTCCTTTTGGGCGTCTTTTCATTATCCGGCATTGCGTACATGTCCGTCCGCTTCAGTCAGGCCAACACGATCTATCACGGCTTCATCACCAATGAGAGCCAAGCTGCAGTTTTGGGCGCGCGAGCGTCAGCAGGCGTATGGACCGCGGTGGCAATATCATCGCGCTTGATTGAGCAGGACCCCACATCCGACGTCTACAAGGAAGTTAAAGCGAAATACGACAAGGACATGCAGGTTGCCACTGAGCGCTTTCAGTCAATTGGCGTCGCCGTGCCAAGCCGCAAGGAGACAATGCAGAAGATTCTGGCAGTCCTGAGTGCGGTGAAAGCCAACACCGATAAGGCAATCGCCCTTGCCGCCGCCGGTAACCGTGCCGAAATCCCCGCCGTTCTTAAAGAAAATGACGTCCTGCTGAAGCAGCTTTCCAGCGAAACCGGCGGCAACAACACGGCCATGATGGAAATTCTGACCTCTGGCGGTGATCGGATGTCTGCATCCGTCGAATCGACCATCAAATGGAGCATTATCGGCCTCAGCCTGGGCGTCCTGGTGGCATTTGCGCTTGCGGTTTACGTAACGAATGCTGGCATCACCAACCCGATGGCGCGCCTTCGCGAACGCATGACGAGCCTGGCAAATGGCGACACAGCCCTTGAGATCGACGGCACAGACCGCAAGGATGAGATCGGCGAGATGGCGAAGACCGTCGCAGTATTCCGCGACAATGCCATGGAGCGCGCCAAGCTTTCTCAGCAGGCCGACGCCGCCCAATTCGCAACCGAGGCAGAGCGTGCGGAAAGAGACAATCAGAAGGCCCGCGAATCGCAGGAGCTGCAACTCGCCGTTACCGAACTGGAAACAGCCCTTGGTCGTCTGGCCGATGGTGATCTGGCATTCCGCATAGAAAACGAATTCGTTCCGCATCTGGATGGACTGCGCCGCAACTTCAACAACTCAATCGCAAAGCTTAATGCCGCGATGAACACGGTTGGCGGCAACGCACATGCCATCAGCGCCGGTGCAAACGAGCTTCTTGGCTCAGCAGACAATCTTTCCCGTCGCACAGAGCAGCAGGCTGCATCAGTCGAGCAGACCGCAGCCGCGCTGGAAGAGATCACCACGACGGTTAAGGACGCCGCAAAGCGCGCTGACGAGGCCAGCAAACTGGTTGTCCGCACGCGCGACGGCGCCGAAAACTCCAGCAAGATCGTTCGCAACGCCATTCAGGCCATGAACCAGATCGAAACCTCCTCGAAAGAGATCGCCAACATCATTGGCGTCATCGATGATATCGCGTTTCAGACAAACCTTCTCGCACTCAACGCAGGCGTCGAGGCCGCGCGTGCAGGTGACGCGGGCAAGGGCTTTGCTGTCGTTGCTCAGGAAGTCCGTGAACTGGCATCCCGCTCCGCAAATGCCGCGAAGGAAATCAAGGCGCTGATCAACACATCAGGTGAACAGGTTCGCACCGGCGTCAATTTGGTTGGCGAAACCGGCAAGTCTCTGGAAACGATTGCTGCGGAAGTGCAGGAAATCAACAAGCACGTCCACGCGATTGCCGAAGCCTCCCGCGAGCAGTCGCTGGGTCTTCAGGAAATTAACACGGCAGTGAACACGATGGACCAGGGTACGCAGCAGAATGCGGCCATGGTGGAAGAATCGACAGCCGCCAGCCATGCCCTTGCGCAGGAAGCAAAGAGCCTGACGGAAATGCTCGGCCAATTCCGCCTTGGTGAATCCGGCATTGCACAGCGCCCCACCTCCATGGCCGCAAGGCCACGTGTTGCCAGCAAAGCCTCGGCACCTGCGCCGTCGCCTGCCCGCAGCCTCGGACGCAAGCTCGCCAGCGCATTTGGCGGTGGCGCGGCTGCCGTCAAGCATGAGCCGGAATGGTCTGAGTTCTGATAATCAACAAGAGGCCGGGCGACACCATCGCCCGGCTTCCCGCTTCGCGAAATGCGCGAATGGGGTGAATTGCCGGAATTGTCTTCCGCATCACACTGCGAACCCGGGGTTGCGCAGCTTCATTACCAAGATTTCACTTCCTCCTGCCTTAAAGCTGTGCGACTTCCCATCCATGGAAATCGTATCGCCGACATCATATGCGACATTGTTCTCAGGCATCGCCCTTGGAAATCGCTGGAACTCGGCCAAGTCTTGCAGGTACCACACATGACCACGCCCGATGACGCTGGCAAAAGCAAAAACGCCGCCGCCCCCCAGCCAGACCTGAGGGACATTCTCAGCACGTCACGGACCGGCAAGAAAAAATCACGCCGCGCGCTTTATATAACTGTCGCGCTGTTGGTGCTGGCAGGTGCCGGGGGTTATTATTATGTCGCTGGCGGCGCCAGTGTCGCCTATACCTACACGACGCAGGACGCCAAGAAAGGTGATCTTGCGGTTATCGTGACCTCTACAGGATCTGTTCAGCCCACCGATCAGGTGGATATATCCAGCGAGCTTTCCGGCACCATTCGCAAGGTCAACGTGACCTATAACAGCGAGGTAAAGTCGGGCGCTATTCTGGCAGAGCTGGATACCAACAAGCTGGAAGCCGATGTGCAGAGCGCGCGCGCCAAGCTCTCCTCCGCCAAGGCCAGCGTCCTGAAGGCGAAGGCCGATCTGGGCTCTGCGAAATCATCGATGGACCGGCTGAGATCGCTGGTCCAAAGCCGTGTTTCCAGCCAGCAAGACCTTGAGGTGGCGCAGTTCACCTATGACGCTGCCGCCGCCACGCTTGAGGTCAACGGCGCATCGGTTCTGTCGGCTGAAGCGGATCTGCGGCTTGCGGAGCTCAATCTTGGCAAGGCAAAGATCGTGTCGCCAATCAACGGCGTTGTGCTGACGCGCGATGTCGACCCCGGCGCCACGGTGGCATCTTCTCTGAACGCACCGGTTCTGTTCACCATTGCTGGCGACCTGCGCCAGATGGAGCTTCAGGTGGCAATCGATGAGGCGGATGTCGGCAAGGTCCAGACTGGCCAGACCGCAACCTTCAATGTGGATGCTTATCCCGAACGAAGCTTCCCGGCGAAGATACAAACTGTGCGCTTTGCCTCCGAAACCGTTTCCAACGTCGTGACGTACAAAGGCATATTGACGGTTGATAATGCCGAGCTGCTTTTGCGCCCCGGCATGACGGCCACCGCCAATATTGTGGTGGAGCAGGTCAAGGACGCCATACTCATTCCCAACGCCGCTCTTCGGTATACGCCACCGCGCGAATCGGCATCACGTGGCGGAGGCATGATGGGGCTTTTCCGCCCTCCCCGCATGGGGCGCCAGCGCGGCGGCAATGGGGGTGAAGATACGACGAAACGCAGCGTATGGGTGTTGCGCGACAACGCACCCGTTTCAGTGCCTGTTGAGACCGGCGCGACCGATGGCCAGTTTACGGCCATCAAATCCGGAGACATCAAGCCAGATGATCAGGTCATCACTGACGCAACCCAACGCAGCAGTTGAGGTGAGATGTCCATGACGGAAAATCCGCTCATCGAATTTCGAAATGTCGTCAAGCAATATGGTGTTGGCGAGGCGACGATCCGGGCTCTCGATGGCGTCAACCTGTCGATCAGGGAACGCGAATTTGTCGCCATCATGGGGCCATCAGGCTCGGGAAAATCGACATCGATGAACATCATCGGCTGTCTCGACACACCAAGTGCCGGGGAATATCTGTTTCAGGGCGTGCCGACGAGTGGGTTTGAAAGCGAACAGTTGACGCTGCTGCGGCGACACATGCTGGGCTTCGTGTTTCAGGGCTTCAACCTCTTGCCGCGCACATCCGCCGTTGAGAATGTGGAACTGCCCCTGATCTATCGCGGCATGAAAGCAGCCGAGCGCCGCCCCCGCGCCATGGAGGCGCTGGCGCAGGTCGGCCTCGCCGGTCGTGAGCATCACACCACACAGGAGCTTTCCGGTGGACAGCAACAGCGCGTTGCCATTGCGCGCGCGATCGTGACCCGCCCTGCTCTGCTCCTAGCCGATGAACCGACGGGCAATCTCGACACCAAAACCAGCACCGAAATCATGGAGCTGATCACCTCCCTCAACCGCGACAAGGGAATCACAGTGGTCATGGTCACCCACGAAGAAGACATCGCGGCCTATGCCAACCGGTTGCTGCGCTTCGTGGATGGGACGCTGGCATCCGACAGTGCTACCGAACGGCAGGAGGCTCTCGATGTTTCTTGAAACTGCACGCCTTGCCCTGCGCGCCATCAGCCGCAACATTTTGCGCTCGTTTCTTACCGTGCTTGGCGTTGTCATCGGTGTGGCCGCGGTTATCGCCATGGTCACGATTGGCAACGGCACGACGGCGCAGGTGAAATCCGAGCTGTCGCGCCTTGGCACCAACATGCTTTTCGTGCGCCCCGGCCAGTTCGGCCCGGGCCGTGCGAGTACCGAGGCCAAGCGCTTCAACGATCATGACATCATCGCCATGCAAGACCAGCTGAGCGGCATCAGGGCTGTTGCACCTGTCAACCGCAGCTCGGCTGCGACCGTCATTTATGGTGGCAAAAACCACGCCACCAGCGTTGTCGGCACCACGAACGACTATCTGATCACTCAAGACTGGACGCTGGCACTGGGCCGGGAATTCCTACCCGCAGAAGATCGTGGCGGCCAGATTGGCTGTATCATGGGTGAAACCGTGCGTCAGGAACTGTTCGGCTCTGCCAACCCTGTCGGCCAGACGATCAGGGTCAGCAACATCTCCTGCCCCGTCATCGGCGTGCTTGCCCGTAAGGGACAATCCGGCCTGGGCGACGATCAGGATGACACGATCATCATGCCGCTGAAAATCCACCAAAGGCGCATCGGCGGCACCACGACCATCTCCAGCATCAT
Organism: Agrobacterium sp. CG674; assembly: GCF_053521645.1. NCBI lineage: Bacteria > Pseudomonadati > Pseudomonadota > Alphaproteobacteria > Hyphomicrobiales > Rhizobiaceae > Agrobacterium > Agrobacterium sp. CG674. Next base: position 812,609 of record NZ_JBNWDZ010000002.1, on the reverse strand, counting down.
GGTTTCCGCGCAGGACGGCGTCTCAACGGCCAAGGTGCAGTCGGACATCGAAAACCTGTTGCGCGAGCGCCGCCGGATAGCGATTGGCCGGGATGACGACTTCACAGTCAACGACATGGCGCAGATCGCATCCGCGATGACCGGCACGACGACGCTGTTGACGGGGCTTCTCGGTGCGGTCGCCGCTGTCAGCCTGCTTGTCGGTGGCATCGGCATCATGAATATCATGCTGGTTTCCGTCACGGAACGAACGCGGGAGATCGGCATTCGTCTGGCTATCGGCGCACTGGAAAAGCAGGTGCTGACCCAGTTTCTGGTTGAAGCGGTCATGCTGTCTGCCTTCGGCGGCGTCGCCGGTATTCTCACAGGCCTTGGTCTAGCCTACACCGTCGTCAGTTTTCTCGGCGTTCCCTTCGTCACAAGCCCTGCCATTATTGCGCTCGCCTTTGGCTTTTCGGCAGCCATCGGGGTGGTGTTTGGTTACTTCCCGGCGCGCAGGGCAGCAAGCCTCAGCCCCATTGAGGCGCTACGGCACGAGTAACGCTGCCGGTTGTCATTCTTCGGCCAATCTCCATATATGGGAGAGTTGTTTGAAGGAGTTTTCAAGTGAGCGTCGCGTTTGTCAAAGAAGAGAGTGCTGAAACGGCTGCCGAAACGCAGCTGCCGGATCGTCCCGTTTCAACGCATCCAAACCTTGTAACCGAAGAGGGTTTGAAAGCCCTTCATCGGCAGGTGGAAGAGGCGCGCAAAGCTTTTGACGAAGCAAACGCCATTGAAGATATCAATGAGCGCCGCCGTCTGGCTGGCCCGCACATGCGCGACCTGCGCTATTTCTCCGAGCGCCTTCACACCGCCCAACCCATGCCCGCGCCAGAAAACAACGATGTTGTGGCATTTGGTAGCAAAGTGACCTTTGAACGGGATGACGGGCGGGTGCAGACTTACCGCATCGTTGGCGAAGACGAAGCAGATCCGAAGGTCGGTTCAATCTCACACGTATCGCCCGTTGCCCGCGCTTTACTTGGCAAAGCGGTGGGAGACCTTGTGTATGTTGGCGATCAGGAGCTGGAAATCACCGCAATAGCCTGATGGCGGGTTGCAGGGTTGGCGGACAAACGGTATCTGATCGAAAAATTAAATTCCTTTTCAATCGATAGGGCCGATCGCCAATGCTCGTGGATTTTCTCGTTACCCATTCGGGTGGGTTTCATGCCGATGAATTGCTCTCAAGCGTTATTCTCACACGGCTGTTCCCGCAGGCGAAAATCGTCCGCAGCCGTGCGCCAGAATGGATCACGCCTGCCGAAGACCGGATCATCTACGACGTCGGCGGTGCCTATGATGCGCAGGCGCGCATTTTTGACCACCACCAGCGCGGCGCCCCGCTTCGCGAAGATGGCCAGCCGTACAGCTCATTCGGCCTGATCTGGAAACATTACGGGCATCTTTACCTTGCCGCGTCCGGCATACCTGAAGCGCATATCGAGGCTATCCACGCATCATTCGACGCGGGCTTCGTTCTGCCTATCGACCTCATGGACAATGGTGCGCTGAGCCCCGCCACTGCTGGACAGTTGGCTGGCCTGACATTGCCGGTGCTGCTGGAGACACTGAAACCGACTTTCGACAACACAGACCCCGAAGCCGACGATCTGGCGTTTCACGCCGCCCTTTCCATTGCCCGCAGCTTCGTTGAAGCAAGCATTGGCAAGAAGGCTGCAAAACTGCGCGCCGAAACACTGGTGCTGGATGCCATTGCAAAAACCGGTGAAAATCGCGTTCTGGAACTTCCCATAGGCATGCCATTCCGCCCGGCTGTGGTGAAGGCAGGGGCCGATCACCTGCTCTTCGTCGTCCACCCGCGTGACAAGGACTGGTGTGTAACCGGTATTCGTCGGGCCGATGAGGGTTTTGAACTGCGCGCCGATCTTCCCGCCGCTTGGGCCGGATTGACAAATGGCGACCTAGAAACGGCATCCGGCGTCGAGGGTGCCACCTTCTGTCACAATGGACGTTTCATCGCTGCTGCAAAAACACGTGAAGCCGCGCTGACCATGGCAGAAATTGCTGTGCGGGAAGCAGTTTAAAACTCGGCAGAGAGCGACTTCGTCGCCAAGCGCTTCACTCGTCGTCATCCTCGGGCTTGTCCCGAGGATCTCCCGTTGAAATAGATGATGGCGTTGACTAAGCGCCAACCGACTCCTGCTGCTGCTTGGCAAGTGCTGCCAAATCGGCAGGCTTCAACTCAACCGATTCACCACAGCCGCAGGCCGATGTCTGGTTGGGATTGGTGAACGTAAAGCCCGAACGCATCTTGGTCGATTCGAAGTCCATCTGAGTACCAAGCAGATAAAGCACGGCGGATGGCTCAATCCAGACCTTCGCATCCTGAAATTCGATGAAATCATCCTTGGCGGATGGTTCGGTTACGAGGTCGATGGTGTATTCCATGCCCGCGCAGCCACCCTTTTTGATGCCCACACGGAGGCCCTTGGCGTCAGGACCGGAATTTTCGACAATTGCTTTGACCCGCAAGGCCGCAGCCTCGGTCATCGTCATTACTGCAAAGCCCATAGGCCCATTCTCCTTCAACAGTCGGGTTCAAGGCCCGATGCTTTCTTGGAATTGAATCTAGTCTCATAAGCTGTCGGTATCAAGTGCTGGTCAGTACCAGCCGACTGCGACCTGTGCTTCTTCAGACATGCGGTCCGGCGTCCATGGCGGATCGAAGGTCATTTCAACCGTCACACCCGATACGCCTTCAACGGCACCCACGGCGTTTTCCACCCAGCCCGGCATTTCACCCGCAACAGGGCAACCCGGCGCTGTCAGCGTCATCATGATCTTGACCATGCGATCATCTTCGACGTCGATCTTGTAGATAAGACCAAGCTCGAAAATATCCGCCGGGATTTCCGGGTCATAAACGGTCTTCAGAGCCGCAATCACATCATCGCTGATGCGCGCCAACTCATCCGGCGCGATGGAGGACACCTTGGCAGGTGCTTCTGTCACGGCTGATGTCTGCTCTGTTGTTTCAGTTGTCATGGTCCTGATCCTCAGGCGAAAAAATTGCGGGCGTATTCAAGAGCTTCGGCCAAAGCGTCCACCTCCGCGCGCGTATTGTAAAGGCCGAACGATGCACGGCATGTGGAGGTCACGCCGAAGCGTTTCAAGAGTGGCATGGCGCAATGGGTGCCGGCACGAACCGCCACACCTCGCCTGTCGATGACCATCGAGACGTCATGGGCGTGAATGCCTTCAAGCTCAAACGAGAAAATCCCGCCCTTGCCCGGTGCATTGCCGATGATGCGCAATGAGTTGATAGCACGCAGCCGCTCGGCAGCATAGGTGGCCAGATCCGCTTCATGCGCCGCAATCGCCGCACGGCCCACACCTTCCATGTAATCCAGCGCATAGCCAAGACCGATCGCCTGCACGATGGGCGGTGTACCGGCCTCGAAACGATGTGGTGGCTCATTATAGGTAATCACGTCTTCACCCACGTCGAGGATCATCTCCCCACCGCCCTGAAACGGGATCATCTGCTTCAAACGGTCAGCCTTGCCATAGAGCACGCCGATGCCGGATGGGCCATAAAGCTTGTGACCGGTCATCACATACCAGTCGCAATCGATATCGCGTACATCAACGGGCATGTGGACCGCACCCTGGCTACCATCGACCAGCACCGGAATGCCGCGCTCATGAGCGATGCGGCAGATTTCCTTAACGGGAACAACTGTGCCGAGAGCGTTCGACATATGGGTAATGGCGACGAGCTTGGTCTTTTCGGTCAGGCTCTTTTCAAAGTCTTCGATGTGGAACGCGCCATCATCGTCAACCGGGACCCAGACAAGATTCGCGCCCTGCCGTTCCCGGATGAAGTGCCACGGAACGATGTTGGAATGGTGCTCCATGATCGACAGGACGATCTCGTCGCCCTCCCCGATCTTGGGCATGCCATAACCATAGGCGACCGTGTTGATGGCCTCGGTCGAAGATTTCGTGAAGACGATTTCGTCCACCGATCCGGCATTCAGGAAGCGGCGAACCTTTTCGCGCGACGCTTCATAAGCATCCGTTGCCGCATTGGAGAGAAAATGCAGGCCGCGATGGACGTTCGCATATTCATTGGCATAAGCGTGCGAGATGGCATCGATGACCACCTGCGGCTTTTGTGCGGACGCGCCGTTGTCCAGATAGACCAGCGGCTTGCCATAGACCTCGCGCGAAAGGATTGGAAAATCCTTCCGCACGGCTTCGACGTCATAAGGGGCGGCCACTGCGGCGCGTTCGCTATCAGGCATGTTGTTCCAGCCAATTGGCGATGATCTCTTCCAACGCCGCTACGAGGTTTTCGTCTTCAAGCTCTTCCACGATCTCATCGACGAACGCGTTGACCAGCATGGCCCGTGCTCTCGCCCGTGGAACGCCACGCGCCATCAGATAATAGAGATGAGTGTCGCTGATATCGGCAACCGTCGCACCATGCCCGCACTGAACGTCATCTGCAAAGATTTCAAGTTCTGGCTTGGCCGAAAACTCCCCATCATCAGACATCAGCAACGTGTTGCAGGCCATCTTGGCATCAGTTTTCTGCGCATCCGGGGCAACCCGGATCATGCCCTGGAAAATGCCCTTGGCACGATCAAACACAACGTTGCGGAACACCTCAGTCGAGCTGGTGTTCGGCACATTATGGCCCAGAACCATGGTCACGTCGGTATGGGTTTCACCACCCAGCAGGTTGACGCCGCGAATGGAAAGCTCGGAGCCCTCACCCTCAACATCGACACGTAGTTCCTGGCGAACCAGCTTACCACCGGCATTGATGACGAACAGCGCAAGCTTGGCATCTGCACCCATCACAATGCGCAACTGGCCGAGATGCGTGTCGGCAGCGCCCTGGCGCTGCAACAGCACGTAGGTGGCCTCGGCACCGTCCTGAACCTCGATCTCGCTGACCGAAGACACGAAGGCAGCATCCGATGTCACCGACAGGTGATGCTCGATGACGGTTGCCTTGGAGCCCTTGCCGAAACGGACCGGGAAACGGCTATGGACCTGCCCGGCGCCATGAGCGACGTGAAGCTCCAACGGATTGACCAAGATGGCATCATCGGGAACGACGACCGAAAGGCCATCGCGCACGAAGCTGCCATTGATGCGGCCAATCGCGTCATCCTTGCTGGCAGCAACGAGTGCAGCAGCAGCCGTGCCATCACTCAGGCTCTCCGCGTAGTTTCCGACCTTGAAACCTTCGATCTCGGAATCGGCTGCCTTGCCCTGCAACACATAGGCAATGTGTGAGCCTTCAACGAGTGCTGCAGCCTTTTCGATCAAAGGCGCCGGAGCGTCTTCGGGAATGCCGCGAAGCAGTGTTTTCAGGTCCGTATAGTGCCAGGCCTCAACCCGACGCGTTGGCAAGCCTCCGGTCTTCAGATCGTCAAACAGCACATCACGTGCGGCCACCACGTTTCCATCACCCGGAAGTGCACTGAACTTGGCGGTGAAGGCTTCGATCAGCGCGGTTTCCGCTGGCGTCTGCCGGTTTGTTGTTTGCATATTCATGACATCGCTCTCCTCAGCCAATCAGGCTGCTTCACCGATGATGTCGGCATAACCGTTGGATTCCAGATCAAGAGCAAGGCTCTTGTCGCCGGACCGGATGATCTTGCCCTTGTAGAGAACATGAACGCTATCCGGCACGATGTAGTCGAGCAGGCGCTGATAGTGGGTGATGACGATGGTCGCGCGGTCCGGAGACTTCAGCGCATTGACGCCATCGGCAACGATCTTCAGCGCGTCGATATCAAGACCAGAGTCTGTCTCGTCAAGAACGCAAAGCTTTGGCTCAAGCAAAGCCATCTGCAGAATTTCAGCGCGCTTCTTTTCACCACCGGAGAAACCAACGTTCAGCGGACGCTTCAGCATGTCCATGTCGATCTTCAGATCGCCAGCGGCTTCCTTCACCTTCTTGATGAAATCAGGTGTCGTCAGCTCAGCTTCGCCACGTGCCTTGCGCTGCTCGTTCATGGCAACCTTGAGGAACTGCATGGTGGCAACGCCCGGAATTTCGACAGGGTACTGGAAGGCAAGGAAGATGCCCTTTGCCGCGCGCTCGGCAGCGTCCAGTTCCAGAATGCTTTCGCCGTTATAGAGAATGTCACCAGAGGTGACTTCGTAATCTTCACGGCCCGACAGAATGTAGGACAGCGTGGACTTGCCAGAGCCATTCGGCCCCATGATGGCCGCCACTTCGCCAGCAGCAACCTTCAGGTTCAAGCCCTTGATGATCTGCGTATCTGTATCGGCGATCTTTGCGTGCAGGTCGATGATTTCAAGCATGTTGTTTTCCTATCCGTACAGCGGTTTCAAAGGCCGCCTCGTAAGCCCTGTTTAAGGCCGGTCTCAATTCTCACATCCGTCATCCTCGGGCTGGTCCCGAGGATCCAACGGTCAATCCTATGTGCTTCGTCAACAGATCCTCGGGACAAGCCCGAGGATGACGACAAAATCAGCCCACGCTACCTTCCAGCGAAATGCCGATCAGCTTCTGCGCTTCAACCGCGAACTCCATTGGCAGCTGCTGGATCACGTCCTTCACGAAGCCGTTGACGATCAGCGCGATGGCTGACTCCTCGGGAATGCCGCGCTGCAGGCAATAGAACAGCTGGTCCTCGGAAATCTTGGAGGTCGTCGCTTCATGCTCGAACTGGCAGGACGAGTTCTTCGCCTCGATGTAAGGCACGGTATGCGCGCCGCACTTGTCGCCGATCAGCAAGCTGTCGCACTGCGTGAAGTTGCGCGTGTTCGTTGCCTTGCGGTGAGCCGAAACCTGGCCGCGATAGACGTTTTCCGAAAAACCGGCAGCGATGCCCTTGGCGATGATGCGGCTCGACGTGTTCTTGCCGAGGTGGATCATCTTGGTGCCGCTGTCGATCTGCTGGTGACCGTTGGAGACGGCAATCGAATAGAACTCACCACGGCTGTCATCACCGCGCAGAATGCAGGATGGGTATTTCCAGGTGATGGCAGAGCCGGTTTCGACCTGCGTCCACGAGATCTTCGAGCGGTGGCCACGGCAATCACCGCGCTTGGTTACGAAGTTGTAGATGCCGCCCTTGCCGTCCTTATCGCCCGGATACCAGTTCTGGACCGTCGAATATTTGATTTCGGCATCATCCAGAGCCACAAGCTCGACCACGGCAGCATGAAGCTGGTTTTCATCGCGCTGCGGTGCTGTGCAGCCTTCGAGATAGGACACGTAAGCGCCCTCTTCCGCGATAATCAGCGTGCGCTCGAACTGGCCCGTGTTCTTCTCGTTGATGCGGAAATAGGTGGACAGTTCCATCGGGCAACGAACGCCCTTGGGCACAAACACGAAAGAACCATCCGTGAAGACGGCAGAGTTCAGCGTTGCGTAATAATTGTCCGTCGTCGGAACAACCGAGCCGATGTATTTCTTGATCAGCTCAGGATATTCGCGAATGGCTTCCGAGATCGACATGAAAATCACGCCGGCCTTCATCAGCTCTTTCTTGAACGTAGTAACAACCGATACGCTGTCGAACACGGCATCCACGGCCACCCGGCGGTTTTCAACGCCAGCCAGAATTTCCTGTTCCATCAGCGGAATGCCGAGCTTTTCGTAGACCTTCAACAGCTCAGGATCGACATCCTCAAGCGATTTAGGGCCGGGCGTGCTCTTCGGCGCGGCGTAGTAATAGAGATCGTTGAAATCGATCTTCGGGTAATTGACGCGGGCCCATGTGGGCTCTTCCATCGTCAGCCAACGCTGGTAAGCCTCAAGACGCCATTGAAGCATCCATTCCGGCTCTTCCTTCTTGGCGGAAATGAAACGGATAACCTCTTCGGAAAGGCCTTTCGGGGCCTTGTCCACTTCGATTTCGGTTTCAAAACCGTATTTATACTGGTCCACATCGATCTGGCGGACCTGATCGATCGTTTCCTGAACCGCAGCCATATTCGTTCTCCAATCTCGCCGGATCCAAGGTCCGGTGGCTTGTCAACGTATCAAGACGGATGACCCGCCTTCATTCGTGTCGAGCATAACTTTCTTTGTTATGCCTTATTTAGTGTTCGGATCGCGCTTTTCACACTCTCCAGCAAGCGAAAAATTGCTTTTCCGCAATTGTTTTGGCTCTACGCCGCCTGTACGGACAGCTTTCGTCGCCCGGATATCTTCGCAAAAGCGGCAATTGCCTTCTCAATATCGTCCTGGGTCGATGCCACGCCCAAAGAAATACGTAGAGCGCCCAGCTTTGGATCGCGCCCCATGGCCGTCAGAACGTGGCTTTCGCCCACCTTGCCAGACGAGCATGCCGCACCAGCCGAAAGCGCAATGCCTTCAATATCGAAAGCGATCTGCCCCGTTTCGGATTTGAGACCCGGCAGAGTAAAGAATGTTGTGTTACAAACCCGCGCCGCTTCTGCGCCATGAATAATCACATCGGGTGCAGCCACGCGCATCGCATCTTCCAACATGGTACGCAAAGCACCCAAGCGCGGCACATCCGTATCAACGATGCGCAGCGCCTCAACGGCTGCCGTTCCGAAGCCGATGATGGCAGATGTGTTTTCCGTGCCGGAACGATGACCCTTTTCCTGGCCACCGCCATGGATCAAAGGCTTCGGCATCATAACCTCCCCCCTTGAAATCAGCGCGCCCATGCCCTTGGGGCCGCCAATCTTATGGGAGGAGATGATCAGAAAATCCGCACCCAACGCTTCGATATCGACCGGGATCCGACCCACGGCCTGAACGGCATCAACCACCAGCAATCCGCCTGCCGCATGCACCAGCTGCGCGGCTTCCGCGATGGGCTGAATAATGCCGGTCTCGTTGTTAACGAGCATCAGCGCAACCATTGCCATGCCAAGGGTCTTGTCGTGAGATGCCAGGGCGGATTCAAGCGCAGCCAGATCAATCACCCCATCAGGCGTCACGGCCAATTCGGTAACGTTTGCCTTATCGAATCGGCCACCTTCCCTGATAGCGGGATGCTCGATTGCAGAAACATAGAGATGACTGATGGAAAGCGGCGCACGCCCCATCTTGAAGACCGGCGACAAAACCAGATTGGACGCTTCCGTCGCGCCACTGGTGAAAACAACATGCGACGCCTGGGCACAGACCAGCGCTGCCACATCCCGGCGCGCCGCTTCAACAGCTGCGCGAACCGCACGACCTTCCCTGTGAACGGAAGACGGATTGCCGGAAAGATCGAGCGCGGAGACAAGCGCATCCCGGACGGCAGGCAGCAAGGGTGCTGTCGCGTTCCAGTCCAGATATGTGCGCATTGTCGTGCTCATGGGGAAACTGCTCTGTCTAACCTATGATTGATGCGCCGAAGCGCATTTTTCTTGAAATTTCCGTCGTGCTTGCCTTATGACACGTCCAACAGTGCAAACCGCACCCGAAGTTTCGAATAGTTCTAAACTAGGTTTTAGAAAAGCTGACCATCCGCGTCAAGTCTTCTTGCGTATGGAAAAGGTTCAGAAACAGAAAAACACGACCGGAGTACAAATGCCCGAAGTCATTTTTAACGGCCCTGCAGGTCGCCTCGAAGGCCGTTACCAGCCATCCAAGGAAAAAAGCGCCCCGATTGCCATCATCCTGCACCCACACCCGCAGTTTGGTGGCACGATGAACAACCAGATCGTTTATCAGCTGTTCTACCTTTTCCAGAAGCGTGGCTTCACCACATTGCGCTTCAACTTCCGCTCCATCGGCCGCAGCCAGGGCGAGTTTGACCACGGCGCTGGCGAACTCTCGGACGCCGCATCGGCACTGGACTGGGTGCAGAGCCTGCATCCGGACTCGAAGAGCTGTTGGGTTGCCGGTTATTCCTTCGGCGCCTGGATCGGCATGCAGCTTTTGATGCGCCGCCCGGAGATCGAAGGCTTCATGTCCATTGCTCCACAGCCCAACACCTACGACTTCTCCTTCCTAGCTCCCTGCCCGTCATCCGGCCTCATCATCAATGGTGATGCGGATAAGGTCGCGCCGGAAAAGGACGTCAATGTTCTGGTCGAAAAGCTGAAGACCCAAAAGGGTATCCTCATCACCCACCGCACCGTTCCCGGCGCCAACCACTTCTTCAATGGCCAAGTGGATACGCTGATGGGCGAATGCGAAGACTATCTGGACCGACGCCTAAACGGCGAGCTGGTGCCAGAGCCCGCAGCGAAGCGGATTCGGTAAATTCACTTAACGGCTGCCCTCGGGCAGCCGTTTTGCTGTGAGGCGTAATGTATTCAGTCAGAGATATTTTAGCCCGTAGTTTAATTGCCGTATCGTTTTCGATCAGCTTGCCGATGGGATCAGCTGTATCCGAGGAAAGGCAAAAGCCCTGCATCGATCTCGCAGGAGAAGAGAAAACAAATTGCGATGCGGCGTGGGATCTTCTGACGAGAGACGCTGAAAAAATTCCAGAATATGTGATTCATGCCAGAGGCAAGATAATCGGCTGGACGTTTCGTTATGATGTCGTCGGCGGAGAATGCGTTTTGAGCAACGAACTGCGCTTGCCAAAAGGCCAAACCGTCGCCCTCAATTATACTTCTATAGATTACGACTCATTCGATGCGTTCCCAAAGCTTTGGATCAGCACCTTGGGGATAGATATCACCGCTCTTCCCGGTCGTGTCTCGACGATAAATGTCACTGCGCCGCACGAAGGGAAACTTGAGGCCAAAGCGAGTCAAGAAGCGTTAGGCTCCAACACGACGAACGACGCAACAAAGCGTCTGACTGTGCCAGCAGAGGTTGTCAGCGTCGAAGCATACAAGGCGTGGATAGGCGAGAATGCCCGTACGGACTGCGAGTCATAATCAGCACATCATTCCTGTGAACTGGCACACCTAGTCAAAACCCCACCCGTCACCGGCTGCCTCACCCCAGTCGTGCCGGGATATGTCAGTGGCAAGCCTCTGAGCGACCGCACGGCCAGATAGGCCCAGGCCTCCGCCTCCATCGCCCCACCATCAAAACCCGCTTCCTCCGCCGCGATCACCTTTGCGCCAAGCTTCGCTGCCTGCTCAGAAAATTCCGCCATGATGACGGGGTTCAGCCGACCGCCGCCACAGACAACATATGTCTTTGCCGATTGCGGCAGATAGTTTGCAGATTTGAGGATCGCCGCGCCGGTTAGATGCGCCAGCGTCCGCGCGCCGTCTTCAAGCGATACCTCACCCTTTGCGGGCGGAGTAAAATCTGACCGATCCAGCGAACGCCGGATATTGGCGGAAAAGAACGGGCTTTCCATATATCGTGAAACGAGCGACGGAACGACAGCACCCCGCGCCGCCGTCCCACCGCCCTTGTCATATGCCTTGCCGGTATGCGCTTCGATCCATTGATCGATCAGCATATTGCCCGGGCCGCTATCGAAGGCTGCCAGTTCGCCGTTTTCGCCAATATAGGTGAGGTTCGAAATGCCGCCGATATTAACGAACACGGCGGGCGTTTCGAACTGCTTGGGCAGATTGGCCGCCAATGCTGCGTGGTAGACCGGAATAAGCGGTGCGCCCTGCCCGCCATGGACCATGTCATTGGCGCGCATGTCATAGACGACATCGATGGCGGCTTCCTCAGCCAGCAGAGGACCATCACCAATCTGCACGGTCAGTGCATCATCCGGGCGGTGCAGAACGGTCTGACCATGAAAGCCGACGACATCAATCGAATCGGCGCTTAAGCCATGACGAGACAGGAAGGATTTGACCGTTGCTGCGTGGGCAAGCGTCAGCATTCTCTCCGCCTCACCCAAATCCTGCGGCCGCTCATTGCGCTGACGGATGGATTTGGCCGTAAGGAGCGCCTTCTGCCACGTGGCGCGCAGCGTGGCATCATAGGGAAAATAGCCGCTCGGACCGTGCCGGACGACGCTTTCCCCATCCGTTCGCAGCAGGGCGATATCGATGCCATCCATGGACGTGCCGCTCATCAGCCCTATCGCTGTTTTGACCTCGCCCATGCCGCTTCTCCTGCCTGATGGAATCATCTCGTTACCGATTGCCGATATTCATGGCGCAAACGGGTGCATTTTACAAAAAACAATGCTAATGGCGCGGCATTCACCGGCTTTTCGGTGATGCAATAGACCCAACCAGAAAGAAAAAGGTTATGTCCAGGTTCAAGTCCGATTTCCTCCGCACGCTTGATGAGCGCGGCTTCATTCACCAGGTCTCCGATGAGGCAGGTCTCGATGAACTCTTTGCCAAGGAAACCGTGACTGCCTATATCGGCTTTGATCCGACCGCGCCCAGCCTGCACGCTGGCGGTCTGATCCAGATCATGATGCTGCACTGGATGCAGAAGACCGGCCACCAGCCGATTTCCCTCATGGGTGGCGGCACTGGCATGGTTGGCGACCCCTCTTTCAAGGATGAAGCGCGGCAGTTGATGACGGTCGATACGATCGAAAGTAACATTGCCTCCATCAAGCGCGTATTCTCGAATTACCTCGATTACGACCGTGCGACCACGCCTGCCATGATGATCAACAATGGCGACTGGCTGCGCGATATCAACTACCTCGAATTCCTGCGCGACGTCGGCCGTCACTTCTCGGTCAACCGCATGCTGTCCTTCGAGAGCGTCAAGACGCGTCTGGACCGTGAACAGTCGCTGTCCTTCCTCGAATTCAACTACATGATCCTTCAGGCCTACGACTTCGTAGAGCTGAACAAGCGCACTGGCTGCCGTTTGCAGATGGGCGGCTCGGACCAGTGGGGCAACATCATCAATGGTATCGACCTTGGCCACCGCATGGGCACGCCGCAGCTTTACGCGCTCACCTCGCCGCTTCTGACCACCTCGTCTGGCGCCAAGATGGGCAAGTCGATGAATGGTGCCGTGTGGCTTAACCCGGATATGCTCTCGGCCTATGATTTTTGGCAATACTGGCGCAACACGGAAGATGCGGATGTTTCGCGCTTCCTGAAGCTCTACACCACGCTGCCAATGGACGAGATCGCCCGCCTTTCGGCGCTCGGCGGCTCTGAAATCAACGAGGTCAAGAAGATCCTGGCGACCGAAATCACCGCCATGTTGCATGGCCGTGAGAATGCCGAACAGGCCGCCGAAACGGCCCGCAAGACCTTTGAAGAAGGCGCGCTGGCAGACAACCTGCCCTCCATCGAGGTGCCGAAGGCCGAGCTCGAGGTAGGCATTGGCTTGCTGTCGCTGATCGTGCGCGCTGGCCTTGCAAGCTCCAACGGCGAAGCTCGCCGCCATGTGCAGGGCGGCGCGGTCAAGATCAACGACCAGAGCATGTCGGATGAGCGTCAGGTCATCGGCGCTGGCGAGATCACAGCAGATGGTGTCATCAAGCTGTCGCTAGGCAAGAAGAAGCACATTCTCGTTCGGCCTGCCTAAGGTCTCGAACGGCGCACAATGCAAAAAGGCAGCCTTGGGGCTGCCTTTTTCCGTTTCGATATGCGGTTGAACGATCAGTTTCTGAGCTTGTAGCCAGTCTTGAACATCCAGCTGATGATGCCAAGGCAGACAGCCAGAAAGACCGTGATCATGACAATGCTCAAGACCGGATTGACGTCCGATATCTCGTAGAAACTCCAGCGGAAGCCGCTGATGAGATAGAGAACCGGATTGAAGTGACTGACCGTCTGCCAGAAAGGCGGCAGCATGCTGATGGAATAGAAGCTTCCGCCGAGGAATGTCAGCGGCGGAACAACCAGCATGGGAATGAGGTTCAACTGCTCGAAATTCGACGCCCACATGCCAATGATGAAGCCAAAAAGGCTGAAGCTGACGGCGGTGAGCACGAAGAAGAGCAGCATCACGAAGGGATGCGCGATCGAGACATCGACGAAGAATGAGGCGGTGATCAGAATGATCGTGCCGATCAGCAGCCCCTTGGTTGCCGCCGCGCCGACATAACCAGCCAGAATTTCCGTCATGGCCACCGGGGCAGAGAGGATCTCGTAAATCGTGCCGGTAAACTTCGGAAAATAGATGCCGAATGAACCGTTGCTGATGCACTGCGTCAGCAATGTCAGCATGATCAGGCCGGGCGTGATGAACGCGCCGTAGGAAACGCCATCCACTTCCTGAATGCGCGAGCCGATGGCCGTACCGAAGACGATGAAGTAGAGCGAGGTGGAAATGACCGGCGATACCACGCTCTGCAACAGGGTGCGTCGCGTGCGTGCCATTTCAAACAGATAGATGGATTTGATGGCTTCGAAATTCATTTTTGACCTCCCACCAGCGCCACGAAAATATCTTCGAGTGAGCTCTGGCGTGTCGAAATATCCGTGAAGTGAATGCCCGCAGCGGAAAGCGCGGCCAACAGATCGGCGATGCGGCCTTGTTCGCCATTGCCTTCATATTCGTAGGTCAGGCAAGTTCCGTCTTCGGAAAGGGAAAGGTGAAAGCCGGAAAGACTATCCGGCAGAACCCTGATCGGCTCGATCAGCTCCAGCGAAAGCTGTTTGCGGCCCAGCTTCTGCATCAAAGCAGTCTTGTCTTCCACCAGAAGCAACTCGCCGCCGCTGATGACGCCAACGCGGTCGGCAATCTCTTCGGCTTCTTCAATGTAGTGCGTCGTCAGAATGATCGTGACACCGGTGGCGCGAAGCCCTTCCACGACCTTCCACATATCGCGGCGCAGTGCCACATCAACGCCTGCTGTCGGCTCATCCAGAAACAGAATTTGTGGCTCGTGCGCCAACGCCTTGGCAATCAACACACGACGCTTCATGCCGCCGGAAAGCTCCCGCAGCATGTTGTCCTTCTTGTCGAAGAGCGAGAGGGATTTGAGAATGCTCTCGATGAGTTGTGGATTTTTCTTCTGGCCGTGAAGACCTCGGGAAAAGCTCACGGTGTTCCAGACCGTTTCGAACTGGTCCGTCGTCAATTCCTGCGGCACAAGGCCGATCAAGGCCCGGGTCTTGCGAAAGTCGCTGACGACATCATGCCCGTCCACCAGCACCCTGCCCTCGCCGGGGTTAACGAGGCCGCAGATGATGGAAATGAGGGTGGTCTTGCCCGCGCCGTTCGGCCCGAGAAGCGCCAGAATTTCACCCTTGTAAATATCGAGCGTAACGCCCTTGAGTGCCTGAAATCCATTGGCGTAGGATTTGGTCAGGTTCTGGATGGAAACGATTGGCTTTTGGGGGGAGTTCATAAGACATCTTTCAACACAATCCTGCTCGATATCATATAGGTTCCAGCTTGCGCGAAAACCATCCCTGCCGCGAAATCATACTCCATTTAACCCGGTTATTGGCCGTTTATTCTCAGTCGCAATGGCGATAGCCGGATTTGCGTGTGCGAAGATCGAAGTGGAAATGGTTCCAGTGGTTTGGGTCGCTGCCGGGGCCAAGCACTGTGGAGAAATACTTGCAGCTATCACTGCGGACCGCTTTCAAAAGACCCTTTTCGCGGAAGGCAAACAGGCTCTTTTTACGCACATCGATTTCCTTGCCGTTTTTCAAGGTGATGGTGCCGATGTCGATGGCGTTGCCGCGCGCATGCTCGGACCATGGGTTGCTGGAACGCGAATTCATCTTGCGGCATGAATAGCCACCCATCGGCGTAATACGCTCCACGCCGGAGAGATAACGGAAGCGCGACGATGGCACGAGCTCGAACTTGACCCATTTGGCAAAGGCTAGCGTGACCTGACAATTGAGCTTCACCGCAGGACGGATTGCCACGCCGCTGGCAAGGCCCGAAAGCTCAATGGGGTAATCGATACCGCAGGTCGGTCCATCCGACACGCGCGCCACATCGCGAAATGCAACGCCGAGCCTGCGCAGTTCAGAACGGCAAGACACCTCGGCCTGCGGCATCATACCTGGTGGAGCAGACATGCGGCGTTCCTGCATCGGGTTCTGCGGCATCAGCATTGCTACGTCCTGCACGGGCTGGCGTTGCTGGCCCTCACCGGGCGGTGGCAAAAGACGCGATTGGCTGGCTGACTGGCGGCGTAAGGGCGCAGAGGGCGGCTGGCTGTCCAGCTCATCCATCGTCGCAGGACTGGATCTACCGGATACTTCCATATCCTGCTCTTCCGCCAAACCGCGCACGGGTGCAACGCCAAGGCCATCATCCATATTCACCCCGCCCTGCCCCTCGGCCATGTCAGCCGAGGGCTGCGGCGCGACATCAGTGCCGCCAAGGCGTTGTTGCTGCGCATCCAGTGTTGAATATTGCTGCCCCGGCCCTGCCTGAAGAAGCGGATCACGCGATGGTTGCTGTTCCGGCATGGGCTGAGACATGGCCAAGTCATCGTTCATTGATTGGCCTGGAACACCGGCTGCGGGAGGCGCGCTGTAATTCTGCTGTTGCGCGGAACGGATGGAACTGACCCGTGTGGCACCGTCTACCTCAGCCGGCGGCACCAGCCCTTCGGCAGAGCAGGATGCAATCACCGTGGAGATCGTCAGCAACGTCACAAAACGACGCGGAAGGGAAACATACGCCATACAAGAACCCGTACCCTCAGCGGCCACAAAGAGTGGCAATCGAATCAAATCATAAAGAAATTTGGTAAAGGAAATCTTTGCGAGCGTGAGGTTCTTTTCGGTTTGCTTAAATAACGAAAACGGGCGCCGCAAAGCTGCGCCCGTATAGAGAGTATCGGGTTTGACGATCAGGCAGCGCGTGAAAGGCCCTGACATGCCGCATCGCCGGAAAGCTGAAAGCGCGACAAAAGCGAACGAAGCTGTTGGCTTTCTTCCGCCAGTGTCTGGCTGGCAGCCGTCGTTTCCTCCACCATTGCCGCATTTTGCTGCGTCATCTGGTCCATGTGGTTCACGGATGCGTTGATCTCGTGAAGGCCAGTCGCCTGCTCGCGGGCCGCGGTGGCGATGGTGTTGACGTGGCCATCGACGCGGTTGACCAGAACCATGATTTCGTCGAGCGCATCTCCCGTGGAGCGGACAAGCGAGACACCGCCGCCCACATGTTCAGCAGAGCTGTTGATGAGCGACTTGATCTGCTTGGCGGCATTGGCGGAGCGCTGCGCAAGCTCACGCACCTCCTGCGCGACAACGGCAAAGCCCCGACCTGCCTCACCAGCGCGTGCGGCCTCGACACCGGCATTCAGCGCAAGAAGATTGGTCTGGAAGGCGATCTCATCAATGACGCCGATGATCTGGCCGATCTTCTGGGATGAATCTTCGATACGGTTCATCGCATCCACTGCATTGCGGACGATCTGGCCCGAACGGTCTGCACTGCTCTTCGTCTCCGTCACCATCTGGCGCGCCTCGTTGGCACGTTCAGATGATGTGCGAACGGTCGATGTGATCTCATCCAGCGCCGCTGCGGTCTCTTCCAGTGCTGCAGCCTGTTGTTCGGTACGTTTGGAAAGATTGCCGGTCGCCTGGCTGATGTCGGAAGCACTATCGTTGACGACATGGCTGGTGCGGGCAATGGCGCCGATGACATTGTGCAACTCGCCAACCGCGCTGTTAAAATCATGCCGCAGCTTTTCATACTCCTGGCCAATGGCACTGACCTGAACGGTCAGATCGCCACCTGCCAGACGCTCAAGTGCCCTTGCGAGTTCGGCCATTGCATGGGATTGCTGCTGGGTCGTCGCGTTGATGATCTTCTCATTATTGATCCGGGCTTCCTCCAGAGCACGCTGCTGCTCGGCTTCGCGCAATTGGGATTGGCTGCGCTGATTGACGGAGTCGCGCAGGATCAGCAACGTCTTGGCCATAGCGCCGATTTCATTGCGGCGATCTGTATAGGACACCTCGGCATTGCCATCACCATCGGCGATACGGGCCATGCTTTCCTTGAGCGATGCCACGGGCCGGGTAACCCCACCGACGACGAAAGCCGCGGCACCCATGACGAGGATGGCGCTGCCTGCACAAATGCCACCAACCCAAAGCGCCTCATCCCAGAACGCAGCTTTCAGGTCGTCCACATAGACGCCCGTGCCGACAATCCAGCCCCAGGGAGCAAATCCTGCCACATGGGAAAACTTCTCGACCGGATCAGGCGAACCAGGCTTTGGCCAATAGTAATCGACAAAGCCCTTGCCATTTGCCTTGACGGTGCTGACAAACTCCATGAACAGAAATTTGCCATTCGGATCTTTATTGCCCGAGAGGTCCGTGCCGTTCAGCTCCGGCTTGACCGGATGCATGACCATTTTCGGACCCATGTCATTGATCCAGAAATAACCGCTGCCATTGTCGTAACGCATGGCGGAGAGGGTCGCTTTGGCCTGCAGTTGAGCAGCTTCGCGCGTCAACGCCCCGCTTTGCTCCAGGCGGTAATAATTATCAAGAATAGCGACGGCGGTCTGGGTCATGGATGCAAGTCCGGCTTTACGCTCCTCTTCCGTCCCCTTGTATCCGCCAAACAAACTGAAGGTGAGAGCTGCCACCATGATGCTCAGGAATAAAGCGACAAGCGCATATAAGCGCATCGAAATGGTCATGTGTTTCATGCCGTTACAGTCCCCCACTTTTATACGAGGAGAGACTATAGTTATTAAAAAATTATTATTAATAATTCTAGCAGTCTTAACGAATACAGTTCGGAATGCCTTAGGAAGCGAATGAAATTATTATGTCGCAATTGTCATTGTATAAATTTAACACTTCTCCGAATATACAAATTTTTTACAGTAAAATAAATCTGATTTATTTTTTATAGTTGAAAAATGACAGAATTCACATGCCGCTAAAGAAGCGTTAATCATCCCTGAGTATCGTTATGGCATGCAACTAACCATGAGGGGGCTCGAAGATGGCCGTGCCAAGCTTCCGTTTTACACACTACGATCTCAAAGTATTGCGCGCCGGTGCGGTTATTGAGGTATCACTGAACGCCGTCAACAATGTGCGGCTGATGACCTCGGGCAACTATCAGCGCTTCACCGAAATGCTGGATTTCAAATTCATGGGCGGCGTTGCGAAGAAATCGCCGCTGCGTTTGACCATTCCTGAAACCTCGCACTGGCACCTTATCGTAGACTGCGAAGGTCATCACGCGCTTGCGGAATCGTCCGTAAAAATGCTGCCGCCCCGCACCGTCACGCATATTCGCGAAAACGCGGTGGCCATGCGCTAGGCAGTTACTTGGCGTTTCGCTCGCGCCTAAGCTTCGCCCACCAGTCCAGCCGTTTGCGAATATCGCGCTCGAAACCACGATCCGGCGGATCATAAAACGTGGTCCGCCCCATCTTCTCCGGGAAATAATCCTGCCCTGAAAACGCATCCGGCTCGTCGTGGTCATAACGATAGCCATCGCCATAGGCTTCGCTTTTCATCAGCTTCGTTGGCGCGTTGAGAATATGCTTGGGCGGAAGCAGAGAGCCGTTTTCCTTCGCCGCACGCATGGCCGCCTTGTAAGCGGTATAGACGGCATTGGATTTGGGGGCCGTCGCCAGATAGATGCAGGCCTGCGCCAAGGCGAGTTCCCCTTCCGGCGATCCGAGATAATCATAAGCATCTTTGGCGGCATTGCAGATGACCAGCGCCTGTGGATCAGCAAGCCCGATATCCTCCACCGCCATGCGCACCAGACGGCGCCCGAGATAAAGCGGGTCTTCGCCCGCATCCAGCATCCGTGAAAGATAATACAGCGCGGCATCGGGATCAGACCCCCGCACGGACTTATGCAGCGCCGAAATCAGATTGTAGTGGCCATCCTGCGCCTTGTCATAAACCGGCGCACGCCGTTGCACGATATGCGTCAGGCCTTCGGTATCGAAAATCTCGTCCTTGCGGACAGCGCGCCAAACCTCTTCCGCCAGCGTCAGCACCGCACGACCATCGCCATCCGCCATGCGAATGAGAGATGCACGGGCATCATCCGTCAGCGGCAGGGGCTTTTCCTCGACCGTCTCAGCGCGTGTCAGAAGTTCGCCAAGGCTTTCCTCATCATGGGACTTGAAGGTCAGCACGCGGGCGCGGGACAAAAGAGCGGCGTTGAGCTCGAAGGATGGGTTTTCGGTCGTCGCGCCGACCAGAATGATCGTGCCATCTTCCATGACAGGCAGGAAACTATCCTGCTGGGCGCGATTGAAACGATGGATTTCGTCCACGAACAGCAGCGTCTGGCGCCCGTTCATGCGCCGCGCACGCGCACCTTCAAAGACCTTTTTCAAATCCGCCACGCCGGAAAAGATGGCGGAGATCTGCTCGAAGGCCAGTTGCGCCTCGCCCGAAAGCAGGCGCGCAACCGTCGTCTTGCCAGTACCGGGCGGTCCCCAGAAGATCATCGAGCCGAGGGAACCGCTCTCTATCATCCGGCGCAGAACGCCCTCTTCGCCCGTCAGATGCGACTGGCCCGTGACCTCGGCAAGCGTGGTCGGGCGCAGCCTGTCAGCCAAAGGCCGCCTGTTGGCGACCTCTGCCGGTATCTGTGGCGCGAAGAGATCGCCGCTCATCGCAGAAATTGCCGAATGCGCTGGCCATCGCGAATAAGCTCCAACCGCCAGAAGCCGGGATTGTCATCCAATGCCTTCTCGACATCCGCCGAGGTCGCCATCTCAGCGCCGTTGAGAGACACAATGATGTCCTTGGGCTGAAAGCCGACGCGGGCCGCTGGAGAACCACGCTTCACATCCATGATGACAACACCCTCAGCACCTGTCGGCAACCGCAGCTCATCGGCAAGCTTGGGCGAAAGATTGGCGACAGTTGCGCCCGCAAACGGATTGCGACCTTCCAGTAGCCGTTCGTCACGCGGGGCGGTTTCCGGCGCTGAATCCAGCGCTATGGTGAGGTTCTTTTCCTTGCCCTTGTCGATCACGGTGATGGTCGCGGACTTGCCGATGCCGGCGGTGGTCAGGCGGTAGCCCAGCGCATCGGGATGCTCCACCTCGATACCATTGACGGCTGTGACCACCTGGCCCGGCTCGATGCCCGCCTTTTCCGCAGGACCGTCCTTGACGACACCAACGACAAGCGCGCCGCGTGCGCGTTTCAGACCCAGCGCCTCGGCCACTTCTGATGTCACAGGATCAAATGTCGCGCCGACATAGGGACGCTGGAAGGTCGTATCGCCCTTTTCAGCCGCAGCCAGGAACACGCGCACAAGATTGGCCGGGATGGCAAAACCAATGCCGTTCGAGCCACCACCGCGCGAGAAGATGGCTGTGTTAATGCCGATCAGCTCGCCCGCCATGTTCATGAGCGCACCACCGGAGTTACCGGGATTGATGGAGGCGTCTGTCTGAATGAAGAAACCGAAATCACCCTGGGTGACCTGATTGCGTGCCAGTGCTGAGACGATGCCGCTGGTGACCGTCTGCCCAACGCCGAAAGGGTTACCAATGGCGAGAACGAGATCACCCACTTCCGTGGCGTCAGAATTGCCAAGTGCGAGAACCGGGAAATTCTCTTTCGCATCAATTTGCAAGACGGCGAGATCGATGCGGTCATCCTTCATCAGCACCTTGGACGAGAACTCACGTCCGTCAGCCAGCGCCACCTTGATATCGTCGGCACCATCGATGACGTGGTTGTTCGTCACCACAAGACCGCCGGCGGTAACAATCACGCCTGAGCCCAGCGACGACTGTTTTTCCGTGCGGTTTGGCAATTGCTGGCCGAAAAACTGCTCGAAGAAAGGATCGCCAGCGAAAGGCGAACCGCGTTTCTGCACCATGCGCTCGGCATAGACGTTCACGACCGCTCCCGAGGTGCGCTTTACCAGCGGCGCAAAGGAGAGCTGCATTTCCGCAGTGCTGGAGGGCACGGTCTTGTTATCCTGCGCCCGCACCGAAACCGGCAAAACGAGCATTGTCGCCAAAAGGCCGGTGGTCAAATACTTCAACATGCTTGGCATGTGATTCCTCATCCTCATCAATATGATGGAGTTATAACGCTTGAGCCTATAAATCAAAGGGCGGCAAGATAATGACGGGCTGCGCCATAAGACTAGAATGGAACAACTTATGCTCTCCCAGACTTAAGACGGCATATAAAGTCCGGTTTTGGAAAAGAGATCCACATGAGTTTTAAAAAACACGTTCTTGCTGGTTTGCTTGTTATCGCATCCTACTCCCACGGCTCGCCTGTTGGAGCCGCCAGCTTCGATTGCACGAAGACTGACCTGAAAGCGGACGAGAAGACCATCTGCGAAAATCGCGCCTTGAACGATCAGGACGTGCGCATGGCGACCACATTCGAAATTCTCACGCAATTGATGGCGATGGGCGCGCGCGACTCGCTGAAAACGGAACAGAGCGAGTGGCTGAAAACCCGTGAAACCTGCGCTGCCGACACTGAATGCCTGACCAAATCCTACGATGACCGTATGAAAAAGCTTGGCGAAGCCTTCCAGAATATCAATCGTCCGCTTTAAGCTGAAGAAATGATACTCGCCATCAGCCCGTGCAACTGGTCTCGATAACCGGTGCGGGCAGATGGCGCATCTTCGCGTGAGGTCATCACCACGGACAACTTTCTGGATGGCACGATATAGAGCATCTGCCCGCCATAGCCCCACGCGTAATAGACCGTCTCCCCTGCCATTTCCTTGATGAACCAGCAGTAGCCATAACCATCACCGTTGAAGACCGAATTGGTCCGCTGAACCCATGATTGCTCCACCCAGGCCTGCGAAACGAGACGCTCACCATCCGGCGTCACTCCGCCACGCCGATAGAGTTCACCAAATGCCAGCAGCGACCTCGCCGTCATCGCCATCTGGTTTCCACCGAGATAGATGCCCTGCGGGTCCCGCTCCCATGAGCCGATGGAAAACCCATCCAGAGGCGAAAACCATTCACGCGCCAGAGCCAGTGTCGACTTGCCCGAAGCCTTGGTCAGAATGGCAGATAGAAGATGCGTTGACCCGGTGGAATAAAGCATACCGCCACCCGGTTCGCCCGCAAATCCAGAGCCGAGCGCCGTGCGCACCCAGTTTCTGCTCGACACCCAGCGACCGTAATTCGGGCCGGACATGCGCTCCAGACCCGATTGCATGGAGAGCAGGTTGCCTATCGTTACCCGCTCGATGCGCGGATCGGGCTTGGCCGGAAAGTCGGACCGAATAACAGACGAGATCGGCTGATCAACCCCCTCAAGAACCTTGCGATCGATCGCCATCCCAACCAGCGCGGAGACGATAGATTTGGAGGCCGACTTGATGTTGGTAGAGCCGTTCAAAGACGCACCATGATAGGCGCGGCTTGCGACCTCCTTGCCGTCAAGATTGACGATGACGGTCTTCAGGCTTGGCAGCGCGTCTGCATCTTCCAGAAGCTTTGGTAAGCTAGCACCCGGCACCTGGGCGCGAACGACCGAGGCCAGGGGGAGCGAAGCGATGAGGGCAAGTGCTGTGCGTCTTTTCATGAAGATTATTTAGTGAATTTTAAAATAAGCAGAAGGCCTGTCACCGCTTTGTGAATTGCCGTCACCTCGGACTCACCCGACGGTGACAAAGCCAAAGCAAACAATGACTTCCACAGCTTTGGAGACTCAAATTGCCAACGCATTGAATCATCGCATGAAGAGATCATTCCTCATAGATCATCTTCTTCGTCATGCCGCCATCCAGCACCATAACCTGCCCGGTCATGAAGCCAGCCCCAGCAAGATACACCACCGCATCAGCAATATCCTTCGGCCTGCCAACCCGCCCAACCGGATGCTGGGAATGATCTTGCTCACGCAGGTCCGTATCATTGGTGATCCAGCCCGGCGCAATCGCATTCACCCGGATTTTCGGCCCGAGACTCACCGCAAGCGCATGGGTCAATGCCACCAGCCCGCCCTTGGATGCCGCATAGGCTTCCGTCTCCGGCTCGGACATGAAAGCGCGGGTGGAAACCATATTGATGATGCTGGCACCCTCCCCCATCAGCGGCACCGCAGACCGCGTCATCAGGAACGCCCCGGTCAGATGACTGTCCGTCACCTTGCGCCAATCGGCCAGCGATAACTCATGGATAGGCCCGGTGTTGGGCGATGCAATGCCTGCATTGTTAACGAGAAGCTCAAGACCGTCCCAGCCGAGCTTCTCAAATGCGGCGGCGACCGAGCTTTCATCGCCGACATCGCAAGGTACGTGCTGAGCCTTTGTTCGGGTTTCCTCAATATCGAAGCACGCCACCGTCCATCCGCCCTCAAGCAGAGCCGCGATGATACCAGTTCCGATCAGCCCGGCGCCGCCGGTTACAATTGCGCGTTTCATTGATTCTGGTCCTCATTTTTCACATTCGGCCAACGTGCTGAAGCAGAACCAGTTCCGATTCAAAATCACGGTTGGCAGACACGCCAAAATTGCGCATGTTGAATGCCATGCGATCTGCCGACAGAACAATACCAAGATTGGTTTCGAACCGCCTGACCCTTCGGCGCTTCAAGATTACGGATGCGCCAGCGCTGGCACGCATCACAAATGATCCGCTGGTGCTTTGCAACCTCTTACGAACATCATGTCCCTTCACAATCGATGATGCCCGAACGAAGATACTTCGCTTTCAAGGGAAAAATCTGCCCGTGTGGGCAATTGATAACGGCCAACTAATCGGCCTCATCGGTCTTGCAGGTGAGTTTGGGCTGTGGCTAGGGCGAAGCGCATGGGCCAGAGGCTATGGAGAAGAAGCAGCGCGGCTCGTCATAGATCATGCCTTTAAGCACATGAACATGCCAGCTCTTCACGCTAACCCTATCAGCGACAATAAAGCATCCCACCGTCTCATGCAGAAGCTTGGGTTCAGGAAAATTGGTAGAGCGCAATCTCTCTGCGCACAGCGAAACAGAATAGTTTCGCTTGTCAGGTACGAGTTGAGAAACCCATTTCACTTGGAAACGGGCTAGTCTCACTCACCCCGTCATTCTCGGGCGTGGTCAGATCCTCGGGACAAGCCCGAGGATGACGCAGAATGTGTCTCACTGCCGAACGACGGCTTTACTCCGGCAGTATCCGCACAGCGCCCTTGTCCGCGCTGGATGCAAATGCCGCATAGGCCTTCAACGCGGTGGTGACATTGCGCTTGCGGTGCTCTGCTGGCTTCCAGCCAAGCTGGTCCTGCTCGGCGCGGCGCGATGCGAGTTCGGCATCGGAGACCTTGAGGTTGATGGTGCGGTTAGGGATGTCGATCTCGATCGGATCGCCCTGGCGCACGAGGCCGATGGCGCCGCCCTGGGCTGCTTCAGGCGAGGCATGGCCAATGGAGAGGCCAGACGTACCACCGGAGAAGCGGCCATCGGTGATGAGGGCGCAGGCCTTACCGAGACCCTTGGATTTCAGGTAGCTGGTTGGATACAGCATTTCCTGCATGCCGGGGCCGCCCTTCGGGCCTTCGTAACGGATAACAACAACGTCTCCAGCCTTGACTTCGTTGGACAGGATGCCCTTCACGGCAGCGTCCTGGCTTTCGTAAACCACGGCGACACCGTTGAACTTCAGGATCGATTCATCCACGCCAGCGGTCTTTACGATGCAACCATCCTGCGCGATGTTGCCGTAGAGAACGGCCAGACCGCCATCCTTGGAGAACGGCTTTTCGACAGAGCGGATGACGCCGTTTTCGCTATCGGTATCCAGCTCATCCCAGCGCGAGGACTGGCTGAAAGCAACCTGCGTCGGCACGCCACCGGGCGCGGCCTTGAAGAAGTCACGCACGCTCTCGCTGTTGGTGCGTGTAATATCCCAACGGTTGATGGCATCACCAAGCGTTTTCTCATGCACGGTGTAGCAATCGGTATTGAGAAGACCGCCGCGCTCCAACTCGCCCAGAATGCGCATGATGCCGCCGGCGCGGTGAACGTCTTCCATGTGCACGTCCTGCTTGGCAGGCGCGACCTTGGAAAGGCATGGCACTCGGCGCGACATGCGGTCGATGTCTTCCATGGTAAAGTCGACGCCGCCCTCATGGGCTGCGGCCAGAATGTGCAGCACGGTATTGGTGGAGCCGCCCATGGCGATATCCAGCGCAATCGCATTTTCGAACGCAGCTTTGGTCGCAATCGAGCGCGGCAGAACCGTATAATCGTCCTGCTCGTAATGGCGGCGCGCCAGATCGACGATCAGGTGGCCCGCCTCAACGAACAGGCGCTTGCGATCCGAGTGCGTGGCCAGCGTTGAACCATTGCCGGGCAAGGCAAGGCCGAGCGCTTCGGTCAAACAGTTCATGGAATTGGCCGTGAACATGCCAGAGCATGAGCCGCAGGTTGGACATGCAGCGCGCTCGATGGTGTCGACTTCCTCATCGGTCATCTTGTCATCGGCAGCAGCAACCATCGCATCAACGAGGTCAAGCGCAACGGTCTTGCCATGCAGAACGGCCTTGCCCGCTTCCATCGGACCGCCGGACACGAAAACAACGGGAATGTTAAGCCGCATGGCGGCATTCAGCATACCGGGCGTGATCTTGTCGCAGTTGGAAATGCAGACCATAGCATCGGCACAGTGGGCGTTGACCATGTACTCAACGGAATCGGCGATGATCTCGCGCGATGGCAGCGAGTACAGCATGCCATCATGACCCATGGCGATGCCATCATCCACGGCAATCGTGTTGAATTCCTTGGCAACGCCACCGGCTGCTTCGATTTCTCGCGCAACCAGCTGGCCGAGGTCTTTCAAGTGGACGTGGCCCGGCACGAACTGCGTGAACGAGTTGACGACAGCGATAATCGGCTTACCGAAATCGCCATCCTTCATACCGGTGGCGCGCCAAAGGCCACGCGCACCGGCCATGTTGCGGCCGTGGGTTGTCGTTCTGGAGCGATAAACTGGCATGTGCTTATTCCTCGATTTTTCTCATACAAGAGCTGTTTTGCACAGCACCGCTGCGCCCTGCCCTTGCTTTTGAATGGGTTTTACTCGAAAGCCGCCCGCCTGTCACTGCCACCTTCAGGCAAAACAGTACGGTTCGGTACGGTACGGTTTATTCCGCTGCATCCTTCAGGCCGTTCTCGCGGCCCAGCGTCATTCTGCTGAGAAAGCCGTCATGGTTGGGGCACTGTGAAAGACGGTGCCGAAATGCCTCGACCAACCATTTTGCTGCGGGCCCGCAGGGCGAGTCCGCCTTGTGCAGGGCATAAAGCGGATATTCACCACCCTCGTAGGAATCAAGATCAAGCGCTTTGAGACTACCGTTGATGATATCATTGCGCACCACAGATACGGGAAGACCACCCCAGCCCAGCCCACCCTTTATCAGTTGGTACTTGGTGGCGATATCGCTGACGCGCCATTTTTTATAGGACAGTACGTTGAAATCCTTGCCTTTGGTCAGGCCGGACGCGTCGGTGACCACAAGCTGCACCTCTTCGCGCACATCTGCCAGCGTCAGCGGGCGGTTCAGCAGCACCAACGGATGGTCGGCAGCGGCCACCGGCACCATGAAAGAGTGGCCGACCTTGTCAATCACAAGCCCGTCATCCTGGTGGAACATGGCGCCGCCAATGCCGATGCCCGCCTTTCGGCTCAAAACCATATCCATAACCATGCCAAGCTCGCCGACACTCAGGTTCAGCGTGACGGTGGGGAACTGAACGCGAAAATCTCTCAGCGCATCCACCACCGCTTCGGCAGGCACCATGGTGCTGATGGCAAGTGAAACTTCGGCCTCCAGCCCCTGCTTCAGACCCTTGGCACGGGCGCGCAAATCCTGGAGACCCGCAACGATGCGGCGCGCGTGCTCCAGCATCGCCGCACCTTCATCCGTCAATTTGGGCTGGCGAACGCCATTGCGCTCAAACAGCGTGACTTCCAGCTGCGTTTCAAGATTGGCAATCGTATAGCTGACAACGGATTGGGCCCGGTTCAGCGCACGTGAGGCGGCGGAAAAGCTGCCGGTCTCTGCCACGGAGAGAAAGACCTGCAATTGGTCGAGTGTCGGATTTGCTTCCATGGTCCATCCAGTTTCTCGATAGGTGACTTCCAGATTATCACAGTTTTCTAGATGACAACATTGAACGATACAAGCACCAACGATTGGGGTCCCCTGCCCCATTCAACCTCCATATTGTCAAAAAGGATATTTCCTATGTCGAAAATTCTTCTCGTAACGTCCAGCCCACGCGGCGACGAATCCCTGTCCAACAAGTTTGCTGGCGAACTGGCTTCCAAGATCCAGGCACAGACAAACGGCTCGATCACGCATCTCGACCTCGGCCAGACCCCGATCAAGCACCTCGACACGACGATGACATCCGCCATTCGCAAGGCGCCTGATGATCGCAACGGCGAAGAGGCTGTAGCTGCCCAGTATTCTGACGAGCGCGTTGCGGAACTGCTTGCTGCCGACACCATCATCATCGGCACCGGCCTCATCAACTTCAACATCTATTCCGGTCTGAAGTCCTGGATCGACGTTATTGCCCGCGCCGGACAGACGTTCACATACACAGAATCCGGCCCAGTTGGCCTTGCGACAGGCAAGAAGGTCTACATCGTGCTGTCATCTGCCGGCATCTACTCGGAAGGCCCAGCAGCACCTCTGGAGCATGCTGTTCCATACCTCAAGACCGTTCTCGGCTTCATGGGCATGACCGATGTTGAAGTCGTGCGCATCGAAGGCCTTGCCTTCGGTCCGGAAGCTGCTGAAAAGGCGATTGCCTCAGCAACTGCCAAGGTTGAAGAACTGGCCAAGGCTGCCTGATATGAAAAAAGCGGCGCTATAAACGCCGCTTTCCATAAACTACCCAACGGCTGCGATAATCTCGCGGCCGTTTTTTATTTGAACAGCGACGCGCCGCTCTGATCGATGATCAGCTGGCCCTTGCGCACGGTAAATTCCACGGCATCTTCAAGGCTGGAGAACATATCCGCCCGCACGAATTCATGAACGAGCGTCTCTTCCCCCACGATCTTCTCAATGCGTCCGGCCAGACGATATTGGCCGCCCTCTTTCATCGGCGTCGCGATGATGACGCAATCCTTGTAGGGATGCGGCTCTGCCGATTCAGCCTTCTTCGGTGTGGCATCTGATGAGGATGAACCGAACGCAGAAAAGAGTTTGGAAAAGAACGAGGCCATGATCTACCTTCCTTTATAGAGTTGGCAGGGCGTTGCATCACCATGCCCGTTTGGCCACCGCATCAGATGATGAGGTTGGCCAGGATTTCGTTTTCGGTGATGTCCTCATAGCCGAGGCCCGCATCTTCGAAACGCTGGAACAGACCACTGAAATTCTCCCGGTCGGTCGTCTCGATGCCAATCAGGATAGAGCCGAAATTGCGGGCGGATTTTTTCAGATATTCGAAGCGCGCAACGTCATCATCCGGGCCAAGAAGATTGAGGAAATCACGCAGCGCGCCCGGGCGCTGCGGCAGGCGCAGAATGAAGTATTTCTTCACGCCGGTGTAGCGCATGGCGCGTTCTTTTACGTCAGGCAGGCGGTCGAAATCGAAGTTACCGCCGGAAACGACGCAAACGACGCGCTTGCCTTCAAGCTTGTCTCGGCCAAGCTGCTCCAGCGCGGCAATCGCCAGCGCACCGGCAGGCTCCAGCACAACGCCTTCCAGATTGAGCATATCGATGATCGTCACGCAGATGGCGTTTTCGGGGACGAGCTCAACCTGCTCCGGCGAAAAGTGCTGCAAAGCCTCGAAGTTGAGTTCGCCAATACGCGCAACCGCCGCACCATCAACGAAATTGTCGACCTTGTTCAGCGTCACCCCTTCGCCCGCCGTAAGGCTGGTCTTCAGGCTCGGCGCACCAACAGGTTCGCAGAAAACGAAACTGCCTTTGGCGAGATCCTCTGAAAAATAGCCAGTCAATCCGGCTGAGAGACCGCCGCCGCCAACGGGCATCACCAACAGATCGGGCAGTTGGCCTTCCGGCAACTGATCAGCAATCTCGGCGGCAACAGTCGCCTGCCCTTCGATGATGTCCTTATGATCGAAGGGGGGAACCATATAGCCCGATGTTTCTTCGACGAACGTGCGGGCAGCGGCATAGCACTGATCAAAAATATCGCCTACGAGCCGGATTTTGATGAATTCACCACCGAAGATGCGGGTCTTGTCGATCTTCTGCTGCGGCGTCGTCACCGGCATGAAAACAACGCCATGAACGCCGAAATGACGGCAAGCAAAGGCAAACCCCTGTGCGTGGTTTCCGGCAGATGCACAAACGAAGATCTTGTCCTTGCCCGTTGTGGCAACGGCTTTGCGCAGAAAATTGAACGCGCCTCTAATCTTGTAGGAACGAACAGGCGTCAGGTCTTCACGCTTCAGCCAGATCTCCGCGCCATAGCGGCGGCTGAGATGTTCATTCAACTGCAAAGGCGTTTCAGGAAACAATTCCCGAACTTCGCGCCGTGCGGCTTCTACAAGCAATTTGTCCACGATTTTCAATCCATTGAATTTCAGGTTGGCTCCCGCTATGCCATAGGAAAACGCTGGAGACAAAGACTCTTTGCGCAACTTCGGTACGCCTCACTCAATCAAGGTTTCATTTCTTGAACAGCAACCTTCTGCGCGCGGTCCTCTATATCGCTTCCATCTTCGGGCTTTACATGGCGACCGCAATGTTTATCCCGGCCATGGCCGACCTTTATTATGGAAACAGTGATTGGGCGGTGTTTGCCACATCCGGCTTCATGTGTGGCGGTCTGGCACTTGCCGGTGCGCTCGCCACCCGTGCGCCCATGCCCACCTTCAACAAAAGGTTCGGCTTTCTGCTGGTCAATGTCCTCTGGCTGGTGTTCTCGCTTGTCGGCGCTGTGCCACTGTATCTGTCTGAACTCAATCTCAGCTTTGGCCAGGCCCTGTTTGAATCCATTTCCGCAATCACCACCACGGGCTCGACCGTTATTGCCGGGCTGGATAATGCCCCGCAAGGCATCCTGCTCTGGCGCTCGTTGCTGTGCTGGCTGGGTGGCATCGGTATTGTTGCCCTCGGCCTCTTCATCCTGCCGCTGCTGCGCGTTGGCGGCATGACCTTTTTCCGGATGGAATCGTCAGACACCTCAAGCGACCGCCCTTTCGCGCGACTTGCGAGCTTTACCAAAGCGTTTGTCGCCATCTATGTGATCATGACACTGGCCTGCACCATCGCATTCGATTTCGCAGGCATGACCCATTTCGATGCGCTGAACCACGCCATGTCCACAATCGCGACAGGCGGCTTTTCCACACATGATGCGTCTTTTGCGTTTTTCGGAAACAATATCGCACTTTTGTGGATCGCCACATTCTTCCTGATCCTGGGAAGCCTGCCCTTCTCCGTGATGATCCTGCTGGCCGTGCGCGGACGCCTGGATATTCTGCACGATCCGCAGATACGCGTCTTCATCGGCTACCTCTGCGCAATATCGCTGGCGGTCGCCATCTACCACCACGTCACAAATGGCGTGCGGCTCGATCATGCACTCAGCCACTCCTTCTTCAACATGGCATCGATTCTTTCGACAGGCGGCTTCGCCAGCGATGACTACACGCTCTGGGGTCCCTTCGTGGTGGTCGTTGCCTTCTTCGCCACCTTCATGGGAGGCTGTTCCGGCTCGACAGCAGGCGGCATCAAGGCATACCGCTTCATCATCGTCTTCAGCGTCGTGAAAACCGGCCTGAAAAAACTGCTCTATCCGGATGCCGTTTATTCTGTACGCTATGGCAAACAAGTCGTGGACGCAGAGACGATCCGCAACGTCTTTCTTTTCATCAGCTGCTATATTGCTCTGTGGATCGGCGGCAGCCTTGTCATGAGCGCCATGAACTATGACTTCCTCACCGCAACGTCAGCAGTCGCCACCGCACTCGCCAATGTTGGCCCCGGCGTCGGCCCCATCATCGGCCCCGCAGGTAATTTCTCCACCATCAAGGACCCGGCGCTCTATCTTCTATCGCTGATGATGTTGCTGGGCCGCCTCGAAATACTGACCGTACTCGTGCTGCTGATGCCGCTGTTCTGGAAGGCTTGAGAGCAATTTGGGGGGGATGGTGCGGACGGCGGGACTTGAACCCGCAAG
Source organism: Agrobacterium sp. CG674 (assembly GCF_053521645.1). Classification (NCBI taxonomy): domain Bacteria; kingdom Pseudomonadati; phylum Pseudomonadota; class Alphaproteobacteria; order Hyphomicrobiales; family Rhizobiaceae; genus Agrobacterium; species Agrobacterium sp. CG674. The sequence goes on along the minus strand of NZ_JBNWDZ010000002.1, from coordinate 780,705 downwards.
ACCGTGGGTCGGCAGATTTTAAGTCTGCTGCGTATACCGATTCCGCCACGTCCGCTTGCGATTTTTATCTACACAGTGCAACCGGCTGTGGTCAACCGGGCGTCGTGGTTGCGGTGTGATTTAACCACACCAGGATTGGGCTGGCGAGCCGGTGCGGCGGGCAAGGCCTTCGCGCACAAGCTGATCGGCGAAGGACACGCCTCCCCGCGACAGGGTGGAGGAGCTGCCGGTGGATGCGACCTGAAAACCGCCCGCGTTCAACATGTCGCGCAGGCGAACCTTGGCCGTGAATCCCTTCTGGCGTTCCTCCAGGCAGCGAGCCTGCTCGGTATTTGGCACCTCGATACCCGACAGATGCATTTTCACGCCCTTCATCCAGAACGTATTGCCATCGGCCACGCAATTGTTGAGGCCCGAACGGCCGCAAAAGGCAAAGGCAGCGGGCTTTTCACCAAGCGATACATTTTGCACAGCTGGGCGCGGCGCAGGCAGGGTCGCGGATGTCGTTTGCATCGCAGCCGCTCCTGCTGGCATGGCGATGGAGCGCGGCGGCACTGGAGCGCCGTTAGAAGGCAGACCAGCAGTCTGCGTTGGCGCGGACTTTGCCCGCTCGGTCGAGACCTCGCGTGGGGTGGATTTTTGGGGCGATGAGGCTGGTTTCGAAACAGAGGCTACGGTGTTTTTCAACTGAGGCAGCAAGCTATCGCGATGCTCGTAAACCTGAATGCCACCAACGGCCACCCCCAGCAGCAGCAACCATGACCACAGTCCAGAACCACCTGACTTGGCGGATGAACGGCGGCGGGCGGCGGGCTTTCTCTTGCTCACGGCGAAACTCCTTGTCTACGGCGCGCTGCAATTGGAATTGGCAACGGCAGCAAATTCGCTTTTCGAGGCGCTGGCAGAGGCAAGCAGAGATTATGCTCGCTCTACCGGCACGCAGGCGCATTATCTGCGCAAGGAGTTTCCGAAAGGTTGGCATTTGAGATAAATGCCCATCAAAAAATGGAGTTATCCCAAGCTTTTCTTGAGATCAGCGGACCTGATCCAGCAGGCGCTTACATTCTAGAAGATCGAACAGGGCCTCCTGCAACAGCGCACGGTCGTCCTTGTTGATACTGGATTTTCCGAGGGAGATTTCCGACGTGTCGTCTGCAGCACCGCCAAAACCGAAAAAGCGGCCGCTCGGCTTTGCCTTGGGGCGACCGACGACTTCGTCCTCCTCCGCGCTGGCAACGCGTGGCTCGACTGTCTCGCCACTGGCCGCCATGATGGCTTCCATCGTTGCCATATCGCCTGAAGCGATAGCAGACACGAAGCGGTTGCCATTGGTCTTAAGCAGCTTTTGCACGCCCTTGATCGTATAGCCGTGATCATAAAGAAGGTGCCGGATGCCTTTTAGCAGATCGACATCATCGGGACGATAATAGCGGCGGCCACCGCCACGCTTCATGGGCTTGATTTGCGGAAAGCGGGTTTCCCAAAAGCGCAGCACGTGCTGCGGCAGATCCAGATCCTCAGCCACTTCACTGATGGTTCGAAAGGCGTCGGGGCTCTTATCCAAGTTCAACTCCCATCCACACCATAGGCAGGATTCCAAAACAAGGCTCAAGGTACGATGCGAATCGTATAGATATCAACGGCTAGGCGGTTGAAATTCAATCATGTTCACAGGAAGAAACCGCACTCCGCGTGCGGAAACATGAATTCGGGACGATGGCGCCCCCTTCAGACGCTGGTCTTCTGCGTCTTTTGCTTGGCTTTGCGGGCGGAGTGAGCCTTGAGAATGCGCTGCTTGAGAACGTTCGATGCCTTGAAGGTCATCACACGGCGCGGCGAAATCGGCACTTCCTCACCGGTCTTTGGGTTGCGACCAATGCGCTCGTTCTTTTCACGGATTTGAAATGTTGCAAATGAGGAAAGTTTGACAACTTCCCCGCGCGTGATCGCATTGCAAATCTCGTCAATCACGGTTTCGACCAGTTCGGCGGATTCGGTTCGGGACAACCCCACTTTACGAAACACAGACTCGGCTAGATCCGCACGTGTCACTGTTTTCCCGGCCATATTTCCCCGCACCGCTCTCTTTTTATCTTGCTGAACAGCGCGGAGATTATTGCCCTTGTTGCAACCGGTCAAGCAGAGTTTCCGGATTAGTTAAGTCATTTCCATTAATAGTGGCAATGGCTTACAGGGTATTATCCATAAACTTTACCAGCGCAGTAGAACTGCACCCCATGTGAAGCCCCCGCCCATGGCTTCCAGCATGACCAGATCGCCCTTTTTAATGCGACCATCGGCAGCAGCAGCAGCCAGCGCGAGAGGAATGGAAGCAGCCGATGTGTTGCCGTGCTGATCAACTGTTATGACAACTTTTTCGCTTGGAATGCCGAGTTTTTTTCCTGCACCATCGATAATGCGGAGGTTGGCCTGGTGTGGCACAAGCCAGTCCAGATCATCCACCGTTGTGCCGGTTGCCTCAAACGCAGCCTCAACGACATCAGTAATCATGCCAACCGCATGTTTGAAAACCTCGCGGCCTTCCATACGCAGATGCCCCACGGTACCGGTCGTAGATGGCCCGCCATCCACATACAGCTTATCCTTGTGGGAACCGTCTGAGCGCAGGTTCGATGTCAAGATACCACGATCGGAGGTCTTGCCCTCGCCCTCACCCGCCTCAAGGACCACCGCACCAGCACCATCGCCAAACAGCACGCAGGTCGTGCGGTCGGTCCAGTCGAGAATACGAGAGAAGGTCTCGGCACCAATGACCAGAACCCGCTTGGCCATCCCACCACGGATATAGAGGTCAGCCGTGGCCATGGCATAGACGAAGCCCGAACAAACGGCCTGAACGTCAAACGCGAAGCCGCTCGTAATGCCAAGGCGGCTCTGGATGTTGACCGCCGTTGCCGGGAACGTGTTGTCAGGCGTGGATGTCGCTACAATGATGAGATCAATTTCATCCGGCTTGATACCGGCATTCTCCAGCGCTGCGCGCGCGGCCAATTCACCAAGTGAAGCGGTCGTTTCCCCCTCACCGGCAATGTACCGCTGCTTGATGCCAGTGCGCTGGACGATCCATTCATCCGTGGTCTCGACAATTGCCTCAATGTCCTGGTTCGTCATGACACGCTTTGGCAAAGCGGCGCCGTAACCTCTTACGATTGAGCGTATCATTTATTCTTCCTCATCAACTACGAGCGCTTCAGGGCCCGGAGGCGGAAGGCGTCTTGCGTGGTATGCTTTCAAATCGTTTTCTATTTTCGCGGTCAAACCGTTATGTGCCATGTCGTAGCCAACATCGACCGCCGATGCGAAACCAAGCGCATCCGTGCTTCCGTGGCTCTTGATGACAATGCCGTTCAGGCCCAGAAACACACCGCCATTGACCTTGCGGGGGTCCATTTTCTCGCGCAGCACATCAAAGGCGCTTTTCGCCAGGATATAACCGATCTTGGCAATGAAGCTGCGGGAAATTGCCTCGCGTAACAGGGTGTTGATCTGACGTGCCGTGCCCTCGGCCGTTTTCAGGGCAATATTGCCGGTAAATCCTTCGGTCACGACCACATCGACCGTTCCCTTGCCGATATCATTGCCTTCGACAAAGCCGCGATAATCGATGGTGCCGAGATCAGCCTCGCGGATGAGGCGCCCAGCTTCGCGAACTTCATCCTGACCCTTGACCTCTTCGACGCCAACATTCAGCAGGCCGACCGTGGGGCGATCAATGTCGAACAGCGCGCGCGCCATGGCACCGCCCATGATGGCGAAGTCGAGAAGCTGTTGGGAATCCGCACCGATGGTTGCCCCAACGTCCAGAACGATGCTTTCGCCCTTCAGCGTGGGCCAGATACCGGCAATGGCGGGTCGCTCGATGCGTGCCATGGTCCGCAGGCAGAACTTCGCCATGGCCATCAGCGCGCCGGTGTTTCCAGCGGAAACGATGACGTCGGCCTCGCCAACCTTCACGGCTTCGATGGCGCGCCACATGCTGGAAACGTACCGGCCACGACGCAAGGCCTGGCTGGGCTTTTCGTCCATGGTGACAGACACTTCACAATCGAAAAATTCCGATCTGTTCCGAAGTGTTGGATACTGCGCCAGAATAGGTTCACATATGGCCTTCTGCCCGTAGAGCAGAAAGGTTACATCGGTATGCCGCTCCAGTGCCTTGGCAGCACCTGCGATGGCAACATCAGGGCCAAAATCTCCGCCCATGACGTCAATTGCTATTCTGATCACTCGTCCCTGATCCTTCTTACCGCCGTGCGGTTGGAATTTTGCGCGAAAATAACGTTTCCGCGCTCTCTTACAACTGAATTATTGGCAATGACCAAAGAGATTCAGTCTTTTTTCCAGTCCTTCAACGCCGCAAAAGGCGATGGCTTCTTCTCTACCTCGGCGTTTTCATCACCAAAGCCGGTGAAGTCGACGTCCGGCTTGCGTGGATAGGGCTCGATTGCAAGTGCTGCAAATTCCGCCACAACCACACCGACATCGATCGTGTCACCGCTGAATTGATCGGGACTATCAGGACCATCAGGATCAAGCACGATCTCGCCCTGCTCGTTGGTCATCAAGCGCGCCAGTTTGGAGCCTTCCGGCACAAAAATCTGCTCGATCTTTTCATCGATCACGCTTGAGACCGGTTCCAAAGATACGACACAAGCCTGAGTCAGTGCGGCCCGCACATCGCCGGTAATCTTCAGCCCATCCTTTTTCCAGCGTGTGACCTGCAATTCGCTTTTCAGATACTCCACAGACAAGACGTCCCACAACTTTGCCAGCCCTGCGAGTTCTTCCGGGCTTGCGGTGAGACCAATCCTGACGGGATTGGCAGAAATGTGACCTACCTTAACGAGATAGGAAAAAGGAACGTCATCATTGGCCGCGTGTTGCGAATTCATTAAAACCTCTTCAAATCCGGGATGGGCATGCTAACGCGCCCCGTCGCGATCAATTCTTCCGACTGCGCAGCCAGGGCATTTGCAGCCCCCATCATCCAATCGGCAAGGCCGCGCATATCGGGCGCGGACGTGTCTGGCTCTGGGTATATATTGCGGGCAAGGGCTGCCGCAAGGGCCGCAGCGTCCTGAGTATCGAGTGCAGAAGCATAGGCCTCAAGCCGCCCGTAAAACATTCCGGCGAATTTTTTCATGCGCTTGGGCACACCCTGGTCGCCAATACCAAGCTCACGCATGGAGTGATCGAGGTCCTGAAAAAAAGCGTCGATAATCTCTTGTGCAATTTCCTGCCCGCTGGTCGCGGCGGATTTCATGCGGCGAAAATACAGAATCATCACAATGGACAGCAGCTCGAAACGCCCCATGACGGTATCAGGCACACCCAGATGCAAATAAAAATCCGGGTGACGTGCAACAGTTGTCAGCGCGGTATATTGCCTGTCAACGATGGCGCGATTGTTGTTTTTCTTCTTGAAAAGGCCAAACACCATCGAAATTTCCGAATATTGATCGGCGAAATCGCGTCTCGCCCCTAGCACTTGTTGCATGATTGCCAAAGCTGGTTTACCGAAGCATCCGAGAATTGCAATGCCGTTGAGGTCACGTTGATGATCGGACAGCCATTGCTTTCCTTTGTGAAACGGGGAACTCCTGTCCCCGGATTGACATAATCGTGTGTACAGAAGCGGTACAACACGCAATGCCGGAAGGTGCCATTCATGATCGCAGTCGGGGAAACGCAGGTGAGCAAGCAGAAATCCGCAACGCAGACCAAATTTCTCAGCAAGACCGCGCTTGCGATCGTCGTCGCATCCAGCCTGCTGACGGCCTGCTCCAGCACCACCGACGTTTTCCACAACGGTTACGTGGCTGACGAACAGTCTCTGCAGCTGATCCCTGTCGGCTCTAGCCGCGAACAGGTCCTGCTGACCATGGGCACTCCCTCTACGACCGCGACCTTTGGTAACGAGGTGTTCTATTACATCTCCCAGAAACGCGTGCGCAAAGCGGCCTTCATGAAGCCGACGCTGGTCGAGCAGAATATTCTCGCGATCTATTTCGACAAGAACGGCGTTGTCTCCCAGAAGGCCAACTACACGCTTCAGGACGGCAAAGTCTTCGATACGATTTCTCGCACAACGCCGACGGGCGGCAGGGATCTTACCTTCCTGCAACAGCTTCTGTCAGGCGGAACCGCTGGTGCCGGTATTGCGAAAAGCATTCTTGGCCAGAGCGCTGGCGGCGGCAGCGGCTTCTAATCCAGCATACATCAATGCAAAAGGCCCGCGACATGTGTCGCGGGCCTTTTTGTTTGTAGCGAAGTCTTAGTGCGCCAGAACGGCCAGCAGAAGAAGCGCCACGATATTGGTGATCTTGATGGCCGGGTTCACCGCCGGACCAGCCGTATCCTTGTAGGGATCACCCACCGTATCACCCGTGACGGAAGCTTTGTGTGCGTCTGAGCCCTTCAGATGCGTCACGCCATCCTTGTCGATGAAGCCATCTTCAAAGCTTTTCTTGGCATTATCCCAGGCACCACCGCCCGATGTCATGGAGATGGCGACAAACAGGCCGTTGATGATCACGCCCAGCAGAGAAGCGCCGAGAGCCGCAAAGGCCGATGCTTTCGAGCCAGAAATCAGCAGCACGCCGAAATAGACGACGAGCGGTGCCAGAACTGGCAACAGCGATGGAATGACCATTTCGCGGATCGCTGCCTTGGTCAGAATATCGACCGCCCTGCCATAGTCAGGCTTTTCCGTGCCCTGCATGATACCAGGCTTTTCACGGAACTGGCGGCGCACCTCTTCCACGATGGAGCCTGCGGCCTTGCCCACAGCCGTCATGGCGATACCGCCGAAGAGATAGGGGATCATACCCCCAAAGATCAGACCGGCCACCACGTAAGGGTTGGAGAGGCTGAAGGAGATATCGCCAATATCCTTGAAGTAGGGATAGAGATCGCCATTCGCGGCAAAGTACGACAGGTCATTGGAATAGGCCGCAAACAGCACCAGCGCGCCAAGGCCAGCCGAGCCGATGGCATAGCCTTTGGTCACAGCCTTGGTGGTGTTGCCAACCGCGTCAAGCGCATCGGTCGCCTTGCGCACATCTGGATCAAGCCCCGCCATTTCCGCGATACCGCCCGCATTATCGGTCACGGGACCGAACGCATCGAGGGCGACGATCATGCCCGCAATGCCGATCATGGCGGTCACTGCGATGCCGGTGCCGAACAGGCCTGCAAGCTGATAGGTGGAGAGAATGCCGCCAACGATGACGATAGCTGGGAGTGCTGTGGATTCCAGCGAGACCGCCAAGCCCTGAATGACGTTGGTGCCGTGGCCGGTAACGGAAGCCTGCGCGATGGAATTGACCGGCCGCTTGTTGGTGCCGGTATAGTATTCGGTGATGACCACGATGAGGGCCGTCACCAGAAGGCCAACGATACCGCACAGAAACAGGTTGGTGCCGGTAATATCCATGCCCGCCACGGTGCCGATGGAGCCCCAGCCGATGGTAAGCGATGTTGCGACGGCCAAGCCCGCGACAGAAAAGACGCCAGTTGCGATGAGCCCCTTATAGAGCGCGCCCATGATGGAGTTGTTGGTACCGAGCTTGACGAAAAACGTTCCGGCAATCGATGTTAGAACGCAGACACCGCATATCGCCAGCGGATAGAGCATGGCGCTTTCCAGCACCGGTGCTCCAGCAAAGAAGATGGCCGCGAGGACCATCGTTGCCACCACAGAAACGGCATAGGTCTCGAACAGGTCAGCCGCCATACCGGCGCAATCGCCAACATTGTCGCCGACATTATCGGCAATCGTAGCAGGGTTGCGTGGATCGTCTTCAGGGATACCCGCCTCAACCTTGCCCACCAGATCGCCACCGACATCGGCCCCCTTGGTGAAAATACCGCCGCCCAGACGGGCGAAGATGGAGATGAGTGATGCGCCGAAGCCCAGCGATACCAGCGCGTCGATCACCTCGCGCGATCCGGTTGCGTGGCCCATGCCAGCTGTCAGCACGAGGTAATAGATTGAGACACCCAAGAGAGCGAGGCCTGCCACCAGCATGCCGGTGATGGCGCCCGACTTGAAGGCGATATCAAGACCGGCCGCCAAACTGTGGGATGCGGCCTGCGCGGTGCGCAGATTGGCGCGAACCGAAACATGCATGCCGATAAAACCTGCGGCACCAGACAGGACGGCACCGATGATGAACCCGATGGATGCTTCCGGCGAAAGGAAGTACCAGACGGCGGCTGCGACGATGATACCGACAATTGCGATGGTGAAGTACTGACGGCTGAGATAGGCCTGTGCGCCCTCACGAATATAGCCTGCGATCTCCTGCATGCGTTCGCTGCCCTGATCGGCATCCAGAACGCTTTTCGTTGCCCAGACCGCGTACACCACGGACAGGACACCGCATAAAATTACCAATGCAATGACAGTCATTCGCACTTACCTCCAATGTGCCGGGCTCACTCCCTGCCCGGTGGGCGAAACCATGCGGGGCGCGAGGGTGCAATGACCCTTACGCCGAGGTAAGCCGCCTTTCCCCTCCCGGGAGCAACGGCTTGCGCGCGGAGGATGCGTTGCCGAAACCCGCTGCGTCAAGCCCGAAACATGTCAGCTGAAAATCTTAAGCCTCTGATACAGAGCGGTTCTGCTTTTGTTTTAGCAAAAGAAAAAGAACCAGGAGAAAACAGGTCCCTGCCACGGGCCAGATGATGAGATTCATGAACGACCAGCCCAAGGCTGAAAACACCTGACCTGATGCAAATGACGAGATGGCCACGGTTCCAAACAGCACGATATCGTGGAATCCCTGCACCTTGTCGGCCTCATGCGGGCGGTAGCTGGACGAAACAATCGACGTTGCGCCGATGAATCCGAAGTTCCAGCCCACACCGAGAAGGATGAGTGCCGCCCAGAAATTCCAGAGTTCGATTCCCATATGCGCAACAACCGCACAAGCCATCAGAATGACCAGCCCGGCAGCCACCACCTTTTCCGCGCCAAAGCGGGCAATCAGCATGCCCGTGAAAAAGCTGGGCGCGAACATGGCCAGCACGTGCCACTGGATGCCAAGCGTTGCCAGCTCAGTTGGGAAGCCACAGCCGATCACCATGGCAAGCGGCGCGCCCACCATCATGAACGTCATCAGCGCATAGGACCCGATGCCGCAGATCATGCCCGTAACGAAGCGATGGGTGCTGACGATGGCCATGAGCGGCCGTGCCGGTTCATCCGTCGCAGATACACTGTGCAGTTCCGGCAGTTTCAGAAAAGAGAATATGGCGGCGGCAACGAGGCCGAGCGGGATAAGCGCTATGAAAGCACCGGCAAAGGTAACCGGCGCCAGCAGATCCTTGCCAAAAATGGCCAGCTGCGGTCCGATGATGGCAGATCCGATGCCACCCGCCAGAATCCAGGATATAGCTTTCGGCTTGTAGAAGGAGGGTGAAGCGTCAGCAGCGGCGAAACGGATTTTCTGCGTGAAGCCACTGGATATGCCGATCAGCATCAATCCGGCGGCAAACAGCCAGAATTCGGAGCGCAGAAGTGCGACAGCCGCAATGCCCCCACCCGTGGCGCACAAAAGTGCACCGAAGATGAAACCCGCCTTGCGCCCCATATAGCGTGACGCAATGGCAACGGCGATGGCGCCAAGCGCCACGCCAATGTTGAAGCCGGTCAGCGGTGCAGTCGCCAAGGCCTTGTCGGTACCCAGAAGCTGATAGCCCGCCAGCGCGCCAACGGAAAAGCTGAGCGGCCCGGCAGAGCCCATGATGGCTTGTGCCGCCATGAGGAGGAAGACATTGCGCTTGGCCTGCGCCAGTTGATGTTCAAGACCGACAACAGAAACAGCGCTCATATCTTCCTCAGTATCCTAGATCAGCGTTTTGCCTCGCCGCGCACCTGCTTGGCGATACGGTCCAGAACCGCGTTCACCAGCTTTGGCTCGTCATGTTCGAAGAACGCACGGGCGATCTCGACATATTCGGTGACGATGACCGCAACTGGAACGTCCTTGCGCTCCAGAATTTCAAACGTGCCAGCACGAAGGATTGCGCGAACCGTGGTGTCGAGGCGCGACAAAGGCCAGTCTTCCTGAAGGGCAGAGCGCACGAGCGGATCGATCTTTGTCTGATCCCGAACAACGCCTGCAACGATGGAGCGGAACCAGGATGGATCAGCCTTCAGATAGGTCTCGCCATCCACTTCCTGGCCCAGCCGATGCGTCTCGTATTCGGCAACGACTTCCATCACGCCGGTGCCGCCAACGTCCATCTGGTAAAGGGCCTGCACGGCAGCAAGCCGCGCCGCACCGCGTTGGTTGACGGGCTTTGTGGATGGCAGGCGGGGCTCGGAACCGTTTTCAGTGTTGTTCATGGTCTCAGCCACCCAGTTTTTTCTTCAATTCAATCATGGTCAGCGCTGCACGGGCCGCAAAGCCACCCTTGTCCTTGTCGGACCGGCGAACACGCGCCCAGGCCTGCTCTTCGTTTTCAACGGTCATGATGCCGTTGCCGATGGCCAGCGATTCACTGACAGCCAGATCCATCAGCGCACGCGAGGATTCATTGGAAACGATATCGAAATGGTATGTTTCACCGCGAATGACCATGCCGAGCGCAACGAAGCCATCATATTCCGCGCCGTCATTGTCTGCGCCGTCAAGCGCCATTGCGATAGCAGGCGGGATCTCAAGAGCACCGGGTACGGTGATGATGTCATAGGTGGCGCCAGCTTTATCGAGCGCAAATTTCGCGCCATCGAGAAGTGCATCGGCCATATCGTCATAAAAACGTGCTTCCACGATGAGAAGATGGGGCTTGGACATAAGATTTTCCTGAAAGGCTGCGCCGGATCATCCCGGCTTTTGGCGCGGTCAAACCATGGCTAGCCCCGATTGGCAAGCATTTTTCGCGCATGGCAGGCGCGTCCAGTTGTTTGAGAGGCGTGGACGATCAGCTTTTCTGGAAAGCAAGATGGACACCCAACCCCATCAAAACAGCGCCCGCTCCCCGCCGGACCATAGTCTGGATGCCACTGGAACGCTTCAATCGTCCGACCATTGCGCCCGCCAGAAGTGCACCGACCAGATCAGCCGACGAGAAAATGATGTTAACCACAATACCAAGGATCAGAAACTGCAGCCAGATTGGAAATGACGCTGCCGGGTCAACGAATTGCGGCAAGAAAGCCAGAAAGAACAGTGCGGTTTTCGGGTTGAGCACATCAACGATAATGCTGTCGATGAACGCTCGCCTTGCCGATTTCGGTTGAAACGTTAGGTCAACATCCTTGCCCTCCATCTTGCTGCGCAGCATGGAAAAGCCTAGCCAGATCAGGTAGAGCGCGCCGCAAAGCTTGACCACAAAATAAAGCCACGGCACGGCCTGAAATAGCACGGATAAACCCGCTGCCGCTGCAATAATGTGAAAATAGCAACCGACATGAATACCAAGCACGGCCATCAGCCCCGCAAGACGCCCTCGCGCCATAGTCTGCGCCGCAGCATACAACATGGCCGGGCCGGGAATATAGGCAAACAGTGCCGTCGTTACAAAAAAGGCAGTCAGCAATTCATAAGACGGCATATCGATCCCCCAACTGCCCCACCGCATTTGCAGCACTATGACAGTTACATCAGGTCCGACATTTATGCAGCAGGAAACTCAGCAAGTCTGGCCGCATAACGCGCCATGGTATCGACCTCGAAATTCACGAAATCACCCGGCTGGCGGTCGCCCCATGTGGTGACGGAGAGTGTGTGGCGGATCAGGAGCACGTCGAAGTCCGTACCGTTGACAGCGTTGACGGTGAGCGACGTGCCATCAAGCGCGATGGAGCCCTTGGGTGCCACGAACTTTGCAAGGTGGTGCGGTGCACGCAGACGGATGCGCACCGCTTCGCCTTCATGTTCGATGGAAAGGATTTCGGCCTTGTCATCCACATGGCCCGAAACGATGTGGCCGCCGAGTTCGTCGCCAATCTTCAACGCCCGCTCGAGGTTGACACGCGTGTCCTTTTTCCAGCCCGAGATGGTGGTGAGCCGCAGCGCCTCTTCCCATGCTTCGACCTCGAACCAGCGCTCGTTGCTGCCAGCATCTGGCAGCTTCGTTACCGTTAGGCACACGCCACCATGGGAAATCGAAGCGCCGATATCGATGGTTTTGGGGTCGTATGCCGTCGCAACGCGCAGACGCACGCCTTCCGGCAGCGCTTCAACTTCGGAGACGGTTCCGACATCGGTGACAATTCCGGTAAACATCAAAGCGGCCTTTCAAATTCAAAACAGCGATCCGGCCCGTAAGCGGTCTTGCCGACAAAGGTAAATTCTTCTGGGATATCGGCACGTTTGAGCGGGCTTTCAACCCCACCCTCGCCAACTACCACGGGGCTTTCAAACAAAAGGATGCGATCCACCAGACCGGCCTCAAGGAAGGCTTTCGCAACGCGTGCGCCGCCCTCAACCAGAAGCTCCGACATTCCGCGATCTGCGAGAGTGGCAAGGAGGTCGGCGAGTGAGGAGGTTTCCAGAACTTCAACATCCGCTGCCATCAACGCTTCGCGCCTTGATGCGAGGTCGGCCTCAATTTCGGCCACCGCCACGACGGGCACATCGCGCGTTGTACGCACAAGCTTTGAACTCAGCGGCAAATCCAACCGTCGATCCAGCACGATCCGCACCGGCGAGCGATGCTCAAGGCCTGTAATGCGCACGGTGAGTTCGGGGTCGTCAGACATGACAGTGCCAAGACCGACAAGGATTGCATCACAACGCGCGCGCAAAAGATGTACAGCGTGACGCGCCTCAGGACCGGTGATTGCCACCTGCCCTCCACCGACCCTGCCGATCATGCCGTCAGCAGAAACCGCAATCTTTAAGACGACATGCGGGCGTTTCTTCAGCTTGCGGGTGAGGTATCCGGCGAGTTCCCGTTTGCTTTCCTGCCGCAGAACTCCGGTCTCGACCTCTATACCGGCGTCGCGCAGAATCTGATTGCCGCGCCCGGAAACCCGTTCATCCGGATCATCGACAGCGACGACAACGCGGGCGATGCCGAAGTCGACAAGGGCGTTTGCGCAGGGCGGGGTTCTGCCAAAATGGGCACAGGGCTCAAGCGTCACATACGCCGTTGCGCCCCTCGCCGCTTCGCCCGCGATTTCCAGCGCCTGTCTTTCCGCATGGGGACGACCGCCAATGGCGGTCACGGCTTCGGCGATGATCTCACCGTCCTTGACGATAACGCAGCCGACGGAGGGATTGGTATCGGTAAGGCCCGCATGGAGGCGCGAGACCTCGAGAGCACGCGCCATAAACTTCTCATCATCGGCGCGAGACGTCATGACTTACGCACCGGCGTCCGTGTCACGCGCAATCTTGGCGTTGATCTCCGAAATGACCTTCTCGAAATCTTCAGCGTGGCTGAAATCGCGATAGACGGAAGCGTAGCGTACGAACGCCACATCATCGAGACCCTTCAGCGCCTCAAGCACCTGCAAGCCGATTTCTTCTGATGGAATTTCCGTCTCGCCGGAACTTTCCAGGCGACGGGCAATGCCGGAGACGGCACGCTCTATGCGGTCGCGATCCACAGGGCGTTTGCGCAGTGCGATCTCGAAAGACCGCACCAGCTTTTCACGATCAAACGGCAGCTTGCGGCCGCTCTTCTTGATGACCATCAGCTCGCGCAACTGCACGCGCTCATAGGTCGTGAAGCGACCGCCGCAATCCGGGCAAATGCGCCGCCGGCGGATGGAGGTGTTATCCTCCGCCGGTCGTGAGTCCTTGACCTGCGTATCTTCCGAGCCGCAAAAAGGGCAGCGCATTACTTAATTTCCTTACAGGTACGGATACATCGGGAAACGGTCCGTCAGCGCAACGACCTTTTCACGAACGGCAGCTTCAACGTCTGCATTGCCTTCATCGGAATTGGCAGCCTTGAGACCATCCAGCGTCTCGACAATCAGATTGCCGATCTCACGGAATTCTGCTTCCTTGAAGCCGCGTGTCGTACCAGCAGGCGTACCCAGACGGATACCGGAGGTAACGAAAGGCTTTTCAGGATCGAACGGAATGCCGTTCTTGTTGCAGGTAATGTAAGCGCGACCAAGAGCGGCTTCCGCACGCTTGCCGGTCGCGTTCTTCTTGCGAAGATCGACCAGCATCAGGTGGTTGTCCGTGCCGCCGGAGACGACATCCAGACCGCCTTCGATCAGCGTCTCCGCCAGAACCTTGGCGTTTTTCACAACCTGAGCAGCGTATTCCTTGAATTCAGGCTTCAACGCTTCACCAAAGGCCACAGCCTTGCCAGCGATGACGTGCATCAACGGGCCGCCCTGAAGACCTGGGAATACGGCAGAGTTGAATTTCTTCGCCAGAGCCTCGTCATTGGTCAGGATCATACCGCCGCGTGGGCCGCGAAGCGACTTGTGCGTGGTCGTCGTGGCAACGTGGCAGTGCGGGAACGGCGATGGGTGCTGACCACCGGCGACCAGACCGGCAATATGTGCCATGTCCACCATGAGGTAGGCGCCAACTTCATCGGCAATCTCACGGAAGCGCTTCCAGTCCCAGAAGCGGGAATAAGCCGTGCCGCCAGCAACGATAAGCTTCGGCTTGGTTTCCCGTGCCTTGCGCTCCACGTCTTCCATATCGAGAAGGTTGTCGCCTTCACGAACGCCGTAGGACACCACGTTGAACCACTTGCCGGACATGTTGACCGGCGAACCATGCGTCAGGTGACCACCGGAGTTCAGGTCAAGACCCATGAAGGTATCGCCCGGCTGGAGCAGCGCGAGAAACACGGCCTGGTTCATCTGCGAACCGGAGTTTGGCTGGACGTTGGCGAAGTCGACGCCAAAGAGCTTCTTGGCGCGCTCGATGGCCAGCTCCTCGGCAATGTCAACGAACTGACATCCACCGTAGTAGCGCTTGCCAGGATAGCCCTCGGCGTACTTGTTGGTCATGATCGAGCCCTGTGCTTCAAGCACAGCGCGGGAAACGATATTTTCCGAGGCGATCAGCTCGATCTCGTGGCGCTGACGACCGAGCTCCTTCTCGATTGCGCCAAAAATATCTGGATCGACGTCGGCGAGCGGACTGGAGAAGAAGGCATCTGTATTCGTCATGATGAAAGCTCCTGAAACAGTAATGCGATGGCGTCTTAGCGCCCTGCCCTTTCAAGAGCAAGACAGCCTGCGAGATTTGCCCGTCAAACTGCGACTTTGTCAGAATAATTCAATCTTTCTGACGCCGCCGCCCCCAAAAGATAAAGCCGCGTTCAAAGAAAACGCGGCTTTCAGATATCTTCAGAACGATGGATCAGTTGCGAGGGATCAGATCGTCATCGATCGAACCCGATGGCTGTTCCATGGTGTTGGTTGTGTTCAGCGCCAGTTCGGCATTGCCGTCCTTGCTGTAGATGTCATCGCGGAACTGCACAACGCCGTCGCGGGTCGACCACGCCGTGATGTAAACGAAGTACACGGGAATTTCCTGCGCCAGCTTGATCGGCGTATTGACGCGGCTGGCAATGACCCGCTCGATTTCCTGTCGCGACCAGCCCGGAGTGTCGCGAAGCATCCAGGATGTCAGGTCGCGAACATTCTGCACGCGCACACAGCCAGACGATTCAAAACGCATCAGCTTGTTGAACAGGCCCTGCTGCGGCGTGTCGTGCATGTATTCGTTGTTCGGGTTGTGGAAGTTGATCTTGGTCGAAGACATGGCGTTGTTCTTGCCCGGATCCTGACGGAACATCAGGTTCGGAGCCTTCGGCGCATTCCAGTCAATTGTCGTTGGAGACACTTCCTGCCCCTTGCCATCCAGAAGGCGGATGTTGTTCCGCTCAAGATAGGTCGGGTCCTTCCGCATCAGCGGCACGATGTCCTTTTCGATAATCGAACGCGGCGCAGTCCAGTAAGGGTTGAGAATGATCTCATAAACCTTGGAATTGATGATGTGCGTGGGACGCGTATCGCGACCAACAACGGCGGTATTGCGCAACACGACGCGGTTGTTCTCAACGGCTTCGATGGAAGCGGCTGGAATGTTGACCATGATATGGCGCGGGCCAAGATCGCCCGACATCGTGTTGATGCGAACAAGGTTGGTCTGAAGCTGCGCGAGGCGGATCTGAGCCGAAACATTCAGCGCCTTCAGCGTGTACTCACCGATCACGCCATCGGCCGGAAGGCCGTGACGCGCCTGGAAGCGCTTCAACGCACCATCCACATAGGAATCGAACGAGCTGGACATACCGGCTTCACGCGGCAGGTCGCCGGAGATCATCAGACGCTGGCGCAGTGCCTGAACGGATGGATCGCTGACGCCGATCTGAAGCTTCTGCTGGCTTGCAGGAACGTCTGGCCAACCGCCATTCGAAACGATCTGCTGATACTGCAGCATGGCCTGCTGCACATAGGCTGGTGATTCAGGGCTGAGAACTGGCGTGTTGGATGCAACCCCGGCGGTGGAGCGCGATGAGTTTGCATCAAACTGGTCGTCCCAGTTACCACGACGCGACGATCCGATGAGATCGTTGAACGCATCCTGCGCGAATGCGGGCGCGGCAAGAGCCACAGCACCGAGAGAAACGGCAGAGCGCAGCATGGCGCGCCGGGATAATACTTCAGAGACGATTTTCTTTGTCATTTCACCTACCAGCCACTTCATCAGGCATCTTTTACAACGCCTAAAACAACATCGTTAACAAACACGTATAGCGTGCCTGCCGGCAGGATGAACTCGATGCGAAACTTTTGGATGACGCATGACGCGAACACGGGAGATACCGCCGGCTCCTAGCCTGTGGCGGTCCCATACCAATATGGCCAATTCGTGTCACCTGAAGCGCACTCACGAAGCTGTGTCGGCCTGTGATTTTGCAACGAGGACACGTAATAATGCAACAAGCCGGACGCGAGACGCGTCCGGCTTTGCTTGAAGGCTGTTTTATGGCCAGCGATTACAGGCGGTAAGCAATCGAGTCGTTCCAGAAACGGTCCAGACGCTGAAGCATCTTGTTCATTTCTGCGAACTCGCCGGTGCCGATGCCGCCGACTTTTTCGATGGAGCCGATGTGGCGCTCGTAGAGGCCTGCAACGGTTTCTGCGATGGCCTGGCCCTTCTCGGTCAGGCTGATGCGAACCGAGCGGCGGTCGATGCGGGAGCGCTGGTGATTGATGAAGCCGAGGTCTACCAGCTTCTTGACGTTATAGGATACGTTGGAGCCGAGGTAGTAGCCACGCGAACGAAGCTCGCCGGCGGTCAGTTCGGATGTGCCGATGTTGAAAAGCAGGAGCGCCTGAACTGCGTTGACATCATCGCGACCCTGACGGTCGAACTCGTCCTTGATGACATCGAGCAGGCGGCGGTGGAGGCGCTCAACCAGGTGGAGCGATTCCATGTAAAGAGAGCGGATGGTTTCGTCCTGAGTGTCGGAAACTGCGGCCTGTGGCTTTGCTTTGCTATTGATCATGACTGCCTCACTGTTTTGTTTGGCGGTGTTTGTTTGTTTCCCGCCTTGAGAGGAAATCTAAGCAATGCGCATAAAATTCTACTTAAAATGCAGGATTAACGAAACGTTACTTGCATGATCGGCATTTGGTGCGACCCGGCACCTGTCCAAATAAGACACAATCGCCTCTATATTTTTCAATGACTTAGGCATAATTTCTGCTCAAAATCAGGGCTGAATTGCTTTAATTTTATGGTAAATCAATTCTTGAGCGTTCGTCATTTTGGCGCGCATCCAGCCAAAAAGCGACCTGGAATAGTATATAAACCGTTGACACGATGCCGTGCATGACAGGCACTATAGTGTTGTTTCCGTAAATATCCGGCCAGACCTTGTACATGGCAATCTGGGTACCCGCCCCGATGACCCACATGACCGCCCCCCAGGATGCGCCAAGCCAAAGCCCGAGCGCTGCGACAGGAAACACGACGGCAAGGCTGGTGCCGGCAACACGCCATGGCATGTTGAGCATATCGAAGCGCGCAAGCCCGCTTAGGGAGTAGCCCGTCAGCATGGCCCAATATTGCAGGCCGAACCAGAAACACGAAAGCGCCACCAGCCTCAGAAAGGTGATGTAGAGAATTTCGGCAAGCGACATCTTGGGATGCGGTAGAGAATCAGGTTCCATGATGTCAGGATAGTGGCCTGTGGCGGGCGCGACCAGCAGATATTGATATGAGGAAATGCGCCTGTCAAAACCCCGTAACGATCTGCCGCATTCGCATGTCGTTTTCCCTGTGTTATGTGCAGGGTATATTTGGAAAGGCAGATATATATGACCGACAAGACCCATCTCGTGGACCACATTACCGGCCACCGCCGCATGCGCAGAAACCGCAAGGCAGACTGGACCCGCCGACTGGTGCGCGAAAACATGTTGACGGTGGATGATTTCATCTGGCCTGTGTTCATCGTGCCGGGCACCAATATTCTGGAGCCGATCCCGTCCATGCCGGGCGTCAATCGCATGAGTGTGGACAGAGCGGTGGAAGCAATCAAGGAAGCTGCGGATCTCGGCATTCCCGCCATCACCACCTTCCCCAATATCGAGATGGGCTTGCGCGATGAAACTGGCTCTCAGGTTCTGGAAGCCAACAACCTCATCAATCAAGCCACACAGGCCATCAAGAAAGCGGTCCCCAATATCGGCATCATCACCGATGTGGCGCTCGATCCTTTCACAAGCCACGGCCATGACGGCATCCTGCGCGAGGGTGAGATCATCAACGACGAGACCGTGGATCAGGTCGTCAAAGCCGCAATCATGCAGGCGGATGCGGGTTCCGACATCATCTCTCCATCCGAAATGATGGATGGTCGCATCGGCGCCATCCGCCGTGGGCTGGATGCGAGCGGCCACCAGAATGTGGGCATCATGTCCTACGCCACGAAATTCTCATCAGGCTATTACGGCCCTTACCGGGATGCGATTTCTACCAGCGGCCTGCTGAAGGGCGACAAGAACAGCTATTATATCAGCCCCGCCAATGGCACCGAAGCGCTGCGCGATGCCGCGCTCGACGTCGAGGAAGGGGCCGATATGCTGATGGTCAAGCCCGGCCTGCCCTATCTCGATATCTGCTGGCGCCTGAAAGAAGCCTTCGGCCTGCCGACCTTCGCCTATCAGGTCTCAGGCGAATATACCCAGATCAAAGCCGCCGCCATGAATGGCTGGATCGACGGGGACCGCGTGATGATGGAAACGCTGCTGTGCTTCAAACGGGCTGGCTGCGACGGCATTCTGACCTATTTCGCGATCGAGGCCGCCAAAAAACTCGCAAGGGGATGACAAGGGTCGATTGGCTCATCATTGCATTATGCGGTTTCAACACCATATAATTTTCCGAACAGGAGACACCGTCGATGAGCCTCGACCCGAACACAACATACGTTCCCACCGATGACTGGCGCACCTATAGCGGCGTGCTGAGCCGTCGCGTCTTCGCCTTCATCATTGACTATATGATCGTGCTGCTGCTCTGCATCCCGGCAGCGATCATCATCTTCTTTCTGGGCGTTCTCACACTTGGCCTCGGCTTCGTGCTGTTCCCTGCCATGTTCTTCATCGTCGCAATCCTGTATTTCGGCATGACGCTCGGCAGTTCCGCACAGGCAACTCCGGGCATGCGGGCTGCGGGCATTGCCATGGCACGGGTCGATGGCAGACGAATCGATTTTCTTTTGTCGAGCGTACACATTGCTCTGTTCTGGATTCTCAACTCGGTTCTGACGCCCCTCATTCTGCTGGCAGGGCTGTTTACCGAACGCTCGCGTCTGCTTCATGACTTTCTGCTGGGTACGGTTATCGTTAGAACAACCTGAACTCAGGGGAAAGCCGCGTGGGTTGTGTCAAAATGATGTGCAACCCACATCTGCCAGTTGACGTTTCGGAGCTTTTTGCCATTCTAATGCAAGAGGCTTGGCTGGCGAAGGGAGCGATCAGGGTTCGATGAACACGCAGGCGACGCCTTCACCACAATTCTATCTCACAGCTCCGGCTACCTGTCCCTATCTGCCCGGCCAGTTGGAGCGCAAGGTCTTCACGCATCTGGTCGGCCCTCGCGCGCCGGAAATGAATGATCTGCTGACGCAGGGCGGCTTTCGCCGATCGCAAAACATTGCTTACCGCCCGGCGTGCGAAACCTGCCGGGCTTGCGTTTCAGTGCGCATTCTGGTGGATGGATTTGCACCCACAAAGTCCATGCGCCGGGTTTTGAGCCAGAACAGCGATCTTGTCTCGACCGTCCACCAAGCTGAACCTTCAACCGAGCAATTTTCCCTTTTCCGTCAATATATTGACCATCGCCATCAGTCTGGCGGCATGTCCGATATGTCGGCTCTTGATTACGCTGTCATGGTGGAAGACTCGCACGTTAACACCCGCGTTATCGAATACCGCAAGCGCGAACCGGGCGCGGGTATCGATGACAGCAAACGCGGTGAGCTGGTCGCTGTCGCGCTGACCGACACGATGAGCGACGGCCTTTCCATGGTCTATTCATTCTTCAACCCGGATTATGAGAAGCGCTCCCTTGGCACGTTTCTCATTCTTGATCATGTAACCCGCACGCAAAAGCTGGGCCTGCCCCATGTCTATCTCGGCTATTGGGTGAACGGCTCTGAAAAAATGGGCTACAAGATCCGCTACCACCCGCAAGAACATCTGACCCCGCGTGGCTGGGAGCTTTATGTGCCGGACGACAGTTCGGGCACGACATGATGACCACAAGCAGGAAATAGCGTGCCGATACGATTTAAGACAATTCTTGCCGCCGGCGCGCTGATCGCCCTTGTGGCTTCAGGAGCGAATGCCCAGACAGGCTGGAGCCCAAGCGAGCAGATCAAGACATATCCCATCACCGGCCAGACCGGCTTTGAACTCTACCAGTCCATTGGTGAGCGCGGCCCGCAGATAGGCGTTCAGGCGGTGGCCCACACCACCTTCAAGCTAACATGGAAAAGAGACTACCGCCCTCAGCCGGATGGTGCCTGCGTGCTGGCAACGGCGCGGCCCAATCTCACCATCATCTACACATGGCCCAAGGCACCTGCGAACCTGCCCTCACCCGTTGCCGCAAGCTGGCAGCGCTTCATATCCGGCGTGGAGAAGCATGAGCGTGTGCATGGCACGCATATTCTGGATATGGTCAAAAAAATCGAGGCCTTCAGCGTGGGCCTTCGCGCCGAAAATGATCCCAAATGCCAGAAGGTGCGCGAGGTGCTGCAGAAGCGTCTCGGTGAACTGTCCAACGAGCAACGCCAGCGTGGCCGAGATTTCGACCGTGACGAGCTTTCAAATGGCGGCGCGGTGCATCAGCTTATTCTGACGCTGGTCAACGGTCCCTGAACGGGGCCGATTATTCCGCCGCCTCGCCTTTCAGCACCGGCTCTGACAGAATCACCATCTCAAGCTCGTAGGAATAGCCTTCGAGCATCGTGTAGGCCTGCTCGATAACCTCGATCTGGGTCTCGGCATTCTTGATGGCGTCGGCAATGGACTGGCTACGAGCTCGCAGCATGGAGCCCAGAACATCCGTCTCCGGCTTGCGACCGAGACGGTCCATATGTTTGCGCACCCGGGCGCGGTGGCGCTCCAGTTCCAGAATGTGAAACCGGCTTTTGAGAATATCGTCCGTCAGCTTGCGGCGCATGGCGGCCACTGGGTCGAAGCTGCCGGGTTCGCGCTCATCCAGAATGAATTCATTGACCAGCGTTTCCAGCATCAGAAGACCCTTCAGATCCTTGGCATCAGCCAGTTGCGGATCATAGCCGGTATCATCGAAGACCCGGCGTCGCACGGGATCCTTCAAAAGGTCATAGGCCAGTTGCAGCTTGGCAAACTGTTCGGCGTCGCCACCGCTGTCGGGATGGGCGCTTTTGGCCACTTTGCGATAGGCAGCTTTGATCGCCGCATCATCCGCATTGCGCTCAACACCCAGCAAAACATAAGGATCGATCACCGAAACACCTGTACCCGCATTCACAAAAATCGGCCTGACCCGCAACGAACGGGTGAGATCGTAAACAGATCATACGAAATTTTCTCTGCCCAAGGCACCCCTTTGTTGCGGTTTTGAACGCAAAACGACTTAGCGGTCCGCGCACCCGCAGCAATGCTGCCATCGCCCTCAATTTTGTTCACTGCATGGCAATGGAAAAAACGCAGCCGACAAACATGTGGATTGCCTGTCGGCGTGGACCGTCCCGGCACAGGCAAAACACGGCTAAATCGGAGCGTTAACCACTGGTTTTAAAGGATTCTGGCGTATTCGAAAAACGTGCTGTAGTCTCATTCTTAACTCTGGCGAAAGGCACCACCATGTCGGAAACAATCACTCAGACAATCACGGACTATGTGCAAGCAGTGACTGATGCCAATGCAAGCCTCCTGCGCGAAGTCTTTGACCCACGCGCCTCCATCGTCGGAAATTACGAAGGCGCCACGGATTGGCTTTCGCTTGAAGACTTCATCCACCAGATCCACCCGGCTGACGCGAGCGCGACAGAGAACGCACCGAACTTCCAGATCCACGGCATAGACCAGACCGGTGACACCGCCTCCGTCAAACTCACCACCCGCCTCGCAGGCGTAGAATTCGGCGAATACCTGTCCCTGCTCCAGCGCGACAAAAACTGGACCATCATCCACCGCCTCTATTACCTCCAGGGCTAACCAGACGCCCCGAAATCACCCTCCAACAACTTTTTCCGCATCAAATTCATTTTTCCACTTTACACGACCAGAGAATCTGATAATTCCACCCGCACTGGAATGCCCTTGTAGCTCAGTTGGTAGAGCACCTGATTTGTAATCAGGGGGTCACGAGTTCGAACCTTGTCGGGGGCACCAGTATTTTCAAGCAATTAAGTGCTCACCTCCTCAAAACCATTTCTCTCTGTGTTTCAAACCGCAATGGCCGGTTTTAGGTGTCTTCACTGACTATCGGCAATCCGACGCAACATTGTTTGCAACATCCATCACGCTCTGGCAGGTTGCTGCCTTGAGCATGGAGGTTGCAAATGGATAAGTTTCTTCAAGTGGTCGGCTGGGTTGGGATAGGGATTGTTACCCTGGTCTTGCTTGCAGTCATGGCGAAAGCGGGACGAGGCGATTATGCAATGCTTGCCTTGTTGGGGGCAATGACATGGGCTTTGCCGGCAGTCATCGGCTTCGTGATCATTGCCGCTTTTGGCAATATGCTTTCCCAACTCAAAGCCATCCGCGCCGCTTCCGAGCGCCAAGCTGATATGTTTCAGTCGATCATGGCTAGCCGGAGAACTGCCGAATAATGAATTTGCCTCCGTTTGTGCCGATATAGCGACACTCGGCCTAACCGAGCAGGCGTTACTTTTAAACAGCGCTTTTTTTCTGTTTGATACACTTGCAGCTGCGGGCAGCCAGCGCTCGCTTGTTCGCCCATCGCAGTTTTCAACTCAAATCCAGCGTCATCACCACCGGACAATGGTCTGAGGCCTTTGGTCTGTCCCAGCCTGTGCGTGGGTAGCGCTCAATGTCCTGGCCCGGCGGGAAGACGGTTCGGTAGGGTTGACCGGCGCGCACGATCTCCGGGACGCTTGCGGCGTTGAGTTTGGCAAGATGCGGCGATAGCCAGATATAGTCGAGTTGGCAGAGATGCTGCTCCTGCGGACCACGGGAGTGGTACAGCGTCCAGCGGTCCATCGCATCGCGCCGCGTGACAGGGTTCACCGCAAAATCATCGTTGGTAAAAATGTCGAGCGCGCTGCGCTCCTCACTTACAGGCGCGAAGGTATAGCCCGTGCGGCGGTTTCCAGAGATGATGACGCGCTCCTGATAGTCGTTCATGTCACCACATATGGCGAAGTTTCTGGCGTCCTGCGGCAGATCCTTGAAGCGGTTTTCCACGATGTGGCGGATGGCGCGTGTTTCGGCTTCGCGCACAGGCATCGTGCCGAGCCGGCCATCGCCAGCTTCTCGGGCGTTGCTCATGGATTTCAGGTGGCAGACATAAAGGCTGAACGGCTTGCCGCCGATCCGTAAATCAAGTTCCAGGCAATCCCGCTTGAAGATCTTGTCATCGATACGGTTGGTTAGCGACAGAGATTCGTTAAACAGGTCAAGCTCGCGGTAGGTCAGCGCGGCGTGGCTCTTGATCTCGACAAGTTCGATCTTTTCACCATCCAACGTTTCCTCGCGCATGATGACGGCCACATCGATGCCGCGACTGTCATTGCCTTCAACAAGGTATTTCTGGCGGTACCCATTTCCCACCATGCGGTAGAGATAGCCATATTCGAAGGCCTGAAGGGCGGCCATGTTGTCCACTTCCTGCAGGCAGAGAATATCGGCATCCGCATCTGCGATCGCCAGCGCCGAGAGCTGGCGTGTATCATCGGTCGAAGCCAGCATGCGTGCGCTTTCCAGCGCCTGATAGGCCGCCTCATCGCGCACATCGAAAAGCTGCATGGCGCGGTCGCGCCGCGTCTGGTTGCGAAAGCCGCTATAATCAAAACGGGTGAGGAGATTTTCGATGTTGAAGGTGGCAAGCCGCAGCGACATACGTCATTCCCTGTTGGCCCCCACCATATCCACAATAGCTCAGACTTGCCAATGCAGGCTTCACAGCCGCCAGGCAGAGCGGATAATGACCGGATAAAGAGAGCCGACGGTGGCGGGTTCACGGGAATAGGCGCGCAGCACCTGCCCGTCTGGCAAAGTCAGCCGCAGGGCGTAACGTTCGCCCTCATAAAGAACATTCGTTACCCTGCACGCAATGCCCTCCCCATCCTGCAAGACATCCTGCGGGCGAACCAGAATGTCACTGGCCGGTGATTGCGCTAAGTTATCCGTCAGAAGAGGTCGCAACGCAGCCCAGTCGAGGGTGCGGTTCGCGCTTTCCACGTTGGAAACCGAGAGGATCGCGCCCTGCCCCACTAGCCCACCCACCAGCCTGCCTTCAGGCCGGGCGTAGAGCTCTGCGGGCGCGGCCATTTGCAAAAGCTTGCCCTCGGACATGACAACGACATCAGTCGCCAGGGCCATGGCTTCGGCCTGATCATGCGTCACATAGACCATCGTCGCGCCTGAGGTGGCATGAAACTCGCGGAATGTTTCTTCCATTTCCTGCCGCAGATGCCGGTCCAGATTGGCGAGAGGCTCATCCAGCAGCACCACATCCGGCTCCGTCACAAGGCAGCGGGCCAGCGCCACGCGCTGCCGTTGCCCGCCTGATAGTTCGGATGGACGTCGGTCCGCATAGGCCTCCAGCCGAACAGTGGTCAACGCATGTGCCACCTTTTGCCGATAGCGTTCGCCGGAAATGCCCCGGACCTTGAGAGGATAGCCAGCGTTTTCGGCCACCGTCATATGCGGCCAGAGCGCGTAGGACTGAAACACCATGGCCATGTTGCGCCGCTCTGGCGGCACCATGCTGCCAGCATCTGCCAAGACCCGATCACCCAGCAATATGGCACCATCAGTCGGTTGTTCGAAGCCCGCAATCATGCGCAAAACCGTGGTCTTGCCACAACCGGAAGGGCCGAGCAGCGCCAGAAACCCGCCATCGCGCACGGTGATCGAGACATCGTTGACCGCAGGTTTGCCTGCCCCGAAAGTCTTGGAAAGACGGTTGAGTATCAGTTTCGCCAAGGCACAACTCCCTTCGGCAGTTTTCGCCCGAGGATTTCCAGAAGCAGCATGAGAACAATAACCATCGCCACCACCAGCACTGACAGCGCCGAGGCCAGATCGAAACTGCCGCTGTCATCGAGATTGTAGATGACAACGCCCAGCGTCTGAGTACCTGCAGACCACAGCAGCGCAGAAACGGTGAGTTCGTTGCAGGCGATGAGAAAGACGAGAATGACCGATGCACCGGCGGCAGGCCCGACCAGCGGCAGAATGATATCGAACATGCGCCGCCAGAAACCCGCACCGGCCAGTCTTGCCGCCTCTTCCAGCGCCGGATCGAACTGCGTGAAGGCTGATACCATCGGCTTCAGGCTTACAGCGAAGAAAGAGGAGAAATAGGCCAGCAGAATGATCCACAACGTGCCGTACAGCGTGACGCCAAGCAGAGGAATGGGAGCGGCGAACAGCAGCACATAGGAAACGGAAATAACGACGCCCGGCAGCGCATAGGGAATATCGACCAGCGCCGAAAGCAGGAACATGAAGCGGCTTTTGCCCCGCACCAGAAAATAGGCAGTCAGCACCGTCACCGCAAGGAGACATAGGGATGTGGCAGTGGCCAGAAACAGCGAGTTGGCAAAGGCCGTGCGCGTTACCGCCTGGCGCAACAGAATTTCTTCATAGGCATGGAGCGTTGCAGTTTTGAAGGTCAGCGGCACGCCATAGGCAGGCGCAAGCGAACTGACGATCAGCGCCGTCAGCGGCGCAACTAGCATGAAGAAGATGCCGAGCCAAAGCGCAAATTCGGCACCCAAGCGAAAGCCGCCGAGCCGGAAGGTGGCAGCCTTGCCGGAAAGCCCGATAATGCGGTAATCGCGGCCCTTCATAGCCCGTTCCTGAATAGCAAGCCCAATGACGGAGATGATGGCAATCATGCCGGACAGCATCGCGATATCGCCAAAGGTGCTGGTGCCGAAGCTGGAAAAGCGGCTGTAGATCAGTGTCGGCAGCGTATAGATCGAAGCGGGAATGCCGAGAATGGCCGGAATACCGAAATTGCCGACACCCGATACGAAGGAGATCGCGGCTCCCGCTATCAGCCCCGGCATGGCAAGCGGCAGGATGATGTCTTTCAGCACTTGCCAGGAAGTCGCGCCAGAAAGCTTGGCCGCCTCTATGCCATCCTGCGGCAGCGCCAGCAGGCCAGAGCGCAGCGAAAGATAAACCAGCGGCGCGTGCTGCACACCCAGCAGCAGAGCAATGCCACCCATGGAATATAGGGGCTGAGGCGAGCCCAAAGGCGGAGCAAGGCCGATGGCTTTCAACAATGTGCTGGAAGGTCCTGTCATGCCAATCCATGCCAGCGCCGTCACCTGCGGCGGTATCATCATCGGCAGCATGAACAGGAAACTGAGGGCCGATTTGCCTCGGATATCACATAAGGTCAGCGCCAGCGCGAAGGCACCGCCAATGACAAGCGAAATGACCATGCCGAAGAACGATGTGGACAGCGTGTTCAACGCTGCCTGCCACAGCGCCGGGTCGCTCAGCAGCGGCCACATATCACCCTTCAGGGATGACAGAATGCCCGTATAGGCAAGCCGCCCCAGCGGCAGCGCGCTGAGGAGGAAGACCACTGTGATGACAAAGGGAAACAGCCAGCGCGGCTGGCTGTTCTGTGAGATTGATGACAAGCGTCGCACTCCATCTCGACGTTATCCCCGGGGCTTGCCCGAGGATAAATGACGCCGATGCAATCCTATCAGCCCTTGGAATCGAAGATGTCAGAGAAGGCTTTGAGGTCCTTTTCGGAATTCTTCAACGCTTCAGGCGCATTGATTGGCAAAACCTTGATCTTGTCGCGCGCTGGGAAGCCTTCTGGCAGGGCAACATCGTTGCGGGCTGGAATGTAGCCCAGCTTGACGAATCCTTCCTGGCCCTTGGCGGAGAGAACGTAATCCACGAACATCTTGGCCGCATCAGCATGCTTGGTGTGCGCCAGAATGCCGACAGGCTCGGTCACAGCCGAAACGCCTTCTTCCGGGAACACGAATTCCACCGGAGCGCCCTTGGCCTTTTCGCGGATCGGCATGTAATCGACAACCACGCCATAGGCCTTTTCGCCAGAAGCAACGGACTTCAACACCGCGCCATTACCGCCAGCGGCAATTGCGCCGTTGGCCTTCAGCGCCTTGTAATAATCCCAGCCCAGCGTGCTGACACCGGCAAGCGTTTGCGCGTGAATGAGGGCCGCACCTGAGGTCAGCGGGCTTGGCATGGTCACCAGTCCCTTGGCTTCCGGCTTTTCCAGATCTTTCCAGTTGGTCGGCTTCATAGCGGCCTGCGTGTTGTACATGATGCCGGTGGTGATCAGCTTTGTGGAGTAATAATAACCGTCTGCATCATAAAGCGCCGCATCGTAATGGGCCGCTTCCGGGGATTTGTATGCCAGCAGCTGCTTGTTCTGCTTCATGCGTTCAAGCGTCACCGTATCGGCAATCAACAGAACGTCTGCCGCTGCATTGCCCGCCTCGATCTCGGCCATCAACTTAGCCATGATCTTCGGCGTTCCATCGCGGACCCATTCGATATCGATGCCGGGATTGGCGGCCTTGAAACCATCGACCGTGGCCTGCGCATCTTCATTCGGCTGGCTGGTATAAAGCACCAGATCAGCAGCCTGCGCGCTGCCCACCAGAATACCCAGCGAAACGATGGCGGTGAAAGTGGAGAGGAGCGTTTTCATGAATGCGGTTCCTGTTGATAGCTGGCACCGCTAAAACACATATCCATAACACGTATGTGACAGACAAGTTTTAGCGGCGACGCCGACAGGTCGCAATTTCAGGAAATAGCCCAGGCACTTCACCGTCACAACGTGACAGTGCCCTCGATCAATGTCGTCACGGCACCACCGATCCAGATATCATCGCCAATCTTATCGACACTCACGCGCCCTGCCCGGCCAAGCGCCGTGCCTTGGCTTGCGACATAGCTGTCGGCTGCGATGCCGCTGCCGATAAGCCATTGCGCAATGCCCGCATTCAGGCTGCCCGTAACAGGGTCTTCATAGCCATCGGTAAAGGCACGCACTTCAAAGTCGGCGTCGATTTCACCGCCGCATGGCGCGACAACACCAACGTGGAACCCCGCATAAAGAGCGCTATAGTCAGGTTTGATATCAAGCACATCCTGACGATTGCGCAGCAGAAGCGAAAGCCAGCCGGGGCCATTATCTGTCCAGTTCGCGCCGACGATGGTCTCGGGCGACAATGCAAGTGCCGCCCTCACCTTCTCCAGCGTTTCGGCATCCACAGGGCCGGATTTGCGCAAGGGCGGCGCGGCGAATGATAGCTTGCCATTATCAACCCTGATACGAACGAGACCTGCCTCGCATTGCTGCACCACCTCTTGGACACCGGCTTTGTGGTTGTGGCGCAGCCAGACATGGCAAGTACCAAGCGTCGGGTGGCCGGCAAAAGGCAGTTCCTTGTTCGGCGTGAAGATGCGCACGCGATAATCCGCGCCGGGCGCGGTCGGTTTCAGAATGAATGTCGTTTCGCTGAGGTTGGTCCAGTTGGCAAAGGCCGCCATCTGCTCATCCGTCAG
The DNA here is from genome assembly GCF_053521645.1 of Agrobacterium sp. CG674. Lineage (NCBI taxonomy): Bacteria > Pseudomonadati > Pseudomonadota > Alphaproteobacteria > Hyphomicrobiales > Rhizobiaceae > Agrobacterium > Agrobacterium sp. CG674. The sequence continues at coordinate 751,472 of NZ_JBNWDZ010000002.1, read as the reverse complement.
CTCATCCGCATCACATACTACGGCAAGCGGGTTGCCCTTCATCGGCTGCTCGGAAAAGACGTCTACCTGCTGAAATGCGTGCTGGCTGGACATGGATAATCCTCTCGTTGGGATGGCGCAGAACAAAATTAGTCGTCACCCTCGGGCTTGTCCCGAGGGTCTGATCACGTTTGATGTTGGGATGCGTTAGATCCTCGGGACAAGCCCGAGGATGACGTAAAAACGACCGCTTAAACCAGCGGCATCGTCGCGGAAGAGGTCGCTTCCGCGCTGGCAATCAGGCGGCCAAGGCGCTTGATGCCTTCATCGATCATCTCCTCATTGGCGCAGGAGAAGCTGATGCGCAGCGTGTTGGAACCGGAGCCATCTGCGAAGAAGGCCTTGCCCGGCACGAAAGCCACGCGCTCTGTCGAAAGAGACTTTGCTAGAAGCTCGGCTCCATCAAGGCCTTCCGGCAACGTCACCCAGATGAACATGCCGCCTTCCGGCCGAACCCAGCGGGCGGATTTGGGCATATACTTGTCCAGCGCCACCAACATCGCATCGCGCCGCGCACTATAAGCAGCCTTGATTTTGGCAACCTGCTTGTCAAAACCACGCGAAGCCACATGTTCGACAGCCATCTGGTTGATGGTCGAAGAATGCAGATCAGCCGCCTGCTTCATCAACACCAGCTTGCGAATGACAGGCATGGCAGCAACCACGAAACCAACGCGCAGGCCAGGCGCCAGCGTCTTTGAGAAGCTGCCGGAATAGATGGTGCGTGTCTGATCGATGCCGCCGCTGCGGGCTATATCCAGCGCCAGAATTGGCGTGACCGGCTCACCATCAAAACGCAGGTTCTGATAGGCACCGTCCTCGATAACGGCGATGTCCAACTCGTCAGCCAGTTCCAGAACCCGGTTGCGTCCCGCCAGATCGACAGTCTCGCCGGTTGGATTGGAGAAATCAGCCGAGAGATATGCGAACTTCACGGCACCACCGGCTTTCGTCGCGTTGTCGCGGTAGGTCTGCGGCGTGCGGTTGCCAGAAGGGTTCAGCTGGTCATAGGTAGGCTCATAAGCATTGAAGGCCGAGAGCGCGCCGAGATAGGTCGGCCACGTCACCAGTGCGGTGTCATTGGGCGAAATGAACAGCTTGCCGAGATAATCCAGCGCCTGCTGCGAGCCTGATGTGATGAAGACGTTATCGACAGCGCATTCGATGCCGATCTTGGCCATGTCCTGCACAATCCATTCGCGCAGCGGCTTGTAGCCTTCGCTGACGGAATATTGCAGAGCCGAGCTCACCTTCGGGCCGGAAAAGATATCTTCATAGGCCTGACGGAATTCCTCATCCGGAAACAGTGCAGGGTCGGGAATGCCACCGGCAAACGAGATGATGTCGGGCTGCTCCAGAAGCTTCAGCAATTCGCGAATTTCGGATGCCTTCATGCGCGATGAGCGCGTGGCGAAAATCTGTTCCCAGTCAAGCATGGGTTCGTTTCCTCTTATGTGTTCTTCTGCGCATAGATGTATAGAAACATCGATAGGTCAGCAATACTGACTTATCGAGTTTCGGTACGGTTTCACGATATTTCTGAGCATGCTCCCGGACGCAGCAAAGGCATACATACTTGCAAAAGAGTCTACAATCAACGTTGAGACGGATTGACGCCGAAGGCTTTTCCGGGTTCGAGTGCGCCAACTTGATTTGTCGCATGGAGGAGAAGAAATGCTCAAGAATATCGACCCGGCGCTGAACGCCGATGTGCTGCACGCCCTGCGCGCCATGGGCCACGCGGACACGCTCGTCATCACGGATACCAACTTTCCGTCCGACAGCATCGCGCAGCACACCAATGTCGGCCAGGTTTTGCGGATGGAGAACATCTCCGCCGCCCGCGCCATCAAGGCCATCCTCTCCGTATTCCCTCTCGACACGCCCATTCAGCCCTCAGTCGGGCGCATGGAAGTCATGGGTGCGCCAGACCAGATCGAGCCGGTTCAGGCCGAGGTGCAGGCCGAAATCGATGCTGCGGAAGGCCAGTCTGCGCCCATGTATGGCATAGAACGTTTTGCGTTTTATGAGCAGGCCAAGAACGCCTATTGCGTCATCACGACGGGCGAAACCCGCTTTTATGGCTGCTTCATTCTCACCAAGGGCGTTATTGCGCCAAAGGGCTGAGCGGGGCCAGACGCGGCCCGCAGCGCGCTGGTGTTGCTCATATTCGAGCGGCACCCTTCAGTGTGTAACGGCCATGACAAGCCAGTCATAACGATCCAGATGCGCAAGCATTGTCTGCGCATCTCTAAAAGCGTTGTTTTCCTTCAGGGAGTGCCACGCCTCTTCGGCCAGTTTGTGAGATTTTGCTGGTCGTCCTGAGGCGAGAATATCGAGCCGCTCGCGCAAAATGTCTGTCATACCCGGCGGCGTCCAGCCTCCGGTATGGGCAAAACCACCCGGCGCCGGCACGGAAGACCCTCGCACATATCGTTGCAGGACTGTCTCGATAGGCCATCCATAGATAAGGGCTCTGATCTCATCTTCCGACCAGCCGAGCGCGGGCAGATGCCGCGCAAGCAGCGCATGGTTCGTATCATGGCTTGCGCTGAGGGATGGTAGAGCTTTGAAGTCCGGTGCAAGCATAACGAGAGCGGCAAGACCGGGGCTGATGAAAGCCGGCTCCAGCCAGGATGGCGCTGCACCGTCAGGCCCCAGATAAAAAGCCGTGTTGATATCCTCTAATTGCGCCAATCCGCCATATCTCGCCTTCGCCACCTCCGCGAACGCGCCTCTGTCGCCGCTCGCCCATTCCCGCATCAGCTTATGGAGATCGCGTTCGAAATCAGATGTTACAGCACAGCGAAATGCATGATGAAGGACTGCCATTCCCACTTCCCCCCTAAAAATCGCCACCGGCTTGTAATAGCCGGCAGCGACGTGTGTTCCGCTCACATTTCCGAGATTTCTCAGCGGAAGTCTATTGTGCGGTGCAGTTTTCAAGCGTTCCGTTGATCACAGTGACGTTCGAACCGGCGGTTGTTGCAAGGCTCTGGAAGCCCGACGCCGCAACACGGCTGGCGGCAGCGTTGGTCGTTGCATCCGTGATCTGGCTTCTTGCTATGCTCCAATGACCGGGAGGATCGTTGTCGAATGTAATGACCCAGGGGAATGGCTTCGGCTTGTCAGCTTCGCTGGCATTGACTGGGATATCGGCGTTGCCAACATTGGCTTCGGCACCCGGCTCTGGGGCATCAACATCAGGCAGATCCACCTTCACAAAGCATTGAGCAAGAGGCAAGCCAGCGCGAGCGGCGGCGGCGTTGTCATAATGAAAGAACGATAAAGTGGGTGGGGTACCACTTACACCAAAATTGTCTTTCGTCCAAACAACCACACCGGTTGCAGCATTGGCCGTCACGCTGCGATAGACGGAATAGGCGTAGGCGGGACTGACCGCACCCAGCGCCAATGCAACGACGCTGATGGACAATAAACGATTACGAAGACTTCTGTTCATGGCAATTTCCTTTTTCCATGGAGAGACGACCGCTCCTCGCACCATGCGAAGAGCGTTGACCGACGGCGTTTGCCGACGGATCCGGGTGATGCGAGCGGTGTTTGCCGCTGGCTTGAGGGTTGGAAGATCGAAGGGTGGCTTTGTCAGACGTCCGTCATGGCGTCATTCCAATGGCGGTTGAGAGCGACGAATGGCGCCAGATCGAGATGCGTACGCGGCCCTGTCGCTTAAGACCCGTTCTTCGTAGAAAAGGTACCATTGACATTGTAAGTGACGGTGATGCGGGTGTAGCCGGTCGTAAAATCACATTGCGCGGCACCGGTTGTGTCATAGGCAACGACATCTCCGTCGGCCTTGTAGCCGGTTTTCACGTAAAATATCGGCTCGGGTGTGCAGGTCATCGTCGCGTTTGGTGACGGTGCGATGTAGCTCGAAAGCAGAATGGAGCCGTCGCCATTGATCGTTGCGAGGCCGCAATATATTTGCGGATCCGGTGTCGGCGTATAGGGAGGCACAATCACCCCGAAGGCGCCGGAGGGTATCCCGGGCTGATTGACCGGGGCCGACATGCCAAGCGGACTAATACTTAGCGTCGTGCAATCAAGCGCAGTCGTTGTTTCAGAAGCAAGCTCGATCGAGCGCACAACATTGGTACTTGCAACCCGCACCGGCGATCGTGCCCTTGCAGATCGAGAAGGCGGAACCGCCGGGGCTGTGCTGATGGCACCAGCATAAATTTGCGCCCCCATCTCGAAGTTTATTGAAGCGCCCGTGGTGTCATAGTTTCCGACGGCCTGGCAACCCAAGCTGCCACTCAGTATGGAACTGGCAGCTACAGCCGGATCAAATGTTGCCTGCTGCTGAAAGACATAGAAATATTGCGCCGTTGCCGACATATTCCGAACGACGATCGTGTAAGAGCTGGTGCTCATAGCGGTTCAACCACTCTGTTTATAGCCTCGCCTGCCCGCCACCGGTAAAGGTGGCGGACGGTCGTGTCTTGAGTACGGGCGGCTAATGCCCGGCCCGTCTAAGCCGTCTTGCGACGACAGGATTACTGGAGCTGAGCACTCCAGTTGCCGTTCGGCAGCAGGCTGACATTGCATGTGGTATAACCACCGGTGAAATCGGCCAGAGCAGCATTTACGCTAGACTGGGAGAAGTTCATGACAGAACCCGGGGTGTAAACGCCTGTCTGGACGTAGTATTTCAGGACGGGCTGGCAATCGGTGTTGTTCTGTGGATTGGCTTGAACGAAGTTGGACAGAACGACGCTGCCATTAACGTTCACGGCCGAGCCGACGTTGTAGTACGGCGGAGAGGTGAAGGCGGGTGTTGTGATACGGAACGCACCAGGCTGAACACCTGCGCTGAACTTCGGAAGGCTGAGACCCAGCGGCGATATCGTAGCAATCGTCGTGTCGTTGGGCGTCGTGGTGCTTCCAGCGGCGGGTGCAAGCTCAATGGCACGCGAGGCCGAGGAATAGCCAGACGAACTGCCCTCAACAGGAACCGAATTGGTCTGTTGAATACCGGCAAAATACTGCAAATTGACCTGGAATGTCAGGATCGAGCCGGTCGCATCGTAATTTCCCAACGACTGTGAATACAGGCTGTTGGAGTAGACGTCTCCACCGCCGGAATAGACGGCTGGCTGCTGAAAGAAGAAGAAGTTCTGGGTTGCCGACTGCAGGTTTTTCACGTTGATGGTCAGAAGCGTAGACATGGATAACAATCCTTGCGTGTTAAGAGTGAACTCAGGGGGCTGCCTGACTGGCCTGTTGTATTCAGTTTGTGCCAGTCCACCTCAGCGTCCCTGCGCTCGAATATCGCGATATCCGATGCTTACATCAACCTTGAGTTGTTAACCTGGGCGTGAATCTTCGCGTGGAATTACGCTCAGCGTTCTCCATGTTCCAGAGAGATGGCTTCCAGCAGGGAGAGAAGGCGTGACTGGAAAATCTTTGACCTGTTGCGCAACATCATGACCCCTTGCAGCTCCGTCGCGGAAATCGTCCTGTCGCTGTGCCAGTCCATCGTTCCCCTTCCCAGCAGCAGCCAGTCGAGAGATACATCAAGCACCTCGGCAAGGGAGCAGACGCTTTCCAGCGAAGCATGTCCGCCATTCTGCCAACGGGACACTGCCGCAACGGACACCTTGAGCTCTGCAGCCAGGGCATGGATCTTGCGGACTTTATTCTTTGATATGGCTTCGCGTATACGCTTGCCGCGTGCAGGATCGTGAGCCATCACCACGCCTCCTGCATATGCCGTGCGCGGCAAGATATCACCCCGACTGAGCATGGGTCGGAGCTGGAAACATTTAGCGAGGCAAGGGGCCACCAAGGCTGAAAGAGAAAAGAACCCGACGACCAGATTTTTGCATAAATAGTCAAAATGCAACCTCAGATATTTACATTTAATTTACCTACCCATTAGTTGCGCTCCCAAAAAATGAAAAGCTGGAAAAGAAAGTTATGCACATTTAGGTTGCATCAGGTTGTAAACACAGCCATTTTCCAAGCTTACCATTGCAAACGAAAAAGGCCGGAGCTTTCGCCCCGGCCTTCTTTCATTCAGTCTTGAATTGACGCTTAGTTGACAGCCTTGTCGACCAGCTTGTTCTTGCCGATCCACGGCATCATGCCGCGCAGCTTGGCGCCGACTTCTTCGATCTGGTGGGTGTCGTTCATGCGGCGGATGCCCTTGAAGCGCGAGCCACCGGCGCGGTATTCCTGCATCCAGTCCGAAGTGAACTTGCCGGTCTGAATGTCGGTCAGAACGCGCTTCATTTCTGCCTTCGTTTCGGCAGTGATGATGCGAGGACCGGTCACGTATTCGCCCCACTCGGCAGTGTTGGAGATCGAGTAGTTCATGTTGGCGATGCCGCCTTCATAGATCAGGTCGACGATCAGCTTGACTTCGTGCAGGCACTCGAAATAGGCCATTTCAGGCGCGTAGCCAGCTTCGGTCAGGGTCTCGAAGCCAGCGCGGATCAGCTCAACGAGACCGCCGCACAGAACGACCTGTTCGCCGAAGAGGTCTGTTTCGCATTCTTCGCGGAAGTTGGTTTCGATGATGCCGGAACGACCACCACCAACGCCGCAAGCGTAGGACAGCGCAACTTCAAGGGCGTTGCCCGATGCGTTCTGATGAACGGCAACGAGGCAAGGAACGCCGCCGCCCTTCTGGTATTCGCCACGAACCGTGTGGCCAGGGCCCTTTGGTGCGATCATGACGACGTCGAGCGAAGCCTTAGGCTCGATGAGGCCGAAGTGAACGTTGAGGCCGTGCGCAAATGCAATCGCTGCACCGTCACGAATGTTGTCGGCAATCTCTGCCTTGTAGATGTCGGCCTGAAGTTCATCAGGCGTTGCCATCATCAAAAGGTCTGCCCACTTGGCAGCTTCTGCAACCGTCATGACCTTGAAGCCATCGGCTTCGGCCTTCTTGATGGTCGGCGAACCGGCCTTCAGCGCGATGACGACGCCGGTCGCACCGCTGTCTTTCAGGTTCAGCGCGTGGGCGCGGCCCTGCGAACCATAACCGACGATGGCGACATTCTTCGCCTTGATGAGATTGAGATCGGCATCACGATCGTAATAGACGCGCATTTCGGTAGTCCTTCCTTGAAATATGTGACGTTGTTTAGACCGGAACTCAGGCGGTCCTTCCGCCGGTTTCCGAATGTACCTTCTCCGTGCCGTAAAGCGTTAGAAAGGCCGATACGGCCTTGCGCGCCCGCGCGGAGAAATCCTTGGCCTGCTGCGCTTCACCGAGAAGCATGCGCACATGCAGATCAGACACGATCAGGCCGTAAAAACTGCGATAAGCATCTTCGAGATCATCGAAGCGCAGATAACCGGAACGGCGTCCAGCTTCGATGAGGCCACGCGCCCGCTTGTCGATCTGGCGGCGGCCACGCTCCAGCAACAGATTGCCGAGCTTGGAGCCATCACGGCTGGCCTGACCGATGGCAAGACGGTTCAACGCCAGCGACACATCGCCCGCCAGAACGTCCAGCAGATCATGGGCAAAAACTTCGAGATGCTCTGTCAACTGCTGTGCAGAAACGCGGTCGCCAGCCTTCTCGAAGGTGCGAACCTTGCTCTGCTGAAAGGTGATCATCGCGGCCAGCAGGCCATCGCGATCGCCAAACCATTTGTAGAGGCTTTCCTTGGAACAGTTGGCAGCGCGCGCGAGACCAGAGGTCGTCAGCGCTTTTTCTCCGCCCTCGACCAGAAGACGCAAAGCCTGCTCCAGAACAGCGTTCTGACGCGGCGAAAACTCCTGCGCGGTGATCGGATCGGTCCCCACCTTACCCACTCCATTTGCTCAAAATGTACCGTACCGTACGGTTCGAGTCGTTTTAGGCGGAGCGTCGTGAAGGGTCAAGCATTTTTTTGACAGGAGAAGACGAATTGACGCATCGCAATATGAGCGTCATCGAATGAGCGCGGTTCTCTCGATGAGATATTCAGGCCAGCAATCAGGCTTGGTCCTCAAACCGCTTTCGCGCAGCCACAACAGCATTGTGGTTCTCAAGCGCCCAGTTGATAACCTCTGAAAGAGGCCGGTAAAGTGAGCGGCCCAGCGGGGTCATACTATATTCCACGCTGGGTGGCTTGGTGGGAAACACCTCACGGTGAATGTAGCCGTCACGCTGAAGATCGCGCAATGTCTGCGTCAACATGCGCTGTGAAATATCCGGGACCATGCGGCGAAGCTCACCAAAGCGATAGGGGCGCTCGGCGAGAGCCTGCAGCAGAAGTGTCGACCACTTGCCACCAATGTGACTGAGAAGATCACGCACCGGGCAATTGTCAAAATCCAGATTGGCAAAGTCCGGCAGGGGCGCGGAGGCCGTGGGTTTCAGTCTGGCAATTGTCGCACTCATGCTGGTTCCCTTTTGGTAACGTAGAGCGGAAAAAATGCCTTCTTTACACCAGCTGGTCAATTCCTATTTTAGACTTACTCTCTTTTTGAGACCAGCAATCCGTACCACCGTCAAATTGCAAAAAAGGAATATCTTATGAGCAAAATTCTTGTGACCGGCGCATCTGGCCAGTTGGGTCAGGCCGTCATACGCCACCTTCTGGAAACCTGTGGCGTCAAGGCATCCAACATCGTTGCTGCGAGCCGAGACACATCCAGGCTTTCTGCGCTGGCCGCAAAGGGTGTAGAAACCCGAACAGCGGACTTTGATGACGCAGCCTCTCTCGACGCAGCCTTTGCAGGCATCGATACGGCGCTGCTTATTTCCACAGATGCTCTTGCCGTTCCCGGCCAGCGCCTGACGCAGCATAAGGCAGCCGTTGCCGCCGCGACAAAGGCTGGCATCAAGCATATTGCCTACACATCCATGCAGAAGCCGGACACATCGCTGGTCACCTTCGCGCCGGATCATCTGGGAACGGAAGAGGCCATCAAGGCAAGCGGTGTGCCTTACACCATCCTGCGCAACGCATGGTATCATGACAACTACCTGCACGGCATGCCGCATAATGTTGAGGCCGGTCAGTGGTTCACTGCAATGGCTGACGGCAAGGTTCCGAACATTTCCCGCGACGACTGCGCCCGCGCTGCGGCTGCGGTTCTGGCCAAAGGCAAGGCTGAAAACAAGACTTACGACATCACCGGCCCGCAATCACTGAACGCTGACCAGATTGCCGAGATGATCTCGAAGGTCACCGGCAAAACGCTCGCCGTCATCAAGGTTTCACCAGCCGATTTGCAAAAGGGCATAGAAGGCGCAGGCCTTCCTTCCTTCGTTGCACAGATGCTCGCATCAGCCGATGCCAACATTGCTGCTGGTAACTTTGATATCGTCACAAATGATTACGAAACGCTCACGGGGCAAAAGCCACAGATGCTCGAGGCTTTCTTTGAAGCGCACAAAGCAGCATTGCTGCCAGCCTAAGCAGGTAAAACCATATGAAGGAGGGCCAGGTCAGGCCTTCCTTTTTCCGTCAGCGCCTCGGAGAACTTGCCAATCACCCCTCGTCCTTCAAGGTCTCTTTCTGCGTAATCAACCGCGCGCTGTGCTGTCCGCTGAGATAAATCCACAACCAGCTCCAAGCCACTGCCAGACGGGAACGCGTGCCGATGAGGAAGTAGATATGGGCAAGGCCCCATATCCACCAGGCTAACACGCCGGTGAGCTTGATCTTGCCGAAATCCGCTACAGCCGCGCTCTTGCCGATGGTGGCGAGATTGCCCTGATGGCGGTAGCGGAACACAGGTTGCTCCGCCTTGCCGGTAAGCCGCGCCTTGATAACCTCGGCCACATAGGCACCCTGTTGCTTTGCGGCGGGCGCGACACCCGGAACCGGCTTGCCATTCTTCTGCATGACGGCTGCGGTATCTCCGATAACGAAAATATTCGGGTCGCTGGCTATGTTCAGATGCGGGCCAACTTCCGCACGCCCTGCCCTGTCGGCTTCGGAACCAAGCCATTTGGCAGCCGGTGAGGCCTGCACACCTGCGGCCCAGATCATGGTGCGGGCGGGCGTAAACACGTCCCCAATCGTCACGCCGTCTTCGGTGCAAGCGGAAACAGGCGTGCCGAGCAGAACTTCCACGCCAAGCCGTTCCAGCGCGCGCTTGGTGTAGGCCGAAAGGGGTTCGGTAAAGGCAGGCAGAACCCGCGGCCCCGCCTCGACCAGCAAAACCCGCGTCTTGCGCGTATCCACATTGCGAAATTCTGGTGGCAATACCCGGTGGGCAAGCTCTGCGATCATGCCCGCCATCTCAACGCCGGTTGGACCGGCGCCAATCACCACGAATGTCAGGTGTGCCTGTATCTCTTCAGCGGTCTTGGCCAACTCGGCGCGCTCGAATGCCAGCAACAGACGGCGGCGGATGGTCGTGGCATCCTCCAGCGTTTTGAGACCGGGTGCATGCTTTTCCCAGGCGTCGTTGCCGAAATAGGCATGGCGGGCACCGGTGGCCAGCACCAGCGTATCGAAGGGCACGACCTCACCCGATTTCAAAAGCACGGTACGGCTTTCGCGATCAATGCCGCCAACTTCCGCCAGCAGCGTGGTGACCTCCGCCCGGTCGCGGTACAGCCGCCTGATGGGCCAGGCAATTTCGGAGGTCGCAAGCGCCGTGGTCGCAACCTGATAGAGCAGCGGCTGAAACAGATGATGGTTGCGACGGTCGATCAAGGTGATGCGAACCGGGGCACCTTTAAGCCCGTGAACGACTTGCAGGCCGCCAAAACCACCTCCAACAACGACCACGTGGTGATTTTGCATGATATCCGCCTTCCAAAACAAACAAGCCGTGCAAACTGTGCACGGCTTAGCAGTATAATGGCAAAAATTGACGATAGTTATGAAATCGACTGACCGCAGGCGCGACAAAAACGCCGTACCGTTTCCGCCATGCCATACTCCAGGGCGTCTGCCGTCAGCCCATGGCCGATGGAAACCTCCGCCAGATAGGGAATTCTTTCCATCAGGGCTGGCAGATTGGCAACCGTCAGATCGTGACCGGCATTCACACCAAGTCCCAAGGCCTTGGCGTAATCGGCAGTCGCTCCCAGTTTCTCAAGCCACATCTGCGCTGCCTCTGGCTTGTCGTAACCGCCACCGTAGGGGCCGGTATAAAGCTCGATCCGGGCGGCACGCGTATCGGCGGCCAGTTGCACCGCGTCCTTGTCGCCATCACCATCAGCAAACAGCGAAACGCGCATTCCGCCAGCGGTCAGGCGCGCAATGGTTTCCTTGAGAAACGTAGAATGCTTTCGAAAATCCCAACCGTGGTCTGATGTCGCCTGGGAGGGGTCATCAGGCACAAGCGTCACCTGCTCGGGCTGGGCTTCCTCACACAACAGCAGAAAATCTTCGGACGGATAGCCCTCGATGTTGAATTCGGCATCCGGATATTCGTCGTCGATCAACGCGCGCAAGACCGGCAGATCGGAAAAACGGATGTGGCGTTGGTCCGGACGGGGATGGACCGTCAGCCCGCTGGCACCGGCCGCCAGCGCGATGCGGCCGAAATTCGCGACGTCAGGCCAAGGCAAATCCCGGCGGTTGCGAAGCATTGCGATGGCGTTGAGATTGACGGAAAGTTTGGCTGGCATGGTCGAACCGCTTTTTTTCAATGTGGGAGCCCACTGTTTCCCCCACTCTGCCGTTTGCCGCAAGCGACTTGCCGAAAATAATTGAAAACTTCGGAACCAAGTTCTGCTGCCCGCATTGTAGAGGCAGTTGGGGCTGGGAATATATTATGTCTGACGAATATTTTGATGCGGTCATAGACCGCGAACAGCATAGCCAATTTGGTGTCGTCATCGAAGCGGGGAATACTGCCGGCTGGAAAGCGACGCCCATAAGCGATGCAGGAAAGCCCAGAAAAATGCCAAACAGGGATGTATCTGCTGTCAGCGCGAAAAATTTTCTCCCTGACATCCGTATGCCTTCAAACATGCCGCCGGAGCCTGTCGGCATTGCCGATATGGCGAAAATGTTCGACGTTACCCACAGAACGCTGCATTTTTACGAGGAGAAAGGCATCATAGCCTCGCGCCGATCCGGCATCATGCGCGTCTATTCGCATGCCGATATACGCCGCATGGCGGTCGTGAACTTCTGCCGCGATATCGGCATCCCGATCGCCACAGTGCAGTTGATCATGCAGGATCTTTCGACAGCATCAACGCAAGTTGAAGCCGATGATCTCTTTCAAGCCGCTCTTTCCGCACGCAAAAAAGAAGTGAATGACGAGCTTTCAAAGCTTCGTGTGCAAATGCAGAAGATCAACAATGCGCTTGCCCCCGACGATCAAAACGCGGTTGGCGCAGCGCAGACAAAAACAACCTCCGACGTCAAACTCACGACGCGTGAGCGCGAATGCCTTGAGCTGATGGCGGAAGGCTATGCGCCTGCAAGGCTTGCGCGCACTTTGGGCGTTCCTGTGGAAGAGCATGAGCGACTGGAAGCTATGATTCTGGAAAAAGTCGGCGCAAGCGACAGATATCAAGCGGTAGCAAAAAGCCTGCAGCTGGGCCTGATCAGCCAGAACGAGGAATAGCACTCACGAAAGTGAGTGCGCTTCCGCCGGTCAGCGCACGATCGTCAATGTTTCAGCGGCACGCGTGATGGCGGTATAGAGCCATCTCTCTCGCGAATCACGAAACGCGAAACTTTCGTCGAACAGAACAACATTATTCCATTGCGATCCCTGCGATTTGTGGACCGTCAACGCATAGCCATAATCAAACTCGTCGTAGCGCTTACGCGTGGTCCAGGGTATCTCGGTCTCGCTCTCTTCGAAAGCTGCTTTGAGCAACTTTATCTTGGCCGCGCCGCGATCCATATCATCGTCTTCTGGACGGATCATCAGGTTGATGCCTGGTTTCACCGTCTCGCGCGATGAACTCATGACCTGCCACAGAGAGCCATTGAGCAGGCCCTTTGCGGGATCATTTCGCAGGCAGACCAGCTTGTCACCGGATTGCGGATAATCGGCGCTGAAACCCTTGAGCTCACGCAAACGCTGGTTATACCGCTTGCGGGTCCGGTTGGTACCGACCAGAACCTGATCTGCATCCAGCACAAGCCCCTGCGTGACCTCATCCTTGGAAATGACCTGGGCTGCACCATAGTCGCCGCGCATGATTTCCTTGCCTTCACGCACATCCATGGCAAGCTGGATGATGGGATTATCCTTCGCCTGACGATGGATTTCAGACAGCAAGAAATCCGGCTCCTGCTCGGTAAAGAACCCGCCACCAGATATCGGTGGCAATTGGCCCGGATCTCCCAGCACCAGAATAGGTGTGCTGAAGCTCATCAGGTCGCGGCCAAGCGCCTCATCTACCATCGAGCACTCATCGATGATAATAAGCGCGGCCTTGGCAAGCGGGCTCTGGCGGTTGATGGAGAACATAGGCGAGATGGATGTCTTGCCCGTCTCTTCATCTTCGACGGCTTCTTCGCCCCGGGGGCGATAAATCAGGGAATGGATCGTGCGGGCATTCGTTGCACCGCGGGAGCGCAAAACCTGCGCCGCCTTGCCGGTAAAGGCCGCAAAAAGCACTTCCCCGTCCACATGTTCGGCAAAGTGCTTTGCAAGCGTCGTCTTGCCAGTTCCGGCGTAACCAAACAGCCTAAAAACCGGCGTCCGGCCTTCCTTCAGCCAGCGCGAAACAGCCTTCAGGGCTTCATCCTGTTGTGGAGAAAATTGCATGTGCTCTCTTCGCAGGATTCGAGCGTAACGCGCAACAGAAAAAGAAGGAAAGAGCAAGATGGCGCACCTGCATAGATCTCCACCCCTCCAATCCAACCAGAGACAACCAGACCAGTTTAGAAATATTCTAATTATTAAAATCTGATGCTGAGATGTTAACGAACGTTCAATTCGTTTGAACTAATAAATGTTTTAGTGGGTTCTCTATTAGGGATAGTTGACCCCATACCATGTAACGGATGAGACTTGTGCGACGGATTTCCAGAGGAAATCGAAGAGATTTTGTTCGGTATGACGCCATGGTGATTGAAACTATATAACATGAACTAGGGGTCGACGAATTATGTTTTCTTTCAAGAACCTTTCGACAAAATCGAAAGTCATAGCAGGTACAGCGGCACCTGTTTTACTGGCAATTGCCATCGGCGCTATTTCGCTGAACAATATCGCCGCAATGGACAAAAGCACGCACTGGGTTGAACACACCTATAAAGTCTTGCAAATAACAGATAGCATCACAGCAGCAGCCGTTGACATGGAAACCGGCATGCGTGGCTTTATCATCACCGGCAAGCAGAACTTTCTCGAGCCTTACCGGAACGGCGAACAGGCCATTTATAAGACAATCACTGATCTGAAAAAAACAGTCAGTGATAACCCAACTCAGGTTGGTCGCCTCGACAAGATCGAGAAGGCAATCGGTGACTGGCAAAAGATGTTCGCCGAACCTCAGATCAAGGCGCGTGGCGCATTGCCTGACACGACAACCGTTGGCGATATGAACCAGCAATTGGATGCATCCCAGGGCAAGACCTATTTCGATGGCCTCCGCGGCTTCATCAAGGAGTTTCAGGCTGAGGAAAGCGCTCTGCTGGTAAAACGTACCGATGCCAACGAGGCATCCGTCTCATCGGCCAAGACCATGATCTGGGGCAGCATGGGTGCCGCAATCGTCATAGCACTCATCGCAGGCCTGTTGGTTGGTAGCGGAATTTCCAGACCGTTGCTGGCAATGACTGCCGCCATGAAGCGTTTGGCCAATGGTGAAACGCAACTGGAAATTCCCGGTGTCGGCCGCAAGGACGAAATCGGCGAGATGGCGGAAACCGTGCAGGTCTTCAAGGACAACGCAATCGCCAAGATTAACATGGAGCGCGAGGCGCAGGCAAACCGCTCCATGAGCGAAAAGCAGCGCCAGGAACAGGAAGCACAGAAGGCGCAGGAAGCGGCAGAAATTCAGCTGGCTGTCGATGAATTGGCACAGGGCCTCGGGCAGCTATCCGATGGCAATGTCGCATATCGCATCACAACTCCGTTCGCCGCCCATCTCGACAGGCTAAGGGGCGACTTCAACAACTCGGTCGCAAAGCTGAATGAAGCCCTTGTATCGGTCGGCAAAAATGCCCGTGGCATCGATGCCGGCGCCAATGAAATCCGCTCCGCCGCCGACGATCTTTCCAAGCGCACCGAGCAGCAGGCGGCCTCCGTCGAAGAAACGGCAGCGGCACTGGAAGAGATCACCACAACGGTGAAAGATAGCAGCCGCCGTGCAGAAGAAGTCGGCCATCTTGTTTCCAAGGCCCGCCAAGGTGCCGAAAAGTCCGGCGACGTCGTACGTCAGGCCGTCACTGCGATGAACGAGATCGAACGCTCCTCGGGTGAAATCACCAACATCATCAGCGTCATCGATGAAATCGCGTTCCAGACCAACCTCCTTGCCCTGAACGCAGGTGTCGAAGCTGCGCGTGCCGGTGAAGCAGGCAAGGGCTTTGCGGTTGTTGCGCAGGAAGTTCGCGAACTGGCTCAGCGTTCCGCCAAGGCCGCCAAGGAAATCAAGGCGCTGATCACCACATCCGGCGAGCATGTCCGCTCTGGCGTCAACCTCGTTGGCGATACCGGTCGTGCGCTTGAGGTGATTGTCGGAGAGGTTCAGGAAATCAACCGCCACATCACCGCGATTGTTGAATCCTCGCGTGAACAGTCGGTCGGTCTTCAGGAAATCAACACCGCCGTCAACACGATGGATCAGGGCACGCAGCAGAACGCGGCCATGGTCGAGCAATCAACCGCAGCCAGCCATAGCCTTGCCAAGGAAGCCGCATCTCTGAACCAGTTGATATCGCGCTTCAATCTGGCTTCGTCAGATAGCAATAGCTGGACGGCACCGCCGCATGTATCGGCATCCACACAGGCCGCCCCGGTCAGAGCCGCCTCAACCGCGTCCAGACCCGCTCCATCCCCTGCCCGTGCGCTCGGCCGCAAAATAGCCGGCGCTTTCGGCGGTGGCGGTTCCTCTGCCGCTGCCGCTCAGAGCAACTGGGAAGAGTTCTGATCCATCCCAATCCACAAAAGGCCCAGGGGAAACCCTGGGCTATTTTTATGTCGCGCTGAGATAAAGCTCCCAATTTTTATGGATCGACCTCGTGGCTCGTGGGTTTAAGATGCAGATGACATCAACCCGGAGCGCTCACATGTACGACGACATCCCAACCATCACCCTGCCATCCGGCAGAACGGTTTCGGCTTTGGGCATAGGCACATGGAATATGGGCGATGACAGCGCAAAAGCCGCTGACGAAATCGCCAGTATCCGCAAATCTGTGGAACTGGGCATGTCCGTTGTCGATACTGCTGAAATGTATGGAGACGGCAAATCGGAGGAGATCGTCGGCAAGGCGATTGAAGACCTGCGTGACGATGTGTTTCTCGTCAGCAAGGTCTACCCATTCAATGCCAGCGCCAAGGGTACGATTGAAGCCTGCGAGCGCAGCCTGAAACGCCTTGGAACCGAGCGTCTCGACCTCTATTTACTGCACTGGCGCGGCTCCTACCCGCTGGAAGAAACGGTTGATGCCTTCGAGAGATTGAAAGCCGACGGCAAGATTGCCGATTGGGGCGTCTCCAACTTCGATACCGATGGCATGGAAGAACTTTTTTCGATAGCCGAAGGCAAAAACTGTGCGGCCAATCAGGTGCTTTATAACCTTTCTCGCCGAGGACCGGAATTTGACCTTCTGCCTTGGTGCCAACAGCATGGCGTGCCGGTGATGGCTTACTCTCCTATCGAGCAGGGGCGAATTCTTGCCAATCACGAATTGATCCGCATCGCCAAGGCCAATCAGGCGACATCAGCGCAAGTCGCACTTGCCTTCCTTTTGGAGCGCGATGGCGTGATGGCCATCCCGAAATCCTCCAACGCCCATCGTGTTGAAGAAAACAGGGGCGCGACTGATCTGGAGATCAGCGACGAAGATTGGGAAGCGCTCGACGCCGTCTTTCCGCCACCGGTGAAAAAGACCGCGCTGGAAATGCTCTAAATTCAGCGCTTTACCATTTCTCGATTGTCGTCACCGCCGGTGGTAAAACTGCTTCAGGATCAGGTAGGTCGGGTATGATATCGCCATCAGGATGATGCTAGCCTCATGGGTGGAGGCTGCGTCAGCCCACTTATCGAGGCGTGAATGGCTGCCGAAAAGCCCCACTCCGAAAAGTGCCACACCGCAACTTGCCACAACGGCAGCCACGGCAAGGCCCCACCACGGCCAGATAATTGATCCACTATGGACGAGATAGAGCGAAAAAAGCGATCCTGCCAAGAGCAGAAAGCCAACTGTGAGAAGGTAACTTCTGCAGTACAACGCCCATGTTTCGCGTGATTTGCGTTTCACATCCACCCTTCCATAAACAGCCTCAGGAGGCAGAGACACATCGAAGCGCGTAGGCCATGTGTCGGCAAACGAACCTCTACCGACAAGCGGCGCACCTCTCAACCCACATCAAACAAAAATGCCCGCAGCAGATGCAGCGGGCATTGTCGTCTTCTATCAAGGCAGAGATCACATTCCCTGCGGGCCACGGTTCATCGCAGCGATGCCCGTGCGGCAAACCTCGATGAGACCCAGTGGCTTGATAATGGTCAGGAACTGGTCGATCTTGGACGACTTGCCGGTGATTTCGAAGATGAAATGCTCCAGCGTGGCATCCACCACCTTGGCGTGGAAGGCATCGGCAAGACGCAGCGTCTCGGCGCGGTCTTCACCCTTTGCTGCTACCTTGATGAGCGCAACTTCGCGCTCGATGGGGCGATCCTGACCATTCTGGCGGGCGCGGACGGTCAGGTCCACAACGCGGTGAACGGGCACGATGCGCTCAAGCTGCGACTTGATCTGCTCGAGAACACCCGGCGTGCCGCGCGTGACGATGGTGATGCGCGACAAGTGCGCCTCATGCTCCGTTTCCGAAACCGTCAGGCTTTCAATGTTGTAACCGCGGCCGGAAAACAGGCCGATCACGCGGGCAAGAACACCCGGTTCGTTGGAAACGAGAACCGATAGCGTGTGGTTTTCAACCGTTTCGGTTTCCTTCTGGATGAAGTAGGCCGAACCGGTGGGCTGTAGATGTGCGTTCATATCCGTGTTCCTCTCCCGATCAGACTAGCTGACGGCCCTTTGCGTCAATGGCGTTGGCAACGGCTTCGTCGGTGGCTTCATCCGGCAACAGCATCTCGTTATGCGCCTTGCCCGATGGGATCATCGGGAAGCAGTTGGCGAGATTGGCCACGCGGCAATCGAAGATGACAGGCTTGTCGACGGCAATCATCTCGGCAATCTTGCCATCCAGTTCCGCCGGGTCATCGCAATACATGCCAACGCCGCCATAGGCTTCCGCCAGCTTGACGAAATCAGGCATGGCTTCCGTGTAGGAGTTGGACAGGCGGTTGCCGTGCAGCAATTGCTGCCACTGGCGCACCATGCCCATATACTGGTTGTTCAGGATGAAGATCTTGACCGGCAGATTGTACTGGATCGCGCAGGACATTTCCTGAATGCACATCTGGATCGATGCGTCTCCGGCAATATCGATAACCAGCGCGTCCGGGTGGGCAACCTGCACGCCGATGGCGGCGGGCAGACCATAACCCATGGTGCCGAGACCACCCGATGTCATCCAGCGGTTTGGCTCCTCAAAGCCGAAGAACTGCGCCGCCCACATCTGGTGCTGGCCCACTTCCGTGGTGATGTAGGTTTCGCGGCCCTTGGATGCCTCGTAAAGACGCTGGATCGCATATTGCGGCATGATAACGTCTTTGGACTGGGTGTAGGCAAAGGACTTGCGCGCACGCCAACGCTCGATCTGCTCATGCCAATCCTGCGTCTGCGCCTTGTCCGGGCGCTGCGGCAGCGCACGCCACAGGCGAACCATGTCTTCCAGAACATGGGCGATATCGCCAACAACAGGAATATCCACGCGGACGTTCTTGTTGATGGAGGATGGATCGATATCGATATGGATTTTCTTGGAATTGGGCGAAAACGCATTCAGGCGACCGGTGATACGGTCATCGAACCGCGCACCGACGCAGATCATGACATCGCAATCATGCATGGCCATGTTTGCTTCGTAGGAACCGTGCATGCCCAGCATGCCCAGCCACTTCTCACCCGATGCCGGATAGCAGCCGAGGCCCATCAGGGTCGAGGTGATTGGGAAACCAGTCAGTTGAACCAGTTCGCGCAACAGGCGTGTCGCGTCAGGGCCGGAATTAATAACGCCGCCGCCGGTGTAGAGCACGGGACGTCGGGCCTTCGACATCAGCTCAACGGCTGCATGAATGGCGTTGATATCACCCTGAACACGCGGCTTGTAGCTCTTCTGCTGGACGGCAGCGGATGGCGGCGTATAGGTGCCGGTCGCAAACTGAATGTCCTTGGGAACATCGACAACCACAGGGCCGGGACGACCCGTCTGGGCAATGCGAAACGCTTCATGGATGACGCCAGCCAGTTCGTTGACGTCCTTGACCAGCCAGTTGTGCTTGGTGCAAGGGCGCGTAATGCCAACGGTATCGCATTCCTGGAAGGCATCGGAGCCAATCAGCGATGTTGGAACCTGACCGGAGATGCAGACGAGCGGGATGCTGTCCATCAACGCATCCTGCAACGGGGTCACGGCATTGGTGGCACCTGGACCGGACGTTACGAGCATGACGCCAACCTTGCCGGTTGAACGGGCGTAACCTTCCGCGGCATGGCCTGCACCCTGCTCGTGGCGCACCAGAATGTGCTGGATATCGTCCTGCTGGAAAATCTCGTCATAGATCGGAAGAACTGCACCGCCCGGATAGCCGAAAATATGCTCGACGCCGTTGTCTTTCAACGCACGCAGAACGATTTCCGCGCCCGTCATGGTGTTGCTGTTTTCCGTATTGTCCTTATCCGTCATTGCCTGTTCCATCCCGATTTGGCTTTGGATATCGTTGGGCCATGTGGCCCGAGTGAAAGACATAAAAAAAGGCCCCTGGAGGAGCCTCGTTCAGCGCATGGGTGCTTTCGCCGGATGGTTACACCATCCTGCCCATGCGCCGTCCCACCACGATAAGTACGTTAAGATTTTTCATGGGTCGGAGTGTTAGCCACAAAGTTAACGTCCGTCAACGCACGCTACGGAAAAAATTTCATTTATTGCGGGAATCGATCCGTAAGCGAAACAAAATTTCGCCTTTCCTATACAAGTTGTTAAAGGCAACCATCTAAATTCAGGGGGCAATGGCTGGACGAACCCGGAACGTCCAGACGATAAAAACAGACAAGACCTATGACAGGGGCGAAACGTGTTCAACGACGACCTTCGCAAATCGGCACATGCGGGCGAGCAAGATCGCCGCGACGAGTTGATGGCTGCCAATCGCCTGCTCGGGCGCGTCATTTCCTGCACCGGTTCCCGCGCCACCATTTCAGCCACCACCGAACCCGGCAAGACCGACCTTGCGGAACTCTGGTCGGTGGGCCGGCTCATTTCCATTGATCTGGGCGAAACACGGGTCGCGGCCCTCACCTACGCCATGCGAACCGATCAAGTTGAATGGTCGAACGAACGCCACAATACGCTCCTGATCGAGGTGGAGCTTCTGGGCGAAATCCGTCCAACGGCTGAAGGTATCGAACGCTTCTCGACCGGCATCTCGCGCTACCCTTATCTCGGCGCTGTTGCCCATCGCATCCGATCCAGCGATCTAATGCGGATTTACGAAACGCAGGAAGCGGGCGCATGCGTCGTCGGGCGCCTGACGCAGGATGACACGATCGATGCCACGATCAGCATTCCGCAGATGCTGTCCAAGCACTTCGCCGTCCTCGGCTCCACCGGCGTCGGCAAATCGACCGCCGTGTCGCTGCTGCTCAGCAAGGCGATTTCCAAAGACCCGAAGCTGCGCGTCCTTATTCTTGATCCGCACAATGAATATGCCGCAGCCTTCCCGATGACCTCTGTGGTCATCGATACGGATACGCTCGACCTGCCCTTCTGGCTGATGAAGCTGGAGGAGTTTACGGAAGTTCTCTATCGCGGACGCAAGGCCGTGGCCGAAGAGCTGGACGTTCTGCGCGACCTGATACCGGAAGCCAAGCGCGCCTTTCGCGGCGCCGATAACTCGGTCATGCGCCGCGCCTCGGAAAAGTCCTCGCTGACAGCCGATACGCCGGTGCCCTACCGTATAGCCGATCTTCTGGCGCTGATCGACGAGCGGATCGGGCGGCTGGAAGGCCGGGATGAGAAGCCTGCGCTGCGAACCCTGAAGATGCGCATCATGGCCGCCATCAATGATCCGCGCTACCATTTCATGTTCTCCAACAGCACGATCACCGATACGATCATGGAAACGGTCGCGCATATCTTCCGCGTGCCGGGAGAAGGCAAACCCATCTCCGTGTTCCAGCTCGCAGGCATTCCGTCCGAAGTGGTGAATTCCGTCGCCTCAGTCCTCTGCCGCATGGCGTTTGAGTTGGCCTTGTGGAGCCAGGGCGCCATTCATACACTGGTCGTCTGCGAAGAAGCCCACCGTTACGTCCCGGCAGATCCCGCTCTCGGCTTTTTCCCAACCCGTCAGGCCATTGCGCGTATCGCCAAGGAAGGCCGCAAATACGGCGTGTCACTCGGCATCATCACCCAGCGCCCCGGAGAGCTGGACCAGACGATCCTGTCGCAGTGTTCCACCGTGTTTGCCATGCGGCTTTCCAACGAAAACGACCAGGAGATCATCCGCTCGGCCATCCCCAACTCGTCCGTTTCCACCACCAGCTTTTTGTCGTCCATCGGCAATGGCGAGGCGATTGCCTTTGGTGAGGCGATCAGCGTGCCAATGCGTATCAAGTTTGATCGCGTCGCCGCCCACAGCCTTCCCAAAGCCAATGGCGTCATGCCGCATATCGCTGAAGATACGCCTGATACGGTTGACCTTCGCTCCATCGTCAAACGCATGCGCGCAGTCACCGGCCCGGATATTTCCGGCTTCCGCCAGAGCTATGACGCAACAATGGCTCAGGATGCAGAAGAGGAAGAGTTCGATAGCTGGAAAAGCACGCTGAACGAAGAGACCAGCGGCAACGAACCCTACCGGCCAGAAATGCTGCCGCGCAGCTCGGGCTTTTCCCCAAAGCCGCAAATGCCCCAGCGACCGGCTGCAACAGAACCACAGTCGAGGCTCGGGGCCACTGCGCCGCAGCCTTACAGCCAGGAGCAGCGACCATCGTTGCGCGACAGCTTGCTGAAGACGCCGCTCGGAAGTCTCTATAAGAAAGACTGAGGCAGCAGGTTTCCTATTTATCTGCTCAGTGTCACGCCGCCGCCGCGCAACGGGTCCAACCTCTCCCAGTCCTCACCCATCTGGTTGCGGAACCACGTCATCTGTCTCTTTGCGTATTGGCGCGTCGCGGCAGCGGACTTTTCAATCACCTCCGCCTGCGTCATCCTTCCTGCCAGCATCTCGGCAATCTGGGAAACGCCAATGGCCTTCATGGCCGTTGCGTCGGAAGAAAGCTCCTGTGCCAGAAGCGCCTTCACCTCTTCCACCGCGCCACTCTGCATCATCAAACCGAATCGATGATTGATTCGCTCATGCAGCAAGGCTCGTTCCGGCAGCACCACGAATTTCTTCGCCCGGTCGGGATCGATAATCATGGGGCCACGCGCCTGCTGAAAGGTGCGGATGGATTGGCCCGTCACTTCCAGAACCTCCAGCGCACGCACAATGCGTTGCCCATCGGTCGGTCGCAGGCTGGCGGCAGTTTCCGGGTCGCGCTGAGTAAGCTCTTCGTAAAGCTCAGCCGGTCCATCTTCCACCAGACACGCCCGATACTTCTCGCGGATCTCTGCCGGAATGGCGGGCATATCGGACAGGCCGCCCGTCAAAGCCTTGAAATACAGCCCGGTCCCGCCGACAATCACCGGCAGACGCTTTTCGCCCCGCAGCCTCTCAACAAGGGCCGCCGTTTCACGCAGCCACTCGCCGGTGGAATAAAGCCGGGCGGCCGGAACGTGGCCATAAAGATGGTGCGTCACACCCTCCATCTCATCTGGCGACGGACGCGCGGTCAGCACCTGCAACGTGTCATAAACCTGCATGCTGTCTGCATTGATGACGACACCATTGTTCTCCCGCGCCCATTGAAGCGCAAGCGCGGACTTGCCGCTTGCCGTCGGGCCGGTTATCAGGATCGCATCGAAGTCGTCATCAAGGTTTCTCATCATGGCTCTCGTTGCCACGCTTATCGCCAATCCGTCAAATCCTGTTCTGAATTCTACCATTGCGGAAAGCGCGGCCAGTGCACTGAACGCGTCCGGGCTCTATTGGCTGGCGGATGGCATTGCCTGCGACCTAGTGTTGCGTGATGGCACGGATGTCGCTGCAGCCGAACGCGTGCTGCGCATGGCCATCGTCGACAGACCCATCGACATCGCCATTCAGGAGCAGGATGGGCGCCGCAAGAAAATCCTGATCGCCGATATGGACTCAACCATGATCGGGCAGGAATGCATTGATGAGCTGGCCGCCGAAGTCGGCCTGAAAGAGCAGGTGTCCATCATCACGGCCCGCGCCATGAATGGCGAAATCGCCTTTGAGCCAGCGCTGCGTGAGCGCGTCGCCCTGCTCAAGGGCCTGCCGATCTCTGTCGTGGATGAGGTTATCGAAAAGCGGATCACGCTGACACCGGGCGGTCTGGAGCTGATCGCGACCATGAAGGCCAAGGGGCATTACACAGCTCTGGTGTCCGGCGGCTTCACCGTCTTCACCAGCCGTATTGCGGCCACGCTGGACTTTGATGAAAACCGCGCCAACATTCTGGGCGAGAAAGACGGGCTGCTGGATGGCACCGTTGCCGAACCCATTCTCGGCAAGCAGGCCAAAGTCGATGCCCTGAACGACATCGCCACGAAGCTTGGCATTTCACCCGAGGACGCGATGGCGGTGGGCGATGGCGCCAATGATCTGGGCATGTTGCATCTGGCGGGTGCGGGCGTTGCACTTCACGCCAAACCGGCGGTGGCGGCAGAGGCGAAAATCCGCATCGATCACAGCGATCTCACCGCACTCCTTTATCTTCAGGGCTACAGAAAGTCAGACTTCGTCACTCCATGATTATCTGTGGAACACCGAGGCTCATTCTGCGCGACTGGAAGCCCGGAGATCGCGCTCTTTTTCGGCTCATCAACGCCGATCCAAAGGTGATGGAGTTTTTCCCAACCTGCCGCAGCCATGCCGAATCGGATGCTGCGATGGTGCGCACCAACGAGATGATCCACGCCACCGGCTATGGATTCTATGCCGTCCAATTGCGTGAAACGGGTGAAGCCATCGGCTTTTGCGGCATCGCACCCGCCAATCTGGACGGCATATTTGCCGACAGCGCGCTTGAAATAGGCTGGCGGCTGGCCCCGAGCTTCTGGGGCCATGGCTATGTCACGGAAGCGGCCAAATCATTGCTGGCAATGGCATTCGATGAAAAGAAGATACCGGAAATCGTATCCTTCGCCGTTCAGGACAATCACCGCTCGATTGCCGTTATGAAGCGCATCGGCCTCATCCGAGATGTCTCGCGGGACTTCATCCACCCGCGCGTGCCAGATACGCACCCTCACCTCATGCCGCATGTTACTTATGCGCAGACCATGGACGGGTGGAACGGGAAATAGACGGTGGGCTGGCTTCAGCCCTTATTGTCGTGGTCGCCCTCTGCATCGCCCTTGTCGAGCTTGCCCTGATCGAGCGCCCGGATTGCCTTGTCATTCAAGGCAGATGTCAGGTTTTTCTCGGCCTTTGTACGACCGAAAGTCAGGCGGTTCTGCTCCGCCTGCTTCTCTTTTTCAGATCTTGTCTTCTGTTTGCGAAACTGGCGCAGATTGACGATATCGCCTGTCAAAACAATCTCCTGATCCGCGCCGTGCTATCACTTGTTCTTGCGGAAAGCGTCCAGCGAAACAACAGAACCGGCCTTCTTTTCCTCGTCAGGCTTCGCCTCGTCAGAAGGTGCAGCCTTGGCTTCTGCCGAAACGGGATATGCAGTGATTTCCGCTTCCACGACCTCTTCCTCGTCCGCGAGCGGAACATCGAACTCAAGCTCGAAGTTCACGGAAGGATCGTAAAAGCCTCTGATGGCATTGAAAGGAATGACCAGCTTTTCCGGCGTATCCGAAAAGGACAGGCCAATCTCGAACTGTGTTTCAGTGACCTTCATGTCCCAGAATTGGTGCTGGATGACGATGGTCATCTGCTCGGCATATTTGGACTTCAAATGCTGTGAAATCCGAACGCCCGGCGCGCCAGTCAGGAAGGTGATGAAAAAGTGATGGTCGCCCGGCAGCCTCGTCGTCGCCGCAACTTCGCTCAATACCTTGCGAATAACGCCGCGAAGGGCATCCTGTGCGAGAATGTCGTAACGGATATGATCCTGCCCCATACGGTCCTGTCTTTCCTATTCGAACGTCTTTTAACCAAGTATACGCAATGTCTTACATCGCAGCAACGGAAAAGCCCCGTACTGCCCGAGTCATTTCACCACATAAGCAATTCTGGTTATCTTATAAACAATTCTGGCGAAATGGAGAAGGTGGAGGTTTCTGTTGCCAGGTACCTCCGAACCCCGCCTTACGGGGCTAACCGTAAGGGCTTAAGTCGGAATTCCCACACCGCCATTAGGCAGCGAGAGCGTATTCCTTAGCGTTGTTGTCATTTGCAACTACACTTGTGACCCGATAACGGCGGTATCATGCCGAGCAAAAGTTCGATCTTTACACCCTTGTCGATCCTATTTCGCCCCCATCAAAAGCGGGCCACCCAAAGCGGAGGCCAGTTTTTGGTGGAGGCGCCGGGTACCGCCCCCGGGTCCAATAGGCTTATTCCATCGACCGTTTATCGCCATAGCCGGATTTGCACCCGGCAAGGCTCATATAGGCGTATAACGCGCCCGAGAAAAGGGGCTTCGTGACATTTCCATGAAGCGATCAGCGCAAATCCCGACAAGCCATGCGTTTCAGCGCGCAAACCGCCCTCTGACAACGCAGCATTTGCGAAACCAGAATCCGGGGGACGAGACTTTCTAAGTCTGGTCCCGTCGCCGCAAAAGCTTATAATGCGAGTATATATGGAATCGGTGGCGGACTGTTATGAAGCAATATCTCGATCTTCTTGCGCATGTGATGGATGCTGGCAGCGACCGTGGCGACCGTACCGGCACCGGTACGCGCTCCGTCTTCGGATACCAGATGCGCTTTGATTTGTCGGAAGGCTTTCCGGTTCTGACCACCAAGAAGCTGCATCTTCGCTCCATCATTCACGAACTGCTGTGGTTCCTCAAAGGCGATACCAACATTGCCTATCTGAAGGAAAACGGCGTCTCGATCTGGGATGAGTGGGCGGATGAAAACGGCAATCTCGGGCCTGTCTATGGCGCGCAATGGCGCTCCTGGCCAGCACCCGATGGCCGCCACATCGATCAGATCGCGCTTTTGATCGAGAGCCTGAAGGTCAATCCGAATTCACGCCGCCATATCGTGTCCGCATGGAACCCGGCGCTGGTCGATGACATGGCGCTGCCGCCCTGCCACTGCCTGTTCCAGTTTTACGTGGCCGATGGCAAACTGTCCTGCCAACTCTACCAGCGCTCGGCAGATATTTTCCTCGGCGTCCCCTTCAACATCGCCTCCTATGCCCTGCTGACGATGATGGTGGCGCAGGTGACGGGCCTAAAGCCCGGAGATTTCGTCCACACGCTGGGGGATGCGCATATTTACGCAAACCACTTCGAGCAGGCAAAGCTGCAAATGACGCGCACGCCGAAGCCACTGCCCACCATGCGCCTTAACCCCGACGTGACGAGCCTGTTCGATTTCAAGTTCGAGGATTTCACGCTGGAAAATTATGAGGCCGACGCCTCCATCAAGGCACCGATCGCCGTATGAGCAAGCCGCGCATCACGCTCATCGCCGCTGTTGCAGAAAACGGTGTTATCGGTCGCGATCTCGACATGCCGTGGAAGCTGTCCTCAGATCTCAAGCGCTTCAAGGCGCTGACCATGGGCAAGCCGATGATCATGGGGCGCAAGACATTTCTCTCCGTCGGCGAGCGCCCCCTGCCCGGTCGCCCTCACATCATCATCAGCCGCAACCGGGATTATCGCCCCGCCGGCGTGGACGTGGTGTCGTCGCTTGAAGATGCGCTTTCGCTTGCCGCAGACAAGGCAGCAGAGCTTGGTGTCGATGAGGTTTTCGTGGCCGGTGGTGGCGAAATCTACCGTCAGGCCATGCCCTTCGCCGATCAACTTTCCGTCACCCATGTTGAGGTCTCTCTGGAAGGCGATACGTTTTTCCCCGAGATCGACCCCGCGCTTTTTGAAAAAATCGACGAAATAGCCTTGTCTGCCGGGGAAAAAGACAATTATCCGGTCAGATTCACGACCTATCGCAGATATCACGCATATCAGTGAAGTATTTACCGTGATTGGGTATTAAGTTACCGCGTCTGCGTTGAAACACACCCTTCTCCTTCTTATAACTGAGAGCACAGTCCCGTCTGTTGTGCGAAAGCACTTCGGAGAGGGAGCGGGAGAGTTTTTTTAGCATAAGAGGTATGGATGCCCTGGAGCAATCAGAATGGCGGCGGCGGCGGTGGCGGCGGCCCGTGGGGTGGCGGCGGTAACGGCGGCAGCGGCGGCGGTGGTGGAAACAACCAGGGCGGCCCCTGGGGTCAGGGACCAAACCGTCCGCGTGGCGGCGGCGGTGGTGGTGGCGGCAATGGCGGCCCACCCGACCTAGAAGAGATCATCCGTCGCAGTCAGGACCGTTTCAGAAACGTGCTTCCGGGCGGCATCAACGGTGGCGTCATCGCCATCCTCGCACTTGTTGTCCTTGCCTTTGTCGGCATCCAGTCCGTCTACACGGTTCAGCCGGATGAACGCGGCGTTGAACTTCGCTTCGGCAAGCCGAAGGACGAAGTCTCGATGCCAGGCCTGCATTTCCACTTCTGGCCGATTGAAACTGTCGAGATCGTCAAGGTCACGGAACAGCAGCAAAACATTGGTGCGCGTGCAACATCGACAACAGCAGCAACCGGCGTGATGCTGACGGGCGACCAGAACATCGTCAACGTTCAGTTCTCCGTGCTTTATACGGTGTCTGATCCGAAGTCCTATCTCTTCAACGTCGATGCGCCTGCCCAGACCCTTCAGCAGGTTTCGGAAAGCGCAATGCGTGAAGTCGTTGGCCGTCGTCCGGCTCAGGACATCTTCCGTGATAACCGTCAGGCCATTGCGGCTGACGTTCGTGCCATTATTCAGGCTACGATGGACGGTTATGGCGCAGGCCTTTCCATCAATGCCGTGGCGATTGAAGATGCAGCCCCACCACGTGAAGTGGCGGATGCCTTCGACGAAGTTCAGCGTGCCGAACAGGATGAGGATCGTTTTGTTCAGGAAGCCAACCAGTACGCCAACCAGAAACTGGGTGCCGCACGTGGTCAGGCAGCACAGATCGTTGAAGAAGCCACTGCCTATAAGGGCCGTGTCGTCAACGAAGCTAAGGGTGAAGCCCAACGTTTCATCTCGATTTACGACCAGTACCGCTCTGCACCTGAGGTCACACGTGAGCGCATGTTCATCGAGACGATGGAGCAGGTTCTCAAGAATTCCAACAAGATCATCATTGATGAAAAGCAGGGAGTGGTGCCGTATCTGCCTCTGAACGAGATCATGCGCGGCAATACCGGCGCAGCGCAGCAGGGAGGGAACTGATATGAGCAATCGTCTAACCGCAATTCTCGTCGGCCTCGCCGTTGTTATGTTCTTCGTCTACTCGTCCTTCTTCGTGGTCAACGAACGCCAGCAGGCAATCGTCGTTCGCTTCGGTCAGATCCAGGACGTGAAGACCGATCCGGGCCTCTATTTCAAGCTGCCATTCGCCTTCATGGATGCGGACCGCGTACAATATGTCGAAAACCGCGCTTTGCGTTTCGATCATGACAACATTCGCGTTCAGGTCTCCGGTGGTAAGTTCTATGAAGTCGATGCCTTCGTAGTCTACCGCATCACCGATGCCCGCCGCTTCCGTCAGACGGTATCCGGCGATCAGCTGTCTGCCGAAATGCGTCTGCGCACACGTCTCGACGCATCTCTGCGCCGCGGCTACGGTCTTCGTGGCTTCGAAGCTGCTCTTTCGGACGCTCGCGCCTCGATGATGCAGGAAGTGCGTGACGACCTGCGTTCAGATGCAGAGTCACTTGGCCTCAGC
The DNA here is from genome assembly GCF_053521645.1 of Agrobacterium sp. CG674. Taxonomy (NCBI): domain Bacteria; kingdom Pseudomonadati; phylum Pseudomonadota; class Alphaproteobacteria; order Hyphomicrobiales; family Rhizobiaceae; genus Agrobacterium; species Agrobacterium sp. CG674. The sequence continues at coordinate 722,215 of NZ_JBNWDZ010000002.1, read as the reverse complement.
ATCGTGGATGTTCGCATCCGCCGCACGGATCTCACGCAGGAAGTCTCGCAGCAGACCTTCGAGCGGATGAAATCCGAGCGTCTGGCTGAAGCTGAACTGATCCGCGCTCGTGGTAACGAAGAAGGCCAGCGTCGCCGCGCCATCGCGGATCGTCAGGTCGTTGAATTCGAATCCGACGCCAATCGTCAGTCCGAAGTGCTTCGCGGTGAAGGCGATGCCGAACGTAACCGCATCTTCGGTGATGCCTTCCAGCGCGATCCAAGCTTCTTCGAGTTCTATCGCTCGATGACGGCCTACACGAATGCGCTGAACGGCAACGGCACGACGCTGGTTCTTTCGCCAGACTCCACCTTCTTCCGTTATTTCAATAACATTGAAGGTACGCCAACCGCGCAACCAGCGCAGCCCGCAGCGCCTGCGGCACCCGCTGCGCCCGCGAACTGACCTTAATGAATGACGCGAAAGGGCCGGTGGAAACATCGGCCCTTTTGCTGTTTTGTGGCATCATTCTGCAAGCCCTGATGCACTTGACCGAGAGATGAAAAAGCAGTCAGACGCCATCCACGCTTTAATCGTGGATGAAAGCCTGATTTTCTGCTTATTCACGAAAAGGTATTTTTACACTTCATCATTCCGCCTTATGCTTGGCTATTAAGCAGAGACCCGGTTAGCAATATGCGAGGACGCTGTATGCCCGTTACCACTCTTTCGCCTTTCCGCAGCAGCATAGCGGCGGTCGCGGGATTTGCAGTTTTAGCGGGCGGGCTTGCCGTGCCGTCGGGTGCCATGGCACAGAGCGCCGGTCCAGCTTCGGTCGCTGATCTTGCGGCACCTCTCATGGACGCCGTCGTCAACATCTCCACATCGCAGAGCGTGAAGGCGGAGGGCAAAGGCCCTACCCCACCCAATATTCCCGAGGGTTCTCCGTTTCAGGAATTCTTCAAGGATTACTTCGACAACCAGAGCCCCGATAGCGGCGGCAAGGTCAGTTCGCTAGGTTCGGGCTTCGTCATCGATCCAACCGGCTATGTCGTGACCAACAACCACGTCATCGAAGGTGCTGATGATATCGAGGTGATCTTCCCCAATGGCAACAAGCTGAAAGCCAAGCTTGTTGGCACCGATACCAAGACAGATCTTTCCGTGCTGAAGGTGGAGCCGAAAGCGCCGCTCAAGGCCGTCAAATTTGGTGATTCCCGCGCCATGCGCATTGGCGATTGGGTCATGGCCGTGGGCAACCCGTTTGGCCTTGGCGGTTCACTCAGCGTCGGCGTCGTGTCGGCACGCGGACGCAACATCAACGCCGGTCCCTATGACAACTTCATCCAGACGGATGCGGCGATCAACAAGGGCAATTCCGGCGGTCCGCTTTTCAACATGAAGGGCGAGGTTATCGGCATCAACACCGCCATCATCTCCCCCAGCGGCGGCTCCATCGGCATCGGCTTTTCCGTGCCGACAGAATTGGCGCAGAACATCGTCCAGCAGCTCATCGAGTTTGGCGAAACCCGCCGCGGCTGGCTCGGCGTGCGCGTTCAGCCTGTCACAGACGATATCGCCACAAGCCTTGGCATGGATGCGGCCCGCGGCGCGCTGATCTCTGGCGTGGTCAAAGGCGGACCCGTCGAGAACGGCCCCATTCAGCCGGGCGACGTCGTTCTGACATTTGACGGCAAGAAAATTCAGGAAATGCGGGATCTGCCGCGCGTTGTCGCAGAAAGCCCCGTCGGCAAGGAAGTGGATGTTGCTATTCTTCGCGATGGCAAGGAGCAGACCGTCAAGGTCAAGCTCGGCCAGTTGCAGGATACCGCCGAAGAAAAACAGCCCGGCGCCAGCAGCGATGACGCCATGCCTGATGATGGCGAAAACGGCGAGATGGCTGAACCGCAGGACAACAACGACAATCCGACAGAGCAGCAGGCACCAGACCAGCGCGCAGCCGCGCAAACGGTTCTGGGAATGAACCTCGTCGTCCTCACAGACGAGTTGCGCGCAGAAAAGAGCATCGCGGAAAGCGTCGAAGGCGTGCTTGTTGCGGGCGTCGAGCCCGGCTCCATTGCCGAGCAGAAAGGCGTCAAGGCTGGCGATGTGATTGTCGAAGTTGCGCAGGACTTCATGGAAGTGCCCGGCGATGTGGCGGTGCGCGTTAACGGCCTGAAATCATCCGGGCGGAAGAATGCCCATATGATGGTGGCAGATGCGCAAGGCAATCTGCGTTTCGTTGCCGTTCCGCTGGAATAGAGCTGGTTGGCGGGAGCGCCTTATCCTGACGCTCCCCGACCGCTTGTCTGCCTCGCATTTCTGAGCAACCACGCGAGGCGTCAGGAGATTTCCGCACCTGCGGAACCTCGCAGGCTTAACCGGAGTTACTCGACGTCACCGGAGTGAAACCGATTCAATATCATGAGCTTACGCGCAAGAAATGAATCCGGATGGCAGCGCGTTGAATCAGTTTGGAAAGCCGCAAATTTGATCCGCAAGCACTCCACCACACTCCACGGCCACCGCACCAGTATCTCGCTTGAAGACGCGTTCTGGGATGAGCTGCGCATCATAGCAGACAAGCGGAAGATGAGCTTTGCGGCACTGCTTGCCGAGATTGATGACAACCGCCCGGAAGACAGCAATTTGTCCTCTTCCCTGCGCGTCTATGTGCTGAACTGGCTGAAGAGCCAGTAGCGACCGACAGGTCCCAACCGCAACAGCGCGCTCTTAGCCGTATCACGGCATAGAGAAAATGGCACCACCACTGTGTCAGTAACCTTAGGGCACCGGAGCGTCTGTGACGGTGACTAGCGGAACACATCACCCGTCGGCGGCACGGAAAACACCGGAGGCGTCGCGGGCTTTGGTTGGGATTCCTGCTCGCGTTTCAAACGCTCTTGCGAGGCTTTCTCGGCCTCAAGCCGCTCTTGCGCCATCGCACGAATGCGATCTTCCTCAGCTTTGCGCAAACGCTCTTCTTCTGCCTTGCGCACCTTTTCGGCTTCCTCGGCACGCTTGATAGCGGCCTGTCTCTCGGCAGCCTGGAAACGATAGAGCGCCACTTCACGCCGCAGCCTCTGCTTCTCCATCACACTTGCCTGCAAGGCTTCCACCCGCCTGCGTTCGCGCTCGAAGGCCCGCAGCGATAGATATCCGGTCAGGCCCGATACATCTGTCGTCAGTGCGGGCTCGGCCAGTGGGCCGGTAAAGTTGAGGCGAAGCGATGGCTCGGCACCTGCCAACTCCTCGTTGCCGGCATTATAAGCAAGGCCCAAACCACCGGTCAGCGTCTTGTCGCCAATATCCAGCAACAGGTCACCATCAAAGGCGAGCTGTGGCGTGGAAGCCGCAACATTCTGCATGCGCAGATTTCCATCGCCCAGTGTGAACGGCATGGACACATCACCCAGAGGAATCTCTCCCTGCCAGAGATGCGCATCTACCAACGGACGCACTTTCGCCGCATCGATACTGCCCTGAAGATCATTGGCAGCCTGAAGCCACGGCTGGAAAGCGGATGCGTTCAACCCGCGCAGGACAAGACCCGTGCCACGAATTTCGCCCGATCCGCCCGCCGAAGACAGAATCTCGGCCACGCTCTTGCCAGTGGATTCAGCAGTTAAATCCAGACCGAACACGCCGCTCGCCACCGGCTTGTCGCCGCTTTTCCACATTACGGCGTCAGGGTTGGCACCCGAGACAGCAATCTTGGTTCGGAAAATGCCAGCACCATCGCCTGTTGCCATGGCGAGACGGCCCGATACCTTGCCGCCCATCCAGTCACCCGCCATGTCGTCAAGCGAAAGCGTACCATTGGCATGGTTGAGCGCAAAGGACAGACTTGTCACCGTGCCAAACGAGCCCGTGTCAAAATTGGCGGCCTTGATGGAAAGGGAGGTATCAAGCTTGGGAAAGGCCGGAAGAGAAACCGGCTTTGCGCTGAGTGCGCCCGTTTCAGGATCGATGACCGGCCCATACATCGTATCGCCGAGCCACGTCAGATCGACGCTGTTCAGCGCCAGATCGCCGGTCAGCTTGTAAGGTGCAGCCTTCGCAACAGCCAGATTGCCGGAAAACGCATTGCCGCCCGCTTGGCCCGAAAGAGCAGAAATCGTCGTTTTGTCCTTATCCGAGCTTAGCTTCGCCGTAGCCTTGGTGGACATGCCGCCACCCAGTTGCGGCAAGCCAACCGCATTCATAATGAGATATGGCTCAATATCCGCGCTTTCCAGCGACACATCGGCACTGCCTTGCGCAAAGTTTTCCGGCTTCAGGCCAAAGCTGCCATTGGCAGAAAAATGCGTGCGCTCGGTGGAGAAGCGAAATTCCGTCTGAACCGGAGAGCCGAGCGACCCGTTGAGCTTCAAGGACAACAGCCCCTCGCCATCAGCGTCGAAAGGCAGGGGATCAAGCCCCGCCTGCCCAAACAGAATGGCCGTGGACTGGTTCTTGAGAACAGCCTCAAGCGTCAGCGCCGTATCGTCAGTGTCCGTGAGAACGTCAGGCAGCTTCACCACGGCAGAAACGCGGCTGCCATTGATGGTGCCGGAAACGGCTGCGTTCGCGCCGCCATTGTTCTTATCAACAGCGAGATCAACGGCAATGTCGGAATTCGCATACCATGGCGCGCTTCTTACAAGCCGCTCCACCAGCGGATGGCTTGGAACTTTCTGCCGCAACAGATCAAGCAAAGGCTGCATATCGGCAGCGTGAAGATTGACTGTCCCCTTGCCGGAAAAATCATTGGCAGAGCCCTTCAACTGGCCCTTTGCCCGCACCTCTGCACCCGCGATGTTGCCGGCATTCATGGTTTCGAGTGAAAGAACACCACCCGCCGATGTAAACGCCGTTTCCACCTGATTGGCAGTCACGCCCGCCATGTTGATACGATCAGCCTTGAACTTGGCAGTAATCCGGTGATCGAGAACCGAGCTGCCGACCTGATCGCCCAGAATAAGGCCACCAAGCGCCTTCAAGGCGTCGAGATCAATCTCGTCGCCCGCCAGTTCCACATCGATGCTTGCGCCATTGGCTTCCGCCTGCCGCGCAAGGCGACCCTTGAGCGATGCCTGCCCGATGGCAAGCTCGAGGTTTTCAAAGCGCTGCGCCTGCGTTGTCAGCGACACGGTGGAGGAGAAACCCGCAGCATTCAACTGGCGAATGGCCGGATCGACCGTGCCGGACAGCCAGTTAGCAAGCCCCGAGGGCTGGTTGGAGGCAACGAGCATATCACCGTTGAAGGCTGGGCCACCAGTCAGCGTCAGAGAACCCTTGGCTTCAAGCTGGGTACGACCGGGCAGCACAGCAACCGCATTTTCCACCTGCCAGCCGGAACCGTTGGGCCTGATATCAAGGCGGATATCGCGGATGGTCGTGTCATCGGAAACCAGCGCGGGAAGCCGGATGCTGGCTTTTCCCGGAACCTGCGGCACCGGTATCCGCGCAATCAGGCTGGCAAATGCCTCGATGCGCTGGCGCACGGGCACAGTCGGAACCCGCGATGTTTTGCCGGTCTGCACGGGTGCTGGCGCAAAGCGGTTGAAATCGATCTGCTGGCCATCGGCCGTCAGCAGGAATTCCGGTGCGGTTCCGGTATCGAGCGTCGCCTCACCAGTCACGATATACGGATTGGCCTCGCCCCCGAGTTCCATGCGATAATTTGGCACGCGCACACGGCCATTGGTCAGCTCAAAGCTGCCCTTCGTCCGTGGCGCGGTGAAGATGGACTGGTTGGCATCTTTTTTCTGGTTTTCGTCCTGGCGGAAATTGAAGGCGAAGGAGCCGCTATAGACCGGACGCCCCTCAGTGGCGGCAATGGCGCCGTCCAGATCAATCTCAACCGGATGTTCATCAGGCATGAGGCGAAGGCGCAAACCCATACGGCCTGCATTGGCTTCCGGCTCACCGCTGGAAAGGGAAAACGACCCTGCGTGACCATCAACCGCCGCACGTCCTTTTGCGGTCCATGGGCCAGCAAGCGACTTGGCGGACATATCGGCAGTGAGGCCAGTTACCGTGCGGTTGCGACCCGATTGCTCGTCGATGAATTCAATTTGCCCGCCATCGATGCTGACATTTTCAAGAACGACGGTTTTGGCCGGGATGACGGCGCGGCTTCCGCGCGTCCAATCCAGCGTGCCGTCCTTCAACAAACGAATACGGGCCTTCGGCTCCTCGATCCGCATATCGAAAATGCGCGCTTCGCCAGACAGGAAAGGCGCAAGCTCGGCATCCATGGAAAAACGGGCGACCTGGATCTGCGGCGAACCGTCCGAATCCGTGCCAGCACGCACATCATGCAGCGTCACGGAGGGAAATGGCAGAAGCCGCGCTTCGACACGGCCATGCACCACGACCTTCTTGCCGAGAATCCGGCTTGCCTGATCTTCAAAATCGCGCCGGAAATCCGTCCAGTCGATGAAATAGGGTATGAGCAGCGCTGAAAACAGTGCCACCACAAGCAGTCCGCCCAGAAATACCAATATGCGTCCGAGCACGACCCGATGTCTCCCTTAACTGACGATGAAACCTATCTTTTTTCCCTGCCAGAGCAAGCTGCATTTCAGGTTTCACCCATATTCCTGCACCTACTGGGCGTGGAAAAGCTTACCCGGATTAAAGATGTTATCCGGATCAAGTGACCGCTTGATGGCAATCATCACATCGAGCGCACCACCAACCTCTTCGGCCAGAAAGCTCATCTTCCCCTGCCCTATGCCATGCTCGCCCGTGCAGGTACCATCCATCTCGATCGCGCGTCGGTTCAGGCGTGCCACGAAAGCTTCGGTATGGGCCACACTTGTCGGGTCCTTGCCATCAAACAACACAAGAACGTGGAAGTTCCCATCACCCGCATGACCCACAATCGGCGCCAGCATGTTGTTGGCGATGATATCCTGCTGGGTCGCGGTCACGCATTCGGCAAAGCGTGAAATCGGCACGCAGACATCAGTGGAAAGCGCATCGAGATGCGGCGCGAGCGCCTTGGATGCCCAATAGGCATCATGGCGCGCCTTCCAGAGTTTGGCACGCTCCTGCGCATCGCTGGTCCAGCGGAAGGCGCTGCCGCCGCATTCCTCGACAATCTCGGCAAATTGCGCCGATTGCAGCGCCGTCGTTTCTTCAGAGCCGTGAAACTCCAGAAACAGCGTGGGCTTTTCCTCATAGGAAAGCCCCGAATAGGCATTGCAGGCGCGGATCTGCACAGCATCCAGAAGCTCGATCCGGGCAACGGGAATGCCCATCTGCACCGTCATGATCACTGCATCGCAGGCCGCCGCAATCGTATCGAATGTGCATACACCGCCCGCAATCTTTTCAGGTATCCCCTGAAGACGCAGCGTGACCGATGTGATGACACCAAGCGTACCCTCGGCACCCACATAAAGCCGCGTAAGATCATATCCGGCAGAGGATTTGCGTGCACGCCGCCCGGTGCTGATCTCCTCGCCATCGGCCGTGACCACGGTCAACGCCAGCACATTGTCCTTCATCGTGCCGTAGCGCACGGCGTTGGTGCCGGACGCGCGTGTGGACGCCATGCCGCCAATCGACGCATTGGCACCGGGATCAATCGGGAAGAAAAGGCCGGTGTCGCGCAGATAGGTATTCAGTTGCTCGCGCGTCACGCCGGGCTCCACCGTCACATCAAGATCTTCTGCATTGACGGAGAGGATGCGGTTCATGCGGCTGAAATCGACCGAAATTCCGCCCATGGGCGCATTGACCTGACCCTCCAGCGAAGAGCCGACCCCGAACGGGATGACGGGCACCTTGTGGGCACCGCAGGCTTTGACGACGGCCTTCACGTCATCGGAATTTTCGGCAAAGACCACACCATCAGGCAATTGCGTGGTGAGATAGGTCGTCGTGTGCGCGTGCTGTTCGCGGAAAGACTGGCCGGTCTGGAGCTTGTCACCGAGTTGCTGTTTCAGAGTGTCCAGCACGGCTGCAATGCCCGCTTCGTTTCTCGCACCAGCCACCACATCCTTCAACGCCATGTTTCTCTCCCTGAAATGCAAAACCGGACTCAACCTTTTACGGCGAGTCCGGTTGATATGTGGCACGGCTTTGAGATTGTCCAGCACCGCCGCTTTGCAAAACGGCGGTGCGTCAGTTCATCACTCCGCAGCAAGCAGCGGCTTGTCTTCCTCAAGGGCACGGCGACGAATGGCCGTTTCAAGCTCCCTGTGCAGACGAATGTCGGCATCCGCCTGCGGTTTCGCAAAACGTGCGATCAGCAGGTAGGAGATTGGCGTAATGTAGAGGGTAACAAGCGTCGCCAAACCCAGACCACCGACGATGACCCAGCCAAGTGCAATACGGGCCTCGGCACCAGCGCCCTGCGCCATGACGAGCGGGACACCGCCCAAGATCGTGGCGATCATGGTCATCATGACGGGACGCAGACGAATGCTGCATGATTTTTCGATGGCCTCACGAACCGTGGCACCCTGATCGCGCAGATGATTGGCAAACTCCACGATGAGAATGCCGTTCTTGGCCATGACGCCAACCAGCAGCACAAGGCCGATCTGGCTGTAGACGTTGAGGCTGGAGCCGGTGACGAGCAAAGCGATGACCGCACAGGCCAGACCGAGCGGCACCGTCGACATGATGATGACGGAGCTGAGAACGCTTTCAAACTGCGCCGCCAGTACAAGGAAGATGATGGCGATGGCAAAGCCGAAGGTCAGCAGCATGCCGCTGGAGTTTTCCTGCAATGTCGCCGCTTCACCCAGCGGCAGCAAACGCGCACCCGCAGGCATCACGGTCGCCGCCATCTCATTGACCCGCGCAACGGCCTCGCCCAGCGACACCCCTTCCCGAAGGTTTGCGGTAAAGCCGACCGATGGCAATTGCTGCTCACGGTTCAGCTGCGGCGAAACGGCTGTTTCCTTCAGCGAAGCGATGGTGGACATCGGCACCATGCGCCCGTCCTTCGCCTTCATGAAGATGTTTTCAAGGTCGGTAGGGTCGTCGATGGGGCGCGTGGACGACAGAAGCCGCACTGGCACGGCGTCGCCATCAATAAAGACATCAACGATGGAGCGGCCCTCAAGCAAGGACTGCATGGCTGTGGAGAGGCCAGTAATGTCGATACCGAGATCGGACGCCTTCTCCCGGTCGATGGAGACCGACAATTGCGCCTGATTGGGTTCGTTTTCGAGACGCGGCGTATCGAAGAGGCCGCTTTCCTCCATGCCGGTCAGAAGCTTTTGCGTCGCTTCGTTCAGCGCCGCATAGTTGGTGCCGATCATCGCCATGCTGAGACCATTGCCAGCACCGCGAATACGAAGGCTGTTGGGCTGCGATGCCGAGGCCCGCAGGCCGGGCACCGTCTGCGCCGCAGCATTGATATCCTGCGCGATCTGGTTCTGCGTGCGCTCGCGGTCTGCCCATGGCGCCAGTGTCAGCACCACAAAGCCGGTGTTGGTTGAACCATTCATTCCGGAGATGGAATAGATATTGCGGATTTCGCCACTGTCGCGAAGCGGCTGCAGATTTTCCTCGATCCGCTGCAACTGGTCGCGGGTATATTCCAGGCTCACGCCCTGTGGCGCTGTCACGCGCAGCATCACCGAGGAACGGTCCTCGCGTGGCGTCAACTCGTTCTGCACCATGCCGAAAGCAACCCACGACGCGCCCGCGAAGGCAACAGCCACGATGACGACGATCAGCGGATTGTTGAGGCAGGCAGAAAGCGTGGTCTTGTAGGTGGACGCAAAAACATTGCCGAACCAGGCCAGCGGTCCCGTCGGTTCCTTCATCTCTTTTTTCAACATCCGCGATGCCAGCATCGGGCACAGCGTCAGCGCAACGATGGAGGAAAGACCGACCGCGAAAGCCAGCACGAAACCAAACTCGCGGAACAGACCACCCAATTGGCCGGGGAGGAACGACAGGGGAATGAACACGGCAGCAAGTGTTGCCGTGGTGGCGATGACCGCAAAGAATACCTCTTGCGTGCCGAGAACGGCTGCGGCACGCGGCCCCATGCCTTCGGACCGTCGGCGCACAATGTTTTCCAGCACCACGATGGCATCATCCACCACAAGGCCCGTCGCCAGAACAATGGCGAGAAGCGTCAGAATATTGATGGAAAAGCCGACCATGTAGATGGCAACGATGGTGCCGATCAGCGCGACGGGCATAGTGATGGCCGGTATCAACGTTGCGCGCCAATCGCGCAGGAAGAGGTATAGCACCACAACAACGATGAGCGCGGAAAGGCCGAGTGCAAGCTCCACCTCGTGCAGCGCGCCTTCGATGAACACAGCGTCGTCACTGGTAATGACGATACGCGTATTTTCGGGCATATTGGACGTCATGGCCTCGACAGCCGCCTTTACGCCGGTCGAAATGCTCAACGTGTTTGATTGCGCCTGGCGAATGACACCAAGACCCACGGCCTGCACGCCATTGGAGCGCAACGACGTTGTCTCATCATCCGCGCCCAGCATCACGCTGGCCACATCACGAAGGCGGACACGGTCTCTGACCATAAGATTTTCAAATTCGGCTGGCGTCGTCAGGTTGGCTGTCGCACGCACGACAATGTCCTGGGTCGAACTTTTCAGCGACCCTGCGGGCACATCGAGTGCGGCAGTGCCAAGCGCATTGGACACATCCGTCACCGTCAAACCACGGCTTGCCAGCGCGCTTTGATCGAGGTCGATGCGGAAGACCTTTTCCTGGTCGCCATAAAGCTCCACATCGGCAACGCCGTCCACGGCGGCCAGCCGATCGATGACTTCATCATCAACGAGCTTGGTCAGGTCTTCCATGCTGAGGCTGGTGGAGGTCACCGCAAGACGCATGATGGGCTGGCTGTCGGAATCCGCCTTGATAATCTGCGGCTCGTCGGCATCATCTGGCATCTGGTTGGCAATGCGGCCAATGGCATCGCGCACATCGTTCGAAGCCACCGCGATATCGACACTGTCGTTGAATTCCATCGTCACGCGGCTTGTGCCGAATTGCGATGACGAAGAAATGGATTTCACGCCGCTGACACGCGCAACAGCGCCCTCAATGGTCTGGGTGACCTCCTGATCGATGGTCTGCGGAGATGCGCCGTCATAGGTCGTGCGCACGGAGATGACCGGGCGGTCGACATCCGGCAATTCGCGCACATCGACGCCAACAAGGGCCGCCAATCCGGCAACCACCAGAAGCGTGTTCACCACGGCTGCCAGAATGGGTCGGCGCACGAAAAGCGCTGTAAACGTCGCCTTGGAATCATTTGCACTTGACGTGGTCTGGTCTGTCATCGGCTAGCGACCTCCGGTGCTTTCTTCTGTCCAGCCGTTCGCACGGCGCCGCCTTCGCGCACACGCTGCAAGCCTTCCGTCACGATCGGCTCATCCGCCGCAAGGTCAGCCTTGACCAGAACGGAATCGGGATTGCGCTGAACGACCTGAACGCGAACCTTATGGGACTTATCGTCCTTCACGCGCCAGACATAGGAGCCTTCGGCATCCCACTGCACGGCCAGCGGATCGACAGAGGGATAATTTTCGCCCGTGAAGCCCATGGTGACGGCAAAGGACATGCCAGCGCGCAGATCGTCTCTGGCATTCTCAAAGACAGCGCGCACACGCACCGTCCGGCTGGCCTCATCCACCCGGTTATCGACCGCCTCAACCTTACCGGAGAATTTCTCTCCCGGGCGGGAAATCGATGTCGCCTCCACCGGCATGCCAACCTTAATGGCCGTGGTAAAACGCTCCGGCGCCCAGAAGTTGACGAGAATTTTCGAACGGTCATCAATGCTGACAATACTGGTCTGCGTCGTTGCGTTATCGCCGATGTTGATCGCAACGATCCCAGCGATGCCATCGATAGGGGCAACAATATTGCGCCGTTTCAGATTGAGTTCGGCTGTGCTCAGCGCAAGCTTTGCCGCTTCCTCGGCAATCTGCGCATCCAGCACATCAAGCCGCGCAACCGAGCGCAAATTCGCATAGGATGTGGACTTCTCGACGGCGCTGCGCAGCGCGACCTGTGCCTTTTCACGCTCGATGACTTGCTCGTCATCATCCAGCCGCGCCAGCACATCGCCCTTTTTGACGCTTTGCCCTGAAGATACGAGAATTTCAGAAATCAGCCCCGAAGCCTGCGGCGTGACGACGACAGACTGGATAGCCTCACCGTTGCCAATCGCATTCAGGCGGTCATTCACGGTTCCGGACTTGACGGGTGCGAGTGCGACAAGCGTTGCGGTGTTGCCTCTTCCACCGCCCTGCCCGCGCTGCCCACCACCAGCGGCTGCCGTGCTGCCACCGGCCTCTGCAGCAGGCTTTTCCGGGCTTGCAAGTCCAACCTTGGCCAGCAAAACTTTGCCGTCTGGCGAATTATAGGCCCAAAGACAGAACCCCGCACCCACGACGGCCAGACCGACACCAAGCTGCTTCCAAACCCGCATACACGTCTCCGAATTGATTTCGACTGTCTCCGCATCTGGTTTTAGTGCGGACGCCTTGTATTCGCAGCAGTATCCTTGCTCACCATGAACAACGCAACGCACAAATCCGTTTCTTACATAATGGTAATTTACAACGCTTTTAAAAAACCACAGTTTGCCATGGCAGCTGCTGTGGCGCCTGCCCCCTGGTGTCAAAATCCCCCGAAACAGGCCTTTCGGCGGTTGAAAGAGGAATAAAAGCAGAACATGGTTCTGGCCTTTCCGCCCCGAATCACTACATTGGGCCGCATGAGCAACAGTTTCGACGATATGCCGTTCTTCGATGAGGAACCTTCCGAGCCACGCCGCCAGCCCGCCGCTCCTCCAGCGCCGGGCGGTTTGGGCATCGCGGCGCGTGCCATGGCAGCACGCGATCAGGGCCGTGCTGCGCCCGATTATCTGGCAGGCCTCAACCCGGAACAGCGCGAAGCCGTGGAGACGTTGGAAGGCCCCGTTCTGGTTCTGGCGGGCGCCGGCACAGGCAAGACCCGCGTGTTGACGACACGCATTGCCCATATTCTGGCAACGGGCCGCGTTTATCCGAGCCAGATTCTGGCCGTGACCTTTACCAACAAGGCCGCGCGCGAGATGAAGGAACGTATCGGCGTTCTCGTCGGTGGCGCGGTCGAAGGCATGCCTTGGCTTGGCACATTCCACTCCATCGGCGTCAAGCTTCTGCGCCGACATGCGGAAATGATGGGCCTGAAATCCGATTTCACCATTCTCGATACCGACGACGTGGTGCGGCTCTTGAAGCAGCTCATTCAGGCCGAAGGTCTTGATGACAAGCGCTGGCCCGCCAAGCAGTTCGCCGGCATGATCGATGGCTGGAAGAACAAGGGCCTGACACCGCCCGATATCCCCGAAGGCGACAGCCGCGCCTTTGCAAACGGCAAAGGCCGTGAGCTCTATGCCGCCTATCAGGCACGTCTGAAAACGCTGAATGCCTGTGACTTCGGGGATCTGTTGCTGCACCCCATCACTATTTTCCGCAACCACCCGGACATTCTAAAAGAATACCACAGCAAGTTTCGTTATATTCTGGTGGACGAGTATCAGGACACCAACACCTGCCAATATATGTGGCTGAGGCTGTTGGCACAGCGCCCCAAGGGCGAGCCGCAAAATGTCTGCTGCGTGGGCGATGATGACCAGTCGATCTATGGCTGGCGCGGTGCCGAGGTGGACAATATCCTGCGCTTCGACAAGGATTTTCCCGGCGCAAAGGTCATCAAGCTGGAGCGCAACTACCGCTCGACCGAACATATTCTTGGCGCGGCCGGTCACCTGATCGCGCATAATGAAGGCCGCCTCGGCAAGACGCTGTTTACAGACCGCAGCGAACCCGACGATGAAAAGGTCGTTGTTCACGCGGCCTGGGATTCGGAAGAGGAAGCCCGCGCCGTTGGCGAGGAGATCGAACAGCTCCAGCGCACCAAGCACCCGCTGAACAACATGGCCATTCTGGTGCGCGCATCCTTCCAGATGCGTGAGTTCGAAGACCGGTTTGTGACCCTTGGCCTCAACTACCGCGTCATCGGTGGTCCACGCTTTTATGAGCGCCTCGAAATCCGCGATGCGCTGGCCTATTTCCGTCTCGTCTGCCAGTCTGCAGACGATCTGGCTTTCGAGCGCATCATCAATACGCCGAAGCGTGGCCTTGGCGATACGACCGTTCGCAACCTGCATGATTATGCCCGCGCTCGCGACATTCCCATGCTGGCGGCAGCGGCTGACATTATCGAGACGGATGAGCTGAAGCCCAAGGCGCGCAAGGCGCTGTTTGATGTCGTGCAGGATTTCCGCCGCTGGCAGACCCTGCTGGAAAACACCGAGCACACGGTGCTGGCCGAACAGATCCTCGATGAGAGCGGCTACACCGCCATGTGGCAGGCGGATAAGACCGCTGAAGGCCCCGGCCGGTTGGAAAATCTGAAGGAACTGATCCGCTCCATGGAAGCCTATGAGAGCATGCGTAGCTTCCTTGAGCATGTGGCACTGGTCATGGACACCGAAAAGAACGCGGAGCTGGACGCCGTCTCGATCATGACGCTGCATTCCGCCAAGGGTCTGGAATTCGAAACAGTCTTCCTCCCCGGCTGGGAAGAAGGGCTGTTTCCGCACCAGCGTTCCCTCGATGAAGGTGGGCGCTCAGGCCTCGAAGAAGAGCGTCGACTGGCCTATGTCGGTATTACCCGTGCCAAGCGCCGTTGCCACATCTGGTTCGTTTCCAACCGTCGCATCCACGGTCTGTGGCAAGCCACGATCCCCTCGCGTTTTCTGGAAGAATTGCCGCCCAACCACGTCGAAGTCTCGGCGTCCGATAGCAATTACGGCGGCTATGGCGGGCGCGGCGGTTACGGCCAGTCTCGCTTTGATTCTGCCGATCCCTTCACCAACACCTATTCCACACCGGGATGGAAGCGGGCGCAGGCCAACAAGTCGGATGCGACGCGTGACAATTGGGGCAGCCGCTCCGGCCACGCTGTCGAGCGCATCGGCTATGGCGAAAGCGGCCCAAAAACGCGCACGATCGATGGTGAACTCGTCGCCAAATCGGTGGCCGATACGCCATCGAAATTCTTCGTTGGCGACCGCGTTTTCCATCTGAAATTCGGCAACGGCAATGTCGCAAACGTCGAAGGCAACAAACTCACCATCGACTTTGATCGCGCCGGACAGAAACGCGTGCTGGATGGTTTTGTCGAACGGGCAGAAAAGCCTGCCTGATCTGGCTCAGGCCTAACCAGCGAACACGCAAAAGCCGCGCTTGCAGACATGCAGAGCGCGGTTTTTAACTATTCAAAACAGATTATTGCGCGACTGGTGTTTCGCCGGGGGTAAAGCCGATCAGGTAAACGGCGGCCACGACGATGGCCAGAGCGAAGATGGAGATGACGAAAACCGTCATGCGGTTCAGAGGCTTGCGGGTCGTTTTTTTCATGCCGCGATAACGATCGAGACGCGTATTCGTTCCAGCGAAAATTCGTTCACAGCATCTGAGGTCATACATCAAGGAAAATCATTTCCGCTTCAAACCCATATCGGCTAAGCTTCGCCCATCTCCTCAGCATTCGGCGCATCATGACCAGCGACACACCTTCCCGCCTCAACCCGCTCCACATCGCAGCCGCCTTTGCCAGCGGATGCCTCTTGACCCTCATGGTTCATTTCAACGGCATGCTTGCCCATTATGGCAACGCGCTGTTTTCATCCTGGACGGCCCACGGCACCGGCACGGTAGCGGCGCTGATTTACATTGCCATCCTCTCGAAAAAGACCGTTGGCGAAACGCCGGTTCGGCCCAAGGCACCGATCTGGGCCTATTTCGGCGGCGTCTTTGGCGCAGCCATCGTCATGCTGACCTCCACGGCGGTCAATTCGCCGCTTGCCCTTTCAGGTACAATCGCTCTTGGCCTTGCCGGCCAGGTCATCTTCAGTCTGATCGCGGATTTTTGGGGAATGTTCGGGCTGCCCAAACGTCGGCCGGACGCAATCGGTCTTTGTGCAGTCGCCCTCATTCTGGGCGGTAGCGCCTTGATTACACTCGTGGGGAGAGCACCATGATCCTCTGGGTTTCCATGGCCTTTGCGGGCGGTGTCTTCGTGGCGCTCAGCCGCCAGATCAACGGACGGCTGAGCCTCTCCAACTCGCCTCTCATCGCATCCTTCTGGAACCACATTGTCGGTTTTATCGTGCTGACGGCACTCGGCCTTGCGCTGGGCGGCCTGTGGCCGGAAGGCGCAGCCGATGCCCCATGGTACGCCTTCATCGGCGGCCCCATCGGCGTCATCTTCATCGCTTCGGGAAGCTGGCTCATTCCACGCATCGGTGCGGTCAACACCGCGCTTCTCGTCATCAGCGGCCAGATGGTGTCGAGCGTGGTGCTGGATCTTTTCAGCGAACACCCACCGAAACTATGGGCCAGCGCCGCAGGTGTCTTTCTCATCCTGTGCGGAATGGCGTTGACGCAACGAAAGCGTTAATCAGATCAGCTATCGGTGCCACGGCTCGAGAACATACCGAAAAGCGTCTTGCTGTTGCTCTTCGAAGCACCGCTCGCCGTCATGGCAGCGCGCCCGGAAAGTTTCGGCACGACCACGATCCGCTTGACCTCGCCGCGCTTGAAAGCTGCCAGGAAACGATTGTAATCCTTGAACACAACGCAGCCATTGGACTCGCCGCGCCGTGCCAGCATGTAGGTATGCGCCAGAAGTCCGTCACGGCCATGCGGGTTGACGCCGCTTTCCGGCGTCAGGCGAATGGCCTCGACGCCATGAAACGGCGCTTCGCGCATCGTCAGCCGGTAGCTGGAAGGCGGCGTGGAGCCACGCATCTTCACATGCACGAAATCCGGGTTGTCGCGCATCTTGCCGATGCCGGAATGCGCTTCCAGCTTCTCGCCGCTGGGCAGATGGACTACGCCTGCGGAAATATCATAGATCGCCGTGCCATTGCCGCGATCAGGCCATGGAACCGCATCCATCTTGGTTTCGCGCATCGGATTATCAGGCCGCGCAAAGGCCACCATCGTGTTGGTTGGCGGGCTTTTTGGCGCAGGTGTCGGAACGGAAGCGGGAGCGACAAGCTGATTGTCTACGGATGAGGATCTGGCCGGACGCGGTGTCGGTTCCACATCTGCAGCGCGCGCAATTTCGGGGCGGAAGCTCGGCAGCGGAACGGTTTCCGGCAGCAGATCGATCTCTGCATCGGCAGTGGCTTGCGGCCTGCCAAGCGCCACTTCAAATGCCGGATGCTCCTTCGCCTGCGTTTCCAGCATGGCGAGTTCGGGCGCATCTGCCGTGCGTCCCAGCGCCGAATCGACGATGGCGGATGGTTTTAGCGCGGCAAGAGCCTGCGCGGTGGCCTGTGCATGCGCGTTCATCGCAACGGTCGCGCCGTAGCGGTCGGCAAAAGCCTTGGCGCCAATGTGGTGTTCGGCGGCCAGACGCACAGCCTTTTGGCTGCCATGGCCGGTTGCCGCAAGGCGGGAGAATTTGCGAATGTGAACATTGCGCTCGACCACGTCGAGCGTCGTGCGCTCCAGACCTGACACCAGCATCTTGTCGAAGCGCTGCACCCCGTGGGAGGCCTGCGCCATGCCGTGAAGAGATGCAAAGGCAGTGACGGCGCAAACGCTTGCCAGCAAACCGCCGCCCAGCAGAGCCGAGAACTTGCCCAGGCCAACGGACTTGCGTTTCTTGGGGAAAGCGCTGCCAACGCGCGCATCGTTACAGGCCACGGAAAATGACGCCATGATACACTTTACTCAAACCATACGCAAGACCGGACAACACCGGCCATCGGGTTAGGGCCATGAAGAACAGGTGCAGCGGGCACCCACTTCATGGTGAACAGGTTTTGAGCATGCCGAATTATGGTAACCAAAGTCTTTACAAATCCCCTGAAACTGAAGTCTGTGAAGCTTGAATGCGTATATTCGAGGCAGCGAGTACCGGCTTACCACACCAAATTCGGTGGCTGCGGCCAGATAACCTATCGCCTTGATTTCGATGGGCACGGCAACCGATTCGCTCATCGATAATGCTTCGGCTATCTGCGGATTTGGCTATAATTGCGGCGTCTCGAAATCACGCCATGATCAATATCAACAGCGCTCATGTTTAGGCTTGCACCGCGTCGGTTCGCTTGGCATCTTCCACGCTCCATCTCGGAGGACACGATATGAAAGCGCTATTGTTGGTCGATATCCAGAATGGCTTCTGCCCGGGCGGAAATCTGGCCGTGGCGGATGGCGATGCGATCGTGCCCATTGCCAATGCGCTCATCGCCAACGGCGGTTATGATCTCATCGTCGCCTCGCAGGATTGGCATCCGGCCAATCACGGCTCTTTCGCCTCTCAGCATCCAGGCAAACACGCTTTTGAGATGGGCGAGCTTTCCGGCAAACCTCAGGTCCTCTGGCCCGATCATTGTGTCCAGGGCACCGTGGACGCCGAATTCCACCCGGATCTCAACACCGATGCCTTCGATTACGTCCAGCAGAAGGGTGAAAATCCCGCCGTCGACAGCTACTCCGCCTTCCGCGACAATGACCAGCTGGCAACAACAGGCCTTGCGGATTATCTGGAACGGCAGGGCGTTGAGGTGCTCGATATCTGCGGAATTGCAACGGACTATTGCGTCTGCTTTTCGGTGCAGGATGCGCTGGAAATGCTGCCTGATGTCAAGGTGCGCTTCATCGAAGATGCCAGCCGCGGGATCGATCCCGAAGGCATTCGAAAGGCCGTGGCCGCGATGAGGGCCAAGGGCGTCGCTGTCGTCAACAGCAGCGATATCCTAGGCAACTGATCTCGTGCCTCACCCTCGCGGCACCGTCCGCTCCAGCAAGTCGATATCGGCTGCGGCATACTCCATGCGCTGCAGCACCGCCTCATGCGCGTCGCGCAGGCCCTTGTTGTAGAACACAGGACCAATGACCTCGGCGAGATGGTCCACCAGCATATCGACCTGAAGCGCACCAATATCCACGTCAAGTTCGTCGGTGAGAAACCCACGCAGCGCCTTGACCATATCGGCCTTTTGCTGCTTTTCAAGCTTCAGGTCTTTCATCACGGGCTCCTTCGGTTGCTGCAAACGTAATCGATACTTCAATGAAATCAATCTGATCTATTCCAGCAATTCGTTTGTCAGAAGTGCCAGAGGACGCTAGGAGCAGTAAAAATTCGGAGCTTCTAACATATGTCGGCGCACATCTTTCAAACCGGTCTCAAGCGCGGCCTCCCCGTCACCCTGTCCATATTGCCATTCGGCGCCCTCTTCGGTGCAGTGGCGATTGATAACGGCTTGACGGTCGCCGAGGCGATTTTGATGAGCGGCGCCATGTATGCCGGCGCTAGCCAGCTGGTCGGTATCGAGCTTTTCAATCAGAATCTCCCGGCCTGGCTCGTGATTCTGTCCATCTTCGCCGTCAACTTCCGCCATGTGCTTTACTCCGCAGCCATGGTGCGCATCGTGCCTGAATGGTCGCTTGGTCGAAAGGCAATTGGCTTTTTCTTCATGGTCGATCCGCAATTTGCCGAATCCGTGCGCCAGAAGGAAATTTACGGCAAGGTCGATTTTTCTTGGTACATGGGGTACGCGACGGTCGTCTATGTCGGCTGGATGCTCTCCACCATTCTTGGTGCGTCGCTGGGCAACCTGATAGGAGATCCCAAAGCGGTGGGCTTCGATGTCCTGCTGCCAATCTATTTCATGGGAATGGTGATGGGTTTTCGCACTCGCACCAACTTTTTCCCCGTCATGCTGGCCAGTGCCGTCGGCGCCACCGCTGCCTATCATTTCGTCGGCTCGCCGTGGCATGTCAGCATAGGTGCCATGACCGGAATCCTGCTTGCGATCATACTGCCGCCAGCACCATCTGCGCCGCAAGCCAGTGCCGACAGCGAGGAAACCGTATAATGAACGGCCTCTTTGATCCCCAGACATTACTCATCATCGTTGCCGGTGCTGTCGCGACATATCTCACCCGCATCGGCGGTTATGTGCTGATGGTACGGATGAAGACCATCCCTCCCCGCGTAGAGGCCGGTCTCAACGCCGTTCCCGTCGCCGTACTCACCACGCTCGTCGCACCCGCCTTTTTCGAAGGCGGATACGACGTTAAGGTCGGCATGGTTCTGGCACTAATCGTCTGCCTGCGCTGTCCCGGCCTGATCATGCTGGTATCAGGCTGGGCGCTTGTCGTGGCTCTGCGCTACTTCGCTATCGTGTAAGCGGCTGCGTGGCGGCATCAAGCCATTGCTGCACGTCCGCATCCTCAATCAGCGGCGTCAGCTTCTCCCGCACCTGCGCATGGTAGGCATTCAGCCAGTCCAGCTCTTCCTCGGTCAGAAGTGAAACGATGATCAGGCGGCGGTCGACCGGGCACCAGGTCAGCGTCTCGAACGACAGCATCGGCAACTCGCCACCCTCGATCGCCTCTGCGGGCCGCACATGGACGAGGTTTTCAATACGAATTCCGAATGCGCCGGGGCGGTAATACCCAGGCTCGTTCGAAAGGATCATGCCGGGCAGAAGCTCCTGCTGGGAAACGCGGGAAATGCGCTGCGGCCCCTCATGCACGGAAAGATAAGAGCCGACGCCGTGGCCCGTGCCATGGGCGTAATCCGCGCCCGCCTTCCACAGCGCGATACGCGCCAGCGGATCAAGATCGCAGCCGCGTGTGCCGACCGGGAAGCGCGCAACGCTGATGGCAATGAAGCCCTTGAGAACCAGCGTGAAGAAACGCTTCTGCTCCTCCGGCACCGCACCAATGGCGACCGTTCGGGTAATATCGGTCGTGCCGTTGATATATTGCGCACCGGAATCGATGAGGAACATTTCACCCTCATTCAACGCACGGTCACTGTCCGTCGTCACGCGGTAGTGCATGATGGCGGCGTTTTCGCCAGCGCCTGAAATCGTATCGAAAGATATGTCCTTGAGCGGGTTCTGCATCATCTGCCCCACCCGTGCGCGCACCTCTTCAAGCGCTGTAACGGCCTTTGTTTCGGTCAGCGTGCCGGGCTGCTGCTTGTCCAGCCATGCCAGAAACTCCACCATCGCAACGCCGTCCTGCACATGGGCGGCAGCCGAACCCGCAATTTCCGCCTCGTTCTTGCAGGCACGCGGCAGCTTGACCGGATCGGGAGCTTCGACAACCTCCCCACCCGCTTCGTTGATGGAGCGTGTCAGCGCAATCGGCGTGACATCCGCGTCGGCCAGAACACGGCCTGCCGCACTGGCAATGGCGTGAAGCCGCGCTTCAATCTCTTCCGGTGGCAGAAGTGTTGCAATCGGCGCGAGGTGCGCTCTGACTTCATCACCCACCTTGCGCTCATCCAGAAACAGATCGGCACTGCCATCGGCATAGACAATGGCGCGGGCCAAGGGGTGTGGCGTGTGCGGAACATCATTGCCGCGAATATTGAACGCCCACGCAATGGAGGACGGGTCGGTCATGAGAACGGCATTGGCACCGCTCGCCGTAACGATCTCACCGATGGTCGTGATCTTCATCTGCGCGTGAATGCCGGTGACGCTATCCGGCTGGATCGTGACTGGCTCCATCGGCGCAGCGGGGCGATCTTCCCAAAGCGGATCAAGCGGATTGCTTTCCAACAGAACGACAAAACCGCCCTTGTCGGACAAAGCCTTTTCAAAGCGCTTCAGCTCAGCGCCGGTGTGCAGCCATGGGTCCAGCCCAAGGCGGAACCCCTCCGGCGCGTTATCTGCAAGCCACTTCGAAGGCGGCGCGCCCACCAGATCACCACCCCGGAATGCGGATGGGTCCACCTGCGAGACAAGCTGCGTGGTGTAGCGCCCGTCGACAAACACAATCGCTTCATGGCGGGTAACCAGCACCACGCCTGCGGAACCGGTGAAGCCGGTCAGCCACGCCATCCGTTCAGCGCATGCCGGCACATATTCGCCCTGATATTCATCCGCACGTGGCACCAGAAAGCCATCGATACCAAGGGTGTCAAAGGTGGCGCGAAGCGCCTCCACACGTGCCTTGCCGAATTGTGGAGTGGATTTGTTTTCGAATGACTGGAACATGCTCTGCTTTCCGAACGCCTGATATCGAAGCGGACCTTATCGCGTCACACTCGTCAACGTCCAGCCGAAAGGCATGTCTTTACAACACTCAATCCTTGCGCAGATGGATCGTAACCCAGCCATTGCGCCACAATGTGCGCACATGGGAAAGCTTCATGCCATTATAGGCCGAAAGCACCTTCCAGCGTTGCGAGGCCAGAATGCCGGACAGAATGACCGTGCCGCCGGGGGCCAGATGCGTGACAAGCTGCGGTGCCATCTTGATGAGCGGGCGCGCAAGAATATTGGCGATGATAAGGTCGAAAGGCCCGTGTTTGCGGAAAGCGTCGGAATGAAAACCCGGGGCCGTTTCCAGAGACATGCCAGATACGATGCCGTTCAGCTTCGCATTTTCCTTGGCCACCCGGATGGCGATGGGGTCGATATCCGTTGCCAGCACCGGCACCGGCCGCATCTTGGCAACTGCGATGGCCAGCACGCCGCTGCCCGTACCCAGATCCAGCGCATTGCGAATAGTGCGGGACCGCAGCACCTGCTCGATCATCTCAAGGCAACCCGCCGTCGTGCCGTGATGGCCCGTGCCGAATGCCTGGCCGGCTTCGATTTCAATCGCCAGATCGTTTATGCGGACCTTGTCGCGGTCATGTGAACCGTGAACGAGGAAGCGCCCTGCTCGCACTGGCGTCAGTCCCTCAAGTGATTTGGCAATCCAGTCCACATCGGGAATGATTTCACGCTCGACGGTCAGATGCGGAAATGCGGATGCCAACGCTTCCGTCACGCGGGCGCGAACATCCTCTTCATCGTTGGCGTAAAGATAGACTGATGTTTCCCAGATATCGCGCTTCTCATCCACCTCGGTATTGGCGATGGCAATATCTTCCTCGCCGAACACCTCAGACAGCAAATCCAGAACTTCACCGGACTGGACTTCGGTGGTGGACACATAAAGACGGATTTCGCTCACGGCTGAGGCTCTCTCTGCAGATGTTTCAAGCGTCAGCCTTTGCCATAAAAGCGGCTGTAGTCCAATGGATTTCAGGCGATATTGTTAGCCTGACATCAGCCCTTGGTCAGTTTTTCGAGCTTTTGCAGGGCAACATCGGGATTCTCGCCATAAGCGATGGTGCCCGCAAAGCGACCGTTACCATCCAGCAGGATCACGGATGCGGTGTGATCCATGGTGTAATCGCCATTGGGGTCTTTTTCGTCCACCGGCACTTTCTTGGCGTAGATGCGGTAGCCTTTCAGCGTCTGCGCAATCTTGTCGGCATCTCCGGTAATGCCGGTGATGCGCTTGGAAACATTGGAGACATACTGGTTGAGAATATCGGGTGTATCGCGCTCTGGATCAACCGAGACAAAATAGGCCTGCATCTTGGTTCCTGCAGGATCAACCTTCTCCATCCAGCCGTTCAGCTCAAAAAGCGTCGTGGGGCAGACCTCCGGGCAATGGGTGAAACCGAAAAACAGCGCCGTCGGCTTGCCCTGAAAGGCTTTCTCGGTAATGGGCTGTCCGTTCTGCGCAACCAGCTGGAAGGGCACGCCATAGACTTCCTCAACCATCTGGTCGCGGCTCTTGGTCAGTTCCATGGTCAGCCAGCCCATCACGCCAAGCAGGACTGCAACGGCGCCCCAAAGCGCAATACGGATGTTTTTCATAGCATTCCCCAATCAGCGACAACCCAGCATATTGGTCATGCTTCTATCCCAGACGCATTGGTTTCGGCAATTGTTGAAAGGTCGGATTACGCAAGCCGCGCTGTTTTGTCTCAAACCCCGCAGGGCTTCAGAAGCACCAGGCTACGCCGCTCTGCACGGCTGCGAGAAAAATGTCGGTTCCGTGCCGCATCCACCCCTGAAATGTCAGCACGACAGCCAGCAAAGCTGCACCCGTGGCAGCTGCTGCGCCAAGCATTTTCATCTGTGGTGTCAGTACAAACCTCATGGACATACATATACCGGCAAACAAACAGTCGCGAAACAAAAATAATGCGCCAGTCTTTGCTCTTGAAGGCTTCCGTTAGGGAAAGTTTAAATGGTTTTTGCGCACTATGATCGCCAGCGGTCGGTAAGCACTGACATGATGTCACCCGGAGTTTTTCGGACACCGCATATTCCCAGAATCGAAACGGCCTGCCAGAGAGCCGCCAGGAAAAGTTCAGAACATGTCAAACGCCATCAAGCAATCCGGCGCATATCTTGAAATCGTTTCCTTCCATCTCGGCGATCAGGAATTCTGCATCGACATCATGGTGATCCGCGAAATTCGCGGCTGGGCGCCGGTCACACCGATGCCGCACACACCACCATATGTTCTTGGCCTCATCAACCTGCGCGGTGCAGTGATCCCGGTCATCGACATGGCTTGCCGTCTTGGCATGAAAATGACCGAGCCATCCGAGCGCTCCGCCATCATCGTTACCGATATCGGCGGCAAGCTCGTCGGCCTTCTGGTCGAGCAGGTTTCCGACATGATGACCATCAAATCCGAAGACCTGCAGCCTGCGCCGGAAATCATTCCTGAAGAGCAGCGCGATTTCTGCCGCGGCATCGTCGCGCTGGAAAAGAGCATGGTCTGCTTCCTCAACCTCGATACGGTCATTGCAGACGAACTGTCGCGCGAAGCCGCTTAAGGCCACGCTGCACCATCATTGATTTCCAAGAAACGGCGAGCCTTACGGCTTGCCGTTTTTCCATGTCACGGTCTGCCCGTAAAGCGGCACCGTCGAAATCGCCATCTTGGCCGAACCATCGGTCAATTCGCGTGTGTGCACGAGATAAACAAGCGTATCGTTGGCCTTGTCGTAAATGCGATTAACGACCATCTTCTTCCACACCAGCGACATGCCCTGCCGGAAGACTTCCTCGCCCTTTGTGCCAAGATCGATATCGCCCACTTCCACGGGGCCGGTCTGGCTGCATGAAATGGCATTGTTGGATGGATCTTCGAACCAGTTGCCGTTCTTCAGCCGGTCGATCACGCCGCGATCGAAATAGGTCACGTGGCAGGTCACACCCTTGACCTCAGGATCGGCAATTGCCTCGACAACGATGTCATTGCCCGTCCAATCCACTCCCACCTTGCCGACAACATCAGCATAGGCGGCCGTTGACAGCACAGCCGAAGCGGCGACACCAAGTGTGCAAAGTACCTTTGAAACCATAACCCTAGCCCTCATTGATAGAACATTAGAGATAGGTGCTGCGGCGCAGACAACAAGCCCACCTGGGGGTCAGCGTTTGCGCATTGTGCAGGGCGCATAGCCTGAGGCATGCAAGCGCCCGGCCACCATGCCTATCTTTTCGGGAATATGGTGGATGTGCTCCACCTCAACGGCCTTGGCCACGGCAATGGCCGCAGCAGCGCACACCACGGCATCTTCCGCCGCATTGTGGTGCACGAAGCGCAATTGCAAATGGTGGGCGATGATGTTGAGCTTGTGCGATGGCAGCGTCGGCCACACCCGCTGAGACATCTTCACGCTGCACAGATAGGAAAGCTGCGGATAGGTCTGTCGATACTTGTCGAAGCTTGCGCGCATCACGCTAAAATCGAAGGCGGCATTGTGCGCGATCATCGTCGCATCCCTGAAGTCGTCGATGAACTCTTCCATCACCTCGGGAAACTCGGGCGAATCTTCCACATCGCGTGGCTTGATGCCGTGAATGGCGACATTGAAGGGCGAAAAGCGCATATCCTTCGGGCGAATCAGCCGCTCTTCAACCCGCACGATCTGACCATTCTCGATCCAAGCCAGACCCACGGAACAGGCACTGCCCCGCTCCTCATTGGCGGTTTCAAAATCGATGGCGATGGTTTTCAAGAGGCGATTCCCGTTTGGTATTGCCATGGCATAAAGGAAAACGCCGCGAAAATGAACCATGCGTCAGGAAACGGGTGGTAGAGGGCAAAGGGCGACACTAGACCGATAATCGGACTGATCATTGGGGGATAAAGAACGTGGCAGTGCGCAGACACATGAACGCAACCGAATGGGCATTGCTCGTCGCTCTCTCGGTCCTGTGGGGTGGCTCCTTCTTTTTCAACGGCATCACCGTCAGGGAACTGCCGCCCGTGACCATCGTCACCCTGCGCGTGTCCATCGCCGCCGTAGCGCTTTTCATGATCTGCCGGTTGATGGGCCACCGGTGGCCAACGGACAAGCGCGTCCTACCGGCCTTCTTCGGCATGGGCCTGCTCAACAACATCATCCCCTTCTGCCTGATTGTGTGGGGACAGACCCAAATCGCAAGCGGCGTCGCCTCCATTCTCAACGCCACCACGCCCCTCTTCACCGTCATCGTCGCCCATATGCTGACTGCGGATGAAAAGCTCACCATCAGCAAGCTTGCGGGCATCATCATCGGCTTTGCAGGCGTTGCCACCATGATCGGCCCATCGGCGCTGACAGGGGAAAGCTCCAGCCTCTGGGGCCAGTTCGCCATTCTCGGCGCTGCGATCTCCTATGCCTTTGCAGGCATATTCGGCCGCCGCTTCAAGGCCATGGGCGTGCCGCTGCTGGTCACCGCAACTGGCCAGATTTCCGCATCGTCCCTCGTCCTCATTCCCATTGCGCTTGTCATCGATCAGCCCTGGTCACTCGCCATGCCAAGCGGCGCAGCCTGGGCAGCGCTGTTTGGCATTGCCCTTCTCTCCACCGCGCTCGCCTATCTGATCTTCTTCCGCATCCTGTCATCCGCAGGTGCAACCAACCTGGCGCTGGTCACCTTCCTCATTCCCGTCAGCGCCATTCTTTTGGGTTCGCTGGTGTTGGGAGAGCAACTAGAGGCCAAACACCTCATCGGCATGGCGATGATCGCGTCAGGCCTTGTGGCCATTGATGGGCGCTTGTTTCGCCGCAGGTTGGCTTAGCTTCATTCCCTGTGGTCAGAAAAGACCTCGCGGAGGGTTCGCCTTGACCATTCAGCTAGTGGTGTGGCTTGAGACCGTTGTGCGGCAAGAGTGATATCAGCGCCTTCCACAAGGCCCATCCACGCGCCCGCTCCCACGCCTCAGCCGTGTACGGAAGAAGCTGGCGGAACAGGTGTCGACTGTCCCTATCCAGCAGGTTCCAAGCGAGAACAAGATCAAACGAGGGATCGCCAACCGCGCAACTGCCGAAGTCGATGACCGCTGACAGCCGACCATTTTGGACCAACAGATTGCTTTCCGTAACATCACCATGGACCCAAACCGGCGCAGCCTGCCATTTGCTGGCGAGGGCTCTTGACCAGATCTCACGGGCCATATCCACGTCGATTTCATCAGACACGGCCATGATCGCCGCCTCCGTCTCATCGCTGTAAACATTCAGCGACCCGCCACGATGGAAATTATGCGTTCCAGCCGCAGGGCCCGAAGATGCATCTACGGCTTGCAGCGCCGTCAGGAAGCCCGCAACATCGCGGGCAACCGAGTTGAGGTCCGTTTGGGCAAGCGCCAAAGCGAGAGTCGTGCCTTCGATCCAGCGATAGATGGACCAACACCAAGGAAAACCCTGTCCGGGCTGCCCCAGTGCGAGCGGTTCTGGAACCGGCAGCGGAAGACGCGCGGCCAGATACGGCAGCCACTGCTGCTCTTTATCCACCTGCGCAACATAGCGCACAGCGCTTGGCAGGCGCACGATCATCGTATCCCCCAGTCGAAAGCTGCGATTGTTCCAACCGCTGTGCTCGACAGGCTTCACTGGCAGATGAACCCATTGGGGAAACTGCTCCGCAACCAGTGCGCGGACCGTTTCCGGCAAAACCTCTATGCGATCATCCATGCCCTGCATCCCGTTGAATGCACGTCACATAAATCGCAGTTGCAAAACGAATATGACGGGGCTACCCACCGATCAGCGCCAGCCACTCATCCTCATCCATGGTCTGCACGCCAAGCTCCCTAGCCTTGTCCAGCTTGGAACCCGCACCCGGACCTGCGACCACATAATCGGTCTTTTTGGAAACGGACCCCGCAACTTTCGCGCCAAGCCCTTCGGCGCGAGCCTTTGCCTCATCGCGGGTGAATTTTTCAAGCGAGCCGGTAAAGACCACCGTCTTGCCCGCCACGGGGCTTCCCTCGGTCGCCGGCTTTTCAGCCTCCTTGGGACGCAATTCGCTCATCAGCCTGTCGATGACATCAAGATTGCGCGGTTCGCGGTAGAACTCCACAATCGCGCGCGCCATCACCTCGCCGATGCCTTCGACGCTGTTCAGCTCCGCCCAGGCATCGCCGCTCGCATCGGCAGCCTCTTTCATCGCGGCTTCGAAATGCTCGTAAGTGCTATAGGTCCGCGCCAGCAGCTTTGCCGTCGTTTCCCCCACATGGCGGATGCCGAGTGCGAAGATGAGCCGGTGAAGTTCGATTTCACGGCGCGCATCGATCGCGTCGAACAGCTTCTTCACGCTGGTCTTACCGAAGCCGTCGATATTCTCCAGCTTGGCCAGCGATTTCTCCTGCCGCGCCTTCAGCGTGAAAATGTCTGGCGCAGTTCGGATCATCAGCGCCGGGTCTTCACTCTCAAAGAAGAAATCGATCTGCTTGGTGCCAAGCCCCTCAATATCGAAGGCATTGCGTGAGACGAAATGCTTGAGATGCTCCTTGGCCTGGGCCGAGCAGGCAAAGCCGCCGGTGCATCGCGTGACCGAATCAAGCTTGCCGGTTTTCTCGTTGCGCTCGCGCACCGCGTGGCTGCCGCATACAGGGCATTGCTTTGGAAATTCGTAACGCGTCGAACCGGTATCCCGCTTTTCCACCAGAACATCCAGCACCTGCGGAATAACATCGCCTGCCCGCTGCACAATCACCGTATCGCCCACACGAATATCGTGATCATCGGGGCGAATGCGCTCGCCATTATTGCCGATGCCTTCAATGTAATCGGCATTGTGCAGCGTCGCATTGGTCACGACAACACCGCCAACGGTGATGGGCGTCAGCCGTGCAACGGGCGTCAACGCGCCGGTGCGGCCCACCTGTATCT
The DNA here is from genome assembly GCF_053521645.1 of Agrobacterium sp. CG674. Taxonomy (NCBI): domain Bacteria; kingdom Pseudomonadati; phylum Pseudomonadota; class Alphaproteobacteria; order Hyphomicrobiales; family Rhizobiaceae; genus Agrobacterium; species Agrobacterium sp. CG674. The sequence goes on along the minus strand of NZ_JBNWDZ010000002.1, from coordinate 693,232 downwards.
CGATTTTCTCAACGGTCGTGAAAGCCTGTTCCGCCGGAAACTTGTGTGCCGTTGCCCAGCGCGGGCTGCGGGAGCGGAAACCGAGGCGCTCCTGCAAATCCAGCCGGTCGACCTTATAGACCACGCCGTCAATATCGTAATCGAGATCGGGTCTGGCTATCCCGATTTCGTTATAATGTTCAATCAGTTCCTGGCCGGATGTGAATCGCTTCATGAAGGGGTTCACGGGGAACTTCCATTCCCGGAACGTGTCGACGATACCGGACTGCGTATCGGCGATGCGCGTCGGCTGCCCGCCATTGGAAACCTCACCCAGCGCATAGGCAAAAAACCGCAGCTTGCGCTTGGCCGTCACATTGGCGTCGAGCTGCCGCAGCGAGCCGGAGGCCGTGTTGCGTGGGTTGACATACGTCTGCTTGCCGTGCGCTTCCATCTGCTCGTTCAATGCCAGAAAGTCGCTCTTGGCCATATAGACCTCGCCGCGCACCTCCACCACATCAGGCACACCCTTGGGCAATGTATTGGGAATTTCGGTGATGGTCAGAATATTGGCCGTCACATTCTCGCCCGTCGTGCCATCCCCACGGGTCGCCGCCGTTTTCAGCCTGCCGTTCTCATAACGGATCGACATGGAAAGCCCGTCGATCTTTGGCTCGGCGGTAAAAGCAATCGAATCATCCGGAAGGTTCCCAAGGAAGCGATAGACGGAGGCCACGAAATCACGTACGTCCTCATCGGAAAACGCATTGTCCAGCGAGAGCATGGGCCGCGCATGAACGATGGGCGCAAAAGTTGGCAGCGGGGTGAAGCCCACTTTTTTGGAAGGGCTATCGGCGCGAACCAGATCAGGAAACGCCGCCTCGATGGCATCGTTACGGCGCTTCAGCGCATCATAGTCTGCATCCGAAACTTCAGGTGCGTCCTTGCCGTGATAAAGCGCATCATGCCGCGAAAGCTCAGCAGCCAGAAAGGCGAGCTCAGCAGAAGCCTCAAGCTCGGACAATTTTTCCACCGGGATTTGATCTTGCGACATCGAACAGGCCTCATGCTGAAACAGACTTCGTTTTTAACGAAGGCGGGCCACTTTTCAACGCCCCGCTTTCGCGTAACATCACAATTCAGATTGTTTCTAACGCGGAGCATACTGATGGATTCGATGACGCTGTTCGCCTTTGCTGCCACCTTCTTCGTATTCGCGGCAAGCCCCGGCCCCGACAATATGACGATTGTGACCCGCACCATCACCCATGGCGCAGCTTCCGGTCTGGCCTATGGTGCAGGCACGGTTGCGGGCATTTTGGTTTTCCTCACCCTCGCCGCCTTTGGCCTATCGATGCTTGCAGCTGAAATGGGTTCAGTCATGACCGTGCTGCGCTACACCGGTGCGGCCTATCTCATCTGGATGGGTTTCAAATTATGGACGGCGGAACCTGTGGTGCCGGATCTGCAATCCGTCAAAGCCCGTGGAAATCTGTTCTCCATCTTCGCAACCGGCATGGCGCTCAATCTGGGCAACCCCAAAATGCCGCTGTTCTATGTCGCCCTTCTCCCGAATGTCGTGGGTACCTCACTGACCGTGGATCATCTGGCAGCACTGGCGTTCGTCATTCTCGCGGTTGAAGCTCTGGTCATTGGTGGTCATGTGGCGCTGGCTGTACGCGCCCGCGCATTGTTGCGCTCGCCCAGCATCGTGCGGAGGGTCAACCGCACGGCTGGCGGCGTGATGATCGGTTCTGGCGTGGCAGTTGCCGTCAGCCGTTAATCCTTGGCCGCCAGCAGACGTGCTGCCGCTGCCCTCGCCTCATCCGTCACGGATGCGCCGGCCAGCATGCGGGCAATTTCTTCGGTGCGGTGTTCGGGTAGCATCGTTGTCACGCGGGTCGCGATTCGCTCTGTGCCATCGCCGGATGGACCCTTGGAAATCAGCAGATGCGTGGCGGCGCGGGCGGCCACCTGCGGCGCGTGGGTCACAGACAGCACCTGCACGGTTTTCGACAGCCGCCTCAGACGCTGGCCGATAGCATCCGCCACAGCACCTCCGACGCCTGTGTCGATTTCATCGAAGACCAGCGTCGGCGCTGAACCGCGATCCGCAAGCGCAACTTTCAGCGCCAGCAGGAAGCGCGAAAGCTCGCCGCCGGACGCCACTTTCATGATCGGCCCTGGGCGCGTGCCGGGGTTGGTCTGGACATGGAACTCCACGACATCGATACCATCAGCCGTCGCAGATGCCTCGCCGCTGGTCACTTCCACGCTGAAACGCGCGCGCTCCAGCTTCAACGCAGGTAACTCTGCCATCACGGCTTCAGACAAGGCCGATGCCGCGTTATGGCGCTTTTCCGAGAGGGAATTGGCAGCACGGTCAAAGTCTGTTTTTACGATGCCGAGATTCTTTTCCAACTGGGCAAGCTTTTCCTCGCCCGCATCCAGATCGGCAAGATCGGCCACCATGCGCTCGGCCAGCGCAGGAAGCTCTGTCACCGGAACGGAATATTTGCGGGCCGCAGCACGCAGGCCAAACAGGCGCTCCTCGACGCGCTCGAGCTCACGCGGGTCGAACTCGGTGCGGCGAAGCGCGCTCTCAACTTCCATCTGCGCGTTGGAAAGATTATCGAGCGCCGCATCCAGCAACTGCACGGTTTCTTCCAGAAGGCCGGGCGCTTCGTGGCTCTTGCGCTCCAGACGTCGCATCATGGAGGCGATCACCGGCACGGGAGATGCGTTGCCGTTCAGAAAATCGCTCGCCTCGGCAATATCGCCTGCAATACGCTCGGATTTCTGCATCACGGCACGGCGTTCGGCGAGTTCGTCCTCTTCGCCATCCAGCGGCGCCAGAACTTCCAGCTCTTCAACAGATGCGCGCAGATAATCCGCCTCGCGGGCCGCTGCTTCCACCTTGGCGCGGTGAACTTTGAGGCCGCGCTCGGCGTCCTTCCAGGTACGGTAAAGCGATTGCACGGAGACGACTTCATCCGTCAATCCCGCAAATGCGTCGAGAAGTGTGCGGTGCGCGTTGGTATCGACCAGTGCCCGGTCATCATGCTGACCGTGGATTTCCACCATATGCTGGCCAAGCTGGCGCATCAGCTGCACGGAAACCGCCTGATCGTTGACATAGGCCTTCGTGCGGCCATCGGCGGATTGAACGCGCCGGAAAATCAGGTCGCCATCGTCGTCGAGGCCATTGTCACGCATCAGAAGGCGGGCCGGATGCTCCATGCCCACTTCGAATGTTGCTGTGACCTGCCCCTTGTCTTCGCCATGGCGCACAAGGCCGCCATCGCCGCGCCCGCCGAGCGCCAGCGAAAGGCTGTCGAGAAGAATGGATTTGCCCGCACCCGTTTCACCGGTGAGCACAGAAAGGCCCGCCTCGAACCCTAGGTCGAGCCGTTCGATCAGAACGATGTCGCGGATCGATAGCTGGACCAACATGTCTTATGCTCTATTCTCAGGCACCCACGATTTTCTTGCCGGCGCGGGAAATCCAGGATTCCTTGTTCTCGCGTGGCTCAAGCCCCTGCCCCTTCAACAGCTTGTAGGTATCGCCGTACCATTGGCTGTCAGGGTAGTTGTTGCCAAGAACGGCAGCAGCTGTCTGTGCCTCATCCGTCAGGCCCATGGCATAATAGGCTTCAGTCAGACGCGCCAAAGCTTCTTCGATCTGGTTAGTGTTCTGGTACTGCTCGACAACGATGCGGAAGCGCGAAACGGCAGCAAGATATTCCTTGCGCTCAAGATAGTAACGGCCGACCTGCATTTCGCGGCCAGCCAGCTGGTCGCGCGCAAAGCGGATCTTAACCTGCGCATCCGGCACATATTCAGATGTTGGATAGTCGTTCACGACCTTGTTCATCGCATCGATCGTGCGTTGTGCAGCGCGCTGATCCTGCGTCACGTCGGCAATCTGCTTGGAATAGGCGAGACCAATCATGTATTGAACGTAGGCTGCATCCTTGGCGCGCGGATATTGCTTGAGGAAGCGCGAGCCGGATGTAATGGCAGCTTCGTTCTGATTCTGGCGTGTTGCAATGAATGTGTTCATCACCAGCGCCTTCTGGCCCCATTCGGTAAACGGGTATTGCTTGTCAATAGCGGAGAACTTGCGACCGGCTTCCGTCATGTTGCCAGCATTCATGTTGGCAAGGCCCTGCTTGTACAGCACGTCAGGCGGGTCGGTCTCAACGCCAAGCTTGGTAATGTCGATATCGGGATCGGACTGGCAAGACGTTACAAGCGTTCCGGCGCCGATCAGCATTAGCGATACGAGTGCTCCCCGTACCGTTCCATTCATTGCACCAGACACTACACGCTTCATTCGTCAGTTCCCACTTCCTGCGTCAATACAGAACATCGGCTTCTACAAGGCGTTTCTAGCCATAAAAGCGTTAGTAGGGCAACGCAATGATGAAGCAATAACGCATTTTTATGGCGCGGCACCCTGTCGTTGATGATTATCTTTGACCCGCACAGAAAAAAGCCGCCCCAAAGGACGGCTCTTCTTTCAATAATTCAGTGTTCACGCAGACCAGGGCGCAAATTCCAGCTGCTGCTGCACAGGAACAAACTCCCGCGCGCGAACAACAGGGCTGCGCGCTGCTGGCGCTTCCACGATTTCATAGGCCGTTGGATCGCTCAACAGCGCCTTCAGCGCGTTGGCATTGACCTTGTGGCCACCGCGATAGGAACGATAGCAGCCGATGAACTGCGCGCCTGCAAGAGCCAGATCACCAACGGCGTCCAGCGTCTTGTGGCGCACGAACTCGTCTTTCTCGTAACGCAGGCCTTCCATGTTGATGACCGTATGGTCATCAGAAATCACAACGGAATTCTCGAGCGACGAACCCAGCGCGTAACCTGCAGCCCAAAGGCGCTCGACATCACGCATGAAACCGAAGGTGCGGGCGCGGGAAAGCTCGTTCTTGAAGGTCTCAGCCGTCAGATCGCCCTTCCATGTCTGGCGACCAATCAACGGTGTGTCGAAATCGATCTCGACTTCAAACCGTGTGCCGTCATAGGGGCGGAACTCCGCCCATGATGCACCAGCCTCGATCCGCACAGGCTTTACCACGCGGATGTAGCGGCGCTTCACACCAAGATTGACGGTGCCAACTGATTCGATGGCTTCGATGAAAGGCGCAGAGCTTCCATCCATGATCGGAACTTCGGGACCATCGACTTCAACGATCAGGTTATCGATGCCCATGGCGTAGATACCGGCCATGACATGCTCAACCGTCGCAACGGACTGAGCCGCCGAACGACCGATGACGGTGCAAAGATCAGTATTGCCGACATTGGCCGAAACGGCTTTCAGTTCGGTCATGTCGCCATTGTCATGCTGGCGGCTGAATACGATGCCTGTGCCCGCTTCCGCCGGCTGGAACGTCATCGAAACCGGGTTGCCGGAATGCACGCCAATGCCGTTGAGTTGAACGGAGTTGGCGATTGTTGTCTGGAAACCGAGCAGTCCGATGGTCATGCGAGTAAGCCTTTTCATGTGAACCTGCGCGATATACAAGCACGATCCAAATTTCAACCGGGGATGATAACCGCAGGCTGTGCCGCGTTACCCTCTCGCCTCAGGGTCATACATACGCACTGTCAGACGCTATCTCAAATCACTGTTGATTTCGCTTTGTAACAGACCCAAGCATTTGAAATTACTAAATTAACTGGCAGCGAAGCCACCTCTTTATAACAGAAATACCCGGGCCTTTCGGACCCGGGTATCGCTTGGTAACAAGAATCGACAGATCAGTTCGACTGGCGGCGAAGGAATGCCGGAATTTCGAGCTGGTCGTCATCATGCTGGCTGGCAGACGATGGCGTCTGACGGCCGTGGTCATCCAGGTTGCCACGACGTGGTGCGTAGAGGCTGGCTTCCTGCGACAGCGGGCGACGCTGTGCAGCAGCGCTCGGCGCGTCCGTCATGTCGGATGGAACGGCTTCATCTTCATCACGGCGACCAAGAGAATTGGTGATCCGCTTCAAAAGACCCATTGGGCCACGCTCTTCCGGAACAGCAGAAGCCGGGTGGGCGCGATGGTCCATCTCAGCCTTTACGACCGGCGGGAAGTCCTCGACCTTTGGCATGCGAACTGGCTCAGGCGCACGGGCGACTGGAGCTGGTTCCTGGTAGACCGGAGCCGGAGCCTGCATGCGAGGAGCAGGTGCTGCGACCTGTTCTGGAGCATGGTAGGCTGGCGCAGGTGCAGTGTGCACCGGTGCTGCGGGGCGAGCAGCAACCGGTGCTTCCGCTGGAGCAGCTGCGAACAGCTTGCTCTGAGGCCGGAATTCGGCTTCTGCCTGGGCCTGACGAAGCCGCTGTTCAGCAGCTGCCAGTGCCAGTTCCCGTTCCATTTCGGCTTCGCGAATGGTCTGGGCAACAGGGTCGATAGTCGTCTTTGGTGCCTGCATCACTGGGGCAGGCTGCACTGCGGCCGGAGCAGAAGCAACGGCCGCGGAAGGACGGATAAGTGGCTTTGCAGCAGCAGCCTGGCGCAGTTCTTCTGCGTTGCGCTCCATCTGGCCAGGAACACGGTCGATGCCCGTGGCAACAACCGACACACGGATGAGGCCTTCCAGAGCTTCGTCGAATGTCGCGCCGAGGATGATGTTTGCATCCGGATCGACTTCTTCGCGAATACGGGTCGCAGCTTCGTCGACTTCGAACAGGGTCATATCGCGACCACCGGTGATGGAGATCAGGAGACCCTGCGCACCCTTCATCGATGTTTCGTCCAGCAGCGGGTTTGCAATGGCCGCTTCGGCAGCCTGCATTGCACGGCCCTGGCCGGAAGCTTCGCCTGTACCCATCATTGCACGGCCCATTTCGCGCATTACGGAGCGAACGTCAGCGAAGTCGAGGTTGATAAGACCTTCCTTCACCATCAGGTCGGTAATGCAGGCAACGCCGGAGTAGAGAACCTGGTCAGCCATTGCGAAGGCATCGGCAAAGGTCGTCTTGTCGTTGGCAATACGGAAGAGGTTCTGGTTTGGAATGACGATCAGCGTATCGACGGACTTCTGCAGTTCCTCGATGCCCTGTTCGGCCAGACGCATGCGGCGACCGCCTTCGAAGTGGAAAGGCTTGGTCACGACGCCAACCGTCAGAATGCCCTTGTTGCGAGCAGCCTGTGCAACGACTGGAGCAGCACCGGTGCCGGTACCGCCGCCCATGCCGGCTGTTACGAAGCACATGTGCGTGCCGTTCAGGTGGTCGATGATTTCATCGATGCACTCTTCAGCAGCAGCGCGACCGACTTCTGGCTGCGAACCTGCGCCCAGACCTTCGGTAACATTGACGCCGAGCTGAATGACCCGGTCTGCCTTCGTCATGGTCAAGGCCTGTGCGTCCGTGTTGGCGACAACGAAGTCGACGCCCTGAAGACCTGCCGTGATCATGTTGTTGACAGCATTACCGCCGCCACCGCCAACGCCGAAAACGGTGATACGTGGCTTCAGCTCGGTGATATCAGGCTTTTGCAGCTGTATCGTCATTTTAACATTCCTTCTTTCTCTGGCCGCATCGCCCCGCAGACCAATTCATCTCAACTTTGCTCAGTCCCCTGCCTGTGGGCAGACAGAGGTCAGAAACTTTCCTTCAGCCATTGCCCGACACGGGCTATCCGGCCACCACCTGTTCCGAACGGCGAGAACATTCCGCTCTGCGCCGCGTGGATTTCTATGTCCGCGATCTGCGGATAAATCATCAGCCCGCAGGCTGTGGAAAAGGCCGGGCCTTTGGCCGCGACCGGCAGGCCGGACACGCCCATGGGGCGGCCGATGCGCACGTTGCGGGCAAGAATGCGCCGCGCCGTTTCCGGCAGGCCGGTCAGCTGACTGGCACCTCCGGTCAGAACCACACGCTTTCCAACAATCGGGGAGAAGCCCGATTTCTGAATACGATCGCGGATCAGCTCCAATGTTTCTTCAATGCGGGCCCGCACGATACGGCTGACAAGCGCGCGAGACACCTGGGAAGGCTGGTCGCGGTCATCTTCGCCAATCGGCGGAACAGCAATCATGTCACGGTCGTCGGAACCGTTGGCCAGTGCCGAACCGTGAACGACCTTCAGCCGCTCGGCATCTTCGATGCGTGTAGAAAGACCACGCGCCAGATCCGTGGTGACATGATGACCACCAAGACCAATGGCATCGGTGTGAACCAGACGACCCTCGGCAAAAACCGAAATAGTCGTCGTGCCGCCGCCCATATCGATGGCCGCGCAACCCAGCTCGACTTCATCATCCACCAGTGCCGCAAGGCCGCTGGCGTAAGGTGTGGCAACGATGCCCTCGACAGACAGGTGAGCGCGGTTGATGCACAGTTCGAGGTTCTTCAGCGCCGTGCGCTCAGCCGTCACCACATGCATGTCCACGCCCAGCATATCGCCATACATGGACAATGGGTCACGAATGCCGCGCTCTCCATCCAGCGAATAGCCTGTTGGCAGCGAGTGCAGAATGGCACGGTCCTGCCGCAGCGATTGCTGGCTGGCCGCAATCAGAACCTTGCGCAGATCGCCCGATTCCACTTCCTGGCCGCCCAGATCGATGCTGGCGGTGTAGATATCGCTGGCCAAACGGCCTGCGGAGACATTGACGATTAGGCTGTCCACCGTCAGGCCCGCCATGCGCTCGGCTGCATCGACAGCCAGACGAATGACGCCTTCCAGCGCATCCAGATCAGCAATCACGCCGGATTTCACACCGCGCGAACGCTGGTGGCCAATGCCGATGACTTCAACCTTGTGCGTGCGGCCCGGCAGCACTTCGGTTTCCTCACGCGGAGTGAGGCGACCAATCATGCAGACAACCTTGGTGGAGCCGATATCGAGAACCGAAACCACGTGACTGCGCTTAGAAGACAAAGGCTTCAACCGCGGAAGACCGAACTGGGAAGAACCAAAAAAGCTCATGTGTTCTTCTCCGCCAGTTTGATCGCCTTGGTGCGTGCTTCGACAGCCTTCTGACGACGCTCAGCCGCACCCTCAGTCAGCTGCACGGTCGTGCGGTCTGAAAGACGCAGATCGACAGCGGCAACATCCCGCGAGAGAACTTTTTCTTCCATGTCCATGCGGGCCAGAAGCTGCAGCGCCTTTGGCACGTTTTCTTCCGGCAGCTTGACGACGATACCGTTGTCCAGATGCAGATCCCAGCGACGACCGGCAATGCGAACATAGGCACGGACGCGGTTGCGAATTTCCGGCCAATCGGCCAGTTCTTCTACAAAGCCTGCGGCACCCGTTTCAGCATCACGACCCACAAACAGCGGCAAACCGGCATATTTGTTGTCACGCAGAGGCGCGATGACGCTGCCGCTCTTTTCGATGAGTGAAAGCTCAGAACCATGCTGCCAGATGCCGAAGGCTTCACGCTCCTTCAGGCGCACTTCGATGGTCTTGGGATAGATCTTGCGAACATCCACATCTTCCACCCAGGGCAGTTCCGTCAGCTTCTTGCGCGCAGCATTCACATCCAGCGCGATCAGCGACGTTGCGCCATCGAGGCCCAGAAGCTGGAACACATCGATTTCGGATGTCTGGATATTGCCGGATACCTTGACGTCTTCAATGGCGAAGCCAGCCGCAGATGTCGTTGCCTGCGTTACCACGTTCGTGTGGCCACCCAGCGACATGCCGTAAAGGCCAACGCTTGCGAAAAACAAAGCCGTAGCCAGCGTGCCGGTATGTGCGGGAATGTGGACGCGCCCTGTCGCCAGCGAAACGCCGAAGCGAAACGCTCTGCGCAACCGGCGCGGCAAGACCATCCGTTCATCACCGGAAGCAGCAGCGAATTGCTCGCGCTTTTTAACTGACGACTTTTTGCCTGCTATCGCGAACACGAAGCGTCCTCCACCATCCAGCGGACAAACTCGCCAAAGGAGCGTCCTGCATGAGCTGCCATTTCGGGCACGAGGGAGGTCGGCGTCATGCCCGGCTGAGTGTTAATCTCGAGCCAGATCAATTCACCTTCTTCTGAGAAACGGTCGTCGTAGCGGAAGTCGGAACGGCTTACGCCACGGCAGCCAATCACCTGATGCGCCATCACCGCCAATGATTGGATTTTTTGGTAAATTTTTGGTGAAATTTCCGCAGGAATGACATGCTTTGAGCCACCCTTCGCATATTTCGCGTCATAATCGTAAAAGGCGTGGCCCATAGGTACCACTTCGGTAACGGCCAAAGCCTCACCATTCATCACGCCGCAGGTGAACTCGCGACCGTGAATATAGCGCTCAACCATCACGGCATCACCGTAACGCCATTCGCTGGAACCGAGGATCTGTGGCGGGTGCGACTGGTCTTCCTTGACCATCACAACACCGAAGCTCGAACCTTCGCTAACGGGCTTGACGACATAGGGCGGCGCAAGCGGATGCTCGTTGCCGATGTCAAAACGGTTCATCACCTTCTCGACAGCAACAGGAATGCCCGCGGCAGCAGCAACCTTCTTGGCCTGCGATTTGTTCATCGCCAGCGAAGACGCCAGAACGCCGGAGTGTGTGTAGGGAATTTCAAGATATTCGAGAATGCCCTGAATGGTGCCATCTTCGCCGTAAGGGCCATGGAGCGCGTTGAACACGACGTCAGGGCGCAGCGCAGAAAGCGTCGCTGCAACATTCCGGTCCACGTCTACACGCGTAACCTTGTAGCCCTCGCCTTCCAGAGCTGTGGCGCAAGCCTCTCCCGATGAGAGGCTGACCGGCCGCTCTGAAGAAAACCCACCCATAAGAACAGCTACGTGTTTGCCGCTCATGAAACCCTCTGACACAAAAATCACCTGAACAAAAATTGCAGAACGTTAGCCAGCTCTGCGATTCTCTCGTCCGCTTCGTCACCAATCACTAAGCGCCATTAAGGTTAATGAAGTGTTTACTTTCGTTAACCGATGGCACCGATGACGTGATTTTTGTTAAAGAATCACTGATGGTGCGAATTCCTCCCTTGGAATCAGAGAGTTGCGGCCATTGCAAGATTCAGATTACCAGCTGGATAAAATAAAATGGCGGCATGCGCGCCAGCAATGGCCAGCAATAGCAAGGCCAAACAGTTAACGGCGCCGCGTTTTCCCCAGCCATTTCTGGCGAAAATCGGTGCAAAAACCGGCCCCGAAGAACTCCGCTGAGCGCGCCCGCGGCGCGAGCCAATATGAAACATTGCAGAAAATCGGGCTTTTTTTCGCAATATTGCGTCTGGATCGTTCCAAAGGACAAAAAATTGCGTTAACCCACCGCAATCCCTCCCAAGAGTGATAAGTGATACTTAACAACGGATTCAAAAAATGACCGACGCGATATCTCCCATATCGCCGCCCGCTGACAATGCGAACGATGTAAAGACAAATTCGCCTGCACGAGTTCTTACTGCCAGCGTGGTCGGCACGACCATCGAGTTCTTCGATTTCTACGTCTACGCGACCGCCGCTGTGCTCGTGTTCCCGACGTTGTTCTTCCCGAACAATGACCCGATGACAGCGCTTCTGGCGTCTTTCGCCACCTTCTCCATCGCCTTCTTCGCCCGCCCGCTGGGTGCCGTGGTCTTTGGCCATTACGGTGACCGCGTTGGCCGCAAGACGACACTTGTCGCCGCCCTTCTGACCATGGGCGTTTCCACCGTCATCATCGGCCTGCTGCCTTCTTACGAAACGGCTGGCGTTCTGGCGCCGCTGCTTCTGGCACTGTGCCGATTTGGTCAGGGCTTTGGCCTTGGTGGTGAATGGGGTGGCGCGGTTCTTCTGGCAACGGAAAACGCACCTCCTGGCAAGCGCAGCTGGTACGGCATGTTCCCGCAGCTGGGCGCTCCGCTCGGCCTCTTCCTGTCTTCGGGTGTGTTCTGGATCCTGCTTCACTTCATGTCTCAGGAAGCCCTGCTCAGCTGGGGCTGGCGCATTCCTTTCGTCGCCTCAATCATTCTGATTGCCGTTGGCCTGTGGGTTCGTCTTTCGATTACGGAAACACCTGCCTTCCAGAAAGCAATCGACAAGGATGAGCGCGTGGCCGTGCCTGTGGCGGAGCTTTTCCGCAACCACAAGCGCAGCCTGGCGCTTGGCACATTCGTGGCGCTTGCCACTTTCGTGCTGTTTTACATCGGCACTGCCTATCTTCTGTCCTACAACGTCAAGATCCTGAAAATCCCGTTCCTGGACGCACTCGAAGTCCAGATCGTCGGCTCGATCGTTTTCGGTATCTTCATTCCGTTCGCAGGTAAGCTTGCGGAGCGCTTCGGACGTCGTGAAATCCTCATCCTCACCACGGTGCTGATTGCAGGCTTCTCCTTCTTCCTGCCCGGTCTGATGAGCGGTGGTGAAGGCATGATCTTCCTGTTTGCTGCCCTTTCCATGGCGCTGATGGGCATGACCTATGGCCTGATCGGAACGGCACTCGCCGCCCCCTTCCCGACCTCGGTGCGCTACACCGGCTCATCCATCACCTTCAACATGGCCGGCATTTTCGGTGCGTCGCTCGCACCCTATATCGCCACATGGCTGCAGGTGAATTACGGCATGGCCTATGTCGGCTATTACCTCTGCGCCGCCGCCATCATCACGCTGGCCTGCATCCTGCTGTCGCGCAAGGATGAAGTCTAAAGGTTTGAATCAAACCCAAAGTAAACCCGCGAAGTCATTGGCTTCGCGGGTTTTTTTAGTGAATTCGCATCATTCAACGATGTGTGGCTGATCCCGCCGGGCGCGGTGCGCATAACTGATCCATATTGCCGACCAGACGCCAGCGCAAAGGAGTAGAGGCAGAATGTAGAGAAAGAAAAAGTCGCGGAATTCATGGAGGATATGTCCCGGACGAGAGGATCGCGCAGAGCGATAGCCTGCTATCGCTCGCGGTGTACGTACTTGTCGTATACCAGCCAGCAAAGGCCGGATCCCGTTACCAACCAGGGAAAAACGTACCAGAAAAACTCTTGAGAGTTCATGCCTTCAGACCTCCGAGGACGCGTCTTGCAATCAAATGTAATATAACAGCGCCCGAAATCCAACCGGCCATCACATAAACGTTCAAAATAGTCGCGGAAGTCGGTGTGAGTGACAATATCTGGCCCACCACACCGATCGCAAGGAACGCCGTCGAGAGGCGGTCCAGTGCATTTGCCAACAGTTTCCTGCGCTCGTTTGCGACAAGATCATGTCTACGACGATCCTGTTCGCTCACGCCGCCATCAGACATTACTGCGCGTGCCCAAGAAACGGCTCAACCTCACGACCCGGCATGAACAAGCCCAGACGCTTGATTTCCCATTCCAGGCGAATGCCGGAATGTTCGAATACGCGCTTGCGCACCGCTTCGCCCAGATATTCCAGATCATAGCCGGTCGCGTGGCCGGTATTGATCATGAAATTGCAGTGCAGCGAGGACATCTGCGCACCGCCGATGACCATGCCACGACCGCCCGCCTCATCGATGAGGCTCCAGGCCGAATGACCCTCAGGGTTCTTGAAGGTCGAACCACCCGTCTGTTCGCGGATCGGCTGAACCGTTTCGCGGTGAAGGCGCACGGCATCCATATCGGCGCGGATTTTGGCGCGGTCTTCCGGGTAGCCTTCAAACAGCGCACCGGTGAAGATCAGGTCCTTCGACGCTTCCGAATGACGATAGCTGTAACCCATATCGGCATTGGAAAGCACATGGCTGTTGCCTTGGCGGTCAACGGCATAAACCTCGATAACCCGCTCGCGCGTTTCGCCGCCATTGGCGCCCGCATTCATGCGAAGCGCACCGCCAATCGAGCCGGGAATGCCGTAATAGAAGTGGAAGCCACCGATGCCATTATCCATCGCCATGGCGGAAATATGCTTGTCCGGGCAGATCGCGCCAGCCTTGATGCGGTTCTCACCAGCCAGTTCAACCTGACCGAAGCCCTTGGCGGACAGGCGCACGACAACGCCCGGAATGCCGCCATCGCGCACCAGCAGGTTGGAACCCACGCCGACGACGGTTAGCGGCACATCTTCAGGCAGAATCTTGAGGAAAGCGATGAGGTCGTCCACGTCATGGGGTTGGAACATCAGTTCCGCCAAACCACCAGCACGAAACCACGTGACGCGGTCCATTGGCGAATCCGGTGTCAAACGTCCCCTGAGTTCATTCACGCCATTGCCGAGTCTCTCCAGCAACTTTACCCCATCCACCTGTCTCATGCAGACTTTCCTGAAATGCTATCCAATTCCGAGGGCAGCGCCGCCGCCCATTGCGTGATGTTGCCAGCCCCCAGAAGAACCACGAAGTCACCCGATTTCGCAATGCCTGCGACGGTCCTGGCCAGATCGTCGCGGGAGGAGAGATGGCGAGCATCGCGGTGGCCGGCAGCCTTTGCAGCTGTTACGAGCGCCTCGGAGTTCACACCCTCGATTGCATCTTCACCCGCCGCATAGACCGGGGCAAGGAGAATTGTGTCCGCATCGTTGAAACAATGTGCAAAATCTTCAAACAGGCTGGAAAGACGTGAATAACGGTGCGGCTGGTGCACCGCAATGATACGCCCGCTGCACGCCTCACGCGCCGCTTTCAGCACGGCTTTGATCTCAACCGGGTGATGACCGTAGTCATCGAACACCTGAATGCCGTTGGAAGAACCGGTTAGCGTGAACCGGCGCTTGACGCCACCAAAGGAGGCAAGGCCTTTCTTGATGTCTTCAACTGAAATGCCCAGACGGTTTGCCACCGCAATGGCCGCCGTTGCATTGGATACGTTATGGCGGCCCGGCATGGGCAGAACCAGATCGGTGAAGGTGAAGATCTTGCCCGTACGGCGACGACGGATTTCCACATCGAAAATCGACTTGGTGCCATCGATACGAACGTTGGAAAAGCGCACATCCGCCTGCGGGTTTTCGCCATAAGTGATGACCTTGCGGTCTTCGATCTTGCCCACCAGCGTCTGCACTTCCGGGTGGTCGATGCACAAAACGCCAAAGCCGTAAAACGGCACATTTTCCACGAACTGACGGAATGCGGCCCGAACCGCATCGAAGTTGCCGTAGTGATCGAGATGCTCGGGATCGATATTGGTCACGACAGCCACATCGGCGGGCAGCTTCAGGAAGGTGCCGTCGGACTCGTCGGCTTCCACCACCATCCACTCACCTGCACCCATGCGGGCATTGGTGCCGTAAGCATTGATGATGCCGCCATTGATGACGGTCGGATCCAAATTACCCGCGTCCAGAAGCGTGGCGACCATGGAGGTCGTTGTCGTCTTGCCGTGCGTTCCGCCGATGGCAATCGCGTTGCGAAAGCGCATGAGTTCGGCCAGCATCTCTGCACGGCGAACGATCGGCAGGGACTTTTCGCGTGCCGCGATCAGTTCCGGGTTGTTCTTCTTGATGGCGGTCGAGACCACGACAACTTCGGCATCGCCAAGGTTTCCAGCCGCCTGGCCAACGAAAACCTCGATGCCCTTGTCCCGCAGACGCTGCACATTGGCGCTGTCTGCCTGGTCGGAGCCCTGAACGCGGTGGCCGAGATTGTGCAACACCTCGGCAATGCCGCTCATGCCGATGCCGCCAATTCCGATAAAATGGACAAGACCTATGGCTTTCGGCATCTTCATGAATGCACTCCTTTGTTTTTTGTTTTGAATTGTGCGACCGGCACTCCACGCGCAATGGCTTCGACCAGATCAGCGAGAGCGCCAGCCGCATTCGGCTTGCCAGTTGCTTTCGCAGCCGCCGCCGTTTGCGCCAGACGATCAGGCTCGTTCATGGCCTCCAGCAGCAGCGAAGACAGCTTTTGCGGCGTAAGCTCGGATTGCTTGATGACGCTGGCACCACCTGCAGCCGAAAGGGCTGCGGCATTGGCGGCCTGGTCATGGTCTAGGGCATGCGGATAGGGAATCAGAACAGACGGACGACCGATGACCGAAAGCTCAGAGACTGTCGAAGCACCGGAACGGCTGATAACGAGATCGGAACCTGCAATGCGCTCTGCCATATCGCCAAAGAACGGCGAGACATCAGCGGCCACACCAAGCTTCTTGTAAGACGCTATGACACTGTCCTTGTCTTCCGGGCGCGCCTGTTGTGTCACGGAAACGCGGGCGCGAACCTCGTTCGGCAGCAGGCAGATTGCGGCGGGAACGGCAGCAGAGAAAAACTGCGCGCCTTGGCTTCCACCGAAGACCACAAGCTGGAACGGCTCACCCGCATGCGATGGCGTGTAGGCAACATCGGCGGCGGCCAGAACAGCGGGGCGAACGGGGTTGCCCGTCGCCACTGTCTTGGCGGCATATTCACCTTGCGTCTCAGGCAGAAAGCCGCCTGCTATCGCCTTCACTCGCTTGGCAAGCGCCTTGTTGGCGCGGCCCATGACGGCATTCTGCTCGTGGATCAGCGACGGCACACCAAGGCCCGTGGATGCCAGAAGCGGCGGCACGGTGGGATATCCCCCAAAGCCCACAACAGCCACCGGCTTCAACTTCGTGACCAGACGGCGCGCAGCACGAAGGCCTTTCCACAGGGTCAGCAACGCTTTCGCAACCGCTATGGGATTTTTCGAGCCGATGGTGGCGGATGGCACGACGTGAATCTCATCGGCTGGAAACTTGCCCGCATAACGCTCGGCACGGCTGTCCGTCACCAGATGCACGGCGTAACCGCGCGCCTTCAACTCATAGGCCAGCGCCTCGGCCGGAAACACATGGCCGCCGGTTCCCCCGGCGGCTAGCAGAACAATACCCTTGCTCATATTTTTACTCCGCAGGAAGGCCTGCATTGACCCGGAAGAAACTGCGCTCCTGCGCACGCTTTTCCGGGCGATGGCGGGTCAGCGCCAGCAGGAAACCCGCTGTCACGCAGATCGCCATCATGGACGAACCACCATAGGAAATCAGCGGCAGCGTCATGCCCTTGGCGGGCATGAGTTCCAGATTAACGCCGATATTGATCATGGACTGCATGCCAAGCTGTAGCACCAGACCAGCAACCGCAAAGCGGACGAAATCATCCTTTTCCTTGAAAGCGTGGCTGAGGCCCCGCAATACGATGAAGGCAAAGATCGCAACCAGCAGCATGCAGAACAGAATGCCGAATTCTTCGGCGGCCACGGAAAAGATGAAGTCGGTGTGGCTGTCGGGAATGATGCGCTTGACGATGCCCTCGCCCGGACCCTGACCGAACCAGTTGCCACGAATGATGGCCTCGCGGGCGGTATCGACCTGAAACGTATCGCCCTCACCCGTCCAGAACCGGTCTATACGACCGGCCACGTGCGGCAGCATGAGATAGGCGGTGATGATGCCACCCACACCAAGGCCACCCAGCATGATGATCCAGAACCACGGAATACCCGCCATAAAGAACATGCCACCCCAGACGACCGACGTCAGAATGGTCTGGCCGAAGTCTGGTTGGGCAATCAGGAGGGCCGCGACAATACCAAAGGTGATGATGGCAAAGAGATTGCCGGGAATTTCAGGATGGCGGGCGCGTTCGGCAAAAAGCCAGGCGCAAACGATCACGAAGGCGGGCTTCATGAATTCGGATGGCTGGATGGAGAAGGTGCCAACCGAAATCCAGCGACGCGCACCCTTGACCTCAATGCCGAAAAACAGCGCAAAGATCATCATCAGCAGTGATGAAATCAATATGATAACCGCCACGCGGCGCACCTGCCGCGGAGACAGAAAGGAAAGCCCGAGCATGATGGCCACAGATGGCACCATGAACATGGCCTGACGCTCCACGAAGAAGAAGCTGTTGAGGCCGATGCGCTCCGCAACCGCAGGAGACGCGGCAAAGGATAGCATCAACCCGATACCCATCAGCGCGATGAACGCGGTGAGGAAAAAACGGTCGATGGTCCAGAACCATTCCGCAACCGGCCCACGGTCTATACGGCTTACCATCTCGTCAGCCTTCCTTTTTCAACCCAATCAGCATCGTCACACCTTCAAGTGCTGCGACATGCGAGACGAACGAATCACCACGTATTTCAAAGTTCTTATATTGGTCGAAGCTTGCGCAAGCCGGTGATAACATCACGACATTGCCTTCGCGGCCATCGCTCTGCGCATCGGCTGCAGCATGTTCAACTGCCTTTTCCAGCGTTCCGGCAATCTCGTAGGGCACAGCCTCACCCAGCGTAGCGGCAAATTCGGCAGCCGCTTCGCCAATCAGATAGGCCTTGGCAATGTGCGAAAACAGCGGCGAAAGGCTGGAAATGCCACCCGCTTTCGGCAGGCCACCGGCAATCCAATAGATGCGATCATAGCTGGAAAGTGCGGGCGCTGCGGCCTCCGCATTGGTCGCCTTGCTGTCATTGACGAAGGTGACATTGCCGCGACGACCCACCGGCTGCATGCGGTGCTTGAGGCCGGGGAAGGATGTAAGCCCTGCCTTCACCTCATCCACCGAGACACCCAAGGCAATGCAGGCCGCAATGGCGGCTGCCGCGTTCTGGGCATTGTGGCTGCCCCGCAGCGTCGGAATGCCCTCCAGATCGGCCAGCAGTGAAGACGTGCCGCCTTTGGCCTTCATGATCCGGCTGCCCTCGGCATAAAGACCATTGGCCACAACATTACGCTTTGAAATGCGGGAAACCTTGACGCCAGCGCGCTCGATGCGGTCAGCAATCAATGTGCAATAGCTGTCATCGACGCCCACAACAGCCGTATCACTGCCCGCGACCAACCGTTCCTTGATATCGGCATAATGCTGCATCGTGCCGTGACGATCCAGATGGTCAGGCGTCAGGTTGAGCAGAATGCCAGCACTCGGGTTCAGCGTCGGCGCAAGATCGATCTGGTAGGACGAGCATTCGACCACGTAGAACCGCTCAGCCTTCGGTGGCTCGAGGCTGAGGATCGCCGTGCCGATATTGCCGCCAAGCTGCGTATCGCGGCCAGATGCTGTCAGGATGTGAGCAATCAGTGCCGTGGTGGTAGATTTGCCGTTGGTGCCGGTAATGGCAATGAACGGGCAACCCGGCGCATGCGCACGGCGCTCGCGCACGAAAAGTTCAATATCGCCGATCACCTCAACGCCAGCGGCACGGGCCAGATCGACAGACCAATGCGGTTTGGGATGCGTCAGCGGCACACCGGGCGCCAGAACGAGCGCTGAAAGCTTTGACCAATCCAACCCGCGAAGATCCGCCGTTGGAATGCCTTCGTCCTGCGCTTTCGCGACACTTCCGGGATTATCGTCAAAGGCCGTCACCCTGGCACCGCCAGTCACCAGCGCCCGCGCGGTCACAAGGCCCGAGCCACCGAGACCGAAGAGCGCAACGTTTTGACCGGCAAGCGAGGTGACAGGGATCATCAGATTATCTCAGTTTCAGAGTGGCAAGGCCCAGCATGGCAAGACCGACGGAGATGATCCAGAACCGGATCACGACCTGGCTTTCCGTCCAGCCCTTCTTTTCGAAATGGTGGTGGATGGGCGCCATCAGGAATACGCGTCTACCGGTGCGCTTGAACCAGAACACCTGAATGATGACCGACAGCGTTTCCATGACGAAGAGGCCACCGACGATGATCATGACGATCTCGTGCTTGACGGCGACCGCGATGGAGCCAATCAGGCCGCCGAGCGCCAACGAACCAGTATCGCCCATGAAGATGGCGGCAGGCGGCGCGTTGAACCACAGAAAACCAAGACCGCCACCGATGACGGCACCGACGATAACCGCAAGCTCACCCGTGCCGGGAACGAAATTGATCTGGAGATAATTGGCGAAAATGGCATTGCCGACCAGATAGGCGATCACGCCGAAGGTCGCCGCCGCAATCATCACCGGCACGATAGCAAGGCCATCGAGACCATCGGTCAGGTTCACCGCATTGCCCGCGCCAACGATGACGAAGGCACCGAACAACACAAAGAAGTAGCCGAGATTGACCACGAAATCCTTGAAGAAGGGAAAGGCAATTGAGCTGCCAAGCGTCCCGCCATGTGGCGCGGTGGCCAGCGCCACCTTCATCATGAAGAACACGGCAATGGCTGCGATGACGAATTCGATGCCCAGACGCGCCTTGCCGGAAAAGCCCTTGTCGCTCTGCTTGGTGACTTTCAGATAGTCATCGTAAAAGCCGATGGCACCAAAGCCAAGCGTCACCATCAGCACGGAAACGACGTATACGTTGGACAGATCGCCCCACAGCAGCGATCCGCCGAGAATACCCGCAAGGATCATCAACCCGCCCATGGTCGGCGTACCCGCCTTCTTGAAGTGGGTCTGCGGTCCATCGGCGCGAATAGGCTGACCCTTGCCCTGGCGAATGCGCAGGGAATTGATGATGGCGGGGCCAAAAAGGAAGACGATGAGGGCAGAGGTAAACAGTGCCGCACCGGCCCGGAACGTAATGTACCGGAACAGATTGAAGATTTGGACGTGGTCCGACAGTTCAACGAGCCAGATCAGCATGTTTGCCCTTTCAAAAGGCCGATTGAAGCGGCGGGCAGATAGGTTAAGCCGCCACCGCTCCATGTTTTTGTTTCAGAAGATCTCAAGGAAGGATGCCTGTGCATCCCGGCCCCTCAATGCTCTCTATGTTTGGCGTTCCGTCTCGGGGAATGCAGGATACTTGTCAAGAAGTGCCGTTACGATCTTGCCAAAACCAATGCCCAGTGATGATTTTATCATCAAGACATCGCCCGGCTGCACCCATTTCAGCACGAATTCATTCAGTTCTGCGGTTGTGGGGAACCATGCAACATTGACGCTTTCCGGCAAGGCATCGCGAAGCGAAGCCATCGACTCACCCGCAAGCCAGACATGCTCGATGCCAGCCGATAGAAGCGGGCCGGACAATTCCTCATGCACCTGCGCCGAGAACTCGCCCATCTCCAGCATGTCGCCCAAAATAGCGACGCGCCGTCCGCTGCCCTTCACTTCAGCCGCAGCCAGAAGCGCAATCGCGGCACGCATGGAGGCCGGGTTGGCATTGTAGCTTTCATCGATCAGCAGGAACGAACCCTCACCGACAGACAGACGGTGGCGTTGCCCCCTGCCCTTAACGGCCTCAAGTGTTCCAAGTGCTGCAAAGGCCTTGTCGAGATCAGCGCCTGTCACAGCAACCGTGCCCAATGCAGCCATGGCGTTTTCGGCAATGTGGCGACCAGCCGCACCGATGTGCAACTCGCTGGTCTCGCCGTTTATGATGGTCCAGATGGTCGAACCGTCAGGTGTGTTTTCAAAATCGGCAAGGCGGAAATCGGCCTTGGCGTGCTGCCCGAAGGTCAGGACATGCTCGATGCCAGCATCGAAAGCCGCGCGCTCCAGCTGCTCGAACTGCTCATTGTCGCGGTTGAGAATAACGGCTCCGCCCGGCAACACACCGTCGAAGATTTCCGCCTTGGCAGCGGCAATCTCTTCCAGATCTTTGAAGTTGCCCAGATGGGCAGCGGCAATGGTGGTGATGATGGCCAGATGCGGCTTGACCTGTTTGACCAGCGGGCTGATCTCACCGACGTGGTTCATGCCAACTTCGAAAATGCCGAATTCCGTATCGGCAGGCATGCGCGCCAGCGTAAGTGGCACGCCCCAATGGTTGTTGAACGAGGACACCGCCGCATGAACCCGGCCCGATGGGGCCAGCACCTGCCGCAGCATTTCCTTGGTCGTCGTCTTGCCCACTGAACCGGTAATCGCGATGATACGCGCCGATGTCCGTGCTCTGGCGGCAATACCCAGCTTGACCATGGCGGCAAGAACATCTTCCACCACGATCATCGGCACCGTCAGCCGCCCAAGGGCGGGCAGCTTGGATTCGGACACCACCAGAAGTCCCGCGCCATTAGCAACGGCAAAGCTTGCATAATCATGGCCGTCCACCCGGTCGCCCTTGATGGCGAAGAAGGCTTCGCCCGCCTGCACCGTGCGGCTATCGATGGAAATGCCTGTGATGCCTTGCGGCAGGTTGCCCACCGGACGGCCTGCCATAACGGCGACCAAATCCGGGACTGTCCATAACCAGTTCAAATCTTCAATCCTTCCAGCGCAGTTCGCACCTGTTCATGGTCTGAAAATGGCAGCGTTACGCCACCAACAATCTGACCCTCCTCATGCCCCTTGCCCGCTACGATCAAAGTATCGCCATGTCCCAAAAGCGAAACGGCATGGCTGATCGCCTTGGCGCGATCACCGATTTCAAGAGCACCGGGCGCCGCAGCCATGATTTCGGAGCGGATAGTCTGCGGCTCTTCCGAGCGCGGATTGTCATCCGTCACGATGACGATATCGGAAAGCCGCGTCGCGACTTCGCCCATGATGGGGCGCTTGCCCTTGTCACGATCCCCACCGCAACCGAAAACGGTAATGATGCGGCCCGATGTAAAGGGCCGCACGGATGTCAGCACATTTTCCAGCGCATCCGGCTTGTGGGCATAGTCCACATAGGCCAGCGCACCGTTTTTCGTCTGGCCGATCAACTCAAGACGGCCAGCGGCACCCACCAGCTTTTCCAGCGCCTTCAGCGCCACCGCTGCCGGAACGCCGGTGGAAATCGCAAGACCTGCGGATACCAGCGCATTGGCCACCTGGAAATCACCAGCCAAGGGAATATCGACCTCGTAAATCTTGCCCTGATGATGCACTTCGATCATCTGCTTGTGGCGGAAATGCTCGACGCGCTTCAGCGCCAGATAATCGCCCTTGCGGCCAACGGTGCGCACCTCATGGCCTGCTTCGCTCGCGGCCTTGATAGCGCGGTCCGACCACGGATCATCCGCATAGATCACAACAGGCGAACCCTTCGGAAGCAGCGTATCGAACAGCCGCATCTTGGCGTCCATGTAGTCTTCCATCGTAGGATGGTAGTCCATGTGGTCACGGCCAAGATTGGTGAAGGCAGCAGCAGCCAGCTTCACGCCATCCAGACGGCGCTGGTCGAGACCGTGGCTGGACGCTTCCATCGCCGCATGGGTCACGCCTTCAGATGCAAGCTCGGCAAGAAGCGCATGCAGAGAAACGGGATCAGGCGTGGTCAGAGAACCATAGTCTTCGCGACCCGGCGCAATCACACCCGTGGTGCCAATCTGCGCCGCGGCATGGCCAGCAATCGCCCATATCTGGCGTGTGAAGGATGCAACTGAGGTCTTGCCCGCAGTGCCGGTCACGGCCACCATGGTTTCGGGCTGTTTACCGTAAAAACGGGCGGCGGCAAGGGAGAGAAAACGGCGCGGATCAGAGACAACGAGAACCGGCACGCCAGCATCGATGGCATGGCTGGAAACAACCGCAACCGCACCCTTTGCCACGGCATCCGCCACATATGTGCTGCCATCGGCCTTGGTGCCTGCCACCGCTACGAACAGCGATCCCGGCGCAGCCTTGCGGCTATCTGCCGTAATCCCGGTAATATCCAGCGCGCCGGCATCAGTGCCAAGCAATTCATTCAGTTCCGGGAACTCAGTCCCGGAGAGATCTCGCAAATTCATCGATGTGTCCGTCTTGTCCCCCCGGCGCGATTCGCCGGTCCGTCATAAGCTGTACCAATCAATAAGACACCAGCAAGGCCGAACCGTCCTTGCCGAACTTGGGTTTCACGCCAAGAATGGCTGCCGAGCGGGTAATGATGTCATGCACCATAGGTGCGGCAGAAGAACCGGCCAGTGCTGCGCCATTGCCTTTGTCCGTCTTCGGCTCGTCAATGAAGGACAGAACAACATATTCCGGCTTGTCCATCGGGAAGGCCGAGAGGAAGGCGTTGAAGTTCTTGTCGTGCACGTAACGACCATTGACGACCTTGTCGGCTGTGCCGGTCTTGCCGCCAACATTGAAGCCTTCAACGCGCGCATTGCGGCCAGAACCGTTCACGCCGTTCCATTCGAACAGAAAGCGCATGTCCTTGCTGGCACCGGGCTGCAACACCTGCTTTGCCACTTGATCCGCCTGCCCGACCGTGCGTGGCAGGAAAGTCGGCTCGATAAGCTTACCGCCATTCACCAGCGCTGCACCGGCAATCGCCGTCTGCAACGGGGTGGTAGAGACGCCGTGACCGAAAGAAATGGTCACCGAGTTGATCTTTTTCCACACACGCGGCTGCGATGGCATTGCCACCTCAGGCAGTTCCGTCTGCATCTTGGTCAACAGGCCAAGCCGCGTCAGAAATTCCTTGTGGCCTTCAATGCCAACCGTGTCGGCAATCTTTGCCGTACCGATGTTGGATGAATACTGGAAGATTTCAGGAACAGAAAGAACGCGGCCCTTGCCGTGGAAGTCCTTGATGGTGAAGCCGCCAATGCGGATCGGCGCACGCGCATCGAATGTATCGTTGATGTGGACCTTGCCGGAATCCAGACCCATGGCAATGGTGAAGGATTTGAAGGTGGAGCCCATCTCGAACGTTCCGTTCGACATGCGG
Source organism: Agrobacterium sp. CG674 (assembly GCF_053521645.1). NCBI lineage: Bacteria > Pseudomonadati > Pseudomonadota > Alphaproteobacteria > Hyphomicrobiales > Rhizobiaceae > Agrobacterium > Agrobacterium sp. CG674. Next base: position 668,915 of record NZ_JBNWDZ010000002.1, on the reverse strand, counting down.
TTCAGCCAGCCCTCTTTCGCACCTTCGGCAGGGTTGTTGGGATCGTAATCCGGCAGAGATGCCATGGCGAGAATTTCGCCGGTGTGGACATTGATTACAACGGCACCGGCGCCAATCGCCTGGAACTTCTGGATGGCGGAGGCCACCACTTCACGCACAATGGCCTGAACCCGCAGATCGATCGAAAGCTTAACCGGCTCAAGCGGCTGGTCAGACGTCATGCCGAGCGCCGTCAGGTCGGCCAGACCCTGGCTGTCAAGATAGCGCTCCATGCCGGCAACGCCGCGGTTGTCGATATTAACGTGACCGACGACATGCGCAGCCGTCGAGCCACCGGGATAGAAGCGGCGCTTTTCAGGACGAAAACCGATGCCGGGAATGCCGAGCGCAAGAATCTGGCTCTGCTGCTTCGGCGTCAGCTGGCGGCGCAGCCATTGGAAACGTGATTCGGATTTCAGCTTCTGGTAGGTGCCACGCGTATCGAGATCGGGCAGAACCGTTTGCAGCTTCTCAATCGCTTCATCGACATCGACGATGCGGTGTGGCTCGGCAAACAGCGAAACAGTCCTGATATCGGTGGCCAGAACTTCGCCATTGCGGTCCAGAAGGTCGGGACGAGATGCCATCAACCGGTCTGCGGGCGCAATGCTGGAAACGGTTTCCGGCTGCGTCAGTCCATATTGAATCAACCGCCCGCCAACGACACCATAAAATGCGATAAAACCGAAGATAAGCAGACCAACACGGGTCTTGGCCTGGGTGGCACGGCGTTTGCGCGCACCTTCAAAGGCAGCATGGTCGGCAAAGCCACTGGTGCTTGCGGAAAAATGAGCCCTGCTTTTCAGAACCATGACGCGAGACAGAAAAGACATCAGTCCACCGATCCAGTTATCGTTTCATCCATGTCACCGGTTTCGTCACCCTGCTGGGCGCGCGCCACCGGCATGGGCTGCGCTGACCGCGCAACCTTTGCGCGTGGCTGCGGAACAGGCACCCCACCACTCACCGCGATTTGACCTGCGGGCGGTGATTTGGGTTTTACACCACCCAATGTTGCGCCAGGCTTGGAGCCACTCATGGCGGCTGCAATTACATCTTCCACGCTCATGCCCACCGGCTCGGGCGGCTGCGGCAATTGCGAGCGCAGCATCGGCAATTCCTTGGGCTGGGAAAGCTGGTTCGGCATTGTCGGTGCCAGCGCCAGATCGCCCTGATAGGCGTTGACCAGCCGGTGCAGACGGTTCGGCTGCGTCAGCAGCGCCCAGTCGGCACGCAGAAGGTCAATCGTGTCCTTCTCCAGCTTGATCTCGGCTTCCAGCTTGCGCACGGAATCCAGCTTCAAATCGGCCTGATGCTTGATCGAATAGGTCACGACAGCCGCAGCCACCATCACACCCATCAGAACGAAGTCGAAGGTTCTGAGCATATCAACCTCCCATCTTTGCAAGACTTGCGAGATCGGGCAGATCGAAGATCGAAAGATCGGCAGGCCGGGCGGCAGCGTTCGTGCGAACACCGGCGCGCAGCTTGGCGGAACGAGCCCGCGGATTGATCTCTGCCTCCTCGTCGCTCGCCGCAATCATCGACTTGCCCACGGCATCGAAAATCGCAGGCGTGTCCGCCACCATCGGCATGTGACGGGAGCCCGCCGCACGACCGGAACGATCCGCGAAATACTTTTTGACGATGCGGTCTTCCAGCGAATGGAAGGTCACGATGACAAGCCGGCCGCCCGGCTTCACCGCACGCTCGGCTGCAAACAGCGCCTGCGCCAACTCGCCCAACTCGTCATTGACGAAGACGCGAAGCGCCTGAAACACGCGCGTTGCAGGGTGGATTTTGTCCTTGGCCTTGCGAGGGGTCACGATTTCAATCAACCCGGCCAGATCGCGAGTGGTGCGGAACGGCTCCTCGGCACGCTTCTTCTCAATGGCGCGGGCAATACGTCCCGGCTGCTTTTCTTCACCCAGAAAACCGAAAATACGGATGAGGTCCGAAACCTTTGCGCGATTCACCACATCGGCGGCCGAAACGCCTGACGCGGACATGCGCATGTCGAGCGGCCCGTTTCTCTGGAACGAGAAGCCGCGCTCGGCCTCATCGATCTGCATGGAAGACACGCCGATATCGAGCACCAGACCATCGAGGCCACCGGCAGGCACATGGGCGGAGAGATTGGAAAACTGAGACTGGATGAGCGTGAGGCGTCCGCCATTGGCTGCAACCATGCCCTGCCCGCCTTCGATAGCATTGGGGTCACGGTCGAGTGCGATCACATCAGCACCCTGATCGAGAATGGCCTGCGTGTATCCGCCTGCACCAAAGGTGCCATCGAGAATGATTTTGCCGGGCGCTGGCTCAAGCGCGCCTAGGACTTCATGGAGAAGAACCGGAATGTGGCGAACCGGTCCGCCACCGGCTTCAGAAGATCGTCCGCCAGAATTCGCCGCCATTCCGTTTCCCCGTCCTATCCGGGGCGAACAGCGGTAAAGCCGCGCCCCGATCTTGCTGCCTTCTGCGCCTCGTAAAACGCGTCCGGCTGCCACAACTGAAAATGATCCGCCCGACCGACAAAGGTAACTTCCGCGCTGATGCCAGTGAATTCCCGAATGAAATCCGTGACCATCAGACGCCCTTCGCCGTCCAGCTTCATGAAAACGCCGCCACCGTGAACCAGCAGCGACATCGCGTTCGCTTCCGGCGAGAACGCATCCATGGAAGCGATCTGCCGTTCGTATCGTTCCAGCAAGTCCGGACCGCCCACGCTGATGGCCGGAAATGCAAAATCCTGGAGACAATAAAGCTCCTGAATGCCCCGCTCCGCCAGCACCGAACGAAACAGCGACGGAACCGAAACGCGCCCCTTGGCGTCGATTCTGTTCGTCACGTTCGATAAAAAGCGACCCATTTTTAAACTCGCCAAAACCGCCGAATGCAGGGCATGAACCCGCCTCGACAGGCAACACCGTTACGCACGACACATCGCTGACCGGCAGGACATAATGCCCATCGGACCCTTGCAGGCCTCTCCGTCTCATTGATTGCGGGTCAAAAACACGACCCTTTGTGGTGTGCATTTGGGATATCATGGGACACTTTGGGCGTCAATGGGAGAAGCCAGCGGGATGCTGCCTTCGGATCGAACATTCATATCCCGTTAAGATTAACGAATGGTTTACCGTGTCCATTCAAGCACTTGGCGCGCGGCCACCAGAAACCGCCCATCAAAACTTGCTTTATCAGCAATTTCAAATACTTAACCGCGCGCGCCGAGCGCGCACCAAGGGCCTGATTTAAAAAAGGAAATTTGCCAGTTGGCCTGTAAGCCGGGTTCTGTATGGCCCCGGTTTGACCCGGAACGTGGCAGCCATTCATCTGGGACGGCATTTGCACACCGCCTCTTGCAACCCACCCGGATGACTCGCCCAAAAACCGGCTGTAGGTCCGCTTGCGCGCACCCCACGTCATCCCTATTCGGTCTTGCTCCCGGTGGGGTTTACCATGCCACCCCTGTTACCAGCGGCGCGGTGGGCTCTTACCCCACCCTTTCACCCTTACCATCTGATAGATGGCGGTCTACTCTCTGCGGCACTTTCCCTAGGGTCGCCCCCGCCGGACGTTATCCGGCACCGTGTCTTTGTGGAGCCCGGACTTTCCTCACCCTACCGTCTTTCGACATTGGTAAAGCGCGGCTGCCCGGCCAACTGGCACCGGCTCCTTAGACGGGTTCCACGGCGAATGCCAACAGAAAATCGGCCACAGGCAAATTACATCGAGAAAACCGGCTTGAAATCCGCATCATAGCCTTCATCACCAATCGCGCCGTCCACGATCAGCTTTGCACCCAGCCGCCCGATTTCATCACAGCTTTTGGCCGCCGCGCCGCAGCCTCCGGTCAGCACGGCAATATTGGGCGAGCTCGTATAGCCGATGGCAGGAAACCCACTCGGCGTATAGGATGTGACGCAAGCCGCCATGGATATGCGCGCGCGGTCAATGGATGGGATCAGCGTTTCAATAATACCTGAAAAATCATCGCGAACACTGGCATTCCCGCCAGAGCGGAACCAGTCGCGGATCTCCTGGTCGCTTGCCAGCGGCACATCCACCGGCTCACCGCCGATCTTGAGATAGAATTTCCCATCGGGATAGCGCACCGGCGGCAAAAGATAGATGTGTTTGCTGGCATCGGCAGGCTCATAGATCAGCGATGGCATGCCGGCGTAAAGATGCAGCTGGTCTTCCGGAATTTCGAAGAAGGCAACGGTGCGGGCATAAACCTCCATTTGAAGCGTCTGCGGCAAAAGCCCCTCGGCAATGGAAAAACCACCCGCCGCGACCAACACTTTCTCTGCCGTGTAGCTATCGCCCGAAGCGGTCGTTATCGTCGCAATGCCGCCGTCTTCGCGCACGCTGACGACGGTATCATCGATGCGCGTCACACCGCGCTTTTGTCCAATCGCGATCTGCGCCCGCACCAGTTCACGCGGATTGACGAAACCAGCATCGTTCCTCTCGAACACGCCTTCGCATCCACTCTCGAAGGAAAAGTAGGGGAACCGCTGCGCAAGTGCTGCATCGTCGAGCACATCAGTCTCGACACCCAACGTGTCAGCGGCTGCACATACATTCTCGATATAGGCAAAGCCCGTGCCCCGCGCCTTGCCGACGATGAGGCAACCGACCTCCCCGTAGAACTCAACGCCACTCTCACGCTCGATCTCGCCATAGCGCGCAATAGAACGGTTGGCGAGCCGCGCCCAATCCGCATTGCTATCGATCGTGCGGGTTATCCGCGCCGCATCATAATGGCTGGCAAAAACACCGTCGTGGTTCTTGATGTCATGTGGCTCGCCGGGACCGATCAATGCGACGCTATCGGAACTTTCAGCCAGATGCCTGGCAGCAGATGCCCCCATCATGCCCGCACCCACCACGATATATTGGAACGTCTTCATTCTCTCAGCCTCAGCTAAAAACCGGTGTCATGTGAGCGGCAAAATCGCTTTCCGTCAATTGCCCGTCCAGCAAAAGCACCGCACCCAACCGCCCGATTTCATCGGACGATTTCGCCGCGACAAAGTTGCCACCGGTCAGCACGGCGATGTTGGAAGACTGCGTATAGCCAATATAGGGATATCCCGTGCGGGTAATGGAGGCGACGCAGGAGCCTGACGTCACGGGGCAACCTTCAAGCCCCGGCATCAGCTCAATGGCGCGTTTCACCAGAAATGCCACTTCGCTTTCCGTCCCATCGGAATGGAACCATGACACCGCCTGAGCACGAGTCTCCAGCCTGCCCTTCTCGCTCTCCCCGCCAATTTTCAGGTAAACCTTGCCATCGGGATATTGCACCGGCGGCAGGATATAGACGATGTCATCAGCATTTTCCGCCAGCACGATGGTGGAAGGCATGGCGGCAAAGTCCCGCTGCTTTTCCTCATCCAGCTCGAAAAACGCAATCGTCCGGCCCGTCGCGGCCATATCGACTGTCGAAGGCAGAAGATCAGCCATATTCGTGAACCCGCCCGCCGCGACAATCACCTTGTCCGCCGTGTAGCGCTGGCCCGCATCCGTCACCACCTCGACACCGGAGGCAGTGTCCGTAATCCGCACCGCCGTCTCGCGGATCAGCTTTGCTCCCTTTTGCTCGGCAATGGCGATCTGCGCCTTCACCAGCGCACGCGGATTGACGTAACCGGCATTGCGCGCCTCGAACCAGCCATGGTGATCGTCAGGCAAATCAAACATCGGAAAGCGTGCGTTGAGGCCGGATGTGTCCAGCACATCAATTCCACTATTTACAGCCGGGCGCGCGGCCATGGCGGCGGTCACGTAGTCACCGCCCAGCCCCTTGCCATTACCGGCAAACAGGCAACCCGCCTCGTGATAAAACCGGATGCCGCTCTCTGCTTCAATCTGCGCATAGCGCTCGATGGAGCGTTTCGCCAGTTCCGCCCAGACGGGATCGCCATCGAACCCGCGTGTGATTCTAGCTTGGTCATAATGGCTGGAAAACACGCCCTCATGGCTCTTGCGGTCCACGGGCTCGGCAGGGCCAATCAGCGCCACACCGTCAGTCGCGCCTGAAAGGTGGCGCGCCGCAGCAGCCCCCATCATGCCTGCACCGACGACGATATATTTGAAATCCGGCATGATCTGCTCCCGCAATGCTATGCCTCTGCCTAGCAAAGTCAGGCCGCGTGCAAAAGCGGCAAATCGGCCATCAGCCCTGCAACAGCGCCTGCACCTTGCCGCAATATTGTTTGGAAACCGGGTTCATGCGCTTTGCGGCGTGGCCCGCATTGTAGCGCAAAATCGTATCGCAGACCTGCCCGCCGCCCAGTTGATGCGCCATGGCCAGATATTGCATGCCCCAGCGAATATTGGTCTCGGGATCATAGAGCGCGTTGGTCGTGCCGCGATAACCGATCATGCGCGCCGTGGCTGGCTTGATCTGCATCAGCCCCACCTCTCCGGCACTGCCCCTCGCCCTGGGATTAAACTTGCTTTCGACGGATACTACCGCATGGGCCAGATTGGTCGGCACCCCATAGCGCGTGGCATATTTTACGATCAGTTCGGAATAGCCATTGTGCAGCTTTTGCGGAAGAGCCCTTTCGGGAATGGGATAACCCGGCTTGCGAATGAAGGTTTCCAGCGTGACGGTCTTGGTTTTAACCCCTTCTTCGGCAAAAGCGGGACCACTCTGTGCGGCAAGCATAACAAGGCAAGCCGAAACAGCAATATAGGCAATTCTCATGGGTATGAAACGTCTCCGGGCTGAAGACCGCGAACGGCAGCGTTAATGCGCGCCACATGGGAAGGTCATCGGGACAATCCGTCGCAGGTCTTCATCATTGATACTGGCAATGACCGTTTCAAAATGAAACAGATCATCGGTTGATGAGGTGCATTAAGTGAATCAATGAGGATATACTGTGGCAACACGCAAAAAACCGCGTCACGCATCCGTGTAGGGAGGCCGCCATTCAATCAGACGCCGCTAAACCTTGGCAGCGCCGATATCAGCCGGTGCAACGTGTCGATGGTCGAAAAATCTGCGATACCATCCACCAGAAACGGCCTGAAATGCCGCTGGAAAGCCGCAACAACGCCCTCTGTTTTTTCGCAATAAATGCCCGTTATTTCAACGCCGTAACCATAGAGAGACAGCATCGACTGAAGGGCCTCGACCGGCTGTCCGCTATCGCCGCGCTGGAAAAACCGTCCGCCACCAATGGGTGCCGCCTCAACCCAGTGCCCGACGCCATGCTGCGACAGAGTATCCCATGGGAACTTCTCACCCGGATCGATCTTGCGCACCGGCGCGATATCGGAATGTCCCAGCACCTTTTCAGGCGCAATGGACCACCGTTGCGCACAATCCCGACACAATTGGATAACAGCCTCGATCTGCGCATCGGGAAAGTCAGGTAACCCAGCCGGATGCCCAGCATTGGCAATCTCGATACCAATCGAGCGCGAATTGATATCGACGGCACCATCCCAGAAGCTTTTTCCGGCGTGCCATGCGCGCTGGCTCTCAGGAACGAGCTGCAAGATCCGCCCGTCTTCGAAAACGAAGTAATGGCTGGAAACCTGGCTCTCTTCATTGCACAGCCAGGAAAGCGCGCTATCGGCGGTGCCCATGCCTGTGTAGTGAAGAATGATCATGTCTGGGCCGGCAACACCAACCCGCTCGCCATGGTTGGGCGAAGGCGCGACAAGCGCACCGGCATAATCGGCTGTGAATTCACTCATGCGACGCGGCGTTCTTTCTCGATGGCCGCATAGGCGGCATTCAGAGCCGCCATGCGCTCATTGGCCGCTGCATGCAGTTCCATGGGAACGCCACGCGCAATCAGCTTGTCCGGGTGATGTTCGGCCACCAGCGAACGGTAGCGCTTGCGAATATCCAGAAAATCATCGGCAGGCGAAACGCCGAGAACACGATAGGGGTCGCGTCCATCCATATGCACATGCCGCGCCATGATGGTTTCGAAATGATCATCCGTGATTCGGAAGATTTCAGCGATGCGACCCAGAAACGCCATTTCACGCTCATGGATCAAACCATCCGCCTTGGCGATATGGAACAGACCATCAATCACGCTTTCCAGCATTTCGCAATTCTGCTCGCCAGAACCGCAAAGACCGGACAGGCGCTCGGCATAGGCCTCGTAACCAGCCACGTCCTGCCGCGCCAAATTATAAAGTCGGGCAACGTTCTGCGCTTCTTCTTCGGGAAAGTCGAAAATCTGGCGAAAAGCCTTCACTTCCGCATCATTCACCATGCCATCTGCCTTGGCCATCTTGGCAGAGAGCGCAATGATCGCAATGGAGAATGACACCTGCCGACGCGTCTCGGGATCGCCTTCAAAAACGGTCCTGACGGCCTCTATCACACGGCCAAGCACGTTGCCCGCCGCATCGCCAATTGCGCCGAGCAGTCGTTCCCAAAGCGAAGTCAGTTGCAAACAGGCGAAATCGTACATCATGAGTGCGATCATACGATGCCGCCGCATGAATGCAATATACATAAAGGTCGCACGTCATTAACTTTTATTCATCTTCAGATCACCATTTTCTGGCTCACTGAGACGCTCTGCGACGGCCACCGCCACTGTTTTCCACAGGCTGGCATCTTGCCTTCGCAGCAGTCAGCCAATTGAAACGATTATATCGGCCACTGCGCTCAAGGGGTTCGAAAATTGCCTCGAAATGCCCGATTTTCTTGAGAAATTCACTTTACATGCCCCATTGGCTGCTCCATCCATTTGCCCCAGCGGATCTTTGGCGAGATCGTTTGAACAAACACGAAGGAGTGCCACGATGGCCAAACAGAAAGTTGCAATGTTGACCGCAGGCGGTCTTGCACCATGCCTCTCCTCTGCCGTGGGCGGCCTGATCGAGCGTTACAGCGACATCGCCCCTGACATCGATATCGTGGCTTATCGCTCCGGCTATCAGGGCGTTCTGCTTGGCGATAGCGTCGAAATCACCAGCAGCATGCGCGAAAAAGCGCATCTTCTGCACCGCTATGGCGGCTCGCCCATCGGCAACAGCCGCGTGAAATTGACCAATGCCGCAGATTGCGCCAAGCGCGGCCTCGTCAAGGAAGGCGAAAATCCGCTGGCAGTTGCCGCAGATCGCCTGGCAAAAGATGGCGTCACAATTCTCCACACCATCGGTGGCGATGACACCAACACCACAGCGGCCGATCTCGCAGCCTATCTGGGCGCCAATGGCTATGACCTTACCGTCGTCGGCTTGCCCAAGACGGTGGATAACGACGTCGTTCCCATCAAACAGTCGCTGGGCGCATGGACAGCAGCTGAAGTCGGCGCGAATTTCTTCGATAATGTCAGCAATGAACAGAGTGCTGCGCCCAAGACCTTCGTCATTCACGAAGTCATGGGCCGCCACTGCGGTTGGCTCACGGCAGCAACCGCGCGTGCCTATATTCAGAAGACCAGCGGCAATGAATATGTCGAGGGCCTGCTGATGGGCGAGCAGTTGAAAAGCATTGATGGCCTCTATCTGCCGGAAATGGCCTTCGATATCGAGGCCGAGGCCGAGCGCCTCAAGAAGACAATGGAAAAGACCGGATTCGTCACGCTCTTCGTGTCGGAAGGCGCTGGACTTGATTCGATTGTTGCCGAGCGCGAAGCGTCAGGGGAAACCGTCAAGCGCGATGCTTTCGGCCACGTCAAGATTGACACCATCAATGTCGGCGGCTGGTTCCAGAAGCAGTTTGCGGGCCTCATCGGCGCAGAACGCACCATGGTGCAGAAGTCTGGTTACTACGCCCGCTCCGCCCCTGCCAACGGTCAGGACCTTCGCCTCATCCAGAGCATGGTTGATCTGGCCGTCGAAAGCGCACTGAACAAGGTATCCGGCGTCACCGGTCATGATGAGGATCAGGGCGGCAAGCTGCGCACCATCGAGTTTCCGCGCATCAAGGGCGGCAAGCACTTCGATCTGTCCACGCAATGGTTCGACGAAGTCATGAACCACATCGGCCAGCCCTATAAGGCAGCCTGAGCATAAAAGCGCCTCTTTGCGCCACATGATGCGGCAAACCGCACAGTGTGGCGCAAACACACCGCTCTGACGTTATGAACCTTCAGACCCATAAATCCGTTTCGGTTTCTGGGGCAATGCTGTAGGTTAACATAAAATACGTGCAGGGAGGGCAAGGAGGAAAGCAATGTCTGTGCAAGTCTGGCTCGTGTTCTGCTTGGCCTGTGCCATTCTTTTCACACTGCCCTCACTCATCTCGTTCAAGGTCGCCAGCTACGCTTCCATTCGTGGCAAGCGCGCCACGGTCGCTGCCGTCTCAGGCGCAACGCTTGGCATCGTCACCACCGTCACCGCCGCGTCCATCATCGTGGTCGGCGTCGAGCTGATGCCGTCGTCTCTCATCGATATCCTGCGCTGGACCGGAACCGCATGGCTGATGCTGTTCGTTCTCTGGACAATCGCCACCCCCGCTGCCCGTGAAGCCAATGCCGATAACGACAATCTGCGCGGAAAATCCTTCGGCACCGTGTTTTCCGATTGCTTCGTGACGGCTGCCCTGCGCCTGCGCTATTTCGGCTTTTTCGTCGCCTTCCTCATGCAGTTTTTGAACGGCACACGCGATGTGGCTGAAATGGTCACGCAGATGCAGGCTGTCCTTCTTCTCATCGCGCTTGTCTGCCTCAGCCTGCAGGCGGTATTCGCACGCTTTACTATCACATCCGTGCGGCGCATGTCTGTTTCCAAAAAGCCGGCGAATTCAAAGCGTAAGAGCTTTATTGCCGGTCGCGCCGTCACGGCGGGATACCGCAAAATCGCTGCATAAGAATTTGCTACTCAGTCCCCGCTTGCCCGAAACCTTACGATAGGTTAATGATCGCGCCACAGGGACTGCCCGTTTCGCTTGAATCTGGGCTTGAGACCGGCAGTGCAGTTAAAGGCGGCAGAATGAAAATTTCAGGCAATTTTCGTCGAAAATCGGCGCTGTTTCTGTCGTCCACCATGGGCGTGGCGCTCACACTGGCAGGATGCACCAGCGTCGAATACAGCCCCCGCCCGCAGATGACAGCGGTTACACCAGCATCTGAAAATACCGCCAGCCAAACACCCGCTACCACGCAGGAAGCTTCAGCACAGCCCGCTTCCGCCACCACCACAGCATCAGCAACGGCGCCCGCAGCTCCTCAGCTTGCCGCAGCAACCACCACCAATCCATTGCCGGCCGCCACCGCCCTCAAGGGTGGCCGCGTCGCACTTCCCCCAGCGTCCGAAATTGCAGCCGCAGCAGCCATCAGCGCGCAAATGCAGCCCCCTGTCACGCCGGTAGCACTTGCTGCACCAGCCGCAACAACCTCTGCCGCCGCAGCCGTCACCCAGCAGGCCGCTACCAGCGCCGCTCTTCCTCAGGTCGTCGCCCTCAAGGGTGGTTTTCCGGCAGCGCCAAGCGCGCCAGGCACACCCTCAGCGGCCGCCATTCCGCTGACGGAAGAAATGATGAAGCAGCAGAGCGTCATTCCTGTGCCAAAGCCGCAAGGCGCGATGTTGGCCTATGCGTCTGCTCCGCAAAACGCAGCCCTTGCCGCCATCAGCACCCGCGAAGGTCTAACAACATCTCCATTGGCCACCGCCCTGGGTGGACGTCAGCAGCTCAGCGGTCTCATTACCAAATATGCAACGATGTACGATGTGCCGGAAGATCTGGTCCACCGTGTGGTCATGCGTGAAAGCCGTTACAATCCGCGCGCCATCAACGGCGGCCACTTCGGCCTGATGCAGATCAAGCACGCCACAGCCCGCTCCATGGGCTTCGATGGCCCGGCCTCCGGCCTCTTCGACGCAGAAACCAACCTGAAATATGCTGTGAAATACCTGCGCGGCGCATGGATGGTGGCCGATAACGACCGCGACAATGCGGTTCGCCTCTATGCGCGCGGCTATTATTACGACGCCAAGCGCAAGGGCATGCTGCACGTTCTGCGCAAGTAATCCTGCCGCTCCATATTTCTGCATCTCCCCACAGGTCGGGAGATCGGTTCTTCGCATCCTCTCAGCCATTGACCGCCGGTCTCCCCATCCGTGGGGAAGGCGTTCTGTTGCGTAAATCTACGCCCGGCTTGCCCATACACACCCGTCATCAAACTGTTGCGTCCCGCCGCTAAACGCCTCTGAACCGAATGAGAGGTGGAATCAGATGACGAGTGTGGCGCCAAAGACCGGTTTCAGCAAAAACGTTAAGCTCAAGAGTGCCCTCCTCCAGCACAAGGCCCTGTCCACCAGCGGCCTTTCGGAACGCCTCTTCGGCGTGTTGTTCTCCGGTCTGGTCTACCCGCAGATCTGGGAGGATCCTGATGTCGATATGCGCGCCATGGAGCTGCGCGATGGCCACAGCATCGTCACCATCGGTTCCGGCGGCTGCAACGTTCTGGCCTATCTCTCCCGCAATCCATCGCGCATCGATGTGGTTGATCTCAATCCCCATCACATTGCGCTCAACAAGCTGAAACTGGCCGCATTCCGGCACCTTCCCAACCATGGCGATGTCGTTCGCCAGTTCGGCGTGGCTGATGTGCGCTCCAACAGCTCCGGTTATGACCGCTTCATCGCCCCCAATCTGGATGCGCAGACCCGCGCCTATTGGTCCAAGCGCACCTTGAGTGGCCGCCGCCGCATCACTGTCTTTGATCGCAATATCTACCGCACTGGCCTTCTGGGCCGCTTCATTGGCGTCGGCCACGTGCTGGCGCGCCTGCACGGCGTGAAGCTGACGGATATGGCCAATGCCCGCTCCATGGATGAGCAGCGCCAGTTCTTCGATCAGAAGGTCGCCCCCCTGTTCGATAAGCCAATGATCCGCTGGCTGACGAAGCGCAAGAGCTCGCTCTTCGGCCTCGGCATTCCGCCACGCCAGTATGATGAGTTGGCAAGCCTGTCGCACGGCAACACCATTGCCCCAGTTCTGCGCCAGCGCCTTGAGAAGCTCGCCTGCGATTTTCCGCTGAAGGAGAATTACTTCGCCTGGCAGGCCTTTGCGCGCCGCTACCCGCAGTCCCAGGAAGGCAATTTGCCGGATTATCTGCGCAGCGATTATTACGAAGCCATCCGCGAAAACGCCTCGCGCGTCTCAGTCCACCACGCCACCTTCACCGAGCTATTGGCCTCCAAGCCAGCCTCCTCGGTAGACCGTTACGTGCTTCTGGATGCGCAGGACTGGATGACAGATACGCAGATCAACGAATTGTGGTCGCAGATCAGCCGCACAGCGGCACCAGACGCCCGCGTCATCTTCCGCACCGCCGCTGAGAAGAGTGTCATCGAAGGCCGCCTGTCGCCTGACATCAGCGCGCAATGGACCTATCTGGCCGAACGTTCGCAGGAGCTGAACGCAAGTGATCGCTCCGCCATCTATGGCGGCTTCCACATCTATCAGAGGGCACAGGCATGAAGAGCATCGGCGATCACATCAGCCTTGGTGATGTCAACCACGCCAACCTCATGGACAAGATGTACCGCAACCAGCGGCACATCTATGATCTGACGCGCAAATACTACCTTCTGGGCCGCGATACGACCATCGCCAAACTCGATGTTCCCGTGGATGGCACTCTACTGGAAGTCGGCTGCGGCACAGGGCGCAACCTTTTGCGCGCCGCGAAACATTTTCCAAGCGCAAAGCTCTATGGTCTGGATATCTCGTCGGAAATGCTGACCACCGCCAGCGAGAACTTCGGCAGCCACCGCGAGCGCCCCATTCTGCGTGTGTCTGATGCCACCACCTTCAAGCTATCAGAATTTGGCCGCGCCACCGGTTTTGACCGGATCATGATTTCCTATGCGGTCTCGATGATCCCGGATTGGGAAAAGGCCGTGGAACGTGCCTTGTTGGCACTGGCACCAGGCGGCTCCCTGCACATCGTGGATTTCGGCCAGCAGGAGCATTTGCCAACCTGGTTTCGCAGCCTGCTTCAGGCATGGCTTGCCAAATTCCACGTCACCCCCCGCGCCAATATGCGCTATGTGCTGGAAACGCTAGCGGGCAGCCACGGTGCAACGCTGGAGTTCGAACCGATTGCTCGCGGCTATGCATGGCGGGCAGTTCTGACACTTCCCAAAGCCTGAAACGGCCTGACATCCGCGTGAGATAACGGAAATCGAAGGGGTCGGCGCTTGCCATAACACCTTGTTTACCCTGTTATGGTAAATGAGAGATTACGGCGCGCCCTTCTCCGGGCAGCGCGGACTGCCATTCGTATTTCTGGGATTATCATGCAGCGGCTTCTTCCGGCTATCTTATCGACCGTACTGCTGCTCAGTGGCTGCACGTCCACCAGCTACGATTTCCTCGAAACAGCGTCTTTGGCCCAGCCACGTTTCAAGGATAATGACCCCCACGAATTCGGCTCCAAATCCCCCCACAAGCATGAGGTGCATGGCATCGATGTGTCCAAGTGGAATGGCGAAATCGACTGGAGAACGGTGCAGAAATCCGGCGTTTCCTTCGCCTTCATCAAGGCAACCGAAGGTACGGACCGTCTCGATGCCCGCTTCCATGAATATTGGCGCAATGCGTCCGCCGCTGGCATTCCGCATGCGCCCTATCACTTCTACTATTTCTGTGCGACAGCCGATGCGCAGGCAGACTGGTTCATTCGCAGCGTTCCAAAGGAATCCATGAAGCTGCCGCCCGTGCTGGACGTGGAGTGGAACCCCTCCTCCCCCACCTGCAAGACGCGCCCCGCACCCGAAGTGGTGCGCTCTGAGATGCTGAAATTCATGCGCCGCATCGAAGCGCATTATGGCAAGCGGCCCATCATCTACACAAGCGTGGATTTCCACCGCGATAATCTGGTCGGCCAGTTCAAGAACTACCCTTTCTGGGTCCGCTCCACCGCCGCCCACCCGGCAGAAATCTACAGCGACCGGCAATGGTCCTTCTGGCAATATACCGGCACCGGCGTCATCCCCGGCATCAGCACCCCCACAGATATCAACGTCTTCGCTGGCTCCGAGAAAAACTGGCGTCAATGGATGGCGTCTGTCAATCAGGCAAGAAACTAACGGGTCAAAACCCAATCAACCATGATATCATTCTAGGTTTGAAAGGCAGTGACGTGCTCAATCCAGTGATGAACAATACAAAATGGAACGAGCTCGTGTTGGAGATGGACGAGCTAACGCCGAGCCCGGCATGGAGCACGCTTAGTATGAACGGCCACAACTACGGGCCTGATCGGGATTGGTTGTACCACTTTACAGAAGGCGGTTACGAAGACATTGTCTACGTCGATATTCACGTGGAAACACCCATGCAGCGTGAACTTGTCCTATCCGCACTCAGGAAAGTGCATGTGCCGGGTGAGGAAACGTCCGCAGGCTTTCGTGTATTCGGCCAAGTTCAGAATGGCCAGGGCGTCGACTACATTTGAATATTGCCCGCAGGACTGATTGAGGCACAGCCGCAGGGATAGAACAATGGCGAAACCAACAGCCAACGATAACGCGCTACCGCGCGTAGAATGCTCGACGTGGGTCGAAGTTGAAACGAAGATCAGCGAACTTGCCGCTGAATCACCCAACCTTGCCCAGAAAACACTCGAAAATGCACGGCTTTTCGCGAGGTTTGCCCCAGGGTTATATCAGACACCCGACGAGATTGGGTTGGGGTATTGGCCTACAATCTGTTTTATCTGGTCGTCGACGGTTCCGCCGATAGAGATCGAGATATTCGAAGATCACTACGAGTTTTACAGTTTCTCTGAGGGAGCGACCGACATTCAGCATGTGGCACATACGTCGGGAAACTTTCCCGAAGCCTTAAAGCTGCTTCTCGACGCGGCTGTATCCCAGACGCTCTGAGTGGAAATCAATAGCTAACTTTGTCAACTCAGCCTTAAGGGTCTCGGTGACCTTGATTTTCCTAGAAATTGTGGCAGATCACGTGTGAAATATTCGCATGTCCGGGAAACAAAACGTCACGTGGGGCTTTTCCCCGTGTCTGCTCACGCTTCTGCCACAAATTTTGGCGAACGCAGGGTCACAAGCTCACTCGAGGTATTTTAATGTCCAGCTTTTCCCCCCGCAGCATAGCGCTTGCTGCCACTCTCCTGACATTGTCCTGCGGCTCTGCGCTCGCTGTCACCCCCGCGGTCTCGCCAGATGATCCAAAGCAGGTAGCCTGCGGCGGCGACCTCGCGACGTTCCTTGCTGGCGTAAAGACTGACGCGGTCGCCAAGGGCGTGCCAGCAGCTGCCGTTGACAAGGCGCTATCAGGCGCGCAGATCGACGAAAAGGTTTTGTCACGGGACCGCGCCCAGGGCGTTTTCCGCCAGACCTTCCTTGAATTCTCCCAGCGCACTGTCAGCCAGGGACGGCTGGATATGGGCCGCAAGAAGATCCAGGAGTTCAACACCACCTTCAAGCGCGCTGAAGAAGAATTTGGCGTTCCCGCAGGTGTCATCGCCGCTTTCTGGGCCATGGAAACCGATTTCGGAGCGGTTCAGGGGGACTTCAACACCCGCAACGCACTGGTCACGCTGGCCCATGATTGCCGCCGCCCGGAACTGTTCCGCCCGCAGCTGATCGCGCTGACCGAAATGGTTCAGCACGGCGATCTCGATCCCGCCACCAACACCGGTGCATGGGCAGGCGAAATCGGCCAGGTGCAGATGCTGCCAAAGGACATCATTGCCTTCGGCGTGGATGGTGATGGCGACGGCCATGTCAACGTCAAGGCCAGCAGCCCGGATGCCATCCTGACGGCAGCAAAATTCATCCAGCACCTCGGCTTCAAAAAGGGCGAGCCATGGATCGAGGAAGTTTCCGTACCGGAAAACCTCCCGTGGGAAAAATCCGGTCTCGGCGGCACGATGACAGCGGGCGAGTGGTTCGACTTAGGCGTTGCTCCTAAGAACGGTGACAAGGCGTTTGCCGCCCTGCCCGCATCGCTCATCCTGCCACAGGGTCGCAAGGGCCCGGCCTTCCTCACCTACCCCAACTTCAACATCTATCTGGAATGGAACCAGTCCTTCATCTACACCACCTCGGCGGCCTATTTCGCAACCCGCTTCATGGGCGCCCCTGTCTACGCCAAGGGCAACCCGGAGCCAGGTCTTGATGATGCCGCGATGAAGGAACTTCAGACCAAGCTCGATGCCAAGACGCATGATGTCGGCAAGATCGACGGCATTCTCGGCTCTGGCACCCGCATCGCGGTCCAGCGTGAGCAGCAGCGCCTCGGCCTGCCCGCAGATGGCTGGCCAACCCGGGCCCTGCTGGACGCTCTTTAAGAACTTCAGTACACAGATTCCATCACATTAAGACAAACGGCCATGGCATTAACCATGGCCGTTTACGTTTTTTCACAATATGCACTCAATTTTACAGATCGTAATATAAGTTGTTTTTCAATGGATTGGCGCCAACGCCCTGAAATTGTGGCCGTTTTTGTGTGCGCCGCAATATAGATTTCGCTTTTCAACCGACACAAAAGGGTCATAATGCTTACTGTCAACGTAAAGGAGGCAGAGCATGGGACTTACAAATTCTCTTAATGCCTTAGCAGTTGGTGTGGCGTTCGCGTTTATCGGAGTGATGTTGTTCATCTGACACGCACCTTGGGGTTGTCGCCCACATCAAGCAGTTGATTATCAATCAAAGCAAAAAGCGCAGGTTTGGCAAAACCTGCGCTTTTTTCATTCCGGCAATTTGAAAGTCCACACCGCTTACGCGGCTGACCTGCGCAGCGGACGATAGCCCACATTTTCCAGAACAGCATTCACCAGCGGTGCGCGGTTCATGGTGTAGAGGTGGAATTCGTTGATACCGCGCCGTTGCAGGTCAAGGATCTGCTCGGCAGCAACATCTGCCGCAACCTTCGCCCGGCCCACCACATCATCGTCGTAACCGGCAAAACGGTCATCCAGAAACGACGGAACACTGGTGCCGCAACGGCCGGCAAACCGCTTCAACTGCGTCAGGTTCTGGATTGGCATGATGCCCGGCACCACGGGAATGGTGATGCCCGCCTTCGTCACGCGCTCCATGTAGCGCTCGAAAATATCATTGTCGAAGAAGAACTGCGTCAAGGCACGGGTCGCACCATTGTCAGCCTTGCGCTTGAGCATATCGATATCGACAGCATCGCTTTCGCTTTCCGGGTGCTTCTCGGGATAGGACGAAACCGAGATTTCGAAATCACCCAGTTCACGCAGCCCGCGCACCAGCGCCGCTGCATTCTCATAGCCCTCAGGATGCGGCTTGTAATCGGTGCCAACACCCGTGGAAGGGTCGCCACGCAGCGCCACGAAGTGCTTCACGCCCGCGTCCCGAAACTCGGCCACCACGTCATGAACGTCCTGCTTGCTGGCATCCACGCAGGTCAAGTGCGATGCGGTCGGCAATCCGGCAACGGAAATCATCCGCTGCACCGCTTGCAGTGTCGGCGCCTTGGTCGTGCCGCCTGCGCCATAGGTCACAGAAACGAAGTCCGGGTTCCAGCGCGCCAGTTCTTCAACCGTTTCCCACAGCTGAACATCCATGTCGGCACTTTTGGGCGGGAAAAACTCGAAGGAAAGCTTGAAGCTTTCGTTCACATTGCGGTCTGTGTCGGTCTTTGTCATCTCATGCCCTCCCGGCGGAAAGAAGCGGTGCGTCCATCGTCTCCTCGCCAGCCATCAGCAGGCGCGGATCGCGCGCGACCCATATTGTAACGTCAAGCGATTGGGCAGACGCATTTCCCGAATGCAGGTCAACAGCCGTTTCGGGCTTCAGACCGGTCTTTTTCAGCCACTCTTCCATCGTCTGGTGGGAGAAGCCGAGGCGCACATGTGCGTGCTCTTCCCGCAGATATTCCAGCGAATGCGGTGCCAGATCGATAATCACAAGACGACCATTGGGGCGCAGCATGCGCGCAGCCTCGGCAAGTGCCATCTGTGGGTGGTCGAGAAAATGCAGAACCTGATGCACCACCACAAGATCGAAATCCTGGCTTTCCAGCGGCAGGTTCAAGATATCGCCATGCCGCACGGAAGCATGCGCCACCCCGGCCTTGTCCAGATTGGAGCGGGCAACCGCCAGCATGTCACGGCTGGCATCGATGCCAATGGCGCGGCGGTAGATGCCGCTAAAAAGCTGCAAGATACGGCCCGTACCGGTGCCGAGATCCAGCATGGAATCAACCGGTGTTGTGCCGATGAGTTTTTGCAACGCACCTTCTACGGCGTCATCACTCACATGCAGACGGCGAAGCTCATCCCAGGCAGACGCGTTGCGAGCAAAATAATCCTGCGCCCGCTCGGCTCGCACCCGTTTGACAGCTGAAAGCCGCTCGGAATCCCGCAAAAGCACGGCGTCATTGCGTGACGCAGCCGCCAGCAACTGCTTCACCATCTCGGCAGCAATGCCATCCTGCTTCAGCCGGAAATAAGCCCATGCGCCTTCCTGATAACGGTCAATCAGGTCTTCTTCAGCCAGCAGCTTGAGATGGCGGGAAATGCGCGGCTGCGATTGCCCCAGAATTTCCGTCAGGTCCGTCACCGTCAGGTCGCCCGCGCCTAAAAGCGCAAGCAGCCGAAACCGCGTTGGCTCGCCCGCCGCCTTCAAAAGCCCCACCAGATTATCAAGCCCTAGAGCCAATGCATCAACCTCAACTCAATCAACATATAAAGATATCTTTATACGATTTGGGAGGAGATGCAAGATGGCAGAAACCGACAGAGCGACAAAAACCGATCGACACCGCCGCAAGTCCGCACAGGGTTAACAGCCTGCAACAGCGATCTATTTCAGAAGCACAGCTCCCGTACCCTCAGCACCCAGTCTGTCGCCAGGATTACGCAATGGGCAATCTGCCACTGACAGGCATCCGCACCCGATACAACCCTCAAGGTCATCTCGAAGCTGCATAAGCTTGTCGATCCGCTTTTGCAGAGCAGCGCGCCAGGATGTGGCCAGATTGTTCCAATCCTGCGCATTGGGCGTTCGCCCATTCGGCAGCGCGGCCAGTTCCCGGCCAATTTCGGCAAGCGGTATGCCAGCCTGCTGGGCAATCTTGATGATGGCTACTCGGCGCAGCACCTCTCGGGGGTAGCGCCTTTGATTTCCGGCATTGCGCAAAGGCGTCAAAAGCCCCTTCGCCTCATAAAAATGGATCGTGGAAATGGCAACGCCGCACCGCTTGGCAACCTCGCCAACCGACAGCTCCCGATGAATGTTCAATTCCGCCGTCATGCCTCTTGACCTCAACTATGGTTGAGGTCCTATGAACCCTGTCAGCCCATCAATCAAGCACCGCACGAAGGCGCGTTGAACGACCACAGGAGTTGACCCATGATATCCATCCAAGGACTGTATGAGACCCACCTGACCGTTTCGAACCTCGAACGCTCTATCAATTTCTACCGCGATATCGTCGGGCTTGAGCTGGCACACACCATCCCCGAGCGAAACGTCGCCTTCTTCTGGATCGGCGGCCGAGAAACCTCCATGCTTGGCCTCTGGTCCATCCACAGCAGCCCGCTCCAGATCAAGCTGCACATCGCATTCCAGACAACGCTGGATCAGGTCATCGCCGCGCCCACCTACCTGCGCTCAAAAGGGATTACCCCTCAAAGCGGGACCGGAGCAGAGATCGACGAACCCATCGTCTTTCCGTGGATGCCCGCCGCCAGCGTCTACTTCAACGATCCTGACGGCCATCAATTGGAATATATCGCAATCCTGCCAGAACAAGCCCGGCCAGACATTCCGGGCGTAACGACACTCTCAGCATGGAATGAGCGGGCGTAGAGGCTGCGACAGATCTATAGTCTCAAATTTCTCTAGCAATAAAGCCGCTGCATCATGAAATGCGGCGGCTTTATTCTAAGACTCAGAAGTCAGATCAACGTGGTAACGAGTGCCTCAAAACTCTTCCCATTCCTTCGTGGCCAGCGCGGCATTGCCGTGGCTCATTGGCACGCTGCGTGGCGCCGGGCGCGGAGCCGCCCTGCTTGGCGCCGGAGCAACCGAACGTGGCCCCGCAGCAACAGGCTGGGCACGACCCGGTTGTCCCAGCTGGAAATGCGAAAGCAGACCGTTCAGGTTTGCGCTTTCCTGCGCAAGCGATGCACCTGCGGCGTTCATTTCCTCAACCATCGCCGCGTTGCGCTGCGTTGCCTGGTCCATATGGTTCACCGCCGTATTGACCTCCGCAAGCCCAACGGATTGCTCATGCGCGGCTGTCGCGATTGCTTCCATGTGAACATTCACGGACTGAACCAGCTCGGCAATCTCGCCAAGCCCTGTGCCCGTATCATTCACCAGACGCACGCCCTCACCCACCGCAACTGCGGAATTGCTGATCAGCTCCTTGATTTCCTTTGCGGCCTTGGCCGAACGCTGCGCCAACTCACGCACTTCCTGCGCCACAACTGCAAAGCCCTTGCCGGCCTCACCCGCACGGGCGGCTTCCACACCGGCATTTAGCGCCAGAAGGTTGGTCTGGAAAGCGATCTCGTCGATGACGCCGATGATCTGGCCGATCTGCTTTGAGGAGTGCTCGATCCGCTCCATGGCGGCAACGGCGTTGCGCACCACATCGCTGGAGCTGCTGGCCTTTTCGCGGGCGTCGCGCACCACACTGCGGGCCTCAGTAGACCGCTTGGATGTCGCTGTCACATTGGATGTGATTTGCTCCAGTGCGGCAGCCGTCTCTTCCAGCGAAGCAGCCTGCTGCTCGGTCCGCTTGGCCAGATCGTCGGATGCAGAGGAGATTTCGTGCGAGCCGCCCGTAACGGTCGAGACCGAGACGCCGACACTCGCCAGTGTCTCACGCAGTTGCCGAACGGAGCTGTTGAAGTCCCCACGCAACATTTCAAACTGCGATGCCAGCGGCTCGTTCAGCTCACACAGCATATCGCCTGCCGCCAGCCGCTTCATGCTGGCCGCAAAGGTGTTGGTGGCCTGAACAAGACGCGCCTCAGCCTCTTCTTCAGCCTGCCGCTGCATCGTCACGCGCTCTTCTTCAGAGCGCTTGCGGTTAACCTCAGCATCAGCTTCCAACTGCTTGTTGCGAATAGCGGATTCGCGGAAAACTTCCACCGAGCGCGCCATGCCGCCAATTTCGTCCTGCCGACTTGCGCCATCGATTGTGACGTTCAGATCCCCATCCGCAAGTTTGCCCATGCAGCGCGTCAGGATCGAGATTGGTCCTGTCACACGGGTGACAACAATGAATATGCCGGCAATGCCGATCGCCATGGCGACAATCAGAAGCGCGGAATAGAAGATCAGGGACTGAAGATAGGTGGCTTCCTGGGCCGTGGCGAAGCGGTTAAGCTCATCCATTGCCAACGAGGCGACAGATGCGATACTGCCGAGCGCTGCGGTGATCTTTGGGCGCCACTCATCGATGGACACGCCAGCGTTCTCGCCCGCTTTCAACTTGGCGAGGATGCCGGAGCGCCACGTGGCGAAATCGCCCTTGAAATAAACGTTGTCAGCCTTGGTCAACTCGTCCTTCAATGTCTGAGCGACTTCGGGATGGTTGACAAGAACGCGTACGGACTTCCATGCGAACTCGACACCGGCGTCAGCCGTTGTGACGCTGCTCACCTCCGCCGGGTTGAGGCCACGGTTCGCAGCAATTGCGCCATTCACCACAACAGTGCCGGTACCACCCAGTGCGCGGGCGGCCCACGCCTGCGAACGGATTTGAATAAGCGCGACAGAACTCGGGTCCAGGCTGCGCATCTGGCTTTCAATCGCCAGCGAGGTAGTCTCGAGAGAATTGAGGAACTCGGTGCCGAGATCAAGGATGACCTTGTCCATTCCCTTTTCACGCTGGTCCAGTTCGATTGTCACCGCCTGGTCGATCTTCTTTCGCTGCTCCAGAAGACGGTCATAGACGGAGCGCGTAGCGGTCATCGCGCTGGTGATCTCCTTCGTCATGACCCTGTCGGAACCGCCGGTCGCCTGTGAAATGGCTGCATCGACCTTCGCGCGTGACTTCTGGACGCTCTCAAAGGACGCCGCACCGGCACTGCGAGACATCGTCAGCGCAGTCGCACTGTCGCCGCGCTCACTGCGGAAGTTGAGAAGGGTGTTGAACAGAGCGCGATCCAGATTGGCAAGCTCGTTCACCGAGCGGCTGACCTGATACTGCGAAAAGGCAGAATAGGTCGAAGACCCAACAAGACCGCAGAGCAAGATGCTAACGATGAGGAATGCGCTGACAAGAATATTTCGAATCGAAAACATGTAACCCCCAGATTACAAAGCAGCTTATTGAAAATTTATAATTCAAAATCCGCCGGAATTGACGACAATAAACATTGGCCTCTCCGTGCAGACGAGTCGCTGCAGAAAGATCTCTTTGTTTGAGCCTAGGCTGCACCACATAAAAATTCGTAAAAGATTTTAAGGCTTTGAAAAAAGAATTTGATCGAAATAAAGCTCGGCACAAACACGTAGGGCACCAGCTGTTGCTGATGCCCTAGGCTTTTCTCTATCGAGACCGAGAACCTGTTGGCGTGCCTTATTCAACGAGCAAGCCCCTGCCCGCTTCAGCACAACCTGCTGCCCTCGCGGCATTCGTCATGGCCGTTCTTCACGGAATGGCCGTTCAGGCAAAAGCTGGCTTCGACCGGGAGGCGCTGGAGATGGTTGCGGAACAGGCCCTGAATGCCTTCCCGGCAAAGTGCCCTCCTCAATCCATACTGACTGATCGAGGGTAAGCTGGCATACCGCCATCCTGCTAGGCACTGAACATTAGCCAGCGCCTTCTTTGGCGCTGGTATCAAGAAAAAAGCCGTTGCATCATTCGGATGCAACGGCTTTTGAGTTTCTGGTTATCTCACAGAGAGATCAACGCGTCAGGCGCTTGTAGGCCTGGCTGCCGGGGTTCAGTGCGTCTGCACCGAGGCGGCGGATCTTGTCCTGTTCGTAGTCTTCGAAGTTGCCTTCGAACCATTCCACATGGCCATCGCCTTCGAAAGCGAGAATGTGCGTGGCAAGGCGGTCGAGGAACATTCTATCATGGCTGATGATGATGGCGCAGCCAGCGAAGTTTTCGAGTGCTGTTTCCAGCGCGCCGAGTGTTTCGGTATCAAGGTCGTTGGTCGGTTCGTCGAGGAGCAGAACGTTGCCGCCGGCCTTCAACATCTTGGCAAGGTGCACGCGGTTGCGCTGACCACCGGAAAGGTTGCCCACCTTCTGCTGCTGGTCGCCACCCTTGAAGTTGAACGCACCGCAATAGGCACGTGAGTTCATGTCGAACTTGCCGAGCTTGATGATTTCAGCGCCGCCGGAAATTTCTTCCCAAACGGTCTTGGTGCCATCCAGCGCATCGCGGCTCTGGTCCACGTAGCCAAGCTGAACGGTCTCGCCGATGCGAACCGAACCGCTATCCGGCTTTTCCTGACCGGTAATCATCTTGAACAGCGTCGTCTTACCAGCGCCGTTAGGGCCGATAATACCGACGATACCGCCCGGTGGCAGCTTGATCGAGAGATCGTTGATCAGCGTGCGGCCTTCAAAGCCCTTCACGATGCCTTCCATCTCAATAACCACCTGGCCGAGACGCTCGGAAACCGGGATGATGATCTGTGCGTCGCCGGGGCGCTGCTTGTCGGCGGCATCCACCAGTTGCTCGTAGGACTTGATACGCGCCTTGGACTTGGCCTGACGTGCCTTCGGGCTGGATGCAATCCATTCCTGTTCGCGCGAAATGGCCTTCTGGCGGCCTGCATCTTCGCGGGCTTCCTGCTGCATGCGCTTGGCTTTCGCCGTCAGGTAAGCAGAGTAGTTGCCCTCGTAAGG
Organism: Agrobacterium sp. CG674; assembly: GCF_053521645.1. Classification (NCBI taxonomy): domain Bacteria; kingdom Pseudomonadati; phylum Pseudomonadota; class Alphaproteobacteria; order Hyphomicrobiales; family Rhizobiaceae; genus Agrobacterium; species Agrobacterium sp. CG674. Next base: position 644,099 of record NZ_JBNWDZ010000002.1, on the reverse strand, counting down.
AATGCCACGGCCACGGTCGAGCTCGAGAATCCAGCCGGTGACGTTATCCAGGAAGTATCTATCGTGGGTAATCATCATCACGGCGCCGGGGTAATCGCGCAGGTGCTTTTCGAGCCAGGCGATTGTTTCGGCGTCAAGGTGGTTGGTCGGTTCGTCGAGCAGCAGCAGGTCTGGCTGCGACAGAAGCAGACGGCAGAGCGCGATACGACGACGCTCACCACCAGACAGCAGAGAAACATCGCTGTCCTTCGGCGGGCAGCGCAGGGCTTCCATCGCCATCTCGACCTGCTGTTCCAGATCCCACAGGTTCTGGCTGTCGATGATGTCCTGAAGCTTGGCACCTTCATCCGCTGTTTCGTCGGAATAGTTCATCATCAGTTCGTTGTAACGATCAAGCACGGCTGTCTTCGAAGCCACGCCAACCATCACGTTTTCGAACGCGTTCTTGGTTTCGTCCAGATGCGGTTCCTGCTCGAGGTAACCAACGGTCGCACCTTCGGCCAACCAGGCTTCACCGGTGAAGTCCTTGTCCTGACCGGCGATGATGCGCAGCACGGTGGATTTACCCGCACCGTTTGGTCCGAGAATACCGATCTTGGCATCGGGGTAGAACGACAGGTTGACGTTCTCAAGGATTTTCTTGGCGCCGTAAGACTTGTTCAGCCCCGACATGTGGTAGATGAATTGACGTGCCATTGTAGCGAATGCTCCGCGTCAGATTTGAAAATTCGAATGGGAAATTTGCCGCTATGTAAGGTAATTAGGGGCCGGGAGCAACCTCTACCCCAACAATAAGCGTGAGCCGCGGAGAGATGAATGGACGATATGGCCTTCAGTGAAATCAATCGACTGGCAAGTCCTTCAGGTGCATCGGTCGCTTATCGGCACGAGCCAGCCGTGGGCACGGCACGCGGCGTTTTGATGATCTGCCATGGGCTGGTGGAGCATGCCGGGCGCTACCGCCGCTTCGCGCAGGCCATGGCGGCTCAAGGGCTTGAGGTCTACGCACATGACCACCGTGGCCACGGACGCACCAAGGCCGACGACGCGCCCATCGGGCGCTTCGCATGGAAAGACGGCGTACAAAAGGTCATGGCGGATGTCATGGCCATGCGCACCATGGTGGGTGAACGTCACCCCGGCCTGCCCGTCATTCTCTTCGGCCACTCCATGGGCGGCCTCATCGCGCTCAACACCGCCGTCAGCCACCCAGATCGTTTCGATGGCCTGTCGGTGTGGAACTCCAACCTCAACCCCGGCATTATGGGGCGTGTTGCGCAGGTCATTCTGCGCACCGAGAAGATGCTCAAGGGCTCGGATGTTCCCAGCGCCATCCTGCCCAAGGCAACCTTCCGCATCTGGAACAGCAAGATGCCGGAAAAACGCACTTCGGCGGACTGGCTGAGCCACGACAAAGCAGCCGTCGATGCCTATGTCGAAGACCCGCTCTGCCAGTTCGAAGCCAGTGTCTCGCTGTGGCAGGATGTGTTTGAAATGTCCTATCGCGGCCCCAAACTCATCTCGCGCCTGCCCAAAGCCATGCCCATCCTCCTCGTCAGCGGCAACGAAGACGCCGCCACCAACAATGGCCGCGAAATCGTCTGGCTGGCGGGGCAGTTCCGCTCCGCGGGCTTCAAGGATGTCACAGACCGCATCTACCCCGGCATGCGCCACGAAACCCTGAACGAAATCGGCTGGGAAGTCCCGGCTGCGGATTTTGCCGCGTGGACGCGGAAGGTGACAGAGACAGAGGGCTGATCGAAGTTCCAAAACGGAATAAGGCCATGAGATTATTTCACATGCACGCAGAAGTTTGCACGGCTATAGATTTCTGAAAATGTGAGAAAAACATGGCAGACATTTCCAGCAAAAAACAGCCGCCGCTTGCAGGCATTCGTGTGATTGAGCTTGCCCGCGTTCTGGCGGGCCCGTGGGCCGGGCAGATGCTGGCGGATATGGGGGCTGACGTCATCAAGGTGGAAAGCCCTGATGGCGGAGACGATACGCGCGCCTGGGGCCCTCCCTTTGTGGAGAGCAAGGATGGCGACAACTTGTCCGCCGCCTATTACCACTCCACCAACCGTGGCAAACGCTCCATCACCGTCGATCTGAAAAGCGATGAAGGCCGAGAAACCGTGCGCCGTCTGGTCAAGACCGCCGATGTCGTCATCGAGAACTTCAAGCGCGGTGGGCTGGAAAAATACGGGCTGGATTACCAGAGCCTGCGGGCGCTGAACCCCAAGCTCATCTATTGCTCGATTACCGGCTTTGGCCAGACCGGGCCTTACGCGGATTTCGCCGGTTACGATTATATCGTGCAGGGCATGTCCGGATTCATGTCCATCACCGGCGAGCCGGATGGCCAGCCGATGAAGGCGGGCGTAGCGGTGGCCGATATCTTCACCGGCATCTATTCCGTCACGGCCATTCAGGCAGCCCTTATCCACGCCATGCGCACCGGCCAGGGCCAGCATGTGGATATGGCGCTTCTGGATGTGCAATCCGCCGTGTTGGCCAACCAGAACATGAACTACCTCATGTCAGGCAAGGCACCGTCAAGGCTGGGCAATGCCCACCCCAATATATCGCCCTACGAGGTGGTGCCCACCGCCGATGGCTTCCTCATTCTGGCCGTTGGCAATGACGGGCAATTCCGCCGCCTGTGCAAAATCCTTGGCATCGAAACGGTGGCCGATGACGAACGCTATGCCACCAACAAAGCCCGCGTCGCCCACAAGGTCGAGGTCCGGCAGCTCGTTTCCACCGAGACGCTGAAATGGCTGAAGCGCGACCTGTTGACCGCCTGCGAAAGCAATGCCGTGCCCGCCGGGCCGATCAATTCCATCGAGGAAATGTTTGCCGATCCTCAGGTGCAGGCACGCGGCCTGCGGGTTGATCTTGAGGCCGCAGACGGCACCATCATTCCCGGCGTGCGCACACCCATCGTGCTCTCCGAAACGCCCTTACATTATAACCGCCCGAGCCCTCGCCTTGGCGAGCATCAGCAGGAAGTGCTGGCCGAGTTGATCGAGATTGAAAGGAACCTGACGCCATGAAGAGAACCGGTGGACAACTGATTGTCGAAGCCCTGAAAGCCAATGGCGTTTCCCGCGTGGCCTGCGTGCCGGGCGAAAGCTATCTGGCCGTGCTGGATGCGCTTTACGAGAGCGGCATCGAAACCGTGGTCTGCCGCCAGGAAGGTGGCGCTGCCATGATGGCAGACACCTGGGGACGGCTGACCGGCGAACCCGGCATCTGCATGGTCACACGCGGCCCCGGCGCCACCAATGCCTCTGCCGGCCTGCACATCGCCATGCAGGATTCGATCCCGATGATCCTGTTCATCGGTCAGGTCCAGCGCGATGCGCGTGAGCGTGAAGCCTTTCAGGAAGTCGAATATCGCCGCGCCTTTACCGAATTCGCCAAATGGGTCGGCGAAATCGATGATGCCCGCCGCATTCCGGAATTCGTAACCCGCGCCTTTGCCGTCGCCACCTCAGGCCGCCCCGGCCCGGTTGTTCTCAGCCTGCCGGAAGACATGCTGGTGGAACTGGTCGATGCACCGGAAGCCAAGCCCTACACGCCTGTCGAAAATCACCCCGGCCCGCAGCAAATGGCAAAGCTTGCCGAGCTGCTGGCGACTGCGCAGCGCCCCATGGTCATCCTCGGCGGCACACGCTGGAGCGAAGAATCCGTTGCCCAGTTCAAGACATTCGCGGAACGCTTCAAGCTGCCGGTCGGCTGCTCCTTCCGCCGCCAGATGCTGTTTGATCACCTGAGCCCGTCCTATGCGGGTGATGTCGGCATCGGCATCAATCCGGCGCTCTCGAAAGAGATCAAGCAGTCGGACCTCATCATTCTGCTCGGTGGCCGCCTGTCGGAAATGCCGTCATCAGGCTATACGCTGCTCGACATTCCCTACCCTTCGCAGACGCTGGTGCATGTCTTCCCGCAGGCCGAAGAGCTTGGCCGCGTCTACCGGCCAGACCTTGCCATTTGCGCCGCCCCCGGCGAATTCGTCGAAGCGCTTTCGATGCTTGATGTGCCTGAAAACCCCGTCTGGGCAGAGCGCACAGCCGCAATGCACGCGACCTATCGCACATGGTCCACCCCGCCAAAAACCGGCCCCGGCCCGGTGCAGATGGGACCGATCATGGACTGGATCGAAGCCAATGTGCCCGAAGATACGATCTTCACCAATGGCGCGGGCAACTATGCCACATGGGTGCACCGCTTCCACCGCTTCCGCCGCTTCAACACGCAGTCGGCCCCCACATCCGGCTCCATGGGTTATGGCCTGCCCGCCGCCGTCGCGGCCAAGCATCTGTTCCCGCAGCGCGAAGTGGTCTGCTTTGCAGGCGATGGCTGCTTCATGATGCATGGTCAGGAATTCATCACCGCCGTGCGCTACGGCCTGCCCATCATCACCGTGCTGGTCAATAATGGCACCTATGGCACCATCCGCATGCATCAGGAGCGGGAATATCCCGGTCGCGTCAGCGCCACGGATCTCGTCAACCCTGATTTCGTCGCCTTCGCCAAAGCCTATGGCGGCCACGGCGAGATTGTTGAGAAGACAGACGATTTCGGCCCGGCCTATGAGCGCGCCCGCGCCAGTGGCAAGCCTGCGATCATCGAGATCAAACTCGACCCGGAGGCCATCACCCCTGCCCGCACGCTGACGCAAATTCGCGAAGGCAACTAATATCAGGCAATGGAAATTGCCCTGCCATGATGTAAACCGTTCAAGCGAAAAGACGGAGAGCATCATGGCAGCAATCACCCCACGCGGCGCAAAAATCGAACCTTCCGCCGGTGCGCCCTTCGAGGCCATCCGCGTGGCCCGCGATGTGCTGCACACCTGCCGCGTCGTTGGCCTTGCCACGCTCGATCCTGAAAGCGGCTACCCCTACAACACCGCCACCAACATCGCCATCGAGCCGGATGGAACACCCTTCTTCTTCACCGCCCGCCTGGCACTGCACGCACGCAACATAGAGGCGGATGCGCGCATCTCGCTGGTTCTGGCCGCCTTCACCAAGGGTGATGCCCTGACGCTGCCGAGACTGACGCTTGTAGGAAAAGCCGAATTGATGGCTGCTGACGAGGTGCCGCTTGCCAAGGCGCGCTATATTGCCCGCTACCCCAAGGCCAAGCTCTATCTGTCCCTGCCAAATACGCAGCTTTACCGCCTCAAGGTGGAAGGCGTGCAGATCAATGGCGGCCCGGCCCGCAACGCCAGCAACATCACGCCCGCAGATCTGCGCACCGATCTATCAGGCGCAGAAGAACTGATGGCAGCCGCGGACACAGAAATCACCCGCCTCAATGCCATCAAGGGCGAAGCCTCCCGTCTCGCGGCCCTGGCAGGCAAAAAATCCGGCGCATGGAAAATCACATCGATTGATCCTGACGGCATCAACCTTGCCTCAGCCAGCGACCTCGCGCGGCTGTGGTTTGATGAGCGAGTGGTGGATGTGAATCAGTTTGGCAAGGCGTTGAATCAAACGCCAAGCTAAACCTTCCAAGCCATTTACATTGAAAGATAAATCGCGACAGTCGAGCAAAACCCCTCACCTAAAAAATCTACGACTTAGCAAAGCTAAGATCGTGATTTTCTTTCCTCTCCCACAAGGGGAGAGGTAAAGCGCGGTCGGCGCGCCATCCTTATCTCTCCCCTTGTGGGAGAGAAAGCGATTTCAAAATCTTGAGCAAAGCTCAAGTGTTAGAAATCGCAAGTGAGGGGTCCGAGACTTGCTCCGCCACCAGAATTCCAACAAAAAAGCCGGCCCCAAAGGACCGGCTTTCTGCAAATTTCAAACCGCTCAGATAGCGGCAGTCACAATGAACTCAACCTTATAATCAGGCGTTGCCAGTGCTGCTTCGCTGGTGGCGCGGGCTGGTGGGTTGGCAGGGTCGATCCAAGCTTCCCATACGGCGTTCATTTCGCCGAAGGTGGACATGTCGGAAATGTAGATGATCGTCTGGAGTATCTTCGACTTGTCGGAGCCAGCCAGCGCCAGAAGGCGATCGACTTCAGCCAGTGCGGACTTGCTCTGCTCCGTCACGGACGTGCCTTCGCCAACCTGACCAGCGAGATAAACGGTGTTGCCGTGAACGACTGCGGCGCTCATGCGCTTGCCGGGTTCGATACGCTTGATGCTCATACTGAAATCTCCTGTTGATCGTCTAATGTCTGAAAAGCTGAAACTCAGCCGCGCAGGTGGTGGGTCTTTTCGTAAATGGCTGTGGAGCGCGCGCCGGAGCGGCAGTAACCCAGCATGGGGCGTTGCAGCTCATCCAGAGCATCCACCATGCCAGCAACCGCATCGGCATCCACGCCAAACCGGCCGACCGGCACATGCGCAACAGCAATGCCCAGCGCCTCGGCCCGTTCTGCGATATCGGCAAACTGCGGCTGTCCCTCTTCTTCACCGTCGGGGCGGTGGCAGACGATGGATTTGAAGCCGAGCGCCTGGACCTCGTCGAGATCGGCAACGCTGATCTGGCCGGTTACGGAATATTCGTCGTCAATGCGCCTGATATCCATTTTCATGTCCTCCGGTGATGGCGGCAATCGGGTGTCTCAACCCTCGCCGTCCCAAATTCCGAACCCGGTGTAAGGGGTTAAAACCGGTGCGTCAATGACGCGCCTTTCCAAATAGAAGGCTGTTCAGAGAATGGAAAACCGCAAACCATAGGAGCGGCTTTCGCCAGGTTGCAGCATGATAAACTCACCCGCAGCCTCCAGCTCGCTGCGGTCCACCCAGCGGTGCGAAACCGGCTCGATGCCCATCACATGCGCCGGGTCGCTCTGGTTGCGCCACATCTGCAGGTGCGGCAGCGTATCGGTCCGAAATGCGACTTTCAGCGTTTTCTCGCCAATGGCGGCAATCGGCCCAAGCGTCATTTCAGCCCAGCCATCGGCACCCTTGCCAGCGGGCACACAGAACACGCCGCCCGGCTCCTCCCCAAACCGCCAGCCAAAACCGCCACCCTCAAACATGGCGCCGGAAAGCTTCACGCCGTCATCAAACAAACGTGCACCCACATTCATATGGTACATGTGAAAAACTGCTTGAGCGCCGTCACTGGTGTTGGTGACCACGTCTTCGAGACTGACCACACCCGTCGCCCCGTCAATCCGCCACTCGCGTTTCAGCAGCGCCGTTCCACCATCCGCCAGCCGCACGGGAACCCTTGCGGCTGCCAGCGCATTATCGTCCGACACCACCCAATCGGTTATCTCGGCTGCATGCGACGAAAAAGAACCGTGCAGCGGGTATTTCTTGCCACCTCCCGCCCCTGCTATGGGCTGCGGATGGCGAATATGGTCGGGACCACAGGTGAACAGAAAGCCTTCCAGGGAATGGTCGATCCGTGGGTCGCCATCATCGGGAATGGCTCTTCCGGGAGCGATATCGGTGCCATCGACAATGCAGGAGCCGATATCGAGCACAGACCTGTCGTCTAACAAGATGGTGGGGGATTTTCCGGCTTTCAGAGCACGCATGGAAGGTTCCTTCAATCATTCATCGACACGGCGATCACGCAAATGCTATCGCCGTGTTGTAAAATTAAGATTGCGTTAACTTCGAATTCACCTTTTTCACAATAGGGTCAAGATTAACGTGTGTGTATTGGGCAAGAACCCAAGGGATCGCAGAATCGTGAAACTTTTAATTAACGCAATGTTCTCTCTCGCTGTCGCGGCGACCCCTTTGCTTGTGCCTGTTCATGCACAGGCCCAGCAACCCATGCTGGTTTCGCCTGATGGTCGTGTGCTTGAGTTCATGCCTGAGCGTGGCGATATTGTGATCAGCCGAGACCGCATGGGTCGCACGGTCTATTATGATCGATACGGAAATCTGGTTGCGACCGAGATGCCAAACGGCGGTGGTCGTCGCGATCCCTATTATCCGCAGCAGCAGAACGACAATTATTACCCACCTGCCCCTGGCCAGATGCGCGAGCCGCAGCAGGAATATGGTGCCCGCGACTATCAGGGCGGCCAGGGTGGTCAGGATTACCGGGACTATCGTGGCGATGGCAGCGATATCGATCCCTATACCGGCTCTGTTTCCCGCCCCGGCGCGGTTGAAAGCGGCCCGTTGGGAGAGCCCATTCCCGGTGAAAGCACAACGGCTGCCGTGCCACAGCCCGATCATCTGATCGAGCGTAACCAGCCGGTCACAGCACCGGTCAACCGTTCGCGTCAGGAAATCGTGGCGCTTCAGGTCTTTCTGGACCGCGAAGGCATTTCGCCCGGCGTGATCGATGGCAAGATGGGCGATAATGTCGACAAGGCCATTGCCGCGTGGCAAGACATGACCGGCGAGCGCCTCGACCCGAATAACACCGAGGATATTCTGGAGCGCCTGCGCAACACCGGCGGCATGGCCATCGTGGATTACACGATTACGGCGGCAGACGCGGCCGGCCCCTATGTCGCATCCATTCCAGATGACTACGCCGAAAAGGCGCAGCTTCCAGCCATGGCCTACACTTCCACGTCAGAAGCGCTGGCAGAGCGTTTCCATATGGATGAGACCTATCTGAAAGAGCTGAACCCCGGCGTCGATTTCACCGTACCCGGCACCATCATCAAGGTTGTCAGCCCCGGCGAGACGAAAAAGGGCCAGGTTGCGCGCATCGTGGCGCATAAGGGCATCCGGCAGGTCTTCGCCTATGATGAAGGTGGGCTGCTGATTGCCGCCTACCCCGCCACCATCGGCTCTTCGGATACACCATCGCCATCCGGCACGCACACGGTGGAGCGCATCGCTCTCAATCCCGGCTATACCTATAATCCAAAGATCAACTTCACGCAGGGACAGAACACCCAGATCCTGCAAATACCGCCCGGCCCTAACGGCCCTGTGGGCACAGTCTGGATCGCGCTCTCCAAACCGACCTACGGCATCCACGGCACACCGGAACCATCCAAGATCGGCAAGACCAACAGCCACGGCTGTATCCGCCTGACCAACTGGGATGCGACGGAACTGGCCAAAATGGTCCGCCCCGGCGTGGTTGTCGAATTCGCCGAATAAGCAGACCTCCTTCCACTGATATCGCCAAGCGACTATGCGAGCGCTTGCCGATATCGGCGTGGGAGACGTAGATAGCATTGTTATTTGACGGCTGAGTTCCCACCATCTGCGAACAATGCGGAACCGGCGACAAAGCTCGACATGGAACTGGCAAGGAACAATGCGGCTCTTGCAATTTCTTCCGGTTGCGAAATGCGTTTCATCGCGTGCAAGCCTGCCGCCCACGCCTTCTGCGCTTCGTCGCCAGCCATGGCAGTATCAGAACCGCCGGGCATAAGTGCATTTGCCCTGATGCCCTTGCTGGCATAGTCCGCGGTGATGCCCTTTACGAGCCCCATCAATCCGGCCTTGGACGCAGCATAGACCCCCATGCCCGGAAGACCGACGCTCGACCCGACAAAACTGGACGTAAATATGATAGAGCCGCCACCTCTCTCCAGCATGGCGGGAATTTGGCTGCGACTTGCCATGAAGGCCGAAGTCAGGTTGGTCGCAAGCGTCTCGTGCCATTCTGCGAGATTGACTTCCGCAAGTGGCTTCAATGGTCCGACCATTGCTGCATTGTTGAAGGCGATATCGAGGCCGCCGAATAGTCGCAACGCATCAGTATTCAGTTCGTCGTGCGTTTCAGGCTGACTGACATCACCCACCACGATATGGGCTTTGCCGCCTTGGCCCCGTATCGTCTCCGCGACTTCTTCCAAGCCCTGCCTGCTTCTGGCATTGAGAACAACGGCAGCACCTTCGGCAGCAAACAGCAACGCTGCGGCACGTCCTATTCCTGATGATGCGCCAGTGATAACAGCAACTTTGTCTTCCAGCAGTCCCATGATTGGCTCCTTGTTCGGGAGCCTAGGCATAGGTGATTGCGTAATAGCGCGACCACCCGTTTCTTGCCGCAGTCATCGGGCATTCAGCCCAGACGCATACGGGCCTTCTCAGGCCGGCGCTCCGTGAGGAAAAAGGCGAAGGCGAGGGCTGGCAGCGCAAAACCGAGCCATGAGGCCGCGGTCCATTGTCCTGTCGCATAGGCCCAGCCACCCAGTGCGGAGCCAGCCGCGCCGCCCATGAAGATGCCATTTAAGCGGCTGCGGAACTCCGCACCCAGCGTGAAAATGGCGCGCTGGCCCAAGACCAGATTGGTGGTGACCGCGAAATCCAGCACGATGGCCGTAACGACAAGCAACGCCAGCGACAGGTGAGAGGCTTCCGGTGCAATGTGGGTGATGAGGAACGATGCCATTGCCGCCAGCAATGCAGCCAATGTAGCACTCCACGTCCAGCCACGATCGGCCAGACGACCGGCGATGGGTGCGGCAACCGCACCGGCAGCGCCCGCCAGCGCAAAGAGCGCAATTTCACCCTGCGACAGGCGGAAGGCTGGGCCGCTCAGGTAAAGGGGGGTAACCGTCCAGAACAGGCTGAATGCCGAAAACATGCCAGCATGATAGAGCGCGCGCCGCTGCAACAGCGGGGTACTGACGGCAAGCGTCCCCATGGAGGCAAGCAGGCTGCGGTAAGGAAGCTTCGCATCGGGCATCCGGCGCGGCAAAAGACGGTAAAGCACCAGTGCCAGCACGACCATAACGACCGCCGACATGAGGAAGACACCCCGCCATGAAACGAACTCAGACAGCACGCTGGAGACAGGTCGGGCCAGCATGATGCCGACCATCAACCCGCTCATGATGCTGCCGACAACGCGTCCGCGTGTGGCAGGCGGCGTCATATGCGCAGCCAAAGGCACGATCATCTGCACCGCAACGGAACTAACGCCAACGAGAAACACGGCGACAAGAAACTGTGCCGCATGCGGCGCTATGGCTGCCGCCACCAGCGCCGCAACGGCCATGAAAACCGTTGTGACGATCAGTTTCCGGTTCTCGATGAGATCGCCCAGCGGCACCACAAACAGCAAACCCAAGCCGTAACCGATCTGCGTCAGCGTCACGATCAACCCGGTTGCGCTTGGCGAAAGCCCAAGCTCCGCACCAATAACCCCTGCCAGCGGCTGGGCGTAATAAAGGTTGGCAACGACCAATCCACAGGCGCTAGCCAGCAGAAAAATCATGGCGGAAGAGATCGTCTCTTCCTGTGTGGGCTCTGCGCCAAGCGCTGTCGATGTCATCTCACGTCTCCTAATTAGGAAATATTCATTTCCAAAATGCGCAGCAAAATCAGTCAAAGACCTTCATGGCGATTTCGACGATGGCGCTTAATTGTTGTTTCGAGAGGCCCGTCTTGCCGACCACACGCATGCCGTAAAGAAGGCAGAGCGCCGTCTTAGCCAGCGCATCGGCATCCATGGTTTTCGTGACCGAGCCATCTGCCTGGCCTTCGCGGACCAGACGGGCGAGAATTTTTTCACGCGCATCAATGGCACCGCGAACCGCACGCGCCATATCATCATCCAGAGAAGCCAGATCGGCAGCGGCACCAACCACGAGGCACCCCTGCCCGCCGGAGCGGCCGACACAGGCATCCGCGTAGAAGTTCATGCCCCCCAGAAGCTTTTCGCGCCCGGTCTTGCCGGTTTGAACAGCGGCTTCAAAACGCTTTGTCTGCACCAGACGGTAGCGCTCGACAGCGGCGATGTAGATATCCTTCTTATCTTTGAACGCCTTGTAGAGACTGCCCTGCGTCAGCTCCATCGCCTCACTCAGATCCCCAACCGAGGTGGCGTGAAAACCGCGCTCGGCAAACACGCCGATGGCCTTATCGATGGCCGTGTCGACATCGAACTCACGCGGACGACCGCGTTGGCGCATGGAAGTTGAAGATGCCTGTGTGTTGCTCATGGCGGCAATATAGGAAACGATCATTTCCAAATCAAGCAAAATAATGCGCCCGGCTCCTCAAAGGGTCGGACGCATGGAAGTGCTTCGTTTTCAGGCCGCGCTGCGGCGGAAGAATTTCATGTCGCGGTCTGAGCGAATAACGCGGGCCGGCATCAGGCGCAGGACCTCGGTGGCGAAGCTGCGCACATTCTCCAGCGCCTTGTCGACATTGCTGACCTTGCGACAGTCCAGCGCCTCAAGCGTGCCGCCACAGTCGAAAACATCGCGAAATGCTGCGCGCTCGGCGATGGGTGTGTTGAGAACGCGCACGTTCTTTTCGGCCAGAAGCGCCTTGACCACGAGCATGGAGCGGGTGCTGATCATGGCATTGACGCGGGTCAACACGACGGAATGCTCCACCTTGATGCCCATCTTGCGATCCAGAAACTCGATATGCTCAATCACTTCGGCGGCACCACGCGCATCCATGGCAGAGCCCTGAACGGGGATCAGCACATGGTCGGAGATACCGAGCGCCATGGTCAGAAGCGGGTTCTTGGTGCCTGGCAGATCGATGATGAAGCAGTCGGTGTTGGCTTTGTTTTCGCGGATATGCGTCTCCAGTGACGCCGTTGTCACGTTGGAGATGATGGAGAGATTGCGCATCGGCCCCGACATGTCTGCCCAGCGCGAAATCCACAATTGCGGATCGGCATCAATCACAGTGACGCGGTGGCCCATGCGGGCAAGTTCGGTGGCAAGCAGCAAAACGGCAGTGGTTTTTCCTGCGCCGCCCTTCGTATTTGCGAATGTGATAACTGGCATAAGGCCCCCCGAATGCAGAGCCTGAAATCATCGCTCTTCAACGCACCGCCATATTCATGGTGCGTGATATATTGTTAACCAATATGGTTAACGAATTGGTAACGATGGATGCAATTTTAGGCATTCCTGCCAGCCACGTCGTTTCGCGCTGTCAAAAAACCGGACAAGCTTCGCCCGTCACGAGGCGCGGTGCACCCGTGATTGATCCGTCATTAGCCCCAGAGAAACCACGCAAATGCGGTGTTGTCTTTGGTATGGTTGTGTTGGCTGCGCATTTGCGTGGCCTCAAGGTCTCAAAGTCTATCCAGACCGGATCGTGAATGATCCGGCCCGGAGTGTCGTCCATTGCATTCCCTGCCGCCTTCCCGCCTTGCTTGCCCGAAACCCGTTAATGGAATTTCAGGCAAGTTAGTCGAGCCGACAGGTCCTATCATCTGATGGATAGCCACACGTCTGCAACCAGCCACCACTCTTCGCCTGCCCGCTCATGTCTCGCGATACATGGCGGACAGCGAAGATGCGCAGATTGTAGGCATGGGTCTTTGGGAGATTGAGAAAACTTTTTTATTTTATTTTTGCTGGGGAGAAGACGTGCCTGACGCCGGTCTCTCTCGCCGCATGGGCATAAGCGCCAGCGGGTGCAAAGCACCCGCCAGCAAGGCTCAACCGTTAGAAGCACTCCAGAAACAATGCCTTGGTGTTTTCAGCCGTCATGGCCACGGGGTTGCCGCCGCAGCTTGGGTCTTTGATGGCTTCTGCCGTCAGTTCGTCCACGCGGTCGGGCTTGATGCCGAGTGCGGTCAGGTTTTCCGGAACGCCGAGTTCGTGGCGCAGCTCCAGCACGTAATTGTAGAAACCATCAAAGCCGCCTTCGATGCCGAGATAAGCAGCGGCGCGGGCGATCTTTTCTTCAATTGCCGGGCGGTTGAAGCGCAGAACGGCGGGCATGACGACGGCGTTGGTCATGCCGTGATGGGTGTTGTAAACAGCGCCGATGGGGTGCGAGAGCGCATGGATGGCGCCGAGCCCCTTCTGGAAGGCCACGGCACCCATGGCGGCGGCGGCCATCATGTTGGAGCGGGCTTCGATATCCGTCCCATCCTTGTGGGCGCGCGGCAGGTATTCCTTGACGAGACGCATGCCCTCAAGCGCGATACCGGCGCTCATCGGGTGGAAGAAGGGCGAGGAATAGGCTTCCAGGCAATGGGCAAAGGCATCCATGCCGGTGCCGACCGTGATGGCCTTGGGCATACCGACCGTCAGCTCCGGATCGCAGATCACGACGCCGGGCAGGAATTTCGGATGGAAGATGATCTTCTTCACATGCGTCTTGGAATTGGTGATGACGCTGGCGCGTCCCACTTCCGAGCCTGTGCCTGCGGTGGTGGGCACGGCAACGATGGGCGCGATGCCATCGGAGTTTGCGCGGGTCCACCAGTCACCAACATCCTCGAAATCCCAGACGGGGCGCGTCTGGCCCGCCATGAAGGCAACGGCTTTGCCCAGATCCAGGCCCGAACCGCCGCCGAACGCGACGACGCCATCATGGCCGCCATCCTTGAAGGCTTTCACGCCGGCTTCGAGATTGATCTCGTTGGGGTTGGGATCGACATCGGAAAAGAGAGCGCGACCAAGGCCTGCCTCTTCCAGAATATCCAGTGCGTGGCCGGTGATGGCCATGGTGGCAAGGCCACGGTCTGTGACCAGCAACGGCTTTTTCATGCCCAGCGTCTTGCAGGCCTCGGCCAGTTCCTTGATGCGGCCGCGTCCCATCTTGATCGGGGTTGGATAGCTCCAGTTTGCGACGATGTTCATTTGGTGACTTTCTTCAGATGGTAGGATTTTGGACGGGTCAGGTTCTGGAAGCCGATGACAGAAAGCGAGCCGCCGCGACCGGTATCCTTGACGCCAGTCCAGCACAGAGCGGGGTCGAGATAGTCAGCGCGGTTCATGAACACGGTACCGGTCTCGATCTCGCGGCCAATGCGGCCTGCCCTTGCCGCGTCCTGCGTCCACAGCGATGCGGTCAGGCCGTATTTGCTGTCGTTCATCAGCGCGATGGCTTCGTCGTCGTTCTTGACCTTCATGATGCCAACGGCAGGGCCGAAGGTTTCTTCGGTCATGAACTCCATGGAGTGATCGACATTGACGAGGATCTGCGGCGCGACATAGGCGCTTTCGCCATCATCTGCGGCAAAGAGTTTGGGATCGACCAGCGCCTTCGCGCCCCTGGAAACGGCATCTGCCACCTGCTGGCGCACCACCTTGGCAAAACGCTTGTTGGCCATCGGCCCCAGCGTCGTTTCCTGCTCTAGCGGATTGCCGAGCTTGTAGTTGGACACCCAGGCCACGGACTTTTCAACGAAAGCGTCATACAGCGATTCATTGACATAGATGCGCTCGATACCGCAGCAGCATTGCCCGGAATTGAACGTCGCGCCATCCATCAGCGTATCGACCGCCGCATCCAGATCGGCATCTTCCATGACATAGCCAGGGTCCTTGCCACCGAGCTCCAGACCAAGGCCGGTAAAGGTACCGGCAGCAGCACGCTCGATGGCGCGACCGCCTTCAACGGAGCCGGTGAAATTGACGAAGTTGAACAGGCTTTCGGAAATCAGCGCCGATGTGGTCTGGTGGTCGAGGAAGAGGTTGATGAACACATCCTCCGGCACGCCCGCTTCCACGAAGGCGCGCACCATGCGCTCGCCCACCAGCAGCGTCTGCGCCGCGTGCTTGATGACGACCGTGTTGCCAGCCATAAGCGCGGGCGCGATGGTGTTGATGGCCGTCATATAGGGGTAGTTCCACGGCGCGATAACGAAGACGACGCCATGCGCTTCACGCTCGATGCGGCGTTCGAAATTACCGCTTTCCTCGATGACCAGCGGCGCAAGTGCATCGGCTGCAATTGTCGCAACATAGTTGGAACGTTCATTGAAGCCCTTGAATTCACCGCCGTAACGCACCGGGCGGCCCATCATATGGGCCAGCTCCGGCACGACCTCTGCGGCCATTTCGTTCAGCCGAGCCACGCCTTTCAGCACCAACTGAACGCGATCTTCCAAGGGGCGACGCGCCCATGACTTTTGCGCGGCGCGCACTTTCGATACGGCAGCCCGTGCCGCGTCCAGCGACATCGCCTCGCGCTCGGCATAAACCGAACCGTCGATCGGCGAGATATTCTGGATCATGACCATGATGGTGGTTCTTTCTGTAACTCTAGATCTGTTTTTTTACGCAATTCCTGACGCAAAACCGGTTCCCACTTTTGCTGGAATTGCTCTCGATGTTGTTATGCCCGTTCAAAACCGCGCGCGACTTCCCAATCGGTGATGCGGCGGTCATATTCTTCCTGCTCCCACTTTGCGGCGCGAACATAGTGGTCGACGACATCATCCCCGAAAGCGCCGCGCAGCATCTTTGAACCATTCAGGTGCTCAGTCGCATCGCGCAGCGTTTTGGGGATCTCCCTGATGTTCTTGCCGCCATAGGCATCGCCTTCAAACTGGGCCTCAAGTTCCAACTTGTTTTCGATGCCGTCAAGACCTGCCGCAATAAGGGCCGCCATGGCAAGATGCGGATTGATATCCGACCCGCCAATGCGGCACTCGATGCGGATGCCCTTGCTGTCGGCACCGCAGAGGCGGTAGCCCGCCGTGCGGTTATCCAGGCTCCACACGGCCTTGGTGGGCGCGAATGTGCCAGCCATATAACGCTTGTAGGAGTTGATATAGGGCGCGAGGAAATAGGTCGTCTCGCTGGCATGGGCCAGAAGCCCCGCCACGTAATGGCGCATCATATCCGACATGCCGTATTCGCCGTTTTTATCGAGGAACACGGGCGTCTTGCCATCCAGGCTCCACAGCGACTGGTGGATATGCGAGGAACTGCCAGCGGCATCATAATTCCACTTGGCAAGGAAAGTGACGGCCTTGCCCTTGGACCAGGCGATTTCCTTGCAGGCATTCTTGATGATGGCGTGGCGGTCGGCCATAACAAGCGCATCGGCATAGCGTACATTCAGCTCGACCTGACCGGCGCAGGCTTCGCCCTTGGAATTTTCAATCGGAATACCAGCGGCTTGCAGATTGTTTCTGATAGCCCGCATCACCTCTTCTTCCTTGGTGGTCTGGAAGATGTGGTAGTCCTCGCTATAGGGGCTGGCTGGCTTCAGATCACGGTAGCCACCGGAGCGGGCATTCTCGAAACTCTGGTCGAAGAGGAAGAATTCAAGTTCTGTCGCCATGAAGGCCTTGAGGCCCATGGCCTCCAGCCGCGCGACCTGCTTTTTCAAAATAGCGCGGGGCGAATGCGCCACTTCGGCATGGGTGTGGTGGTCATAGGCATCGCAAAGAACAAGTGCCGTGCCTTCCAGCCACGGCACCCGCCGCAGGGTGGAGAGGTCAGGCTTCAGCGTATAATCGCCATAGCCCTTGTCCCAACCGGCGGATTTGTAACCGGGAACGGTTTCCATCTCCATATCGGTTGCCAGCAGATAGTTGCAGCAATGGGTTTCCTCATAGGCGCTTTCCACGAAGAACTCAGCCTGAAACCGTTTACCCATCAGACGACCCTGCATATCCACGACGCATGCCAGAACCGTGTCTATGCGCCGCTCAGCGACATCCTTTTTCAATTCGTCGAATGTGTAGGTCGTCGTCATGATTTTCTCGTTTCCTGTTGTTCAAATGGGGCGACCGTTGCCGGTCGCCCTTTGGAGTTGGATCAAGCCTTCGATGCCGCCGCGTTGAGTGCGGCCTGCTTGTGCTCCAGTGCAAATTCCTCTTCCGGTGAAAGAATGAGGCGGTGACGCCCGACCAGCGCGAAATAGGCAATCGCGACGGCAAACCACAGCGCAACCCAGATGACGCCCTTGGTGAAATTCGGGTCCTGTACCTGATAGAGCAAGGTTATGACGGCAATGATGATGGTCAGCACAGCACCGGGAATGCCGAGTGGCGAGCGGAATGGCCGCTCGATATCCGGCAGGTTACGGCGCAGCATGATGAAGGAGATGGCCTGCATGATATAAGAGAACATCGCGCCGAACACGGCCATGTTGAGAAGCACGCTACCGATAATGCTGCCGCCCTCAGTCGCACCCAGCGCAAACCAGATGATCATCATCACAGTAAGACCGACGAGGGCGCCTGTGAGCATGGCCACATGCGGCGTCTTGAACCTGGGGTGCGTGACCGACAGAAGCGTTGGGAAATAACCCGCCCGCGAGAGCGAGTAGATCTGGCGACCCTGCGCATAAAGAATGGTGTGGAAGCTGGCGATGAGGCCCGTAAGCGCCACGAAGCCGAGCAGCACAACGCCACCATCACCATAAACAGCCTTGAAACCATCCAGCAACGGCTCCAGCGATGAGCCGAGATGGAACGCGCCGACGCCGGGCAGCGATGGGTTGAGCAGCACGATCATGAAAGCCGAAACCATCAATGTGATGATGCCGAGAATGATGCCCTTGGGCATATCGCGCTTTGGATCAACCGATTCTTCTGCTGCCAGCGGAAGCTGCTCGATGGCGAGAAACAGCCAGACCGCAAAGGGGAGCGAGGCCAGAACGCCGGAAATGCCGAAGGGGAAGAAGGAGCCATTGCCTTCGGGAAGTTCAACCGCCGCACCATCCGGGCCGACGCCGATGTTGAGCGCCCAGCGCGAGAAATCCATGTTGGGGATGGCGCTGATCCAGAAGAACACGAGAACAGCGAGCGAAATCAGCGTGATAACCAGCGTTACCTTAAACGATAGTTCAAGCCCGTAGACGTTCAGCGCGAGGAAGATCGCGTAGAACAGAACCCATAAGAGCGGAGAATAGACGGGATCCAACCCCAAAATGGAGTTCACATAGGCCGTGATGAAGGTGACGATAACGGCGGGGGTGAGAACATATTCGACGTTTTCACATAGCCCGGTGATGAAGCCGCCCCACGGGCCCATGGCCGTGCGGGCAAAGGAATAGGCAGCACCGGTGTGCGGCAATGCCGGGCTCATTTCCGCGATGGAGAATGTGAGCCCCAGATACATGATGGCGATGATGATGCCCGCAACCAGCATGCCGCCCCAGCCGCCGGTGGCAAAGCCGAAGTTCCAGCCGGAAAAATGGCCTGAAATGACCGCACCGACGCCCAGCGCCCAGAGCGACCAGACGCCCGCGTAACGCGAGAGCCCTCTTTTTTCGAAATAGGATGCATCAGCTTTCTTATAGCTGACGCCTGATGATGAACTGTCCATGCCGTTCTCTCCTGATCAAGAAAAACAGGCTGTCAGCCGGAATGGCCGATTTTGCCCCAGTTTCGGCATGATGGGCAAACCCACCGTGCCCTGCACGTCTGCTGTTCCCACGCTGCATTCCGGGCCTCATGGCCTTCTTGTGGATATGCGGCGGTCTTCATTCACCTTTTCCTCATGGGCTGTGCGCGGCGATTGCCTTTTTCAAAAGACCGCTTAGAAAATCGGCAGCAGCCCGCTGCCCCTCCTCATTCTCGATGAGGTCGTTTCGGACCTCGATCATGACGTTCAACAGCCCGCCGGGGAGCGCATGCAGGCGAAGCGTGTGCGTGACACCATCCTGCGGGCCGTAAGGTTCGTTGCGCTCGACCCGGAAATTGCTGGCTTCCGTGTGCTCCAACATCGCATCCACCAGCCGCGCATCGGCATCATGCAAAAGGCCGATTTCCACCTCGCGGTGCTTGCCGTGATAGACGGGGGTGAAGCTGTGCATGGTGACGAGAATGGTCTCGATGCCCGCCTCGCCCTTGGCGTCAATCAGGTCGCGGACGCCGGACTGGAACGGGATATAGAGTGCCGCCGTGCGGGCGAAACGCTCCGCATCATCAAGGGCCAGATTGCCGGGAATATTGTAGATCTCGCTGATGACAGGCATGGCCGAGGCCGATTCCGGCGGGCGATTGCAATCATAAATCAGGCGGGAATAATTCTGGTAGATCAACGTCGCATCCAGACTTTGCGACAGAAGCCTCGCGACAGCCAGTGCGCCGGGGTCCCAGGCAATATGGCTTTTCAGCACATCCTCGCTCAGGCCAAGGGTGCCGTAGCGGGCTGGCATGGCGCAAGATGCATGTTCGCAAACTAGCAGCACACGGCCTGCGCCGTGCGGATTTTCCACGACAACGGGCGCAGGCTCGTCATGTGTGAAAAACGTCTTCTGCACCGTCATGGTGTACCCCGCTGCCAACATCACTGTCCCCCGACAGTTGGGAAAGAATTCTTCACACACGCCGAAGTGTCAAATGATTTTTGAAATATTCTCTTCATTTTTTTGATTGACTCCGCTCGCCCCCCGTATCTTAATCTGCGCTAACAGACCGGCGAAAAGACCGGCTAGGGGAAAAATTTGCACACTTCAGCCGCGACCGTTTCGGACGTTATCCAGGCTCACTACGAGAGCCTGACGCGTGCCGAAAAGCGCTTAGCGGAAAGTCTTCTCGGCAATTACCCGGTTTCGGGCCTTGGCAGCATGACCGTGGTTGCCGAAAATGCCGGCGTCTCGACGCCAACCGTTGCGCGCATGGTGCAGAAGCTCGGCTTCAAGGGCTATCCTGAATTTCAGGCACGGCTGCACCAGGAACTGGACGCCACCATTTCCAACCCGATTACCAAGCATGACCGGTGGGCAAGCAACGCACCGGGCCTGCATATTCTCAACCGCTTTGCCGATGCCATCACCGGAAACTTGCGCGATACGCTGAGCGATCTCGATACGGCATCCTTCGACAATGCCGCAGCCCTTCTGGCCGACAGAAAACGCAGCATCTACTTCGTCGGCGGGCGCATTACCGGGTCCATTGCGGAATATTTCTTCACCCACATGCAGGTCATCCGCCCAAAGACGGCGCTGATGTCATCCAACTCCAGCTCATGGCCGCAATATATGCTGAACATGAATGCGGGCGATGTTCTGGTGATCTTCGATATCAGGCGCTACGAGCAGGATATGGTGACGCTGGCGCAGGTGGCGCATGACAATGACGTGCGTATTCTGCTCTTCACCGACCAGTGGATCTCCCCCGTTTCGCGCTTTGCGGAACACACATTTCGCGTGCGCATAGAGGCGCCCTCGGCCTGGGACAGCTCGGTGGTGACGCTCTTCGTCGTGGAGGCCTTGATCGAGGCGGTGCAGAACAATGGCTGGGATGAGACCCGCAAGCGCATGAATTCGCTGGAAGGCCTGTTCGAACAGACCCGTCTTTTTCGAAAACCGGAAAAAGGGGAAAGCTGAAGACATCGCCAGACCGACACAACGGCGCAATATGGATCATTTATGTCGTTTTTTAAATATCATGGCGACGAATGGGCGCAATGATGGCAAGAAAACGGCAGGGACCATGATGAGGGCAGGATGCCGCCTGAAAAATCCGTCACATAACATTCATGCAACCCACGTATCAGCGTCGCCAGACGCATCGTACACAGAGGAGAACTAACCGTGATCTCGCACAGCCGCCGACTGCTATCGTTGACCACAGCAATGGTCATCGCATCCACCGCGATTGCCTCTGCCGCACCGAGCGCAGAACTCGTTGCAGCCGCCAAGAAGGAAGGCATGCTGACGACCATCGCCCTGCCACACGACTGGTGCGGTTATGGCGACGTCATCGCCTCGTTCAAGGCCAAGTATCCCGAAATTCAGGTCAACGAACTGAACCCGGACGCTGGCTCTGCCGACGAAGTGGAAGCCATCAAGGCCAACAAGGACAATAAGGGTCCACAGGCTCCTGACGTGATCGACGTTGGTCTGGCATTCGGCCCACAGGCCAAAAAGGAAGGTCTTCTGCAGCCTTACAAGGTATCCACATGGGACGAAATTCCTGACAATGTGAAGGATGCCGACGGCCACTGGTACGGCGACTATTACGGTGTCATGTCCATTCTGGTGAACAAGGATCTGGTATCTAATTCGCCGAAGGAATATGCCGATCTGCTCAAGCCGGAATATTCTGGTCAGGTGGCACTTGCAGGTGACCCGCGCGCTTCCAGCCAGGCAATTCTAAGCGTGCTCGCAGCCGGTCTTTCCACCGGAGCCAAGGACGGCAAGGAAGCCGGTGAAGCTGGACTGAAATATTTCGGCGAGCTGAACAAGGCTGGAAACTTCCTACCTGTCATCGGCAAGGCTGGCACCGTAGCACAGGGTGCGACGCCGATCGTCGTGACCTGGGACTACAATGCCTTGTCTTGGGCGAAGACTTTGAATGGCAACCCGCCAACAGAAGTCGTCGTGCCGACAAAGGGCGCGCTGGCCGGTGTCTATGTGCAGGGCATTTCCGCCTACGCACCGCATCCAAACGCTGCAAAGCTGTGGATGGAACACCTTTATTCCGACGAAGGACAGCTGGGCTGGTTGAAGGGCTTCTGCCACCCAATCCGCTTCAACGCTTTGGCCAAGGCCAACAAGATTCCAAAGGATCTGCTGGATGCCCTGCCACCAGCAGCAGCCTATGAAAAGGCAATCTTCCCGACACTCGAAGACTTGGATGCCAACAAGGCTGCCGTCACCGGCGGTTGGGACAAGGTTGTCGGCGCGAACGTGAAGTAACGACCAATACATCTGCCCCGGACTTTTCAAAGTTCGGGGCAGATGGTTTTATACAATGAAAAGACCGCTGTTACAGCGGCGTTCGGGAACGTGGTATGTCATCAAACACTATGGGCGCGCCCCCGCGACCACCAGGACGGTTTCGCCCGAAGCTGGAATGGCTTGGCGTTTTGCCATTTGCAATTTTCATTCTTCTTTTTTTGATCATGCCGACGATGAAGATCGTTCTTGGCGCTTTTCAGAACCCGGACGGCGATTTCACGCTTGAAAACATCGCGGGCCTGTTCACCGAATCCATTCTTTCGGCCTACTGGATTTCCATCAAGATCAGCGTCGCATCCGCGCTGCTCGGCTGTCTCATCGGCTTCGGTGTGGCAACAGCTGTCGTTCTCGGTGGACTTCCACAGAAAATCCGCGCGCCGCTTCTGACATTCTCGGGTGTCGCATCGCAATTTGCTGGCGTGCCATTGGCCTTTGCCTTTATCGCAACGCTTGGGCCTGTCGGCCTCGTCACCGTGTTTTTGAAAACGCAGCTCGGCCTTGATCTTCGCCTGTTGGGCTTCAACATTCTGTCCTTCTGGGGCCTGACCGTTACCTATCTCTTCTTCCAGATCCCGCTGATGATCCTCATCATCACACCAGCCTTGGATGGCCTGAAGCGCGAATGGCGCGAAGCTGCCGAAATCCTCGGTGCCAGCGGCTTCCAGTATTGGCGCATGGTCGCCTTCCCCATCCTGCTGCCCTCCATTCTCGGCACATTCTCGCTGCTGTTTGCCAATGCCTTCGGTGCTGTCGCAACGGCGATTGCGCTGACGGGCTCCTCGCTCAACATCGTGCCCATTCTGCTGTTTGCGCAAATTCGTGGTGACGTGCTGGGCAACCCACATCTCGGTTATGCGCTTGCCTTCGGCATGATCCTCGTGACCTGCATTGCCAACACGCTCTATATCTGGATGCGCACGCGCAGCGAGAGGTGGCTGAAATGAAGCGTATTTTTGCCTGGGGCGCGCTGCTGTTCGGCCTGCTCTACTTCGCCCTGCCGCTGATCGGCATGACGAATTTTTCGCTCAAAATGCGGCGCGGCGAATATTCCTTCGACGCTTACGGCAAGGTGCTGAGTGACCCGCGCTTTCAGGAGACCTTCACCTTTTCGATCATGATGGCACTCTGCACCATCGTCTTCGGCATTCTGCTGGTGGTGCCAACGGCCTATTGGGTGCGGCTGAAACTGCCAGCCCTTCGGCCCGTCATTGAGTTCATCACGCTTTTGCCGCTCGTCATTCCGGCCATCGTCATCGTCTTCGGCTATATCAGGCTTTACAACACCTCCAGCTGGCTGCCACTGACGGGATCGACATCCGGCACCAACCTGCTGTTGATCTTCGGCTATACGACGCTGGCGCTGCCCTATATGTACCGCGCCGTCGATACCGGGCTTCGCACCATCGACATCGCCACGCTCACGGAAGCAGCGCAAAGTCTGGGCGCAGGATGGACCACCATTCTGGCGCGTATCATTCTGCCGAATGTTCTCGTTGCCGTTCTCTCGGGCGCATTCCTCACCTTTGCCATCGTCATCGGTGAATTCACCATGGCAGCGCTTTTGAACCGCCCGGCCTTTGGTCCCTACATGCAATTGCTGGGCGCCAACCGTGCCTATGAGCCCGCCGCGCTCGCCGTTATTTCCTTCGGCATCACATGGGGCTGCCTGGGCCTTATCCAACTCGTCTCGCGCTATCACAAAGGCGCGCCTCCCAAGGCCTGAGGATTTATTTTATGAGCTTTTTGACACTTCAGAACATTAGAAAATCCTTCGGCGCGGTGCAGGTCGTCCATGATTTCAACATGGCCATTGAGCAGGGAGAATTCGTTTCCTTCCTCGGGCCATCGGGTTGCGGCAAGACCACAATCCTGCGCATGATTGCGGGTTTCGAGACGCCAAGCGAAGGCGCCATCACGATCAACGGCAAGAACCAGACGAGCCTGAAACCCAACCAGCGCAATATCGGCATGGTGTTTCAGGCCTATGCCCTATTTCCCAACATGAATGTCTATGAGAACGTGGCCTTCGGCCTCAAGATCGCGGGCAAGCCCAAGGCCGAGATCGATGCCCGCGTGAAAGAAATGCTGGCGCTGATCCACCTCGATCATCTGGCGGACCGCTACCCCTACCAGATGTCTGGCGGGCAGCAGCAGCGCGTGGCGCTGGCACGGGCGCTCGCACCAAAGCCGCAGGTGCTGCTGCTAGATGAGCCGCTTTCGGCGCTGGATGCCAAAATCCGCGTTTCGCTGCGTGAGGAAATCCGCAGCATTCAGCGCAAACTAGGCATTACCACCATTTTCGTAACGCACGATCAGGAAGAGGCGCTGACTATTTCCGACCGCATCGTGGTGATGAATGCCGGACGGGCCGATCAGATCGGATCGCCTTTCGATATCTACAACAAGCCAGCAACGCGGTTCGTGGCGTCCTTCGTCGGCACGCTGAACCTCATCGACGCGACCGTGGTGGATGCCTCCACCAGCACCATTCGGATTGGCGACCAGCAGGTTTCGCTAAAAAAGCCATTGAACAAGGCCGATGGCGAACAGGTGACGGTGGCACTACGCCCCGAAGCTGGGTCGCTGGGCGAGGCCAGCATCGGCGATGTCGCGATATCGGGCCTTGTGACCTCCAGCCACTTCCTCGGCTCGGTCATTCGCACCCGCATGGATGTGGGCGGCGCGACGCTGTCCTTCGATATGTTCAATGATCCCGGCAAGACACCGCCAGCGATTGGCGAGCGCATCACGCTGAAATTTGCATCAGAAGATTTGATGATTGTAGCAGACTGACGCACTGTTTCGGACTGAGAAATCCGGCTAGATCGTTTCCAGCGAAAAGGACGCGATCTCAAGTCGTCTCAGGAGAAAACTCATGCGTGCATTGTTTTACGAAACCTTCGGTGAGGCACCCCGCATAGCCAACCTGGCGGACCCGGAACCGACAGCGGGCGGTGTGGTGGTCGAGGTGAAGGCGACGGGTCTTTGCCGCAGTGATTGGCACGGCTGGATGGGACATGACACCGATATCCAGCTGCCGCATGTGCCGGGGCATGAATTTGCGGGCGTGATTTCAGCTGTCGGTAAAAACGTCATGCGGTTCAAGGTGGGTGATCGCGTCACCGTTCCCTTCGTGTCCGGCTGTGGCCATTGCCAGGAGTGCCGCTCCGGCAACCAGCAGGTTTGCGAAACGCAGTTCCAGCCGGGCTTCACCCATTGGGGCTCCTACGCGGAATATGTCGCGATAGAATACGCCGACCAAAACCTGGTGCATCTGCCAGAAGACATGGGTTTCGATACGGCCGCGAGCCTCGGTTGCCGCTTTGCCACATCCTTCCGCGCCGTGGTTGATCAGGGCCGCTTGAAGGGCGGCGAGTGGCTGGCGGTGCATGGCTGCGGCGGCGTTGGCCTTTCCGCCATCATGATCGGCGCAGGGCTTGGCGCGCAGGTCATCGCCATCGATATTGCAGAAGACAAGCTGGCGCTGGCACGGCAACTGGGCGCAACCGCCACCATCAACAGCCGTGAGGTCGCCGATGTGAGCGAAGCCGTGCGCGAGATCACCGGCGGCGGCGCGCATGTCTCCGTCGATGCGCTCGGCCATCCCCAGACCTGCTGCAACTCCATCAGCAATCTGCGCCGTCGCGGACGCCACGTGCAGGTGGGTTTGATGCTGGCTGATCATTCCATGCCGCAAATTCCGATGGCGCGGGTCATTGCCCACGAGCTGGAAATCTATGGCAGCCACGGCATGCAGGCCTGGCGCTATGACGACATGCTGGCCATGATCCGAAGCGGCAAGCTGGCACCCGAAAAGCTGATCGGCCGCCACATCTCGCTCACAGACGCCGTAACCGCCCTGCCCGCCATGAACACGTTTACCGATAGCGGCATCAGCATTATCGACCGGTTCGAGTGAGGTCCGGCGATAGGCCTTTGACCAGCTGGAAACAAAAAAGCGCGGAACGAACCGCGCTTTTTTCATTTCAAATCAACAACTAAGGGCCGAAACCGGAATCAGACCAGTAACGACCTCGCGTGGAGTATCAGGCAGGCTCCACCTCTTTGGCAGCCTCGGTCGGCACGTAGTTCAGTACAGGTCCCAGCCAGCGTTCGATCTCGGTGACGGCCATACCCTTGCGCTCAGCATAGTCCTCGACCTGATCGCGCTCCACCTTGGCAACGCCGAAATAGTAGCTTTCCGGGTGGCCGATATAGAGGCCTGAGACGGAGGAGCCGGGCCACATGGCGTAGCTTTCCGTCAGCACCACGCCGGTTTCCTTGGTCGCATCCAGTAGGCGGAACAGCGTTTCCTTCTCGGTGTGGTCCGGCTGGGCGGGATAACCCGGCGCGGGGCGAATGCCGGCGTAGGATTCACCGATCAGCTCATCCGGCGCGAAGCTCTCATCCGCCGCATAACCCCAATATTCCTTGCGCACACGCTCGTGCATCTGCTCGGCAAAGGCTTCGGCGAAGCGGTCTGCCAAGGCCTTGACGAGAATGGAGGAGTAGTCGTCATTGGCGCGCTCGAAGCGTTCGGCAATCGCCACTTCCTCAATGCCTGCCGTGACCACGAAGCCGCCGACATAATCCGTCACGCCGCCATCGCGTGGCGCCACGAAATCTGACAGCGCCACATTGGGGCGGCCATCGCGCTTGGAAAGCTGCTGGCGAAGCGTGAAGAAGGTTGCGAGTTCTTCCGAACGAGTGTCATCCGTAAACAGGCGGATATCATCCCCCACCGCATTGGCGGGCCAGAAGCCGATGACGGCGCGTGGGCGGAACCACTTTTCGTCAATGATCTTCTTCAGCATGGCCTGCGCATCAGCAAAAAGCTGGCGCGCCGCCTCACCCTGTTTTTCGTCCTGCAGAATGGCGGGGTAACGGCCCTTCATTTCCCAGGTCTGGAAGAATGGCGTCCAGTCGATATATTTTGCCAGTTCCTCAAGGTCGTAGGTCTCGAACGTCTTGGTGCCCAGGAACTGCGGCTTGACCGGCTGATAGGCCGTCCAATCCACCTTATGAGCATTGGCACGCGCCCGTGCCAGCGGAAGCCGCAGCTTCTCACGCTCGTTGCGTGCATGGGCTTCCGCCACCTTGGCATATTCCGCGCGGATGCCTTCAATATAGGCTGGCTTCTGATCTTCCGACAGCAAGGCCGAGACCACGCCAACCGCACGCGAGGCATCGGTGACATAGATCGCCTGACCCTTCTCGTAGCGCGGATGGATTTTGACCGCCGTGTGCACGCGGCTCGTCGTCGCGCCACCGATCAGCAGCGGAATGTCGAAGCCCTGCCGTTCCATTTCAGCCGCCATATGCACCATCTCATCCAGAGATGGCGTGATGAGGCCGGACAGGCCGATCACATCGACCTTTTCAGCAATCGCCGTTTCCAGAATCTTGGTGGCTGGCACCATGACGCCCAGATCGACGATCTCATAATTGTTGCAGGCCAGAACGACGCCGACGATGTTCTTGCCGATATCGTGAACGTCGCCCTTCACCGTTGCCATCAGCACCTTGCCAGCGGATTTGCGCTGCTCGCCGCCATTGAGGCGCTTTTCTTCTTCCATGTAGGGCAGAAGAACAGCCACGGCCTGTTTCATGACGCGGGCGGATTTGACGACCTGCGGCAGGAACATCTTGCCGGAGCCGAATAGGTCGCCCACCACATTCATGCCCGCCATCAACGGACCTTCGATAACATGCAGAGGACGGGCGGCCTGAAGGCGCGCTTCTTCCGTATCCGCATCGATATATTCGGTGATGCCGTTGACCAGCGCATGCTCCAGACGCTTTTCAACCGACCAGTCGCGCCAGGCCAGATCCTGAACCCTGGCTTCACGTCCCGGACCGCCCCGGAATTTCTCCGCCACTTCGAGCAGCCGTTCCGTGCCATCGGCACGGCGGTTCAGCACCACGTCTTCGCAGGCTTCCCGCAGTTCCGGGTCGATGCTTTCATAGACCGCGAGCTGGCCCGCATTGACGATGCCCATATCCATGCCCGCCTGAATGGCGTGGTAGAGGAACACGGCATGCATAGCTTCACGCACCGGCTCATTGCCGCGGAAGGAGAATGACAGGTTGGAAACGCCGCCGGAAATATGCACCAGCGGCATGGTTTCACGGATTGTGCGGGTGGCGTTGATGAAATCCACGCCGTAATTGTTGTGTTCTTCAATACCGGTGGCGACCGCAAAGACGTTGGGGTCGAAGATGATATCTTCGGGCAGAATGCCTGCCTTTTCGGTCAAAAGCTTGTAGGCACGGGTGCAGATTTCCACCTTGCGCTCATAGGTATCCGCCTGTCCGACTTCATCGAACGCCATGACGACGACGGCCGCGCCATAATTGCGCACGAGGCTCGCCTGCTCCAGAAACTTCTCCTCACCTTCCTTCAGCGAGATGGAGTTGACGATGGATTTGCCCTGAACGCATTTCAGGCCAGCCTCGATGATCTCCCATTTGGATGAGTCGATCATGACAGGCACACGGGCGATGTCCGGCTCGGCGGCGATAAGATTGAGGAACTCGACCATGGCCTTCTGGCTGTCGATCAGGCCTTCATCCATGTTGATGTCGATGATCTGCGCGCCGTTTTCCACCTGATCGCGGGCGACGGCGAGAGCTGCGGTGTAATCGCCAGCCGTAATCAGCTTGCGGAACTTGGCAGAGCCGGTGACATTGGTGCGCTCTCCCACGTTAACGAAGGGAATGTCCTTGGTCAGCGTGAAGGGCTCGAGGCCAGACAGCGACATGAAGGAGCGATGCTCCGGCACCTTGCGCGGCGCGTGTCCGGCAACGGCATCGGCGATGGCGCGAATATGTTCCGGCGTGGAACCACAGCAGCCGCCGACGATGTTGACGAGACCTTCGCGGGCAAATTCCGCCACCTGGGCTGCCATCATATCAGGCGTTTCGTCGTACTGACCGAACTCGTTGGGCAGGCCCGCATTGGGGTAAGCACAGATGAAAGTGTCAGTGACCTCAGACAATTCCTGAAGGTGCGGACGCATGGCGCTGGCACCCAGCGCACAGTTCAAACCAACGGTGAACGGATTGGAATGGCGTACGGAATTCCAGAAGGCAGTTGGCGTCTGGCCAGACAGCGTGCGGCCTGAAAGATCGGTAATCGTGCCCGAAATCATCACAGGCAGATGAATGCCCTTGGCGGCGAAACGCTCTTCACACGCGAAGATGGCGGCCTTGGCGTTCAGCGTATCGAAAATGGTTTCGATGAGAATGAGATCGGCACCGCCATCGATCAGGCCATCGATCTGCTCGCCATAGGCCAGCCGCAAATCGTCAAAGCTGACGGCGCGGTAGCCGGGATTGTTCACATCTGGCGAAATGGAGGCCGTGCGGTTGGTGGGGCCAATGGCACCGGCCACGAAGCGACGGCGGCCATCTTCCCGCTCAGCGCGCTGGGCGGCACGGCGGACGATGAACGCGCCTTCGCGGTTCAAATCATAGACCGCGCCTTCCATCTCATAATCCGCCTGCGCGATGCGCG
The DNA here is from genome assembly GCF_053521645.1 of Agrobacterium sp. CG674. Lineage (NCBI taxonomy): Bacteria > Pseudomonadati > Pseudomonadota > Alphaproteobacteria > Hyphomicrobiales > Rhizobiaceae > Agrobacterium > Agrobacterium sp. CG674. Next base: position 614,321 of record NZ_JBNWDZ010000002.1, on the reverse strand, counting down.
TGGAGGAAAACGTGTTGGTTTCCAGAATATCCGCGCCCGCCATGGCATAGCGGTAATGGATGTCCTCAATCGCATCCGGCTGGGAGAGGATCAGAAGGTCGTTGTTGCCCTGCTGGTGACAGGCGCAGCCGATGAACCGGTCGCCACGGAAATGATCCTCATCGAAGCCAAGCCCCTGGATCTGCGTTCCCATCGCGCCATCGAGAATGAGTATGCGCTCCCGCGCCGCCTGCTGAAGCGCCTTCAGGATTTCCGCGCCGTCACGCTTGTTGCCCGTAGGGCCAAACAGATCGTCCAACATCGGCACACTCCTCATTCCCATGTGTTTCGTCTTTTGTCAGTCACATAAAGATATCTTTATGTCAATATATCATTCATTTCCAGGTTTCGCGACCCTTCTACGCTAAGGATACGAAATTTCCGTTATGGATGACACTGTTACGTCCCAAAGATATAGAGAATTGCTGGAGCATATCATACGGAGGAAAACATGACCGAAGCGGATCACGGCAAGTCAAACTGGAGCACCCTGCCCTGGCACCGGCAATGGCTGGCCAAGCAGGCGGAAGGTCTGTTCGATTTCTTCCAGTACAACGCCATCAACCCCAAAGGTGGGTTTTTCGACCTGGACCGGCAGGGTGCGCCGTTGCAGGCGGAAAATCCTGTGCGCGGCATTCACGCCTCGGCCCGCATGGTGCATTGCTTTTCACTCGGCCACCTGCTGGGCCGCCCCGGCTGTGGCGATGTGATCGACCATGGCATGACCTATCTGTGGAACAACCACCGCGATGCCCAGCATGGCGGCTATTTCTGGCAGGTGGATGAGAACGGCCCCGTCGATGCCACCAAGCAGGGTTACGGCCACGCCTTCGTGCTGCTGGCCGCATCCTCTGCCAAGGCTGTTGGCCACCCGCTGGCCGACCAGATGCTGGCGGATATTACCGAGGTTCTCGAAACGCGGTTCTGGGAAGAAAAATACGGCGCGATCGACGAGGAATTCCACCGCGACTGGTCGCCTGTCGAGAATTATCGCGGCCAGAACTCCAACATGCACCTGACCGAAGCACTGATGGCGGCATATGAGGTAACAGATGATACCGAGTATCTGAGCAAGGCCGGACGCATTGCGGATCTCGTCATTCGTCGTGCCGCTGGCGCTCTGGACTTCCGTGTGCCTGAGCATTTTGACGAGAACTGGGTGCTGAACAAGGATTACAGCGGCAACGAAATGTTCCGCCCTTCCGGCACCACCCCCGGCCACTGGCTGGAATGGTCACGCCTCATTCTCCAGCTCTGGGTGCTGGGCGAGCGCAAGCATGAGTGGATGCCAGCCGCGGCCAAGGCGCTGTTCGTTCAATCCATGTCTCTCGGCTGGGACCGCACCAAAGGCGGCTTCTTCTACACACTGGACTGGGACAACACGCCTAAAAAGACCGAAAAGCTGTGGTGGCCGATGTGCGAGGCAGCCGGTGCAGCCCACTTCCTCAACGAGCACCTGCCCGCTGACGAGTTCTACGAGGACAGCTATCGCCGCGTCTGGAGTACCATCGCCAACAGCTTTATCGACCACAAGCATGGCGGCTGGCACGAGGAACTGACGGAAAATCTGGCGCCCGCCAACACGCTTTTCCCCGGCAAAAGTGATATTTACCACGCGCTGCAAGCCTGCCTCATTCCGCTGTTTCCGGCAGATGGCAGCTTGACGAAGGTTATCTCGGAAAAAGGCGGTCGGTTTTAAGACCTCATAGGATTGGAGAGGTTACCCCTCTCCTCCATCACCCTCCGGCTTGTCCCGAGGGTCTCACGCCCCACACTATCGAAGATGAGGGGCGCAACCGGGTCAGAACCCGATCGTCTCTTCAAAATCATCCCAGGACTGGTACATGGCGTAACGGCCCACACCGGGAATGGGCACATGGCCGTAAAAGGGTGAAAGCTGGAACTCGGCATCCGCTTCGCTTTTTTTCGCGACAGCACCGACATAGATGGCCGACGCCAGACCGGTTCGGTTCGCACCATGTTCACAATGAATGAGCACGGGCTTTGGCGCATCCTTCATGATCCGCGCCAGTTCTTCGGCCTGAGCCTGTGGCAGTTCCCGGGCGGAACTCATGGGAAAATCGATCAGCTTGACGTTGTTGCGATCAGCGGCGTTCTTTTCGTCGCTGTACCAGCCATCGGGATTTTCATCGCGCAGATTGATGATGGTTTTGATGCCGAATTGCTGGGCGTATTTCTGGACATCATCACCGCTGGGCTGGCCGGATCTGTAAAGCTCGCCCGGCAGGACCTCGTGGAAGTTACCAGTCAACTGGTTGAACCCCATATGCGCGCCGACTGTTGCCGGCACGGCGATGAGGCAGAGAATGCCAATTTTCAGGACGCGTGATACTGAAACCAACTGAAAACCTTCTTGGTAGTGCAAGACGTGGGGGTTCACATGACACTGCGAGGATGGCCAGACAAGTGTTCTAAAGTTGCAACCCGCTTGCACGCGACGTCACCGGCTAAAGGCATAATGACGCGAAAGCATTGATAGCCAGTTTATATCAGCTGATTTTTTCGACTGATTCAGCCGGCTTCAAAAAACCGTGAACATTGGCGTTTGGACGACGAATCTCGCCTATTCGAACTCTGCAGAGTTGACCGTGACCCGCCACTCCAGACTACGGGGATCGACATTTTCATTGTTGCGCAGCCGGAATGGCCGGCAGGCCGCAAAGGTCTCCTGCGCCTCCAGCCGTCGCTCACTGACCTGATAGGGATCAAACGAAACGGAAGCGCGGAACGCTGCCTCAAAACCCTCCAGCGTATAGGTCAGACGCCGCACGGCGACATCATTGGTGTTGTGAAAAGTCACCCGGATCGGCGCATTCGCCTCCACGCAGGTCGGATCAAAGCTGGCAGTGGCGATGATGGCCTCAACCCGCTCACTCGCCCGCAGCCAATCAAACAGCACATAGGCCGCCGTGGCTGCCCAGATGATGGCAAGCGCGGCAACGATCTTCTTGAGATGTTTGGGATAGGCGATCAACGCGCAGATGAGGATCGCGGAGAGAACAATGCCGAAAATCATGCGCGTGGCACGCCTGTTATCGCTTTGGCCGTTTGTTTCGTCATAGTGCCTCCCTCATCAATCTGCATTTCATCCCATCGATGCGGCGGCCTGCAAGGCGTGTCAAGTTACACGCAGCGCCTGCGATCCACCAAAACGGGAAACACCGGCCACCGCTCCGCAGGCAACACCTTTTCGTGACTGCTCAAGTAGCCTGCGCTGACGGCCTGCGGATGGCATCGACAAGTGCGTAGATGACCGTGACCAGCACAAGCAAAGTGGTGCTGCTGAGAGGGAGCGGCAACAGCATCTGTCTTGTGACAAACCCTCCCCCCAGCAACAAGGCGATCTGTGTTACCGCTACCACGAGCGCGACTGAAACCGGCATGGTGACGCCTGCATTTGAAAAAAAGCGGCGATAACCGAAGACGAAAACGACGATGAGAACGGGCATGATTCCAGATGTGTAGATGTTCAGCAACGTGGCATTTTCGAACAGGAAGGGCGCGATATACGCAAGTGGTGTCAAAAGATAACTACCGGCGATGGCAGCCAGCAGTGGTGGCCACACGACGACATTCAACACATGCACATGTTTTTTGATGCCCGCAAAGTCGGTCCGCTCTCGTGTGATCCGCATAACCGAGTGCGCGGCGAACCAGCTCAGCGCAACACCGATGACGATTACGAGCAAAACTAGTAGCAGTTGCCCACCATCAGCCGCACCTGTGCGCAGAAGATCGAATGAAGAAGAAACTTCGCCGGGCAAGCCAATCAACGCTGGCAGAACCCACACAATCCAAAGGCCCGCAACAAGGCTTGGCAAGGCAACCAGCCGCGCAAGAACCAGCGAGATGGCAACCCCGCCCACCAATGATGCGACGATGACCCAATAGACAAAGGCGCTGTCATCAACCAGAAAACCCATCGTTGAAAGGGATTGGGCGATGCCCGCTGCCTGAGAAAAACCCAGCAACAGCGCAACGACATTTTCGACAATCAGAAGCGCGGTGCTCTTGTCGAGTTGCGGAGCAACCAGTCGAACGATCTGTCCGAGCGCCAGTGCGGTCATAGCGGGACCCACACCCACAGCGAAAATGGCGAGCCGCGACGCATCGCCATTTCCGAACTGCGTTGCCAGGAGAGTTGGATCCAGCCCCGGCAGCAGAATCTTCCCGCCGATCATGGCCACCAGCGAAACCAGCAAGACGCGCATGACAATGCCGAAGACGCCAGTGCTACGATTATTGGGATCCTCAACCATCACACTCACTGGACATTCTCCTGACGCAACCACAGATGATATTTTCACTAAAGTAGCTGTCACACATTTTCGACCGAAAATTCAACCGGCAACTTATATCAGTCGCAATATCACACCACAGCCGTGATAATGTCGCGCAGCAACCAAAAGAAGGCTCATCGGGTTGAAAAACATCCTGTTCATTTGCAGCCAGAATAAACTCCGCAGCCCAACCGCAGAACAGGTATTCTCAACCTGGCCGCACATAGAAGTCTCTTCCGCCGGTACCAACAACGACGCCGAGACCCCGCTTTCTAACGAACTGATAGAATGGGCCGATATAATCTTCGTCATGGAAAGGCTCACCGCACAAAAGTGCAGACCCGATATCGAGCCGCCCTCAAGGGTAAGCGCCTGATATGTATGAATATTCCAGACAATTACACATTCATGGACCCAGCGCTTGTCAAGTTGCTGGAGGAGAAGGTGCCCAGATATCTGTGAGCCAATATAGTCCGAGCAGCAGCGTGAAATGAAAAATGGTGGGCCTGGAGAGAGCGCCCACCATCGCTCACAAGCCTTAGATGCCGGGCTTTCTAGGATGGCTAGGGGGACACGATGTCCCCCTTTTGTGTCTTTGCATCGCATAGGATTAGTGAGCACACAACACTCAAAAGACCCTATCAAGCATCTTCCTGCTCAGGGGGATAATCGGCCGCAACTAAGCTAGTCCACCCATAGCGATCCGGTTTATTAATACCAGCGCAGATGGATCGACCTTCTGTCATGTAAACGTTCCCACCACGATGAATACAGGCGCGGATTACCACCTTCCTTGGGTGGTCTGGATCAGCCTTGGCAGAGCTGATGTAGGCATGAAAGTTCGAAGCTGTAGCTCTTGCCTCCAACTTCGGTCCTAGTAGGCGGTCACAGATTTCCGAGCTTAGATTTCGACGAGAGCCATGATGGGGAACTTGGAACCTGTCGATACCAGGAAAAGATATTCCCGCATGCGGAGCATAATCGAGTGTTTCGGTGAGCCCGTCTCGTCCAGCGTCTGCTGTCAACAGAATTCGCTCATTGCACAACATTGCATACTGTACAACGCTCATTTCATTTTCGCTACTGACAGCCTCAGGAGAGAACGCCTCTAGTCCCCACGAAGCAAGCGTGTAGTTTATCGCTCTTGTTGCAGCTTCCAAAACCAGAGACGTGAATCCCAAAACTGCTGATGTCTTCTGCACCTGATTATTCTCAGGCGTTCGATCAGAAGCCCAAACACATTGAAGGTAGCGGTCGAGCGATGGCGCGAGCACGGTAAACGCACCGATTACAGTGCCTTGTAGCGGCTCGTAGATCGGAATGTTTCGCTCGTTTGCAATATCCTCTAGTGCGGCAAGATTTGGATAGAGTTCTCGTAACTTGTTAATTAATGCTGATCTACTGGTATAACTAGGGAAGCCCGGCAATAAGTAGTCCACGTAGACCCATGGCCGTAACATCCACAGCGCACCCACATCAAACGCTTTCAATACTGCACGTAAACCAACTGTGTGGTCACCATCAGGGTGAGTTGCCACCACATGATCAATGAACGCTGGGTTTCCATAGTGGTCACGGATATGCGTGACCATCCTGTCGCCCGTTTCCGAGAACCCACCATCGACGACATGGATGTATTGCTGTCCGTTGATAGAGTAGCGAACAGAAATTGCATCGCCGCTCTTTTGAGTTTCCACTGCAAGAAAGTCCAACTCGTAAAAATCAGTCATCTATGCCTCACCATTTAAATCCGCTAATAAACGATAATGGCGAGTGCGGAAAATGAAGGCAACCTTTGATGGAGTGTGAAGTTGGAACATTTTGACTTGTACACAATAAAGGCAAGACTAGCTCCGGCCATTATTGCAGTTGCGCCATCAATAGCTTTTTTAATCGCTGTACTTGGAATTGAGTCTTTTGATGCAAGTCAAGTTTGGGCCACTATTGGCTTGGTGGTTATCTTGTTTGCGCTATCGAATGTCTCCCGTGAAGCCGGTAAGAGGGTTCAAGCTCGCGTTTACCGTGACAATGATGGGTGGCCCACATTCGACCCACTGTACTATGAAGACCGGACCTTCAGTGACGAGACTAAACAAAGATATCTACATTTTTTGTCTAGTAAATTGGGTCGCCCGTTCCCCACTATGAAAGACGTACGGTCGAATCCTTTAGGTGCGCGACAATTTTACAATGAAGCTGCTGCTTGGTTACGAGAGGCTACTAGAGACACTACCCAGTTTCGCATCATCTACGATGAAAACATCACGTACGGCTACTTCCGCAATTTGCTGGGACTTAAATGGATTGCGCTAATTCTGAATGTAGCCGTGATGACAATCTGCCTCCTCGTGATTTTCGATTTTGTGTCGTGGTTTAGGGATGCTGCATCATTTCTCCATTACGTTCTCGCGGTAAGCGTCATACATGGTACGTATGTGTTGTTTGGCGTCACCGAAATTCGCATGAAAACCGCTTCAAGCCGATACGCACGACAGCTACTCTTGGGGTGTGAGACTTTCCTTAATAGACCTTGAGCATTTTTAAAGCACGCGATGCAGATACACCGAACGGTGCCGCTTACGTGAGGCATTTCCTAATAAATAAAGCATTGAATACTATAGGCTTTTACGGGAGGGTAGTGAGGCACGATGTCTCACTTTTATGTACTAGCTTTCTATATCAGGACTAGGCACGGAGCACCACCAGACCTCAGCCAACGATTGCTTCTCAACGGTAGATATTGGCGCGTATGTTACTTGGGTAGGACGGAGCGGTTGCCTGCCGCTTGAAGCCTCGAATTACTGGGCAGGTTAGTACCAAAATTATGCAACCTGTCTCCTTTTCTCGTGACTAAAGCTGTTCGCGCCAGTCAAGCATTTTTCTCGCTGTTGCTTCAAGCTTCGCATTTGCTTTGGGGAGTTGTTCGCAGAACTCATCAAAACGGGCTCGTAGTGGAGCTCGATCTGTTTGCTGCATCAGACTTATCAATCCGTTCGCAATCAACCAAATCTCAAATGCCCCTAGCCCGTCAGGATGCGGTCGTTCATCACTAGGTATGGCCGATGGAAAAACTTCTAGTACCGAAATGCCAGCATCTTCCACAATCCATTTGCACTGCTCAATTGAACGAGGAATCTCCCAAATCTCTCTGGCGTCCTGACTATAACCATGAAATTTGACTTGGAATGGCGCGCCGCCGGACAAAACATGTGGAAGACAAGACACGAACAACTCTAGTACATCGCTCCTGTTCATATCAGGCATAATGTATATGCATTTGTTGCAATCGTAATCTACCGCAATTGGAGACTGCCATCTATAGTTTACAACCGTGACGTATCCAAGAAGCAAAGGATTGAAACTTAAGCTCCACAATAATGTAAGTGATATGTCCTCATGATCGATGCACTCTTGAAAATATGCATCCAGTGCTGATGGTATAAATTGTTCGCAAAACATCTTCTTGAACTTGTTGAAATTGAATAGCATCCAAGCGTCTGTGATGAAGTTCATTACGAATATGGGATCTTCTTTGATTTTTATTCGCATGTAAGCTGTTAGGCCTGACTTTGAATTTCCTTCTATGCAGTCAAGCAAATCCGAAAGTTTCACTCCTCCTGCCTCAATGTGCCCACCCACCGGGGCCGTTTCGAGTAATATGTGCTCTCCCCAATATTCAGTTTCCCAGTCAAAATCCGAAGGAGCCATTTGCGCTCGAATGATGAGCAGTGATATTAACAGGCTCAGGCAGTTCAACATTTCCTGTTGATCGTACGGGAGCGAACGAATCCCATCCCAGCATCTGTTGGAAAGTGTAGAGACGGCCCACTCAAAATGTCTCGCATTGGCAGGTAATTTAATATCGAAGGTGATCAAGCGACCTGTAGAGATGCTCTCACGTATTAATGGTCCTATCGCCCCCTCAATCTCGCGCTTTAGCTGTTTAAGCTCGGTGCCGTACGGGGGGCTAATCGTAACAAGCTTGGGATCAACGAGAAGCGTAACGTTCTCCACAGGCGGAACGGCCCATCGGAGGTCGTTGTTGCACCACGATGGATCGAGTTCTGGCGGATTTCTCCATCGAAAGGCCCCCTCATATGTCTGCCGCCGTGTTGCGCCTACAAATTTGATGTCCCCGGCGGAGGTCATTTCTGAAAACAAATCTTCGAGTTGTTTTCGATATATCCACTGGTCAATTACGCATTCCAAAGCGCTTTTCCTTACTGGATATAGTGCTCGTTGCTCCTCAGGGCTTATCTCCGTGAGAGGAAAATGTATTCTAAGTGCGTGTTCGCGGATGGTTGCCGCAGCATCGCCGTTTTGCACCCGCAGAAAAAGCCCGTTCTGAGCCTCTAGGCGCCACAGGTTGTCAACATCTATCTCAATGATTTCAGTGCCTTCAAGTGTTGAAAGGTCATGAGAGTTGAAGCAGTAAATTACGGAGGTTTTTCCATTTGTGTCCGAGTTCGATGGTGCTTTTGAGAAGGTCGCCGCGATATCGGGTGCTCTTGTCAAATCGAGAAATCTTGTGGGAATTCCATAGTGTTGAGCAATAGCCATCGGCGCGCCCGGTTGTTCGCGATAGAAAGCCATTTGAGGAACGATTTCCGCCCATTCAAGAAACTCACTAAGGTTTTGCTCAGCAACAACCAAAGCCTCATCGGCGACCCGGAGCAGGCTAGGTATTAGTTTAGGCCAGTCCCGCGTTTGGCCACGGAAAAGATCGTATTTTCCATCCTCTTTGAGCTTGTTGCACAGTGCAACTGCTTCGGCCACGCTGGTTACACTGATATCCTTGTTCATGTCCCATCCAGTTCAGAACGCCATCTAGCATGTCTAAAGTAATCTCTGATTGTATTCTATAGGGTACTGGGGGCTGTCGAACAACGTTGAGAATGCATCCATTTGGGAAAACTAATAATTTTTACGAAGGGGTATTTAAGCTACTCATTACAGCCACTTCCCCCGTGGCATGCGACCAGTCGGGTAGGCATCTAGTTTCCTTACCAGCCACGTGCGAGAATGGTTGTTTGGGCAGTCACAATCGCGGAAAGGACATAATGCGGGGTCTGGGAGTCGGTGTCCGAAGGGGTATACCGTAACGTACATCCAGAATGATGTACAAAAGTGTGTACGGTAGGGTTGACTGTGATCATCGTACAGGTATATCAACGGACATCACCTTAACGGATGAAGGGATGGGCCATGTCCAAGACCGTACTTTATGCACGCGTATCAACGATAGACCAGACGATTGATCACCAACGTACACAAGCAGAGCAAGCAGGCTTCGTCATCGACGAGGTGATTGCAGACCATGGTGTATCAGGCGTCAGCACAAGACTTGCAGACAGGCCGGAAGGCAAGAGGCTGTACGATAGGCTGCGCCATGGTGACGTGCTGGTTGTCCGCTGGGTCGATAGGCTTGGTCGGAACTACGAGGACGTGACAGACGCAATCCGCTATTTCATGCGGCAAGGCGTGATAGTCAAAACCGTCATCAATGGCATGACGTTCGATGGGGCGACGGCTGATCCAATACAGCAGGCCGTCAGGGACGCACTGATTGCGTTCATGGCCGCGACGGCGCAAGCCCAGGCGGAAGCGACGAAAGCCGCTCAGCGGGCCGGAATAGAGGCAAGCAAGGGTGACGCCGAACGCTACCGGGGTAAGAAGCCCAGCTATGACCGCAAGACGTTCCGGCAGGTAGTGGACATGCTGGCTATAGGCAATGGCGCTTCCGAGATTTCCAAAGCCACCGGATTGACCAGACAGACGGTTCTCAGGATCAGGGCTGATCAGGCCGGGGCGGAAATGGCTTTAGCCAAGTGGGGTATGTGATGTCGCTGCTTGCATCTAAGACTTTTCCTCTGAAAGATTTTCAGTGGTTTCTACCCATCTGGACACTACTAAGAAATAGAACTCGGCATGAATTAGCTTTCGCTGATGCTGTATCGGGATAGTCACCAGTTGAAAGCATAGCTTTAAAGCCTGATGCAAGCTGGCTCCAAGACCAAACAAAGCTGGCCGATAGGATGTTGACGCATGATGGATTAGCAAGCATGACAACCGATAGTCTGGCTACGAAATAGAACGGCTGACGGTCGCGGAAAGCTGACGGACCCTACTAGGATAACAGGCTTGGCTTTAACCAAGCATCCCGTTAAGAAATTATCCTTAGTCAACACTCAACGGCACGAGGTATCAGTTTCATTCCCGTTAGGTATACAGCTTATATATATGGATTATAATAATAATATTGAAATATACAAATAAGTATATATACAGATTATAATATCATAATTATCCCTATTAAATACAATTATCCTAATCTATAAATAGAAATTGGATACGTATTCAAATAAGAATGTCTATAAAGACGCTATCGATTTATCGGAGAATTCGTTTTATATACTAGCATATGATGCGACGGTTGATATACCAGCAGAAACAGCTTTCTACACGGCTCTCAAACCCGGAATGTCTTTGGTTACAATCTATCGGCCTTCCGTTGAAAGCATGTATGCGTCTCAGTACGACGTTGCAGTGATAGTGACCTACGCAGTAGAAACCACAGCCGCAGCATGTCCCGGTATGCGCAACAACATTGTACATGTTGATGATACGACGTTAGCTCTACAAGAGCCAGAAATACGATTAAATTTCCGTTATTAAGACTATCAATCCAGAAATATTATTGCCGATTGGCTTTGTCGGCAGACTTTGCGTTCCAATAGCCGCTCTTCCGGCCAGAGGAGTCCGCCAGAGCGCAAGCAGAGCTTCGGATAGGCAATGAGGCGTCACGACGGAAAGCGCTCACCAGTGGGCAAATACGGGGATTTCAAGATTGGCTAAAATAATTTCAAGCCTTTGATTTGGTTTAATGTTCTCGTACAACCGCCTCGTAGCGTTACCTTGTATTGCGTCCCTATCAGCCTTGGCTGTACAGAAAACCTGTTAGCACCATGGTTGCCTTTTCCCGGTCCATGTCCGCGCCAAACCTTCCGATACAAGCATGTCGCCAATGGATCGGCCTTCCCGTACCAGCATACGAAGCTTGCGCCCATACTTGTCTTCGTTGCGTCCGTGCCATGCCTGCATTTGGAAAGGTCCGGCATTGACCAGTTCCATGAGCCGTAGGGTTGCACGATCTCCTAGCGTCTTTTCGGCTGCACAACGGGGCTGGCTGATTTCCGGCGTGTCGATATCAGCGATACGGATTTTTACACCACTGCTCCATAGCGTGTCACCGTCCACGATGCAGTTAAGCCGTAGTCCGCTTCCGCATCGCTGATAAATTGGTTGTATCGCGCCTACAGAAAACGGGAGAGCGATGAAGAATACGCAGCCAAGCAGCAGACAGGAGCGAGCGGCGATGCGTGGCATACCCGTAACGACATTCAGAGCGTCAGACTGCCAACGTATGCGTTTTCGATTTGTCTGACCTGTTGCGCTTGAATGCCGCTTTGAAGGGTGTGGCTACCAGCGCTGCCCCAACCAACACAATGGCAGCGTCAGGTAGTGCAGCTAAGCTATAGACAAGGAGCTGAGCCAATCCGCCCATACGCTGGATGCGCTTCTGCGCTGATTCACGATCACTGATGTTTTCTGCGATAGCAACAGCCTCGCTCTCAGAGGATGCTCCCATGATAGTCGAGAAGTAATGCGCATCAAGGCTCATTGAATAGCGGTTCTTGTCGATCCATGCAGATGGGTCGAAGCTAGGATCATTCACATGTTTAGTCTTCCGCCCAAGCCCACTGAGAATATCGTAAGCGTAGCTGCCGCCTGATGTGAATTGGTCTACGATACCTTGCTTGAGGGTGATCGTATTTTGGGTTGCCGCTTCCTTCCCCTCCCGAAGCAGGCGTGTGCTGGTAGTTTCGCCACCGATAACGGGTTGCCCGAAACTATTGGTTTCTCGCTCGCTGAGGTCCAGCCCACGGAATATGTACTCGCCATTTGCGATCGCGGACCTGCTGGCATTGTCTGCCGGTATGTTTTCACAATGCTGTTCTTCTTTTGAAATTTTTGCCGCGTCGTTCATCCACGACTGAATTACAGAGTTGTTAGATGAACGTACAACCTCGTTGTTGCATGCCGCGTGTAGGCTGGTGGGCAGATTGATAAGGCCAATCAGAATGAATGCAGTGGCACAGCGTACCCTAGATAATGTACCACAATAAGGAATGTGCCGCTGAACGACGGATATGGTTCTATCAAATACGTTCGATTTCAAGGAATAGCCCCCCCTTATGGAAGGGCGGTAGGCGCGGTACGTCCCCGCGAATTGCCCTTCGATCCTCTGGTGATCGGGGAGTTAGTAACCGCATAGCACGGCCCTACGGCCTTTAGTTCGGAGAACCTGGACATACGCCGCAGGCTCCCCGACCATAAGGTCGAAGAGGTGGTACTTTTTTGGCAGCACCAGCCTAGCTATGAGAGGTTACTACGCCCCTGAGCCGCACGTACGGCTCAAGGGATGTTTCTCGTATTGAGGAATCCGTGTCAATCCTGAATAGCAGTTTCAAGCTTCTGCGCTGGTTGGCTGTAGTCTAGCTTCTGTATCGCCTCACTTAACTGCTGAAGCGTATAGCCTTCCTTGAAATACTGCCGGTGCGTCATGCCTTCCTGCTCGTGCCCGATGATTGATTTCACCAGTGCGGGCGATACCCCTGCTTGCAGAAGCCGGGTGTTGACGGTGTGCCGAAGGCTATGGAAGACGCGCGTCTTGGTCTTCAACCCCAACTCCACAAGAAGCCTGTCGTTGAACCAGCGGCTTTGCTGTCGTCCCCATCCATTTTTCGGATCGTAGGTAAAGTCGGGGAACAGCTTCGTGGCTTTCCTGTCCTTCATGGTCTGCACGTAATTGAGAATACCGGCGTCAATGAGCTTCTGATGGATAGGCACTAGACGGCGAGCTGCTGATGTTTTCAGACTCTTGCGGTCGCCGTCCTCGTTCATGTCGAAAACCCACATCCCATCCTGTTCGCGAATATCTTTCAGGTGCAACTGCGCGATCTCACCAAGGCGGGAGCCCGTATAGATACCAATGAGCGTTGCCCATTTCTGATAGGGTTTCGTGACCAGTCCACGTTCATTGTCCGATACTGCCTGTAGAATCAACCGTATTTGCTCGTCAGTATAGGCATCACGACTATCTTCCTTGTTCCTGTTGGATTGCCTTACAGTAAGACCGGAAAACAGGTTTTCACTGATATGGTGGTTCTGCTTCGCCCATTCGAAAAGTTCGCTGTAGGTTTGCAGGTACTTATTGATTGTAGCAACCTGTATCGTTTCCACGTTGGCAATCCCAAGCACTTCTGCCAATGGCTTGCCTCGTGTCGCAGGGTTCTTGGAACGGTTGCGAGGATAGGCAAGCAGAGTGTCCTTGACCCGCTTTGCTTCCATCGCTGTTAGCGCCCGTACATCGGTACTGCTACCAAGGATTTCCTCAAGCAGCTTGATATGGTCAGCTTTCTCTATGATGGTTTTCGCTGCCCATGCGTTGCCTCGCTGCCTTTCCTTGCTATAGGCGGCGGCAACTTCAGCAATTGTCATGCCTGCCGTAGCATCGGGCTTTGCTGTACCGATGATAGATAACGTTGGGCCATTCTCAAAATCATAACGCTGCAAAGACTTGTCGTAGGCAAGAACCGCCTTTACGAAACCATGGAAGGACAGCTTCATTTCTCGCTCAAGCCAGACGTATTCGGCGCTACCCTTGCTAATACTCAACTCGTACTTCTCAATGAAACGATCAAGAAGGGTGTCGTCCGATTGTACAAGGGAGAGCGGAGTATCTGTTTTTCTCGCTTGCTTCGCTACTAGCTTCTGCGTCTCATAAATCTGTCGATCAAGCTCGCTCAAAGGGCCAGTTTCATGCATCTCAGCCTTAGCCTGCTCAAGCAACTGACGGAAATGATCGATTAGTACGCTTCTCAGTTCCTCGTGCCGCATCCCGTATGCAATTCCATGCTCATTCAATCGTTCTCCTATCTGGCTCAGAGAACGGGACAAGCGCAATGCTTTTCGTGGTTCACGGGTCTGTAGTGAAAATTTGAGCGTAGAAGCCTTTTTCTGTGGATGTAGCTGCTTTGGTATGGGCCAACGCAGATAGAAAACTCCGCATCGCGACTTCACGAGATAGGCCGGATTGAACAAACCAATGTTCCCCTTGGATGTCTCCCCAAGAAAACTGGGCATCTAAGTCATTGATTTTAAACGAAATGGTGGGCCTGGAGAGACTCGAACTCCCAACCAAGCGGTTATGAGCCGCCGGCTCTAACCATTGAGCTACAGGCCCTTTCCGGTGCGTGAAGCCTTGCCGGAATGCGGGGGTTGCAATGGTTCAACCCGACGCGGATTTGGCTTTAACGCAATTTTCTGGACGCGACAAGCCGTTGTAACAGGCGACGTGTGAACTATGCCGTATTCGCTACATAATCTCCTGCGACACACGTATCAGGGACATGATGAAGAGGAAGCCTAATGACATCGATACGAGTACGCTCCATGGCGCTGTGTGCGTTTACCGCGCTGGTTGCCTTGCCGCTTGTTGCTTCGGCACAGGAAAATACGAAACGCGAGCCAGTCATCAGCGTATCCGGTGAAGGCGATGCCGCCGTGGCGCCTGATATGGCGGTTTTGTCGTTCAGCGTAATGAAGCAGGCCGAAACGGCAGCGGCTGCGATGGGTGAATCCAGCAAGGCGATGACCGAGGTGCAGGCCGCGCTGAAGGCTGCGGGCATTGCAGACAGGGATCTGCAGACCAGCAATTTCTCCGTTCAACCTGTGTACAAGCAGTTCGAGCCCAAGGACGGCGTCTATATCGCGCCTGAAATCACTGGTTATCAAGTCAATAACGGGCTGACGGTGCGGGTGCGCGATCTTGCCAAGCTAGGCTCCATTCTGGACAGCTCGGTCAAGCTGGGCATCAACCAGGGCGGGGACATAAGCTTTACCAATGACAAGCCGGAAGCAACGGTAACGGAAGCGCGCAAGGCTGCGGTGGCTGATGCGATTGCCAAGGCTAAAACGCTGAGCGAGGCTGCCGGTGTGAAGCTGGGCCCAATCATTGAGATCACTGAAAACATGCAGCGACCCCTGCCCGTTCCGCAGACGATGATGCGCGCAGCGACAATGGAAAAGTCCGACAGCGTGCCGATTGCAGCGGGTGAAAACAGCTACAAGGTGACGGTCAACGTAACCTTTGCGCTGGAACAGTAACATCTCATGAGGCGCAGTTTTGCGCCTCATCACCCACATACGAAAATCCCCTCGCCACTGATATGACGAGGGGATTTTTGTTTCAAACAGGCTTGGTGCCGTTAGCGACGGATAACCGGGCAACCGCGAACATTGGCGAACACGACGCGATCCCGTCCATGGCGGCTGATGCCGGCAACGACGACGCGGCGCGGGGAAACATCAACCACGCGTGTGCGGCGAAGACCCATGCGGTTGGCCTTTTCTTCAGCCATCCATGCCGAGCAGCGATCGCGGCCACGATCCGGACGACCCCAGCCCTGATGGCCGCCATGGCGATAGCCATCCTGCACATAAATTCCGTAGCGAACATCTGGACCTGCCGACGCGGTGGATGCCGTCGCGGAAATGCCACCGAGGGCGATAAGGGCCGCGACGCCTGCTTTTGCAAATGTGCTGATCATTGTCATACTCCGTTTCCTGTCATTCGCCGGGATGCCAGACGGCCCGGTCGACTGTCATGATGATATCCAGAGCGGTGTGAATGTTCTCAGAACCGGACATTCAGATTGTATTCATGATTGCTAAATTTCGACGCCATCCGTCATGTCGAGAGATGGAGGAATATCTGCCGGTTATGGGGCTGGTCTCTGTGCTCGAAAAGATAGATGCCCTGCCAGGTCCCGAGCACAAGCTCGCCATGGGTGACAGGAATGCTGATGGAGACCTGCGTCAGCGCCGATTTGATATGTGCAGGCATATCGTCAGGACCTTCTGCAGTGTGGACAACCCAATCCATCGATGGATCGCTGGACGGCGGCACCATGCGCGCGAAAAACACCTTGAGATCCCGCTGCACATCCGGATCTGCATTTTCCTGGATGAGAAGCGAACAGGAGGTGTGGCGCACAAACACGGTGAGCAACCCCTCCTCCGGGTCGACAGATCTGACGAAAGCCAGCGCCGCATCCGTAAACTCATAAAACCCCTGCCCGCGCGTGGAGATACCAATCAACTTCTGGGGCATGGCGATGTTCACTTTCAGGTCGGGAATGAGGTGGCAGCGACCCATATCACTGTCTGCGGCAAAAATCCCGTGGCGACGGGACGATCACAACATCGCAAAATTGCTGTCTCGAACGGACATCTGTGAAACGGGCAATGGCCAGGCAATGTTGAGCTTCGGATCCAGCGGATGCGCACCCCCTTCCGCTTCAGGAGCGTGCGGCATGTCATGCACATAGATGAGTTCGCAATTTTCGCTCAAGGTCTGAAAGCCATGCGCAAAGCCCGCCGGAATGAGAAGCGAGCGCGCATTTTCCTCAGTCAGGATTTCTCCGTGCCATTGCAGATATGTGGGCGATTCCGGGCGCAAATCGACAGCGACATCAAAGATTGCGCCCCTGAGACAGGAAACGAACTTTGTTTCCGCATGCGGAGCGCGCTGAAAATGCAGGCCGCGAATGACACCCTTCGCCTGCGTCATGGTGTGGTTTATCTGTGCAACCTGGCCGAAGGCGGATATCTCATCCGCACAGAAAAACCGCGAAAAGTAGCCCCTGTTGTCACCCAACCGTTGACGTTCGATCACGGTGAGATCTTGCAATGCAGTCGGAATAGACGTGAAACGCGACATGGTTGTTTCTCTAAAAAAACGGCATAAGAGCAGATGCCCCAGCACATTCAGAAACGCAAGCGCCACCGGGCCTTGACCTTGCGGCGCAATTGGTTGCAGAAGTTCGTATAATTTGGTGGGACGTCACGATGAAGCAGCGCATATTATACACGAAACCATCCATTACGGACCTGGAAGTCACTTACGCAACCGACGCGGCAGCCAATGGCTGGGGTGAGCGATGCTACGAATATATCGAAAAGTTTGAAGCGGCTTTTGCAGCCCACCTTGGCGTGAAGCACGCCATCGCCACATCAAGCTGCACCGGCTCCCTCCATATGGGACTTGCAGCGCTTGGCGTCGGTCCGGGCGATGAAGTGATCATGGCGGACACGAACTGGATCGCCTCGGCAGCACCGATTGTTCATCTGGGCGCAAAACCCGTTTTCGTCGATGTTTTGGAAGAGAGCTGGTGTCTCGATCCACAAAAGGTTGAAGCCGCAATCACCCCCCGCACGAAAGCGATTCTGGCGGTTCATATCTACGGCAATCTGTGCGACATGGACGCCCTGCTAGACATCGGCGCACGACACGGGTTACCTGTGATAGAAGATGCCGCTGAGGCGATAGGATCCGCCTGGCAGGGAAAACGCGCAGGCTCCATGGGCGCGTTCGGGGCGTTTTCGTTTCACGGAACGAAGACGATTACGACGGGTGAAGGCGGAATGTTCGTGACCAACGACACTGCCCTTTACAACCGCGTAGTTACACTCTCGAACCATGGCCGAGCAAAGGGGCAGACAAAGCAGTTCTGGCCTGACGAGATTGGTTTTAAGTATAAGATTTCAAACCTCCAGGCAGCGGTCGGGTTGGCACAGGTCGAGCGGATCGACACGCTTATCGCTCGCAAGCGGGAGATTTTCTATGCCTATCGGGATGGTCTCAAGGGCATCAATTCGATTTCGATGAACCCGGAACCTGCTGGAACCCAAAATGGCTTCTGGATGCCAACGGTCGTGTTTGATGCCGAGGCAGGTGTAACCCGAGAAATGCTTCAGGCCGCGTTTGCTGCCGAAAACATTGATGCGCGCGTTTTCTTCTGGCCACTGAGTTCGCTACCGTCGTTTGAAATAGTTGAGAACAATTCCGTAGCCTATGACCTTCCAGGAAGAGCTATCAACCTGCCAAGCTATCATGAGATGACAGATGAACAGATCGCCAGGGTCATCGACGTCCTGATAACGATTGTTCAGAAGCCCTCAGTTGGAACCCTCTCCAAATGAAGCTTGGGATCATTGGAAGCAGCGGGGGCAGCGCACTGATCGCCGCAGTCGAGTGCCTGAAAACATCAGGCTTACCCATAGAATTGGTCATTGTCACAGACCGCGCTTGCGGAATGGAAGCATGGGCGAAGAGCAAAGAGATTGCTCACAAGCGGATTGAATATTCTAACGCCGAGCAATTTTCAAAGGATGCACTTTCATATTTTCAAGAAAGCGGGTGTCTTTCTGTCTTGATGTTTTACACGAGAAAAGTAACTTATCCTCTTATCTCGAGGATCGACATCTGGAATATTCACCCAGCACTTCTTCCAAGTTTTCGCGGGCTTCATGGCGTGAAGGACGCAACGGAGGCAGGTGTCAGGATTTTCGGCGCAACATTGCACAAGGTTGACGATGGACTTGATACGGGACCGATCAAAGCGCAGGTCGCCAGCGCTATTGGCGGGGAAACTCTCCCGGCACAGGCGCAACGCCTGAGTTACCTCCACAAAATCTTACTATTCCTGATCTGGTACGAAATTCTTTCCGATACGTACGCGACGGCCAAAATCTACGGCTGGTCGCCAGGCGACATTCTCGCAAGCCCGGGGATAGCGTCTTCAATTTTAGATCGTCATTTTAGAGAATTTCTCGAGAATACTCCAACAGCGTAACGGTGAATTGCATATGCGTGTGGTTATTTCCCAGTCCATGTATTTCCCTTGGGTCGGCTTTCTTGAACAAATCAGGCTTGCTGATGTATTTGTGCACTATGACGACGTACAGTTCTCAAAAGGATCTTTTACAAACAGGGTTCAGATCAAAACAGATGCCGACAGTGTCTGGATGTCTGTTCCCTTGAAAGACCTGCATCTAGGTCAGTCTATAAATGAAGTTAAGCCTGCCCCCACTCCCCTCTGGAGAGAGAAACATTTGAACCTCTTGCGAAGAAGCTTTAAAGGGGCACCCTTTAAAGAAGACGCCGTTGGGTTAGCAGAGAGCGTGCTCAAGTTTGACCATGAACATTTGGGATCTTTGGGAAGAGCATCAACCAAAGCTCTCACCGACTATTTCGGCATTGGCAAAAATTGTAAGTTCATTGATGTCGAATCGCTCAAAGTCTCAGGCAGCGGATCTCAGCGCGTCCATGATATCGTGAAAGCGGTTGGCGGAACTGATTATGTTACGGGTCATGGTGCGAGCAATTATCTTGACCATAGGTTACTAGAGAGCAGCGGAATTTCCGTGAGCTACATGGATTACAAGAAAACACCCTATCCTCAGTTGAATGGCGATTTCACGCCTTATGTGTCAAGCTTGGACCTCATCGCAAACTGCGGTAAGGAAGGCATTTGCTATATATGCTCTGACACAGTCCCTTCCAGGGATTTTCTTGTGTTCGGGACGAATGGCACGGGGACAAAGCCATGACCGAAAAACGGTTTCACCTATCATATGCGGATGACGACATTCTGTGCTCGCCATGGGATCGCTGGATTGCATCGCGTAAATTAGAAGGAAGCAAACTTCGGCGCTTCCGTAAGCAATCCCTCAAAAAGTACGGCAAGCGTGACGATGCTTATCGTTACTACATGAGCAAGCGCTTCGATATACCGGTTGGCAAATACAGCTACGGCTACGAACCGCTTTGCTCAGGCAAATCAACGGTCGCAGCCATCGGTGCGTTTTGCTCGTTGGCTGAAAATATCGGCATATCTTATGGCAATCATCCCCTCAATCTAGTTTCCACAAGCCCAGCATTTTACAGCGCTGGTTTTGGCCTTATCGAGACATCTTGGTTAGATCCGAGCCCTTTTCAAAAAAAAATCGTTATAGGCCACGATGTGTGGATCGGACGTGACACCACACTCTTGAATGGCGTGACGATCGGCACTGGGGCCGTCGTAGCGGCGGGCGCGGTGGTCACCAAAGACGTTCCTCCATTCGCAATCGTCGGCGGCGTCCCAGCCAAAATCCTTCGCTACCGTGCGAGCGAATCGGAGCGAGAACGAATCTTGATGAGCGCTTGGTGGCTATGGTCCGACAATGTCCTAAAGGACAGAGCTTCAGATTTCGCTGCGCCTTTAAGCTCTATTTAGAGCGTTCCTGATCGGCGATATTCTTTCTGTAGTTGTCTGCATCAATCTGCAACGCTGCGATCAGGTCAGATGCTGCATGCCTCGACTGCAAACCAAACATAGCTCCCATGCTTTCCAAAAACAGACGGATCTTGCCGACCATTCGCGCTAGATAGCCTGAAGAGCCAGACCCGCCACGGACGAACATCTTCCACATTCTCGTTACCGAATGGCGACGCTTCTGCACGCTAACGAATTGGAGGTCATGGCTCTCTCGATAACTTTCAAGCGCGGCAAGGGCACGCTCGTTTACGATCCCGTTGCGGGCCAGATTTCCGCAATAATTCATGGCATTCGTATAGAAATCAACTGGAGAGATCGTCGTGAACTCCTCCCCCCGATGCTGCGATGAAACAACGTCATATTCACGGAGAATGACATTCGGCATCAGATAAACGTCGCCCGGTATCGGACCAAACTTTAGCCACTCTCCATAAATCGTACGAATGTTGCTCAACATCCCTTGGCTGTCGGAATTCATTTTGCCAATTTTAAAAGCTCGCCCAGTGCTTCGCTTTTCGCCTTGGGTAACAAGAAGTGGGGCCGTACTCGCTGTGAAGGCAGGTATTTCGCCCATCAATCTGAATGTGAAAATATAGTCAGGCGATATGCTGCAAAAAACACTTCCGTATTTTTCTTCAATTTTTGCAATGACTGACTTGTCGACCAGTGAATTCAGCATACGTGGCGTGTCTTTGGGTAGTTTGCCTTTGGAAAATTCACTGAGCTTGTCCTTCGATAGTACCTCACGGACTTGAAGCGCATTGGATATGCGGCGCACACTCCTGTATCCCGGCAACTCAATGGAGTCTTCACTTGCGAAGCATATCGCCGGAGTTTGAGTGCTCTGGATTGTATTATGGGCAAATTGTAACGCGTAAAGACGCAACGCCATACGATCTGTCAAAAAACCAATGTACCGACCTGCGGTGCGCCGAAGAGCCCATTCCCAATGGTCCACCATAGGCAGATCAGATGGAGGGCGAATGTACTGGAAGCGTTCATGTCCGCGATACGAAGCGATGATGCGCTGGTTCTCGGCTGCGTGTGCTTCATCCGAGTTATCCGAAACGATCAATTCAAAGTCAGAGAACGTCTGTCGCATGACGCTTGCGATAGCATCAGGGAGATATTCTGGTCGATTTCTTGTTGGAATGACAATCGAGAAAAACGGAGCGATGTATTCGTCTGGCTTCATGTTCTAGTTGCCTGCAATTGTCATATAAATTTTCAAGTCGCGAATGGATTTTTTTGCGCTATCCAGTTAGGCATGTCTCCAAAATTCACGACTTGTCAACTCTCCACTTCGGCGATTTCAAATTCAATGGCAACTCACTGCTAAACCAGTAGGATGCCTTGCGTTATTGATCCAAATGATTGAATAGATTTGCAGCTTTTTACGGCTGATTGATAGGTATGCTACATCATGACGAGCGTTTGAAATGAAAATCGTTATTCTCGCTGGCGGCTTCGGTACGCGTATCTCTGAGGAAAGCCACTTGAGGCCAAAGCCGATGATCGAGATCGGCGGTCGGCCGATCCTTTGGCATATCATGAAGACCTACAGCCACCATGGCTTCAATGACTTCGTGATTTGTCTCGGATACCGCGGCTATATGATCAAGGAGTATTTTGCCAATTACATCCTGCACTCGGCGGATGTGACCTTCGATATGAAGCATGGCGAAACGACCTATCATGCGACCAAGGCCGAGCCCTGGCGCGTAACGCTTGTGGAAACGGGTGAAGCGTCGATGACTGGTGGCCGCCTGAAACGGGTTGCCGATTATCTGGGCGACACATTCTGCCTGACCTATGGTGACGGTGTTGCAGACGTCGACATCAAGGCGCTGACGGATTTTCATCGCAGCCACGGCCGCGAGGCGACTGTCACGAGCGTCGTGCCACCCGGCCGCTATGGAGCGCTGGTGACGCATGAACAGGAAGTTCGTAGCTTTACCGAAAAGCCGGCTGGCGATAATGCGCGCATCAACGGCGGGTTCTTCGTCCTCAACCGTTCCGTGTTGGATCGTATTGGCGGTGACGCCGTGTCCTTTGAAGGGGCCCCGCTGGAAGGCCTCGCCCATGACGGTCAGCTCATGGCCTTCAATCACGATGGTTTCTGGCGCCCAATGGATACGCTACGCGACAAGAACCAGCTTGAAGAACTCTGGCAAAGTGGCAATGCGCCTTGGAAAGTCTGGTCATGATCCGTCTGCCGGACGCCGCCTTCTGGCACGGAAAACGGGTTCTGCTCACAGGCCATACCGGGTTCAAGGGTACGTGGGCGCGGCTCTGGCTTTCGCAGATGGGTGCCGAAGTCTTCGGATTTGCGCTTCCTCCTTCAACAACACCCTCGCTTCATAGCCTTGTCGGCGATTTCGGTTTGGGTAGCGAAACCATCGCCGACCTGCGTGATGCCGCGAAGCTTGCAGCAGCGATCGAACATAGCGATGCAGATATCATCCTGCATATGGCGGCTCAACCGCTTGTGCGGCGCAGTTATGTGGAACCGGTTGAGACATTCGACGTGAATGTGATGGGCACGGTGCGCCTGCTGGAGGCTGCTAGGAGACTGGAAAAACTGCGCGCCATTCTCGTCGTGACCACGGACAAGGTCTACAACAATGACGAGAGCGGCCGCCATTTTGTCGAAAGCGACCGGTTGGGTGGGCATGACCCCTATTCAGGCTCCAAGGCAGCTGCCGAAATTGTCACTGCCAGCTATCGCGATTCATTCTACCGCCAGAAAGGCGTGAGTGTCGCGACGGCAAGAGGTGGTAATGTGATTGGCGGCGGAGACTACTCCGAAGACCGATTGATCCCTGATATCGTGCGGGCCGCAATAGCGGGTCACACACTCGATATCAGAAACCCATTCGCGACGCGGCCCTGGCAGCATGTGCTGGACTGCCTGAACGGCTATTTTCTTTTTTGTGAAGATCTTCATGCCGGAAAAAGCCTGCCGGATGCACTCAATTTCGGCCCGTCGCCTGATGAGGCGCAAATCGCAGTTGGAAATGTCGCGTCAGAGGTACAGGCTGCCATGGGAATGGAGCGGCAATGGCACGACGTCTCTCAAGGCGACCAACCGCGTGAAATGCAGACGCTCGGACTAAACCCGGCCAAGGCTCTGGACTATCTGTCTTGGCAAGCAAAGCTCAGCCAGTTGCAAGCCATTGAATGGACTGGACGCTGGTACGACCGTTCGCGTAAAGGCGACGAGGCTTTCACGCTCGTCATGAACCAAATCGATACATTTACGAAAGGCGCCTAACAGCATGCCTCATACCTGCCGCTTCTGTTCAACGCCGCTGGACACCGTTGTCGCGGACCTCGGCTCGACGCCGTGGTCGAATTCATTCCTCGCCAATGAGGCGGCCATTTCTGGCGAGCACTCCTTTCCCCTGAAGGTCATGGTCTGCTCTGAGTGTTTTCTGGTGCAGACGACGGAAAATGTTCCGCCGGATGAGATCTTCAATGCTGAATATGCGTATCTCTCTTCGTTTTCGACAAGCTGGCTGGATCATGCAAAGCGCTACGCGCAGATGATGACGCAGCGATTTGCGCTGGATGGCAATTCGACAGTCATCGAGGTCGCATCCAATGATGGATACCTGCTGCAATATTTCGCGTCGGCTGGTATCAATGTGCTGGGTGTCGAGCCTGCCGCAAATGCTGCCGAACTGGCAGAAGGCAGGGGAGTGAAAACGAAAATCGCATTCTTCGGCACCGAGACGGCCAAGGCAATCCTGGCCGATGCCATCAGCGCCGATGTGACTGCCGCCAACAATGTTCTGGCTCACGTGCCAGATATTGCAGACTTCGTACGCGGCTTTGCCCTCGTGCTGAAGCAGGATGGCGTTGCGACTTTCGAATTCCCGCATCTGTTGCGTATGATCGAGGGAATGCAGTTTGATACGATTTATCATGAGCATTACTCCTATATCTCGCTGCTGGCAGCCGAGCGGATTTTCAACGCCTGCGGCCTCCAGATTTTCGACGTCGAAGAACTGCCGACACATGGCGGCTCGCTGCGGATCTATGCTCAAAGGCAGGATGGCAAGCGTGAACCGACTGAACGCCTTTTTGCGCTGCGCGCAGAAGAAGAGCGGTTCGGCCTGAAGGATCTGGAAACCTATCGGAATTTTGGAACGAAGATAGCCGCCGTTTGTGATGAATTTCGCGCATTCTTGCGTAATGCAAACAGCGAGAACAAGACCGTTGCGGCCTATGGTGCTGCGGCTAAAGGCAATACGTTCCTCAATGTTTGCGGCGTTACAAGCGCCGACATTCGTTTCGTGGTTGATCAAAACGACGTCAAGCAGGGAAAGCTGCTGCCTGGCAGCCACATCCCCGTCTATGCACCGAGCGAACTCAAGCAAGCCAAGCCCGATTACGTGGTGATACTGCCCTGGAACCTCAAAGCAGAAATTGTGGAATATTGTGACTACATCAAGGAGTGGCAGGGCCAGTTTGTCGTCGCTATTCCAAGATTGCAGATCATCTAAGCTCAAGGCCGCTGGAAAGACATGAGCACGGCCAAAGCTGTGCTACAGAGACTGCTCCAGCGGCCTTACGTCGACGCGCATTTAAGGGCGCACGCCTCTTTTTGAGAGCTTTACCGTGAACAGATACGATCAAGCTTGAGCATTGGTCGCAAATCCTTCACGTACTTCAGCGTTTCTGACTGGAACCAAATCCCGAGACTTGTCGTTTTACTGCACAGGTGATGTTGTGCGCACCCGCTTCATATCGAGCGTTGGGTGTGACACCGAGCACAACGGGGAACGGCACGACGCATGTATGACGATCTCCAAGTGCGCAGCCACACCATTCCTCTTGCAGTTTCCACACAAAGGCTCAATGCTTCTTCGACATCGCATATTCGGTTATGGATGAGACGAAACTCGATTAATACGGCCTCTCTCCCAAATCGAAAGACTACTCTATGATGTCGCCAAACCAGCAGGTCGATCTTACCAACTGCGACAGGGAACCCATCCATATTCCCGGTTACATACAGCCGCATGGCTGCCTGATTGCGTGCGATAGCGCCATGCGCACGGTGCTGCGCCAGTCTGTCAATTGCGCTGAGATGTTGGGAATTCCCGCATCGATGACGGGCAAGCCGATTGAGGAGTTTCTCGGCGCCACTGTCGTTCACGATTTGAGAAATGCGCTGACGGTGACCGCAAACCGCAGCCGCCCTGCGCTACTGCCAAGCGTCAAGCTGCCCGCAGGAACGCTGTTCGACATTGCAATCCATCGCTACAAATCCGTGACAATCATCGAGCTGGAACCCGCTAGCGAAGAAGCGCAGCCTCTGCACACAGCGCAATTGATGATCGACCGCATCCGAGAAGCCGATAGCGTGGACAGCCTGATTTCCCGCGCCACGCGGCTCGTCAAGGCGATGCTGGGCTATGACCGCGTGATGGTCTACCGGTTTGAGCAGGACGGCGCCGGAAAGGTTATTTCCGAAGCAAAGCAGCCTGCGCTCGAGAGCTTTCTGGGTCAGTATTTTCCCGCGAGCGACATTCCGCAGCAGGCGCGAACGCTTTATCTCAAGAACACCTTGCGGATCATTTCCAATTCCAACGGCGAGCGCATTGCGGTGGAGCCTGTGCTCGACCTTTCTGGTGAGCCGCTCGATCTGTCCTTTGCGCATCTGCGCAGCGTCTCGCCCATCCATTGCGAATATCTGCGCAATATGGGCGTATCGGCTTCCATGTCGATCTCGATCATCATCGATGGTCAATTGTGGGGGCTGATTGCCTGCCACCATTATTCGCCCCGCATCTTGCCAATGCCCATACGCATTGCAGCGGAGATGTTCGGCGAGTTTTTCTCCCTCCACCTTCAGGCACTTAAGCAGAAGCGAAAACTCATCACAGCGCAGGAAGCGCATGCCTCGCTGGACAAGTTCCTGCGTCTTGCTGCGCACCACAACAATATTGAAGAACTGCTGGTGGAGAACCTTGCCGATTTCCGGTCGCTTCTTCCCTGCGATGGTGTGGCCGTGTGGATGAACGGGCGCTGGTGCAGCCAGGGTCACGCGCCTTCGGAAGATATGGCTCCGCAGCTGGGGCGGCTGGTCAGTTCGATTGCGGAAGGGCGCGTGTGGGCTACCCACTCCCTCATTCACAACCTGCCGAAAGCTGAGCATCTGGCAGGAGATATTGCAGGCGTGCTGGCGGTTCCGCTGTCGCAGGTCAAGGATGACTATCTGTTGTTCTTCCGCCGTGAGCTGGTGCAGACCCTGAACTGGGGTGGAAATCCTGAAAAATCCTACGAGACCGGCCCACTTGGCGACCGCCTAACCCCGCGCAAGAGCTTTGCGCTGTGGAAGGAGACCGTTTACAAACAGGCACAGCCATGGACCGAGGATGACCGGCAGATTGCCGAGGCAGCCCGCGTGGCCCTCGTTGAAGTTGCTTTCCGCCACAGCGAGTTGATGGCGGGTGAACGTGCGCAGGCGGAAGTGCGCCAGCGCATGCTGAATGAAGAGCTGAACCACCGCGTCAAGAACGTGCTCGCTATTATCAAGTCTCTGGTCGGCAACCCCACGCAGGAAGGACGCACGCTTGAGGACTATGTCTCGGCCCTCAAGGGGCGCATTCAGGCCCTGTCCTTTGCGCATGACCAGGTCATTCGCGGTGAAGGCGGCGGCCTGTTTAGGGATTTGCTGGATGCCGAGCTTTCTCCGCACCGGTCTCCGAATGCCGAAGTGGAAGCGCGTGGTCCAAGCGTTCTTCTCGACGCGCGTGCCTTCTCTGTCATGGCTCTCGTTTTGCATGAGCTGGCAACGAATGCTGCAAAATATGGTGCGCTTGCCCCAGCCGGTGGCAAGCTTTCCGTGTTGTGGGAACTTAACGATATCGGTGACTGCGTTGTTTCCTGGCGCGAGACAGTGCCCGGCACTCTGACACCACCGACCAGAACAGGCTTTGGCTCGGCGCTGATCAACCGCAGCGTTCCCTATGATCTCGGCGGAAAAAGCAAGATCACCTACACACCTCACGGCATCGAAGCCGAAATCCTGCTGCCTGCCCGCCACGCAACGCCGGGACCCACGACCTCTCCAGAGGCCGTTGCGGCGTCGGAGCGGCCCTATTCCAGACCCTATTCCCCGGAGGAACCATTGCGGGTATTTCTTGTCGAAGACCAGATGCTGATTGCCATGGACGTCGAGTATATGCTCGAAGCGCACGGCATTACCGATATTGAAACAGCAACGTCATCGACGACCGCGCTGGAGAAATTGAAGAATGTGACGCCTGACGTGGGCATTCTCGACATCAACCTCGGCTCGGATACATCCATACCCGTTGCCCATGAGTTTCTGCGCCGTGGCATTCCGTTCATGTTCGCAACCGGCTATGCCGATGGCATCATGATACCGCCGGAATTTTCCCACGTGCCTGTCATTCACAAGCCCTATGATGAGGATGCTTTGCTGGCATCCATCGGAAAGCTTGTCGGCAAGCAGGTTCCTGCCTGATAGGGGCTAGCGCACGACAAGCTTCAAGCGCTTGACGTCATCAGGCGTTAGCTTTGCGCCGATGTTATAGCGAAAGTCGGTCACGATGTAGTTTTCGATATCGACCTCGCAGCGGTAGTCAATCGGGAACCATTGCGTACCGACGTTGAATGCGCCCTTTGCGCTCAAGACGTTCTCAGTGATAGTTCGTTCCACGTCCTGTTGACCGTCAGGCTGTTGGCCCTGTCTCGCTGCAGTGACTTGCGCGACGACTTCCGCAAAACATAGTTGCCTGACCCTTTGTCGAGGCGGCAGATCTCCAAATATTTGGCGCATCATCGGACCAGGGCGTTTCGCAGCAGCCAATATCTTCTTGGCGGGCTTAAGGTTTGGCCCCTCCTCACCATCGGGTGCTGCCTTTGCTGGATCCGGCGCTGGGTTTGATTCAGGCTTGGGCACAGGCACGGCAACGGTTGCAACGTCAGGCAGCGGCGGTGCTTCAGCCGCAGCAATCTCGCCCTGCTCCGCAGTTGGCTTTTCAGCTGCTGCCGCAGCCTCGGGCTTCTCCTCAGCCACGTCAGGCAGCGTCTGGGCAGGCTGCGCCACATCTGGCTGCTTCTCGGGCTCTTTCTGCTCCTGCCCACCCGCATCCTGCTGGCCGGGCTCATCCCGTTCATCCAATTGGGTCGGGCCGGGCCTGATGGCGACAGGCGCCATTTGGGGCGGCGGAGGCGGTGGTGGCGGCTCCGCTGGTTTTTCCGGCGCAGGCGGCGGCGGTGGCTCCTCGGCCTTCTTTTCCTCAGGCTTTGGTGGCGGCTCTTGCTTTGGGGGCTCCACCATTTCAACGCTCACAGTTTCAGGCTCAGCTGGCGCAGGCGTGAGGTTGGAAGACAGAAGATAGGTCGCGCCGACGAGAACATGCAGCAGAAGCGAAACTGGAATCGTCCAGCTCCCTTGCCACCATTCGTTCTTAGCCGTCGGTTCCATCAGAACATCATGTCCTTAAATCGTGAGAGGAATCGCCCCTCACACATGCAAATATCATCCTGAAAAACAAAAACCCGGCCAGAAAACAACTGACCGGGTTTCAATCTGTCGTATCGCCAGCCCTTAGCTGTCGAGGAACGAGCGCAGCTTGCGCGAACGGCTTGGGTGCTTGAGCTTGCGCAGCGCCTTGGCTTCGATCTGACGGATACGTTCGCGGGTAACCGAGAACTGCTGTCCGACTTCTTCCAGCGTGTGGTCCGTGTTCATGCCAATGCCGAAGCGCATGCGCAGAACACGTTCTTCACGCGGTGTCAGCGAGGCCAGTACGCGCGTGGTTGTTTCGCGAAGGTTCGCCTGAATGGCAGCATCGATTGGCAGAAGCGCGTTCTTGTCTTCGATGAAGTCACCGAGATGCGAATCCTCTTCGTCACCCACAGGGGTTTCGAGAGAGATTGGCTCCTTGGCGATTTTCAGAACCTTGCGCACCTTTTCAAGCGGCATGGCCAGCTTTTCAGCCAGTTCTTCCGGTGTCGGTTCGCGGCCGATTTCGTGCAGCATCTGGCGCGATGTACGAACGATCTTGTTGATCGTTTCGATCATGTGCACCGGAATACGGATCGTGCGCGCCTGGTCGGCAATCGAACGGGTGATAGCCTGACGAATCCACCATGTCGCATAGGTCGAGAACTTGTAACCGCGACGATATTCAAACTTGTCGACCGCCTTCATCAGGCCAATATTGCCTTCCTGAATGAGATCGAGGAACTGCAGACCACGGTTTGTGTATTTCTTGGCAATCGAGATCACCAGACGAAGATTGGCTTCGACCATTTCCTTCTTGGCGATGCGCGCTTCGCGCTCACCCTTCTGGACCATGGACACGATGCGACGGAATTCGGCGATGGAAATGCCGGTTTCCTGGGCGAGATTCTGGATTTCCAGACGGATATCGCGGATCGTGTTGTTTTCTTCGCGTGCGAATTCCTTCCAGCCCTTGGCGGCCAGATTGGCAATCGACTTCATCCAGTTCGGATCAAGTTCCGCACCGTGATACTGCTCAAGGAAGCTGTCGCGCTTGACGCCGTAGGATTCGGCAAGGCGCAACAGACGGCCTTCATTCTGCATCAGACGCTTGGAAATATCGTAGAGCTGCTCAACAAGGCTGTCGACGCGGTTCTGGTTCAGCGACAGCGACTTCACAGCCGTGATCAACTGATCCTTCAGTTCCTTGTAGCGACGTTCCTGACCGGTGGACAGCGTGCCGGTGCAAGCAAGGCGAGCCTCGACCTGCTGATCCTGAAGCTTGCGCAGCTTCTTGTAGGTATCGGCAATCGTATCCAGCGTTTCCATGACCTGCGGGCGCAGTTCAGCTTCCATCGCAGCAAGCGAAAGGTTGGACTCGTCATCGTCCTCCTCTTCCTCTTCATGCGGAAGGCCTTCGCCGCCGACATTGGTCACATCATCTTCGCCACCGGGATTGCGCAGACGGCGGGCTTTTTCTTTCTCTTCGGCAACCTTGCGGTCTGCTTCAATCTTTTCAGGGCTCTGGAACTGCGGCGCAGCCTTGGCTTCAGGGCCGGAATAGGTGGTTTCGAGATCGATGATCTCGCGCAGCAGTGTCGTGCCTTCGTTCAGCTCGTCGCGCCAGATGATGAGCGCCTGGAACGTCAACGGGCTTTCGCACAGGCCGGAGATCATTGTCTCACGGCCAGCCTCGATGCGCTTGGCAATGGCGATTTCGCCTTCACGCGACAGAAGCTCGACAGAGCCCATTTCGCGCAGATACATGCGCACAGGGTCATCCGTGCGGTCCGTCGGCTCTTTCTTCTTGGCGGCGGCCAGAGCAGTGCCAGCGGAAGGCGCAAGTTCGCCACCCTCGGACTCTTCGTCGTCGGCTTCTTTGTCTTCGGTTTCGGTGGTTGCCTCTTCGGCATCCTCGTCTTCGACGACATTGATGCCCATTTCACTGAGCATCGCCATAATGTCTTCAATGCGATCAGGGTCGACCTGATCCGAGGGCAGAACCTCGTTCAGCTCATCCATCGTGACGTAGCCGCGTTTTTTCGCGGCCTTGATCATTTTCTTGACCGCGTCATCCGAAAGATCGAGAAGCGGCCCATCCGTCGCAGCATCGCGTTCGTTTTCAGCTTCTTCGTTTTCTTTGACTTTGGTTGCCATCTATCTCGTCGCTTTCCCTGACGCTAATCCGCTTCGCCGCATGACCGTTTGCCCCTTGGAGCATCCGGCAATGGCCGCGAATCACTGTCAAACACCTAACGGAATGATCTTTAATTGCCGCTTAATCACGGCTCCCACTGGCGGAATATCAAGACAGTGCATCCAAAAATGCTTCTCTACGCAGTTTCGATCCGCCAAGGCCCATTCCACCTTACTTTCCTGGAATGGTGATTCCCGCTATTTCCCTTCACGTCAAGCCTTTATGGCCTGACCGAGGGCCAAAAACCAAAAAAGCCGTCATTGCAGCGACATTTTGCGGGCCTTCACCAACTTAACCCCTATTTAGGTCTATCTGCGCAAAACACAAGCCTGCGCCGCCATCAAACACTTAACCGTGCCCATAGGCCGGCCCCTTGACCCTGCCGGACATGACGCCGAAACCATCGATGATCGCTTCCTGATTTTCCATTCTTCCGATCTCCAGTTGCACTTCCGAGAGGGCGCGCATCAGTTGAACCATATGCTCGCCGTCTCCCGCTTCTGTTGCTTCCGCGATTTCGCGCTCAAGGTCGATCTTCTGCCAGCGCAACGCCTTCGTGCGCTTGTGGAGCGAAAGCGACTGCGTGTAGCCCTCACGCGCATCTTCCGGCGCCGCCTGTTCTGTTGCTGTCCACAGACGCGCATTGCGCACCTGCTGGTTCATCGCTTTCAGCAGCGCATCGAAACCCTGCGCCTCCAGACGTTGAACCAGACCATCGCGGGAAAGTTCCGCCGCGCATTCGCCCGCATAGGTCAAAACCTGCGACCAGAGCTTTTGCAGATCGCGGTTCTCATAATCGATAGCGGCAATCTCGTCATATTCCTCCAGCAAAAGCTGCGGGTGGTTGACGATGGTCAGAGCCAGCACGCTTTCGCGCAAGGCGGGTGCGCCGAGATATCCCTTCACCAGACCGGACTGGCTCAGCCGATCCGAGATGCTTCCCGAACCCGTGGTCGTTCCCCGCGCCGGGGTTCTCTGGCCGGGGCGATTATTGTTGCCATCATTGCGCCGGAAGTTTCCATTCGGGCCGTTGCTGCGCTGGAACTGCGGCTGGAAAAACGAATTCAGCCGGTCGCGCATGTCCTGTTGGTAAAACCGGCGCACCGTTTCATCGCCAATCACAGACACGATCTGCCGCAACCGGTTTTCCAGCTCGGCGCGCTTTTCGGGCGTGTCGAATGTCACAGCCGCCGTCTCGCGGCTCCAGATCATTGCGGCCAGCGGCTTGGCCTCGGCCAGAACCCGGTCGAACGGCGCCCTGCCCTCATGGCGCACCAGATCATCAGGGTCCTTGCCATCAGGCAACAGGGCAAAGCTCACCGAGCGCCCCGGCTTGATATGTGGCAAAGCGAGATCTGCGGCGCGGCTGGCGGCGCGGATGCCCGCGCCATCGCCATCGAAACACAGCACCGGCTGTGTCGACATTTTCCACAACAGGTCGAGTTGGTTTTCCGTCAGCGCCGTGCCAAGCGGTGCCACGGCATTTTCGACGCCCGCCTGATAGAGCGCGATGACGTCCATATAGCCTTCAACGGCAATCACAGTGCCGGAGGATTGCGTGGCACGCCGTGCCCGCGCAAAATTATAGAGTACATTGCCCTTGTGAAAGAGCTCGGTCTCGTTGGAATTCAGATATTTCGCCATCGCATCGGCCGCCATGGCGCGCCCGCCAAAGGCAATCACCTTTTCCCGCGATGACAGAATGGGGAACATGATGCGGTCGCGAAAGCGGTCATAGGACACCGGCACATTTTCATGCACCACCAGACCGCAGGCTTCCATCTGTTCCTTGGCAATGCCCTTGGAGGC
Organism: Agrobacterium sp. CG674; assembly: GCF_053521645.1. Taxonomy (NCBI): domain Bacteria; kingdom Pseudomonadati; phylum Pseudomonadota; class Alphaproteobacteria; order Hyphomicrobiales; family Rhizobiaceae; genus Agrobacterium; species Agrobacterium sp. CG674. Next base: position 581,261 of record NZ_JBNWDZ010000002.1, on the reverse strand, counting down.
CAGATGCTCCTTCAGCGCATTGCGGCTATCGGGCGCAAAGCCCAGGCGAAATGTTTCGATGGTGCGCCCGGTCAAGCCACGGTCGCGAAGATAGGCACGCGCCCGTGCACCGGCTGCGGTCTGCAACTGGTCCTGAAAGAACAGGGTCGCCATTTCCATGACGTCCTGCAGCGTGGCACGCTCGCGCTCGCGGCGCTCCGCCTGCACATCCGGCTGCGGCATGGACACGCCAGCCATATCGGCAATCTGCTGCACGGCTTCGGGAAAGGCCATGCCATCGAGATCGGTCAGGAAGCGGAAATGGTCGCCAGAGACACCGCAACCGAAGCAATGGTAGCGCCCCTTGCGATCCTCGCAATGGAAGCTCGGGCTCTTTTCACCGTGAAAAGGGCAGCATGCCCAATAATCACCCTTGGAGGCGTTGCTCTTCTTCCTGTCCCACGTCACACGTCTGCCGATAACATCAGAGATGTTTACTCGGTCACGTATCTCGTCGAGAAATGAGTTTGAAAAGCGCATTGTTACCTGGGATCAGTGCCTGTTTTGGCCAGTCTGTTATATAAGCCCACCAGCGCGCAATTACCAAGCGCCGAAACGGGTGATACCCGTTATTCACAGGCAGCACGCCCGCGAAACATTACCTATTTGTAAGTTGAAGCGGCGCGAAAAACGGCTCAATCTCTCCTCACCGGCTTAAAGTCGGCGTCGTCGCACGCTGGAAGGTTCGAGCGAAATTCCCCCGTTCCGTCGAACAAGCGCTTTCCCCCGAGCGCGTTTCCCAGCAACAAAAAAGGCAGGGCATCCACATATGCCCTGCCTTTTAATGTTTTAAGAGCGAACGCCTTACTTCAACAATTCCTTGATCAAAGCAGAAGCCTTGCCGAAATCGATCTGGCCGGGATAGCGTTCTTTCAGAACGGCCATCACCTTGCCCATGTCTTTCAGGCCAGAGGCTTCTGTCTCGGCAATGACGCCTTCGAGGATGGCACGCACTTTTTCCTGCGGAATTTCTTCCGGCATGAAGCCCTTGATGATGGCGATTTCCTCACGCTCATGCTCGGCAAGTTCAGCACGTCCGGCCTGATCGTAGATCCCGGCGGATTCTTCGCGCTGCTTGATCATCTTGGCCAGAATCTGCAGGATCTCTTCGTCTGACACCGCATCCTTGCCAACGCCGCGATTGGCGATATCCCGATCCTTGATAGCAGCTTGAACCAAACGGATCGTGGAGAGCCGGCGTGTATCGCGGGCTTTCATAGCGTCTTTCATAGCGTCGGCGAAAGTATCGCGGATCATGTCATTTCTCCTTGGGAAAGCCATCGCAACCGGCAAATCCGGGCCAGGCATTTCCTTCATATTTTCGCCCGCTGCATAAACGAGCAACCGTGCATCGGCAAATCATTTGCATAAGCCATTGATTCAGATGCCTTTAAATTCCTAGGATTTCTCATGGGCGTGGTTGACCCTTCGCCCCCCTTTCGTTATTTTCCGGCACCTGCACAGGATTTTAACGAAGGTTACGACGCGAAGGCTTTCGCGCGCCCTTATCCGCGAAAAAAGATGACCGCTTTACCCCTGCTTTTCAAGAGGCGGGCCGAAGTGGCAGAAACGGGAAACGAGATGACCGAGACAGCACCCTGGACCACCCGCAAACCCACCGCCATGCTCGTTCTGGCCGATGGCACCGTGATCGAGGGAACCGGCATCGGCGCAACCGGCAAGGTTCAGGCGGAAGTCTGCTTCAACACCGCGCTGACCGGCTATCAGGAAATCCTGACAGACCCGTCCTATCTGGGCCAGATCGTCACCTTCACCTTCCCGCACATCGGCAATGTAGGCGCCAATGACGAAGACATCGAAGATCTGACGCCCGCTGCACGCCGCGGCGCTGTCGGCGTTATCTTCAAGGCCGATATTACCGAGCCATCCAACTTCCGCGCCGCCAAGCATCTCGATGCATGGCTCAAAGCTCGCGGCATCATCGGCCTTTGCGGCATCGACACCCGCGCACTCACGGCCTGGATCCGCGAAAATGGCGCACCGAACGCCGTCATCGCCCACGATCCGAACGGCGTTTTCGACATCGACGCGCTGAAGGCAGAAGCCAAAGCCTGGAGCGGTCTTGAAGGTCTCGACCTTGCCATCGAAGCCACATCCGGCCAGTCTTCCGTCTGGAGCGAAACGCCATGGGTCTGGAATGAAGGCTACAGCGAGCTTCAGCAAACCGAAGCCAAGTATCATGTCGTCTGCGTGGATTTCGGCGTGAAGCGCAACATTCTGCGCCTGTTTGCGGGTTTGGACTGCAAGGTCACGATCGTGCCTGCCCAGACCTCTGCTGAAGACATCATGGCGCTGAAGCCCGATGGCGTATTCCTCTCCAACGGTCCGGGAGACCCGGCTGCAACAGGCGTCTATGCCGTTCCGGTCATTCAGGACCTGATCAAGACAGAAGTGCCGATGTTCGGCATCTGCCTTGGCCACCAGATCCTCGGCCTCGCCGTTGGCGCAAAGACCGAGAAGATGCATCAGGGCCACCATGGCGCGAACCATCCGGTCAAGGATTTCACCACAGGCAAGGTGGAAATCGTTTCCATGAACCACGGCTTTGCGGTGGATGCGAAGTCTTTGCCAGAGGGCATTGAAGAGACTCACACATCGCTGTTCGATGGCACCAATTGCGGTCTGCGAATCGTCGGCAAGCCTGTGTTCTCGGTTCAGCACCACCCAGAGGCATCGCCCGGCCCGCAGGACAGCCACTATCTGTTCCGCCGCTTCGTGAACCTGCTGCGGGAGAAAAAGGGCGAAGCAGCGCTGGCAGAGCGCTGATAGTTCTATAAAATTAGATTACGATACAACGGCCCGCTTTTAGCGGGCCGTTTGCATTTGGCGCTTTACCATCAGGTAAAAGCGGGTTGTCAGCAGCAAGGCTGCCGCTGAAAGGCCGACGACAAAGCCGAACCAGACGCCGGGTCCGCCAAAGCCAAGCGGAAATGCGGCGACCCAGGCCAGTGCGAGGCCAATGGGCCAATAGGAAATCAGCGCAAGGATCATCGGCACCCGCGCATCCTTCAAGCCGCGCAGCAGCCCGGCAGCAACCGCCTGCATGCCGTCCACCAGCTGGAACACACCGGCGATGATGACGAGCGTGCTGGCATAGGCCAGAACCTCTGCGGCGCCGGGCAGGCTTGGGTCGAGGAACCAGCTGGCCAGATATTCCGGCGCAATCGCAAACAACAGGCCACCGCAGAGGGCAATCGCGCAGGCCACGCCATAGACAGTGATCGCGGCACGCACGAGGTTGGGATAATCATTCTGCCCGTGTGCCACACCAATGCGCACGGTTGCTGCCTGCGCCAGCCCTAGCGGGATCATGAAGGCAATGGAAGCCAGTTGCAGCGCGATGCCATGGGCTGCAAGCTCAAGCGTACCGATTTGCCCCATGAGGATGGACGCGGCAGAGAACAGCGTAACCTCTGCCAGAATGGTAACGCTGATGGGCAGGCCGAGGCGGATTACCTCCCACAAGGCATGAAAATCCGGTCTCCAGAACCGCACGAACAATTCATATCTGCGCGTTTCATCGCGCGTCTGGATATAGACGATGATGAAGACGAGGCTGAAAGCGTTGACGATAACAGCGGCATAGGCAGCACCGATCATGCCGAAAGCGGGCGCGCCGAAATGACCGAGCACAAGCGCATAGGCCAGGAAACCATTAATCACCAGCATGGCAATGGTGGCATAGAGAATGATGCCCGCACGGCCGATGGCGCTGACCAGGCCACGCATGACGTAAAACAGCAATGCTGGCAAAAGGCCGAATTGCGCGACGGCCAGATATTCACCGGTTTGCGCTGAAACGGCGGGGTTCTGCCCCAGCGACAGCAGAATTTTCTCCGCACTGAGAAACAGCGGCACGGTCAAAAGCCAGTAGACGGCGGCAACCCACATGCCCATGCGCAAGGCGCGCCGCGCCGTTGTGGCATCCCCCTGCCCGTAAGCATTGGCCACCATCGGCACCACGGCAACGGAAAAACCGGAGCCGAAAATGAAGACCACGAAATAAAACTGACCTGCCAGCACCATGGCGGCAAGCTTTTCAGCGCCGAGCTGGCCGACAATCACCATATCGGTGGTGTGAATGCCAAGCTGCGCCAGTTGCGCACCAATCAGGGGAATTCCAAGTGCAAGCGTTGCACGCAGATGTGCGCCCCACGAGTTTAAACCCAGCGGAGCTCGTTCAACCGCAACAGACGAAGACATTTGGCTCACCTCAAAAATGCAAGACCGCTGCCTGCTACAACCTGCATGGGCAGCGCGGGCTCTGATTATGATATTCCCGCCCTTGGCGCAAGAATGATATCGCACGCAAAACTCTGTCACAAAAATATAATAGATTAAAAATTCCAATGACTTGCTGTCTAATCATCATGCAACATTTATGTTTCGCAGAGTTTGTTTACAGTTGGACACTAAGGATTCTTGACGAGAAGCAATTTTCTGGGTGCATGACGCACGCTGTACGCGCCAATGGGCATGTCTCCATCAAACCCGGTCCCACCGGTCCTTTTCGAGGTCCACCAGTGTCTCAAAAATCAAATTTAATGACGCGCATCGTCGCTGCCGCGTCCTGCGTGGTCGTTGCGGCTTTCGTAGGTTTTTCCCTTTATATTGACGGTCTGCAACGCGATGCAGCCAACCATTTCGTCGAAGACAAGATCAATGCTGCCGGTAAACAATCAGCACTCAGCATCGCCAACTGGCTGAACGGACGTGTGATGATGACCGAAATGGTCGGCGCATCGATGGTAACGGCAACAACGAAGGAAAAGCTGGAGCTTGCCCTGCACAACGATGTGCTGGCACGCGAATTCAAGTCCGCATATTTCGGCGACGAAACCGGTGCCTTCAACAACTTCCCATCGACCAAGATGCGCGAAGGTTACGACCCGCGCCAGCGTCCGTGGTACCAGGCTGCCGTCAAGGCCAATGCCACGGTTCTGACCGAGCCTTACACGGATGCCACCACCGGCAAGCTGGTGGTGAGCGCCGCCCTGCCCGTCAAGCGCGATGGCAAGCTGGTTGGCGTTGCCGCAAGCGACTTCATGCTGACAACACTGGTTTCCATGATCGCCTCCGTTGATGCGGGCGACAAAGGCTATGCGTTCCTTGTCAACAAGGATGGCAAGATCCTGATCCATCCAGACGAAGCCATGATCAACAAGACGCTTGCTGACCTCTTCCCCGTCGCAACGCCGAAGATTGCCCAGACCGTTTCGCAGACCAGCATTGGTGATGCTGACAAGATCACCAGTTTTATTGCAGTGCCCGGGCTTCCCGGTGTCGAATGGTCGGTCGGACTTGTCATCGACAGCGACACTGCCTTTGCGTCCATCTCGCAGTTTCGTATCGCCGCCGTCGTCGCCACGATTCTGGCAGTGGCAGGCATGATCGCCTTCCTCGCATTCCTCGTGAACAGCCTTGTCATCAAGCCTGTTTCGCAGATGACGCTGGCGATGGAACAGCTCGCCTCTGGCAATCTGGATGTGACCATTCCCGGCCAGGAGCGCAAAGACCAGATCGGCTCAATGGCCGCAGCCGTTGCCGTCTTCCGCACCAACGCCATGGAGCGCCGCCGTCTGGAAGGCGACGCGGAACAGACCCGTACCCTTTCCGAACGGGAGCGCAATGAGCGCGAACAACACTCCGCAAAGGACGCCGCCGACATTCAGTTCGCCGTCGATTCTCTTGCCACAGGCCTCGCGCATCTTTCGGATGGCGACATGGGTTACCGCATCACAACGCCTTTCGTGGCCCGCATCGATCGTCTGCGTGAAGACTTCAACGCATCCATCAGCAAGCTGAACGGCGCTCTGGTCAATGTTGGCCACAATGCGCGCAACATCGACGCCGGCGCCACCGAAATTCGCCAGTCTGCCGACGACCTTGCAAAGCGCACGGAACAGCAGGCAGCATCGGTTGAAGAAACCGCCGCAGCACTGGAAGAAATCACCACAACGGTGCGGGACTCCGCCAAGCGCGCCGAGGAAGTGGGCCGTCTGGTGGCCCGTGCACGCAGCAATGCCGAACAATCCGGCGTGGTTGTTGGCGATGCGGTGAAGGCCATGGAAGGCATCGAACAGTCTTCATCCGGTATTTCCAAGATCATCGGCGTTATCGATGAAATCGCGTTCCAGACCAACCTTCTCGCACTGAATGCCGGTGTGGAAGCGGCACGCGCTGGCGAAGCTGGCAAGGGCTTTGCCGTCGTGGCACAGGAAGTGCGCGAATTGGCGCAACGCTCTGCCAACGCTGCCAAGGAAATCAAGGTGTTGATCAGCGCCTCTACGACCCAGGTTGAATCCGGCGTGTCGCTGGTTGGCAATGCTGGCAAGGCGCTCGACACCATCGTGGCCGAAGTGCAGGAGATCAACCAGCACATCAACGCCATCGTGTTGGCGTCGCGTGAACAGTCGACTGCCTTGCAGGAGATCAACACCGCCATCAACACGATCGATCAGGGCACGCAGCAAAATGCGGCCATGGTGGAAGAGCAGACGGCGGCGAGCCATGGACTAGCGACAGAAGCCGCCGCGCTCAACGCGCTGCTCGCGCAGTTCCAGCTGGCCAACGCGCAGCGTCAGCAGAGCTATAGCCGCGCCGCGTGATGCGCACCTGACACAACAATGACGTGGCCGCCAAGGCGGCCACGGTTTTCCACATCATGCTGCCAATCCACTGCATTGTTGGCCTTGTCGCAACGGCAAAAAGCCTAGAGGTTGCCACCAACAAAGCAGTGGGGGTCATCGATGTCGGATATCATTTGGGCTGGTATTTTAATGGGTATAGGCGGCACCGCCTTCATGGACATATGGGCCATTATACTCCATCGCTTCTTCCACCAACCCGCCCCCAACTGGGGACCGGTCGGGCGCTGGTTCTGGCACCTGCCCAAAGGCAAAGTCTTCCACGACAGCATTGCGAACGCCGCGCCTTACGCGCATGAAAACGCCCTTGGCTGGGCATCCCACTACGCAATCGGAATTCTTTACGGCGTTGTTCTGGCGCTCATCGTGCCGGAGGGTTGGTTCGCGGCACCCACATTCTTGCTGCCGTGGCTGGTCGGCATCGTGACCGTCGGCGCTGGCTGGTTCCTGCTGCAACCGGGCCTCGGCATCGGTTGGGCGGCATCGAAGACGCCCAACCCGTGGAAGGTGCGCGTCCTCAATCTCGTTGCGCATACCATATTCGCGCTCGGAATGTTCGCGACGGCGCTGCTGTTGAGCTGATTTTAGATATCAGCGGAGAACGTATCGCAATCTTCCACCCGGCCGCTTTCGAAGCCGCGACGGAACCATTCTGCGCGCTGCGCCGATGTGCCGTGGTTGAAGCTATCCGGCACGACATAGCCCTGCGACTTCTTCTGCAGCGTATCGTCACCAATCTGGTGGGCAGCGTTGATCGCCTCCTCCAGATCGCCCGCTTCCAGAATGCCCTTCTGCTGCGTGGACTTGCCCCAGATGCCGGCGTAGCAATCGGCCTGTAGCTCGACCTTGACGGACATCCTGTTGGCTTCCGTCTCGCCCATGGATTGGCGCTGGCGGTTGAACTCCGGCAGAACGCCGGTCAGGTTCTGAATGTGGTGACCCACCTCATGCGCAATAACATAGGCCTGCGCGAAATCGCCTGAGGCGCCGAAGCGGCTATCCAGTTCCCGGAAGAACTGCGTATCCAGATAGACCTTGCGATCGACAGGGCAATAGAACGGGCCACTGGCTGAGGTCGCCGCGCCACATGCCGAGCGAACCTGGCCTGCAAACAACACGAGTGTCGGCTTTTCATAGGTCTCGCCAGAAGCACTAAAGAGCTTGCCCCAGGTGTCTTCCGTTTCTGCCAGAACCGTCCGGACGAAGGCCGTGGTCTCATCGCTGGATTGACCCTGTGGCCGAGTGCCAGTCGTCTGCTGGCTGCTGGTGTCGGAGCCGATATCACCGCCGGACAAAAGCGTGAGCGGGTTGATGCCAAGCGCCCAGCTGATCAAAAGTATGACGACGAGGCCGCCAATACCAATGCCGCCGCCGCGACCACCGGTAGGCAGGCGGAAGCCACCGCCACCAGAGCCGCCGGATGACATTCCGCGCCTGTCTTCAATATTGTCGGATTGGCGACGCCCTCTCCACTGCATAGATGTCTCCCCTTGAATGACCTGCCTAAACGCTGGATAGAGCAAAGCGTTCCGTAAGGTCAGCTCTTGGCATAGACATAAGCGCCGCCTTTTTTAAGCGCGCGCTGATAGGCTGGCCGGGCGCGGATCGTTTCGAGGTATAGCCGAATAGCTGGTTGTGCATCAACGCCATCCACACGGCTCATGGCCGCCTCAACCGGGAAACTCATTGCGATGTCTGCGCCCGTCAGTTCACCGCCGGTAAACAGCCCATCTTTCGAGAGCTCGCTTTCCCAGAAGGCAACATTGTCTTTCAGTTGCGGATTGATGAATTTGCTCGCGACCCCTTTGGAAATGAGAGTTGCAACGGGCCGCAGCAGAAAAGGAACCTGACGGGGAATACGGGAAAACAGCAGCTTCATCACAAGCAATGGCATGGCAGACCCCTCGGCATAATGCAGCCAATAGACATAGCGTCTGTAGGCATCCGTACCCTGCTTTGGCCTGAGCGCGCCTTTTCCGTAGGTATCGATCAGATACTCTATGATCGCACCGCTTTCGGCGTAGATCTTTCCGCCATCCTCGATCACGGGGGATTTGCCGAGTGGATGCACCTCTTTCAGGCTTTTGGGCGCCCGCATGTCAGACCCGCGCGCATAGACCTTTACGTCGTATTCAAGCCCGAGTTCTTCAAGCAGCCAGAGGATGCGGTGTGCGCGGGAATTGTCGAGATAATGGACTGATATCATAATGCCCCGTTCTGTCGTTCTGGAATAAACTTTATTGCATTCTAATATAACTACGGTTTTAAACGCTGAGAGGATCAATCCGCAAGACAGTTCCATGATCATTGCACTTTCCTGTCGGAAAGCGAAGATTCGGGGTTCCGTTCGCCAAAACATTTGCCTATAAGCCGCTTCTAGCCTGAAAAGATTGGAATTGCGCCCCCGGCCGGTGAGTTTCACCTTGGCCGTTTTTTGCGCAACACGAAAAGCGGAACGAGAGCTATGCCGAAGCGCCAAGATATCAAATCCATCCTCATCATCGGCGCTGGTCCGATTGTCATCGGTCAGGCATGTGAGTTCGATTATTCCGGCACCCAGGCGTGCAAGGCGCTGAAAGAGGAAGGCTACCGCGTCATCCTCGTCAATTCCAACCCCGCAACCATCATGACCGACCCCAACCTGGCGGACGCGACCTATGTCGAGCCGATTACGCCGGAAGTGGTGGCCAAGATCATTGCCAAGGAACGTCCTGACGCCCTTCTGCCAACGATGGGTGGCCAGACGGCGCTGAACACCGCGCTGTCCCTCAAGCGCATGGGCGTTCTCGACCGCTACAATGTTGAAATGATCGGTGCAAAGCCTGAAGCCATCGACATGGCGGAAGACCGCGCTCTGTTCCGCGAAGCCATGAAGCGGATCAACTTGGAAACGCCGAAGTCGATGCTGGCCAACGCCACCGACATCAAGGACGCAGACCGCAAGACGCATGAAGCCGCACGCGCAGAGCTGAAAGCAAAGCTTTCCGGCGCAGAGCTGGACAAGGCACTCGACAACCTCGAGAACCAGTGGAACCTTGGCGAGACAGACCGCAAGCAGCGCTACATCAGCCACGCCATGGCCATTGCCGCACAGGCGATTGATGTGGTTGGCCTGCCAGCCATCATCCGACCTTCCTTCACCATGGGCGGCACGGGCGGCGGCATTGCTTACAACCGCTCGGAATTCTTCGAAATCATTGGCGGCGGTCTCGACGCGTCTCCAACCACCGAAGTGCTGATCGAAGAATCGGTTCTCGGCTGGAAGGAATATGAGATGGAAGTGGTTCGCGACAAGGCGGACAACTGCATCATCATCTGCTCCATCGAAAACATCGACCCGATGGGCGTGCACACCGGCGACTCGATCACCGTCGCGCCCGCGCTGACGCTGACCGACAAAGAATACCAGATGATGCGCAACGCATCGATCGCGGTTCTGCGCGAAATCGGCGTTGAAACCGGCGGATCGAACGTGCAGTTCGCGGTTAACCCGAAGGATGGCCGCCTCGTCGTCATCGAGATGAACCCGCGCGTTTCGCGCTCTTCCGCTCTCGCCTCCAAGGCTACGGGCTTCCCGATTGCCAAGGTGGCGGCGAAGCTCGCTGTCGGCTATACATTGGATGAGCTGGACAACGACATCACCGGCGGCGCGACACCTGCCTCGTTCGAACCGTCCATCGACTATGTCGTCACAAAGATCCCGCGCTTTGCCTTCGAAAAGTTCCCAGGCGCATCGCCGATCCTGACCACCGCCATGAAGTCTGTCGGTGAAGTCATGGCGATTGGCCGTACCTTTGCTGAATCCCTGCAGAAGGCGCTTCGCGGTCTCGAAACCGGCCTGACGGGTCTCGATGAAATCGAAATCCCCGGCTACGAAGAGGGCGAAGGCTCCAAGAACGCGATCCGCGCTGCCATCGGCACACCAACGCCAGACCGTCTGCGCATGGTGGCACAGGCTCTGCGCACAGGCATGTCTGAGGCCGAGGTTCACGAAAACAGCAAGATCGATCCATGGTTCATTGCCCAGTTCAAGGCAATCGTGGACATGGAAGCGCGTGTGCGTGAGCACGGCCTGCCAACGGATGCTGAAAACCTGCGCTCCCTGAAGGCCATGGGCTTTTCCGATGCGCGCCTTGCCAGCCTGACGAAAAAGCGTCCGAAGGAAGTGGCGGAACTGCGCAACAGCCTGAATGTGCGCCCTGTGTTCAAGCGCATCGATACTTGCGCTGCCGAATTCGCATCGCCAACGGCCTACATGTACTCCACCTATGAGACGCCTTTCGTCGGCCAACTGCGCTCTGAAGCGCAGGTTTCGGACCGCAAGAAGGTCGTCATTCTCGGCGGTGGCCCGAACCGCATCGGCCAGGGCATCGAGTTCGATTATTGCTGCTGCCACGCCGCCTTCGCGCTGAAGGATGCGGGCTTCGAAGCCATCATGATCAACTGCAACCCGGAAACTGTGTCTACCGATTACGACACATCCGACCGCCTCTATTTCGAGCCGCTGACAGCTGAAGACGTGATCGAAATTCTCCGCGCTGAGCAGGAGAAGGGTGAACTGGTTGGCGTCATCGTGCAGTTTGGTGGCCAGACACCGCTGAAGCTGGCCGAAGCGCTTGAGAAGAACGGTATCCCGATCCTCGGCACAGCGCCTGACATGATCGACCTTGCCGAAGACCGCGACCGGTTCCAGAAGCTTCTGATGAAGCTCGATCTGGCGCAGCCGAACAATGGCATCGCCTACTCGGTTGAGCAGGCGCGCCTCGTTGCGTCGGAAATCGGCTTCCCGCTGGTGGTTCGCCCTTCCTATGTTCTGGGTGGCCGCGCCATGCAGATCATCCATTCCGAGGGCCAGTTGCAGACCTATCTGCTCGACACGGTTCCCGGTCTGGTGCCTGAGGATATCAAGCAGCGTTACCCCAACGACAAGACCGGCCAGATCAACACGCTGCTGGGCAAAAACCCGCTGCTGTTCGATAGCTACCTGACCAATGCTGTCGAAGTGGACGTGGATGCGCTGTGCGATGGTGAGAATGTCTTCGTCTCCGGCATCATGGAGCACATCGAAGAAGCCGGCATTCACTCCGGCGATAGCGCCTGCTCTCTGCCATCGCGCTCGCTTTCTGAGGAGACGCTCGACGAGTTGGAACGCCAGACAACAGCGATGGCCAAGGCGCTGAACGTGGGCGGCCTGATGAACGTGCAATACGCGATCAAGGACGGCACGATCTACGTGCTGGAAGTCAATCCACGTGCATCGCGCACCGTGCCCTTCGTCGCCAAGACCATCGGCGCGCCGATTGCCAAGATTGCAGCCCGCATCATGACCGGTGAAAAGCTGGATGCGGCCATAGCCGCCTATGGCGAGAAGCCTGACCCACGCAACCTGAAGCACATCGCCGTCAAGGAAGCAGTGTTCCCGTTTGCCCGCTTCCCCGGCGTCGATATTCTGCTTGGACCAGAAATGCGCTCGACCGGCGAAGTCATCGGCCTCGACACAGATTTCGCTCTGGCCTTCGCCAAGGCGCAGCTGGGTGCAAGCGTCGACCTGCCACGCTCTGGCGCGGTGTTCGTTTCGGTGCGCGATGATGACAAGGAACGGGTTCTGCCTGCCATCCGCCAGCTGGTGGAGATCGGCTTCCGGGTTCTGGCAACCGGCGGCACGCAGCGCTTCCTGGCCGAACAGGGCATCAATGCCGAGAAGATCAACAAGGTGCAGGAAGGCCGTCCGCATATCGAAGACGCCATCCGCAATCGTCAGGTTCAGCTGGTGATCAACACCACTGATAGCAACAAGGCAATCTCTGACAGCAAGTCGCTTCGCCGCGCCACGCTGATGCAAAAGGTGCCCTATTACACGACGATTTCGGGTGCCGAATCTGCAGCGCTTGCCATCAAGGCGCTGAAGGCTGGTAGCCTCGACGTGCGGCCATTGCAGAGCTATTTCTGATCCAGGCTAGACCGTCCCCATCTTAGCAAAACCGGCCTGCATCTCTGTTGGCCGGTTTTCTTTTGTGCAGCGTTTGCCCTTTAACGAGCCTGTAGAGAGAACCATGACCGAAAAAATGGAAATCCTGAACGAGAGACTGTTTCCGGTTGATCGCGACATGCTGTTTCAAGCATTCGCTGATCCGCGACTTCTGGAAAAATGGTGGGGGCCAGACGGCTTTATCAACGCCATCACCGCATTCGATTTTCGTCCTGATGGAACGTGGAAGCTGACCATGACAGCCTCTGACGGCAACGAGTTTCACAATGTCTCGAAATTTCGCGACATCGTCGTGCCAGCTCGCATTGTCTTTGAGCATCACGAACCCATCCATGTTTACACGATGGCCATGGACTTCATCGAAGAGCCAAACGGAACAACATTGCGCTGGCACATGGTTTTTGATGCGACGGATGAACTGCTGCACCTGAAGCCATTCATTCGTGCCGCCAACGAACAGAATTTCGACCGTCTTGGCTTGCTTCTTGAGGGCTTGGCCTCTTAGCCTGAGACAGCGGTGGCAGACCTCGCGCCCATTTCCATCAGTCTGTGAACAGCCAACATATCGTCACGGAACCGCTGAAACTCCTCTGCTTTCCGCTGCTCATCGGGTATGCGCAAAAGATAAGAAGGGTGGACGGTGACGAACAGCGTTCTGCCGCCGTCCATCGGCATCGGCCTGCCGCGGAGGTCAGACAGCTTCTCTCTCAATTCCGTCAGGGCGAAGACAGCCGTGGCGCCCATGGCGACGATCAGCTTCGGCTGAACAAGATCAATCTCCCGCGTTAGCCACCAGCGGCAACGCTGCACCTCGCCTGCATCCGGGCGCTGGTGAATGCGCTTCTTGCCGCGCGCTTCATATTTGAAATGCTTGACGGCATTGGTCACATAAAGCGCCTCGCGGTCGATGCCCGCCTCGGCGATGACCTGATCGAACACCTTTCCCGCCGGACCGACAAAGGGCCGACCGGCAAGGTCCTCCATGTCACCCGGCTGCTCACCCACAATCATGACATCGGCGTTGGCTGGGCCCTCTCCGAACACTGTCTGGGTGGCCTTGCAGTGCAGCGGGCAAAGGGTGCAGCCTTGCGCCTGATGTTTCAAACCTTCGAGCGTATCGGCATCCGGCAGAACAGGTGCTGGCCTGTTTTCCGCCGCAGCCTGAAGGCGATGGTGGAACAGCTGCGGCTCGGTTGCCGCCTTGGCACCCATTTCCAGAACCCGCCTCTCGGCGTTCAGAATAAGATCAGGAATGAGGTCTGCTTCTGGCAGGTTCTTCCAGTATTTCTTCGGCATTTCGGCTGTCATCGCCTTGATCTTCAATCGCGCCGGATTGAAAATATTGGCGTAATAGGTGCGCCACAGCTCATCTGTTTCGTCGGAAAGATCGGGCTTTGAAGCCGCGAGCCGCGAGGTCTCAAGCGTTTCACCATCCCAACGCGCCGACCCGTTGGGGGTCAGAATCATCCAGTCCATATCCGTGAAACGACGCTGGAAAAAGGATGCCTTTCGCTCGACAATGAAATGATCCGGCTCGAACCAGGCGATAAATCGCCGGCGGCCCGCGACGCCCTCACCCAGCGGCACCTCCTTGAAGCGCACGAAAGCCGTCATCTTGTGGCTGTCGCGCCGCACCGCTTTTTCCATCTTGCGTGCTTCTGCCACATCCTGGTCCGCCTTGAACCCGAGCAAGACCCTGTCCTTCTGGAGCCGCCACAGGAGACGATAGAGCAGAGCGAAACGGGCCGGATCGCTGTGACAGATGATGGTTTGCGCAAGGGGCATGAAGGCCGCAGGAACGTTCACGCTGGCCGTCACATCAACCTCTGGAACGCGGTCGCCCTCTTCAAAACCAAACAGGCCGGTTTCCTCACCCCGAAACCGCCAATCGATTTCGTGTGGTGCGACATTTGCCGACAGGAAACGCCGGGCGGCATCGCGCCACTCGGTAAAATCCCCCCGCCCCTCCAGCGAAATCAAATACATTAAAGCAACGACAATTGTTCTGGCTGCGGCGCAAACATGGCCCGCAGGTCTGGACGCTCCGTCAACTTGCCCGGAGACCACCCAACTGCGACAACGAATGCCTTGACCTTCTTCAACGACACGCCAAACCGCGCGATGTCTTCCAGCCGCAATTGCCGGAACCGGCGCGACGAAAGGATGGATTTCACCGTTTTTGTGCCGAAGCCGGGAACGCGCAGCAGCGTCTCGCGATCCGCCTTGTTCACATCGACAGGAAACTGCTGGCGGTTGGCGAGAGCCCATGCCAGCTTAGGATCAATATCCAGATCCAGCATCCCGTCCTTCTGGGTGGAGGCGATCTCGTCAATATCGAAGCCATAGAAGCGGTAGAGCCAGTCTGCCTGATACAGGCGATGTTCGCGCATTAAGGGCGGCTTGATCAGTGGCAGGTTTTTCGACGAATCCGGGATGGGGCTGAATGCCGAATAATAGACGCGCCGCAAACCGTAGCTGCCATAAAGCCGCGCGCTGGTGGACAGAATGGTGGTGTCATTGGCGCCATCGGCACCAATAATCATCTGCGTACTCTGCCCGGCCGGTGCAAACTTCCTGACCCGTTTGGTCTGAAGCGTCGGCTCACCCGCCTCCTCGATTTTCAAGCGAATATCAGCCATGGACTTGCGGATATTCACTGGCTGTTTTTCCGGCGCGAACTGGCTGATGCCGCTATCGGTCGGCAGCTCGATGTTGATCGACAAGCGGTCCGCATAGAGCCCGGCCTCCTCGATCAGATGAGCCGATGCCTCGGGAATGGACTTGAGGTGAATGTAGCCGCGAAAACCATGGGTGACGCGCAATTCTCTTGCCACCCGAACCAGCTCTTCCATCGTGTGATCTGAAGACCGAATAATGCCCGACGACAGAAACAGCCCCTCGATGTAATTGCGGCGATAAAATTCGAGTGTTAGCCAGACGACCTCCTCCACCGTAAACCGCGCCCGCTCAACATTGCTGGAGGACCGGTTGATGCAATAGGCACAATCATAAATGCAGAAATTCGTGAGCAGAATCTTCAGTAGCGAAATGCATCGCCCATCCGGCGCATAAGCATGGCAAATGCCGGAGCCTTCGGTTGAACCCAACCCGCCGGACGCCGACGAATTGCGCTTCGACGTACCGCTGGAGGCGCAGGATGCATCATATTTTGCAGCATCGGAAAGGACTGCCAAACGCTCTTTTATTGACTTTTTCATAGCAATGTTCACTATATGTTCTTGCGCTCGCAGTCAATATAGGAATATTATTACTTCGTAAATCTGCTAGAAATGGATGACTTCAAATTATCTGGCAAATCACTCCGGTCTTCTGATATAGTGTCGGAAATTGTGATTTTGACATGGTTCCGTAGTTTTGCTCCGGAACCTGTTTCTTTTTGTGTCTGCGGGTACCGTAGATCGAATGCGAAGGAAGAAAAAATGGTAGAAAAAGTGCCAATGACGCAGGGTGGATTCATCAAGTTGCAGGAAGAACTGCGCTTCCGCCAGCAGGAGGAGCGTCCGCGCATCATCGAAGCCATTGCCGAAGCACGCGCCCATGGAGACCTCTCGGAAAATGCCGAGTACCACGCCGCCAAGGAAGCGCAGAGCCACAATGAAGGCCGCGTTGCCGAACTTGAAGACCTGACGGCCCGCGCCGAGGTTATCGACCTGTCGAAAATGTCTGGCACCACCATCAAGTTTGGCGCGACGATCAAGCTCATCGACGAAGAATCCAACGAGCAGAAGACCTATCAGATCGTGGGCGACCAGGAAGCCGACGTGAAGCAGGGCCGCATTTCCATCTCCTCGCCAATCGCCCGCGCGCTGATCGGCAAGGAAGTTGGCGACAGCATCGAGGTGAATGCACCCGGCGGCTCGCGCGGCTATGAGATCCTCTCCGTAAACTGGGGTTGATTAGCGGCCCCCTGCCCCGAGTTATCCAATCTTGCCCCATGTTGACTTGGCCGATGTCCAGGTGCTTGCGCCGAATTTCAAGCGCAGGCTTTCTGGCGTAACCTCCACCATTATTCAGCTTCTGCCTGTTCAGAACAGGCAGGGGCAGAAGGTGGCAGCTATCGGCCCTGGCTTGCCCGGCAGCCTGCCGCATGTTCGCTTTCGTGACCTGTGGAAGCTCTGGCAAATGGGGCCTGAACACAAGCCGCGCGTCTGGCATGCGCGGCGCAATATCGAGATGCTGCCTGCCATTCTCATGCGGGATGTGCTGCGCATGAAGCTGAAAGTTGTCTTCACATCAGCGTCCCAGCGCAAGCATAGCGGCTGGACGAAGTTTCTGATTTCGCGCATGGATACCATCATCGCGACCAGCAACAAGACGGCGTCCTATATGGACCTTCCCAGCACCGTGATCATGCACGGCATCGATACAAACCGCTTCTGCCCACCCGCCGATAAGGCGGAGGCGAAACGCGCCCTCGGCCTCGATGCCAACCAGAAATATGTTGGCTGCTTTGGCCGCGTGCGCCACCAGAAGGGCACGGACCTCTTCGTGGATGCCATGATCGCCACATTGCCAAACCATCAGGGCTGGTCTGCCATCATTGCTGGCCGCGCCACCGGGCCGCATGTGGAATTCGAAAATAGTCTGAAGGAAAAGGTGCGCGCTGCAGGCTTTGCGGACCGCATTCTCTTTGTGGGCGAGCACACCAACATCAATGAATGGTATCGCACCCTCGACCTTTTCATCGCCCCTCAACGCTGGGAAGGCTTTGGCCTGACACCCCTGGAAGCAATGGCAACGGCCGTGCCGGTTATCGCGACCGATGTCGGCGCATTCCCTGAGCTGATTGTGGAGCATGCAACCGGAGCCACCATTCCACGCGACGATCTTCATGCCATGAGCCAAGCCGCAACAAGCTGGATGAGCGACGACAAAAAGCGCGTCGAGGCATCGCTGGCTGCGCGCCAGCACGTGGCGCAGAATTTCACCATCGACGGCGAAGCGGCAAAACTCGGAAGCGTCTACGAAGCTCTTATGGCTTGCGCTTGAAGAGTTCGATATAAGCAGAGGACACGGCTTCCTCTGAAAACTGACGCATCAGGGTCTCATGTCCGCCAGCTGCTACGCGCTGGGACAGCGCCTGATCATTCAAAAGGCTGCTGATGGCAGCTGCAAAACCGGCGTCATCGCCAATATCCGCCAGCAAACCATTTTCTCCATCGCCCATGAACCACATTGGCCCTTCCGATCTGGACGAAACCACCGGCTTTTTCTGAGCCCACGCTTCCAGAATGACATTGCCCAGCGGCTCATGGCTTGATGGCATGACGAAGATGTCTGCAGCCGAAACGTAAGGACGTGTATCGTCCTGCCAGCCAATGAAGCGAACCCGCTCCCGCATGCCGCGCGCATCCACCTGCGCCTCAAGGCTTTCACGCTCCTCGCCATCACCCGCCAGCCAGAGATAGACCCCAGGCAAAGCCGCGACGGCATCGATCAGTGTGTGAAAGCCCTTTCGCTTGACGAAACGGCCCATCGACATGACCACGGGAGCATTTTCCGGCGTATCGAGCAGCGCTCTGGAAATGGGCGCGATCTCTTGCGTGTTGGTAAAATTGGAAATCACTTCGACGCCACGCGTCCAGCCAAGACTGCGAACATGCTCGCCAATACCGGGCGTATTGCAGACGAGGATGTCGGTATTCTTGAAGTAATCCAGCTTGGTTGGATAGTCGCCCAGACGCGAAAGCTTGATGCAGCCCTTATAGGCTGGCATCAATTCACTGGCACGCGGCGCCCAAGCCATGATCGCATCGGGCTTATGAGCCTTTGCCATGGCCTGAACCTTGATGGGGAGCAGGAAACGATCCAACGAAACATTACGGAAATTGCTCTCCGTAATATCTGCTACCGTCTCGATATCCCTTCGCCAAACGCGAATTTTTCGTATCACGCAGCTCTGATCTATCCCACGTCTGGCGAAAGCGTTGACGAGATGGACAAAAAAGCGTTCCGCGCCGCCATCTTTCCCGAAGTGAAAATGGTGGACTCTCATTTGACCGCCGCCTTCTCGAAGAGCTTCAGATAGGCGTCCGTAATGGCTTGCTTGGAGAACCTCTCCCGTGTTGTTGCGTGCCCGCCTTCAACCAGTTTTTGGCGCAATGCCGCGTCGTTTCGAAGCCGGTTGATCGCATCCGCCAGACCTTTCTCGTCTCCACAATCCACCATCAAGGCATCGACCTCATTCGTCATGGCGAAGGACGGGCCTTCTGCACGAAAAGCCACGGTCGGCTTTCCTGCCCCCCAGCCTTCAAAGCACACATTGCCCAAGGGCTCATGCAGAGAGGTGATCGCGAAAACATCTGCCGCAGCAAGGTAAGCGTAGGCATCGCTCTTCCAGCCCGGGAGCTTGACCCTATCCTGTAAACCAAGCCCTTCAACCAGCCTGGACAACTCTTCGCGCTCTGGACCGTCGCCCAGCAACCAAAGATAGGCGCCCTCCATATCTTTGATGGCGCGAATGAGATGTGCAAAACCCTTGCGCTTTACGAACCGTCCCATGGCAACAACGACGAAGGCATCTTCAGGCGTGTCCAGCGCACGCCTAGAGATCGGCGGAATTGAGGTTGCGTTGCTGAAATTCGGAATAACGTCAATGCCTCGCTCCCAACCCAGGCTCTTTACGCGTTCAGCCATGTCAGGTGTTATACAGACAAGCACTTCTGAGTTTCGGTAATAACCAAGATGCTCCGGGTAATCTCCCAGCCGAGAAATTCGAAGCGCTGTTTTGGTATTCGGCATAAAACGGCTCGCGCGCAATTGCCATGTCATGATCACATCTGGTTTGAACTCTTTGACGATCCTTCTCAACCGCCATGACAACAGAAACCGGGACAGCGAAATTCGGCGAAATATGCCTTCATATACGACAGCAGTGTTTTCGATCGCAGCCCGCCAACTCCGCCCCGGACGGATTAAGACGCGCTGTTCGACGCCCCGCTCGCCCAATGCGGTAACCAGGTTTACAAAGAAACGTTCTGCGCCGCCCTCTTTCCCAAAATGAATGTGCAGCACTTTCATCACGTATTCCTTCCGCGCACAGAATCGTCGACATTGGGTCGACGTTTCAGGGCATGACGCTGATAGATTTTTGCCTGGGTGAGGAACGCATAGACACCGCCTGTCGCCGCCTCGATAAAGCCCGGTACGCCGCAACGCCACAGGCCATTTTTGAAATAAAGGCGCAGAAAATACAACCACGGCGACACAAGCAACTTAGACACTCTGGCCTGTCGACCCTCTGCGAACTGCTGATCGGCCTTCAGGCTGGAGTATTTGTTTTCCTTGAGAATTTGCTCGTCAATGATGAGCGGGCGATAGTGCAGGAGACTGCCCTTCTCAGACGAATTGACCGGGCCAGATGGAACGATGCCCTCGTGAACCTTCTGCGACAGATCATAAGCGCCCTTGCCATTGCGGATCAACCGCAGGTTCTTGCGTTCGCGCACACTTTCCGGCGTGTAGCCATAGCCGATGAGGTACGGACGGCGTGCGACTTTCCAGCCGACGATGGTATCGGGTGCTTCAACGAGCTGCGGCAGAGCCTGTTGCAAGGTCGCATCCAGTCGCTCGTCAGCATCAATATTCAGGCACCAAGCTTGCGTACATTGCTCCAGCGCAAACTGCTTTTGGCCGGCATAGCCACGCCAGGGCTCAAACATGAACCTGATAGGCCAACCCCTGTCTATATAGCTCTGCACCAGCGCCTGCGTACCGTCCGTCGACCCGGAATCAACGATCACAATTTCGGCGCAGCCTACGAGGCTTTCTATGCAATTGCCGAGATATGCCTCTTCATTAAGGCATATGATGAAAGCGGAGTAGGACAAAATTAAGCTCATTCCGGTGAAACTCTCCACACTTAACGCAAGAGCACCGGAAATCTCAATGGAGTAGTTTCATTTGTAGGAAAAATCCGTCTGAACCAAGTCTCAGGACCATGAATGCCATAGCAAAGATCAATTTCTCACCGCACGCTGATAGCGAGAGCATCAAGGAATGCGAGCGCCCGGGACACCGCTACAGATTGTTCCGTATGCGGGCAATCCACAAGTTTCCTTTTGGTTGCATCCCTTGAAATTGACTGGTAGGCGTCTTTGACGTTGTGGAGAGAGAGATGACGAATATAGACGTTACTTTGATCTGCGGGAGACGCCCAACCTTACTCGGCCAAACCTTGGAATCCTTTTCAGAAAAACTGTTCAAGAATTTCAAGATAAATCGTGTCGTAGTCAATATCGATCCATTTGGCGGCGATGTTTCAGATCACGCAAAATGTATTAGTTTGATCCGCGCAAAATTTCCGAGCGCCACCATCACTGAACCTCAATCTCCATCGTTCGGAATGGCCGTCAAAACAGCCTGGAGCCAGACGGAAGAGGACATTGTTTTTCATCTCGAAGATGACTGGCTGCTATTGGAGCCGCTTACGCCAGCCGATATATTCCCATTATTTGAAAGCAATACAAAGGCAGTTCAGCTTGTCTCCAAAGAAATGCAGTGGGACGGCGCGATGTTTAAGGTCCATCATAAACCGATGCGTTTTTTGGGTGTCAGATACGGGACCAGAGATCTTAATATATTCGGAACATCTCCTGGCTTCTGGAGTGGCTCAGCGATGAGAGAGTGCGCCACTTTAATGGACCCGACACTTGATCCGGAAAAGCAGATGCGCCCACATTTCAATCCCCCGATGTGGTCTTTTCTGCAAAGTTGCAGATGCCGAGTTTTGCCTAGCAAAGCTGGTGGTGAACTAATAAGAGACATAGGTCGGATTTGGCGAGAGACTGAGGGTATTAAAAAACAAGTTGTGAATGGCAAAAGCATATGGAGTGACATAAAGGGCGAGATCTAAGAAAAATCTCAAGTAGTCGATTGATATTAAAATGACTGAACATCTGTTATAAATCGTATGCTCCTACATCCGGGTCCCTTACTGCAAGAGACAACAAGGCGTCATAACCAAAACGAGATTAAGTACCAATGCCGCTTTTTGCTAATTTCAAAAAAAATATCTCAAGAAATTTTCTTCAGAAATTGCAAACGAACTATGAGAGTTTTCGTATTTCCAAGAGAGAAAAACGGCAACGCAAAAATATACCTTTGATTGCTCTGACGCAGAGAACACAAACTCACTATGCGGGTACTGACGTTGTTTGTATAACGCATAACGATATCCGTCTCATTCCCCAGTTCCTAACTCATTATAGGGCACTCGGCGTGTCTCGCTTTATCGTTGTCGATGATGCATCGACTGACGGAACAAGAGAGTTTCTCTTGACACAGATGGATGTCGATGTGTGGACGTCCCCCGTGCGCTACTCTGAAGCGAGGCGTGGTCGCCAATGGCGTGAGCAATTGTTTGAATTCTACGGCAGAGACAGATGGTACGTAAACGTTGATTCGGATGAGTTTCTGGTATTCGCAGATAGCGAAACCCGCCGCATCTCTGATCTGATCAAGATTTTAGAGGGCGTAGGAGATAAACGACTGGCTGCGCCTATGCTGGATATGTATAGCGGACAAGACTCCAAAGAACTCCACTCAGATGCCCCACCCTGGCTTTTGTCCGATAATTTCGACGGGAATAGTTACCATTTGGCCGTCGAAAAACGGGGGGTAAGCATCAAGGGAGGGCCGCGCGGACGCAAGTTCGGCGAAGTCAACGAATTGATGAAATACCCAGTCATCTACTGGGATAATTCATGCTTTTTCGGCAGCAGCCCACACAGACCCCTCCCCTATAAGCGCAATTTCCCGAAAACCTGGGGCGCCCTTCTACACTTCAAATTTTATTTGGACTATAAAGAGAAAATTGCTGAAGCCGTTCGGGAAAAGCAGCACTTTGGCGGCTCTGTTCACTATGTGACTTTGCTTGACGAAATCGAGCAAAAAGGTGCTATTGATCTTTACGACGAAAATGTCTCGGTTAAATTCACAGGTTCCCAGCAATTGGTCGATCTCGGATTTATCACGCCAATCGAGTGGGAAGACCAGATTAAGGGTTGACGGCCATCACACCCCAACCAGCCCAACGCGCTTGACCTGGCGTATAGTCAGCATGGTGCGCACGGTGTCCACATGCTCGTCCGCAGTCAGCACTTCAATCACGAAGTCCTGGAAACGTGTGAGGTTTTCGGCGACGCAGTGGAGGAGGAAATCGCTTTCGCCTGATACCATCCATGCCTGGCGCACCAGCGGCCAGCGCTCTGTGGCGGCGGCGAAGGCTTTGAGGTTGGTTTCGGACTGGCGCTTCAGCCCCACCATGCAGAAGGCCACGAGGTCGAAGCCGAGTTTGGGGGCGTTCAGCATCGCATGATAACCTTCGATGATCCCGGCTTCTTCCAGCTTGCGCACCCGGCGCAGGCATGGCGGTGCGGAAATGCCGACGCGGTCCGCCAGTTCGACATTCGTCATGCGCCCATCGCGCTGCAATTCGCGCAGTATTTTCAGATCGATGGCATCAAGTTCGACGCTGGCCACGCGGGTCTTCCTTGTTCGGCTTTATGCTTCCTTCTACTCTTCGCGGCGGGATTCGCAATAATAGTTCAATGGCACGACACAAAATTACGTGTAGAGTTCCGTATGGGCTGTTGGAAACGCAAGGCTGCCCTTGAATATCGGCGCAGGACGCCCTTAAATACCAGACAACGAAAAGGTGTATCGCGATAGAGCCAGGAACATGGCTGTCCCCTCTGCCACCTTGTTTTGAAAGGAATGTTCCATGTCTGCCCGTCACGCAAAAGTCCTGATCATCGGCTCCGGTCCCGCAGGCTATACAGCCGCGATCTATGCCGCCCGCGCAATGCTTGAACCCGTTCTTATCGCTGGAATGGAACAGGGTGGGCAATTGATGATCACGACCGATGTCGAGAACTATCCCGGCTATGCCGATCCCATTCAGGGTCCATTTCTGATGGATCAGATGCTGAAGCAGGCAATCCATGTGGGCACAGAGATCGTGAACGACCTCGTGACCGAGGTTGAAACCACCCACCGCCCCTTCACGGTCAGAACCGATTCCGGTGCTCTGTGGACAGCCGATACGCTGATCATCTGCACCGGTGCCAAGGCCAAGTGGCTGGGCATTGAGAGCGAGCAGCATTTCCAGGGCTTTGGCGTTTCTGCATGCGCCACCTGCGATGGCTTCTTCTATCGCAACCGCGATGTGATCGTGGTTGGCGGTGGCAACTCCGCCGTGGAAGAGGCACTCTACCTCTCAAACATCGCCAAGTCGGTCACCGTCGTCCACCGCCGCGACAGCTTCCGTTCCGAGAAGATTTTGCAGGAGCGTCTGTTCGCCAAGGAGAACGTCAACATTCTATGGAACAGCGAGATTGCCGAAATTGTCGGCACGCCTGCCAAGCCACCCATGCCGCCATCGGTCACCGGTGCCAGAATTCGCAATACGCAGACTGGTGATATCACCGAAATGCCGGTTCATGGCGTGTTCGTGGCCATTGGCCATGCGCCAGCAGTTGAGCTGTTCGAAGGCAAGTTGAAGCTGAAGCCAAACGGCTACATGTGGACAGCACCCGATTCGACCGCGACCGATGTGGACGGAATATTCGCCGCTGGCGACGTGACGGATGATACTTACCGCCAAGCCATCACTGCCGCCGGCATGGGTTGCATGGCCGCACTTGAAGCCGAAAGATATCTCGCAGCGCAAGCGCCGCTTGCCGTTGCCGCAGAATAAGAAGGGCGACACACCGCATGCCTATGCCGTTAGACTGGGACAAACTGCGCATATTTCATGCGGCTGCCGAAGCTGGATCTTTCACCCATGCAGCAGACAAGCTGCACCTTTCGCAATCGGCCATCAGCCGTCAGGTCAGCGCGCTTGAGCAGGATGTCGGCGTGAAGCTGTTCCACCGGCATGCGCGCGGGCTTATCCTGACCGAACAGGGCGAATTGCTGTACCGGACGGCGCATGACGTTCTTCTGAAGCTTGAAACAGTCAAGATGCAGCTGACCGAAACGACGGAGAAGCCGAGCGGCAAATTGCGCGTCACCACCACCGTTGGCCTTGGCCAGGGATGGTTGACGGACAAGGTGCAGGAATTCCTGCAGCTTTATCCGGAAATGGCGATCCAGCTCATTCTCGACAATGAAGAGCTGGACGTGAACATGCGCCACGCAGACTGCGCCATTCGTCTGCGCCAGCCGCAACAGTCCGATCTGATCCAGCGCAAGCTGTTTACCGTGCACATGCACGTCTATGCAGCCCCTTCCTACATCAACCGCTACGGCGAGCCTCAGTCCATCGAGGATCTGGATAATCACAAGGTCATCTCGTTCGGAGAGCCCGCGCCAAACTATCTTCTTGATGTGAACTGGCTGGAAAATGCCGGGCGCTCATCGGACAATACCCGCCTTGCGCATTTGCAGATCAATAGCCAGACATCCATAAAGCGCGCCTGCCTTCTGGGCATCGGCATCGCCTGCCTGCCGGACTATATTGTTGGCCGCGACCCCGGCCTCATCCAGCTTTCCCTACCCGCAGATATTCCGTCGTTCGATACCTATTTCTGCTACCCGGACGAATTGAAGAATGCGGCCAAGTTGAAAGTCTTCCGGGATTTTGTTGTTGCCAAGGCGCGCAACTGGAATTTCTGACCCCGGAAATTAGATTTTGTCGTTTTGAAACAGATGATTAGCAAGCGAATTTACCTCGCTGGCTTATGTCATTGTGTAAAGCAATGCGAAATAAATATGACGAAAATCACGAGCAATGCACCATGCGCAGGGCTGGCCTGCACAAAAAACAGTTGAACGATGCCCAAATAAGCATCATATCGCACACAGCTGATGCACACGGCGGCTTTTCCTCCCAGTTCCGCCGCGTCAGCTGTTCCCCTCTGGAGGTTTTTTAACCTTCACACTTATAAGGGCCCTGGAGTAATCCGGTGGCCCTCTTTTTTTACCCGCAACAATTTTCTGATGAACAGCCGTTTGTTGAACAAATGGCCCTTGTTCTTGAACGCTCGTACTTCCATATTCTCTAAAGCTGTAGGAGCTGCTGTTGGCCCTATCAGCTGTTCCCCTCTGGAGGTCTCGACCTTCAAACTGTCAGGCCGCGGAGAAATCCAGCGGCCTTTTTTTTGGCCAGAGTAGTCCGGGGAAAGAAAATCGCCCCCTGCCCTTGATATCGATCATTCTCGATATAAATATCGTTATGGACAGATATACGAGAAAGATATGAACCACGAAGACGCCTTGAAGGCCATTGCTCATCCGGTTCGGTTGAAGTTTCTGGAATGGCTGAAGCAGCCGGAACAGCACTTCAATCAGGCACATCCCTTTACCATGGGCGTGTGCGCGCACCAGTTCGAGATATCAGGCCTATCGCAATCAACAGTCTCGTCCCACCTCGCTGCCTTGCAGGCAGCCGGGCTGATCAGATCGCGAAAGGTTGGGCAGTGGAATTTTTATGAGCGTGACGAGGAGAATATCTCCCAATTTCTCAGCTATCTGAACCATAAGCTTTAAGCGCGCCTATTTCGGCGCTCTCGACCTCCAAGAAGAGAAAGCAATTTCATGACAAAACTGTTCGAACCGGCCCAGGCTGGCGATATTTCCCTGGCAAACCGCGTCGTTATGGCCCCTTTGACGCGCAACCGTTCCCCGGGCGCCATTCCCAACAACCTGAACGCCACCTATTACGAGCAGCGTGCGACGGCGGGCCTGATCGTGACTGAAGGCACGCCCGTTTCCCAGCAGGGACAGGGCTATGCGGATGTTCCCGGCCTTTACAAGCAGGAATCCATCAACGGCTGGAAGGCCGTGACCGAGGGCGTTCACAAGGCTGGCGGCAAGATTGTCGCGCAGATCTGGCACGTTGGCCGCGTCTCGCACACATCGCTCCAGCCCCATGGCGGCCAGCCGGTTGCACCATCTGCCATCAGGGCCAATTCGAAGACTTACATCATCAATGATGATGGAACCGGCACCTTTGCCGAGACGTCCGAACCACGCGAACTGGGCCTCAGCGAAATTCCCGTCGTTCTGGATGATTTCCGCAAGGGCGCCCGCGCGGCCATCGATGCCGGTTTTGATGGCGTCGAAATCCACGCGGCCAATGGCTACCTGATCGATCAGTTCCTGAAATCCGGCACCAACCAGCGCACGGATGAATATGGTGGGTCCATCGAAAACCGCGCGCGCTTCCTGCTCGAAATCGTGGATGTGGTGGCCAAGGAAATCGGCGCAGGCCGCACAGGCGTTCGCCTCTCCCCCGTAACGCCTGCCAACGACATTTTCGAAGCAGAGCCTCAGCCACTGTTCGAATATGTTGCACGCGAACTGGGTGGCCGCGGGCTTGCCTTAATCCACGTGATCGAAGGTGCAACGGGTGGCCCGCGTGATTTCAAGCAGGGCGACAAGCCTTTCGACTATGATGCGCTGAAAGCTGCCTATACCAATGCTGGCGGCAAGGGCCTGTGGATCGCAAACAACGGTTACGACCGGGAAACAGCCATAAGCGCGACGGAAAGCGGCAAGGTTGATGCGGTTGCCTTCGGCAAGGCGTTCATTTCCAACCCGGATCTTGTGCAGCGCCTGAAGGACAATGCACCGCTCAACGAGCCGAACCAGAATACGTTCTATGGCGGCGGCGCAGAAGGTTACACCGACTACCCGGCGCTTGCATAAGCACTGACATCAAACGCCGCGTATTCTCAACGGGATGCGCGGCGTACCGCACCATCGAGAAAACTTGGGCGATGCATGCGCGATTTGACGCCCGGTCATTAGCCTGGACTACGGTCAACCACTTCGGCCTCTGGCCTGTCGCCGCCAAGGCTGTGTTCCACGTGCCAGTGGCCGCGCTCATCCTGATAGTAGATTTCTTCGTCTTCGCCGCCCACCTGCTGTTCGGCAGCGGCAATGCGGGCTGCCTGCACGGCGTCGGAGTGGGATGGAAATGCCTCGGAATAAGCGCCGCTCATCCTGTAGGCCCAGCCTCCATCATGCTCAACAATCTCGTAGACCACTTTGGTCATGCGCACTTCCTCCTGATAGATTGAAGGAGCGTGGCAACCTTTGCCGCTAACGTGCATTTGAAGAACAAGATCGCGGCACAATCGCCATGTCCTTGAAAACCACTATCCTACCAAATCGCCCAATGTGCAAATGTCACATCTTGCCGCAGCATTGTTATTGATCAGTCCATGATACGGAAGGCCGAATATGTCGATTGCCACCAGGCTGAAACAGGAGCGTATGCTGCTTGCAGCCGTGCCTTGCGCCATTGCCGCTTATTTCGCCGAGCATATGGTGATGGAGCAAAGCAAGACGCTGTCCTTTATCGTCGCCGCAGCGCTGATCGGGGTCATTATTCTGGTGTCGATGCGGGTTGCCCATCATGCCGAAATTCTGGCGACCAAGGTAGGAGACCCCTATGGCACGATGATCCTAACGCTCTCTGCCGTGGCCGTAGAGGTGCTGATCCTTGCCATTATCATGCAGGAATCCACCTCCCCAACACTGGTGCGCGATACGATCTATTCCGCTGTCATGATCGACATCAACGGCATTCTCGGCATCGCCGCCCTTCTGGGCGGCCTTCGCCACGGCGAACAGCCTTACAATGACGATTCGGCCCGCACCTATGTCGTGATGATCCTGACCGCCATGGGCATCTCGATGATCGTACCGGAATTCATTCCGCAGGCGAAGTGGCACTATTATTCCATCTTCACCATCGGCGCGATGATTACGCTCTATGCGCTGTTTCTGAAAATGCAGGTTGGTCCTCACAGCTACTTCTTCAGCTACAGCTATCCGCGCAACGAGCGCAAGAAATCCGCAGCGGAGCAGCAGCAGGAAGCGGATGAGCACGATGAAAACGGCCCCGCCTCCTACTCGATTGCGATCATTCTGATCGGCGTCGTCATCATCGGCGCTCTGGCGGAATTCATGTCGGCATTCCTCAGCAACGGGCTGGAAGGCAGCGGCGCGCCGCTGGCATTGATGGCCGTTGTGGTGGCCACCATTTCGGCAGCACCGGAAATCATGACGGCCATGCGCTCTGCCCTTCGCAACCGCATGCAGTCGGTCGTCAACATCGCCATGGGCGCCTCGCTATCGACCGTCATCCTCACCGTGCCGGTCATGGAAGGCATTGCGCTTTATACCGGCCAGCCCTTCATCATGGCCATGACGCCGGTTCAGACTGTGATGGTCTTCATCACCCTGTTCGCCGCCGCTATCAACCTCAACGACGGTGAGACGAACGCCATTGAGGGCATGACGCACTTCATTCTGTTCGCAGCCTTCGTGATGCTGCTGTTTTTGGGGCTATGAATCAAAAAGGCCCGGTCTAGACCGGGCCTTCGATATTAGAAAATCGCGATTAGCGGCAGTTTGCGCAGAAGCGCTGAATGCGGTTGCACGCCTCTTCCAGCAACTTCTCAGATGTCGCGTAGGAAATGCGGAAGTTGGGGCCGAGACCAAAGGCCGAGCCGTGAACGACAGCAACGCCTTCCGTTTCCAGCAGCTCCGTCACGAAATCCTCATCCGTTTCGATGACCTTGCCCGATGGGGCTGTCTTGCCGATGAGGCCAGCGCAGGATGGGTAAACGTAGAACGCACCTTCCGGCATTGGGCAATTGATGCCCTTGGCCTGGTTGAGCATGGAAACAACCAGATCACGACGGCCTTCGAAGATTTTCTTGTTGGCCGGAATGAAGTCCTGCGTGCCGTTGAGCGCTTCCACGGCTGCCCACTGCGCAATGGATGTCGCGCCTGATGTCTGCTGGCCCTGAATCATGTCCATGGCCTTGATGAGCTGCAACGGGCCAGCGGCGTAACCAATACGCCAGCCGGTCATCGCATAGGCCTTGGAAACGCCGTTCATCGTCAATGTGCGGTCATAGAGCGATGGCTCGACTTCGACAGGCGTGACGAATTTGAAATCGCCATAGGTCAGGTGCTCATACATGTCGTCGGTCAGAACCCAGACATGCGGGTGCTTGACGAGAACATCGGTCAGCGCCTTCAACTCATCATGGGTGTAAGCTGCACCCGACGGGTTGGAAGGCGAGTTGAACAAGAACCACTTGGTCTTTGGCGTGATGGCCTTTTCCAGCGCTTCCGCGGTCAGCTTGAAATTGCCTTCCAGCGTGGTTTGAACAAACACCGGCGTGCCACCGCATATCGACACCATTTCCGGGTAGCTGACCCAATAAGGTGTTGGAATAACAACTTCGTCGCCGGGGTTAAGCGTTGCCATGAAGGCATTGAAAAGAATCTGCTTTCCACCCGTGCCGACGATTGTCTGCTCTGGCTTGTAGTCGAGGCCGTTTTCGCGCTTGAACTTTTCAGCGATAGCTTTGCGCAGCTCGGGAATACCCGAAACCGGCGTGTATTTCGTTTTGCCGGCGTTAATCGCGGCAATGGCTGCTTCCTTGATATTGTCGGGCGTATCGAAATCCGGCTCGCCTGCGCCAAGACCAATGACATCGCGACCCTGCGCCTGCAATTCGCGGGCTTTCTGGGAAACGGCGATGGTAGCGGAAGGCTTTACGCGGGAAAGAATGTCGGCAAGGAAGGCCATTTTTATCGGTCCTGTTGAAATTGACATCGGCAGAGGTCTGCGACGGTCGCCCTCTGCGCGACTTGGTATGTAGAAAGACAAGGTCTCTTTCAAGACCAAATGCCATGAAAACGTTACCCCTAAGTCATTTATAAGCTGCTTAACCAGCGCGAAACGCTTTTGCGTTACTGTGTACAGGTTGAAATGATCTTCCGGGTACACCGACATGACACCGAAAAGCATTTTCTCCAATCTTGTGCGCGAAGCTGATGGCTCCTGGTCCACGACCTATGCGCCTTTCACACTCAAATCGGCGCTCCAGCCGATTTTCCGGCGCCTGCCCGATGGGCGTCTCGATATCGATTCCTTCGAGGGTCTTGTTCGCCCCTATCAGGGCCTTGAGCTGGTACCGCCCGCCCAACTGTTCGCTCAAGTGCGACCCGGCGACATCGAAGCGATAGACAGCATTCTACGCACCATCCACATCTTGAATACCGGCGCGCTGGAGCGCACACGCGCCCGCATCTTCGTCAACTTTCATCCCGGCCTGTTTCGCACCCCGGCAAAGATGCGGCAGGAAGTGGAGCGCATGCGGCTTTCGGCCCATCAAGCGGGCATGTCTGCGGATCGCATCGTGTGCGAAATTGCCGAGAACGGCGCCTCAGAGGCGAGCCTTCTTGCAGATTTTGCCGGACACATGCGGGCCATGGGTTTTCGCGTTGCCCTTCCAGGCTTCGTGGCCGGTGATACCGATATTGAGCGCGTGAAGCTGATCAAGCCAGACTACGTGAAATTTGAGGCAGCGTGGGCGCGTGATTTCATGCGCAATTCGGCAGGGGCCGCCTTGTTGCGCGTCATCGTCAAACAGTTCGAGAGCGAAGGTATCGAGCCGATTTTCGAAGCACTCGAGGAGACACGCGAAATCGCCATCTGCAGGGACCTCGGTGTCTCGCTGATGCAGGGCTATGCGCTGGCCCGACCTGAAGTTGCGCCAACGACCTTCGACGACCGGTTCCCGGAGCTTGCCTCTGGAGCGCGATCACCGGCTTATGCCGCTCCGCGCCAGGAGGCTTCACGCCCGAAATCACCGGTTGAGCCGCGTGGTCCAAAACCGGTGCGCACCTTCGGAAAACGCGGAATTTGAACGCTGTTTAAACCCCGTTAACCACTGCCTTGATATGGCCACAATAAATACGCCGGAGAGTCCGATTTCGGTCTCCATGGCGTCCACTTCCAAGCCAATTTTAAAGCCTCGTCGCGCAATTCGATTGCAGCGACGCATGACTTCCATTTCTTAAAAAAATTCGACACGCAACGACGTGCAACAGGGACCGCAACGATGTTTCTCAATGATCGGAAGTCTGCAGACCGGCTGAGAATGCAACGGATACTCTTTACGCTGTGGATGGCGCTGGCCGCCCTCATTGTGATGATCACCATGGCAGCCGGGCTGGCCACATCATCCCATGCCGCTGAAATGGTAGATCCCATCCACACATCCGCCATTGCCGCCGCCCCCATCTCCCAGGCATCCGACCGCATATTCGTGATCGTTCTTCTGGTCACAGGTTTTGCGACCCTGGCCGTTGGTGGCATCATGCTGACAGTGAACAGCATTCGCGAGACATTCCAGCGCCAGCGCCGCGACTGATCGGCCCGCTTCGAACCATCTGCAAAGGCCCCTCGCCTGTTCTTGCCGTGGCAATTCTTAGCTGATAGATCAGCGCCACGTTCAAAAGGGTTATGCGGTCGCACGGCCCCTGCTTTTGGTGACCCATGACCCGCATTCAAGCCAATCTCGTTCTCTTGCTCGCCGCTGCGATCTGGGGTGGCGGCTTCGTGGCGCAATCCACCGCCATGGATACGATCGGCCCGCTCTGGTTTGTAGGGCTGCGCTTTGCCATTGCGGCATTTGCCGTGCTGCCCTTCGCCATGATGGAAACCCGCCGCTTGAAGTCACCGCCGAGCCGGGGCGAGTTTAAGGCGTTCATTCTCGTCGGTCTCGCCTTGTTGATGGGGGCAACCACCCAGCAGGTCGGGTTGTTGACGACATCGGTCACCAATTCCAGCTTCCTCACCGCACTTTACGTCATCTTCGTGCCGGTGATCGCCGTCGTCATTTACCGACGCTACCCGCACTGGGTCGTCTGGCCCGGCGCATTGATGATGTTGTGCGGAATTTTTCTCCTGTCTGGAGGAAGCATGAGCAGCCTGACCACCGGCGACATGCTGAGCATCGTCTGCGCCTTCTTCTGGGCAATCCAAATCACGCTGGCGGGGCGGTTCGTCATGCAAAGCAATCGGCCCCTTGCACTCTCCTGCACGCAGTTTGCCGTCTGTGCGGTGCTGAGCATGCTCGCGGGCGCCTTCGTGGAGCCCATCAACTACACGGCAATCGCATCCTCGATCTATGAGATCCTTTATGTCGGTCTCGTCTCCTCGGGCCTGGCTTTCGTGCTGCAAGTCATCGGTCAACGCTACACGACAGCGCCTCAGGCCGCGATCTTTTTGTCGTCCGAAGCCCTGTTTGGGGCCATGTTTGCGGCAATGTTCCTGCAGGAAAAAATTTCGCCCGCAGGCTATATTGGCTGCGCCATTATTTTCACCGCAATATTGCTGGTTGAACTGGTTCCTGAACTGTCAAAACGCAAAAACGCGCGCGCCATTTCTTGAAATACACAGCTTCACGCGAACCTATACTCTAAAAACTTTTACTCTTTTTGCGCGAAATTTTGTGTAAAATCGTATCGATTGCGATGTTTTCGTTTCACAACTGCTAAAGCACGAGAAAAAATCTGCTATTGGCCGCAAAAACCGCTTTGAAAGAGGTGAACGGCAGCGGAATATGGCCCAAAACTTTTGCTTGCCAATTTAGAATAAACACAGCAATCTGTTGCTGTTCAGGCGAGTTACGAGCATGGGAAGGCCTAAAAAACAAATGCCTCGGGGATAAAAACTTCGAGCGGCGGGGACAAAAATAACGTTGATCAGAACGTCAAAAGCTTTCCACGCAAAGGTCCATATTCTCAACATTCAAAAACTGCCTGCCGTACGCCCTCACGGGCAAAACTGTAATGCTGCCTGGAGCTGAACACGGGCAGAGCGAAAAGGACCTGATGCATGGCCGAGACTGGCACCGTTAAATTCTTTAATACAGACAAGGGCTTCGGCTTCATCAAACCAGACAATGGTGGCGCCGATATCTTTGTTCACATCTCTGCCGTACAGGCTTCTGGCCTGTCCGCTCTTTCGGAAAACCAGAAAGTAAGCTTCGACACAGAACCTGATCGTCGCGGCAAAGGACCAAAAGCAGTCAATCTCCAGATTGATGGCTAACCTCTGACGACTTTCTATTCTCGTTGAAGCCCGGCAGGAATGCCGGGTTTTTTTGATTTTCGGACAGCAGCAGACAATTCACACTGCTGATTGAAACGCACGACACAGTCGCCGCGCGTGTCAGGCTCATGCAATTGCAACCTTGAGGCTGCCGACTAGATGCCCTTAAGATAAGGGTTGGTGCGGCGCTCCTCGCCGATGCGGCCTCCGGGGCCGTGGCCGCAGATAAAGCCAACCTCATCACCCAATGGCAGCACCTTGTCTCGGATCGAGGCGAGCAATTGCTCCTGGTTGCCGCCGGGAAGATCGGTCCGGCCAATCGAGCCGCTGAACAACACATCGCCAAGATGGGCGAAAGCCTGCGCGCGGTTGTAATAGATGACGTGGCCGGGTGCGTGACCGGGGCAATGGTAGACCTCGAACACGTGATCGCCGAAGGAGACGGTGGCCCCATCCTCCAGCCAGCGATCCGGCAACACATTCTGAAGTCCGGGAATACCGTAGGTCTGCGCCTGCGTCTCGATACGCTCCAGAAGCGGCTTGTCATCCTCATGCGGCCCGACGATGGGCAGAGACAGCTTTTCCTTCAGCTCCTTTGCACCGCCAGCATGATCAAGATGACCATGTGTGAGCCAGATTTCTTTCAGCTTGATACCGTTTTCGGTCACAGTCTGGATGATGACATCGACATCGCCACCCGGATCGACAATGACGCCTTCCTTGGTGTCTTCATCGAAAAGGATTGTGCAGTTCTGCTGAAATGGCGTCACGGGAATAACGCCCGCTTGTAGCTTACCCATGGTCTCTCCTTCTCAAAAAACAGCATCTCTATAGACTGCTCGTCACGGTTAAACAACAAAGCGGCGGCGTTTGCGAAGCCTGCCAAATATCCATTGCGTTTGAGCCGATTGTATTTTAGCGATGATGAAATTCGGAACAG
Organism: Agrobacterium sp. CG674; assembly: GCF_053521645.1. Taxonomy (NCBI): domain Bacteria; kingdom Pseudomonadati; phylum Pseudomonadota; class Alphaproteobacteria; order Hyphomicrobiales; family Rhizobiaceae; genus Agrobacterium; species Agrobacterium sp. CG674. Next base: position 546,732 of record NZ_JBNWDZ010000002.1, on the reverse strand, counting down.
ACCTGATGTTCGCGCGTTCTTGCCCCGACCTTCAAAGGAGTGAGACCAATGAACAAGAAGCTCAAGATCATGATTGCCGGTGGCGCTTTCGCGTTGCTCGCCGGATATGCCAATGCAGCAATGGTTGCCACGACAGCGTCCGATCTTTCCGTGCGGTCCGGTCCTGGTGAGGACTACCCGGAAGTCGGTCTGGCTACACGCGGCAGCGATGCCGTGCTTGATGGCTGCATCGACGGCAGCGCCTGGTGCCGCGTCGAGGTGAACGGCCTGCGTGGTTGGGCGAATGCCGATTACCTCAACGTGATGTATGAAGGCGCGCCGGTTATTCTTCGTGAGCGCCGCAGCGACATCAACGTTCCAGTCGTGACCTATGAGAAGACATCCAATGTTCAGTCAGAGCCGAACCCGGGCGACCCGAACCTTGGACGTGTCGGTGAGGTGAACCCACCTGAGCAGGTCATGACCTACATTGACCAGCATCCGGGCGAAACGATCACCTATGATGGCGACGTCGTTGTTGGCACGACTGTTCCGGCTGGTGCGCAGATGGTTGCTGTTCCTGATTACGAATACAGCTACGTGCGCATCAACGACCGTGCGGTTCTGGTAGAGCCAAGCACACGTCGTGTTGTTTACGTCTACGAGTAAGCATTCGATTTCAGATTTGAACGACAGAAAGAGCGCGGCATGTCCGCGCTCTTTTGCGTTCACCGGCCTGCGTGCCCATATTGATGTTGATGTCCAACCGACACCATATTATCGATCGCAACACAAAATGATCACGCCTATCCTCCCGTTCGCCGCATTTTCGGGTAGTGTCTCGGCATGTGTACCAACCGGCACCCGTGGCCAGCCAGAATGAAGGAATGACAGTGCCTGCGCAGTCGCTGAAAAAGACCGCTCTCAAGCAAGCCCCTGCGCTTCCGCATGTCGATGACGGAAAGATCGACTTCGATACGATCGAGGCGTTTTTCTTTGCCTATCGAGATTTCGTGTCCGACCCTGATGTGATCCTCTCCAAGCTGGATTATGGCCGGGCGCATCATCGCGTGGTGTATTTCGTCTGCCGCCAGCCGGGCATGACCGTGGCCGACCTGCTGGACACGTTGCAGATCACCAAGCAAAGCCTTGCGCGCGTGCTGAAGCAATTGATCGATGATGGCTATATCCGCCAGATGGCCGGGCCTGAAGATCGCCGCCAGCGCAGGCTTTATCCAACACTGACTGGCCGTGAACTGGCGCTGGCACTCAGCGATCCCCAGTCTCGCCGCATCGACCGGGCGCTGGAAGCCATGCAGCCAGAGGCACGGGCATGCGTGCGCGAATTTCTGGCGCGCATGCGTGATCCCGCCACCGACAGAGTTTTGAACGCAGTGGAGGAATGACATGGTGAGCAATTCGCCCCGGCAGCCATTGGCGGATGACGACGCCCCTCACCTGCTGATCGTTGATGACGACTCGCGTATTCGCGCTTTGCTCCAGCGCTTTCTGGGTGACAAGGGCTACCGCATTACCGCAGCAGCAGATGCCGCCGAAGCACGCCGCAAGATGGAGGGCATACGCTTCGATCTGCTGATCCTGGATGTGATGATGCCCGGCGAAAACGGATTGTCGCTGACCAAGTCGCTCAACGAAAACAAGTCCGTTCCCGTCATTCTTCTCACGGCGCGTTCAGAAGCCGATGCGCGGATTGCGGGTCTGGAAGCCGGTGCCGACGATTATCTGGCAAAGCCGTTTGATCCGCGTGAGCTGGTGCTGCGCATCAACAATATCCTGAGGCGCAACGCCTCGCCCGACACGCCAAAAATCGAACAGATCATCTTCGGGCCCTATAATTTCTCCGTGCCGCGCAAGGAATTGCGGCGCGGTGCGGATATCATAAGGCTGACGGACCGCGAGCAGGACATCATGCTTCTTTTTGCCCTGCGTTCCGGCGAAACCATTCCGCGCCACGAGCTTGTGGATGCCGAGGCAGATGTGGGCGAACGCACCATCGACGTGCAGATCAACCGGCTTCGTCGCAAGATCGAGGACGACCCTGCGAACCCGGTTTACCTCCAGACAGTGCGTGGCATCGGCTATCGTCTGAGTGTCGATTAAAAGCCTGTGCCCCGCGCAGGCGAGTGAGAGTGGGCGAAAATGGCAATCGGCGATTTGATGACCGCAGTTCAAGACAGCGCCCCCATGCGAGCCTGGCGTTCTTCCGCCCGCTGGCTGCGGCACTGGCTGCCGACGGGCCTTTACACGCGTTCGCTTCTCATCATCATCCTGCCCATGGTCTTGTTGCAGGTCGTCGTAGCTGCCGTCTTCATGGAGCGCCACTGGCAGCTGGTGACCGAGCGCCTCTCTGCCGCCGTGACCCGCGATATTGCAGCCGTCATCGAATTGCTGGAAACAGATCCGGAGGAAGATGACTACCAGAGGGTCATCAACATCGCGCGCGAAAAGCTCGATCTCAGTGTCTATATCGAGCCGAAACAGGAGTTGCCGGAGGCGCGGCCTCAACCCCTGTTCTCCATCCTCGATACCATTCTGGCAGACCAGATTCGCCAGCAGATTGGCAAGCCCTTCTGGCTCGACACTTTCGGCAATGGTGCGCTGGTGGAAATACGCATCCAGCTTGATGACAAGACGCTGCGCGTCTTCACGCGTCGCAGTCAGGCCTATGCTTCCAACACGCATATCTTCCTCGTCTGGATGGCGGGCGCTTCGCTGGTCCTGCTTGGAATTTCCATTCTGTTCCTGCGTGGCCAGATCAGACCCATTCTGGCGCTGGCAAAAGCCGCGGAAAGCTTTGGTCGTGGGCAGAAAATGACAGCCTATTCGCCCAGAGGTGCCGATGAGGTACGCCGCGCTGGTCTTGCCTTCATTTTGATGCGGGAGCGCATCGAGCGGCAGATGGAACAGCGCACCGCCATGCTGAACGGCGTCAGCCACGACCTTCGCACCATCCTCACCCGCTTCAAGCTTCAGCTGGCGCTGGCGGCTGACAACCCCGATCTTGAAGGGTTGGACAAGGACGTCGACGATATGCAGTCCATGCTGGAGGCCTATCTGGCCTTCGCACGTGACGACACAGAAGAGACGGTTGGAACGCTGGAACTTGGCCCCCTGTTCGACAGGTTCGCCAGTGATTTCCAGTCCTGCGGAAAGACCTTCAGCTACCAGCTCAACGGTATCCAGGAGCTTTCCGTCCGCCCCACTGCATTCTCTCGTCTGCTCGGAAATCTGGCAGCGAACGCGCATCGCTATGCCACCACGCTCGCCGTTGAAATTCGCAAGGCACCCAGATCGATTACCTTCGTCTTCGATGACGACGGCCCAGGCATTCCGGAACATTCGCGGGAGGATGTGTTCAAGCCGTTTCATCGTCTGGATGAAGCGCGCAATCTCGATGCCTCCGGCACCGGGCTTGGCCTGTCCATTGTGCGAGACATTGCCCGAAGCCATGGTGGCGACGTGACGTTGGATGACAGTCCGCAGGGTGGATTAAGAGTGATCGTCAAAATACCGGTCTGAGATGCAGATTGGCCTCAGCACATCTTCTCGCCGTTGGGAACGGCACGTTCCACACCTGCCAGCACGATGGCACCGTCGGTGTCAGCAAAACCGAGCGTCAGGACCTCAGAGCGGAAAGGACCAATCTGGCGTGGCGGGAAATTGACGACCGCCATAACCTGACGCCCAAGGAGGGTTTCAGGCGTGTAATGCACGGTGATCTGGGCAGAGGATTTCTTGACGCCAATCTCTGGCCCGAAATCGATTTTCAGCTTGAATGCAGGCTTGCGCGCTTCCGGAAAAGCTTCGACCTCGACAACAGTGCCGACACGAATATCGACCTTCTCGAAGTCTGCATAGGTGATCGGCTCACTCATCGAGGACCTCTTTAAACAGCCAGCTCTTCAGCGCGTTTTCTGGCTGCAGCAATAGCCTTATCAAACAGCGGCTGCATGCCATTGTCATCCATCAGAACGGAGAGTGCTGCCGCTGTCGTGCCGCCGGGCGATGTGACGTTCTTGCGCAAGCGTGAAGCGTCCTCGGGGGACTGATGAAGCAATTCACCAGCCCCCGCGACGGTTTCCCGTGCCAGGCGCATGGCGAGGTCCGCCGGCAAGCCGCATTTGCGACCTGCCTCTGCCATGCACTCCACGAGATAAAAGACGTAGGCAGGGCCACTGCCGGATAATGCTGTAACGGCGTCGATATCGCCTTCGGTCTCAACCCATTCCACCGGTCCGCTGACCTTCAGCAGCGTCTCGACGAGGGAACGCTGCTGCTCGCTCACCGCCTCATTGGCGAATGCACCCGTAACGCCGCGTCCGACCATCGCAGGCGTGTTCGGCATTGCGCGGATGGCCGCGGATTTACCGAGAAGCGCTTCGATACCATCCAGCGTCTTGCCCGCTGCGATGGACACAACAACGGTTTGTGGCCCGACCATGGATTTCAACGCAGGCAGAACGACGTCCATCAGTTGCGGCTTGACGGCCAGAAACAGAATGCCAGCAACCGTATCTTCCGGTGGCGCGGTGAGGTGTGTGGCACCTGCATCGGTAATCACGCCCATCATAGCGTCCGATGGACCTGGATCGATCACGATGACCGACGAGCCCGTGACGCCCTTTTTCAGCCAGCCAGAGAGCAAGGCGCCGCCCATATTGCCAGCGCCAATGAGAACAAGCGGACCAGATGCAAGCGACACCATAGGCTCAGGCTTCCCCGACTGTTTCGAACAGCGCGGCTTCCATGGCAGACTTGGCTTCCATCCCGGACCAGACAACGAACTGGAATGCCTGGAAATACTGTTCGCAAGCCTCAAGCGCGCTGGAGAGCAGCACTTCAACCTGCTGGTTTGTTGGCTCCGCGCCACCTGCCAGCAACAAGGACTGACGGAAAATGACGACATCTTCCTGACGCCACAGATCGAAATGCCCCATCAGCGTCTGGCCGTTGACATGTGCCAGAAGGCGAATGACTTCATTCACGCGATGATCGGCGATCTTAAGATCGAATGCGCAGGCCAGATGCAGCGCTTCGAACTGCTCCATCCACGAGAACGAGACGTGATAATCAGCCCACTTGCCCTCGACGGTCATAGCGATTTCATCTTCGCCGGAGCGCTCGAACGACCAGTCGTTGGACGCGGCAACGAACTCGATCATATCGACCGGGTTTGAGTAACGCTCGACTTCAAATTCCATTAGGCTCATACGGCACCTTCTCAGCCGGAAATGAATGTTCTGTCTCGCACGCAAAGGCACAAAAACGCACACGCAAATGCCGGATTTCAATACTTACGGATGATGCCCGACGCCGCCAGAATAACGCTGCAAACATGTCTGGAGCTTACGGGGTTCGTTTCGAATCATCATTGAAAATCAGTGTATAACGAGCGAGTCCCCGCGCCACCCCCGGCATCCCGTTTTTACAATCAGAACTGTGTATATCTCCTCTTACGAAACCTCAGTTGTGAGTCATAACTGACTCTGCCAATTGTGTTTTTTGGACGTTTCCACAGACGTTAAAAAAAACTGAATGAAATTGCTTGCTTGTGGGTCCCGAATCCCCACTGCGGCGCAAACTGCTTCGAAACGGCACAGAAATGAAAAATGCCGGACCTTTGGGAAGGCCCGGCATCAGAATCAACGGTCAAAAAAGTGGCTCAGGAAGCGGTCGTGGAGGACTTCGCTTCCAAGGCTTCGATGCGTGCGCGCAGAGCGTCATTCTCGTCGCGGGCCTGAATGGCCATTTCGCGGACGGCTTCGAACTCCTCGCGCTTGACGAGATCGAGGCTGTTCAGCCAACGCTCGGCCTGCGCATGAAAAGCGGATTCAACTTCCTTGCGCATTCCCTGCGCGGCACCGGCCGCATCAGTCATGATCTTGGCGAATTCATCGAAAATTCGGTTGGTTCCGGTCGTTGTCATGGTGCTGTTTCCTCATGAATATCTGGAAAGGTCATTTGCTCTTCCGGGTCATGTATCTCAGGTAGGCACTCATCTGCCGCCTTGCAAGAAAAATCAGGAAGCGACACCCCTTCAAACGCCACGGGCCCAGCCATCATTGCGCCGAAGAATCGCCTTGACCATACCTCTTTCAATCGCCATTTTCTCGCCGGGTAAAAGAATAGAAGAGGTATCCGGCGCCCAACCGTAGCACTCTTGAGTTCCTTGCTCTCAACGCAATGACAATGGAATACGCGATTTGTTTGCACCGCTGGCCCAGTTCTCGATCATGCCTTTCCCTAATATCGATCCGGTGGCGTTCAACCTGGGACCCCTGCCAATCCATTGGTATGGCATCGCCTATGTATTCGGCATCATGCTGGGCTGGTATTATGCCCGGACATTGAGCCTTACCGATCGCCTGTGGCCGCACGAAAAATCACCTATCACGCCTGTCCACCTCGATGACTTCATCGTCTGGGCCGCCGCCGGCATCGTGCTTGGCGGGCGCATAGGATACATCCTGTTTTACGATATGGGCGCCGTCGTCGCCAATCCGATCCGTGCCTTGCAGATCTGGAATGGCGGCATGTCGTTTCATGGTGGCCTCATCGGTACAACCATCGCCATGGTTCTGTTTGCGCGCCGCAACGGCATTCCCGTCTGGAGCATGTTCGACATCATCGCCGCCGTTGCACCCATCGGCCTGTTTTTCGGCCGTCTCGCCAATTTCGTGAATGGCGAGTTGTGGGGACGATTGAGCGATGCGCCCTGGGCGGTGGTCTTTCCGACTGGTGGCCCGTTTGCGCGCCATCCCAGCCAGCTTTATGAAGCCGCGCTTGAAGGCATCGTCCTGCTGATTATCCTCGCCATTCTGATCTATGGCTTCAAGGCGCTGAAACGCCCCGGCACGGTCACGGGTGTTTTTGTCTGCGGCTACGCGCTGTCGCGAATCTTTGTGGAATTTTTCCGTGAGCCGGATGCGCAGATCGGCTATCTTGCCGGGGACTGGTTGACCATGGGCATGGTTTTATCAACCCCCATGTTCCTGCTGGGCGTCTGGGCAGTTCTACGCGCGCGCCGCGCTTCGGCAGCATAGGGACCAGGTGACACCATGCCGACACCACTTGCACGCCGCATAAAATCCCTCATCCGCCTCAATGGGCCCATGAGCGTGACCGACTTTTTCGCGCTCTGCCTCGCAGATCCGGAGCACGGATACTACAAAACGCGGCAGCCCTTTGGCCGCACCGGTGATTTCGTTACCGCCCCAGAGATCAGCCAACTGTTCGGCGAAATGCTCGGCGTGTTCATCGTCCACGCATGGCAGCGGCACGGTGCGCTCGCCCCTGTTCGACTGGTGGAGATCGGCCCGGGGCGCGGCACGATGATGGCTGACATGCTGCGAGTCATCCAGCGCATCGCACCGCCCCTCTATGACGCCATGACGGTCCATCTGGTGGAAACCAGCCCGAAGCTGAGCGACATTCAACGCCAGACGCTGGCCGCCCATGGCGACAAGATTGCCTGGCATGAAAGTTTCGTGGACGTGCCGCCGGGATTTCTGCTGATTGCCGCCAACGAATTGTTCGACGCCATTCCGATCCGTCAGTTCGTGAAGACGCCGCAGGGCTTTCGCGAACGGGTGGTGGCGATGGATGCCGATGACGAACTGATCTTCACAGCCGGACTTGCCAGCATCGACCCTGACCTGCTGCCACCCCTGCCGGAGCGCCAGCAGATCGGCACCATATTCGAATATTCACCTGCCCGCGAAGCTGTGATGACAACCATTGCGCAGGCTCTCAAAAGTCAGGGCGGCGTGGCGCTTATCATCGATTATGGCTACATCGTCTCAGGCTTTGGCGACACGTTGCAGGCGCTGCGCATGCATGAATATGATCCGGTTCTGGCCCATCCCGGCGAGGCCGATCTGACCAGCCATGTGGACTTTGAAAGCCTCATGAGAACTGCGGAGAGTTTTGGCATTCACGTCAATGGCTGTCTGCCGCAGGGAGATTTCCTCTATGGCCTTGGCCTGAGGGAGCGTGCGCTGGCGCTGGCATCCAAAGCCACCCCCGATCAGGAGATGGAAATTGCCCAGGCCGTCAACCGGTTGGCGGGTGAAGGTGCTGGTAAAATGGGTGAGCTGTTCAAGGTGCTGGCAGTGTCCAGCGCGCCCGTGCATCTGCTGCCATTCCGCCCCCTGGATTGACAGGGGCACTGCCCCTGGGCCACCATTGGATAAATACGAAGCAGAAAAATCTGCCGTCTGCATCGCAAGAGATGCGCTTAACCGGAACACTCGCACGCGAATATTCGTTTCAGAATCAGCGACATCGCCAAGGAATGATACCGTATGCAGGACGAAACTCTGCCGCTGCCCATCCAGAGCCCATTGCTGGCCGCGGGCGCAAACAAGGCCATTCGCCATGGCTTCTTCACCCGTCACGGTGGTGTCTCGCAAGGCATCTATCGTGGTCTGAATGTCGGGCTGGGCTCTCATGATGTCTGCCAGTCGGTTATGGAAAACAGAAGGCGCGTTGCCCAATGGTTCGGGCTGCCAGTGGAAAAACTGGCCACTGTTCACCAGATGCACTCTCCCGATGTGAACGTCATCGACGCGAGCTATAATGGCGAAAGACTGGAAGCTGACGCGATGGTGACGGCCACGCCGGGCATCATCATCGGCGTTCTCAGTGCCGATTGCGGGCCCATTCTGTTTGCAGATGCGCAGGCAGGCGTCGTGGGTGCGGCCCATGCCGGTTGGAAGGGCGCCGTTACAGGCGTTCTGGAAAACACCATCGAGGCGATGATTGGCCTTGGCGCTGAGCGCGAGCGGATCGTGGCAAGCCTTGGCCCCTCCATCAGCCGCCTGAATTACGAGGTCGGGCCGGAGCGTGTCGAAAGCCTCAAAGATATGAACCCTGCCCACGCCACCTACCTTTCCCCCTCACCCAATGAGGGCCACGCGTTTTTCGATCTCAAGCAGCTGACCGTCGACCGGCTGGCTGGCGCTGGCGTGAGGGCAGAAAATCTCGATATCTGCACCTACCCGGATGATGACAGGTTCTTCTCCTACCGCCGAACCACGCATCTCCGAGAGCCGGATTATGGACGGCAGATTTCAGCAATAGCAATTCTGGAGAACTGATATGGCCTTGCACTTCGACGCAGCCGAATTCGAGGCACGCCGCGCCCGCCTGAGCGAGAAGATGGCAGAGGAAAAGCTGGACGCTATCCTGCTGTTTGCGCAGGAAAGCATGTACTGGCTGACGGGCTACGACACATTCGGCTACTGCTTCTTCCAGACGCTGGTTGTGAAAGCCGATGGCACGATGACGCTTTTGACGCGCTCGGCCGATCTGCGCCAGGCACGCCAGACCTCCAACATCGAAAACATCGTCATCTGGGTGGATCGCATCAATGCCGATCCAACGCTCGACCTCAAAGACCTGCTGAGCGATATGGATCTGCTTGGCTGCCGTATCGGCATCGAATTCGATACCCACGGCATGACGGGCAAGGTCGCGCGCCTCCTCGACAATCAACTCGCAAGCTTCTGCCAGATCATCGATGCGTCGGCTGTGGTGAGCGGGCTGAGACTGGTCAAGAGCCCCGCCGAAGTCGCCTATGCGAAACGCGCTGGTGAATTGGCAGATGATGCGCTGGATGCCGCGCTCAAGATCGTGGCCGCAGGGGCAGACGAAGCGGATATTCTCGCCGCCATGCAAGGCGCGGTTTTTGCGGGCGGTGGCGATTACCCCGCCAATGAGTTCATCATCGGTTCCGGCCCGGATGCGCTTCTGTGCCGCTACAAGGCAGGACGCCGCAAACTGGACGCGAAAGACCAGCTGACGCTGGAATGGGCTGGTGTCAGCGCCCATTACCACGCCGCCATGATGCGCACCATCATCATCGGCGAGCCGGATTTCCGTCACAAGGAGCTTTACAACGCCTGTGCCGAGAACATCCGAGCCATTGAGGAGGTTTTGCGCCCCGGCAACACCTTCGGGGATGTCTTCGATGTCCACGCCCGCATCATGGACGAGCGCGGACTGACGCGCCACCGCCTCAATGCCTGCGGCTATTCTCTTGGCGCTCGCTTCTCTCCTTCATGGATGGAACACCAGATGTTCTATGCCGGCAACACACAGGAAATCCTGCCCAACATGACGCTGTTCGTCCACATGATCATCATGGACAGCGACACGGGCGCGGCGATGACGCTTGGCCAGACCTACCTCACCACGGAAGGGGCGCCGGAATCACTCTCGCGCCACAGCCTTGATCTGTTGACGGTCTAAACTCGATTTGACTCGCAACGACCTCAAACCCTACATTACAAAAATATGATGGTTGGGCGGAGGACGTGATGAAGGGACATCTGACATGCGCCGGTTAGGATTGGTCATCGCAATGCCGATCCTGACCCTGGCACTATCGGCCTGCAACACCACCGATACGCTCACCCCGCTTGTGAATGTGGGGGAAAGCAACGTGCAATCGACGCCCGTCAATCAGGGCGATCTCGATCAGGTAGCCGCCGCCGCAGATCGCACGCCGACGGGCATATCATCTCAGGTCCCAGCCTACGCCCCGCAAAACACCCGACAGGCCCAGGCGCAGGCCATGACCAGCGGTGTTCAATACGGCAAGCCGGTGGCAGACCAGCCCATGCCTGCGGCGCAGCCGCAGCCAGAGGTAAAGACGGCTGCCCTCCCCGCTGGTGCATCCACGGGAACGATCCGGTTTCTGCCGATCATCGGCGCACCGGTTCAGGCTGTCACGCCTCTTTCCAGACAATTGGGTGCGGAAGCCCGGGCAAAAGGTCTGACGATCCGCCCCTCTTCGGACACCACGGCTGAAAATATTCTGAAAGGCTATCTCTCTGCCTTTGCCGATGGCGGCAATGTGACCATTGTCTATGTGTGGGATGTGCTGGATGCGAATGGTGCGCGGCTCCATCGCCTGCAGGGCCAGGAAGTTGTGCCCGCACGCGGAGCAGACCCGTGGTCTGGCGCAACAGACGCGGCCATGCAGAAAATCGCGGCCAAAACACTTCATGATTACCAGTCATGGAAAAATGCTCAACGTGGATGAGCAACCTGTGATAGAATCAAGACGGATAAGCTTCGACCGAGTCACAAAGTTTTCATGAAAATTAAGGCTAACACCCTCTGACCTATTGCATTCACGGGCAACACCGCTATTAAAGCGCCCATGGCAAAACGGCATGTCCGGCACCCATTCGGGTCGGGTATTCCTTCCCGTAGAACGACGCGGAGACCACAGCGAGCAACGTTGTAGGATCTTCAGCATTGGCATGGAAACAGGCGGCAACAATGAAGGTTTTCGCAGGCAATTCGAACCGGCATCTGGCCGAAGCGATCTGCAAGTATCTGAATGTCCCTCTTGGAAATGCCACTGTAAAGCGGTTTGCTGACCAGGAAATATTCGTAGAAATCTCAGAAAACGTGCGCGGCGAGGATGTCTTCCTCGTTCAGTCCACGTCTTTCCCGGCCAATGACCACCTGATGGAACTGCTGATCATGATCGACGCCATGCGTCGTTCATCGGCAAGACGCATCACGGCGGTTCTTCCCTATTTCGGTTACGCTCGGCAGGACCGCAAGGCTGGCCCCCGCACACCGATTTCGGCAAAGCTTGTTGCCAACCTGATTACCGAAGCCGGTGCAGACCGCGTTCTGACGCTGGACCTGCATGCTGGACAGATCCAAGGCTTCTTCGACATTCCAACCGACAACCTCTTCGCCGCGCCTATTCTGGCGCGCGACGTGAAGGAACATTACGACACCAAGAACGTCGTGGTCGTTTCGCCTGACGTTGGCGGTGTTGTTCGTGCCCGTTCGCTGGCAAAGCGTCTGGACTGTCTGCTGGCCATCGTCGACAAGCGCCGTGATCGTCCCGGCGAATCTGAAGTCATGAACGTGATTGGTGATGTGACTGGCAAGGACTGCCTGCTGATGGACGATATCGTCGATTCCGGCGGCACGCTCTGCAACGCGGCTGAAGCCCTTCTCAAGAATGGCGCGACCAGCGTTACCGCCTACATCACCCACGGGGTTCTGTCCGGCGGCGCAGTTGCGCGCGTGGCATCCTCCAAGCTGCGTGAACTTGTTATCACAGACAGCATTCAGCCAACGACCGCCGTGCAATCCGCGCACAATATCCGCGTGATCACCACCGCCACCCTGCTCGGCGAAGCGATCAACCGCACGGCCATGGAACAGTCCGTTTCTGGCCTCTTCGACTGATATTTTACGATCATCGTACCAATGAAAAAGCCGGAGCATCTGCCCCGGCTTTTTGCTGTTTGGCGTTTGAAAACGGCTGACCTCAGAAGAAGCCAAGCTTGTTGGGGCTGTAGGACACCAGCAGGTTCTTGGTCTGCTGGTAGTGATCCAGCATCATCTTGTGGGTTTCGCGACCAATGCCCGATTGCTTGTAACCGCCAAACGCTGCACCAGCCGGATAGGCGTGGTAGCAATTTGTCCAGACGCGACCGGCTTCGATGCCACGCCCTGCCCGATAAGCAAGATTGGTGTCGCGGCTCCACACGCCGGCGCCAAGGCCATAGACCGTGTCATTGGCGATTTCGATGGCTTCCTCGACCGTCTTGAAGGTGGTGACGGATACGACGGGGCCGAAGATTTCCTCCTGGAACACCCGCATCTTGTTGTTGCCTTCAAACACCGTCGGCTGGATGTAGAAGCCGTCTTTCAGATTGCCGGATAGCGATTTCTTGTCGCCGCCAGTCAGCACTTTCGCGCCTTCCTTTTTGCCGATCTCCAGATAGCTCATGATCTTGTCGAACTGCTCTTGCGAAGCCTGAGCGCCGATCATGGTGGCGGCGTTCAGCGGGTCATCCTGGCTGATGGCCTCGACGCGCTTGATGGCCTTTTCCATGAAGCGATCATAGATCGATTCGTGCACCAGAGCGCGGGACGGGCATGTGCAAACCTCACCCTGGTTGAGCGCGAACATGGCAAAGCCTTCGAGTGCCTTGTCGAGAAACGCATCATCCTCGTTCATCACATCCGCAAAGAAGATGTTGGGGGACTTACCGCCCAGCTCCAGCGTGATGTTGGTGACGTTATCAGCGGCATAGCGCATGATTTCCTTGCCGACCGAGGTCGAGCCGGTGAAAGCAATCTTGGCAATGCGGTTGCTCTGCGCCAGCGGCTTTCCGGCTTCAAGGCCAAGACCGTTGACGATGTTGACAACGCCTGGCGGCAGCAGGTCCTCGATCAGCTCCATGACGAGCAAAATGGATGCTGGCGTCTGTTCTGCAGGCTTCAGAACCACGCAGTTGCCAGCAGCGAGCGCCGGTGCAAGCTTCCATGTCGCCATCAGAATCGGGAAGTTCCACGGAATGATCTGACCGACGACACCAAGCGGTTCGTGGAAATGGTAAGCGACCGTGTCATTGTCAATCTGACCGATCGAGCCTTCCTGTGCACGGATACAACCGGCGAAATAACGGAAATGGTCAATCGCGAGTGGAATATCGGCATGCGTGGTTTCACGCAGCGGCTTGCCATTGTCCCATGTCTCGGCCCGCGCAATAAGTTCGAGATTGTCCTCGATGCGCTGCGCGATCTTCAACAGTATGTTGGAGCGTTCAGTAGCACTCGTCGTTCCCCAAGCGGCGCGCGCCTTGTGCGCAGCATCCAGTGCAAACTCGATATCGCTGGCGTCGGAACGGGGAACTTCGCAAATCTTCTGGCCCGTCACGGGTGACAGGTTATCCATATAACGTCCGGATTTCGGCTCCACCCACTGGCCGCCAATATAATTTCCGTATTTCAATTTGAATGGGGCTTCGCCGGCTTTTTGCTGGACCTGAATGTTCATGCGTTCATCCTCCCTGATGAAATGCGACCTGTATCGGATCGCCTGGGAAGGATGGTGAACCCAGAATTCTGGCCTTCATAGGGTGCCGTCGCAATACCGCAGTGCACAGTGTTTCACATATGCGACAGATGTACCTTAGTGGACCGCGAGCCTCTTCATCTTCCGGTGAAGCGTGGCGCGGCTAATCCCCAGCAGAGTTGCGGCCTTGCTGATATTGCCCTCGGCACGCGCCAGAACCCGGCGAAGCGCTGCACGCTCGGCCTCAGCCAGCTCTGCCCCCTTGTCGTGGCGCTCTTCCCGCAGGGCATCCGACGCCGGAATACCAGCCGCCAGATGCGCATCATCCAGCTTCAAGGCCAGACGTGCAGCCCGTGTGGCGCCAAGCATGATATCATCCTGATCCACGGCCAGAAGCGACAGCGCAGCCGATTGACCAGATGGCAGCATGAGGATGCGGGCACCGGGGAATGCCGCCCGGAACAGATTGCCCTCGATGCGCTGGGCAGCATCACGCACCGCCTGGGTCAGCATAGAGAATGTGAGATCATTGACGTCATCGCGGCAGGTGGAAATGTCCAGTGCGCCGGTGACATGGCCGAGATGATCGCGAATGGGCGCGGTGGTGCAGGAAAGATTGATATTGGACGAGAAGAAATGCTGGTCGCGGTAGATGGTCACGGACCGCTCATCGGCCAGCGCCGTGCCGATGCCATTGGTGCCGACACTCGCTTCGCTCCAGACGGCACCGGACCACAGGCCAAGCCTGCGAAAATCCCGATCATCCGTTGCCGCACCGCGCCGCTCCAGCGCAACGCCATCCGCATCCGTCAACAAAAGGCAACAACCGGCCTTGCCGACGCTGAGGAAAATGCGGTCCAGCTCGTCGGCACTTTCGGCAATCAGGCGTGCCGAGATTTCCCGGGCCCGGCGAAACTCCGCATCGCCCAGGAAGATGGGCTCGCTGCTTTGTTCAGGTGCCAGATGGTGCATGGTCATGCACCGCCGCCACGATGCAATGATGGGTGAACTTGCCGCAGCCGAAGGCTGGCTGGCGTTTCGATACACGTGGTCAGCATGTGCCGTGCCGTTGGTCATGATCTCCTCCCGATCTCGAACCGATGGTGCACCTGATGCGTGTCGCTTTCAACGAAAAAAAGCGTTATCCGTGTTGATGCGGCGCGGTTGCCGGGCATAAGGTGTGGCTGTGACGCAGGCCGGGGCTGAACGGACTTGCCTTTAAACCGTCTTTATACTATAGCGCCCGCATCCGTGTAGACACCCTTGGAGGCAACGCGGGCGAGACGGCTTTTGAAAGAGCTTTCTCCAGTTTGATCCGGCACGCCGGAATGAACTCTCCAGACAACCTAAAAGGATTATGCCATGAGCAAAGAATCGTATGAGCTCAAGGCCGAGGCGCGCGAACGAGTTGGTAAGGGGTCCTCTCGTGAACTTCGTCGCAACGGTTTGATTCCTGCTGTCATCTACGGTGACAAGCAAGCCCCGGTTTCTATCGCTATCTCGACAAATGAAGTCACCAAGCGCGTTCAGGCCGGTGGTTTCATGACGACTGTCGCAACGATCAACGTTGACGGCCAGATCTACAAGGTCCTGCCAAAGGATTACCAGCGCGACCCGGTCCGCGATTTCATGATGCACGTCGATTTCCTTCGCGTATCTGGCAACGCGCAGGTCACTGTTGAAATTCCAGTTCACTTCATCAACGAAGAGAAGTCTGGCATCAAGACAGGTGGCGTTCTGAACATCGTTCGTCACACAATCGAAGCCCACGTGCCTGCAGATGATATTCCTGAAGCAATCACGGTTGACCTCGATGGCTTCAAGGTCGGCGATAGCATTCACATTTCGCACATCAAGCTGCCAAAGAACGTTTCTCCTGTCATCACTGACCGCGACTTCACAGTTGCGACAATTGCTGCACCAACTGTTGCAGTTGCTGATGAAACGGAAGAAGCAGCAGAAGGCGCTTCCGAGTAATCTGTTCAGCGCATCTGCGCTGTCCATCGCTCTTTCTTTAATGCCTCGCATCGCAAGATGCGGGGCATTTTTTATGGACTTTTTCCACAACGAAACAGCAACACCGGCCGTTTCGGCCCTCTCTTCAGCAAGGGTTAATCATGCCCGGAAACGATAAGTCAAAGCTTTGGGTTTACGACTTTGCGTATTGTCGGTTGTGGAGCCACGCCAAGGCTTTGCACCGACTATCGGACGCGTCGTAATTCGAACATGAAGCTTTTATCGCATCTCTGCGGCAAGGGTTTGAAGGACAAAGGACGATATAGCTGCAGATGACCCATTCCGTTGAAAGTCGCTTTATCGCGATTGTTTCCGGCGCACTTCTTGCGTTGGTCGCGCCGCTGTTCACTATTCTGCTTATGCTTTCTCACCATGAGTCGATTGCCACCCAGCGAGATCGCCTGGAAATCCTGCTTGTCGCCAATTCGCAGGCACTTGGCCGCCCGCTTTGGGACCTTGATGACGAAACGATCAACCAGATCACAGGCACACTCGTCACCGATCCCGCCGTCTACATGGTGAAAGTCCGCGATACGCTTGGTCATCTGGACATTACCCAGACAGCAGGTTCCGTTGCCTCAGGCGATACGTCCTCAATCTCACGCGACATCGCTTACAAGAATCTGGATGGTGAGACAAAGGTCGGCACCATCACCGTTTTCTTTCAAAATGTCGGGCTGTTCAACTCGCTGAGCAACATTGAGCTGGCCTTCATCTCGATTTTCATTCTGGCGATTTTCACCCTGTTCACCGCAGCCATCATCGGCAACCGGTTGATGGTGATGAAACCGTTGCTGCGGCTGACTGCGGCAATCGAGGCGACACGCAGGCTCGGCTCCCGCCACCATGTCGACTGGCGCTCCAAGGACGAAATGGGGCGGCTGGCGCGCAGCTTCAACGAAATGCAGATTCAGCTGGAACGGGAAGAACAGGAAATCAAGAAGGCGCATCTGCGCACGACCGAGATCTACAATCGCACTCCAGCCATGTTGTTCTCCCTCGACCCGGCAGACCGTATCGCCGCCGTCAGCGATTACTGGGTGGAGGCCACTGGCTACCAGCGCGAAGATGTTCTGGGCCGCAGCTTCGCCGAACTGATCGTACCAGAAGATCGGGCACGGTTTGTGTTGCGCAAACACCATGAAGCAACGGCTGACACTAGCGCAGGCAGTTCCGAACTGACGCTCCACTTTCAATGCGGCGATGGCCGCCACATGGACGTGCTGATTGCGGAGAAAACGCTGGACCTTGGGGACGGCCACCATCGCTCCGAGGGCTTGAGCGTCATGACAGACGTGACCGAGCTTCGCCGCTCGGAACAACGCAATCGGTTGCAGGCCATTTCCGACCACCTCACGGGACTTTTCAATCGCCAGGGCTTCGAAGCCATCCTCGATGAGAAGATTCTCGACGCCGATGCGAACAATACCGAGCTTGCGTGTCTGTTCATCGACCTCGACCGCTTCAAGATGATCAACGACAATCTTGGCCATGCGGCGGGTGATGCCGTCCTCCGGACCTTTGTCGACCGCCTAAAGGGGCTTCTCACCCCGCTCGATACGGCATCGAGGCTGGGCGGTGACGAGTTTGCTATCCTGCTGACAGGACCGATGGCTGATGGACGCGCCAGCAAGCTCTGCGATGCCATTTGCTCGATTTTCGATACGCCTTTCGACGCTGTAGGCCACAATGTGCGGCTGAGTGCCAGCATCGGTCTGGCGCTTTACCCAACCCACGCAAAAACGGCGTCCGAACTGCTGCAGAATGCCGATATGGCCATGTACAGCAAGAAACGTGCGGGCAAGAACGGCGCACAGATGTTCGATCCGTCCATCATGTCGCAGGCGCGAGAGCGGGCAGACATTGAGCAGGATGTTGAACAGGCGCTGGAAGGCGACTGGCTGGAGGCGCATTTCCAGCCTATTCGCAACCTGACCAATGGCGAAACTGTTGGCTTTGAGGCATTGATGCGCCTCAACCACCCACGCAAGGGCATTCTTTCGCCCGCAGCCATCATCAATGTTGCTGAGGAAAATGGCACGATAAGACGCATCGGCACCGCGATCCTTGAACACGCCTTGCGTGATCTGGCCGCTATTTCGCATGTCCCCGCCTATTTTAATGCCTATGTTGCCGTGAATTTCTCTGCGCTTCAGTTCGAACCCGGTTTGCCCACACGCATTGCCGGCCTGCTGTACCGTTACGGCATTTTGCCCAACCGGCTGGTGGTGGAGATTACCGAAGCCGTGCTGATGCATGACGACCCGCAAATTCGCGCCGTTCTGAGCGCCATTCGCGAACTGGGATGCCGGATCGCGCTGGATGACTTTGGCACCGGCTATTCATCGCTGAGCTATCTCAACCGCTTCCCGATCGATATCATCAAGATCGACCAGTCGTTTACGCGCTCCATCCGGGATGAAGTGGCGGAGATCAGCCACAGAAGCCGTATGCTTGTGGAAGGCATAAACGCCATTTCGCACAGAATGAACTGCATCGTGATTGCCGAAGGAATTGAGACAGCAGAAGAAGAAGCGATGCTGAAAGATATTGGCGTAGATTGCGGACAGGGATATCTTTACGCAAGACCGCAGCCCATCAGCACCTTCATGGCTGCTTTCGAACAGCAGGGACTACCACGAACGGCAAATGTCAGGACGTAACGTCATCGGGGAGGATGAACGTCAATGTTGCGAACTCTATTAGCACTGCTGTTGTTTGCCGCAGCCCTACCGGCCTCAGCCGAGCGGCTGCACATTTCAACTGAAAACTACCCGCCCTACAATGTAAGGGACAGTCAGGGACGCCCGAGCGGCGTCTATATGGACCAGCTGAAAATCATATTCGAGCGCAGCGGCATTGAATATCAGGCGGAGATATTGCCCTGGGCCAGAGCTTTGGCCTCGGCCCAATCCGAACCCATGCATTGCGTTGCAGCAGCAGCCCGCACGCCAGCACGCCAGCGCCAGTTTAAATGGGTTTTCCCTCTCCATACGGATCGCAACATTCTGGTTGCGCGCAAGGACCACGGCCTGCAGATCAACAGTCTGGAGGATGCCAAGGCCTATGTCGTGGGAACGCAGCGCACAGACTATACCGAGTCGATCCTGAAATCCCTCGATTTCAAGCGGATCGATCTTAGCGCAGATTTTGACACGACATTGCTGAAGCTGGCGGCGGGGCGGATTGATCTGATGCCCATGTCAGAAAGCTCTTTAAACAAACTTACGCCCGGCGAGTTTGTCGAAGTGGCTGTTCTGACCCATCAGAGCCTCGGCATGGCTTGTAATCTCTCTGTTCCTGACCCTCTCATCGCCAAAATGCAGGATGTCCTCAACACCATGATTTCGGACGGAACCCAGTGGCAGATCTTTGAAAAACACGGCCTCATAACGCGTCCCTAGCCAAATGCCGCGACAAAAGCGTTGACTTCCGCTCCATTTTTCGATGGTGAAGGCATCGGTCCAACGAACGAAGCGGAAGCGTCCATGATCATCATTGCAGGCCTCGGCAATCCCGGCACGCAATATGCGGGCAATCGACACAATATCGGTTTCATGGCTGTCGATGCGCTACAGCGCCTGCCCTCTTTTGCGCCATGGTCGAAAAAGTTCAAGGCCGAGATTTCCGAAGGCGAGATCGCAGGGGAAAAGGTGCTTCTCCTCAAGCCTTTGACGTTCATGAACCTCTCGGGCGAGTCCGTCGGGGAAGCGATGCGCTTCTACAAGGTCAAGATCGGCGACATCATTGCCATCCATGATGAGCTGGATCTGGTCGCAGGTCGCGCCCGCATCAAGGTTGGTGGCGGACATGGCGGTCACAATGGCCTCAAATCCATCGACGCCCATTGCGGCAAGGAGTATCGCCGCCTGCGGCTGGGCATCGGCCATCCCGGCGACAAGGAGCGTGTGAACGGCCACGTGCTGGGAGACTTCGCCAAGGCTGACAAGGTGTGGCTGGAGCCTCTAATCGATGCCATCGCCGAGAATGCAGAAATGCTGGTAAAGGGCGAGGATTCCCAACTGATGAACAAGCTGGCGCTGGCCGCTGGCGTGAAGTCCGAGGAAAAGAAAGCCGCAGGCCCCGCAAAGCCCGCCGCGCAATCGCATATCCACGCAGCGCGCAATTTTGCCCAACCGAAGAAGCTGCCGGAAACCGGGCCAATGGCCGAAATGCTGAAACGGATGTTTGCTAAGAAGGACTGAGATAGTGGGCCGCAAGTACGTCGCCGCTTGAAACTTTTTGCAGCATACCCATTTCACGCTGATGAAAACATCAGACGCCAATCCCCGCATCTTTCCTGCCCGACGCGAATATCCCATCCATGCGTGAGGATATTCCCCACCAGACCATGGCGCAGCTGTTGCATCGGCTGCCGCAGGAGCTGCCGGAAAAGGTTACGCTGGCCGGGCTGCTGGATAAACTCGGAGACAAGGCGATTGCCTTTGTCTTGCTGGTGTTCGCAATCCCCGCAATCATTCCAACGCCGGGCATTCCAGCGGGCATGATTTTCGGTACCGCGCTTGCCATTTTATCGCTGCAGATCATTTTTGGCGCGAAGAGCATGAAGCTACCGGCCTTTCTCGGTCGCCTTTCCGTGTCGCGGTCCATCATTGAAGTGACGGCGGAAAAAGCCGCGCCGCGTCTGGCGAAGCTGGAAAGCCTGTTGCGCCCACGCGGCCATGTGCTGACCCGAATGCTGGGCTCGGCCGGGCTTGGCGTAGTCGTCTTCATCATGGCGGTGCTGATAGCACTGCCCATTCCCTTCGGTAACGTCCTGCCGGGTCTTGCGGTTCTCGCCATCGCCTTGGGGTTAGCACAGCGTGATGATGTGGCCGTGCTGGCAGGCCTTGTTCTCGCAGTTTTCTCCGTGTTGACAAGTGTCGCGCTTATCTATGGCGGTTGGGCACTGATTTCGGGATGGTTGGGCATGGGGCAACCTGCTGTCTAAGCTGCTTTTGCGGGGAATCCTTGAGGTTTGCGGCTTCAAGGCTTGACCTTGCCCTGCCCTTTCCGCAAAAGGCTCGACTAACGGAATTTTCAAGAGAACAGAGGCAGGTTCAAGCCATGGGCTTCAAATGCGGTATCGTCGGTCTGCCCAATGTGGGCAAATCCACACTTTTCAATGCGCTGACGAAAACAGCGGCTGCACAGGCGGCAAACTATCCCTTCTGCACAATCGAGCCCAACACGGGTGAAGTGGCCGTGCCGGACCCACGCATGCGGGTTTTGGCTGATATTGCAGGCTCCAAGGAACTCATACCCACACGCATCTCCTTCGTGGATATTGCCGGCCTGGTGCGTGGCGCATCCAAGGGCGAAGGTCTGGGCAACAAGTTCCTTGCCAACATTCGCGAAGTCGATGCCGTAGTTCACGTTCTGCGCTGCTTCGAAGATGATGACATCACCCATGTCGAGGGCCGCATCAACCCTGTTGGCGATGCCGACACGATTGAAACCGAGCTGATGCTGGCCGATCTGGAAAGCCTTGAACGTCGCGTTGAGCAGACCCGCAAGCGCGCCTCCTCCAAGGACAAGGATTCGCTGGCGCAATTGCCCGTCATGGAAGCGGTTATCAAGCTGCTCAACGACGGCAAGCCTGCCCGCCTTTTGCTGAAGACACTGGCAGACGACGAGATCGAAGTGCTGAGGGGTCTCAACCTTCTGACATCGCACCCGGTGCTTTATGTTTGCAACGTGGCGGAAGGCGACGCTGTTGATGGCAACGAGCACACCAAGGCCGTGGCTGAAATGGCCAAGGCGCAGGGTGCGGAATGCGTCATCATCTCTGCTGCCATCGAGTCTGAAGTGGCGCAGCTGCCCGAAGAAGAATCCAAAGAATTCCTCTCGGCTCTGGGCCTTGAAGAAGCCGGTCTCGACCGCCTGATTCGCGCTGGTTACCAGCTGCTGGACCTCATCACCTATTTCACCGTAGGCCCCAAGGAAACCCGCGCTTGGACCATCGTGCGCGGCACCAAGGCACCCGGCGCTGCCGGTGTGATCCACACCGATTTCGAACGCGGCTTCATCCGCGCCTTCACCATTGCCTATGACGATTACGTCGCCTTCAAGGGTGAAGTCGGCGCCAAGGAAGCAGGCAAGGGTCGCGATGAAGGCAAGGAATATGTGGTGCATGACGGCGACGTGATCCACTTCCGCTTCAACACCTGATTTGACCATCTATTGAAACAAACGGCCCGCGCTTCGTCGCGGGCCGTTTACGTTTTGGCACTCAAAATTCTGCATGCGTGCGCCTATTTTACCTTTACGTAAACCGCGAAGCTAGTTTACGTTCTGGTCGAAGTCAGCGAAGGAGGAGCTCGCGAGTGAAATATGCCTTTGAAGATTTTACGCCCGGTCGGAGTTTTCCGCTGGGGCCGAAAACAGTGACCGCAGACGAAATTATTGAATTTGCGATGGAATTCGATCCGCAGCCGATGCACCTCTCTGAAGAAGCAGGCAAAGCCAGTATTCTCGGCGGGCTTGCAGCCTCTGGCTGGCACACATGCGGCATGGTGATGCGCATGACGGTGGACAGCTACATGAAGGACGCGCCATCACAGGCGGGGCTTGGCGTCGATTTTGTCGAATGGAAAAAACCGGTTCTGGCCGATGACACGCTCAGCGGCACATCGACCGTTGTCGAACAGCGCGTCTCCCGCTCTCGCCCCGACATGGGCGTTATCAAATTGCGCCATGAATTGCAGAACCAGCGCGGCGAGACCGTCTGCGTGGCAGAAGTGAACGCCATGCTGGCCACGGCAGGGAAAGCGACATCATGAAATTTATCGAGCTTTACCCGACGGATGTGAAACTTGAACTTGGTACGGTCCATTTTTCCGCCGAATCCATCATTCGCTACGCGACGAAGTTTGATCCGCAGCCGTTCCATCTCGACGCTGACGCGGCAAAGAACTCAGTCTTCGAAGGTCTCTGCGCATCCGGTTGGCAAACCAGCGCGTCGTGGATGAAGTGCTTTCTAGCCTATTGGGGCAAAGAGGTTAGACGCCTGACCTCGGAAGGTATCGAACCACCCAAGCTTGGCCCCTCCCCGGGCTTTCGCAATCTAAAATGGCTACGCCCCGTCTATGCCGGCGACGACGTGACCTATTTCGCGACGATGATCGCATCACGCCCTCTGGCCTCCCGGCCCGGCGTGCTTTTGAACACGACCCTCAACGAAGGCGTCAACCAGCACGGTGAGACGGTTGTGACATTCCAGAGCAATGTTCTGGAATTCGAATAGGGCGACACAATTTCGGCGTCGCCCTTGCCGTTCAAGGGCGATCCGGATCAGTGACCGGAAAATTCCACCAGCGTCCGCACGTCGACACCAAGATCCTCAAGCTTTTTACGACCGCCCAGATCCGGTAGGTCGATGACGAAGCAGGCGGATACGATCTCGGCACCCATCTGACGCAGAAGCTTGACCGCACCTTCAGCCGTGCCACCGGTCGCGATCAGATCATCCACCAGAATGACCTTCTCCCCGGGCTGTACGGCGTCCACATGCATCTCCATCTCATCGACGCCGTATTCCAGGCTATAGGCCACACGGACCGTGGTGTGCGGAAGCTTGCCCTTCTTGCGGATCGGCACGAAGCCAGCGGACAACTGATGCGCCACAGCACCGCCCAGAATGAAGCCGCGTGCTTCCATGCCAGCGATCTTGTCGATCTTCATTCCGGCATAGGGCTGCACCAACTCATCGACAGCACGGCGAAATGCACGCGGATTGCCGAGCAGCGTGGTGATGTCACGGAAGATGATCCCGGGCTTGGGATAATCGTTGATGGAACGAATGGCAGCAGCAAGTTCCGAGGCAATAGCGGTCATGAAAATTCCGATGGTTTCAGGAGGGGTCGAATGTCCTGCGACTTTACCTATTCGGACGCGGCAGACCAATAGACAACAACCGAAAATTCATCGTTGTGACCACGGGTTTAACAGCTTCTGATATCCCACAAAGAGAAAAGCCCTCCCGGTCTTAACCGAAAGGGCTTCCAACTCATCAATGCAGAAACAATCAGTGCTCTGTTCTGGAATAGACCGACTTTTTGGTCAGGTAAATCAGTGCGGTGAAGATCAGCAGGAAGATGATGACCATGAAACCGGTGCGCTTGCGCTCTTCCAGATGCGGCTCTGCAGCCCACATCAGGAACGCGGAAACGTCCTGCGAATACTGGTCCAGCGTCTGCGGTGTGCCATCGTCATAGGTCACCTGGTCGCTGCTGATCGGGGGCGCCATCTTCAGCGCAATCGCGCTGTTGAAGTAAGGATTGAAGTGCGTGCCTTCGGCAACTTCGATACCGGCAGGAGCGTCCTGATAGCCGGTGAGCAGAGCATGGATATAATCCGGTCCGCCTTCCTGATATCCACCAACAACGGGGATCATGTCGATAAGAAACTGCGGAAAGCCACGCTCGATACCGCGTGCCTTGGCAAGCAGCGACATATCCGGTGGTGCAGCGCCGCCGTTGGATGCTGCAGCCGCTTCCTTGTTCGCATAAGGCGACGGGAAGTGATCGGATGGAACGGCCTTGCGGGTGAACATTTCACCATCGGCGTTCGGGCCATCCTGCACTTCATATTCGGCAGCGAATGCTTTGACCTGGTCTTCCGAATATCCAAGACCTTCCAACGTGCGGAAGGATACGAGGCTCATGGAATGGCAGGCGGAACAGACTTCCTTGTAGACCTTCAATCCACGCTGAAGCTGTGCCTTGTCATACTTTCCGAATGGACCGGCGAAAGACCATTTTTCTTCATGCGGCTTGAGGATGGGGAAGTGCCCACCCGCAATCGCATGCTCTGTCTGCGCCTTGAGATCGTGACCCTCTTCTGCGGATACCGCAGAACCGAAGCCACCCATGAGAGCGATAAGCGCGATGCTCGTTACAAGCTTTTTCATTGTAATCGTCCTTCTTTCGCGCTCATATCTTGACAGCAGCAGCAGGCGCCGCGGCAGTCTTGCCGTTCTTTTCCAGAACAGCCTCAGTGATGGAATTCGGGATGCGTCTTGGCGTCTCGAACAGGCCGAGAAGCGGCATGATGACGAGGAAGAAGCCGAAGTAGTAAACCGTTCCGATCTGCGAAAGCGTAACGTAGGTGCCTTCTGCAGGGCGCGAGCCGAGCCAGCCGAGCATGATGGAGTTCACCACGAAGACCCAGAAGAACATCTTGTACCATGGGCGGTAGACAGCGGAGCGAACCTTGGATGTATCAAGCCATGGCAGGAAGAACAGAACAACGATCGCACCAAACATCACCAGAACGCCACCAAGCTTGGAGTCGATCGGGCCGACATTGAAGGTGATGGCGCGCAGCATGGCGTAGAACGGCAGGAAGTACCATTCCGGCACGATATGCGCAGGTGTCTTCAGCGCATCAGCCATGATGTAGTTATCAGCGTGGCCGAGGAAGTTTGGCATGTAGAAGACGAAATATGCGTAGACGAGCAGGAAGATGGAAATGCCCAGCGCATCTTTCAGTGTTGCGTAAGGCGTAAACGGAACCGTGTCCGTCTTCGTCTTGACCTCAACGCCTGTCGGGTTCGTCTGGCCTGTCACGTGCAGCGCCCAGATGTGGAGGATAACCACACCGACGATCATGAAGGGCAGAAGATAGTGAAGCGCAAAGAAGCGGTTCAGCGTTGGCTGGTCAACGGCAAAGCCACCGAGCAGGAACTGCTGGATCCACTCGCCCACGCCAGGAAAGGCGGTGAAGAAGCCTGTGATAACCGTTGCACCCCAGAAGGACATCTGACCCCAAGGCAGAACGTAACCCATGAAGCCGGTCGCCATCATCAGAAGGAAGATGATGCAGCCGAGAATCCAGAGGATTTCACGCGGCGCCTTGTAGGAGCCGTAGTAAAGGCCACGGGCAATATGAAGGTAAACCGCGATGAAGAAGAAGGAAGCACCGTTGGCGTGCATGTAACGCAACAGCCAGCCATGGTTCACGTCACGCATGATCTTTTCAACGGAGTTGAAAGCGACCGTCGTTTCTGCGGCATAATGCATGGCCAGCACGACGCCGGTCAGGATCTGCACGATCAGCATGACGGCGAGCATGGCGCCGAATGTGTAGGCGTAATTGAGGTTACGCGGAACCGGATAGGCTATGAAACTATCATAGACCATACGTGGTAGCGGCAGGCGCGAATCGACCCATCTTTCGATACCGGTCGAGGGCTGATAACTGGAATGACCACTCATTTAAATGTCCCCTTATCCGATCTTGATCACGGTATCGGATGTAAATGCGAAGGTCGGAATGTGCAGGTTTTCCGGCGCCGGACCTTTGCGAATGCGGCCCGCCGTATCGTAGTGCGAGCCATGGCAGGGACAGAACCACCCGCCAAAATCACCGGCCTGACCCAGCGGAACACAGCCCAGATGCGTGCAGGAACCGACCATGACGATCCAGTTTTCCTTGCCGGCACCGGCGGAACGATCCACATCGGTCGCCTGCGCTGCGGCGTCGAGGTTGGCGTTGCGCGCAACCGGATCTTTCAGCTCGGCCAGCTGGACGGCGTTTGCTTCTTCGATCTCTTTCGGCGTGCGGTTACGAATGAAGATCGGCTTGCCGCGCCATTTGACAGTCAACGACATGCCCGGCTCGACGCTCGCCACATTCACTTCGATAGATGCAAGCGCCAGGGTGGACGCATCAGGACGCATCTGGTCGATAAATGGCCACACAGCAGCGCCAACGCCGACAGCGCCCGCCATGCCAGTTACCAAATAGAGAAAATCGCGACGGGTGGGTTCACCCGCAGCGTCATGATCATTTACGTGCTCACTCACCGCTACACCATCCTCTGCGCTGATTTCGTTGAAAGTCGCATGAGTCCTCCAGCTCTGTTTTGATCCAGGACAAACTCGATCCCCCGCGCCCTGGTTCATGCGCGACAATAAATCGCGCCTATTCTGCTTGATCGCAAAATATCGGCGACCTTGGCAAGAGCAAAGCACATAAAGCTGCCGTAATTCTACGTTCCGCCCCATTTTTTTCACCCTTTTCCGCCGTGGCTGTCCATCCTGCAACATTGTGCGGAGATAAGGCCCATGCTAATCAGAATCAGGGAGAGCCGACACACGAGGTTTTTGAATTGAAATCGAGGCTCACTTGCGTCACCGCCTGCGTGCTAGTTCTTGCGCTGGGCGTGATAAGTATCCGTTATATCGTTGATTTCTGGCTCCTGGGCTTCGTCAACAGCTTCCAGCTTCACATCGCAATCGTCACAGCACTTTTTGCTGCGCTTTGCCTTGTCGTGCTGCGGTCCCGCGTCTTTGTCATTCTGCTTGTCTGGGCGCTCACGCTCAGCGCACACGCGGCTTACATGCACACGGAATTCGTCACAGAAGCCTTTGCTCCTGAAGGTTCGAAACCCTTCCGCCTGCTCTCCTTCAACGTGTTGATGGACAACAGCGCTAACGCCGAATCAATCGCCGACACGATCCTCGCCTCGAACGCGGATGCCGTTTACGTGATGGAGGCAGCGGCTTTGACGAACGTTCTGCCGCGCCTTCAACAGACCTATCCCTACCGTCTCGGTTGCGGCGAAGGCACGCAGTCCTGCGATCTTCTGATGCTCTCGAAACGCCCGCTGGAAAATGCCCGCGTGAGATCGTCCAGCTATATCAGCCGCGACCGGTTTGCCACGGCGATGGTCGATATCGATGGCATCAAGCTCACGCTTGCGGCAGCGCATCTGGCAAAGCCGTATTTCGATCAGTATCACCGAAATGAACTGGGCCGCATCCGCGCCAGGCTGACTGCCATGAAAGGCCCGCTCATTCTCGCCGGTGATTTCAACTCGGCCAGCATTGCCCCTGACATGCAGGAATTTCTTCTGACAACCGATCTGAAAAAAGCGCCGTGGGAGCCTCCGACATGGCCAATTTCGGCGGGCGATTTCGGCATCGCCATCGACCACATCTTCGCACGCAAACCGGCAACCCTGATGAAGCTCGAACGCCTGGCCAACAATCATGGCTCCAACCATTACGGGCTGGTTGCTGATTTCGCGATATCAGCGCCTTAGATCGTTTGCGGCACAGTTGCGTCAGCCGGCAGAAAACCGCCGGACTGGCGCGCCCATAGCTCGGAATAAAGACCGCCACTGCCCACAAGCTCGTTGTGCGTGCCCTGCTCCACGATTCGCCCGGCATCCATGATGATCAGGCGATCAAGTGCGGCAATCGTGGACAGGCGGTGAGCAATGGCAAGCACCGTCTTGCCGCGCATCAACTCATCCAGATTGCTCTGAATGGCAGCCTCGACCTCCGAATCCAGCGCCGATGTCGCCTCGTCCAGCACAAGGATCGGCGCGTCTTTCAGCATCACGCGCGCAATGGCTATGCGCTGGCGCTGGCCGCCGGAAAGTTTCACCCCGCGCTCGCCCACATGGGCGTCAAGCCCCTTGCGGCCGCGCTGATCCTCCAGCCGTTCGATGAAATCATCCGCCTTGGCGCGCCGGATGGCCGCAAGCAGTTGCTCTTCAGTGGCATCCATGCGCCCGAACATGATGTTATCTCGGATGGAGCGGTGCAGCAGCGATGTATCCTGCGTGACCATGCCGATATGGGCGCGCAGCGTTTCCTGGCTCACCTTGGCAATATCCTGCCCGTCGATAAGGATGCGACCCTTCTCCACATCGTAGAAACGTAGAAGCAGATTGACGAGCGTGGACTTGCCAGCACCAGACCGGCCCACAATGCCGACCTTCTCACCCGGCTGAACATCGAGGCTCAAATGATCGATGACGCCCTTGGCGCGGCCATAATGGAAGCTGACGTCCTCATAGCGAATGCCGGGCTTAGAGACGACAAGCGCCGGGGCTGCGGGCGCATCAACCAGACTGATAGGCTGGGAAATCAGTTCGGCAGCATTCTGCACCGTGCCGAAATTGCGCATGATGCCGTTAAACTGCGTCATCAACCGACCCAACAGGAAGTTCAGCCGCAAGACGAGCGCGAGCGTGAAGGCAACAGCACCAGAGCTGATCTTGCCGGATAGCCAGAGATCGATGCAAAGAGCCGCCATCGAGGTAATCATGATGCCGGACAGCAGCGCCATGGAGGCGCGCACGCCGGTGATGAAGCGGGTGAACATCATGGTCTTGTTCTGGAACGTATCGAAGCCATCGCGCATATAGCGATCATTGGCATCGTCACGACCAAAAAGGCGCAGCGTCTGGATGTTGCTATAGGCATCCACCATGCGGCCTGAGAGCATTGAGGCCGCTTCGGCGGTTTCCTTGGAATGCAGGCGGATACGTGGCACGAAATAGCGCGCCAGAAGCGAGAATATTCCGACCCACAGCACAACGACAACGGCCAGCCGCCAATCCAGCCCGCCGATCAGAAACAGCATCGACACCGAATAAATACCGACGAACCAGACGCTTTCCATCAGCGACGTGACGAGATCCCCCGCCGCCTGCCCGCCAGACCAGACCTTGGTGACGATGCGGCCCGAAAAATCATTCTGGAAGAACGTCAGCGATTGCCGGGCAACATGCCTGTAGGATTGCCAGCGCACAAGATTATAAAAACCGGGGGTAATGATCTGTTGATCTACAAGCGCCGTCAGCATGGTCACGACGAAGCGGACAACGGCAATCAGAACCAGCATGCCAACGAGTTCATAGCCATGGCTGGCAATCAACCCGGCCCAGCCCGCCCCCGGCTGAATGCCCGAGAGAATATCCACCAGCCGCCCGACAAACCAGAACAAGGCTGCCTCGATGGCCGCCGTCATGCCGCCCAGAACGAGCATGGCAAAGAACGGTGCCTTGGCTTGCCGCAGATAGAACCAGATGAACGGCAGCGTATCCTTCGGCGGCCGCAGATCATCCTTGCGATCGAAGGGTTTGATCCAGTTCTCGAAAAATCGGAAAATGCGGGTAATGACCATAATCTGGATATAGGCGGAATCGCTTAAACGGCAAAGCGCAAGGCAGATTATATTTTTGTAATATGGGTATTGGCTATGCTCGGACCTGTCCCCAAGCATAGCCCATGCCGCAACCGTTTAGAGGCCTAACCTACTCCCCTGCCGCCTTCATGTCGGGTTCCTCGTCAGCAATGAAGCCACCGGACTGGCGCAGCCACAGATCGGCGTAGATGCCGCCATGCTGCACAAGCTCCATATGCGTTCCAGCCTCGACGATCTTGCCCGCGTCAAGAACGATCACGCGGTCCATTTCTGTCAGCGTCGACAGGCGGTGCGCGATGGCGATGACGGTTTTGCCTTCCATCAGCGCAAACAGGTTTTCCTGAATGGCCGCTTCAACCTCCGAATCCAGTGCCGATGTCGCCTCGTCAAGAATGAGGATCGGCGCGTTTTTCAGGAACACACGGGCAATCGAGATGCGCTGGCGCTGGCCACCGGAGAGTTTCACGCCGCGTTCGCCAACCTGCGCGTCGAGCCCCTGGCGACCGTGCATATCGACAAGCGTTTCGATGAAGTCCCACGCATTGGCGCGCTTTGCCGCTGCGATGATCTCCTCATCGGAGGCGCCGGGATGACCATAGGCAATGTTCTCGCGGATGGTGCGGTGGAGCAGCGACGTATCCTGCGTCACCACGCCAATCAGCGCCCGCAAGCTATCCTGCGAGACGGTGGAAATATCCTGCCCGTCGATGAGGATCTTGCCCGATTCCAGATCGTAGAACCGCAGCAAAAGGTTCATCAGCGTCGTCTTGCCAGCGCCGGAACGGCCAACCAGCCCCACCTTTTCGCCGGGCTTGATATCCAGAGACAGGCCTTCGATGACACCCTTGTTCTTGCCGTAGTGGAAGCGAATGTTGTCGAAATGGATTTCGCCCTTTGATGCAGACAGAGCAGGCGCATCGGCCTCGTCGACGATATCGTGCGGCTTGGACATCATGCTCATGCCATCATAGACCGTGCCGATGTTTTCAAACAGCGATGTGACTTCCCACATGATCCACTGCGACATGCCGTTGACGCGCATGGAAAGGCCAATGGCAACGGCCAACGCGCCAACGGTAACCGATCCAGTCAGCCAGAAATAAAGGCCAAGCGATGTCGTCGTGAACATCACAAACGCATTGTTGATATCGATGGCGATGTTGAAGGCCGAAATCTTGCGCATCTGCCGGTGGACGGTGCCCAGGAACATGTCCATGCCTTCGCGGGCATAGACCTCCTCGCGGCC
Organism: Agrobacterium sp. CG674; assembly: GCF_053521645.1. NCBI lineage: Bacteria > Pseudomonadati > Pseudomonadota > Alphaproteobacteria > Hyphomicrobiales > Rhizobiaceae > Agrobacterium > Agrobacterium sp. CG674. Next base: position 515,686 of record NZ_JBNWDZ010000002.1, on the reverse strand, counting down.
AGCGTGGGAGAACAGCTTGATCGTGGCGATGTTGGTGTAGCTATCCACGATGCGGCCTGTCATCAGGGATCGCGCATCGGCCTGCTCACTGGACAGACGTCCCAGTTTCGGCACGAAATAGGTCAGGATGGAGATGTAGATCGCCAGCCACACGACAAGCGGTATGACCAGACGCCAATCCGCAGCCGCCACCATGAACAGCATGGAGATGACGAAGCTGATCGCGTAGACGAAAACGTCGATGATCTTCAACGCCACTTCGCGAATGGAGAGCGCCGTCTGCATAACCTTGGTGGAAACGCGACCTGCAAACTCATTGGCGAAGAACGTCATGGAATGGCGCAGCAGAAAGCGGTGCATGTGCCAGCGGGCAATCATGCCGAAGTTTCCAGCCAGAGTCTGGTGCATCGTCATGGTGTGGATCGAGCCCATCAGCGGCAGCGCGACAAGCACTATGGCCGCCATGACGACCAGATGCCACCCCTCATCCTGAAGAAACGTATCGCGGTTGGCCGTCGACAGCCAATCAACGATATTTCCCAGGAACTGATAGAGCATCACTTCGGCAATCGCGATGCCCATCGACATCAGCCCCAGCAGCAGCAGCCAGGGTGCGGCGGGTTTGACGTAATGCCACATGAACGCCAAAAGCTTAGCCGGTGGCACCACAGGCGTGGAAGCGGGAAATGGATTTAGGCGTTTTTCAAACCAGCCGAACATGGCCAAGCTCCGGACATAAACAACCCGATGAAACGGCGCAGGGAGCTGAAATGCTCGCAGCCACAACGGGAATACAATGGAATATGGCCGCAACAGCCACATGACGGGTTTTGGAGAGATGCGGATTGACCGCTGAAAACACCTAGGCCTGCAGAGGCGCTACAAAGGCCGGAAGGCGATGTCGAACAATTTTATCCATCTGAACCTCCATGGCTGGTGTTGAAGTTGCGCATCTGTAGCTCAAAAAATAAGCATTGACCAGCACCAAACCACCACAAGTTTCAACAGGGTTTAGCCGTAACACGCGATTGCGACCGAACGACAACAGATTGGCTAGGCGCGGTTCCTTGTTTCTGCATTCCAGACCATGATAAGTCGCGTCAAGTCCTTCAGGAAAGACATGAGCATGCCCGATATTAGGATCGCCCTTTACCAACCGGATATTCCCGGTAACACCGGCACCATTTTGAGGCTGGCCGCCTGCCTCGGCATCGGCGTTGATATTATCGAGCCAGCCGGTTTTGATATTTCCGACCGAAATCTGAAACGCGCAGGCATGGATTATCTCTCCACGGCGTCGCTGACGCGCCATGTGAACTGGGAGCGCTTTGAAGAGTGGCGCGCTACCACCGGCCGCCGCTTGCTTCTGGCCTCCACCAAGGCGGCATTGCCCTATGTGAACGTTGAATACCGGGCCGATGACATACTGCTGCTTGGCCGTGAAAGCGCTGGCGTGCCTGATCATGTTCATGACAAGGCCGACGAGCGACTGATCATTCCCATGATGGAAGGGCAGCGCTCCATCAACGTCGCCATGTCAGCGGCAATGATCGCCGGAGAGGCCCTGCGTCAAACGGCTTGGCAATAAGCACATCGCCTTTTCGCGTCAAAATGTCGAGATCAGCCCTATACGCCAGGGTATTTCAGGCATATATTCATTAGCCAACTAAAGAGTCCTCCCCCGAAAACTTTCCGCGCAGCATGTCGTCCGAAGGCTAGAACGGTTTCGGGCAAGGCAAGGTATTCACGATAGAAGACTGACGGACGGAGGGCGACCAAGCATGCAATCCACCATCATCATCGTCAACCTGCTCGGCGCTGTCGCGCTTCTGCTTTTCGGCCTTGCGCAGGTGAAGGACGGCGTTACGCGGGCCTTTGGCGTGAAGCTGCGCATCGTGCTCGCAACCGGCACGAAAAGCGGACCGCGCTCGATGCTGTCAGGGTTTCTGGCCACCATCGCCTTGCAGAGTTCCACAGCTACGGCCCTGACCGTCGCGTCCTTTGCGGAGCGAGACCTCATTCGCCCGCGCATGGCGCAGGTGGTTCTTCTCGGTGCCAATATCGGCACTGCCGTCACAGCCTGGATTTTCGCGACAGGCGTGGCGTGGCTGTCGCCGATGCTCATCTTGACCGGCCTCATTCTGCGAAAGGGTTCATCCAGCGCACGGCAAGGCGGCGGCACGGCGCTGGTGGGCGTTGGCCTGATGCTGCTTTCGCTGCACCTGTTGAGTGCCGCGACCGAACCGATGCGCGACTCCCCCGCGCTCGGCGCATTCATTGGCCTTCTGGACGATGCATGGCCGGTGGCCCTTCTTCTGTCTGCAACGCTCGCCTTCGTGTCCTCCTCAAGCCTCGCTGTCGTGGTACTGATCCTGTCGCTGGCATCCGCCGGCATTCTCTCTACCGCGCTTATTATCGTTCTCATTCTCGGTGCCAATATCGGAGGTGCCATTCCGCCTGTCATCGCCACCCTCTCCGCGCCGGCATCGGCACGGCGCATTACCCTCGGCAATCTTGTCGTGCGCACGGTGGGCTGCCTCGTCGCCTTGCCGCTCGCGGGCTATGGCGCGACGCTGCTGCAACAGCTTCCGCTTTCGCAAGACATGCTGCCGGTGGACGCCCATCTGATCTTCAATCTGGCGCTCGCAGCCATTGCCTGGCCGTTTTCAGGCCTCATCTCGGACATGATGGCGAAGATTGTGCCGGATGACGCAAAAGCCGAGGAAGGCCCGCGCTTTCTCGATGCCAGCGCGCTGGATACGCCCGTCGTGGCGCTTGCCAACGCAACACGCGAAGTGCTTGTTGTCGGCGACACCATCGAACGCATGCTGATCCGCGCTGAAAACGCGTTCAAGCACAACGACCTTGCTCCCCTGGCCGAAATCGCCGCGCTGGAGACGAAGGTCGACATGTTGCAGCAGGATGTGAAGATCTATCTCTCTCAGCTGGGCCGCAAGGGACTGGATGAGGATGCCGCCCGCCGCTCTATCACCATTATCGACTACGCCATCAACCTCGAACATATTGGCGATATCGTCGAAAAGGGGCTGTGCGAGCAGATCCGCAAGAAGATCGTCAATGGCTTCAAATTTTCCGATGAAGGCTATGACGAGCTGAAAACGCTGTTTGACATGACCATCGAGAACTTACGCGCCGCCCAGAGCGTTTTCGTGACCGGCGATTTCGATCTCGCCCGCCATCTGATGGAAATCAAGGTCGATATCAGACGGTTGGAAAAGCGGTCATCAAGCCGCCATCTGGAGCGCCTTCGTGATGGGCTGACGCAGAGCCTGCAAACCAGTTCTCTGCATCTGGACATTCTGCGCGATCTCAAGCGCGTCAACGCCCACATCGTTTCGGTAGCGCATCCCATTCTCGACCAGGGCGGCGTGTTGGGCGAAAGCCGGTTGCGTGCCGTGGACAGCCGTAAAAGCTAGTCTGCCGACGGCAGGCGGCGCATGGTGAACTCTATGCGGTCGCCATCCAGCGGACGCCAGCTTTCCACTTCCGTCCAGTAGGCGGCCTTGGGATATTCATCGAACCACTCCCGCGCCTTGGCACGCGCCTCTTCGCGGGCAAGGCAGAAGGTCTGGCGAACGAACATGCCCTGTCTGTCATTCTTGCGGCCACCGGCAGCGGCGCGATCCTGCCTGTGGGCATCGATCCTTCGCTTCAAGCCATCCAGCGGCGGCGGGCCGGTAAATTTCGCCATGACACAACCTCTCTGTTCAAAAGATAGTGTGAAGCACGGGACTTGGCGAGTCGAATTTGTATCGTTGCTGCACGACTGCTAAACCGGGCCAATCGCAATGATTCGACGCTTAGGAGATCGATATGGAACGGCCGGTTTTGCCAAAGGGCTTGCCCGACGACATCGAGGACAAGAAGGCACTTGCCAAGGCCTGGTTCGAGAGCCTGCGCGACACGATCGTGACTGCCTTCGAGACGATTGAAGACGAGCTGCAAGGCCCCCTCGCCGACCAGCAGCCCGGCCGCTTCGTTCAAAAGGAATGGCAGCGCGACAATGGCGAAGGCGGTGGCGGCAAGATGTCGATGATGGAAGGTCGCGTCTTTGAAAAGGTCGGCGTCCACACATCCACCGTTCATGGCGAGTTTTCGCAGGAATTCCGCAACCAGATCCCCGGTGCGGAAGAAGACCCGCGCTTTTGGGCATCCGGCATTTCGCTGATTGCACACCCGGTCAATCCCAACGTGCCTGCCGTTCATATGAACACGCGTATGGTCGTGACCTCCAGCCACTGGTTTGGCGGCGGCGCGGATCTGACGCCGGTTCTGGACCGACGCCGCACGCAGGAAGACAATGACAGCCAGATCTTCCACCGCGTTTTCGAGATCACCTGCAATCGCCACGCCGTGGCGGATTATCCGCGCTACAAGCAATGGTGCGAAGAGTACTTCCATCTCAAGCACCGCAACGAGCCACGCGGCATCGGCGGCATCTTCTTCGACTGGCTCCACCCGGACGAGGAAAAAGGCGACTGGAACGACAACTTCGCCTTCGTGCAGGATGTCGGCCGCGCCTTCAATCTGGTCTATCCGAAGATCGTGCGCAGTAATTTCAACCTGCCGTGGACGGAAGAAGACCGCGACGAGCAACTGATTCGCCGTGGCCGCTACGTGGAATTCAACCTTCTTTACGACCGTGGAACGATTTTCGGCCTGAAAACCGGCGGCAATGTCGACTCAATTCTGTCGTCGCTGCCTCCCGTGGTGCGCTGGCCTTGACAGATCACAAACAATTTCCCGTTTGTTACAGGGTTGGGCAGTGAATTAGAAATTTAGCTCTTATTAAGATTTGAAGGCAGTGATACGCTTCCAGTTGTAGATGGACTGGAGGAGATATCATGATGATTACTTCAAACAGCATGCCCATATCTGGCCTAGGCAATAGCCAATCCCAGGCTCTACCAACTCCCGAATTGATCAACCGGCTAGCCTTGGAGATGAGGGCTGTCGGAGATAGGGAGCTGCCGCTTTCCTTTTATGCAGAGCAGGTCAAGCGCAGGCTTGCGAACAACGCGGCGGCCAATGATGACGGCGTTTTGCCGTCGCGTGCACCGGCTGCAGCCACGTCATCCGTATTCCACTGCTGGGCACTTCGAGACACGATCTAACACGGAACCTTATATCTTGCCGACCCGTTTGCTGATGCGCAGGGCAGAACCTTCCAAGCGAAAGTTCCGCCCTGACGCTTCTCATAAGGGAGGCCTATGATGAGACTTTATGAATGCGGAACCCTGGTGCCGGGTTGTGAGTGGCACACACGTGCAGACGAAGACGCCGAAGTTGTGCGACGCGCAGTCGACCATATGCGCCAAGCCCACGGCGAAGACGTCATTCGAGAGAACATGGTCGAGAACATCAAGACGCGCATCCGCAATGAGGATGAGGTTCAGGCCTGATCCTTCACCGCTGCTTCCAGCCGGGCGGTCAAGGCTGCCCGGTCCAATGAGAAGTTGAACTCGATCCACTTTTCCTCGAGCAGCCCAAGAATCTCGCCAACCTTCGGACCCGGCGCTACCCCGGCGGCCAACACATCCGCACCGGTGAGCGGGAAAGTTGGGCGCACAAATTTCTGCGTGCGAGACAGCAACGCCGAGAGACGCGCAATCTTCTGCATGGCTCCCTCGCCTGCGGAGATATCTGCGCGTGCTGCGGCGAGCGAAAGCATTAGACGCATAGTTATTTCCTCAACACCGTTGCGATACAGCAGGCGATCAAAAGCGGCATCGGTGATAGCAGTATCGATAACAGGCGCAGACGCCCACTGCTTGAGGCGCTTCGCCTCAGCGTTTGACAGGCGCAGCCGCGACGCCATGCCCGCGACGCGCTCCGCATCCACAGGCACAATGGCTGCAAGGCGCACCAGCGCATCCGGCGTCCACCCCAGTGCCTGCTCAGCGGCCACAAGACCATGAATGGCATCGATTCCCCATTTCTCTGTTTCCGGCAAAACCTGGGACAACACACCGGATTGCCGCATCCACAGAAGTGCCCGGGATGGATCGGTTGCCGAGAGAAGCTTCTTCATTTCGCTCCACACGCGCTCGGCAGAGAGTGTGGACATCTTGTCCTTTGCGCGCGCGCTGGCCCGCAGCCCATCCGAATCGGGACGACCGGAACCGTAATGGGCGAAGAAGCGGAAAAACCGCAAAACCCGCAAATAATCTTCGGCAATGCGCGTATCTGCATCACCGATGAAACGAACATTGCGCGTTTCAATATCCGCCAGCCCACCGACCAGATCGATCACTTCGCCGGAGGCATCGGCATAGAGAGCGTTGATTGTCAGGTCGCGACGCTGCGCATCCTCGTTCCAGTCGGTGCCGAAAGCAACCTGCGCATGGCGACCATCGGTTTCCACATCACGGCGCAGGGTCGTGACTTCAAAGCCCACGCCATCCAGAACCAGCGTAACGGTGCCATGCTCGATGCCGGTTGGTACAGCCTTGATGCCCGCACGTTGCGCCCGCTCCACCACATCCTGAGGCGGCAGCGTTGTCGCCATGTCGATATCTGCCACCGGCATGCCCATCAGGGCGTTGCGAACGGCACCACCAACGACACGCGCCTCACCGCCATCGGCATTCAAAAGCGCCAGAATCCGCTGGAGACCTGGTTTCAAGAACCAGTCCTGTCCGGCAACGTTGCTCATGAATAGAACCTTTCGTAGATGCGGCGTACAATGCCCGCCGTAATGCCCCAAATGTGACGCTCGCCATAGGGCATTTCGTAGAAAAACCGCTCCTTCCCCTGAAAGATGCGGCTTGCCTGCCTGTGGTTTGCCGGCTCCATCAAAAATGACAGCGGCACCTCGAAAACCTCATCCACCTCGGTCGGGTTCGGCGTGAGGTCGAAACCCGGCTTGACCACCGCCAGCACCGGCTTGATGCGGAAACCCGTTCCGGAAACATAATCGGGCAAGCGCCCCACCGTTTCGATGTAGCGACGGTCCAGGCCGATTTCCTCTTCCGTTTCACGAAGGGCGGCATCCTCAGGCGAACGGTCATCAGCATCGATGCCACCGCCGGGAAAGGATATCTGGCCGGAATGTTTGCGAAGCGTTGAGGTGCGCTGGGTGAAGATGACCCGCGCGTCGCGACCATAGTCCACGATCGGCACCAGAACCGCCGCATCTTTCAGCGTGATACCATCGCCAAAAAGGCGCGCATCGGGGTTGAGAATGTGGTCGCCATCTTCACGCTCGGCCACGCCTTCACCATCGGACAGCACACGCCGGCGGAAGTCATCGGCCGAAAAATTCATCACATCGACGCTCATCTTGAAAGCGCATCCAGTTCATCGGCAGGCATGATGGCAAAAACCTCCCCGCCGGACCTTACGGCAAACATCTCTTTTCCTTCAATTTCAATGACCTCTCCCAGTTCCACGAGATCATACATGACCGCCCGTGAAACGAGGGCATCAAGCCGACCCCGAACCCGAAGATAAGGCTTCAATGCCTTGTTTTCACCGCTCAATTCAAACCGCAACGGATTTTTCGGGCCAACCTCGATCACATCGCCCACATTGGTGCGAAATGTCAGCACCTGCGCGCCGTCTTTCTCGGCCACATTCATCTCCACCGCCAGAAACGGCGCATCGACGACACGGATGCCCACTTTTTCCACAGGTGTTACGAGATAGGTTTGGCCGTCCTCATCCTTTCGCAAAACCGTGGAAAACAACCGCACCAAGGGGGCGCGGCCAATGGGCGTGCCCATGTAGAACCATGTGCCATCCGCCCGGATTTCCATGTCCAGATCCCCGCAAAAAGGCGGATCCCAGCGCTCGACGGGTGCCGGACCACGGGATTTGTCGCCGCTCTGTTCAGCGGCATGGGAAATCATCGCGGCGAGGCCCGCTGCGTCTTCCGCCGAATTTATCGTCTCATCCGCCATATTCGAGCCCTGCTTTGTCACCTATTGATGTGGTCGCTTGATGGTAACGAGATAGTCATTCAAAGGATGCTTGTCAGCGGGCAGTATGGCAATAAGCTATAGGCAGCGCGAAATCAGTCCTGTATGCGATGAGTGACCGGTTTGGAACGAAGGCTGCGGCTTAAGTTTGAGGAGAGCGATATGGGCATGATAAACACCAGCGAAACCCTCGACGAGAAAGCGATCATCGCCGCTGCCGAAACAGCGCTATCGGATATCGCGGCAGTCAGGGCCGAAGTCTCCAAGGTCATTTTCGGTCAGGAAAAGGTCGTTCAGAATGTTCTGCTGGCCGTTCTCTCCGGTGGCCACGCGCTTCTGGTCGGCGTGCCCGGCCTTGCCAAGACAAAGCTTGTGACGACGCTTGGCACCGTTCTCGGTCTGGATGCCAACCGCATTCAGTTTACGCCAGACCTCATGCCCTCAGATATTCTAGGTTCGGAAGTCATGGATCAGGATGAGAGCGGCCGCCGCTCTTTCCGCTTCATCAAGGGCCCAATTTTCGGCCAGCTTCTGATGGCAGACGAAATCAACCGCGCCAGCCCGCGCACCCAATCCGCACTGCTGCAGGCCATGCAGGAATATCACATCACCGTGGCAGGTGAACGCTATGACCTGCCCAAGCCATTCCACGTTCTGGCCACGCAAAACCCGCTGGAGCAGGAAGGCACCTATCCGCTGCCGGAAGCCCAGCTCGACCGCTTTCTGTTGCAGGTGGATGTGGATTATCCTGATCTGGCCGCTGAACGTCAGATCCTGCTTGACACGACAGGCACCGCCTCCGGTGAGGCGCGCCGGGTGATCGAGGCAGATCGCCTCATTGAAATTCAGACCCTCATTCGCCAGATGCCGGTCAGCGACACAGTTGTGGATGCCATTCTGGCGCTGGTGCGCTCGGCTCGCCCGGGCCACGGCAACGCCTTGACGGACAAGAATGTGGCCTGGGGACCCGGCCCGCGCGCCGGTCAATCGCTGATGCTGACGGCCAGAGCCCGTGCGCTTTATGAAGGCCGCCTTGCGCCATCGCTCGATGATATCTACGCGCTGGCTGAACCGGTTCTGGAACACCGCATGGCGCTGACATTTGCCGCCCGTGCCGAAGGCATGTCGGTTCGTGATGTGATTGCAAGCCTTGTGGAACAGGCAAAACACTGACCGCCCGGTCGGATTAGGAGTGCATGTGGCATCCATCGGCCAGATCGTAGAACAGACGCATGGCAGCGACGTTCTTGCCCGTGCGCGCCAACGCGCGGCACTGGTACCCGACTGCATGGTGGAAGCAAAACGCATTGCCAACACCGTGACGGCAGGTTGGCACGGTCGCCGAAAACGCGGCATTGGCGAAAATTTCTGGCAGTTCCGGCCCTACGCAGAGGGCGAAAGCCTTTCGCGCATCGATTGGCGCCGTTCGGCCCGCGATGACCATACCTATGTCCGCGACCGGGAATGGGAAGCGGCCCACACCATATGGCTCTGGGCGGACCTTTCGCCATCGATGATGTTCAAGTCCACGCTTGGCAGCGTTTCCAAGGAAAGCCGCGCACTGGTTCTGATGCTGGCGCTGGCAGAAATTCTGGCCCGTTCGGGAGAGCGCATTGGCTGTCCCGGCATCATGGAACCGATTTCGGCACGCAACGCCGCCGAGCGCCTCGCAACCGCCATCATGCACGCGCCAGCCACCACAGGATTGCCCGATACGACGATGATCCGTGGCTCCAGCGATCTGGTTGTCATCGGCGATTTTCTGGACGATGCAACTGCTGTCATGGAGCGTCTTTCGCCGCTTGCACGGCGCGGCATGCGCGGCCATGTCGTGGAAATTGCCGACCCCGCGGAGGAGATCTTTCCCTATAGCGGCCGCACAGAGTTTTCCGATCCGGAAACTGGCGAGAAGCTGACCTCCGGCCGTGCCGAAACGATTCGTGAGGATTACACGCGCGCCTATCTCGCACGGCGTGACGCGTTGTCGTCGTCCCTTCGTCGTCTGGGGTGGAATTTCGTGTTTCACCGGACGGATCATCTGGCGTCAGAAGCGCTTGTTGCCATGCACATGTATCTTTCTGGCGCGCCCTCCACGGCAAAGACCGGAGGACGGACATGAGCGCCCTGCCCTTCGTCTTTACCAGCCCCTACATTCTGGTCGGACTTCTGGCTCTGCCTGCCATATGGTGGCTGCTGCGGCTGACGCCGCCGCGCCCGAAGGCGGAGGTATTTCCGCCGCTTCGCATTCTGGCAAGCGTGCTGAAGCGTGAGGAAACGCCATCGAAAAGCCCGTGGTGGCTAACATTGCTGCGCATGTTGCTGGCCGCCGCCGTCATTTTCGCGCTGGCAGATCCGGTCATCAACCCGCGCAACAACACGCTGGCTGGCGATGGTCCGCTGGTGCTGGTCATGGACAATGGCTGGGCCTCGGCACCGGATTGGGACCGGCGCGTTCGCACGGCAGAAGCCTTGATTGGGGATGCCGAGCGAGCGGAGCGCCCTGTTTCCATCACCTTCACAGCAGACCGCGATCACGATTCCGAACCCGGCACATCAGCAGCAGCACTGGAAAAACTGGCAGCAGCCAGACCTCAGCCCTTAGTGCCGGACCGGGTGCGCGCCGCGCAAGCCGTGAACGAAGCCATGAATGGCACGACACCCGGCACCCTCGCCTACATCACCGATGGTGTCGCAACACCAGATGACCAGGCGGCACTTGCCGATCTTGCCAGTATCAATCCAGCCGAATTTCGCATGGTGGAGGGTGATGGACAGGCTGTGACCGCCATTACCGGCGCAGAAAACGGTGCCGAAACCATGAACGTGTCGCTCTCGCGTCTTAAAACCGACGGCCCTGCCAACCTCACCGTCAACGCCCATGACAGCCAAGGCCGCATTCTCGCCAGCGACGAAGCGACCTTTGCCCCCGGCACGGCGGAAACGACGGCGGTTCTAAGCGCACCCTTTGAACTGCGCAATGATTTTGCCCGCCTGTCGGTGGAGCGCTTGTCGAGCGCAGGCTCTCTCCGTCTTCTGGATGATGGCTTTCGCCGCCGCCGCGTTGCCCTTCTGGCAGGGGAAACAGGCAATGATTTCCAGCCGCTGCTTCAGCCGCTGTTTTACATCAGCCGCGCCCTTCAGCCCTATGTCGATCTGGTGCCGCAGCGACAGGCGGACCTTGCCGTGGCGATCCCGGAATTGTTGCAATCCAACCCATCGGTCATTGTCATGGCCGATATTGGTCGCTTGCCGCAGGAAACCTATGAACCCATCGGGCGCTGGCTTTCGCGTGGCGGCACGCTGATCCGTTTCGCCGGTCCGCGCCTTGCTGCCGCACCCGCCGATGACCCGCTGGTGCCCGTAACCCTGCGACAGGGCGAGCGTGCCTTGGGCGGCGCGCTTTCCTGGGCGGAACCTCAGCCGCTAGCCGATTTCCCCAATTTCGGTCCATTTGCAGGCATGCCAAAGGCAGATGGTGTTCTCATCAAGCGTCAGGTTCTGGCAGAGCCGACACCCGACCTTTCCGAGCGCACATGGGCAAGCCTTGCCGATGGCACACCGCTCGTAACGACCCGCAGTGTGGATGCAGGCCGCATCGTGCTGTTCCATGTCAGCGCAGAAGCCAGTTGGTCGGATCTGCCGATTTCAGGTCACTTCGTGGAAATGCTGCGCCGTATCGTGCAATTGTCTCAGGTCGGCGGCTCCTCGGCTTCCGCCAATTCACCTGCTGCTGCGCTCGCGCCTTACCGCATTTTGAACGCACAGGGCGCTTTGACGACGGAAATAGGGTCTGCCCGACCGTTGGAAGTCAAGGCTGGCCAGTCACCTCGCGCCAGCTTCGACAACCCGCCGGGCCTCTACGGCACGGAAGCCGGTTTCGTTGCGCTGAACCTGTTGCCACAGGGTACGGTGCTGCGCCCCATAGACGCCTCACTTGCCGGCATGGCAACCGTGCGCGAAGGTTTGGTGGGAGAAGAGGCAAGATCGCTGCGACCCGCCCTCTTTATTGCGGCGCTCCTCATGCTCTTTGCCGATACGCTCATCGTCCTCTTCATGAATGGCGTCTTTTCGCGCCTGCCGCGCGCACGCGGCTCTGCTGCGGCCATGCTGCTCTTGCTCGGGTCAAGCCTTGCGGTCTTCTCGCCCGATATTGCCCGTGCGGACGATCCCAAACCCGGCGATGAAGCCATATTCGAGCGGCTGGATACCACCCACCTCGCCTATGTGCGCACGGGTGAAGATGATGTGGATCGCATTTCCGAACAGGGCTTGCAGGGTCTGACTGAATTCATGACATGGCGCACGACGCTGGAGCCCGGCGCGCCGGTCGGGCTGGATATTTCCAAGGACGAGCTGTCCTTCTACCCCATCATCTACTGGCCGATCTCGGCCACAGCACCCATGCCATCCACCGCCGCGATATCCCGCATTGATGCCTATATGCGCGCAGGCGGAACCGTTCTGTTTGATACGCGAGACCAGTTCTCATCGCTTGAGAGCATGGGCGGCACCAGCGCCAATGGGCAGCGCCTGCAGGAAATTCTCGCCAATGTGGATATTCCGCCGCTGGAACCTGTGCCGACCGACCACGTGCTCACGCGCTCTTTCTATCTCTTAAACCACTTTCCGGGGCGCTACGCGCAAGGCCCATTGTGGGTGGAATCCCGGCAGGATGCAGCCAAGACGACGTCAGGCATTTCCTCCTCCGGCGATGGCGTGTCACCCATCATCATCACCGGCAATGATTTTGCCGGAGCCTGGGCTGTCGATGCCAATGGCGCGCCGGTTCTGCCCACCGTGCCACCGGATGAAGTCCAGCGGGAACATGCTTTCCGAACCGGCGTGAACATCATGATGTATATGCTGACCGGCAACTACAAGGCCGATCAGGTGCACGTCCCTGACATCCTCCAGCGGTTAGGGCAATGATATGACACTGGCCTTTTCCCCCTTCTTGCCTTGGGTTCTGATTGCGGTACTGGCCGTCGCAGCTTTCCTGCTTGCCATTATCGGCCTGTGGCGTGGGGTGCGCGGCGCATGGCTGCGTGGGCTGGCGCTTGCCGCTTTGCTGCTGGCCATCTCAAACCCGCTTTTGAGCAATGAGGAACGCGAACCCCTTTCCACCATCGTTCCCGTCATCGTCGATCGTTCGCAAAGTCAGGACGTGCAGCAACGCCCGGAACAGACAGATCAGGCGCTGGCCACCCTGCGCGAACGTCTCGCCCGCTTCCCGCGCATTGAACCACGCATTGTGGAAGTCACGAATGATGCCAACAGCGATTCACCGGCAACAAACCTGTTCTCGTCCTTTGCGGCAGCCATCTCGGATGTGTCACCCACGCGTGTCGGCGGTGCGATTTTCCTGAGCGATGGCCAAATCCACGACATACCGAATGTCACATCTGACATCGAGCAGACGCTGGGTGTGAAGGCCCCTGTCCACGGCCTCATCACCGGCCGTGCCAATGAATTCGACCGGCGCATCGAAGTGGTGCGAGCACCGCGCTTCGGCATCGTCAACGAACAGCAGGAACTGACGCTTCGGGTGTTCGATGATGGTCGCCCGCAAGGTGGCCAGGCAGATGTGACCATCAAGATGAACGGTCAGGAACTCGCCAGACTTCAGGCGACGCCCGGCCAACCCGTGCCGTTCCAGTTCAAGGTTCCACGCGGCGGCAACAACGTCATGGAGTTTTCCGTGGCCGAGCTTCCTGGTGAGGTAACGACCACCAACAACCGCGCCGTCCACGTCATCGAAGGTATCCGCCAGAACCTGCGCGTGCTGCTGGTATCCGGCGAACCCCATGCGGGCGAGCGCGCTTGGCGCAACCTGCTGAAATCGGACACATCGGTTGATCTGGTTCACTTCACCATTCTGCGCCCGCCGGAAAAGCAGGATGGAACCCCAATCAACGAGCTTTCGCTGATTGCCTTCCCCACACGCGAGCTGTTCGTGGAAAAGATCGAGGATTTCGATCTCATCATCTTTGACCGCTACCAGCATCGCGGTGTGCTGCCGATCCTCTATTATGATTACATCGCCCAATATGTGGAAAAGGGCGGTGCGTTGTTGATTGCTGCAGGCCCTGAACATGCGGGCCAGGATTCCATCGCCATGACGCCGCTGGCCTCCGTGCTGCCAGCGCAGCCCACCGGCGAAGTTCATCAATCCGCCTTTTACCCGCGCCTTTCGGAAGCGGGCAAGAAACACCCAGTGACGCGAGGTCTGGAAGGTTCAGGCAAGGAGCCGCCGCAATGGGGCCGCTGGTTCCGCACTGTCGGCGTCGAGCAGCCGCAGGGCCAGACCGTGATGCTGGGAGATGGGCAGGACCCGCTTCTCGTGCTGAACCGTCAAGGCGAAGGCCGTGTCGCCATGCTGCTCTCTGATCAGGGCTGGCTCTGGGCACGTGGCTATGAAGGCGGCGGGCCGCATGTGGGGCTCTACCGCCGCATCGCCCACTGGCTGATGAAGGAACCGGAACTTGAGGAAGAAGCGCTGACGGCGCGTGCCAATGGCCGCACGCTGGAAATCACACGCCAGACTATTGGCGATAATCCCGGCAATGCCACCGTCAGGTTCCCCACCGGCAAAACGGAAACCACGGCATTCACGCAAGCCGAGCCCGGTCTTTACAAGATCGAGCGGCGCATGGATGAAACCGGCCTCTACGAAATCTCCAATGGTGAATTCACCACGCTCGTCCATGTCGGCGCTGTCGATGCGCCGGAATTCAAGGCGATGATCTCGACCACCGAGCCGTTGAAGCCATTGGTCGATGCCACGAAGGGAAGCATCCACCGCGTCGTCAATGACGATGGTCGCGTTGTGCTCCCGGATATCCTGCCCGTTCGCGGCGATATTCGCGTTGCCGATAATGACCGCATGCTCATTCGCCTCACCGATGAAACGGTGCTGAAGGGCGTCAACACGTTGCCGCTCTTTGCCGGTTTTGCAGGCCTTGCCGCTCTCCTCATGGCGTTTTCAGCACTCTGGTGGCGTGAAGGCCGCTGATGGAACCTCAGATCACCATCAGCGACGGGCCGGATAAGGAAAGCGAAACCGCCATTCTAGCGGCTCTCAAGTCCTATAATGTGGATCGCTTTGGCCCGAGTGATTGGCGGGAGCTTGTCATCGCGCTGCGCAATGACGAAGGCTCTGTCATCGGAGGCCTCAGCGGCCACACCGCACGTGGCTGGCTCTACACATCGCTCCTCTTCATTCCAGAGGATATGAGAGGCCAGGGCCTTGGCCCCAGATTGCTGGCAATGGCCGAAGACGAGGCTCGCAAGCGCGGATGCAAGGGTGCCTATATCGACACGATGAACCCGGATGCGCTGGCGATCTATCAGACTTGCGGCTATGAGATTTTTGGCCAGATCGAAGGCTTCACGGAAACAGCGGCTCTGACCTATCTCAAGAAACCCCTGTATTAGAGGTTTCAGCCAATCGCACGCAGTGGCGCGCCGTAGCCTTCTTCTTCAAGCTCCAAGGCAACGGTCGCGGCGCAACTCCGCCAGCCGATCTTGCCAACAAGCCGCTCATGCGTGTCGGCAGCGAGGGGCACGACAAGAACACGGTTCATATCGACAGGGCCGGGAAAATCGAGTGCGCCATAGGCCACTTTTTCGAAACCCAGCGGCATGTAGTAGGGCGGATCACCGATCAGGATCACGGCTTCCGAGCCCTTGCGCTTGGCCGCAGCAATGGCGATCCGCACCAGTTCACGGCCAATGCCGAGATTTTTGTGGGAGGGCCGCACGGCAAGAGGCCCGAGCATGTGGCCTTTGACGCTACCGGCCAGAACCGGCGTCATGCGCACGGAAGCAATGGTTTCGCCATCATCAGCACAGATATAGGAAATCGAGCGGTCATGCGCACCCTGCTCGCGAATGCGGGCGGCGGCACGGGTGTGGCGGCCGGGGCCGAAGGCTTCTGCGTTGATAAGTTCGATGATGGCGTCATGGGACGCGTCTTCAGTGAGGTAGACAAGTTCGTGCTTGGACATGAAGGGACCGGAACGTTGGATACGGACATGACGATATGACGGCTGCGCCGGTTAAGGCGTTCGGCGGGTCAGCGTCGTCGGAGCATCCGTAGTGCGGTCATAAAGCAGAACTTCCTCAGAATTGTGATAAACGCGGATATCAGGAAAATTCCGACGCGTCCAGAACAAATCCGCAGCCAGAACCATTCACCTTGTGTGGCGAATCATAAACGAAACGCACTGTTCACTGCCTCTAGGGTTCGCCTGCGCTCGCGCATGGCCTACAGTGCGCCAACAACCATAAGGAGATTGCAGATGGGTATGCTGGTCGAAGGTGTCTGGAAAGATGTCTGGTACGACACCAAGGAAACCAAGGGCCACTTCAAACGCAGCGCCTCGCAGTTTCGCAATTGGGTCACCGCAGATGGCAAAGCAGGTCCTTCCGGCAAGGGTGGCTTCAAGGCTGAGAAAGATCGCTACCATCTCTATGTGTCTCTAGCCTGCCCCTGGGCGCACCGGACGCTTATTTTTCGCAAGCTGAAAAAACTGGAAGACCTCATTTCCGTTTCAGTCGTCGATCCGCTGATGCTGGAAAATGGCTGGGAATTCAAAGCTGACGACGCCCGCACGCCGGGCGCAACGGAAGATCATCTCTTTGGTTTTTCGGCGATGTGGCAGGTATATACCAAGGCAGACCCTGTCTATTCCGGCCGCGTGACCGTGCCTGTGCTGTGGGACAAGCAGCAGGAGACCATCGTTTCAAACGAGTCTGCAGACATCATCCGCATATTCAACTCAGCCTTTGATGGCCTGACTGGATCGACTGGCGATTTCTATCCGCAGGCTCTGCGCGGCGAGATCGATACCCTCAATGATCGCATCTACGACACCGTCAATAACGGTGTGTACAAGGCAGGCTTTGCCACCACGCAGGAAGCCTATGAAGAGAGCGTGACCAAGATTTTCGAAACGCTCGACATGCTGGAAGAACGCCTTGCCACCAAGCGGTACCTGCTAGGCGCAGAACAGACGGAAGCAGACTGGCGGCTGTTTACCACGCTGGTGCGGTTTGATCCTGTCTATGTCGGCCACTTCAAATGCAACATTCGCCGCATTCATGATTACCCCAACCTGACCGGCTATCTGCGCGATCTCTACCAGACGTCAGGCGTGCCGGAGACGGTGAATATGCGGCATATCAAGGAGCATTATTACCGTAGCCACAAGACCATCAACCCCACCGGCATCGTGCCTGTCGGGCCTGAACTCGATCTGGACAAGGCCCATGGGCGAGAGCAGCTAGGCTGAGCCTACCAGTAATCCGCAGGCATCGCGCTGCCCGCCAGTTCCGCAAGACGCCTGCGGGTGGCGGGCGTCGTGCCTTCAGGCAAAGCATCCAAAGCAAAAAATCTGCTCTCGCTGATTTCGCGGTCTGGCACTTTCGCTGAGCTTTGCGTGACCTCAAGCCGATAAAACATCACATGGTCGCGGTCGCTGGTGCGATTGTTGAAATAGACATGGATGAGCTGCGGCGCGGAGCTTGCAACAAGGTTGCCCTCCTCGCGGATTTCCTTATGGAGCGCAGCCACACAAGTCTCGCCACGCTCGACACCGCCGCCGGGCATATGCCAGCCCGGCACATAGGTGTGGCGCACCAGAAAAACACGGCCCTGCGCATCGAAACAGGCGGCGCGGACCCCAAGCGTCATGCCGCGACGAACGAAGAAGAACGTGTGCAGCAGGCGTTTGGCAACATTCCGCAGCAATTGCCGGAACCGTTCGCCCCGCCCATGGTTTTCACTCACGTCTCAACTCTCCGTCAACTCAGGTACGATACCCCAGATTGGGCTTCACTCTCACACGTTCAGCGCTTATCCCTTTGATAAATCGAGATTTCGCATTGTACGCTCCAACATGGATAGATTATGTCTGAACGCATGTTCAAACTTGCCCATATTTCCGACATTCATCTCGGCCCACTGCCGAAGCTCACTTTTCGCGAACTCGCATCCAAGCGTATTCTAGGATTTGTGAACTGGCGTCTCAACCGCCGCAAGCATCTTTTCAGCGATACGCTGGAAAAGATCGTCGACGATATGGAAAGCAGGTCTCCGGACCATATCGCCATTACGGGGGATCTGGTCAATCTTGCAACCGGCATCGAGATCCGTGCTGCCGCAGACTGGCTCGAGGAAATCGGTGACCCGCTGAAAGTTTCAGTCGTGCCGGGAAACCACGACGCCTATGTGCCCGGCGCGCATGACAAGGCCATGGCCGCCTGGTATCCCTTCGTGCGTGGTGATGGAGACCCGGAAAACTGGGACGAAGACCGCAAGATTTTTCCCTATATGCGGGTTCGCGGCCCTGTTGCCATGATCGGCTGTTCCACATCGATAGCCACGCCACCTTTCTCCGCCACTGGATATTTTGGACGCAGACAGGCTCGCGCCACCGCGCAATTGCTGAAAGAAGCCGGCGAAAAAGGCCTGTTTCGTGTAGTGATGATTCACCACCCACCCATCAGGGGCGCTGCGGCCACCCACAAGCGCATGATCGGCATTCGCCGCTTCGCCGCCGCCATTGCCACCGGTGGCGCAGAACTCGTTCTGCACGGCCACACCCACCTCAACACGGTCTACTGGCTGAACACCCATCGCGGACGCGACCACACGCCCGTCGTGTGCATCGCCTCGACCAGCCAGGGCCCGGGCGGCAAGAAACCGCGCGCGGGATACAATCTCTTCCATATTGATGGCGGCCCCGGCACGTGGGACGTGACCTGTGAACGCTATGGCCTCAACGAAAAAGCCACCGGCGTTGAACTGGAGGACGTGCGGGTATTTTACAGCAATGGCCGCCCGCTTGGCTTCGCCAACCCCGCCGAACAGGGCAACAAAGAATAATCCGGGAGATAGTCCCCATTCCTGTTGATACCACAGGAATGGGGATGATGCTTATTTCGCGCGCTCTGCCAACACGCGGTTGGCGGCAGACACGATTGCTTCCAGCGATGCTCCAACAATGTTGGTGTTGATGCCCGCACCGAACAGCTTGCCGCCGGGATGCTCCATCTCGACATAAGCGATGGCCGAGGCATTCGAGCCGTGCTGCAGCGAGTGTTCGGAATAGTCATTCACCGAGAGATCGATGCCCAGATAGGTCGACAGCGCATTGATGAACCCATCGATCGGGCCAGTGCCTTTTCCTTCGATGCGCTTGATCTCACCATTGTCAGTAATTTCAGCCGCAACAACGCGCATGCCTTTGAAATCACCGGCCGGATAGGTGTGGTGATCCACAAATTTCAGCCGAGCGTCAGACTGCGTCACATATCGCTCGATGAAGTGTTCGTAGATGCGCTTGGCGGGCAGTTCGACACCTTCTTCATCGGTGATGCGCTGAATCTCCTCGCGGAATTCCACCTGAAGATTGCGCGGCAGGTTGATGCCATAATCCTCGTTCAGAATATAGGCAATGCCGCCCTTGCCGGACTGCGAGTTGATGCGGATGATCGCCTCATAGGAACGACCAACATCCTTCGGGTCGATGGGCAGATAAGGCACTTCCCACACCGGATGGTTGGCGACCTTGATCGCCTTCATACCCTTGTTGATCGCATCCTGATGCGAACCTGAGAACGCGGTGTAGACCAGCTCGCCCACATAAGGGTGACGCTCAGGGATCGTCATTTCGTTGGAATATTCGTAGACGGACTTGATGCGCTCGATATCGCGGCAGTTCAGTTCGGGATCGACACCCTGCGTGTACATGTTGAGCGCCAGCGTAACGACATCGACATTGCCTGTGCGTTCGCCATTGCCAAACAAAGTACCTTCCACCCGGTCCGCACCGGCCATCAGGCCCAGTTCGGTGGCGGCGATACCCGTGCCACGGTCATTGTGCGGATGCAGCGAGATGATGACGTTTTCGCGGTTGTCGATGTTGCGGCACATCCATTCGATCTGGTCGGCATAGATGTTCGGCGTTGCCATTTCCACGGTCGAAGGCAGGTTGAGGATCAGCTTGTTGTCTGGCGTTGGCTTGACCACCTCGACGACGGCGTTGCAAATCTCCAGCGCCACTTCCAGCTCGGTGCCGGTAAAGCTCTCAGGGGAATATTCAAAACGGTATCCGCCACCGGCCTTAGCAGCCATATCGGTAATCATCTTGGCCGCATCAACCGCGATCTGTTTGATGCCGGGCACATCCTTTGCAAACACCACACGGCGCTGCAATTCCGATGTGGAGTTGTAGAAATGGATGATCGGATTTTTAGCGCCTTCCAGCGATTCGAAGGTGCGTGTGATCAGTTCCGGGCGGCACTGCACCAGCACCTGCAGGGAAACATCTTCGGGCACACCGCCCTGCTCTACACACCAGCGGGCGAAATCAAAATCCGTCTGCGATGCCGAGGGAAAGCCGATCTCGATTTCCTTGAAACCCATTTCCAGCAGCAGCTTGAACATGCGCGCCTTGCGGTCATGCCCCATGGGGTTGACCAGCGACTGGTTACCGTCGCGCAAATCCACCGAACACCAGATCGGTGCCTTGTCGATGGTTTTGGATGGCCAGGTGCGGTCCTTGATGTCGATGACGGGGTATGGGCGATACTTTACGTTGGCGTCCGGCATGCCCTTGGAAATCTGTGTCTTGGCGTCCATTATCTTGCTCCTTCCACGCATCGCGGGCTGAAAAGCCGTCGCCGAATGCGCACCCTAACGGGTCTTCAATCCAGTAAAATGAAATTTTTGACTTGAGGAGCGTTCGCACCAGCGGGCTTTCGGCCGCCGGGCGCTCCTCACTGGACCCGGCAACCGCGTGTAAGGTCGAGGCTAAGAAGCGAGAGTGCACCGCATGGGCCAGCCGTCGCAGAAATCTGCGCGTTCATGCCTGATTTGGTTGCGGTGCGATTGGTCATGCGAATCTTATAAGCGGCGAAATTTTCAGTTGCAAGGGCATCTTCACTTTTTCGCGCGTTTCACAAACCCCGTCAGCGCCATCATCAACCCACCACCCAGCAGGCCCCAGAATGCGCCCGAAATACCGCCGAAGGACAGGCCGGATGCGGTGATGAGAAAGGTAATTGCCGCAGCTTCACGAGTATCCGGCTCCTTGAACGCCGCAACGGCGGAACCGGAAAATGCGCCGACCAGAGCAAGTCCCGCAACCGCCTGAATGAGCACAGGCGGGGCAAGCGCCACGAAGGCGGTGACAACACCCGCCAGCAGGCCCAGAATAATGTAACCGATGCCGCTGATGATAGCAGCCCAATAGCGGCGGTTGGGATCAGCATGAGCGTCCTCACCCGCACACATGGCGGCGGTGATGGCAGCAAGATTGACGGCGTGGCCGCCGAATGGGGTCGCCAACAGCGAAAAAAAGCCTGTTGTGGCAAACAGCGGGCCAGGTTGTGGATCGTAGTTGTTGACCTTGAGCACGGCGATGCCAGGGATGTTCTGCGAGGCCATGGTCACGATAAACAGGGGCAGCGCCATCGAGATGATGGCTTGCAAATGAAACTCCGGCATGACGAATTCCATGGGTGGCGTCAGCGATTGCAGAACGCTGTCCATGGCTCCAACGGGAATATCGACGCCGAAAATCATGACCAGCACGAAGGCCGCAAGCGCCGCTGGCACGGCAAACAACCGATTGATCGCGCCGACGATGATCCAGGCCAGAATGATCGGCAGGCCAAGCGCCGGGTTGAAACCGATGGCCTTGATGGGTGCAAAACAAAGCCCGATGATGACACCTGATAGCATGGCGTTGGCCAGCGGCGTTGGAATGGAAGCCACCGCCCGACCCAACGGCTTGAACAGACCGGCAATGATGATCAACCCCGCGCAGATGATGAAGGCGCCGACCGCGCCCGCAAACCCACCCTCGATCACGCCTGTCGTGGCCAACAGCGCAGCCCCCGGTGTGGACCATGCAATGGAAACCGGCAGCCGCGTTGTGGCAGATAGAACGATGGCGCAGATGCCCATGGAGACCGAGAGGGCCATCAAGCCAGATGCCGCCTGAAAATCCGTTGCACCAACGGCCTTCAACCCTTGCAGCACCACCGCGAATGAACTGGCAAAACCCACAAATGCCGTCAGGCACCCCATAAACAGGCTCTGGAGCGAAAATTCTTTCAGCATAGGCGGGCTCTTGCAAAGGAAGACGATGATCTCCGTCACAGATCAAAAAACACAACTGCTGACAAGCCGCTTATCCCGCCAAAGCAGCTTCAGGGCGCTGTTGTTCTCATAGCCATGGCCGTGTAAACGTTCGGCCGGACAAGACACACAGCGAGAATAGCCATGCTTCCCTGGATCGAACTGGACCGCGCACCCATTCCCGGCGACGGAACCGAGCTGCGCCTCAAGCAGCGCGGCCAGGAATTTTCGATCATGCTCGGTGCAAACGAGCTGATGAACAGCCGGTTGAGTGGTTCTGAAGAAGCACTGGCAACGCTTTCATGCGAACGCATTGTAGGGCGACCGAACCAGAGCATTCTGATCGGCGGGCTGGGCATGGGCTTTACCCTGCGGGCAGCTTTGGGCGCATTACCGGCGGACGCAAGCGTGACGGTTGCCGAACTGGTGCCAGCGGTCGTTGCCTGGGCGCGCGGCCCGATGGCCGATTTGCACAAGGGCACGCTGGATGATGCCCGCGTGGATATTCATGTCGGCGATGTCGGTGCGCTTATCCGCTCGAAAAAAGCAGCCTATGACGCCATTCTGCTGGATGTCGATAATGGCCCGGATGGCCTGTCGCGCCCCTCGAACGACAGCCTCTATGATGGCGATGGCCTGCAAGCCGCCAGAGCGGCCTTGCGCCCGAAAGGCGTGCTTGCGGTGTGGTCGTCAGGCCCGGACGCCGCCTTCACCCGTCGCCTGCGGCAGGCGGGTTTCGCCACCGATGAAGTCAGCGTTCGCGCCAATGGCAAGCGCGGCGGTGCGCGCCACACGCTGTGGCTGGCGTCGAAAGCTTAAGGTTGAGCGTTGCGCCGCGAGGTTGACCGCTCGCCCAATGCGTCCAGAGCATCGGCATTGTCCCTGCCCCAGGCGTAGAGCATTTCCACAGGCTCCAGAAACCTGTTGCCGAGTGCGGTAAGCGTATATTCGACTGCAGGTGGCCGTGTTGCGTGAACATGGCGCGTGATCAGCCCTGTGCGCTCCATTTCTTTCAGCGTCTGCGTCAGCATCTTCTTCGAAATGCCCGGCAGGCTTCGCTCCAGCACGCCTGTGCGCGCGGTTCCCTCATGGAGGGTATGCAGCGTGTGCAAGATCATGCTGGTCCATTTGGTCGAAAAAAGCTCCAGCACGCGCCTCGGCGCACAATCCTCACGCCATTCCGCTTCGTGGCTTCCCGGTTTCATCGTGGTCACCCTTTGGTATCCATGTCCCCAATCAGTGCCGTCTACACGACAGCATGCGGGATGCCTAATTATAGCTCTTACAAAAATGGAGTTCGAGCATGGTTAAAACGGCATTGGTGGTCGGCGCAAGCGGGATCGTGGGAAGCGCTACAGCAAATCTTCTGTTGGAACAGGGTTGGCGGGTCTATGGCCTATCGCGCAAACCGACGCAGCACGCGCAAATCATGCCCGTTGTGGCCGATTTGCATAATGCGGCTGAAACGGCAAAAGCACTTGTCGATGTGAAACCGGACGCCGTTTTCATCACCACATGGGCGCGTCAGGAAAGCGAAGCCGAAAACATCCGCGTCAATTCTGCCATGGTGCGCAATCTGCTGGATGGCTTGAGCCCTGGCAAATCCACGCGCCATGTGGCACTGGTTACCGGCCTCAAGCATTATCTTGGGCCGTTCGAGGCCTATGGCAAAGGCAAGCTGCCGCAGACACCGTTCCGCGAGGAGCAGGGTCGTCTCGATGTCGAGAACTTCTATTACGCGCAGGAGGACGAGGTCTTTGCAGCGGCCAAACGTGATGGCTTTTCATGGAGCGTCCACCGCCCGCACACGGTCATCGGTCAGGCAGTCGGCAATGCCATGAACATGGGCACAACGCTCGCCGTCTATGCCACCCTGTGCCGCGAAACAGGTCGCCCCTTCCGGTTCCCCGGCTCTTCCGCGCAATGGAATGGCCTGACGGACATGACCGATGCCAAAATTCTGGCCAAGCAACTGCTCTGGGCCACGGAAACGCCAGAAGCGAAGAACGAGGCATTCAACATCGTCAATGGCGACATTTTCCGCTGGAGCTGGATGTGGGAGCGCATTGCCGACTGGTTCGGCGTCGAACCCGCCCCGTTCGATGGCACCGTCATTCCGCTCGAAGAGCAGATGAAGGATGATGCGGAAATCTGGAAAAAAATCGCGGCTCGTGAAAACCTTGCCGAACCTGACCTCAACCGCCTGGCATCGCCCTGGCATACAGACGCCGATCTCGGTCGCCCTCTTGAAGTGGTAACCGACATGAGCAAGAGCCGCCGCCTGGGCTTCAAGGATTACCAACCAACGGACGACGCGTTTTTCGCGCTTTTCGAGACGCTGCGCAAGGAGCGTCTCATTCCCTGACGCGAACCATCTGATCCTCGTTCAAAGAAACCGCATTGGCCCCACCAATGCGGTTTTTTATTTGACGCTTTATTATCATCAAGACATAAACGCACGGTAGAAAAAAGAAATTCTGGTTGCAGAAGCCATCACAGCGCACGCCCCATCCCATCTCCACCTTGGCGCGCTGGAAAGGAAGACTTCGTGCGTATACTCTTCGTCAATCCACCCTACATCTCCCTCACATCCCGTGGCGTTGGCCACCAGATCCCCTTCGGTCTTCTTTGCGTCGCAGGTCCGCTGATCGATGCAGGACATGAGTGCCGGCTGATTGACGCGGAACGCCACCACATGACGGCAGATGAAATCGAAGCCGCGATCAAAGCTTTCGCACCGGATATGGTCATGACCGGGCATGCTGGCTCCACCCCTGCCCACCCGGCCTGCATGTTGGTTCTTGACGCTGCCAAGCGTGCATGTCCGCAGGCATTGACGGTCTATGGGGGTGTTTACCCGACCTATCACGCCACCGCCATTATGGTGAGTGAACCGTCGGTCGATATCATCATCAAGGGCGAAGGCGAAGCAACAGCACTTGCGCTTGTGCAGGCTCTGGCAGACGGCGTGTCACCCGCCACCGTCGCGGGCATCGTCCACCGCGAAAATAGCAGTCACATAGAAACCAGACCCGCTGCCACGATCAAGGACCTGAACGAATGGCGTATTGGCTGGGAGCTGATCGAAGATTGGGACTTGTACCAATGTTTTGGCCTTGGCCGCGCCGCCATCATCCAGTTTTCGCGTGGTTGTCCGCACCGATGCAATTATTGCGGCCAGTATCAGTTTTGGAGCCGCTGGCGCTACCGCGCTCCCAAATCGGTCGCGGCTGAAATTGCCTGGCTGCATCGCACGCACGGCGTTTGCTTTGTGGACTTGGCGGATGAAAATCCGACCTCCTCGAAACGCCTGTGGCGCGAATTTCTGGAGGCGCTGGTTGAGGAAAACGTGCCAGTGCGACTGTTTGCAACGATCCGTGCAACTGACATCGTGCGCGATGCCGATCTCCTGCCCCTGATGAAGAAAGCCGGCATGATCTGCGTGCTGATGGGCATCGAGACGACCGACCCGACCACGCTTGCAGCCATTCGCAAGGGTTCGACGACCCGTGAAGACCAGCAGGCGGTCACGCTTCTTCGCCAGCATGGTATCCTGTCCATGCTCGGCCACATTGTCGGATTTGAAGAAGAGCGCTTCGCCGACTATCTCCGCGCCCTGCGTCAGATCAGCCTGTATGATCCGGACTTGCTGAACGCCATGTATTTGACGCCGCATAGCTGGTCTGACTGGACGGCGGAAAATGGCGAACGCCGCGTCATAGAAACCGACCGCAGCAAGTGGGATTACCGACATCAGTTGCTGTCATCCCGCCACCTGTCACCGGGCATGATTTTTGCGATGGTGAAAATGCTGGAAGTGGCTGTCCACTGCCGACCACGCGCGTTGTGGCGCATCCTGTTCCATCCGGATCGGGAACTGCGCAAACACATGCGCTGGAGCTTCCGGTTCAGCTTCAGGGTATGGCGGGCAGAAATTGCCGAATTCATCCGCCAGCCTCCACCCAAAAAGGGCCCGATGACGTTGGCCGAGTGGTTTGGCAAGACCCCTCGCCTCACCAGACAGGCCGGGGATGCAAACAGCATTCACAAAACGGTCCCGGGGCATGAAGCAGCGGTCGATGACATGACGCACACAGGCGTCACATAAAACGAAAAAGCCCGCGCAGGTTTGAGACCAGCGCGGGCTTTTGAGACTTTAAATGTCGAACTCTCAGAGTTCAGACTGGCTTTCAACGATGCGGCCAACGAGGCCGTATGCCTTGGCTTCTTCGCCGCCCAGCCAGTAATCGCGATCGATATCCTTGGCGATCTTTTCTTCTGTCTGGCCGGTGGCCTTGGAGAAGATGGTGATCAGGCGCTTGTTCATCTTGATGATTTCGCGTGCCTGGATCTCGATATCGGATGCCATGCCGCGTGTGCCGCCGGATGGTTGGTGCAGCAGGAAGCGTGTGTTTGGCAGGCAGAGACGACGCTCTTTCGGAACCGACACATAGATCAGCGCGCCAGCAGAAGCGACCCAGCCCGTGCCGATAATGATGACCTTCGGCTTGATGAACTTGATCATGTCGTGAATGCTGTCGCCGGATTCGACGTGGCCGCCGGGCGAATTCACGTAGACGCGGATGTCGTCATCGCTGGCAGCGGCAAGTGCCACGAGCTGCGTGCAAACCTTCTGCGCCAACTCCTGGGTGATGCCGCCATAGATGAAGATCGAACGCGACTTGAAAAGATTCGCTTCCGTTTCCTTACCGATCGGCAGTTCCTTGCTCTTGTCGTCTTCGTCTTCGTTCATGTGGCGGTCTCCAACGTAATTCATTACCTACCGGACATAGTGTGATTTGTGTCGTAAAACAATGAGCGAAAAAGGCAAGGCGCGGAACTGCTTAATAAACAAGGCACCGTCAAATGACGCATGGACAGCTTATTTGTAACTACGATATCGTTAATTGCGGGGTTTGATCCGGCGACCCAAGCGCCTTCTGCCTCGCCTTAGAAAGATTGAAGAGGGAACGATGTTCAAAAGACTATCACTCACTGCTGCAACGATGGCCGCAACCACACTCCCGGCCTTTGCCCATTTAAACCCGGAAGAACACGGCTCCTTCATGGCAGGGTTTTCACACCCTCTTTTCGGTGCCGATCATATTCTCGTCATGGTCGCCGTCGGCATCTGGGCAGCCCAAATCGCTGCATCATCAGATAAGCGCAAAGCATTGTTGATAGTCCCGGCAGCTTTCGTCGGCACCATGGCAATCGGCTTTCTGTTGGCGCTTGGCGGTATCAAACTGCCATTCGTTGAACCTGCGATTCTGGCCTCAATCATCGCGCTCGGCCTTCTGGTTGCCATGGCGACCCGCGTTCCGGTGAGCGTTGCGGCAGCCATCGTCGGCGTGTTTGCGCTTTTCCACGGTTACGCCCATGGCGGCGAATTGGGCAGCGCGGGTGCGCTTCAATTCGGCGTCGGCTTCGTGGCCGCCACCATGGGCCTACATGTTGCAGGCATCGCGCTTGGAATGGCCATTGCAAAGCTCGGCCCGGTCGCAATCCGCATCCTTGGTGGATTGACCGCACTCACAGGTCTTTCGCTGGTCTTCGGCGGCTGAAGATCGAGGTCTTCAACCTTACAAAAATGTAAGGCGGAGGCGGCTTTTAAAAGTCGAAATTGAACCCTACTTCCTTGGTGTGCTTTTCCAAGCACGCCAAGGAGGCTACCAATGTCACCAGAAGAAACCCAACTCATCAAATCCCTGTTCGACAGGGTCAAGTCTGCATCCTCAACACCGCGCGATCCCCAGGCAGAAACGCTGATCTCGCAGGCCGTGAAGGACGATCCCTCCGCCCCCTATTATCTGGCCCAAGCTGTCATAGTGCAGGAAAAAGGTCTGGAAGCGGCAGCGGCACATATTCGCCAGCTGGAAGAGCGCATTCACCAGCTTGAAAGCAGCAATCCCGCACCACAGGCCGCACAGCAAGGCGGCTTCCTCAGCTCGATTTTCGGTGGCACCCAGCAAGCATCGGCTGCACCTGCGCCAGCGCCGACCTATCGCAATGACATGTCAGGTCAATTTCAGCCTTCTCAGGCGCAGGGGCCATGGGGCCGAAGCAACGATGCGCCTCAACCCAGCGGCCCGTGGAGCAGCCAGCAGTCCTCGGCCTTCGGGCGTGCGAGTGGCAGCGGCGGTTTTCTGCAAGGGGCGCTGGGCGCGGCGGCGGGCGTTGCCGGTGGCATGCTGCTTGCCAATTCGCTGAGCGGCATATTTTCCAACCACGTCGCCTCATCCGGCTGGGGATCTCCTTTGGGCGGTGCGGGAACTGCCGCAGCGCCAGTCGAGGAAACCGTCATCAACAACTATTATGGTGATGACAACAAGCAGCAGGATGTCGCCAGCAATGACGACAACTCTGATTTTCAGCAGGCCGACTACGACGACAGCGCAGACGACGCTGATTTCGACTCAGGCGACAGCGGCTCTCTCGTCTGAACGAATTGGCTAAGGGGTCAGCCGCGACCGCGATAGGTCGCGACGCCCTGCTCGGGAAGCCAGACGCCCTCTGGTGGCGCGCCGGTCTGCCAGAACACATCAATTGGGATACCGCCGCGTGGATACCAGTAAGCGCCGATGCGCAGCCACTTGGGTTGAAGCAGGTCTACAAGGCGCTTGGCGATATAAACCGAGCAATCCTCATGGAACGCACCATGATTGCGGAAGGAATGCAGGAAAAGCTTCAACGACTTGGATTCCACGAGAAAATCACCGGGAATGTAGTCGATGACAATATGGGCAAAATCCGGCTGCCCGGTCATGGGGCAAAGCGACGTGAATTCCGGCGCGGTGAAGCGCACGACATAATCTGTTCCGGCATTGCCATTCGGCACTTTTTCCAGAACGGCCTTTTCAGGGCTTTCGGGGGAAGCGACTTGCGCGCCCAGCTGCGACAGGCCGGAAACATCCGTGACTGACATGGTTCAAACTCCTGCTTCTTGAAACTCTACCCGAACGCCATGGGCCTGTTCACTTTCAGGCTCCACATGAATGGCGAGGACGGCACCGGGTATCACGCCCTTTATGGCATCTTCAAGCCGGTCGCAAATTTCATGCGCAGCACCCACGGACAAAGCCGAGGGAACGACGACGTGAAAGTCGATGAATGCGACAGCCCCTGCCCGGCGGGTCTTGAGATCATGAACGCCAAGGATGCCAGTCGAGTTCTCCGCAATCGCTTTCTTGATCGCCACGTCTTCTTCCGGTTCCACAGCGCGGTCCATGAGGCCGCCGAGGGAGTGCAGAATGACCTTGGAACCCTGAAACAGGATGTTGATGGCCACGACAATGGCGAGAACCGGATCGAGAATGGCGTAGCCGGTCACGATCGCCAGAACCAGACCGATCAGAACACCACCCGAGGTGACCACATCCGACATGATGTGGTGGCCATCTGCCAGAAGTGCCGGCGACGAATGTGATCTACCCACTCGAATCAGCACTGTTGCCCAGACGCCGTTGAGAACGGCGGCGAAAGCATTGATGGCGAGACCAAGTGCCGGCGCATCCGGCAGGCGCGGCGCCATGAGCCCGCTCCACGCTTCCTTGACGATGAGGAGAGCGGCAACAACGATCAGCACGCCTTCGACCACAGCGGATAGATATTCCGCCTTGTGATGGCCGAACTGGTGATCGTCATCGGCGGGCTTTTGCGCATAGCGGATAACGAAATAGGCGATGAAGGCCGCGACCACATTGACCGTGGATTCCAGACCATCCGACAACAGCGCAACCGAACCCGTGACCCACCAAGCCGATAGCTTCAGGCAGAGCACCGTGATGGAAAAAGGGATGCCCCAGAAAGCGAGATTCCTGACGAGCGCGTGACCCTGTTCGTTCATGACATGTCTCCATGCGGTTGCGAATGAATTGCAGAATTGGACCCCAAAACGCACGAACCGCGCGCACGGATGGCTCCGTGCGCGCGGTTCATTTAAGCGGCTTCTATGATTAAAGCCGTCGCCAGGTCAAGAGATTACACGCGGGTCATTAGCAACTTGATACCGGCAAAGGTAAAAAACAATGCGAGAACCGTTTCAATGTATCGCTTGGAGCGCTGGTAGATACGGATGGCCGGGGCTGTGGAAAAGACAAGCGCATAGCCGCAGAATATCACCATGCCCAGCAAGCCACAGCCGCCGATGATAGCAACCAGCGTCGAGGCGCCTGCACCCGGTTTCAGACCCAGCGACATGATGGCAATCCAGCCGAGAATGGCCTTGGGGTTCGTTAGGTGCAGCAGCAAGCCGCGACGGTAGAGCTGCCAGTATTCGGCACGACCGACTGGTGTTTCATCGACAATGGCTTGCGCAGCCGCTGGTGAGAAAGCTGAACGCGCAGACTTATAGGCGAGATAAAGAAGATAGATGCCGCCTGCGATCTTGATGAAAAACAGCGCGTTTGCATAGGTCGCCAGAACGGCGGAAAGTCCGGTGGCGGTGAGCGCTGCCCAGAACAGCGAACCGGTCATGACGCCCATGGCCAGAACGAGCGCCGGTGCCCGACCACGGCTCATGGCGATGCCCATGATCGTCATGTTGCTGGGACCGGGACTGGCCACGGCGATGATATAGGCAATGTAGACCAGCAATAGCTGGTGAAAGTCGATCATCGTTGGCGCCCCTGTCCAAAGAAATCCAGATTGTGGTCATCGCTGTGCTCTTGTCAACGACGGAGCAGCATCGTTGTGCAACCACAGTGAGGCAGAAAGCAATGGTGGCAAAGGCGTCCACCACCCGGTGCGCATACCGGCTCGCCGAAGTGCCGCCGCCGTCCAGGTGTTGCAGCCGAGCAGAACGTTAAAAGTGCCATTCGCCTCGAAAAACACGTCATATTGTCCGTAGGATTGTCCCATCAGCGGGACTTTCTGGCCTTCGACCTGAGCAAAGCTTCCCAGAATGAACTCGACCATATCGCGATAGCCCTGATCGGATAAGTCGAGCGCCGCGACATGGTCGTCGGTGGGGGAAATCTCACCTGCAAGGGCAATGTGCATGACGGAGCGGTCCAGCGTCAGGCTTTTCAATACCGGCAGCGGCTTCAGATCGGCCCATGTCGGCGTTTGCGTGTAAAACGCCCGCCCGCCCCAGCCGAAAATGAGATACCGCACGCCAGGGTTATCAATATCAAGGCTTGCCTCGCGCAAGAACGCAAAACGCTCGAGAAGCTCGGCATCAACCGGCAGGGCAATATCCGTATGGATGGGGTTGTCGAGAATGAGGATGCGGCGGGAAGGCTGCGCGGCCACAGAGGCGTGGTCTTTGGCAACGGGTGCGGGGACCAGCGTGCCGAGCGCGATGATGCAAAGAATAAGCGTGAATGCGATGCTCAGATATTTGAAGGCCTTCACTCAGCATCACCCACGTGGCTAAAGGGAAACGGCGGCGCTTGAATACGCCGCCGATTGTCTTTGATGCACTCAGGCAGCTTTGGTTTTTGCCTTGCGCACCAGATGCGTCACCACGTTTTCGATCATCCGCATGCCGGCATCGCCGCCGAGCGTCATGATGGATTCCGGGTGGAACTGAACGGCTGCGACCGGCTCCTTGCTGTGCTCGATGCCCATGATCGTGCCATCTTCGCTTTCTGCGGTGATGATGAAATCACGGGGCAGCGTTGCCGGGTCAGCAAAGATCGAGTGATAGCGACCAACGGTGACTTCCTTGCCGAGGCCGGAGAAGACCAGACCGGGTTCCAGCACGCGAATGCGCGATGGCTTACCGTGCATGGGAACGGCCAGCTGTCGAAGTTCGCCGCCATAGGCTTCTGCCAACGCCTGAAGACCGAGGCACACACCGAAGATGGGCAGGTCGCGCGAACGCGCCGCTTTGATGGTCGCCTTGCAATCGAAATCGCTGGGGTTGCCCGGTCCGGGAGACAGGACAACGAGGTCAGGCTGGAAGCGATCAAACACTTCTGCCGCAACCGGAGAGCGCACGGTGGACACCGTGGCACCCGTCTGGCGGAAGTAGTTGGCCAGCGTGTGCACGAAGCTGTCTTCGTGGTCTACCAGCAGGATTTTCACCCCGGTTCCGACCTTTGCCGAATCCCGCTGGGTCGCTGCGGAGTTCTGGCCCTTTGCACCACGAATGGCAGATATCATGGCAGATGCCTTTAGTTCGGTTTCGGCTTCTTCTTCCTGCGGGTTGGAATCGTTGAGCAAGGTGGCCCCTGCCCGCACTTCCGCAATGCCATCCTTGATGCGAATGGTGCGCAACGTCATGCCCGTATTCATATCGCCGTTAAAGCCGACCATGCCGATGGCGCCGCCGTACCAGACGCGCGAGCTCTTCTCATGGGCTTCGATGAAGCGCATGGCCCAGAGCTTTGGCGCACCGGTGACGGTTACTGCCCATGCGTGGGACAGGAAGCCATCAAACGCATCCATATCGTCGCGCAGGCGGCCTTCAATGTGGTCAACCGTGTGGATGAGACGGGAGTACATCTCGATCTGGCGGCGACCAATGACCTTCACCGAGCCCGGTTCGCACACGCGGCTCTTGTCGTTGCGGTCAACGTCGGAGCACATGGTCAGCTCTGACTCGTCCTTCTTGGAATTGAGCAACTTGAGGATTTGCTCGCTATCGGCAATCGGATCTTCGCCACGCTTGATGGTGCCTGAAATCGGGCACGTCTCGATGCGGCGACCGGAAACGCGCACAAACATTTCAGGCGAAGCACCAACCAGATATTCCTGATGGCCTAGATTGATGAAGAAGGAGTAAGGCGACGGATTGATCGCTTTCAGGCGGCGCGAAATGGCCGAAGGATTGCTTTCGCAACGCTCCATGAATTTCTGGCCGGGCACAACCTCGAACAGATCGCCACGACGGAAGCTTTCCTTGGCCTTCGTCACCAGCTGCGCATATTCGCCGGGGTGGTGATCACCGCGCGGCGGAATGGTGTCTGTTTTGACGAATGGCTCTGGAGCAATATCCTGAGGCTTGCCAAAGGTGGTGACGCCATCCTTTTCGAAATCGTAACGGTCGATCCAGGCCTTTGCGGAATGGTGATCCACCACGAGGATTTCATCGGGCAGAAACAGAACCATATCGCGCTGATCTTCCGGACGTTCCAGCGAAAGCTTGATGGCATCGAACTGGAAAGCCAGATCGTAACCAAAAGCCCCGAACAGCCCGATGGCCGAATCGGCGCTGGAATAGAACAGGTCCACGATGGCGCGGAGGGCCGTAAATACGGTGGGGATTTTCGAGCGCTCTTCTTCCGTAAACACCCGGTCCGGCTCGTTGACGACGAGGTCTAGACGGCGGGCGGTGGAGGCCCCAAGCGTCAGATCCGGCGTGGCCTTCAGCTTCTCGGTGATGAACGACAAGAGCGCTTCGCCACGGCCATTATAGGCTTCGATCCACATCATGCGGCCAAAGCAGGAAATGCCGAGCGGCGGGTCGATGATGGCGGTATCCCAACGGGTATAGCGACCGGGATATTCATAGTTTGACGAAAAGACCGCACCACGGCGCTCATCCAGCCCCGACACATAGCTGTCGATGGCGGTTGCGTAATCAGCCGGACGGCGGTTGCGCGTCACCTTCACACCGCCTCTGGTCTCGTATGTTTCCGACCCATCATCCTGAATAATCGTTACCATCTCTTCCGCTTCCCGTTTCTAAAGCCCGATGAGAGGGCGGCATAAAACAAAAAAGCCGCCTGAAAACTTCGGGCGGCTTGGACTTAGTCTAAGGACATGGGTGCTCAAGGCCGCGTAAAGCTGCCCCACCACCAGATAGCAATGTTCTTCGACTGTGTGTTCATGAGCAAATTGTTAGCGGCAACGGTGCGCGATGGCAAGCGGATTTGAACCGAAAGCATGTTGAAGCGTTGAGCCTGTGCCGCAACGGGGGACTGATCGGTCACATGCTTTTCCGCCTTATGATAATCGCAGCCAGTGGGCTTCTGATCTCTGCCTCGCAACCGCCGCAGGATGTGCCGGTTCCCCAGCCCAAACCGGAGCAGCAGGACGCAGCGCCCGCACCTGCCCCGTCTCCTGCAGAGAAGAAAGCAGAGGAAACACCGGTTTCGCCACCTGCAGAAAACACCGTGCCGAAGCCGGAGGAAAAACCGGAACCAGCCGCAAAGCCGGATGAGCCGAAGAACGAAGAAGAGAAAAAGCCTGAAGAGCCGCCACGCGATCCGGTAAAGGCAGAAAATCCCGAAGAGCTCAAATCCTGCATCGCAGAACTGAAAGAGCTGGGTGCGCAATTCAAGGAACTTCCGCCGATCCCGGGTGAAGAGGAAGGCTGCGGCATCGCTTCGCCGCTCGAACTCTCCGTGGTTATACCCGGCATCAAACTGGAGCCGGAAGGCACGATGCGCTGCGAAGCTGCCCTTGCGCTCTCGCGATGGGCAAAGAACGTTGTGGTCCCCACGGCGAAAATGGCTTTGCCAGACAGTAACGTCACCGCTTTTGGCAACGCCTCGACCTATGTCTGCCGCAACCGTAACAGTGCGTCAGCTGGAAAGATTTCCGAACATGCCAAGGGCAGTGCCGTAGACATTGCGACAATCACTTTCGACAAGGGTGAACCGCTTGTCATGAAGCCGCGTGACGAAGACGGCACCATGGAAGGCGCATTCCAGCGCACAATCACCACCGCCGCATGCCTCTTCTTCCGCACCGTTCTCTCTCCCGGCAGCGACGCCACCCACCAGGACCACCTCCATATGGATGTGCTGGAGCGCAAAGGCGGGTACTTATATTGTCGTTAAATGGAAAAGGCGGAGCCGGAGCCCCGCCATTTCTTGACCTAGGGCATTACGATCAGAATTTCTGCGTGAGAGAAATTTTGAATGAACGACCGGGTTCGCTGTAAAACGCAACGGGTTGGTTGGCTGTCGTTACTCCACTCGTACTCACATCGCGTGTTCCGACGGCATTCCAGTAGGTCTTATCGAAAATATTATAGACCCCTGCCTGGATACGAAGCCCCTTGGTCTGTTCAGGCTCCCACCAGGCCGTCAGGTTGGTGACACCGTAACCAGGTGCGTCGAATGTCTGATAGGTCGCCCCGGTGATTGTCGTGGCAACGCCGTCTTCTCTCATGCCGGCTGACAGAATAGTGGAGAGGTCGAGACCCCACTGTTCCTGCTCGTAGCCTACACCCAGAATAGACTTGAATGGCGCCACAGTACGGATGAACTCACCCGTATCGCTGTCCTTGCCATAGGAATAGGCAAGCGAGCCGTGCAGGAAGATTCCGTTGGCGAAATCCTTACGCGCGCTGATTTCCACGCCCGAAATCTCAACCTTGTCGCGGTTTCTCCAGGTATACAACGTCGTAGGTTGACCAGCGGCAGTGTTGCCGGGTGTTCCAAATGCGTCGATGAAGTTGGAATAAATATTGTGAAACGCGGTGATCTTGCCGGTCAGATTATCGCCCTGATAGCTGGCTCCCAGTTCAAAGCCCTGCGATGTCTCAGGCTTCAGATTGGGATTGCCGATATTGGCGTAGAACGTTCCATTTGTGAAGTTGACGTAGAGTTCGTTCACAGTCGGCGGGCGGTAACCCATCGACCATTGGCCAAACAATTCTACTTCGGGTGTCAGGTCATATGTGGCCAAAAGCTTAGGCGAAAGGCGAACACCGTCTTGCCCTTCCGGTAGTCCGAAAACGCCCGATCCTGTGTTGCTGCTAAACCCTGACGATGCCTTTGGATCGTAATCATACCAATCGAACCGCATGCCGGGCGTTAGCGCAAAACCACTATCGCCAAAACCTATACGGTCATCCAGATACAGCCCAAGCCGCTTTCCATCGACATTTGGAATGTCAGACTGCGAAACGACGGTTGTAGACGGTACAACTGTCAAGAATTGCTCTGTTTGCGAAAACTGGAGATTACCCCCGAACCGAACTTCATGGTTCAGATTGCCGGTGGTGAACTCGGAAACAGCGCTTCCCGTCAAACCGACAGAGCGTTCTTCCATTTCATTGTAGCGGCCATAATCGCTGCCGTTGTTACGCGTGCCGTAAGATCCGGCATCCTTGATAAGTCGCTGCCAATACAGCGACATTCGCGCACTATCAACCAAAGCATCGGTAGACGGGGCTTCATATTCATAGTCCAGCGATACACGTTCGCGGCGGGTATCGTCATACCCCCAGTAGTCGCCCACACGATTGTTGGTTGCGCCGGTGAAGGACTGAAGTGTTTTCAGGTCGGAGCTGCTGTCGAGATTGAAGCGTTCGGCCGTCACACCGACGCGGTGGCCGCCTTCGAGGTCTTGACGAATTTTGAAAAGCAGATTGTACTGATCATAATCAGAAGGGTTGGCTTTGGTGCGATTGGCGCCAATGATATCGTCGGCGCCTTGGTTTTTACGCTCGTCGCCCTTTTTATACCCGCCCTGAAACATAACCGACGTGTTTTGTATCTTCTTCGCAACAGCGACAGAACCGCCGAAACTTCTGTCTTCGCTGTCATAGGTCAGCTTCGCCACACCGCCCCAATCGCGTCCTTCCGTTATCAGATCCTCAGGCTCAAACGTGCGCAACACAAGTGCGCCACCCAGCGCACCCGGACCGATGCGGCTTGAATCTGCGCCGCGCACAACGTCGACACGGGAAAGCGAAGAGAAGTCGTAACTGTTGTTGGTGTCACTCATGGACGTAGTCGCAACACCAGCGCGCGGGTAGTTTTCAAAATAGGGTACAGGGATATCATCGATCAGCGTCGTAACGCGTGCTCCGCCAAGACCTCTGATAAACAAACCACCGGGTTTACCTGGCTTTGATTCAATCAATTCGACACCAGGTTCTGTGGTGTTGCCGAGGTCGCGGGCGTTGTTAATTTCCTTCTTACGAAGAACGTCTGCAGTCGTCCTACTTGCCAGCGGTGTATTGGCAGTAACATCGCCCGCCTTCACACGTTTGCCCTTGACCGTGATGCGCTCTAGAACGGTTGTGCCGTTGCTCTGAGCGGTTCCCTCCTGAGCATGACCTGCCGAATTACTGGAAATGAGCGCCATAGCTGTGCAAACCAGCAAGGCTGATTGAGAACCGCGGATCGTCATTGGAACCCCCTGAATGCGAGCACACGAAAGCGCGCGGCAACGCGAGGTGCCGTCGCAATGTGGCTTGATAAATACCCTTAAATTTTCACGGCCCAGCCGTGTTTCGAGACCTATAAAACATGACTATTAGAGTCAATTATTAAAACATGATATTTTTCATCATGTATCTCAGGGTGCGTGAATGTTGCAGAAACATCACGCCTGCATTCGCGTGGGGCACGGTTTGACAGCGACCTTGAACCTTTCTGGGAGACGGCCTAGATCAGAGCGAGAAACGCGATTGTTCACCCCTTAAACCAATCTGGAAAGATCTGATGAAATCTCTGGAGCTGCTCGTTGAACGCATCATATTGTCCAGTCGATGGCTTCTCGTCGTGTTTTACCTCGGCCTAGTGGCAGCACTTGCCGTGTATGCTATTTCCTTCGGGTTCAAGTTTCTGAAGATCGCAGGGAACGTGTTCATCTACACGGATGCAGAGATGATTCTGGCCATGCTGGCGCTGATTGACGCCGCGCTGGTGGCAAGCCTCATCGTGATGGTGATGATCTCCGGCTACGAGAACTTCGTCAGCCGGTTTGACGAAGGAGAGGACAAGGTTTCGTTCCTCGGCAAGCTGGATGCGGGAAGCCTCAAGATCAAGGTTGCATCATCCATCGTCGCCATCTCTTCTATCCACCTCTTGCAGATTTTTCTGAATGCCAACCAGTATTCAGACAGCAAACTGATGTGGTTTACGATTATCCATCTCGCATTTGTAGTCTCTGCGGTGATGCTCGGCTATCTTGAACAGTTGATGTCCAAGACAAAGAGCGTCAAAGACAAGTCGGATGTGTAAGGTCAAAAAGACATTATTAGAGGTTTATTCGAATCCTAAAGAAAAAATCGCGGCGCATCCTGTAGTGATGTGCGCCGCAGCAATGCAAAGCGACGCCAGGATTTTTTACGAAGTCATTTGAATTAAAACAATTCGGAATAATGTCATGAACAAGGAACCAAGCTTGAAATAAAGAGTGGAATTTTTGGCTGATTTGTATATTTGTCACCGTTAACATAGTAATTTTATGAACGAAAACATTATGATCGCGCTCGAACGGCAATCACTGATTGGTAGAGAGTTATCGGCGGCAGAGAGCCGCCCGCGTTGGTTGCAAGTTCTTCAAAGCGCAGCGAAGGAATTTGGATACACTTATGCGAGTTTGATGCGCATACCACGCCCTGGCGAGGATTTTCTCGCGATAATACTTGTAGAAACGTCTCTCCCCATGCGGTTCATCCGGGAATATGACCGGATGCTTCTGCTCCGTTATTGTCCGATATTGCCCAAGGTGGCAACGTCCATGGTTCCGCAATCGTGGAACGTTAAAGACCTCGATGCGAGCCATCCGGGAGTGAACCGGATCACCGACTTTCTCAGTCAGACTGACGTTACAAACGGGATATTCGTTCCAACGAACTCGGTGGCCGGAGACAGGCATCTGGTGCGTTTCGATGGGAGTTGCGAAGAACCGTCTCAGGCCGCGAAAAATGAGATCGGAATGATCGCCATTCACGCGTTCGACGCCTATGAGCAATTGTGCAAGGCGGAAATGGCAGCGCCCCGCAAGCTGACAAAGCGTGAGCTTGAGGTGATCCACTGGACGTCTCAGGGCAAGACATCAGCCGAGATTGGGCAGATTCTCTCGCTTTCCGATCACACCATCAATGCCTATCTGAACAATGCGATCCGCAAGCTTGATTGCGTCAACCGCACACAACTTGTCGCCAAGTCGATCCGGCTCAAGTTGATCAGCTGACGCCCCCTCGACGGAAGCGCCAGCTTAACCCTTACCGGTCCAGAACAGACCGGAGCTCGACGAGGTTCGAGCGCACTCTCAGCACATAAAAGCCCATCGTCGCCAAGTGTGATGGCATGATCCAGCCGCTTTCATCGCCATTCGAGATCATGAATGGTTGAATACGCAGCGCGGCGCGCGTTTGCAGCAGCGTATCATTCCACAGGCTCGTCAGGTTGCGCTCACGGATAACCTGAGAAAAATCGGCCCCGGCAGCGGAAAGAATGCCGTAATAGCCGTAAAGCTGGCCATAAGCGAACCAGAAGCGATCATCGGCGCGCGTATCGAACCAGCCTCCATTGTAGTTTTCTGAACGCTCACGAAGGATCGCGGACGTACCACCAATATCGTTGGCAATGCGATCAATGAACTGGATGAGGTTATCGGCGCGGCCATCGAATACGGAATTGCACTGCGAAAGACTGACATTGAACTTGCGCAGGCTTTCAGCCGCAGACCGGTAGTAGCTCGGGCTAGGCGTCTTGGGGCCGAATGGGTTCAGGCCGAAATACCAGGAATATTCGTCAAACTGAAGATTGCCGCGGGCGCTCTGCAAGTTGGCGTCAATGCCGGATGTACCACGAACGCGACCAATCGAATCGACCAGCTCGACCGAAGTCCGGCGGACAGCCTGGTTGACGCCACGTTGGAACGACGCCTTGTTATCCAGAAACGGAGTGCTGTCCCAATCCATTCCGAAAAGACCGAGACGGTATAGTAACATGGAAGAAATCCACGCATTCTGGTCGACATTATAGTCGATCAGATCCGCTGACATATCGACAATCGCGGAACTCTGGCAGCTTCTCGCCTGTGCAACAACGGGCGCCGGCGCGGTGGCAGAGGCAGGAGTTTCAGAGGTTGCGGCCGGAGCTGAAGCTGGGCCGACCGCTGCTGCCGGCAGCTCTTGGCCTGCGGCCAGCGTCCGCTCCGAAAATTTGTAATTGTTGACGTAATCAGGGTTGAAGTTGGTCCAGACCTGCGTCTGCCAGATGAAATACCCATAGAGACCAACGAGGAAGACAAGCGCTGCGGCAATCGGCACTTTTATGAAACCCTGGCGGTTTCCATACCAGCCACTCACAGCGCGGAACGGCCAGAAAAGCCATGCGATCACAACAGATGCACCTCTCCCAAGCGCTGCGAAAATGCGCTTGAAAAACGCGATGACCGGATCGAGCATTGTTGAACTCTCCTTAGCGCATGGCCCGGACCCAGTTGGCGACCCGAAAGACCTTATGCCCAGTTTGACCAAGCTGGAGCATTACAACCATTGAGGTGGCCTGAAAAGCTCCAGTACGACAACCATGACGATCCAAACCAGATCGACCATCCTTCACATATGGTGCCGAAAGCCATGATACAACGGAACCACAAGCGTTTTTCCTAACCAGATTTATTGGGCACCCGCTTTTGCTGCATTGGACTTGCGTAAAGACAGCGCCTGATCGGCCCGAGCCTTGCGTTTCTCGATGTCCTGCATGGTCACAGTGCCCTGCGTGTGCAGCATTAGCAAAGACAGAAAAGCGCCAAGCGGTATCGCATCAGGCTCATCTTCGGCTTTCGAGGAATGCGGGCGCGCATTCGCCAACAGCGGCTCCAGCGTTCCGTAAACGGCATCATACAGTTGAATGCATCGCTCCGCTTCAACAGAAATCTTGTTGATGGCGAGTGTGAAGACAACGATGAGGTCGTTCAGCATATCTATCAGATCGGCCAGCAGTACGGCCTGGCGATCCAGAATCTGATGGGCATCAGCCAGCTTCTCGCGCTCGAGCAGAACTTCCGCATGGCGTGTACCAGCCTCCTCTTCCTCTGCCCTCAACGCTTGCTGGCGATCCTCGTCGCTGGCATTGGTGATCTTGCGTCTCACCGTGCCGATAAGGGCTGCCAACTCCCTGTCGCGCTGCCGCGCCTCATCTATTTCGGAAACAATGCCGCGACGCTTTTCCATGCTGGACAGGACTTGCGGCTCGCACGACAGGACCAGCGGCGAGAATCGCTTTTTCGCGTCATCGATCAGGACGTGTCCGGTCGCAGCCTCCAGCAGCAGGATCCGCAAACTCTCGGCAATATCAAGCTTTCTCGTGCGGATGACCTTGAAGGATGGCGCTTCCCTCCGTCTGAAGAATGCCATGAAGGCTTGAAAGCCGCCCACTTCGTCAACAGCGTCGAAAGCAGCATAAGCACGGTCGGTACGCACTGAGATATCGTGAATGAGAGCCAGAAGAGCGGCTTCGAAGACCTCAATCATGGCGCGCAGCTGTGCCAGTTGCGCAGTCTCATTTTCGTATACGCCATTTGAAGATGCTTCAGGGACGACACGCAGAGCGGCTGCAAGCTGCACGGAAAGGGCGTGCACTCGCTCCGCATCGCCTTTAGCCTTTTCTATCAGGCTATCAAAAGGCGGCAATTTTCCCATAAGTGGTCGTCTCCCGAATCGGTTGGCGCGCAAGAGCGCCGCTCATATCAATATGCGCGACCTTTTCTCAATGCGGGAGATGAAAACAGCCAATCAAAGATTAAGCTTGGCAATCTCTGCATCCAGCACGTCGCGAGCCTTCTTCGGCAACTTTCCGGCCTTGACGGCATCCAGATTGGCGGGTGCATCGCCGACCACTACGAGCGCTACCATGCCCATGCCCATATGCGGCGTGCACTTGAAGACATAAGCCCCTTCTTTTTCAAGCGTGACCTTCAGGGCCTCATTCATCTTGCCCTTGGACTCCTCGGCACCGTCGGGAATCATGCCCTTAATCGCCGCTGCATCATGGCCCTTGTCGACAGGCACGAAGGTGATGACATCCCCGATGTTTGCCTTGACGGCTGCCGGTTCAAACACCATCGCCTTGCCGTCAGCGCCCTTGTTGAGCATCTTGATTTCGATCTCGGCAGAGATGGCAGGGACGGTCAGAAATCCGGCAAGGGCGATACCGGTCAAAAGGCGCAAAACAGTGTTTGTCATGAGGCTAACTCCAGTGCGAAACCGCAACAATGCGGTCTCTTCGTCACCGGTCCTATCCCTGCGCGCCGCTGCGGTCCTTGACCAAAATCAAATGGGCCAATCTGTCGCAGAGCGGGATTTCATTCCCCCTTCACGGCCTCAACCCAGTGGCGACGGCAGAAGGAGACGTATTTCTCATTGCCGCCAACATCGATCTGCGCGCCTTCCTTCACCACCTTGCCGTTGGAATCGAAGCGCGCCACCATAGAGGCCTTGCGCCCGCAATGGCAGATCGTGCGGATTTCGCGCAGCTCATCGGCAATCGCAAGAAGCTCCTTGGATGCCGGAAAAAGCTTGCCCTGGAAATCGGTGCGCAGACCATAGGCCATGACCGGCACGCCAAGAGTGTCTGCAATGGCGGCCAGCTGCCAGACGTGGTGTTCCGACAAAAAATTCGCCTCGTCAATGAACACGCAGGCCACAGGCTCTTGCGCGTGGAGCGCCTTCACCATCTCGAAGATATCTGTCCTGTCATCGAACACCAGAGCATCGGAAGACAGGCCAATGCGCGACGCCACCTTGCCGAAGCCCGCGCGATTATCGAATGCAGCGGTAAAGATCACCGTGCGCATGCCGCGCTCATGATAATTATAAGACGCCTGCAAGAGCATGGTGGATTTTCCGGCATTCATTGCCGCATAGTTGAAATAGAGCTTCGCCATCTTGCCCTCCAGGCCGTGTTGGCGTCTTTTGCAGGCTGGAGCAGCCAAAGGGCAAGACCATGGCGACAATAAACACAGGTTTTGCCGCAACCCAAAAGTGCAGCGTATTTTTCGCCGTGTCGCAAACCCGCGTGAGTTGATTGTGCTTCGAAGATATTGATAATGACAAGGGAACTTAAAAAAACAGGGAGTAAGCAATGCTTGCAAAAAATCACCGCTGTCTGGTCCTCGCCGCAGCAGTTTCTGCAATGGCACTCTTCACCACAAGCGCCTCCGCGGCAGAACCGGCCAGTTGTGGAACTGTTCGCTTCTCGGATGTGGGCTGGACAGATATCACCGCCACCACCGCTACGGCCTCCGTCATTCTCAAAAGCCTCGGCTACGAGACCGACGTGAAGCTCCTCTCGGTCCCGGTGACATACACCTCCCTGAAAAACAAGGATATCGACGTTTTCCTCGGCAACTGGATGCCGACGATGGAAGGCGATATCAAGGTCTATCGTGACGACAAATCCGTAGAGACGGTGCGCGAAAACCTGACCGGTGCGAAGTACACGCTTGCGACAAATGCCAAAGGCGCAGAACTCGGCATCAAGGATTTCAAGGATATCGCGACCCACAGCGATGCCCTGAGCGGCAAGATCTACGGCATCGAGCCCGGCAATGATGGCAACCGCCTGATCCTCGGCATGGTGGAAAAGGACACGTTCGGCCTCAAGAGCTTCGACGTTGTTGAATCATCGGAACAGGGCATGCTGGCGCAGGTTGCACGCGCTGAAAAGTCTGGCGATGCAATCGTCTTTCTCGGCTGGGAACCGCACCCTATGAACGCGAATTTCAAGCTGACCTATCTCACCGGCGGTGACGATGTCTTCGGCCCCAATCTCGGCGGCGCCACCATCTACACCAATGTCCGCGCAGGTTATCTGCAAGAGTGCCCCAATGTTGGTACCTTCCTGAAAAATCTGGCATTTACATTGCCCATGGAAAACGAGATCATGGGCAAGATCCTGAATGATGGCGCAGAAGGTGAAGCGGCTGCGACCGAATGGCTTAAAGCCAATCCGTCCGCTATCGAGCCATGGCTTGCAGGCGTTAAGACCAAGGACGGCAGTGCCGATGCCCTGCCCGCTGCGAAAAAGACCCTCGGCCTTTAGCCGTTGACGTCAGTGCCTTGAACCCGTCTTCCGGCGT
The DNA here is from genome assembly GCF_053521645.1 of Agrobacterium sp. CG674. Lineage (NCBI taxonomy): Bacteria > Pseudomonadati > Pseudomonadota > Alphaproteobacteria > Hyphomicrobiales > Rhizobiaceae > Agrobacterium > Agrobacterium sp. CG674. The sequence goes on along the minus strand of NZ_JBNWDZ010000002.1, from coordinate 471,868 downwards.
TACAGCCGGAAGACGATCATGACTCCGTTCACGAAAGGTCTGCTCTTACCGTGGAATGGCTCAGCGCTTCTCAAAACCGTTTACCGATCGGTCGATATGCCAAAGAGGCTGTGGACTGGTTGACCACAAATCTCTCTTTTTTCTTCGATTGGTTATCCTTCATTTTCGAAAGCGTCATTGACGCTCTGCTTTATCTGCTCCAGGCACCCCATCCGCTCATCATCGTGGCGTTGCTCACAGCGCTTTCAGCCTGGATGCGCCGCTCCATCGGCATGCCGCTGTTTACGGCCCTGGGACTACTGCTCATCATCAATCTGGGGTACTGGAAGGCAACCACCGAAACCCTGGCTCTCGTCATTGCCGCCAGTGTGACCTGCATGGTGCTTGGCATTCCGCTTGGCATATTCGCCGCACGGCGCAAATGGGCCTATTCCATCATGCGCCCCGCTCTCGATTTAATGCAGACTATTCCGACCTTCGTGTATCTCATTCCTGCTCTGGTCCTTTTCGGGCTGGGAATGGTGCCCGGCTTGATCGCAACGGTCATTTTCGCCCTGCCCGCACCCATTCGTCTGACCAGGCTTGGCATTATCTCCACCCCGCCTGCACTTGTCGAAGCGGCCGTCGCCTTCGGCGCGACACCATCGCAAGTGCTTCGCAAGGTGGAACTGCCCTTCGCCACACCGCAAATCATGGCCGGACTGACGCAAACCATCATGCTGTCTCTGTCAATGGTGGTCATTTCCGCGCTGGTCGGTGCCAATGGCCTTGGCGTTCCGGTGGTGCGTGCGCTCAATACCGTCAATATCGCCATGGGGTTCGAGGCAGGCCTCTGTATCGTGATCGTCGCGATCATACTGGACCGCCTGTTCCGCTTACCTGGCTCGGAGGATGAGGCATGAGTGACGCTATCATATTTGATCGGGTTGATATCGTCTTCGGAGACAATCCGGCAAAGGCACTCGCAATGCTGGATGTGGGGAAAACCAGAGCCGAAATCAACGAAGAAACCGGCCTCGTGCTGGGCGTTGCCAATGCGTCGCTAGCGGTGAAGGAAGGCGAAATACTCGTGTTGATGGGGCTATCAGGCTCTGGAAAATCAACACTTCTGCGCGCCGTCAACCAACTGGCGCCCGTTGTACGCGGCAACGTCAGCGTCAAAACACCTGAGGGCTATATCGACCCCTACCAGACATCGAAAAAATCACTGCGTGATTTGCGAATGCACACGGTGTCCATGGTTTTTCAGCAATTCGGGCTGCTACCATGGCGCAACGTGGCCGACAATGTCGGCTTTGGACTGGAGCTGGCGGGCCTGCCGGAAGCCCAGCGCAAAAAACGCGTGGCCGAACAGCTGGAACTCGTCAATCTGTCCGACTGGGCAGACCGCAAGGTGGGGGAACTGTCCGGCGGCATGCAACAGCGCGTGGGGCTGGCGCGCGCTTTCGCAACAGGCGCACCGATCTTGCTGATGGATGAGCCGTTTTCGGCACTTGATCCCCTCATCCGCCACCGGTTGCAGGATGAGCTTCTGGAATTCCAGAGCCGCCTCAAAAAGACGATCCTGTTCGTCAGCCATGATCTGGACGAGGCTTTCCGCATCGGCAACCGCATCGCCATGATGGAAGGTGGGCACATCATCCAATGCGGCACGCCGCAAGATATCGTCAGGAACCCATCCAACAGCTACGTGGCGGAGTTCGTGCAGAACATGAACCCAATCTCCATGCTGACTGCGGAAGACGTGATGCGAAGAGGCGTGACAGCAGAAAATGCCGGGCTATCCGTCAGCGGCACGGCCCGCCCCACCTCGCCGCTTGTCGACATTCTCGATGCGATGGCAAGACAGCCCGGCGCGATTGGTATCGTCGACAATGGCGTGGTGGTCGGCACTGTCACCTCGGATGATGTCGTTCGTGGATTGACGCTTCACCGGCGAAAATAAATCTACCGATGCCGGTCAAATAACTCCGTGGCCAGCCCGGCCACGGCTCTGCACAGGCGTGATGTCGTCGCGGATGAGTGTCCGAAACGGATTTGTAAGACCGATTTTCAATGACTTCAAATTAAGGTGGGAGAATTTGGGCGCGCGTTAGCATTTGTAAACCAATCCGCACCCGCCGAAGTTTTGAAAACGCAAAAATGAAATACCCACGCAGCCGCAAAACTGTAAAAAATAACCCGCAAGAATGGGTTGAAACGAGATAAAGTAGAACATTCGACTATTTTCGGTCAATAACAAGCAAAAATAATGGAATGTGAAATTTCTCTAATGAAGCAGAGGCTTTACCCTAGATTTAGGTATATACAACGATCTGGCCGAATTGGTACAATCCGGGCATATAACGTTTCGTTTTGCCAATGAGGCAGCCGCGGGGGCGGGTTCACTCAGGAGAAGTGAGAATATGAATACAGAAACTCTTTCAGAACAATCGACTGCAGCAGCGGGTCTCCTTTCCGCCATGGCCAATCCCAAGCGGCTGATGATTCTGTGCAGTCTCGTTGAAGGTGAAGTTCCAGTCGGCGTTCTTGCAACGCAGGTTGGCCTGAGCCAGTCAGCGCTTTCCCAGCACCTGTCCAAACTGCGCGCACAGCGCCTGGTGAAGACACGCCGCGACGCGCAGACGATCTACTATTCCAGCACTTCGGATTCGGTGAAGAAGATTCTCGCTACACTCGAGGGAATCTACTGCGCACCGAGCGCAGAAAAGACCGCTGCTTGAATGATGGAGCAAGCACCCTGTGCTGAACGGCTTCATTAAAGCCGACAGCGCGGGTAACAGCGAACAAAGCGCCATGTGTCCTCCAGCCGCATGGCGCTTCTTCACATAACTATTGCAATGCCTGTATCTGAGCCTTCAAGTTGGCCGCGGCATAAGCATAGCCACCCTCACCGCCATCGACGAAATGCATATGATCCTTGGATAGCGGGGATGGAACGATACAGGTCATCAGCGCCGTATCCTGCTCGTGCAAACCGTAAAAACAGATACCCTCACGCGCCGCACCCTCCAGCCTGGCCCGTATCTTTTTCAAACTGTCGACATCCACATCCACGGTCATTTTCAGGCCGTCATCGAATTTGCGGAAATCCGTATTGCTGGCGACCGATCGCTTGTATTGCACAGGATCGAACCGTCCCACCGTTTTCCGAAACCGGTACAGAACGGTGATGATTGCTGTCTGAAAAAGCACCCAGGAAAGCTTGCGGACCTGCGAAATCCGGTCGCGGTAATTGGAAAGCGCTTTTGCCTCCAGAAACAGCCCCTCTTTGATAAACCCAAGCGGCGGCCCTTCGGCGGGCACCGGATGGCCACCACGCCCATCATCATTGGCCAGTGCTACAATCTCTGCCACCAGATCACGAAATGCCTGACCATCCTGGTTCGGGCCCGGAAGCGCAATGATCGAAACGACTTTGCCTCGGGCCGCTTTGATCGGATCCCAACGGCACGAAAGACCCGTCAGATCAGGGCGCGCACCGGCTTCGGCGGGATGGATCAGATAGAGGCCGTTTTTCATCTGCTCGTCGGCCCAGTGGTTCCCGCCGCCAGAAAACATGGCGTAGGAAACATCGTCGCTGGCTTGCAGCCGGGCCACGCGAACATCAAGTCCCTGCTCGCGAATGGCTGATAGCGGCACGATGGCAGCTCTCAGCGTCAAGCCGATATCATCTGCGACCCATGTCTGTACCCGCGACAGCGCCTCCCGCGCAGCCTCGACCTGCGAGGGCGCAATGGCCACCACAGCACCGTCGCCGCCGAAAATGAAGGGAAGGTCATGCCTCTGCAGGGCGTTCAGAATTCCCGAAATGACGCCAGCACCCGCCATGTTGACGGACTTGTAGCGGCCCGCATCAATCGCGCCGGTGGAATCGGTAATGTCTGCAAGCGCGAGTGCCCAGCCATCTGGCAAGGCACGATACAGCATGGGGTCTGCCACATCCTCAAAATGCAGGAAGACTGGCAGGTTTTGTAAAAACTCTTCGTCGGTCGGCGTCATGCCGGTATTATCCTTCCATAAGCGATGAAAAACCAGCGGCCATTTATATTTCCTGACCCGGCCAGTACTTTGCGCTCACACAGGATTTACGCGCCCGAGAACGCTTTGGATCAAACATGGCTTGCGAAATCGCCTCTGATGCGTATGACGACGGCAGGATGTCGGAAATCAAACATGAGACGACACCAGTCCCGCCCGCCGAAAGAGGTTTGCGCGCTTTAGCGCCGTGCTTGCGGCGGCACATCGGGACCCAACCCAAGGAGAAACTGGAATGACGTTCAAGATTTTATCTGGCCTGACGCTCGTAGCGTCGGTCGCTTTCGCACCGATGGCGCATGCTGAGATCGTAATCGGTCTTATCGCGCCGCTCACAGGCCCTGTTGCAGCCTATGGCGATCAGGTCAAAAAAGGCGCGCAGACCGCCGTTGACGTTATCAACAAGAATGGCGGCATTCTGGGCGAGCAGGTTGTCTTGAAGCTCGCTGATGATGGTGGCGAGCCAAAGCAGGGCGTATCCGCCGCCAACCAACTGGTTGCCGAAGGCATCCGTTTCGTGGTCGGCCCCGTCACATCGGGCGTTGCCATTCCCGCCTCTGATGTGTTTGCGGAAAACGGCGTGCTGATGGTAACGCCAACAGCCACCGCACCTGACCTGACAAACCGCGAATTGTGGAACGTGTTGCGCACCTGCGGCCGTGATGACCAGCAGGCTGAGGTCGCTGGCAAGCTCGTACTGGCACAGTTGAAGGACCGCCGCGTTGCGATCATTCACGACAAGGGTGCATACGGGAAGGGTCTGGCCGATTCCTTCAAGAAAACGCTGAATGAAGGCGGCGTGACAGAGGTGCTGTATGACGCAGTTACAGCAGGCGACAAGGACCTCAGCGCGCTGACGACCCGCCTCAAGTCTGAAAATGTGGATGTTGTCTATTTCGGCGGTTACCACCCTGAAGCGGGCCTTCTGGTTCGCCAGATGAACGATGTCGGCGCCAAGGCAACCGTTATCGGCGGCGATGGCCTGTCTAACTCCGAGTTCTGGAGCATTGGCGGAAACGCCGCTGCGGGCACCATCTTCACGAATGCCGCAGATGCCACCAAGAGCGCCGACTCCAAGGCTGCAGCGGACGCCCTGACAGCAGCAAACATTCCCGCAGAAGCCTTCACGCTGAATGCCTATGCCGCTGTTGAAGTGCTGAAGGCAGGCATTGAAAAGGCTGGCAGCGCGGAAGATGCGGAAGCCGTTGCGAAGGTTCTGAAAGCTGGTGAGCCTGTTGCAACAGCCATCGGCAAGCTGACCTATGGCGAGACAGGCGACCTGACATCGCAGGCTTTCTCGCTCTACAAGTGGGAAAACGGCAAGATCGTTTCTGCCGAGTAAGTTCGCGGATATGACAGATATGACCGGGTGCGGCGACGCGCCCGGTTTTCTTTTATGGCACATCATGGTGGACAAGCCATCGGCTCGTCTGGCTTAATCGTGACCAGCTAAAAATCGAAATGAGGTGAAGCGTGGCATCGACACTTGAACGCAGGATTGACCAGGGAACAGGTCGCGAGAAGGCAGACATCGTTCTCAAGGGCGGCCGCTTTTTTGATCTGGTCACAGGCGAGCTTGTAGCGTCCGATATCGCGATCTGCGGCGACACGATCATCGGCACATGCGAAAGCTACGAGGGTGTCGAAACAATAGACATTACCGGCCAGATCGTCGTGCCAGGCTTTATTGATACACATCTGCACATCGAATCGTCGCTGGTAACACCGCATGAATTCGACCGCTGCGTCCTGCCTTATGGCGTCACCACCGTTATCTGCGATCCGCACGAGATTGCCAATGTGCTCGGCAAAGAGGGAATCCAATTCTTTCTCGATTCCGCGCTGGAAACGATCATGGACATCAGAGTCCAGCTGTCTTCCTGCGTACCTGCCACCCATCTGGAAACATCCGGCGCCGACCTGCCAATCGAAAGCCTGCTGCCTTTCCGCAACCATCCGAAGGTCATCGGCCTTGCCGAGTTCATGAATTTTCCGGGCGTGATCCACAAAGACCCGATCTGCATGGCAAAGCTGGAAGCGTTTCAGGGCCAGCACATTGACGGCCACGCTCCGCTGCTTTCCGGCACGGCGCTGAATGGTTATCTCTCAGCCGGCATTCGCACCGAACATGAATGCACCACCGCCGCAGAAGCGATGGAGAAAATCCGCAAGGGCATGCACATTCTTGTGCGCGAGGGTTCGGTATCCAAGGATCTTCACTCCCTGATGTCCATCATCACCGAGCGCCTGTCGCCCTATCTGGCGCTGTGCACGGATGACCGCAACCCGCTCGATATCGCCGAGCAGGGCCATCTCGATTACATGATCCGCACCGCCATCGGAAGCGGAGTGGAGCCGCTGGCCATCTATCGTGCCGCATCCATTTCAGCCGCAAAGGCATTCGGCCTCAACGATCGTGGTCTCATTGCGCCCGGCTGGCGCGCCGATCTGGTGGTGATTGACAGCTTGCAGAACTGCAAGGCCAACATGGTGTTCTCAGCTGGACGAAAAGTGACCAATGAGCTTTTCGCCACGCGTAAATCTATCGCGCCTGTAGGGCTCGATAGCGTCAAGGCTCGCCCCGTTCTGGCATCGCATTTCGGCGTGCCCGTCACCGACAGTGAGACGTCCGTCATCGGCGTTATGCCGGGCAAAATCATCACCGAGCATCGCCGTTACAAGCTTCCCACGGATGGAAACCAGACGAGCCTTGATCTGGACAATGACATCATCAAGGTCGCGGTCATCGAGCGCCACGGCAAGAACGGCAACCACGCGAACGGCTTCGTGCAAGGCTTTGGGCTGAAAAAGGGCGCAATCGCCTCCACGGTCGGGCATGACAGCCACAATATCTGCGTGGTCGGTGTGAGCGAAGACGACATGGCCTGCGCCGCCAATCGCCTCAGCGATATCAAGGGCGGCTTCGTGGTGGTTGAAGATGGCAAGGTTACGGGTGAAATTTCCCTGCCCGTCGCAGGCCTGATGAGCCTAGAGCCCTATGAGACCGTGCGTGATACGCTGCACGAGCTACGCAAGGCCGCCTATGCTCTCGGGACAACGCTGGAAGAGCCGTTCTTGCAGGTTGCCTTCCTTCCGCTGCCGGTCATTCCGCACCTGAAAATTTCGGATATGGGCATGGTGGATGTGGATCGGTTCGCACTCATTCCATAAAGTACAACCATAACAATATAATCGAAAATACTCATATTGAATTAACGGAGTCGCGCTAGATAACAAGCTTTGATGGATGGAGCTTGAGTATCGGGGCAACACGTGACTGTAACGAAGATCGATAAGTCGCAACTCAAAGTCGGGATGTTCGTTGAAGCCATCGAGGGTGCGTGGCAGGATAGCCCAACCCTCGGGCGGCGCTTCGTTATCCGGTCTGGCGAAGAGATCGATCTGATTTGCAGCACCGAGGGTGGCGGCGTGTTCATCAACACGTCTTTGGGGTGCGCGCCCGCCGGCTGGATCACACCTTCCAGCGAGCGAAACCTGACGAACGCCACCCGACAGGAAAAGCTGGAAGCTGCCGCGAAAATTCAGGGACAGGCAGCATCAGCAAAATCACTGGTCAGCGATATTTGCCAGGGTCGAGCTGTCACCGTACAAGCCTTCAAGCCGTTGGTTGATGATGTTGCGAGAACGATGGAAGAAAATCCATCGCTTTATATTGGCATGTCACGGCTGCGGTCCCGCGATAGCGCAACCTACATGCACTCTGTTGCCGTTGGCGCCCTGCTGCTCCATTTTGGCCGATCTAAGGGCATGGATGAAGAAACGGTCCAGCATCTGTGCATGGCCGGCATGCTGCACGATATCGGCAAGCTTTACATTCCAAAGCACATTCTTCAAAAGCAGACCGTTCTGAACCTGGACGAACGCAAGGTGGTGGAAAAGCACACCAGCCTGGGTCACGAGCTGCTATCCGCAAACACGGATATGCCCCAGCTTGTTCTCGACATCTGTCGCTCTCATCATGAGAGGCTGGATGGCAATGGATATCCCGAGCAGCTTAAAGCTGACGCCATCAGCACCGAAGTGCGCATGAGCACCATCTGTGATGTCTTCGACGCGCTGACCTCCACACGGCCCTACAAGAAGGGCTGGTCATCGCAACAGGCACTCAGCTGGATGATGGGCCGGGACGACCACTTCGATAAAGAGCTCATCTGGCAGTTCGTGCTCAGTCTTGACCCCGAGATGACGAAGGGCCTCTTTTAAGAGGCCCCCAATTCCGGATCGAGGACAGGTGTTCACGCCAAAATCGCGCAGAACACATCCAGCCCATCGAGCTTTACCATGGTCTCGTCGAACAGCGGCTGGAAGCCCGGCATTGTCAGCACTTCATCGATTTTCAGATCGGTCGGAATGAGGAAATCCAACGGCTCCCGCGTGAGGTTGAACACGAAAAGCAGGCGCTCCTGTCCCTTGGCTCGGGTAAAGGCCAGCAGGTCCTGCTGCGTATCCAGAAACACCATGTCGCCATCTCGCAAGGCTGCATGGTTTTTGCGGAATGCCATCACGGCCTTGTAATGGTTCAGCACCGAATCCGGCTTGCGCTCCTGCCCGTCGGCGGCCAGCATGGCGTGCGCATAGGGCACCGGCAGCCACGGTTTTTCCGCAGTCGTGAAGCCAGCGCTAGGCTGTCCCGTTTCCCACACCATCGGCGTCCGGCATCCATCGCGCCCCTTGAAGGCAGGCCAGAACCGTATGCCATAGGGGTCTCGCAGGTCTTCGAATGCAAGCTCGGCCTCGGTCAGCGCCAGTTCTTCCCCCTGATAGAGGCATATGGAGCCGCGCAATGTGGCAAGCACGCTGAAGGCAAGCTTTGCCACGCGCGTCTGCTCCTCGGGCCCTTCGGAAAAGCGGCTGAGATGACGCACGACATCATGGTTGGAGAAGGCCCAGCAGACCCAGCCATCCGTGACGGCCTTTTGAAAACCGCCAACCGCGCCTCGGATATGGTCTGCGGAAAACTCCCCGCCGAGAAGGTCGAAGGTGTAACACATGTTCAGCTTGTCGCCATCGGCGGTGTAGGACGCCACGGTTTTCAGCGACCGGGCACCATCGCCCACCTCGCCCACCGTCATGCGACCCTCATATTGATCGAGTAGCGCACGGAACCGCTTGAGAAAGGCGATGTTCTCGATTTGCGTTTTGTCGTAAACATGGCTCTGCATGCCATAGGGGTTCACATCAGGCGCATCGAGACCAGCGTCGTCGCTATCGGGCGCATGCGGCGGGTTGTTGCGCAAAAGCTTGTCGTGGAAATAGTAGTTCACCGTGTCCAGCCGGAAACCATCCACCCCGCGCTCCAGCCAGAAACGAACGGTTTCCAGCAGTGCATCCTGCACCTCCACATTATGGAAATTGAGATCCGGCTGCGAGGCGAGAAAATTGTGCATGTAATATTGCTTGCGAACGCCATCCCATTCCCATGCTGGCCCGCCAAACACCGACAGCCAGTTGGTGGGTGCCGTTCCATCCGGCTTGGGGTCTGCCCACACATACCAGTCGGCTTTCGGGTTGGTGCGGCTGGCGCGGCTATCCTTGAACCAGGGATGCTGGTCGGACGTGTGGGAAATCACCTGATCGATGATGATCTTCAAACCCAGCCGATGCGCTTCCGAAATCAGCGTGTCGAAATCCGCCAGAGTGCCGAACATGGGGTCGACATTGCAATAATCTGAGACATCATAGCCCATATCCGCCATGGGTGAGGTGAAGAAGGGCGAAAGCCAGATAGCATCCACGCCAAGCGACGCAATGTAGGGCAGCCGTTCCGTCACACCCGCGAGATCACCGAAACCATCGCCTGTCGTATCCTGGAACGAGCGTGGATAGACCTGATAAATTGCCGCTCCCCTCCACCAGTCTCCGTCGTGTGTGGCAGTGTTGGCAGAGGCAATCAGGTCGGCCATGGGCAATCTCCGGTTAAGCTCGTCAAAGCATATAAAGCTAAGGTCTGTTCGTAAACGGCAATCCTGTCAGTTTCAGCCAACAAGTCACTCATATGATGACTTGCCCTTGCAAGCCTGCGGCAAGCATCGTAATGCGGGGACATCCATTCAAGGGAGGCAATTGCATGGGCGGACGGTTTCTTTCTATCGGCGAATGCATGGTCGAGCTTTCTCAGGCAGGCGACGGATTGCTGCGCAAAGGCTTTGCTGGCGATACGCTGAACACCGCCTGGTACGCCCGCGCCTGCATGCCAGCAGACTGGACTGTCGATTATTTCACGGCCCTCGGTGACGATCCTCTCTCAGAAGAAATGCTCGGCTTCATCAAGGCGGCAGGCATAGAGACCACCAACATCTCCCGGCTTAAAGGCGGCACGCCTGGGCTTTATCTCATCAACCTGAAGGATGGCGAGCGCACATTCAGCTATTGGCGCAGCACATCAGCCGCCCGCCAGCTGGCAGCGGATGCGGACCACCTGCGCGGCACGATTGAGGCTGCCGATATGGTCTATTTCTCCGGTATAACGCTTGCCATTCTCAGCACGCCGGTTGCCGTTGACACATTTCTTGCCGAAATGCGGCGCGCCAAAGCGTCGGGAAAACAGGTGGTCTTCGACCCAAACATTCGCCCCCGCCTTTGGGCAGACCGGCAGACCATGCTGAGCACCATTACCGATGGCGCACGCGCCGCAACATTGGTCATGCCAAGCTTTGATGACGAAGCCGCGCATTTTGGCGATGCCGATGTCGAGGCCACAATTAACCGCTACAGCGCGCTGGGCGTGACAAACATCGTTGTCAAGGATGGCGCCAATGGCGCAACGCTGGATTTTGCGGGCAATCGCTGCCATGCACCGGCGGTCCAGTCAGCAAAGGTGGTGGATACGACCAGCGCGGGTGATAGTTTCAACGGCGCGTTCCTGTCCAGGCTGGTCGCGGGCAGCACACCGGAAGCTGCCGCCGCTTTCGCGGCCAAAGCCGCCGCCACCGTCATCGGTCACCACGGTGCGCTGATCGACCCGGGCCTGCTGCCGAAGGACTGATCAGCTCCTGACATGAAGCTGTAACATGCCTGTCCCATACACGCGTGGGAGCCCGACATAATTTCGGGATTCGTCAGCGCGGAGGTCGGCATATCATGACCAGAATAACCATCGTCACCGATGCGTGGCATCCGCAAGTCAATGGCGTCGTACGCTCCATTGAAAACACCAATGTTGAGCTGGAGCGCATGGGCGTCGAAGTCTGCATGGTCACGCCGCAGAACTTCCATTCCGTGCCCTGCCCGACCTACCCGGAAATCCGCCTTTCCGTAGCCAGCTATGGCCGTGTTTCGAAAGAAATCGCAAAAAGCCAGCCGTCCTACGTTCATATTGCAACCGAAGGCCCGCTGGGCTTCATGGCACGGCGCTGGTGCCTGAAACACGGCATGCGCTTTTCCACCAGCTACCACACGCGCTTCCCGGAATATGTGGCCGCACGCTTTCCAGTGCCGGAAAGCTGGCTCTATGCCTTCGTGCGCTGGTTCCACAATGGCGGCAGCGCCTGCATGGTGGCAACACCCAGCCTTGAAGCGGAACTGACGGCCAAGGGCGTGAAAAACCTGAAACGCTGGAGCCGTGGCATCGATGCCGCCCAGTTCTTTCCCCGCGAAAAACAAGCCCAACCTTTTGATCTGCCACGCCCCATCTTCATGACCGTCGGTCGCGTGTCAGTAGAAAAGAACCTGCCTGAATTTCTCGCGCTGGATCTGCCAGGCTCAAAGGTCGTGGTGGGCGACGGCCCTGCCCGCGCCGAGCTCCAGAGCAAGTATCCCAACGTTTTGTTTACCGGCGTTAAAACCGGCAAGGACCTTGCCGATGCCTATGCTCAAGCAGACGTTTTCGTCTTTCCGTCCAAGACAGACACATTTGGCAATACGATTTTAGAAGCACTTGCTAGCGGGGTGCCTGTCGCAGCATTTCCAGTCACTGGCCCCCTCGATATTCTCGGCGATCATCCCCGCGCTGGTGCGTTGAACACGGATTTGCGCACCGCCTGCACGGATGCGCTGAAGTGTTCAAGTGAAGCTGCACTTGCACTATCGCGAACCTATTCCTGGGAAAAGGCATCGAGCCAGTTTCTTGACAACGTCACCTCGGCGGCGAGCAGCGGACTACCGGAGTTTGGATCAAGGATTGCAGCCCGCAGCAGAAATATCCTGAAATTCGACGCTTTTTCCCGATAGACATGTGGACGAAGGCGGGCAAGGCTGTCACAAGACGCATCGGGACGCGACCGCCGCTATCTTTAGAGCGGGGTCGGGCTGCTGATTGACGTCAGGCGGCTGCCGCGGGATCACGCTGGCCGTCCTTTTTAATTCCCCGATACAGCCTTACCATGCGCCCTGAAGGGCATGACCGACCAGAGGAATAGTCGTGGATTTGTCGCTTTGATCGACAACGGAGATAGATGACTGCATCTGCCTGGGCGACTTGCGAAACCAGCCTGCGGCAACCGATGCAAGATCGCCGATCATGGCGTGCTTGCGCCAATCTGCAAAGCGACGGGCGGTCGCTTCCGGCTCGGATTTGTAATAGAAATCACCCGACTGCGAGAGATCGTTGATCGACGCTGCCATGTCGGACAATGGGTGCTGAAACATTTTCGACGGGACAGAAAGCCCCTGCGCTGCCTCGGCAAAAGCTGGCGCCATGAAATCGATCGCCCAGCCATCCGCCTCCACCCAGCAGTGAAAATTGTCACCTGCGCCAGTCACATGGCCATCCTCACGGTGGTCCGCAAACAGGATCAACTTGCCATCAAGATTATAGGCCGCAAGTCCACCCTTGGGCTTGGCCTTGACCTTGTAATGATGCTCCAGAATGAAGGCACCAAAGGTGCTGAAATACATGGAAGCCGATGCCGGATCAGCGTTCTCGTTGACCAGCAGGCTGTTGATGACGCGATAGATGCGGTGATAGTCGGTCTGCTTGATCAGCATGGGGTTTTACCTGAGGATTCCACGATTCAATGGGACGCGACAGCGCGAGAAAGCCCCTCTCCGCCATCATGTCAGGGCCTGACCCGAGGATCTAACGAGCCACAACGTTAAACGTGGCTGGATCCTCGGCACAAGGCCTGACATGACGTCGAGGGTGGCGTGCGCCAATCAGCGCTTCTTCTTCTTGCTTTCGAACGGGTTGTCCGAACCACGGTAGTGCACCCGGATCGGTACGCCTGGCATGTCAAAATCCTTGCGCAGATTGTTGACGAGGTAGCGGGTATAGGACTCCGGAATGGCTTCCGGGCGCGTGCAGGAAATCATGAAGGCCGGTGGGCGGGCCTTGACCTGCGTCATGTATTTGAGGCGCAGACGACGGCCTGAAACTGCCGGTGGCGGATGCTGGGTCACCTGCGCATCAAGCCATTTGTTCAGCTTGGCGGTGGAAACGCGACGGTTCCAGATCTTGTCAGTATCGATGATGTTCTGCATCAAGCGGTCAAGGCCATAGCCCGACTGGCCAGACATGGGCACAGCGCGAATGCCGCGTGCCTGCGGCAGCAGGCGTTCAGTTTTTTCGCGCAGGTCTGCCAGAAACGCCTGGGGGTCTTCGACCAGATCCCACTTGTTGAAAGCCAACACAGCGGCGCGGCCTTCGCGGATGACCAGATCGACGAGTTGCAAGTCCTGCTTCTCGAAGGGAATGGTGGAATCAAACACGATGACCACGGTTTCCGCAAAGCGGATAGAGCGCAGCGAATCCGCTACCGAAAGCTTTTCCAGCTTCTCGGTAACACGTGCCTTGCGGCGCATGCCCGCGGTATCGAACATCTTGATGGTGCGGCCGCGCCAATCCCACTCAACCGAAATACTGTCACGGGTAATTCCCGCTTCAGGTCCTGTCAGAAGACGGTCTTCGCCGAGATAACGGTTGATGAGGGTGGATTTGCCAGCATTTGGACGACCGATGATCGCTACGCGCAGCGGCTTGGTCTCGTCATAAACGGGCTCTTCTTCCTCGTCGTCGTCGTCCTCGTCCTCGCCAGGTTCGCCACGGGGCAGGACGACATCCGTCTCAGCCTCGTCAAAATCGTCCTTCGGAAACGCCACGTCTTCGCCAATGGCAGCGACGATGGCATCGCGCAGGTCGATCATGCCCTGCCCGTGCTCGGCAGAAATCGGGCATGGCTCACCGAGACCCAAAGTGTAGGCATCGTAAAAGCCGCCATCGGAGCCGCGTGCTTCAGACTTGTTGGCAACCAGAACCACAGGCTTACCGCCACGACGCAGCATTTCAGCCAGCGTCTTGTCGGCCGGTGTCAGGCCGAACTTGGCGTCTACGACAAACAGCGTCAGGTCGGCCTCATCGATGGCCTCCTCAGTCTGCGCCCACATGCGGCCCTGAAGTGTTTCAGGACCGGACTGCTCCAGACCGGCGGTATCGATGATGGTGAAGCGCAAGTCGATGAGCTTCGCATCGCCGGGGCGGCGGTCGCGGGTCACGCCCGGCGTATCATCCACAAGCGCGAGTTTTTTGCCAACCAGACGGTTGAACAGTGTGGACTTGCCGACGTTGGGACGCCCTACGATGGCGACGGTGAAACTCATGGGGAAACCCTAACTTGAAACTATGGCGCGAACTTACGCTGCCTTGCCGGATGCGGCAATATTATCGAGCATGATACGTGCGCGGCTCGTGACGTTGCGCGGGGCCTGGGCATCAGACATAATCTGCTCAAACCACTGCTTGGCCTTCACGAAATCGCCAGCCTTGTATGCCGCAAGACCAAGCGCCTCGCGTGCGGAATTGCGCATGGCCTGACCTTCGCTGGCCAGCACTTCCGCCTGCGCGGAAACCTGTTCGTAACTGCCGGTATCCACCAGCAGCCACGCGGCGCGAACCTTGGCCGTATCACGGAAAACCTGTGGCGCGGATGTATCGTTGCCAATAGCGGTAAAGGCCGTGATTGCGCCTGCTGTATCGCCTTTCTGGGCCAGAAGCGTTGCAGAGCGGAACTTTGCCAGCACTGGATAAGAGCCGTGACCGGCTGTTTCCAGATCGGCCAGAGCCTTCAGCGCCTCGTCATTCTTGCCTTCAGATGCAAGTTTCAGCGCGCTTGCAAACTGATCGCCGGAGGCCGATGCGCGGTTGCTGTTCCAGTATTCATAAATGCCGGTTCCGGCGGCTCCGGCAACGACAAGCACGGCAGCAGCCACGACAACAATGCCATAGCGTCCCCAGAAATTGCTCATCTGCTCAGCGCGGATCTGCTCGTTTACTTCGCGGACGAATGTATCATTCTCGTTTGCCATCGAATTCTCCATTACCCGCACCGGATCCGTCACCGTTCATCTGGTCTGCGGACATGCCAAAGCCCTTGGCCGAGGCCAGCGCAAAAAGCCAACCACGGTCATTGCTCGGCCTTCTAGCCTATTTTCCCTTATATGTAAGGGGAAAACTCGTTTTTCTTACATCGCGAGCGGTTGAACGCCGATCAACCATTCGTGCAGCTTCCAGATGAAAGCAGCCCACAGCACAATGCCCAGCACAACGGCAAGGATGTCATAGCGTGCAGAGACGAACGGGCGGGTAACCACCTCGCCTGCCCTTGCGCGACGTTTCAGCGAAATGCGCATCACCACGCCCCAGGCCAGAACAGCAACGAAGAGCAGCACGGAAGACGTCTCTCCATTGGCAAGAAGATGCGCCAGCGCCCAGATCTTGACCGCAAGAACCAGCGGATGCTTCATCTTCGTTGCGATATGGCCAGCCGGAATAAGGCCGGCCACAAGACAGATCATCGAAAACAGCATCAGGGTCAGCGCGATATGGCTGGTCCAGATGGGTGGGGAATAGAGAATGCCGGTGACCTGCCGCGCCTGCCCAAAGGCATTGGCGACGAAGGCGACGGCCAGAATGGAAACGACGGAATAGGCGCCTTTCCATGGCCCCTCACCCATCTGCGCGATCATTTTATTGCGAAAGCCCGGCGCGAATATCCGAACCGAATGCGTGCCCAGAAGAACGATGAGAGATATAACAAGCAATAGCATGGAGAGCCCTTTGAATATGTCGCGCAAAGCGTATGGGGCCTATGCTTAAAACAATGCTGCGAAAGCGCCAGCCTTAATCTGCTACCGCTATCCGCTCGCCCCGCAAACGGCCGCAATTTAACGAAATTTGCAAACAAATCAAAGCTTCGCCTTATTGCATGGTCATGAAGCACCACCTTTTGCAGATGTGGTCATAATGTTACGTTCTATTGCTCTTCTTTCCCTATCCGTCGCCTTTGCCGCGCCCGTCAGCGCACAGACGATGGAAAAGCCAAAACAATTGCTCATGGTTTCCTTCGATGGCGCTGGCGATAATTCGCTGTGGGAGCGAAGCCGCGCAACGGCCAAGGAAGTGGGCGCGCATTTCACTTATTTCCTTGCCTGCACATTGGTGATGGACCGCAAGACCAGCGCCAAGAGCTATCAGGGACCGGGCATGAAAGCTGGCCGCTCCAATGTCGGCTTCGGCCAGTCGGTTGAAGAGGTCGAGACACGCCTTCAAAATATCTGGTCAGCCAGGCAGGAAGGCCACGAGATTGCCAACCACACCTGCGGCCATTTTGACGGTGGCAACTGGAGTGAAGAGCAATGGGATGCGGAATTCACCAACTTTACCAGCACCATGGAAAATGCCTGGCAGATGATTGGCAAGAAGGATGAAGAGCCGCAGGGCTGGCGGGATTTCGTTCACGGCATCAACGGCTTCCGTGCGCCCTATCTATCGCAAAGCGATGCACTCACCGCCGCCCAGAAGAAACACGGCTTCGTCTATGACGCCACCAGCATTACAAAAGGCCCGGCCTGGCCGACCATGAAAAACGGCATCCAGCATTTCGGTCTGCCGCTCATTGCCGAAGGCCCCAGCAACCGGCCCATCATCGCCATGGACTACAATCTGTTCGTGCGCCATTCCATGGCCATCGAAAACAGAGAAAAGTCAGCCGAATTCGAGGAACGCGCCTATCAGGCCTTCCGTGCCGCCTTCGACAGGCAATATGACGGGGAGCGCGTGCCGCTCCAGCTCGGATTTCACTTCGTCAGAATGAATGGCGGCGCCTATTGGAATGCGTTGGAGCGCCTGCTGCGGGAGGTCTGCAACAGGCAGGATGTCGCCTGCGTGACTTACGCGCAGGCCATGCCGATGATCGAGGCACGGCGAACGCAGAAATCGCAGGGCTGAAAACCGCAGCGGTTTGAAAATGAAAAAGGGTGGCACATGGCCACCCTTTCCTGTGTCAGGTCGGCCTGTTCGCAGCCAACTCGCCATCCTCAGCTTCACGCTTGAGGTAACGCTGATCGATCTCCGGCAGCGGCTTATCGTCGATTGCCGCTTCGAAGGCTTTCAGGCGCTTGTAGATGGACAGAAGCTCAACAATCGTCGTCCAGGAATCGATGAGATACTGGAACGAGCCACGCACCTGATCGAACACGTTACCGATCTGCGTAAACACACCCAGCGTGATCTTCCCAGCCGCAATCGATGGAATGAGCACGATAAGGCTGTAGAGATTATCGGCCTGAAGATAGAAAATACGAGCGACGTTGAAGTACAGATAGTGGAAATAAAGACGGAAATAGTTTTTCCGGACGTTCGAAAAGAGCTCCGCCACGGTAGCAGGGCGGGCGCGGTCTTCGTGGTCCTCGCCATAAACAAGTTCTTTTCTGTAAGCCGCCTCAACGCGCTGATTTCGGAACTCCAGACCCGGAAGCTTGATCCCGACGAGAGCGAGGAAACCAGTGCCGAACAGTGACCAAACAATTGCGGCCCATACTAGAGCGTGGGGAATTTCACCGATGATCGGCAGTTCCGTGATTGTCTCGGAGAAGGTGAAGAGAACAGGCAGAAATGCGATCAGCGTCATGATGGCCCGCACCAGACCGACGCCCAAACCTTCGACGGTGCTGGAGAAGCGCATCGTGTCTTCCTGAACACGCTGCGAAGCGCCTTCAATGTGGCGCAGACGATCCCAGTTGGCCATATAAAATTCGTTCATCGCGGTGCGCCAACGGAAGATATAATGGCTGACGAAAAACAGATTGAGCACGCCAACTGTGATGGCGAAGAACAGAATACCGGTAACGCCGACAAGCCCCATATAGAGCTGCTCTGCCGTAACAGGCGCCGTCTTGGCCAGAGCCTGCTGGACGAGGTCGTAATAGGGACCGTACCACGCGTTCATTGCTACGCTGACCTGTACCGAGAAATAGGTCGCGAAAATGATCAGCGCCGAGCCCAGAATTGACCAGTTCTGCCAGCGGTGCGGGCTATATACGAACCAGAAAGCCGCAAACACCGCGACGGCCGCTGTGTAATAGAGATAGAACCACAGAAATGGGGTCGACCAGAAAACGGAAACGCCGGTAGCAGGCGGCTGGCCCGCAGGCAGGTCAGGCAGCCCAATTGCATTGCCCCACCCTCGTGCACCAGCGTACCAAAGCCCAATCAAAAGAAGCGACCAGACGACGGCAGAGGTGAAAAACAGTTTGGGTTTTGGGAAGAAGGAATGAAACACGTTTTGAACTCTCGCGAGCTTTGAGGTCAGCCATTATTGGCGAAGCAGTTTTGCGGGAAACTAGGGCAGAAATCCGTGTGCAGCAATCCAACAAACGCTAACTTACGAAGATGTAAGGTAGATGCGCGCTGCCAAAACCGCACATGACGAAGCCCTTAAACAAGGCATGCGTTCAGCTATCAGGCTTTACTCTGCAAGCGTCAGGATCAACGGACCATTCTTGGTTGCAACAACCGTATGCTCAAACTGCACCGTTGGTGCGCTGGGGTCGCTGAACAGCGTCCATGGGTCATCGTCGCCATCTTCGGCCCAATAGGCGCCCATGGAGAGGAAAGGTTCGACGGTAAACACCATGCCTTCGGTCATGATGCGGGTCTCATCCTTGTCCGGCCATGTGGCAAGCTCGGTCGGCTCTTCGTGCAGAGAGCGGCCAATGCCGTGGCTGGCGAGATTGGTGATCAGCGTGTAGCGGTTTTTCTTCGCGAAGGCGCCGATGGCATTGCCGATATCCGCCAGCGGGCGGCCTGACTTGATCTGCTGCAAGCCGGTCCACATGGCGCGCTTGCCATCCCGGCACAGCCGCTCGATCTCTTTTTTTACAGGCGGAACGGCAAAGGACGCGCCGGTATCCCCGAAGAAGCCATCCTTCACCGCTGACACGTCAATATTGACGAGATCGCCCGCCTTGATGATGCGGGGGCCGGGAATTCCGTGGGCCACTTCTTCATTGACGCTGATGCAGGTCGCACCCGGAAACTGATAGCAGAATTCCGGGGCAGATTGCGCGCCATTGTCTTCCAGCACCTTGCGACCGATGGCATCCATTTCCAGCGTCGTCATGCCCGGCTCCATCGCATCGGCCATGGTCTGCATCGCAAACCCGCAAATGCGGCCGATCTCTTTCAGCTTCGCCAGTTCTTCTTCGGAGGAAATAACCATTGTCGTCCCGTTGTTTTTCAGGCCGTGGCTTTCGCGCTATCGCTCCTGCCAGTCAATTCTTTTCTCACAATCGGGGCGACTTTGGTGCCGTAAAGCTCGATACCGCGCATGATCTGGTCATGCGGCATGAGGCCGATGGCCATCTGCAGCAGAAAACGATCGTTCTTGAAGACGCCATGGGCCTTGATGATTTTTTCCGCGACCAGCTCGGGGTCACCGAGGAACAGATTGCCCTCCGGTCCGCGTGCGACGTCATATTGCGCACGGTTGGTCGGACCCCAGCCACGTTCACGGCCAATGCGGTTCATGACCTCTGCCTGTGGCCCGTAGAACTGGTCGGCAGCCTTTTCGGTCGTATCGGCAATGAAGCCATGCACATTGATGCTGGTTTTCTGCTTGGCTGCATCTTGCCCGGCGCGACGTGCGGCCTCACGGTAAAGATCAAACAGCGGCGCGTAACGGCGGTATTCGCCGCCAATAATCGCCAGCGCCACAGGCAAGCCCATGGCCCCTGCCCGTGCCACGGACTGCGGAGTGCCGCCAACGGCAATCCATATCGGCAGATGGTCCTGGAAGGGGCGCGGGTAAACACCGCGTCCGTTGATGGGCGGATGCTTCGACCCGGACCACGTCACGATTTCCTTCTCGCGAAGCGTCAGAAGCAAATCCAGCTTTTCGCTGAACAGTTCGTCGTAGTCTTCAAGATTATATCCAAACAGCGGATAAGACTCGATGAAAGAGCCGCGGCCCGCCATGATTTCGGCGCGGCCATTGGACAGGAGATCGACCGTTGCAAATTGCTGGAACACCCGGATCGGATCATCCGAGCTCAGCACGGAAACAGCACTCGTCAACCGGATGTTCTTGGTTTTGACGGCGGCTGCGGCCAACACTGTGGATGGCGAGGAAACCGCATAATCCGGGCGGTGATGTTCGCCCAGACCAAACACATCCAGCCCCACCTGATCGGCAAGCTCGATTTCTTCCAGAAGGTCTTTCAACCTGCGCGCACCCTCGGCACCTTTGCCGCCAGGCGCGTTCGGATCGACATCCGCAAATGTGTAGAGACCCAATTCCATGTCTAACCCTCAATGATGTTTGTTGAGAGATAGGGATAGAACGAGGGCGAGGCAAACCCAAAAAGCCGAAAGGACCTATCGAGAGATTCGATAGGCCAGACGATGGCGCTTCGGTTCTAGATTGAACTCAGGGTGCGCCGCACGGCGTTTCGCCACCCCTTGATCTTGCGCTCGCGGGTCTCGTCATCCATTTGCGGCTCAAACCTGTTGTCGCGCGACCAGGCTTCAGAAAACGCCCTCATATCCGGCCACACGCCCGCCTTGCTGCCTGCAAGCCAGGCGGCCCCAAGCGCGGTCGTTTCAAGGATGACAGGGCGATCAACCGGTGCATCGATGAGGTCGGACAGGCGCTGCATCGTCCAGTCAGAGGCCACCATGCCACCATCGACACGCAGCACCGTATCGCCATTGGCGTTTTTCCAGTCCTTATGCATGGCATCCAGCAAATCGCCGGTCTGGTAGCAGACGGCTTCCAATGCAGCCCGCGCAAACTCTGCCGGGCCTGTGCCGCGCGTCAGCCCGAACATTGCGCCACGCGCATCCGCATCCCACCAGGGTGCGCCGAGACCAACGAAAGCAGGCACCAGATAAACGTCCTGCGATGGGTCCGCCTTTTCGGCAAGAGCGCCGGTTTCGGATGCGGAACCAATAACCTTCATCCCATCGCGCAGCCATTGAACGGCAGCACCGGCAACGAAGATGGAGCCTTCCAGCGCATAGGTCGTCTTGCCATCCAGACGGTAGGCAATGGTCGTTAGCAGCCGGTTCTTGGAGCGAACCATGTCTTTGCCAGTATTCAGAAGAGCAAAGCAGCCGGTGCCATAGGTGGATTTCAGCATGCCCGGCTCAAAGCAGGCCTGCCCGATGACAGCCGCATGCTGGTCACCAGCCACACCAAGAATAGGGATCGGCGCGCCGAACAGCTCGGCATCCGCCACGCCAAATTCGGCAGCGCAATCCAGAACCTCAGGCAGAACGGATGCTGGCACATCCAAAATTTCCAGAAGCTGCTTGTCCCAGGCATTCTTTTCGATGTTGAACATCAGCGTGCGTGACGCATTGGTCGCATCCGTCACGAAGGACTTGCCGCCGGTCAGCCGCCAGATGAGAAATGTGTCGACCGTGCCGAAGCAAAGCTCACCCTTCTCGGCGCGTTTGCGTGCACCCTTAACCTTCGATAGCAGCCAGGACAGCTTTGTGCCGGAAAAATACGGGTCCAGCAGCAGACCGGTCTTCTTGGCGAACACCTTTTCGTGCCCGTCCTTCTTCAGCTTTTCGCACAGCTTGGCGGTGCGCCGGTCCTGCCAGACAATGGCATTGTGCAGCGGCTTGCCGGTGTCGCGTTCCCATAAAAGCGTGGTTTCGCGCTGATTGGTAATGCCGATGGCGGCGATGTCAGACGCCTTCAGACTGGCCTTTTCCAAAGCCTGTTTGATGGACCAGACGACGCTTTCCCAGATCTCTTCCGGATCATGTTCCACCCAGCCGGAATCAGGGAAAATCTGGCGGAACTCTTTTTGCCCCGTCCCTGCCACCCGCATCGAACCATCAAAAACGATGGCGCGTGTCGATGTCGTGCCTTGGTCGATGGCGAGAATATAACCGCCCATGCATGCCTCCCGGAATAAAGTTTGGCGCAAGACAATATGCGCGGCTCACAATGTCAAGCCACGGCATGCGCATCACATGTCAAATATGATTGCCAGTTCCCCTGCTTTAAGCATAACCTGCCAGCGAGCGTTGCAACGTTGGGCAAAGGGAAACGCCATGCACCGAACCGTAATCGTGACAGGCTCAACCAGCGGCATTGGTCTGGCCATAGCGCAGGCCTTTGCCAATGATGGCTGCAACGTGATGCTGAATGGCCTCGGCAATGAGAGCGAGATTGAAGATACCCGCCTGCTGATGGAAGCAGAAAGTGGCACCCGCGTTCTCTACCATCCGGCAGATATGACCAAGCCCGACGAGATTGCCGATCTGGTCAAAACCGCCCATGACAAGCTTGGCTCGGTCGATATTCTGGTCAACAATGCGGGCGTGCAGCACGTGGCGCCGGTGGAAGACTTCCCGCCGGAAAAATGGGACCAGATCATAGCCATCAACCTGACCAGCGCGTTTCACACCATGCGCGCCGCTATTCCACTTATGAAAGCCGCAGGTAAAGGTCGCATCATCAACATTGCCTCAGCCCATGGCCTCGTTGCCTCGCCCTATAAATCTGCCTATGTGGCGGCAAAACATGGTATCATCGGGCTTACGAAATCCGCAGCGCTGGAACTTGCCGAGACAGGCATTACCGTCAACGCCATATGCCCGGGCTATGTGCTGACATCGCTGGTGGAAAAGCAGATACCCGATACGGCCAAGGCACGCGGCATCAGCGAGGATGAGGTGAAGAACGACGTTCTCTTGCGACTGCAGGCGACGAAAGAATTCGTGAAGGTCGAGGATGTGGCAGCAACTGCCATTTTCCTGGCCAGCGATGCCGCAAAACAGATCACAGGCACGCATATTTCCATCGATGGCGGCTGGACCGCCCAATAATCATACGCAGACGAAGGCACGGCATGAAAGACGCAATCAGCTTCATCCTCAACAACGAGACCGTTTCTCTCAAGGACTTCGGCCCCACGGAAACGCTGCTCGATTATCTGAGGCTGCAGAAAAGACTGACCGGGACGAAAGAGGGTTGCGCTGAAGGCGATTGCGGAGCTTGCACCGTGCTGGTCGGTCGTCTTCTGGATGGGTCGCTACGCTATGAGACCGTCAATGCCTGCATCCGGTTCATCGGTTCGCTGCACGGTGCGCATATCGTCACCATAGAGCATCTGGCGGGCAAGAATGGCGTGCTACACCCAGTGCAACAGGCCATGGTAGACTTTCATGGCTCACAATGCGGTTTTTGCACGCCCGGCTTCGTCATGTCGCTTTACGGTCTTTGGCTGACCAGCACCAAGCCATCGCGTGCCGATATTGAAAAGGCGTTGCAGGGCAATCTCTGTCGCTGCACCGGCTATGAGCCGATCATTCGCGCCGCCGAAAGCGTGACGGCTGCCAAACCCAGCACCCTGTTCGACCCCATCGAGCGGGACCGCGCCAGCATCATGTCACGCCTCTGGGCAATCCAGCAGAACGAAACGATCGTCGTTACCAAGGATGACTGTCGCACGATCATACCCTCAAACATTTCCGAATTCGCCTCCGCCTATGCGGCGGAGCCCAAGGCTACAATCGTCGCTGGCTCCACCGATGTCGGCCTATGGGTGACAAAGCAGATGCGGACGCTGACCTCCGTCATCTTCATCAATCACTTGAGCGAGCTTCAGTCCATCTCGATAAAAGATGGCGGCATTTCGATAGGCGCTGGCGTGACTTACGCCCATGCTTTCACACTCTTGGCAAAGCATATTCCCTCCCTTGGCCGCCTCATTGACCGCATCGGCGGCCAGCAGGTTCGCAACATGGGAACGATTGGCGGCAACATCGCCAATGGCTCGCCCATCGGCGACACACCCCCGGCATTGATCGCGCTTGGGGCGACGCTGACGCTCCGCTCATCGACCGGCAGCCGGACAATGCCGCTCGAAAACTATTTCATCGACTACGGCAAGCAGGACCGCCTCCCCGGCGAGTTCGTGGAGAAGCTTTTCGTGCCAATCCCCTCCACGGACACCCATTGCGCGATCTACAAGATTTCCAAGCGCCGCGATGAGGATATTTCGGCGCTGTGTGCCGCCTATCATCTTAAGCTGGATGGCGCAGGCGTGGTGGAAGACATACGCGTTGCCTTTGGCGGAATGGCGGCAACGCCCAAGCGCGCCGTGGCACTGGAAGCGGCACTCAAGGGCAAAGCATGGACCATTGAAACCATTCAAGCGGTTCGTGATGTGATCGAGGCAGATTTTCAGCCGCTGACCGACTGGCGCGCCACAGCAGAATACCGACTGCTGACCGCGAAAAACCTGCTGACCCGCTTTTTCCTGGAAACCACAGGTGAGGCCCAAGAGTTGCAGCGCTTTGCGCTGGCGGAGGCGTGAAAGCCATGGATACCAACACATTCGAGCGCAAGAGGACGGCGGTAAACGGCGAGCTTCATGGTTCTATTCGCCATGATTCAGCGCACAAGCATGTCACCGGAAGTGCTGAATATATCGACGATATTCCTGAACCCGCTGGTCTGATCCACGGCGCGCTGGGCATGTCGGATCGAGCGCACGCGGAAATCGTCTCGATGGATTTGTCGCAGGTGGAAGCAACCCCGGGCGTTCTCTGGGTGATGACCGGAAAGGATGTTCCGGGAGAAAACGACGTCTCCTCCGGCGGGCGTCACGATGAGCCCTTGCTGGCGGAAAAGATCGTGCAGTTTCACGGCCAGCCGATCTTCGCCGTCTTCGCAGAGACGCGCGACATTGCCCGCAAGGCAGCGCGCAAAGCAAAGATCACCTACAATGACCTTCCACACTGGAGCGATATCGACAGCGCTATCGAAAACGGTGAGCCGCTGGTGACCCCCGGTATGGTGCTGCAACGCGGCGATGCCGAGGTCGAGATGGATGTCGCGCCGCGCCGACTGACCGGCACCATGCGCATCGGTGGGCAGGAGCATTTCTATCTGGAAGGCCATATTGCCATGGCTGTTCCCGGTGAGGATGATGAGGTCACGGTGTGGAGTTCCACGCAGCACCCAAGCGAAATCCAGCACATCGTCAGCCATATCCTGCAAGTACCATCCAACGCCGTCACGGTGCAGGTGCGGCGCATGGGCGGCGGTTTTGGCGGCAAGGAAACGCAGGGCAACCAGTTCGCTGCACTCTGCGCCATTGCAGCCAAGAAACTGAACCGCGCCGTGAAATTTCGCCCAGACCGCGACGAAGACATGATGGCGACGGGCAAGCGCCATGATTTCCGTGTCGATTATGAGCTGGGCTTTGATGATGAAGGCCGCATCCATGCGGTTGACGCGACCTATGCGGCACGCTGCGGATTTTCCTCAGACCTATCAGGCCCGGTCACAGACCGTGCGCTTTTCCATGCGGATTCAAGCTATTTCTATCCGCATGTAAAACTTGCATCCAAGCCACTGAAAACGCACACGGTTTCCAATACCGCGTTTCGAGGTTTTGGCGGGCCACAGGGCATGCTGGGCGCAGAACGCTTCATCGAGGAAATCGCCTATGCTGTCGGCAAGGACCCGCTGGAAGTCCGCAAACTGAATTTCTACGGCCAGACCGGCTCAGGCCGCACGACCACGCCCTACCATCAGGAGGTCGAAGACAACGTTATTGCCCGCATCGTGGAAGAGCTGGAAACGTCAAGCGATTATCAGGCACGGCGCAAGGCCATCATCGACTTCAACCGGACGAGCCCTGTCATCCGAAAAGGGATTGCCCTGACACCGGTCAAGTTCGGCATATCCTTCACCATGACCGCCTTCAATCAGGCAGGCGCACTGATCCACGTCTATAATGACGGCTCCATTCACCTGAACCATGGCGGCACGGAAATGGGCCAGGGCCTCTATACCAAGGTGGCTCAGGTGGTTGCCGATGCGTTTCAGGTGGATATTGACCGGGTCAAGATCACCGCCACCACCACCGGCAAAGTGCCGAACACATCCGCCACCGCCGCCTCATCCGGCACTGACCTTAACGGCATGGCGGCCTATGATGCGGCACGACAGATCAAGGAACGCCTTGTTCAGTTTGCAATGGAAAAATGGAATGTGCGCGCAGATGAGGTCGCGTTTCTGCCCAACCGTATTCGCGTAGGAACGGAAGAAATCGCCTTTAACGACTTCATCAAGCAGGCATATTTCGCCCGCGTGCAACTGTCTGCCGCAGGCTTTTACAAGACGCCCAAAATCCACTGGGATAGGGCTGCCGGCAAAGGCACACCGTTCTATTACTTTGCCTATGGTGCTGCCTGCTCCGAAGTCTCCATCGATACGCTGACCGGTGAATATATAATGGAGCGCACCGATATTCTTCACGACGTCGGAAAATCCCTGAACCCAGCCATCGATATCGGTCAGGTAGAAGGCGCATTCGTGCAGGGCATGGGCTGGCTGACGACCGAGGAATTGTGGTGGGATGACAAGGGGCGGCTGCGCACGCACGCACCCTCGACCTACAAGATTCCCCTCGCCTCCGACCGCCCGAAGATTTTCGACGTCAAGCTGGCTGAATGGTCACAGAATGCGGAGCCGACCATTGGCCGCTCCAAAGCCGTGGGTGAGCCACCCTTCATGCTGGCCATCTCGGTTCTGGAAGCCCTGTCCATGGCGGTCGCAAGCGTTGCGGATTACAAGGTCTGCCCGCGGCTGGATGCACCCGCAACACCTGAAAGGGTGCTGATGGCGGTGGAACGGCTGAGGAAGGTTTGACCGGAGCCCGCGCCCATGGCTGATACCCCTATCTCCTTCTTTCTGGACGGCGAAAATCCCAGCATTCTCATAGAGATCGAGACTGTCAAAGGCTCGGCCCCTCGCGAGGCTGGTACCTTCATGCTGGTTTCAAAAGATCTGATCTGGCAGACGATTGGTGGTGGGCAGTTCGAATATATGGCGATTGACCACGCCCGGGCGATGCTGGCCGGGAAGACTGATGTCGATAGCATGGACATTCCGTTGGGCCCGGAAATCGGCCAGTGCTGCGGTGGGCGGACCCTGCTTCGGTTTACGCCGGTTTCCGCGCAGATCGCGGACGCTGTAAAAGCCCGGCTGATGCGAGAGGATCAGTCTCAACCGGCTGTATTCATCTTCGGCGCGGGCCATGTGGGCAAGGCACTGGCGCAAGCGCTGTCGCTGCTGCCGGTGTCCGTAACCGTCATCGAAACACGCGCTGACGAGTTGGAAGGCCTGCCCGGCACCGTTTCATCGAAGCTGACAGCAATGCCAGAAGGCTTCGTGAAGGATATTCCGGCAGGCGGCGCGGTCATCATCGTCACCCATGACCATGCCCTCGATTTCCTCATTGCAAAGGAAGCGCTTGCCCGCAACGACCTTACCTATGTCGGCATGATTGGCTCCAAGACCAAGCGGGCAACCTTCGCGCACTGGCTGGAGCGCGAGGGTGCGCCCAGGTCCGCACTGGAGCGGCTTGTTCTGCCCATTGGAGGACAGGCAGTCAAAGACAAACGCCCCGCCGTCATAGCGGCCTTGGTAGCAGCGCAAGTGCTTCACGCATTGCATCGCTCTGCAGTCCCCGCCCCGGACCAACCCCTTCCCTTCCATCCAGAAGCCCAAGATCACGCTTGAGGCAATCAGGCAATTCTTCTTCTGGGCAATCCCGACGCACTGGCACGTGACGCGGAAATTTCATCCCAGTCCATAGGCGCGCCAATAGCCGTGGCCAGACGCTAAGTGCGGCTGTACGCATTGTATTTCTCCTGAGCTCTTTTGATGCTATGGGAGATGAATGCTACTGTTTTCATGGAATAACCAATGAAACTTCTGACCTTATGGATAAAGAGAACTTATCCATGAAACTGTCCCGCAATTTTCCGTTGAACGCACTGCGTGTTTTCGACAGCGCCGCCCGGCATCTGAGCTTCACCAAAGCTGGCGAGGAGTTGGGCATGACGCAGACGGCGGTTAGCTACCAGATCAAGCTGCTGGAGGATTTCGTCGGCTCCTCACTTTTTGAGCGTAAGCCCCGGCAGCTTCAATTGACGGAGAACGGAAAGCGGCTGGCACCCCGCGTGAAAGATGGCTTGGAAACGCTCGTGGAAGCGGTCGCTGACCTGAAGCAAAGCACGGGGGGAACGCTGTTCATCCATACGACGCCGACATTTGCGGCGCGCTGGCTCTCTCGCTACCTTGTATCGTTCCAGATCGAAAATCCCGATCTTGCCGTCAGGCTGGAAACCTCTCAGGACTTCGTGGACTTTAGCGGACTAAATGTTGATCTCGCAATCCGATCGGGCCCAGGGAATTGGCCAGGATTGAAGTCGCATTTGTTGATGCGTGGCGGCTTTACTCCCATGCTCAGCCCCTCGCTGGCAGACAGCATCGGAGGCGTGAAGACTCCTGAAGACCTGTTAAAGCTTCGAATCATCGATCCAACCGACCCATGGTGGACGCTCTGGTTTAAGGCCGCAGGCATAGACGATCCGTCGTTACAGCGAACGGGCAGCCGCATGGGCGCACAGACCTTCGAAGCGGCAGCGGCCATTGCCGGACAGGGCGTCGCCATTCTCACACCAGAATTCTATACCGACGAGATCGCCCTGGGGCGATTGATCCAGCCTTTCGATATCTTAAGCTATGAGGCCGCGAACTATTGGCTGGTTTATCCGGAAAACCGCAGCCGATCGCGCAAGATCGCCCTGTTCTGCGATTGGATTTTTAGCCTTGTCCCACAGGCCGAGTAAGCATCGATCCATTCAGCATCAAAAAACAGACGGACAACGGGCGGCGAGACAACGGTTCCCTCTTTTCTAACGTGGGATTTTCTCGCACAGTGCGGTGCAACGTCAGGGGAACATAATGTACGAATATGCCATTGCGTGGGAATGGATGGCTTTTGCCGTCCGCTGGCTGCACGTGATCACCGCTATTGCCTGGATTGGCTCATCCTTTTATTTCATCGCGCTCGATCTGGGACTGGTCAAGCGCGCCCATCTGCCTGTCGGCGCTTATGGCGAAGAGTGGCAGGTCCATGGTGGCGGCTTCTATCATATCCAGAAATATCTGGTGGCGCCCGCGCAGATGCCGGAACATCTCACCTGGTTCAAATGGGAGAGCTATGCCACATGGCTTTCCGGCTTTGCGATGCTGTGCATCGTCTATTACGGCGGCGCAGATCTGTTTCTCATCGATCATTCCGTGCTGGAACTCACGCAGTTTCAGGCCATCTGTCTGTCGCTCGCATCGCTGGCCGTAGGCTGGCTGTTTTATGATTTCCTCTGCAAATCTCCGCTGGGCAACAACACCTGGGGCCTGATGGTCGTGCTCTATGTTGCACTGGTGGGCATGGCATGGGGCTATACGCAGGTCTTTACCGGCCGAGCCGCCTTCCTGCATCTGGGCGCGTTTACCGCCACCATCATGTCGGCCAACGTCTTCATGATTATCATTCCAAACCAGAAGATCGTGGTCGCAGACCTCATCGCAGGGCGCACGCCGGACCCGAAATATGGCCGCATTGCCAAGCAGCGCTCGCTGCACAACAACTACCTGACGCTGCCCGTCATTTTCTTCATGTTGTCGAACCACTATCCGCTGGCATTTGCGACGCAGTTCAACTGGATCATCGCCGCGCTGGTGTTCCTGATGGGCGTGACCATCCGCCACTGGTTCAACACCACCCATGCCCGCAAGGGTCGCCCGACATGGACATGGCTGGTCACTCTGCTGATCTTTATCCTCATCATGTGGCTATCCACCGTGCCGAAGATACTGACAGGCGAGCAGGAAGAAAAAGCAGCCACGCTTTCCCCCACCCAGCAGCGTTTTGCCAGTGATATGCATTTTGCATCCGCGCGGGATGTGGTGCAGGGCCGCTGTTCCATGTGCCATGCGGCAGAACCCGTCTGGGAAGGCGTTCCCTTCACACCGAAGGGAGTAAAACTGGAAACCGATGCACAGATTGCAGCCCATGCGCGGGAAATCTATTTACAGGCAGGCCGCAGCCATGCCATGCCCCCCGGCAATATAACGGCGATAACGCCGCAAGAACGCAAGGTGCTGACCGCCTGGTATGAAAGCGCCGTGTCTCAAGGAAAAACACAATGAGCCTGCTCCTGCTGCGCGGACGTCTTTTCAGCTTCAATCGCGCACCGCTTTCCATCGATGATACGGCCAGCTATCTCTATATCGAAGATGGCGGGTTGTTGATTGAAAACGGCAAGATCAGCGCTATCGGAGACTATGCCGACATCCGCGCGCAGGCACCTGACGACGTCCTCGAAAAGGATCACCGCCCTCACCTCATCGTGCCGGGCCTCATCGACATGCATGTGCACTTTCCGCAAATGCAGGTCATTGGTTCCTATGCGGCCAATCTGCTGGAATGGCTGAACACATACACCTTCCCGGAAGAATGCCGTTTTGTGGAAAGCGCGCACGCGCAACGCATCGCCACGCATTTTTACGATGAGCTGATCCGCCACGGCACCACCACGGCGGTTGCCTATTGCTCTGTCCACAGAACCTCCGCCGATGCATTCTTTGCCGAGGCCATGAAGCGCAACATGCTGATGGTGGGCGGCAAGGTCATGATGGACCGCAATGCCCCGCAGGGTCTGCTCGATACGCCTGAACAGGGCTATGATGAGACACGCCAGGTGATTGCGGACTGGCACGGCAAAGGCCGCAACCACGTCGCCATCACACCACGCTTTGCCATAACCTCAACACCAAAGCAGATGGAAGCAGCGCAAGCACTGGCGCAGGAGTTTCCAAATCTCTTCATCCAGACGCATTTGTCGGAAAACCTGGACGAGATCAAATACACCTGCGAACTTTATCCAGAGGCTATCGACTACACGGATATCTATGTTCGTTACGGATTGATGGGCAACAAGACCCTGCTCGGCCACGCCATTCACCTGTCAGATCGGGAAGCGGATGTCTTGTCAGAGACAGGCGCGGTCGCCGTGCACTGCCCAACCTCAAACCTGTTCATCGGCTCCGGCCTGTTCCCGATGAGAAAGTTGCAGCGGCGCGAAAAGCCCGTGCGCATCGCGGTTGCCACCGATATTGGCGGCGGCTCCAGCTATTCCATGTTGCGCACCATGGACGAAGCCTACAAGATACAGCAGCTTCTGGGTGAGCGCCTCAACCCGCTCGAAAGCTGGCACATGATGACGCGGGGTAATGCCGAGGCTTTGTCGATGGTTGATCGCATCGGTACGCTGGACGTGGGCACGGATGCAGATATCACCGTTCTCAACGCATCGTCCACACCGGCAATGGCACTGAAAATGGAAGTGGTCCAGAACCTGACGGAAGAGCTTTTCCTGATGCTGACCATGGGCGATGATAGAACGGTCACAGAGACCTACATTGCCGGTATTGCGTCAAAGCATTTTCCTTAAATGGATAGGTTACTGCCAGAAGTTGCAGTGCTAATAACCACAATTCATATTTAATTATATTTAAACTATAACTTTCTAGTGGTGAATTTGACAGACATTTCACCCCGGTCGCCATGACGGCATACCTCACTGTCATGCAGCAAAAAGCCCCGAACTACGGCTGCTTTGAACGGAACGGCTCCCACGTTTCGGTTCGCAGATCCGCAGTGTTCGCACTCTATCGTCAATCGTGAGGGAAGATGTCATTTCTTAAAAATGCGAGCATTCGCACCAAAATCCTGTCCTTGATCATTCCACTCTGCATTGTAGGAATGGGTGGCGCGGCTTACGTATCGATGCAATTGAAGGCAACTGACAACGCTTACAGCGACTTCATTAACAACGACACTGAGGCAACTCTCTCATTGTCGCGGGCCAATCGCAATCTGACCGCGACCGCTTACGCCGCCTACCAGACGCTGGTGTACGACAAGAACAGTCCGAGCCTTCAGGCGGCCGTTACTCTTTACAATAACAGCAAAACGAAGCTTTTCGAACGACTTGATGCCGCTAAAGCAATGGCGCCTCATAAAAGTCCAGTGCTGGATTCGATTGCATCAAAAGCGAAAGAAATCATCGTTATCACGGACCAGGCCGTCAAGCTGGGTCAGGCAGACCAGAACACGGAAGCCGCAGCGGCTTTGGCCAAGGCAGACCCCCTGATTCTGGCGTTGACGGTAGACACTGCCGCAGCTATGGACGATTTTACGAAAACGGTCGCCACCAAAAGTGCCAACTTGAGCGACCAAACCACCTCGACGATCCTGACGAGCCTCACACTGGTCGGCAGCGCGTTCGCTCTGGGCATTCTGGCTGCGCTCGTCGTTGCCGCCAAGGGCATCACCACCCCGATAGTAGCACTGCGTGAACGCATGAAGACGCTTGCTCAAGGTATAACGGATGCCCCTGTCGATGGACAGGATCGCAAGGATGAAGTCGGGGAGATGGCAAAGGCAGTTTCCGTTTTCCGCGAAAATGCACTGGAGCGCGCACGCCTGGAGACAGAAGCAGCCGCAAGCCGCACCCTTTCAGAAAAGGAGCGTCTTGAGCGAGAAGCGCAGAAAGCGCAGGAAGCAGCCGATACGCAGCTTGCCGTCGATGAATTGGCCAAGGGTCTTGGCCGTCTTTCTGACGGCGACGTTGGTTACCGCATCGACACACCATTCGCTGCACATCTCGACACGCTTCGTTCCAATTTCAACAATTCCGTGGGCAACCTGAACGAGGCTCTGCGTGCAGTTGGCCAGAACGCTCGCGGCATTGATGCTGGTGCAAACGAAATCCGCTCCGCCGCTGATGATCTTTCCAAGCGCACCGAGCAGCAGGCGGCCTCCGTCGAAGAAACGGCAGCGGCACTGGAAGAGATCACCACGACGGTGAAAGATAGCAGCAATCGTGCCGAAGAAGTTGGGCAACTCGTTGCCAAGGCCCGCCAAGGTGCGGAAAAGTCCGGCGACGTCGTACGTCAGGCCGTGACAGCCATGAACGAGATCGAACGGTCCTCGGGCGAAATCACCAACATCATCAGCGTTATCGATGAGATCGCGTTCCAGACCAACCTCCTTGCCCTGAATGCTGGCGTCGAAGCCGCGCGTGCCGGTGAAGCGGGCAAGGGCTTTGCGGTTGTTGCACAGGAAGTGCGCGAACTGGCGCAGCGTTCTGCCAAGGCAGCGAAAGAAATCAAGGCGCTGATCACCACATCCGGCGAGCATGTCCGTTCTGGCGTCAACCTTGTTGGCGAAACTGGACGTGCTCTTGAGGTGATTGTCACAGAAGTTCAGGAAATCAACCGCCACATCACCGCGATTGTCGAATCCTCGCGTGAACAGTCTGTTGGCCTTCAGGAAATCAACACTGCCGTCAACACGATGGATCAGGGTACGCAGCAGAACGCGGCCATGGTCGAGCAGTCGACAGCGGCGAGCCATAGCCTTGCCAAGGAAGCCGCATCTCTCAACCAGTTGCTGTCACGCTTCAATCTCGGCGCGTCCGATGGCGCAAGCCGTTCAATGCCGACACAGGCACCGGTCAGAGCCGCGTCGAATGTATCCAGACCAGCCCCGTCTCCAGCACGTGCGCTTGGCCGCAAGATCGCAGGCGCATTCGGCGGTGGTTCCGCAGCGGCCGCTGCTCAGAGCAATTGGGAAGAGTTCTGAGATTGATCAGAAACTCACAGAATGGGCGGCTTTTGCCGCCCATTTTTTTGCTCTGCTGAAAGCACTCTGCTTTTACGACAGGTCGATTTTGCATCGTTTCAGATCGGGCTGGCCAACATTTTCAATGTTACAAATCCCGCGCCCGTGGTAGGTGAAGAAGACATTCAAATTTGAAGGCTTCATCCATGAGCAAAGCACTGACGATTTCTGACTTGAAGAAACAGGCTCAACGCCGCGTGCCGAAGATGTTCTTTGATTATGCGGACAGTGGCGCATGGACCGAAAGCACCTACCGCGCAAATGAAGATGATTTCGCCAAAATCAAGCTTCGCCAGCGCGTACTCGTAGACATGACCAACCGGTCGCTGGCGACCGAAATGATCGGCGAAAAAGTGTCGATGCCAGTGGCGCTTTCCCCCACAGGCTTGACCGGCATGCAGCACGCTGACGGAGAAATGCTGGCCGCCAAGGCAGCCGAGGAGTTCGGCGTTCCTTTCACATTGTCGACCATGAGCATCTGCTCCATCGAAGACGTGGCCTCCGTCACCTCCCGCCCCTTCTGGTTCCAGCTTTACGTGATGCGGGACCGCGATTTCGTCAACAACCTCATCGACCGCGCCAAGGCCGCCAAGTGCTCGGCGCTGGTCCTGACGCTCGACCTGCAAATCCTCGGCCAACGCCACAAGGATCTGCGCAACGGACTGTCTGCTCCGCCGAAATTCACGCCCAAGCACATCTGGCAAATGGCAACGCGCC
Organism: Agrobacterium sp. CG674; assembly: GCF_053521645.1. Classification (NCBI taxonomy): domain Bacteria; kingdom Pseudomonadati; phylum Pseudomonadota; class Alphaproteobacteria; order Hyphomicrobiales; family Rhizobiaceae; genus Agrobacterium; species Agrobacterium sp. CG674. The sequence continues at coordinate 437,311 of NZ_JBNWDZ010000002.1, read as the reverse complement.
CGCAATGGTGCCTTGATATGGCCCGCACGAAACGCCGCACCTTCGGCAACATCGTCGGCCATGCCAAAAATGTTGCCGACCTGTCATCACTGTCTTCCTGGACTGCGGAACAGTTCGACCCACGCCTGTCCTGGAAGGATGTCGAATGGATCAAGGAGCGCTGGGGCGGCAAGCTGATCCTCAAGGGTATTCTGGATGAGGAAGACGCCCGCGCCGCAGCCGATACGGGAGCCGATGCCATCATCGTTTCCAATCATGGCGGGCGGCAACTGGATGGCGCGCTGTCGTCCATCGAGATATTACCGAGGATTGTCGATGCCGTTGGCGACAGGATCGAGGTCCATATGGATGGCGGTATTCGTTCTGGTCAGGACGTGCTGAAGGCCATCGCAATCGGCGCCAAGGGCACCTATATCGGCCGTCCTTTTCTTTATGGCCTTGGCGCTGCTGGCAAGCAGGGCGTAACCACCGCTCTGGAAATCATCCGCAAGGAAATGGACGTGACCATGGCTCTGTGCGGCAAGCGCCTGCTGACCGATGTGGATCGCAGCATTCTCGTTCGTTAAAGGGCAGCCTGCGCTCTCAAAAGAGAGCGCAGGCAGTTTCGAGGCGACCGCGGTCGTCACGATCCCGTGAGGCAATTTCTTCAATTTACCCAGAAAAATGGCCGGGACGATTAACATCCACGGCTGCCTTCCAGACTGGAACAGCCCACGCTCCGTCTCGTGAGTGGCACGACCGCCCGCATGCGTAGAGCCCCGCAAAATCCCTAATATACAGCGCGTTTAGGCGCCCCGTTGGCCAGATGACTGCGCGAACCCAACGGCTTTTCCTCATCTCGCTCCGAGCCAGATTTTGAGCGGAAACGTCTCTGGCGGCGGTCATCCTCCAAGAAAATAACCCGCCACCAATAGGGGTCGATTTTCATACTTAATTAGGGATGAAAGCGATCTTTAAAGTTTGAGCGGTTTCGTTGCCTCAATCTATCGGTAGGCTCGGGACCAGAAGACATGGACGAACAAGGGGTGAATTGATGCTGGGAACGATCAAACAAGGAATGGCTGGAGCATGGATCTTTGCATTGGCGTTCCTCAGTATGGTCTTCGCGTTACAGGCATCTGAGGCACATGCGGGCTACGCGCATTTCGTTATGGATGCCAAGACGGGCAAAGTGCTGGCGTCCCAAAATGGCGATACGGTCAATTACCCGGCCTCCCTCACCAAGATGATGACGCTCTACATGGTGTTCGAAGCCTTGAACGAGGGACGGCTGCGGTGGGATCAGAAAATCACCATGTCCAGACACGCAGCCTCCGTGATCCCCTCGAAACTCTGGGTCAAGGCAGGCACGACATTCACGGTGCGAGAAGCGGTCTATGGCATGATCGTCAAGTCTGCCAATGATATGGCGGAAGGTATGGGCGATCACATCGGTGGCTCCGAAGCGAAATTTGCGCAGATGATGACGCGCAAGGCGCGCCAGCTTGGCATGACGAAAACCACCTTCCGCAACGCATCCGGCCTGCCCAACAAGTCGCAAGTCACCACGGCACGTGACATGGCCAAGCTCGGCCTTGCGCTTCAGCGCGATTTTCCGAGAGAATACAAGCTCTTCGCCACGCAGTCCTTCAAATTTCGTGGCAAGACCATACGCGGCCACAACCGCCTGATGGCGCGCTATACCGGCGTCGATGGCATCAAGACCGGCTATACCAATGCCTCCGGTTTCAATCTGGTCAGCGCGGTCAACCACAATGGTCGCAGTGTCGTGGGCGTCGTTCTGGGCGGCAAGACCGCCCGGGGCCGCGATGCCCGGATGGCGTCTCTTCTGGACCAGACCGTGCCGAAGGCATCCAGATCCGGTGTCAATCAGCAGCTGGTTGCCAGTGCCAGCACAAGCCGCACCTTCGATGTTGCGATGGCCACCGTGCCATTGCCGATGTTCCGGGAACGACGGACAGACCCTGTTGCCATGCAGATCGCTACAGCCAGCAATGCCATGGCCATGGTCGATACGTCATCGGCCCATCCCCTGGCAGATCCTCAGCGCAGCGACTGGGAAGTTCAGATCGCGGCAGCGGATACTCAAGCTGCGGCCATGTCGCTGCTGCGCAGTGCCCGCCCAACCATCGTCTCTGGATACACAGGAATTGCGCCCTACACCGAAGCAGTACGCAGTGGGGCAACGACGCTCTATCGCGCGCGGTTTACCGGCTTCGATAGCCAAGCGGCAGCCCTGTCCGCCTGCAAGGATTTGAAGGCGCAGTCATATTCCTGTGTCGTGATGGCTAATGAGGGATAATCAGCCGAGCCAGCCGGTGGCGATGGCAGCACCCAGAGCGGGCATGCCATTGGCGCGTGCAAGCTCTGCCGCTGTCGCACTGTCATAACGCACCTGCCGGAAATAGACCTGCCAGCCCTGCGCCGTTTCTTCCAGCACCGCGTAGCTGGCAAGCGGATGCCCAGCCTCAACCTGATGGTAAAAAGGCTCGGTATCCTTCCAGCCGGGGCAGCCGACACTGCCTGGGTTGACGATCAGCCGACTATGCGAAAGCTGGACCGTGCGGGCGATGTGGGTGTGGCCGCACAGCATGATCGGTTGCTTGATGCCATCGGCCAGAGCCTCAATCTCAGCCAGCGCGCGCTGATGGAGAAACCCTTCCGGCGCCAGTTGCTCCAGCCAATAGCCCAAATCATCCACCGGTGAGCCGTGACAGCAATAGGCCACATCCTTGAAAACGAGGTCGAAAGGCAACGCCTCCAGCCAGGCGATATGGGCTGGCGAAAGCTGCTGATATGCAGGCTTTTCCCAATCGCCCATCTCTTCAAACGGGCGGTCGATCAAGGCACGATCATGGTTGCCACGCACCGTGGGTATCGCTTGCCCCACCAGAATATCAGCCGTGCGGCCAGCATCGAGCGGGCCGCTGAAGCAATCACCCAGATTGACGATATCGGTGATGCCAAGCCTCTCGATATCGCGGAGAACGGCCTCCAGAGCAGCGCAATTTCCATGGATATCAGCGATGGCGGCAAAGATCATGGTGCTTAACTTCCCCGGTAGGTCGAGTAGCTGTAGGGCGAAAGCAGCAGTGGCACGTGATAGTGCCCGCTTTCATCCGCGATGCCGAAACGAATGGGAATGATGTCGAGAAAGGCGGGCTCCGGCAGAACAAGACCTTTTGTTCGCAGGTAATCGCCTGCATGAAACACAAGCTCATATTGCCCGGCGCGGAATGTTTCCCCGATCAACAAGGGGCCGCCATCCACACGCCCATCGCTATTGGTTTCAACGGTTTTCAGCTTCTCGCGGCTTTCGCCATTCAGACGGTAAAGGTCAATCTTCAATCCCTGTGCTGGCGTGCCGTGGGCTGCGTCAAGAACATGTGTCGTAAGGCCGGTCATGGCTGAGGCTCCGCAATGAAATAGGGTCGATCGAAAAAGGATTCTTCCAGATTGTTGCCCGGCCCATCGCGATCGACAACCAGAAAATCGCTGGTCGAACCCAGCGTCATCAAAGGATGGTGCCAGACGTTGCGATGATAGTTCACGCCCTGGCTTGCCCGCGCCAGAAACACGTGAGGTTTACCGGGTCTGCCCTCATCATCCTGCGCCACAACCACCAAAAACGGATTGCCGCTCATGGGCGTAAAGCTCTGGCTCCCCAGCGGATGCCGCTCCATCATGTCGATGGTATAGGGAAACTGGCGTGGCTTTCCGCGAAAAATATTCAAGACGATCCGCGCACCCTCACCCGTTACATCTGCTGCTGCCAGCGCATGGTGCCGTTCGGTGTTGCCACCATTGATGAGCCTGATAGTGGCGGAGTCTGCCTCGATTACATCGCCAAAGGGCGCGAATGCCGCCTTGGTCAGAGGCGTGATATCCAAAAAGTCAGTCAAGGTACATTCACCTCTGGTCCGCGCGCGCCTGATCGGAACCCTGCGCGTTCTCCGGCAGCAGGGCAGACAATCGCAGCAGTGCGATCTTCTCGACCTGTTCCGTGGCGGTCGCAAACTCGTTTTGCGCATTGTTATTGATGCGCGTTTCGAAAGCGCGCAGAATGTCGTCCTTCGTCAAGCCTTTGACGGCAATGATGAACGGGAAGCCATTTTTCTCGACATAGGCTGCATTGAGTTGCGTGAAGCGTGCATGTTCACTTGGCGAAAGACGGTCGAGACCTGCCCCGGCCTGCTCGTTGCGACTGTCTTCGGTCAAGCCACCCGCTATCGCCAGCTTTCCGGCAAGATCAGGGTGGGCGCGCAACACGCCAAGGCGTTCCTCGTCACTCGCCGCCCGAAACTGCTTGGCTAACGCCGCATGGACAGTCCCTGCCGTCAGCGGTTCGTGAATGTCCCCGGCATCAAAAGCGCGTTCTGCGATGAAGGGCGAATGCTCGAACACGCCACCGAAACGGCTGATAAACGCAACACGGTCCACCATTACAGAGCCTCCGGTCTATGATGCTCATGCCAGTGCCGAGCGATTTCGACCCGCTGCGGTATCCACACCTTTTCATGGCCAAGCACATATTCGATGAAGCGGCGCAGCGCAGCAGCGCGGCCGGGGCGGCCAACCAGACGGCAGTGAAGGCCGATGCTCATCATCTTGGCGGCACCGTCTGCCCCTTCCTGATAAAGCACATCGAACGTGTCCTTCAGATAGGCGAAGAACTGATCGCCGGAATTGAAGCCCTGCGGCGTTGCAAAGCGCATGTCATTGGCGTCGAGCGTGTAGGGAATGATGAGGAACGGATCGTCTTTCAGACCCTTGACCCAAAACGGCAGATCATCCGCATAGCTATCGGACGAATAGAGGAAGCCCCCTTCTTCCATGACAAGCCGCAGCGTGTTGTCGGATGGCTTGCCCTGATACATGCCGTAGGGGCGTTCGCCCGTCAGCTCCTTGTGCAGGCGCACCGCTTCGAGAATATGCTTACGCTCGTCTTCCTCGGAAAAGTCCTTATATTCCAGCCAGCGATAACCGTGGCTGGCAATTTCCCATCCGGCTTCCTTCATCGCGGCAACCGCTTGGCGGTTGCGCGCCATGGCAGAGGTAACGCCATAGACCGTTGCCGTGACACCCAGATCGGTAAACATGCGCCACAGCCGCCAGAAACCAGCGCGTGATCCATATTCATAGATCGATTCCATGTTGAGGTTGCGCTGCCCCGGCCAGGGTTGTGCTCCGACAATTTCCGACAGAAGCGATTCAGAAGCCTTATCGCTATCGAGAATGCAGCTTTCGCCACCTTCTTCGTAATTGATCACGAATTGCACCGCAATTCTTGCATCACCAGGCCATTTCGGATCAGGGGTGTGGCGGCCGTAACCAATGAGATTACGGGGATAGTCAGCGGAAATCATCAAATCACCTTCACGCAAATTTCGTGAACGGTAACATTGCGGGCCGGAAAGTCGAGAGCATTTTCGAAAGCGGCGTCATGCACTCTTGCGGGCAGACACACGCCCCATGGGATGCAGCGAATGAACCCTGAAAGGTGCACCGGGCTCATCCTCGACAAACAGTGCGAGATTGGAAAACTCGATCTGCCGTTCAAGCGCTGGCGCAAAGACGCTGCGCACTGCCCGCTCCACGCGGGCGCAATCTGCGGGCGCCACGCCACCGGTCAACGTCATCTGGAAGCGAAACTCATCCATGACATAGGGGTGGCCCCAGCGATGCAGGTTGGTGAGCTGCGTTGCCGAAAGACGATCCGGGTCAGCGCGATCAATATCGGCATCGGACAAGGGTGCGCGGTAGTGATCAAACTCCTGAACGACGCTGGCGGCGAGGAAAGTCAGCATTTCACATGGATAGGATGGCACCAGCCCATAGACATTGCCCAGTTTTGCAACTTCCAGCGGTGGCAGTGAAAAGGGTTGATGGGTACCGGCAAAATGCATCAGTCCCCGCAAAAGGGAGGCCTCGCTGACATCATTCATCAGCCGAAACGGCGCCTTGATCGTGCCGTGAAAGCCATAACGACGCGGCAGGGCAGTGTGATAGGAGATTTCCTGCATGCCAAGGCTCGAAACCGCAGGCGGCTCCACTGCCTGGCCGGAATAGACGTCGCGCCCGAGCCAGGCGGCTGCAACATGGGTCAGCGGATCATTTGGGGATGGCGTAAAATGAATTGCGTATCGCATGCGTGGTCACCTCGCCGTCCGAAACGGTTTTCATCAGCTATATTGCATGAACCAAGCTGTTAGGTGATTTGCGTGACAGATTGACGACGTGGACCGCCCAAAATTCACATCTTTGCGTTGAAAACGTTGATATGCTCATCAAGCGTAAAACTGACCGGCACATCCAGAGGCTTTTCCATCAAAGCGTTCAGCGCGGCGTCTGCAAGACGATGCGCCAGCCCGAAACTAACCTTGAAACCGCCTGTCAGCGCGATAATTTTCGGATGATCCGGAAGGCATCCCACCATCGGCTCCCGCCCGATAGCCTTGGGGCGCAAACCCGCCCAACGCTCGATGATTTTGGCGCCTGAAAGTTGTGGAACAATCTGCTGCGCCTGCAAAATCAACGCATCCAGTTTTCCATCCGTGGCATTGGCATCGTCGAACTCTTCCTCGCTGGTGCTGCCAATGGCAACCGTGCCATCTTCATGCGGCACGACATAGAGACCATTGAGAAACACCACGGGCATTGCGGGATCAACACCGACGTCCAACAAGGCCGCCTGCCCCTTGACGGGCTGACCGAGCCTTGGCGTTGCGGGCAGGCCCAGCACATGAGTGAGCATCGGGAATGAATGGTGTCCCGCCGATACGATGGCATGACCAAAATGGATTTGATGACCGTTCGAAAGGGTCGCGGTGCCGCTAGGGTCGAGGTCTGAAACACCGCATTGCTCCAGCACACGCACATGTCTGGCCTGGCGCAGAGAGTGTTCCAGCACAGCCATCAACGCTCGCGGCGAAACCTTGGCGGCAAACGTGTCGTGAACAAAACCGGCATCACCCGCTTCGGCCCCCACCCAGCCATCGACAGGCGGTGCATCCAGAAGATGCCAGTGAAACTGCCGCCCGTCCTTGTTCCAGTTGGTCAGTGCATCCTGCTGGTGTCGCTCAGCGATGTCGACCAGATGCGGCTTGGGAAGCGGAATGATGCGCCCGCACCGGCGATAACCTGCCGAAAGGCCCGTTTCGGCTTCAACCTGCGCAATCTCGGCCTCAAGGCTCAGCAAGGCATCGAACTGAAACTGCTTCTTGTCCGACCACCGGTCCGGCATATGCGGCATCAGCGCACCCAGGAGACCACCGCTTGCCCCACTGCCAATCCTGTCTGCATCGACCAGCAATGTGTCGATCCCTAGCCGCTCCGCCTTGACCGCCGCCCACAGCCCCATAATGCCACCGCCGATGATGAGCAACGGGATGCTGGAGGGCAAAGGTGATTGACCTGTTTGCCGGGGAAGACTATCGGCTTGAACCATGACACATCCCGACGAAAACATGCCGGCACGAGCCGGCTCAAATATGCTGGATTGGCGAGAGGGCGATATGCCCTATTCCCTGGCCTTTGGCGACCATTTTTATTGCCAGACCGATGGTCGGCAGGAATGCAGCCACGTATCGCTGGCTGGAAACGGCCTGCCGGAACGCTGGGAAACAGCGGAAGGAACCTTCCGAATCGGCGAACTCGGCTTCGGCACGGCGCTTAATCTGTGCGAAACATGGCGGCAGTGGAAACTCCACCGCCCCGCCAACGCGACGCTGCATTTCGTGTCCTTCGAGCTTTATCCAATGAGCCCAAGCGAGTTGAACCGCGCCCTTTCCCACTGGCCGCAGCTGGACGCCGAGCGCAAGGCCTTTGTTGCGCAGTGGCCCCAAAACCCGGAAGGGTGGATCGATATCACGCTGGACGAGCAGACACGTCTCACCGTTTTCTGTGGAGATGCCATGCAGGGCATCATCGAGAGCACTGATATGTTCGATGCCTGGTATCTCGATGGCTTCGCGCCTTCAAAAAACCCGGACATGTGGTCCCTGGAGATCATGTCGGCGCTGTTTGCAAAGACAGCACCCGGCGGAACATTCGCCACCTTTGCCGCCGCCGGTTTCGTGCGGCGCAATCTAGGTGCAGCTGGCTTTACCGTCGAGCGTCGGCCCGGATTTGCAGGCAAACGGGAAATGCTCTGTGGCGTAAAGCCCGCGCAATAAAAACGCCCGGACAGAGATCCGGGCGTTTCCATATTCAGATCAGATCTGATCAGCCGCGCTTGCGGCCGCGACCCGCGTTACCGGCAGGACGACCCTGACCGGCTGGCGCAAACGAGCCAGCCTTGCGGGCTGGACGGCCCTGGCCACCACGGTGGTTGCGGCTTGCAGCTGGCTTTCCAGCACCACCTTCAACGGCTGGACGCTTGAAATCCGATGTGCTTTCAAGATCGTTGTCACGGTCAACAGGTGCGAATTCACCAGCGCGCTGGCCACGGAATTCACCGTTGCGACGACCGGCATCACGCGGAGCACCATCACGGGGGCCGCGCTGCGGGCGGTCACCATGGGCGCGTTCGCCACGTTCTCCGCCCTGACGGCGAGGACCGTTGGCGTTTGCGTTGCCACGGTTGCCAGCACCACGGTTGTTGTTGCCCCCACGCGACGGGCTGACCAGACCAGCTGGACGCTCGCCCGACAGCACAGGAATTTCGATCTTCATCAGCTTTTCGATATCATGCAGCAGACGGGTTTCGTCCGGTGCACAAAACGCGATTGCGATGCCATCGAGACCGGCGCGTGCTGTACGACCGATACGGTGCACGTAAGCGTCAGCCACTTCAGGCAGATCGTAGTTGAAGACGTGCGTCACGGCTGGAATATCGATACCGCGGGCAGCAACGTCTGTAGCAACCAGAACCTTGAATTCGCCGTCCTTGAAGCCCTTGAGAGCGCGTTCGCGCTGACCCTGGCTCTTGTTGCCGTGGATGGAGGCAACCTTGAAGCCGATGTGCTCCAGATACTTGGACAGCTTTTCAGCGCCATGCTTGGTGCGAAGGAACACGATGGCGCGGCCATCGGGGTTCTCTGTCAGAGACTTCTTGAGAAGCTCGGTCTTGTCGTTCTTGCCTGCAACGAAGTGAACATACTGCTCAACCTTGTCGGCGGCCTTGCCCGGAGGCGTAACCTGAACGGTAACCGGGTTTTTCAGATAGCTGCCGGCCAGATCTGCAATCGAAGCAGGCATAGTGGCCGAAAACAGCAAAGTCTGACGCTCGGCAGGAACCATGCGGGAAATCTTGCGCAGATCATGGATAAAGCCAAGGTCCAGCATCTGGTCGGCTTCGTCAAGCACAAGGAAAGTCACCTTGGACAGGGAAATCGCGTTGCGCGAAATCAGATCGAGCAGGCGACCGGGCGTGGCAACCAGAATATCTGTGCCTTTTTCCAGCTGCATCTGCTGCTTATTGATGGACGCGCCACCAACGACCTGATTGATCTTCAGATGCGTCTTGCGCACGAAGCCGCGAAGGCTCTCGCCAATCTGGTTCACCAGCTCGCGTGTCGGAGCGAGAATAAGCGTGCGGGTCGTTCTGTTTGCAGGACGATCAGGCTGCTTCAAGAGCATTTCGATGAGCGGCAGGCCGAAAGCAGCCGTCTTGCCTGTGCCGGTCTGTGCAAGACCGATAACGTCACGACCCTGAAGAAGAAGCGGGATCGCTTTTTCCTGGATCGGCGTAGGTGTGGTGTAACCGAGCTGGGTGACGCCGGCCACGATTTTTTCGGAGAGGCCGAGTTCGCTAAAACTGGTCAATAGTATACCTTTCGGGGCGCCAAAACGCTTGAACCCGGATCAGCCCTGCTGGTCCGGTTGTCTTGGCGTCAAGAACCCCGCGTGAATTGGGAACTTGTGGGTTGGAATGACTTTCTGCGCTTCAGTGCGGCGGTTTCGCCGGCTCCTGCATTAATGCGCTTTTCCTTCATGCATCATATCGTTTGTTCGACGCTGCGGCTCACGCGGCCGCCTAAAGGGGAAAGCTTGAGGGGGATTTGGTCTTTTTAGCTCGGAAAGTCAAGTGAATGTTTTGATTGTTGCGCAAGCCACAGGTGCTGTAGCCAGAGTAGAGAGTGAATAATTGGTTAAAAATGACGGTTAAAAAGACCTCAATGCGACTGAGGCCGGATGGCCAATGTCACTATTCTACAATAGTTTATACAGTGAACGACATTGCACGTTAAAGCTGATTCCATTGCAAGCCGCAGAATAGACGGAGACTGACTTGATAGCTGCTGGTGGATTGCTTGAGAAAGCGCGGGACGGCGTCATGACGCTGGATCTGCCCGCCTGCATCAAGGATAGCCAGCTTCGATATGTCTGCGTTAACGATGCCTATGCGCGATTTGCCGCGCGATCCCGCCAGGATTTTATCGGCAAGACATCCAGCCAATTGCACGGTATGGCCGATGAGTGGGACCGGGACGATAAGGAACGGCGATGCCTCGTCTTTGCAACCGACGAAACGCTGAAATGCGCAGGCTTTAGTCCGGGCCAAGCCCCGGCCATAAAATGCGAACGGTTTGAAACCGAAGATGGCAGCCTGTTTCTATTTGAGGTTTTCGAGGCGATGCCTCCGGCCCGGCACAATGAAGAGACTTCCACATCTCCGAAGCCCGATGTTCTGCCCATCCCCCTCGCCCAAGCCAGTGCCACCGAAAACCCGCAACCGGACGCTCAATCCATTCTGGACTCTCTGCCCGTCGGCATCATGCTTGTGGGGCCGGACCTGACAATCGAATATGCCAACGGGTGTTTTCACACGCTGTGGGATATCAGTGAAAAGATCGACCTATCAGGCCAGCCTTACCGTGCTTATCTGGAGAATACCTTTGAAAGCTCCGACTTCGGCAATCTGCGCATTGAAGAGGGCGTCGAGCATCTCAAGCTGATAGACGGCACCGCATCGAGACAGATCGAGAGCAAGTCCGGGCGGTCGATCATCCTGTTCGAGCAACGAATTGGCGGTGACAAAATCCTCATCACCGCCTTCGACTGCACCGACATTATCGCGCGTGAACGCGAGAACAACGCGGCTTCGCAGGAGCACGAGCCTGTTGGCGAAGACAAGCAGGCCGAAACGCACGTCATGAAGGAAGAACCGGCGCTTGCCCAATACGTCACGTTGAGTGTGCTGGTCGTTGAAGACGCCGCTGCTCAAAGCAACCTCAACGAGCAATTGAAAGGCTGGGGCGTTGACACCTGCGCCGCGGACAGCACCGCGACTGCGCTTGCAATTTTAAAGGAAGCAGCCAGTATCGGCTTTGCCATCGATGCCATCATTCTGAACCAGTCTGTGCCGGTTCTGGATGGCATGGAGTTGGCCCGCACGATGAGACAAGACCCGCGCCTCAGCGACACGGCGATCATCGCACTGACCTCAATGGACATGGCCAGTGCAGACCATGATGCACTCGATGGTCAATTCATAAAATCGGTAGGGGCAGACCGGCTGAGAAAAACACTGACGGAACTCGTTGATAGAAGCCGTGCGAGACGTTCAGCAACCCAGGGAACGCCCAAAAGCACTGTCACTGAGACCCATCCCCCGCTCAACATGACGCAAGCGCCAACAGATCGCGGCCATGCTACGCCCCCGGCACCGAATAGGACCACCAGTTCGCTGGATGTGCTGATTGCCGAAGACAATGACGTCAACCAGATCGTTTTCAACCAGATCCTTCAGCAGACCGGCCTCAAATACCGGATTGTCGACGATGGCGAACAGGCCGTCCAGATATGGCGAGCGGCTCGTCCATCGATCATCCTGATGGATATCTCCATGCCCATCATGAACGGATATCGTGCGACACAGACCATTCGCGCGGAAGAAGACCGCATGTTGAATGCGAGCCGGGTTCCGATCATCGGTGTCATGGCACATGCGCATGAAAGCGACCGCGATCTCTGTCTCGCCGCCGGTATGGATGATTATCTGTCAAAACCAATCAGCCCGGAACTGCTCAATGCCAAGATCCAGACATGGCTGATGAAGTCGCTGGCAAGGCTGGCGAACTGAAAACAAAAACGCCGCTTGATGCGGGCTCAAGCGGCGTTGATGTCAGATCGGCAATGGATTAGCGGCGGTTTGCATCAACCGACAGCGCGCCGGCGCCTGCAAACACCAGGTAGAGAAAGACAAAGCAGAACAGGATGGCGGCATCGCCACTATTCAATGCCGGGAAAATGCTTTTCGGTGCGTGGGCGATGAAATAGGCAAATGCCATCAAGCCGGACAGCACAAATGCAGTCGGGCGCGTGAAAAGCCCCACGAGAATGAGCAATCCGCCAACAAGCTCCAGAAGGGCCGCAACCAGCAACATGGGCGGCAGCGCGCCTTCCATCTGCGATGCGGGGAAGCCGAACAGCTTTTGTGTGCCATGCTCAATGAACAAAAGCGCTGTGATGATTCGCAGCGCAGCCAGAGCGTAGGGCTGATAGCGCGACAGTTTTTCAAAAAATACCATAGATGTGTCCTCAAGGCGGAAATGCGAACTGTTGAAAGTAAACATGACTAATACAGGCAGCATTTGAAATACACGTTTCAAGCCCAATAACAACATGGCTTCCGACCTCTTCTCCGCCTGGGCAATCACATATTGGAGAGCACCGCAAGCAGGGCGCGACGACCCTCCTTACCGCCTACGCGCATGGCGTGTTACAGGTAGTAAAACTGCGCAGATGAGGATGCAGTAGGCGCCCATGACAATGATTTGAGATGTGAAGGAAACGCCGGAATCGATCAGAATACCGCCAAGACCGGGGCCAAGCGATGAGGCAAAAACCATGATGGCGACAATGACGGCGCGAATGGCGCCAAGAAATTTGACGCCGTAGACTTCCGGCCAGAGGCTTCCGAAAAGCGTTAGCGAGAAGCCGTCGGATATTCCGTAAAGAACCATGAAGGCGAAGACGACCCAGGGTGCATCGACGGTGCCAAGCAGCACGCAACCGCAACCGAATGGTAAAAGGTAGAATGGCAGCAAGCGAAGCGCTGAAAACCGGTCGACGAGATAACCTGAAAGCAACGAGTTCAAAACAGCCATGACAGCATAGAGCAGAAAGGCTGAGGCAAAGGTTTCGACCGCCCATCCCTTGGATTGCGACAGGTGAACCTGGTGAAAGAAAATGGTATTGCTGATGAAGGCAGGCGGCAGCATGCCGAGAAGCAGCAGGTAGAAATACGGATCGCGTAACACCTGGCCTCGCGTCCAACTGCGGGAAACGACCGCGTTTTGCGATGATGCCGCAACGACCGGGACACGTTCGATTTTCGTGAATGCGAGGAGAAAAGGCAGCACCAAAAACACGATGAATGCGGCAACGATAACCCACAGATTTCGCCAGCCGAACCCGGCAATAGCGGCCACCGAAAGCCACGGCAAAACCGCCTGCCCAACATTCAGGCCCAGCGCTGAAATAGACACGGCCCGCCCGCGCTCGGCCGCAAACCAGCGGCCGATTGTGGTGTAGGCTATGTGCACCATCATTCCCTGCCCGAACAGACGCAGGAGAAACAGACCAAAAATCAACAAAGCCAGCGATGTGGCATAGGCCAGGCTGACCGCTCCCAGTGCCAGCGCAATTGCTGCGATGGCAACAACGAAGCGCGGCGTTTTCACATCCAGAAGTTTGCCGAGCCAGACAAGACAAGCGGCGGATGCCAGGGTGACACCCATATAGAGAAGGCCGAACTCTCCATCGCTCAAGCCAAGGTCCTGTCGTATCTCACCTCCAGAGAGCGAGATGAAGAAGGTTTGACCGAAGGACGACGCAAAGAGCATTGCAAAACCGGCGCTTAGCCACCGAAGGTTTTCGCGCAGGAAAGTAAACAACTGGAGCATCCGATTTCATGAGATGTGCTCTGCCGTTCAGGCAGACATCACCATTCTGGGCTGTTCAACGGGGTTGAACGGTTCAAAACTAATATCCGTGCCAACAATCGTCGCGACGGTGTTGGCCGGGATGATGTCCCACCTCTCCACGCCGGTTCCGAAAGGTTCGGACGCGACGGCTATCCCCGCGCCGATATTGCGCCAGTAGAGCGTGGGTGGACGATCGTCACTGGACCATCGAAATGCGTGCAGCTTCTCGCCATCCGCATGGATGGCGCTAAACCTGACCGGCTGATCAAGATCGGCGCGAACCACCACATCCAGACATATCTGCAGGGTCTTCTTCAAAGCATCGACAGGATCACTATCCAGCCCCAGACCCGCTGCAATCAGGAAAATCGCCTCGCTATCGCCATTCCCCGCGCGCGAACAATAAACCTCATCCTGAATATGCGCCTCGATGGCACGCTTGACCTTCTCGTAGCCACCGATCTGGCCGTTATGCATGAAAAGGTGGCGACCAAAGCCGAAGGGATGGCAGTTGGCCATGGATACGCCGCCCGTGGTGGCTGAGCGCACATGTGCCAGAAACATGCTGGAGCGCAATTGGTGGCAAAGCGAGGTGAGATTACGATCCGACCACGCAGGCAAGATGCCGCGATAGATACCCGGTTCTCCCCTTTCACCATACCAGCCAATGCCGCACCCATCGCCATTGACCACCGTTTTCGCCTCTCTCGCCGCAAGCGACTGTGTGATGAGCGAGCTTTCCGGCTCGATCAGGAGACTGTCGAGCCAGACGGGAGAGCCGGTATAGGCGAGAAAACGACACATGATGGTACCGTTACAATGGAGGGGTGATCCAGCTTTCAAACTGCTGGATCAAGGCAATTGTTGGGTGATCAGGCCTGCAAGACAACAATGCGAGCACCCACAGGTACGCGCTCGTAGAGATCCACAATGTCATGGTTCAGCATGCGGATGCAGCCGCTGGACATGGCATGGCCGATTGACTGCGGCTGGTTGGTTCCATGCAGACGGAACATCGTGTCGTTGCCACCGCGGTAGAGATAGATGGCGCGCGCGCCCAGAGGATTGTTCGGACCGCCCGGCATGCCGCCCGCATACTTCCGGTTCCGTTCCGGTTCGCGGCGGATCATATTGGCTGTCGGTGTCCAGCTCGGCCACTCGGCCTTGCGGCCCACATAGGCATCACCCTTGAGGGCAAGACCCTGGCGTCCAACACCAACGCCGTAGCGCATCGCCCGGCCGTTGCCCATAATATAATAGAGGCGCCGAGCAGGCGTATCCACGACGACTGTTCCTGCCGGATGCGTGGTCACATAGGCGACTTCCTGGCGGCGAAGTTCAGGGCTGATCTTGTCCAGCGGCATGGCACCCATTGGGAACTTTTCGTTCGGCAAGGCGGCATAATTGGTCTTCTGTTGAACGAAGTTGGTGCTCGCGCAACCCGCAAGAAGAAGTGGCAGCCCGAACAGGACCCCCCGACGCGAAATAGACATATTACCCCCGGCTCATAGATCTTTCGATTAACAAGGAGTATGGTTTTATGGTTAACAAACCCCTAATCGCAGGCTCTAACACTTAACGAGCCACCACCTCGACCCGTTACTGTTGACGGAGCGAGCAGAAAAAAATGGCGGGAAATTAAGCAGGAGCATGCCTGCAACCCTAAAGACATGTGAGCAAATCGTATTTTACGATGAAACCAATTCACCCTCTGCCGCATTTTCGTGCAGCAACTATCAAAACTGCTTATTTTTTGTGTGCTTAGCACCGGTTTATGTTGAAAAAATTCTGAAGCGAGATCACGCTGGGTTCTTGCATTGCGAGCGTGCTTGTAATCAAATGGACAAAAATGGGGAACCTAAAGTTGGCATTTGACGAAATGATAAATGCGGACTCAACGCCGCGCAGCCCGTATGAAAAATACAATGAATGGTACAGCAGGCAGGACAGATCACACCTGATCCAGAAATCCCGCGATGCTGAAAACATATTCCGAAAGACCGGCATTACGTTCGCCGTCTACGGGCATGCAGACAGCGCTGAAAAGCTGATTCCGTTCGACATTATTCCCCGCATCATTTCCGGCCGCGAATGGCGCAAGCTGGCTCAAGGCATTGAACAGCGCGTTCTGGCGCTCAATGCTTTTCTGGACGATATCTACCACAAGCAGGAAATCATCCGCGCCGGACGCATCCCGCGAGAGCTCATTGAACGCAACGAGGCTTTTCTGCCTGAAATGATCGGGTTCAAGCCACCGGGCGGCGTCTATACGCACATTGTCGGCACCGATATCGTGCGAACCGGCGAAGACCAGTTCTATGTTCTCGAAGACAATGCCCGCACGCCTTCCGGTGTCAGCTACATGCTGGAAAACCGCGAAACAATGATGCAGATGTTTCCCGAGCTGTTTCACGAGAACAAAGTTCAGCGCGTCGAGGATTATCCGTATCAACTGCGCCACTCGTTGGCTTCGCTGGCGCCTCCCGGCTGCAAGGGAAAACCGCGCGTTGCCGTTCTCACCCCCGGCATCCATAACTCGGCCTATTACGAACATTCGTTCCTTGCCGACATGATGGGCGTCGAGCTTGTTGAAGGTTCGGATCTGCGCGTCATGGATGGCAAGGTCAAGATGCGCACGACGCGTGGATATGAGGCCATCGATGTGCTGTACCGGCGCGTCGATGACGATTTCCTTGATCCCCTCACCTTCCGTCCGGATTCCGCTCTCGGCATTCCAGGCATTATGGATGTCTACCGGGCTGGTAATATTACCATCGCCAATGCACCCGGCACTGGCATATCCGACGACAAGGCGATCTATTCCTACATGCCTGAAATCGTTGAGTTCTACACCGGCCGCAAGCCGCTTCTGGAAAACGTGCCGACATGGCGCTGTTCCGAGCCGGACAGCCTGAAATATGTTCTCGACAATCTGGCTGACCTCGTCGTGAAGGAAGTCCATGGCTCCGGCGGCTACGGCATGTTGGTTGGCCCGACGGCGTCGAAAAAAGAGCGCGCACTTTTTGCGGACAAGCTCCGCGCCCGGCCATCAAACTACATCGCACAACCCACGCTTTCGCTTTCCACAGTGCCAATCATGGTGAAAAACGGCATCGCTCCACGTCACGTTGACCTTCGACCCTATGTTCTGGTGTCCGACAAGGTGAAGATCATTCCGGGCGGACTGACGCGCGTCGCGCTCAAGCAGGGATCACTCGTGGTGAATTCCAGCCAGGGCGGCGGCACCAAAGATACGTGGGTACTGGAGGACTAAGCCATGCTGGGAAGAACGGCCAACGGACTCTACTGGATGTTCCGCTACATTGAGCGCGCCGAAAACATTGCGCGGCTGGTTGATGCTGGAATGCGTGTCTCCCTCACCCGCAGCGGCAGTACCGATGAGGATTGGGACGGCGTGCTGCAAAGTGCTGGTGCACGCGAAGAATTTCTCCAGCATCATGACAAGGTCACGACCGCTGACGCCATCGACTATATGTTGCGCGACAAGGCCAACCCTTCGAGCGTTATGTCGTGCATCGAGTTTGGCAGAAACAACGCCCGCATGGTGCGCACCGCGCTGACGCGCGAAACATGGGAAGCGACGAACGAATTCTGGATCGAACTCAAGACCCTGCTGGCGCGCAAGGTCAAAGCGGCGGAGTTGCCGCAGGTCATTGATGTCATCAAGCATCGCGCTGGTCTTGTCCGAGGTGCATTTCACGGGTCCATGCTGCGCAACGACCAGTATAACTTCTCGAGAATTGGCACGTTCATCGAACGAGCAGACAACACAGCCCGTATTCTAGACGTGAAATACTATGTTCTCTTGCCTGCGGCAGCCCAGGTCGGCTCCTCGCTGGATAACGCGCAATGGGAATCGATCCTGCGTTCGGTTTCTGCGCATCGTTCCTATGGGTGGGTTTATGATGCTGAGTACAAACCATCCAACATTGCCGACTTTTTGATCCTGAACGGACGAATGCCACGTTCTCTCGCCTATTGTTACGAGAAGATCGTCAGCAACCTTGGCCATCTTGGCGAAGAATACGGCGAAAAGCACGCAGCCCATGACACGGCTGCAACCATTCTGGCAACGCTACAGAAAACAACAATAAGCCGGGTGATGGACCAGGGATTGCACGAGTTTCTCGAGCTTTTCGTCAACAAGAACGCCCAGTTGGGCCAGGAAATCACGGACGGCTACCGCTTCTACCAGTAAGCGGACGTGAGGCGGGGATAAGACATGCGCTTGAAGATCAACCATACGACCGAGTATCTCTATGATGAGCCGGTCCCTTATTCTTTGCAGCGACTGCGACTGACGCCCGCAACCGGGCCAACGCAGACCGTTATCGACTGGAAAGTAACCGTCGACGGCGCCACATTGGAAGTGCGTTACGACGATCATTTTGGCAACCGTGTTGAACTGGTCGAGACAGAAGGCCCACGCAAGGCCGTCAAGGTCATCGCCTGCGGCGAGGTTGACACGCATGATAAGGCGGGCGTCTTCGGTAACCACATCGGTAACGCGCCCCTTTGGCTTTTCATGCGCGAAACGCCGCTGACAAAGCCTGGCAAGCTGATCAGAGAACTCGTGCGGCAATCAACGGGCGATACGCCACTGGAAAGACTTCACGAGTTGATGGCGCTCGTGCATCTCGAAGTGGCCTACGAGACAGGATCAACAGGCACCGAGACAACCGCGGAACAGGCTCTGGAAGCCGGCAAGGGCGTCTGCCAGGACCACAGCCACATCTTCATCTCCGCCGCGCGTCACATGGGCCTGCCAGCCCGCTACATCTCCGGTTATCTGATGATGGAAGACGTGGCAGAGCAGATCGCGACCCACGCCTGGGCGGAAGCCCATGTTCCCGGCCTCGGCTGGGTCGGCTTCGATGCAGCGAACAAGGTCTGCCCGGATGAACGCTACGTGCGTATTGCCAGCGGCCTCTCCTACCGCGATTGCGCACCGGTCTCTGGCATGCGCGTAGGGTTCTCTGACGAAAGCCTGACGGTATCAGTAAAGGTGGAGCACGCGCAGAGCCAGTCGCAGAGCTGATCCCCACTCAGAGGCTATCATACCCAACAGAAACCCACCGCCCATATCCGGCCGGTGGGTTTTTATATGGCAGAGATGTTTTCAAAGCCGTCGCGAAAAGCAGTTTTCATGGAATTGAATTTCGATAACCTACAATATTACTTTAGAATATACTGTAGTTTTAGCTGATGCTTTTTTTTGAGATATCTAATCCATCATTGTATTTCACCATCGCAACTAAATTTTCATTGCTTGAAACCACTAAAAACCCTCGAAAACCAAAAAAAGTCGTGATTTTGACGAACCAGGTCCGTTTTTATTTTATCCATAACTAAATAGCGACATTACTATTATGCCTGCTGAAACTGGATTTAGATTTCGGAATAGCACGAGCAGCATATGTCGCATTTTAAGACTATATGCCTCGTTTAGACTCGAAGAAGACTACAACAACACATGAGTCACACTCCCGCGTTAACTAATATTTTACGTATTATGGTAGATAGTGGCATCGTTCATATGAGGTGGTTGTGATCGCACGTCCTTGAGTGCGAGCTGGACATCGAAAGCTTTCATTAAAAAAGCTCTAGTGGATGATGGCGGAGGGACCAGAACTCTATGCGAGTTCTGAACGCATGATGCCCCCCGATGCGCCGGCTCAAACGAGCCATGTTCTGCTTAACATGCTATTGTCCAAATGGACGCTCACTCGACCGACGTTATCGTCGAGCGTTTGAGACGCTCTGTCAATTCGCGCATCGCGCAGGATTGGTTCGGCGGGTGGCGCTTTGGTCAGTTATCAACGGGGGCACGCGTCCATGACTTCTATTATTTCTTCGCTTTCCATAAAACAGATTTCCTCACTTTCAACCGCAACGGTCGCAGGTCTGAGAACAGATGACGTTGCGGCTCTCAGCACCAGCCAGATCGCCGCTCTTTCTTCGGCGCAGATCAATGCGATCACCACTGAAGCCATCACGGCTCTCAGCAGCTCCTCGATCAGCGCTATTTCCGCCAAGGCAATCGTTGGCTTGAATGTCGACCAGCTTACCGCGATCGGAACAGATCAGATTACAGGCCTTTCGACAGGCCAGATCGTTGCTATGTACACCAGCCAGTTGGACAATTTTTCGTCTGACAACATTGCGGCTCTGACAAGCACACAGGTCCGCGCGCTGACCGCCGCGCAGGTTGGAACACTCGATGCGAGTGAGCTCAACAGCTTTACGACAGATGAAATTGCTGCTCTCAGCGCCAAAGCGATTACAGGCCTGACGACGACCGCACTTGCGGGAATGAGCACGGATAACGTCACCGCTCTCTCTTCTACACAAGTTGCAACTCTGAGCACCGCACAGGTCGGCTCTATCACGTCCGATCAGCTTGGCGTACTCACCACAAGCCAGCTTGCATCTCTGACCGCCAAACAGATTGCTGCAGTCTCGACTGCCGCTCTTGCCGGGCTTCAGTCTGCACAGGTTGCGTCTCTGGGCACCAAGCAGCTTATCGCACTTTCAACGGCACAGCTTGCCGCTTTCAACTCCGACAACATCGCAGCCTTGACCAGCACCCAGGTCGGCTCTTTGAGCGCAACACAGGTTGCAACACTCGACGCTGCCGAGCTCAACAGCTTCTCGACCGCCGAGATTGCCGCACTCAGCGTCACATCGCTCGCAGGCGTTGGCACCGCGGTTCTGGCTGCACTCAGCACAGACAACGTTGTCGCACTGACATCCACGCAGATTTCCAAGCTTGGAACAGCTCAGATCGCCTCGCTGACATCCGATCAGGTCGGTGTTCTCACCACGGGTCAATTTGGCGGAATGTCCGCAGCACAGATCAAGACCCTGACCACAGATTCTCTCGCTGGTCTGCAGACAGCACAGGTTGCAGCTCTGACGACAATACAGCTCGCAGCTCTCACCACAACTCAGCTTGCTGCCTTCAGCTCGGATAATATCGCAGCACTGGGCAATACACAGGTTGCAGCACTTAGCTCTGCTCAGGTCGCAACACTGGACGCTTCTGAACTCAACAGCTTCACCACCGGCGAAATCGCATCCTTGAGTGTCAAGGCGCTGTCCGGTATTACAACAGCAGTCTTGGCAGCCCTCAGCACTGATAACGTGGTCGCCTTCTCTTCCACGCAAGTGGCGAACCTGAGCACTGCGCAGATCGGTTCGATCAGCTCTGATCAGCTCGGAGTTCTCACCACTGGCCAGATCGCGGCTCTGACAGCCAAGCAAGTCGCTGCAGTCACAACTGACGCACTCGCTGGTCTCGTGTCTGCTCAAGTTGCTGCTCTGAGCACCAAGCAGCTTCAGGCTATCACAACAACACAGCTTTCCGCCTTCACCTCTGACAACATCGCTGCATTGACCAGCACTCAGGTTGGCGCTTTGAGCTCTGGCCAGATGGCGACTCTCGACGCTTCTGAGTTGAACAGCTTCTCGACAGATGAAATTGCTTCCCTCAGCGTTGCCTCTCTCTCTGGCATCACGACAACTGCCCTGGCTGGATTGAGCACGGACAACGTTGTGGCCTTCACATCCACACAGATCGCCAAGCTTGGTACGGCTCAGATCGCATCCCTGACATCTGATCAGGTAGGCGTTCTCACCACAGGTCAAGTGGTTGGATTGTCTGCCACGCAGGTCAAAGCCTTGACAACCGACTCGCTGGCAGGGTTGCAGACCGCACAGGTTGGAGCACTCGGCACAGCCCAGCTCACGGCACTCACCACGGCCCAGCTGGCCGCCTTCAACTCAGACAACATCGCAGCACTTGGTACAACGCAGGTTGCCGCACTCAGCGCCGCTCAGGTTGCAACACTGGATGCAGACGAACTCAACAGCTTCACCACGGATGAAATTGCGTCTCTCAGCATCAAAGCCCTTCCAGGTTTGACAACAACCGCGTTGTCAACTCTGAACACGGACAAGCTGGTCGCTCTGACGTCCTCACAGGTCGCAACTTTGAGCACTGCACAGATCGGATCCATCACTTCCGAACAGCTGGGTGTCCTCACCACAGTCCAGATCGCATCGCTGACTGCCAACCAGTTGGGCGCTTTGACAACCGACATGCTGGCTGGCCTCCAGTCCGTACAGGTCGCAGCTCTTAGCAACAAACAGCTGACTGCACTCAGCACTGCCCAGCTCCAGGCATTTACATCCGACAACATCACGGCTCTGACCAGCTCACAGGTTGTCGCCTTGACCTCCGCACAGGTAGCAACTCTCGACGCTGCCGAACTGAACAGCTTCTCAACCGACGAGATCGCGGCTCTCAGCCTGACATCGCTGGCTGGCATTTCGACAACGGCGCTGGCTGGCCTCAGCACAGACAACGTCACAGCGTTGACATCCACGCAGCTTTCCAAGCTTGGTACCTCTCAGATTGCATCGCTGACATCGGATCAGTTGAATGTTTTCTCGACAGACCAGATCGCCGGATTGTCTGCTGTACAGGTCAAAGCCTTGTCGACCGCGTCCTTGGCTGGATTGCAATCCACACAGGTTCCAACACTGGGCACAGCGCAGCTCGCTGCACTCACGACGGATCAGTTGGCAGTATTCACTTCTGACAACATTGCAGCGCTGACAACCACGCAGGTTGCAGTCCTCAGCTCCGCTCAGATGGGAACAATCGACGCGACTGAACTTGGAAGCTTCTCGACCGACGAGATTGCCGCACTGACAACCAAGTCGCTTGTGGGCCTGACCACAGCCACGCTGGCTGGCCTGAGCACCGATAACCTCGTTGCTCTGTCTTCCTCGCAGGTTGCAAGCCTGAGCACCGCACAGATCGGATCGATCACTTCGGATCAACTGGCCGTCCTGACCACTGGCCAGATTGCTTCGCTAACGTCCAACCAGATCGGCGCGCTCACGACGACAGTCCTCGCTGGTCTCCAGTCCACACAGGTTGCGGCTCTCGGCACAAAACAGCTGGCAGCGCTGAGCACTGCACAACTGGAAGCCTTCAGCTCTGACAACATCGTCGCTCTGACAAGCGCACAGGTTGGGGCACTGACGTCCGCACAGGTCGCAACTCTCGACGCTACGGAGCTTAGCAGCTTCTCAACCGACGAGATTGCAGCACTCAGCGTTGCATCTCTGGCAGGTGTCACCACAACAGCACTGGCTGGCCTCAGCACAGCCAACCTCGTTGCACTCTCATCCGCACAGGTTGCCAAGCTGGGTACAGCACAGGTTGGATCCTTGACATCGGAGCAGGTCGGTGTTCTGACAACAGGTCAGATCGCTGGTTTGACGGCATCGCAGATGAGTGCTTTGTCAACCGACTCTCTGGCAGGATTGCAGACAGTACAGGTTGCCTCCCTTGGCACTGTGCAGCTTGCAGCTCTCACGACGGCTCAGTTGGCTACATTCAACTCCGATAACATCGCAGCCCTCACCTCCGTGCAGGTTGCCGCACTTAGCTCCGCTCAGGTGGGCACACTCGATGCAGATGAACTCAACAGCTTCACAACTGATGAAATCGCTGCGTTGAGCACGAAGGGCCTTGCTGGCCTGACAACAGCTGCAATCGCTACCCTCACGGATACGACGATTGAGGCCCTGACCTCTGCGCAGATGCAGTCTTTGAACAGCACACAGGTCGATGCCATCGTCGCAGCCTACACGTCTGTCTGATCACGGACTGGCCTAGACAATTAAAAAAGAACGGCGCGACATATGTCGCGCCGTTTTGCTGTATCACCGACCTGCAACCTCCCCTGCTTTGCATTCCACAAGGGGACAATTCAGGCCTCTTCACGCCGCACACGAATGCCGAGGTTTTTTGGCTGCCTTCGCAATTCTGATGCGGATGAATGTTTCGCGTCGATCATGACGCAAGGCTGGGCTTGACCGTGCTGTATTCGAACAAGCGCTGGTCAATGCTTGCGGAGGTGAACTACGCTCTGCCTGATGTAGCCCGCCGCAAATGACGACCGGCAACTCTCTCGTGCATCGCAACGCAATTTACCAACTTTACCCTCAGTATCTTCAGGACCATCGATCAGGCTGCAAACTCAGCATCCATAAGCCACCGCGACTTTTGCGAACGTCAGGTTTTCATCGTCACTCCCCTGCCATCCGATGGCGTCAGATAGAGCTTGCACAGGGGGGGCGGACAACAAAAAAGCCCCGAACCATAGGTTCGAGGCTTTTAGACAGAATTCAGAATCTGCTCAGAGCTGCTGGATCGATACCGTTTCTTCCATCTCGACCCGCAGCGCGTTGCGCAGCGGAAGCCCGAAACCTGCGGCTTCGATTTCGAATACATCGCCAGCTTCCGGCTTCACGCCATCAGCGAATGAGAGCGTCGCCGTTCCGAACATATGAACGTGAACCTCGCCTGGAGCGCGGAAAAGACCGTATTTAAAATGGTGATATTCAAGGTTCGCGAAGGTGTGGGACATGTTGTCTTCGCCAGACAAGAACGGCTTTTCGAAGATAACCTTGCCATCTCGCAATATGCGCGATGTTCCGCGAATATCCGATGGCGCAGCGCCAACGCGGATTTCCGGGCCGAAGCTTGCAGGACGAAGCTTGGAGTGCGCCAGATACAGATAGTTCATCCGCTCTGTCACGTGGTCCGAGAACTCGTTGGAGACGGCAAAGCCGATGCGAAACGCCTGGCCGTTATCAGCGATGACATAGATGCCAGCCATCTCAGGCTCTTCACCACCATCGAGAGCGAATGATGGCGACACAAGAGCAGCGCCGGGTGCTGTGGCCACATGACCATTGCCCTTATAGAACCACTCAGGCTGAACGCCCTTTTCACCAGCCTTCGGCTTGCCATTCTCAAGGCCCATCTTGAACATCTTCATGGAGTCCGTGAGGCTCTCTTCAGACGATTCACTGGTCTTCTTGTGCATGCTGTCGCGCGTGGCGGCCGACCCAAGATGAGTAAGCCCAGTCCCCGTCAGGTGCAGGTGCGCTGGATCGGGATGCGTGATCGGCGGCAGGAACTTGCCTTCCGCATAGGCTTCTTCAAGGTCCACGACCTCGCCATAGCCGCGCGCTTCTATGACTTGCGCCAACGTCTTGCCATTATTGGCCGCCTCTAGCGCTAGTTCATAAACGGAACCGGCATTGTTGACAGCACGCGCTTGGCCGCCATCTTCACGAACAGCGACTATGATACCGCTTGCATTCTTGATCTGAGAAATCAGCACGATATTTCCTTTCAAAGACGTTTGACGCCTACATCTCATGAAAGTGGCCGGAAACCGGCCACTTTAGTCAATCCAAATAGATGAGCCGAACGAAGGTCAGCCCTTGTTCTTGTTGTAGACGTCGAAGAACACAGCAGCCAGAAGCACCAGGCCCTTGACCATTTGCTGGAAGTCGATGCCGAGACCGACAATCGACATGCCGTTGTTCATAACGCCCATGATGAAGGCACCAATGACCGCACCAGTGATCTTGCCAACGCCGCCGGATGCCGATGCGCCGCCAATGAAGCATGCTGCGATAACGTCCAGCTCGAAGCCCGCGCCCGCCTTTGGCGTTGCAGAGTTCAAACGTGTTGCGATGATCATGCCAGCCAATCCAGCGAGCACACCCATGTTGACGAAAGTCAGGAAGCTCAAACGCTCGGTGTTGATACCGGAAAGCTTCGTGGCCTTCTCGTTTCCGCCCATTGCATAGATCCGGCGACCAATCGTCGTGCGGCGCGTGACAAAGCTGTAAAGCGCGATCAGCAGAAGCATCACGATTAGCACGTTTGGCAAACCGCGATAGGTCGACAGCTGATATCCGAGGAACAGGATAGCACCAGAGATCAGGAGGTGCTGCACCATGAAGAAGCCGAATGGCTCAACGCTGATGCCGTGACGCACATTGACCTGACGACGGCGCAGCGCAAGCACGAACAGGACAGCTGTAATGGCCAGTGTCAGCACCATGGACGTGGTGTTGAAACCTTCAATTCCGCCAAAGTCAGGCAAGAAGCCAGTGCTGACCACCTGGAAGTCAACCGGGAATGGACCGATATTCTTGCCGCCAAGCACGAACAGCGTCAGACCACGGAAAACAAGCATGCCTGCCAGCGTGACGATGAACGACGGAATTCGGTGATAGGCAATCCAGTAGCCTTGCGCTGCGCCGATCAAGCCGCCGACGCCAAGGCAGATCAGAGCTGCCAAAAGCGGGTTCATTCCCCATTGTACCGTCAAAATGGCCGCGACCGCTCCGACGAAAGCGACGATGGAACCAACCGAAAGGTCGATATGTCCGGCGACGATGACCAGCAGCATGCCGAGCGACATGATGACGATGAAGGAATTCTGCAGAATCAGGTTCGTCAGGTTAACCGGGCGAAACAGGATGCCGCCGGTATAAAACTGGAAGAAAACCATGATGGCGACGAGCGCAATCAGCATGCCGTATTCACGGATATTGGACCGGATATACGAGCCGACTGAAACGACGTTGCTCTCTTCGGTGGATGTGTTGGCCGAACTCATCAGTTCTTCTCCCCTGAGCGCATGATAGCGCGCATGATGCTTTCCTGGCTCGCCTCTCCCTTCGGCAATTCGGCGACAATCCGTCCTTCGTTCATAACGTAGATGCGGTCGCAATTGCCAAGCAGTTCGGGCATTTCCGATGAGATCATCAGAACGCCTTTTCCTTCGGCGGCGAGCTGGTTGATAATAGTGTAGATTTCGTATTTTGCGCCAACGTCGATACCACGCGTCGGCTCGTCCAGAATGAGGACGTCAGGATTGGAGAACAACCATTTCGACAAGACAACCTTTTGCTGGTTACCGCCGGAAAGGTTGACCGTTTCCTGGAAAATGCCCGACGACCGAATGCGCAGACGCTTGCGGAAGTCATTTGCGACAGACATTTCCTTGATGTCGTCAATGACGCTGGCAGACGAAACACCGGCCAGGTTAGCAAGCGTAGTGTTGTGCAAAATATTGTCGTTGAGCACGAGGCCCAAATGCTTGCGGTCTTCTGTCACGTAAGCGAGGCCTGCATCGATGGCCTTGCGGACAGTGCTGACGTCAACGGGCTTGCCATGGATCAGAACGTCACCGCTGATCTTGTGTCCGTAGGACTTGCCGAACACGCTCATTGCAAATTCGGTGCGTCCAGCGCCCATCAGGCCCGCAATGCCGACAACCTCACCCTTGCGGACGTTGACGTTGATATCGTGGAGAACCTGACGATCTCTGTGCTGCTGGTGGAACGCGTTCCAGTTCTTCACTTCCAGAATCGTTTCACCAATCGGAACATCGCGCGGCGGATAGCGGTCTTCGAGATCGCGGCCGACCATGTTGCGGATAATCACGTCTTCGCTGATCTCTTCATTATGACAGTCCAGCGTCTTGACCGTCATACCGTCACGCAGAACAGTGATCTGGTCAGCGACCTTGCGCACTTCATTCAGCTTGTGCGTGATGATGATGGAGGTCAGGCCCTGCTTGCGGAACTCGATCAACAGGTTGAGCAGAGCTTCCGAATCGCTTTCGTTCAGCGATGCCGTGGGCTCGTCGAGAATGAGAAGCTTCACGCTCTTGGACAACGCCTTGGCAATTTCCACGAGCTGCTGCTTGCCCACACCAATGTCGGTGATCAGCGTTTCAGGCGATTCCTTGAGGCCAACCTTCTTCAACAGTTCGCGCGTGCGGTTGAACGTCTCTTGCCAACCGATCACGCCATTCTTGGCGATTTCGTTTCCGAGAAAAATGTTTTCGGCAATCGAGAGAAGCGGAACGAGCGCCAATTCCTGGTGAATGATGATGATGCCAATTTCTTCACTGTCATTGATCGCGCGGAAATTTCGCAGCTGACCTTCATAGTGAATTTCGCCATCATAGGTGCCGGCAGGGTAAACACCCGAAAGGACCTTCATCAGGGTCGACTTTCCAGCGCCGTTTTCGCCGACAAGTGCGTGTATCTCACCTTGGCGAACCTTCAGGTTCACATTCTCCAGAGCTTTCACGCCCGGGAATGTCTTGGTGATATTCCGCATTTCGAGAAGGGTATTATCCATATCGCAATCCAGCGCCGTACAATCCGGCGTTCTTATTTGAAGAAGCGGGGATGGACGAATGCCCATCCCCGCCGCGATCATAGGCTTATTTCAGCTGGTCTGCTGTGTAGTAACCACCGTCAACGAGAACCTGCTTGTAGTTCTCCTTGGTGACTGCAACTGGCTTCAAGAGGTAGGAAGGAACAACCTTGACGCCATTTTCATAGGTCTTCGTGTCGTTAACTTCAGGCTCTTTGCCCTGCATTGCAGCGTTGACCATGCCAACAGTAACCTTCGCGAGTTCGCGAGTGTCCTTGAAGACTGTGGAATACTGTTCCCCAGCGATGATCGACTTCACGGAAGGAACTTCAGCGTCCTGACCGGAGACGATTGGCAGTGGCTGGTCCTTGGAGCCATAACCAACGCCCTTGAGCGAGGAAATGATGCCGATGGAGATACCATCATAAGGAGACAGAACAGCATCAACCTTTGCGTCTGTGTAGAAGGCAGACAGGAGGTTATCCATGCGAGCCTGCGCAGTTGCAGGATCCCAACGCAGCGTACCAACCTTGTCCATGCCAGTCTGGCCGGACTTCACGACGAGCTTGCCGCTGTCGATGTATGGCTGAAGAACAGACATTGCGCCGTCATAGAAGAAGAACGCGTTGTTATCGTCTGGCGAACCACCGAACAGCTCGATGTTGAATGGACCCTTGCCATCCTTCAGGCCAAGCTTGTCGGCAATCGAAGTTGCCTGCAAAACGCCAACCTGGAAATTGTCGAAGGTTGCGTAGTAGCTGACGTCGCCGCTGTTGCGGATCAGGCGGTCATAAGCGATGACCTTGATGCCCTGCTGGCCAGCCTGCTTGAGAACGTCCGACAGCGTCGTGCCGTCGATCGATGCGATAACCAGGACCTTAACGCCCTTGGTGACCATGTTCTCGATCTGGGAAAGCTGATTCGGAATATCGTCATCTGCGTACTGCAGATCGGTCGCGTAGCCAGCTGCCTCGAGCTGCTTGACGATGTTGTTGCCATCATCGATCCAGCGGGCAGACGACTTTGTCGGCATGGCAATGCCAACAGTTCCCTTGTCCTGCGCCCATACAGGTGCAGCAAATGATGCAGCGCCGATGGCACAGGCAGCAAACATCGAAATAATGGATTTCATTAACTCTCTCCCTTGGAACCCTCTTTCAGGCGTTGTTTCGTACAATCGCCCGTAAATTCACGCCCGAGCATTAGAAGTTTAGCTTACTCGATCGGACTGCGCAGACGCAATCCAAACTTTTGGCACTCCTCCCCGGCACAGGCGCAAACTGTTCTGAATCCATATAACTGTCAAATAGAATATATTGCCAGAACTATATCATTTTTGATATATTAAATCGATATAATTGCGCGGCACGGTTTTTTGGCGCGAAGTGGAGTGATTGCAATGGAACGAAATGGAATGAATTCGTTCGAATTTCAGTCCCTGACGGAAGACAACCCCCTGTTGCGAGCCGGGTTGAAAATGGCGCATTTGCGGATGCTCGTGACGATAGAGGAACACGGACAGGTCAGTGCGGCTGCGGCAGCGCTGAACATGACGCAGCCCGCCGCATCGCGAATGCTTGCGGAGATGGAGGCAATCGTCAAGAACCCGCTGTGTCAACGCGCATCCCGCGGGGTGGTGCTGACCCGTTTCGGCGAGGCTCTGGCGAAGCGCGCGAAGAAGATTCTTCTTGAACTTCGCGAAGCTGGCCGGGAATTGGCCCAGATGAAATCGGGTAGCGGCGGCTCTGTGTTCATTGGCTCGGTCACCGCTCCGGCCATCAGCCTCGTTGTTCCCGCACTCCGCAAGGCAATGGATACCTATCCCGGCATAGAGGTGAATGTGCAGGTCGAGACGAGCAATGTGCTGGCGCGAGAATTGCTGGCGGCTCGGCACGACTTCATCATCGGACGTATTCCCGATGATATCGACCCGGCTTTGTTTAACGCCCATGAAATCGGGATCGAACGGGCCTGCCTTCTCGTGCGCAAGGATCATCCGCTTCTAGAGAGCCCTCAGGTGAGGCTCGAAGATCTGTCCCAATATGACTGGGTTTTTCAGCCACCTGGCGCCCTGCTGCGGCGAAGCATGGAAGATTTGTTTCTTTCCCAAGGCGTGGCCCTGCCCCGCAACGTTATCAACACGCCTTCGGTTGTACTCACTCTGGCCATCGTAACGCAAACAAATGCCATTGCGCCACTGGCATATGAAATGGCGGAGTTCGTCTCAGGGCAGCATTCGCCGATGGGCGACATCCGGATTCTTCCCACAGATTTCGAACTCAGCGTGAAGCCCTACAGCCTCATCATTACCAAGGACCGGGTGCTACCACCCAGCGCCCAGCTGCTTTATGACCTCGTATTGGAAGAAAGTCAGAATCTGACCGGGAGCTAATGGGCTAATCCTTGGCGGGAAGAAGAAATCCGCCGATATCAAAGACAACGCAAGCCAGACGCCACATTCATATGGTTATTGTCGCCAACCAACCGGGAAAATTCCTATGCTGTTCGGACAGTCCGTTTTTCAGTCAGTGGTGGAGCGCCTTGATCGCGAAGCGGAGGACGAACCACCCGTCAAGGAAATGCCGCCCGGCGTTCGCGCGTTCAATTCCAGTGTGGTTTTTGAGACAGTCACGCACGGGCCATCGTCCGCCAATGTGCCGCTTGATTCCTATCTGGGATTTCTGGAGGATGAGCCAGCCGTCGTCGAACCCCTGCCCGAGCCGAAGACAATGCCGCCCCATCTTGCGCGCACATCCTTGTCCGATGTGTCAGATGAACTGGCAATTTCCGACATCGACACGGTTGAGACGCTGAGCGAAAAGCGGCGCAGTTTTGCCAAGCTGAACCATCCCGATACGACAGATGCGGAGTTTCGCGAAAATGCCGCCTTGCGAATGACCGCCGCCAATCTTCTGATCGATCAGGCGATTCGTTTTCTGGGACGACAATAAACGCTTAGACCCTAAGCTTCGTCGGAAGGTTCTGGTGCCTTCTCTTCGACTTTATCAGGTGCGGGCTTGAAAGCGTATAGCAGGACATAGGCCGAGTAGGCAGCGATGCCGCCGACCACCGTTGCCCAGAAAATTTCGTGGTTGATGAACTCGATGACAGCCCAAGCGGTGGTAAAGCCAACAATCAACAGCCTCGCCCAGAGAGGCCGGTAGATGGGGTGGCTTGTGTCGATGTTCAGCATAGCGTCTCCTTGGGCGGTGCAGGCGCGCGCGGTCAGGTCACCTGCGCAGCCGTGCCAGACATCAGGATATCTCCATCCAGACGAGACAATGCAAGCCCCATATGGCCATCAAAAACCAAACGCTGCTCATCTGGCTCAATTGTGATGAGCGGCATTCCGCCGATGCGAACGGCATTCGTCTGCATCATGCCCTCACGCATACTGGCTTCAAGCAGATCAAAAAACCGCGTTCCTGGACCTGTCACGAAGACCCGCATGGGGCTGTGCAGGCTGAACAGGCGCGAAAGCCCGTTGCCAAGCGCAAGCCCGGCCTGGCGGAAGGCGAATGCAGCCATGCGATTTCCCGAGCGCGCCGATGCGGCGATCTTTTCCACCTCGCCGAGAGGTACGAATTTGGCCGGGATCGTATTGGTCGGAACCTCGAATGCGGTGCGCAGAATGCCGTAAAAGCCGCAATAGGCTTCGACGCAGCCTTTCGCACCGCATCGACAAAGCGCACCGTCAGGCATATGCAGCATATGGCCGAAATTCGGGGCCTCGACATTGGCGCGGCCTTCGCCCATATCGCGGGCAACGCCCAGCCCGATACTGTGCCCCAGCGAAAGCGCCGCCAAAGCGCCGAGCGGTGGCGTCGCCGCTCTTTCCCGCATCCACAATGCTTCGGCAACCAGCAGGGTCTCGTTATAGAGATAGATCCGCGCGCGAAAATGTCCCGATAGCGTCTCGCGAAAATCGACCTGCCCCTCACCCAGAACCGGTGACCAGACGAGTATAGCGCTCGGCGGATCGACCAACCCCTTGCTGCTGATCGATATGTGCAAGACAGCACTCGCGGCGATCTTGGAGCGGGCAACGAGGCGGAGCAGCCCTGCCAGGACAGATTGCGCAAAGTCTGAGGCTTTACCCGTGGTGCGGCTTTCACCGAAACGGTCCATCAGCTTGCCAGTAAAATCCACGAGTGAATATTGAACGGCATCCGATGAGATGACCACCACCGCCACGTAGCCATACCGTCTGTTGGGCTGGAACAGAACACGCGGGCGGCCCCTGCCCGACGCCGCCTGCTGCTCGGTCCGCTCGATGAGGGAAAAACGTTCAAGGTCTGCGGTGATGACGGAAACGGTGGCCGAGGCAAGGCCGGTCAATGCAGCAAGGTCGGTGTGTGCAACATTACCGTGCCGCCGCAAGGCGCTGAGAACACGCAAACTGTTTTGCTGCCGGACCAGCTCTGTGCTCGCTATGCCCGGCATTTCAAATCTGTTCCTTCGCCTGTTTTCACCGCCATAAACCCTGTGAAGCCTCGCTGCAACCAAGACCGCAAAAAGCGGCTTCAAGTTCTGTTGACAGCCCTCGGATTCTCTGACATTTAATTTCTCGACTGTCGAGAAAAAATGCTTTTTTTAGTTTTCGGCAGATTTTCAGGCGTTCGTAGAGGCATGGAGGTGCCTCGCGTTTCGTCGTTACCCGGGAGGACATCATGAATTCATTTGCCAAGCTATTGGCGGGTACAGCCGTACTCGTTTCCTTGCACACGGTTGCCGTCGCTGCCGAACTTGTCGTCGGCGTGTCCTGGTCCAACTTCCAGGAAGAACGCTGGAAGACCGACGAAGCCGCCATCAAGGACGCACTGAAAGCGTCTGGCGCTAAATACATCTCTGCCGATGCGCAGACCTCGGCTGCAAAACAGCTGACAGACATTGAAAGCCTGATTGCCCAGGGCGCAAACGCCCTCATCGTTCTCGCGCAGGACAGCAGCGCCATTGGCCCAGCCATCGAAAAGGCTGCCGCTGAAGGTATTCCGGTCGTGGGTTATGACCGACTGATCGAAAATCCAAGCACCTACTACATCACTTTCGACAACAAGGAAGTTGGCCGCCTGCAGGCCAAGGAAGTCTTCAAGATCAAGCCAACAGGCAACTACGTCTTCATCAAGGGCGGCTCGACCGATCCGAATGCAGACTTCGTATTCTCTGGCCAGATGGAAGTGCTGAAAGACGCAATGGCATCCGGCAAGGTCAAGAATGTCGGCGAAGCCTATACGGACGGCTGGAAGCCGGAAATTGCCCAGAAGAACATGGAGCAGTTCCTGACCGCCAACAACAACAAGGTCGATGCCGTGGTTTCGTCCAATGACGGCATGGCAGGTGGCGTTGTCGCAGCACTCGAAGCGCAGGGCCTTGCCGGCTCCGTTCCAGTATCCGGACAGGATGGCGACAAGGCCGCGCTGAACCGCGTTGCTCTCGGCACCCAGACCGTTTCCGTCTGGAAAGACAGCCGCAAGCTGGGCAAGAAGGCCGGCGAAGTGGCGGTTGCTCTGGCCAAGGGCACCAAGATGGACAAGCTGGAAGGCACAATCAAGTTCAAGGGCGGCACCAAGGGTGTGGAAATGAGCTCGTACTTCCTTGAGCCGCAGGCCATCACCAAGGACAATCTGAACGTTGTTCTGGATGCAAAGTGGATCACTAAAAGTGAACTTTGCCAGGGCGTGAAGGGCGGCACTGTCGCCGCTTGCAAATAAGCCAACATCAGGCTGAGCATGATTCTCGAGGTTTAGGCCTCGAGTTTCGCCAGTCTACCCGGCACCGCCGCAGGGGCAACCTTGCGGCGCACCGGCGTGATGGGCGGCATGAAATATTTCAGGGAGAACAGCAGATATGGCGGACCAAACCGTTGTCGCATCGCAACCCGCGGCCCGGGCAGAACGGGGAAACCCGTTGCGACGTTTCTTGAACGCGACGGAAATCGATACCCGCCTTCTGGGCATGGTCGTGGCACTTTTGGTTATCTGGATTGGGTTTGACATCCTTTCCGGCGGCCTCTTCCTCACATCGCGAAACCTGTGGAACCTCTCGGTTCAGGCCGCGTCCGTATCCGTCATGGCAACCGGCATGGTTCTGGTTATCGTGACGCGCAACATTGATCTTTCGGTTGGCTCCATTCTCGGCTTCGTGGGCATGATCATGGCGGTAACGCAAACTCGCTTTCTGCCCGGTTGGTTGGGCTATGACCATCAGATGTCGTGGATTGTGGCGCTCACCGTCGGTATCACACTGGGCGCTGCCATCGGCACGTTTCAGGGTGTCATCATCGCATTCATGAATGTGCCATCCTTCATCGTGACGCTGGGCGGCCTTCTGGTCTGGCGCGGCGCCGCATGGATGGTGACGAGCGGCGCAACGGTCGCGCCCATGGACACCCGCTTTCGCCTGATGGGCGGCGGTGCCGATGGCTCGATCGGCGCGACTGCAAGCTGGGTGGTCGGCATCATAGCCTGTGTCCTGATTGTTCTCTCCATCGTCAATTCGCGCAGACAAAGAAAACGCTTCGGCTTTCCACTCAAGCCCACCTGGGCTGAGTATTTTGTGGGCCTAGTGGGCTGCGGCATCGTGCTGAGCTCGGTCAAGGTTCTCAACAGCTATTACATGCCGGTCAATCTGGCGCGCAAATACGCCGAAGCAAACAACATGGCATGGCCCGACACGGGTCTCGAAATTTCACTCGGTGTGGCCATACCTGTGCTGATTGCACTTGGCATCGCCATCGTCATGAATTTCATCACCAACCGTACCCGTTTCGGTCGCTATGTCTTTGCCATTGGTGGCAACCCGGAAGCCGCCGTTCTCGCCGGTATCAAGACACGGTGGGTCACGGTGCGCATTTTCGCACTGATGGGGATACTCTGCGCTATTGCCGCGGCCATCTCAACCGCGCGCCTCAATGCTGCAACCAATGCACAGGGCACTCTGGATGAGCTTTATACCATCGCCGCAGCCGTCATCGGCGGCACCTCTCTCGCGGGCGGTGCCGGAACCATCGCCGGTGCCATACTGGGTGCCGTGGTCATGCAATCTCTAAACTCCGGCATGGTGCTGCTTGGCATGGATACCCCATTGCAAAGCATCGTCATCGGAATGGTGCTCGTTCTGGCCGTCTGGCTGGATACGGTTTACCGCGCCAGAGCCAAGTAAGAATAAGAGGAGTTTCCGATATGACGGACCAAACCACTCCGCTTGTGGAAATGCGCAATATTTCCATCTCCTTCGGCGGCATCCACGCGGTGGAAAACGCCTCGGTCGATCTCCATCGCGGCGAAGTCGTGGCACTGCTGGGCCATAATGGTGCAGGCAAATCGACCCTGATCAAGATCCTCTCAGGCGCCTATCGTCGTGATGGCGGAGACATTCTGATCAATGGTGAAGATGTCGATATTCGCAACCCGCGCGATGCCAAGAAGTTCGGCATCGAAACCATCTATCAGACGCTTGCCGTCGCAGATAATGTCGATGCCGCGGCCAATCTCTATCTCGGCCGTGAACTGCGCACTCCCTGGGGCACGCTGGATGATGTTGCCATGGAAGCCTCTGCCCGCGAGGTGATGGGCCGCCTCAACCCCAACTTCAAGCGCTTCAAGGAGCCGGTTAAGGCACTCTCCGGCGGCCAGCGGCAATCGGTTGCCATCGCCCGCGCCATTCTGTTCGATGCCCGTATTCTCATCATGGATGAGCCGACGGCTGCACTCGGGCCGCAGGAAACCGCGCAGGTCGGTGACCTCGTCAAGGAACTGAAGAAGGAAGGGATCGGCATTTTCCTCATTAGCCATGACATTCACGACGTCTTCGATCTTGCCGACCGCGTCTTCGTGATGAAAAACGGCAAGGTGGTCGGCCATGCCAGAACGCAGGATGTCACCAAGGATGAAGTCTTGGGCATGATCATTCTTGGAAAAGTGCCTGCAGGCGCCACCCCCGGCCCCGGCGCGATGCGCTCTTGAATATCCAAAAGCAAAAACAGGTGCGGCCAAACCGCACCTGTTTTACTCTAAGGCATTATGGCGCTACGGCATCAGTCCTGAATGCAGCGTAACAGGCTCACCAACTGGTCACGGGCCGTCTCGCCACCAAGGCGATCAATCAGTCTGCCTTCATGCGCGCGCCACACCTGGGAAATTTCCTCCAGAACGGTTCTGCCTCTTTCCGTTATTTCCAGATAATGCACCCGGCGATCTGCTTCCGAGCGACGGCGTTGCAACAGTCCCTTGTCTTCCAGCGCATCGATGATGGCCACGAAGTTGGCACGCTGAATGCCAAGCGCCTCGGCAACATCGCTCTGCTTCAGGCTACAATTATTCGCGACGAGAACGAGGACCGGAAAATCGGTTGGCCTGAGCGAAAAAGTCAGAAGGCTTTCGTTGAAATCATTCACAACCGATAGCTGAGCACGCCGAAGACTATAGATGACTGCGTCTGACAATATTGAATAATTTACTTCTACCCTTGAGAGCAGAGATGGGACTTCAGGCTCCCTGGGGAACACCTTATCCATGCCCTGCTCAAGTCCGAGACTTGACATCATCTTTAGCCCCCTTTGATTCGCCCCCGCAGACTTCATAAACTAGCTAACCAACTTAATTAGAACAAGATTTATTAATGAATAATGCCTGACTTTAAACTTCCGTTTTATTTCCTGACGAATATCAAATACATGAAAAGACAGTCTCACGCTGCTCGGACGCAAAGAATCCGTCAGCCACGCAAATTCCGAGATGCAAATGCAACGGGAATAATCAAACGCCCAATAAGCAGCCAAATTTTCGCGCCGCCGCAATGCGATATGCAATTTCTAAGAGAATACTGATAAAGCCGCAGCGCAAATTCGGAAAAATCGTCCGAGCTCAACTTCATGAAGCAATTTTACACATTGAAGCGCAGGGCAAGCTAGGTTAAAGAACGAACCAATGCCAGATGCGACTCGTCGCACATACGGATGCACCCGTAGCTCAGCTGGATAGAGTGTTGGATTCCGATTCCAAAGGTCACAGGTTCGAATCCTGTCGGGTGCGCCACTTAACTTCCTAAGCTAACATCACCTGACAGCACTTGCGAGACCTTTCACAAGGATTGGCCCTGTCGGTCTTCCGGTTGGGGAGCCGCCGGTCTGTTCGAGGGTGATCTCGTAGAGCTGCTTGTCTGTTGGCTTCGGCAGCCGTGGCGTTTCGAGGCTCGCGGAGCGGTGCTCGTCGAGAAGACCGAGGGATATGGGGCCCATGTCGCGGTTCGGCAATGTCCAAACCTGCATGGTCTTTCCTTCCGGAACCGTGAAATCTGCAAGCAGGCGAATTCTGGCGTGCTCATTGCTGAAGTCTTCAACAATCGCCTGAGGCTCACCTGCTTCGTTCAGCAATATTGCGATGACGACCGGATCTGCGGTACGCATAAGCGACCAGCCCAGACCTGCCGTCAACAGCACAGATGCTGCGAGCGAAGCGATGGCTGTCCGCTTCCAGAGAGACCGGCTGTTGTCATTGGAAGCAGGTTGCCGCTGTCGAGGGTTTTCCTCCGACGGGGCATCGGCCAAGCGGCTGTCGATCCGCGACCAGAGATCAGCGCTGGGCACCACCGAATCCACCGAGATATCCAGCGGCAGAAACCGTTCCCGGCTTGATGCGATGGCAGCACGCAGTTCGGCGTTCTGATCGATCTGGTCCGTTACCCGCTGCTGGGTTTCCTCATCGAGAAGACCCAGCACATATTCATCTGCTGTTAGCGCAATGTCTTGAATGGGCTTGGGCTGGGTCATGCCATGCACTCCCGAAGCGAGGAAAGGCCGCGCCTGATCCACGATTTCGCGGTTCCGAGCGGTATTTGCAATCGCCCGGCAATTTCGCCATGGGTGTAGCCACCGACATAAGCCATGATGATGCCGCGGCGTCTGGTTTCATCCAGCGTGGAGAGACAGTCTCGTAGCCTGCTGTTCTGATCCAGCCTGTGCCAGGATGTCATGATGTGCTCGACGTGGCTGGCCTCTTGCAACGTGTCCAGATGATCGTCCGAAACCAGGTCTTCACGCTTGCCATCCCGCAGCATGTTGAGCGCGCGGTTGCGCACGATGGCATAGATCCAGCCTCTTGCAGACCCTCGTCCGGGCTCATATTGGTGCGCGCTTTTCCAAATGCGGATGAATGCTTCCTGTACAACTTCCTCAGCCAGATCGCGTCGTCTTACGATGCGTTCCGCCACTGCGATCAGTCGCCCAGCTTCTTTATCGAAAATAACCCGCAGGCCATTCCGGTCGCCCTTGGCGCAGGCGTTGAGTGCGATACCGAAATCATCTGCCATTGTCTGTCCGACGTCCAAAGAGCCTCTCCCGGCGCACATATTCGTTTCAACACATACACCCGGAATCAATGCCGAGATGCAAATCAAAAAAATATTTTGGCCGCTGCATCCAAACAGCCACCCCCATGTGTCTAACCTTTGAGAGCACTGACCGGCAAATTGCCAGGCACCTCTCGAAACGGATAGAAACGGGAGAAAGATATGACCATTCTTCGCACAGCAACGATTGCCTCCGCCCTGCTTGCCACAAGCGCCACCTTCGCCTTTGCCGCTCCGGTACTAGGATTGGCGGGAGACAAGACGCTCGTCATGTTCGATACCGATAAGCCAGCCGTGACCAAGACCATGGACGTAACTGGCGTCGAGAAGCTCGTCGGCATCGATTTTCGCCCCGGCACCAAGACAGTCGTCGGCGTAACAGCTGACAATACAATCGTCTCGATCAACCTCGAAACGGGTGCTGCGACAGAAGTGGCAAAAATGGATAAGCCGCTGACCATGACGCAGGCCCCTGTCGTTGTGGATTTCAACCCCATGGCAGACCGTCTCCGCTACATGACAGGAACCACGAACCACCGGGTTCACCCTGATACAGGTGCGGTGACAGTGGACGGCACATTGGCATTTGAAGATGCCGACATGCACAAGGGTGAAACGCCCAATATCGTTGCTGCCGCCTATACCAATTCCTACGGAAAGCCGGAAAAGACCGCGATGTACAACATCGATGCCACAATCGGCGCTCTCGTCCAGCAGACCAAGCCCAATGACGGAACCCTGAAGTCGATCGGCAAGCTGGGCATCGAAACCAAGCCTGCGACCTACGCCTTCGACATACAGACCACCGCCGATGGCAAGAACACGGCCATGCTTGTTGCAGGTACGGCGCTTTACACGGTCAATCTGGAAACAGGCAAAGCGACAAAGGCTGGCGACATCACGGGTGTGGAGCTACCGCTTCGCGACATCGCCATTCTGCCTGCCATGTAATTGCGATGAGCGACTGGCCGGGTAAAGCTGGCTAGTCGTCACTCAACTACTGACCGTCATTTGCAATCTTCGTTTCAAGCGTCCTGGCAATAGCCTTCAGATTGCGCGGCTTGCCCGCAATTTTTTCCATTGCAGCAATGGCGAGATCACTGGCCACATAATCCGACTTATGTCCAAGATTGTGCACGACGATCAGTTCCGCACCGCTGATATCGCGCGCGAGATGGCGTGAATGGATCTCGGTTGAGACCACCTTGTCGACATCACCCGCGATAATCACCGTTGGCGCCTTGATGGTTCGGAATTCGGGCGATGCCGTCTTCGCCCAGCCATTCAGCCCACCCACTTCCTGCGCATTATGGCGAAACGCGACCGGGCGCAGCGCCTGATAGGCACGCGTGCGGGAAATATAGTCTGACGGCATAGGATTGGGCGTAAACACGGATTTGACCGCCCCATCAATGGCAATAGCGCCGGCAGCCGGTGCAATGAGCGTGCTGAACAACAC
This sequence comes from Agrobacterium sp. CG674, assembly GCF_053521645.1. Classification (NCBI taxonomy): domain Bacteria; kingdom Pseudomonadati; phylum Pseudomonadota; class Alphaproteobacteria; order Hyphomicrobiales; family Rhizobiaceae; genus Agrobacterium; species Agrobacterium sp. CG674. The sequence continues at coordinate 397,560 of NZ_JBNWDZ010000002.1, read as the reverse complement.
GCCGGTAACCGGGAAACGCGCCGCGTTATAATACCACGCAATGCCCCCCGGCCATGGGTAAAGCGCTGGCGACAGGAACACCAGGCCTTCAACCATCTCCTTGTGGCGAACCGCAAAGGCTGCGGTGATTGCGCCGCCGAAGGAATGCCCGACAATGATCGCTTTCTTGATCCCGCGCTTTTTCATGAGCGTGGCTATGGCATCGGCTTGCGCGTCCGGCAGGATATTAGCCTTGGGGCCGATATCGGAACGGCCATGTCCCGGCCTGTCCACAAACAGCAGGGTCGCCTTGCCCCCCAGCTTTTCCCGAAACGCATACATGGGGTCATAGAGACTGGTGCTAGCACCATGGATGAAAACGATGGGCGGCAGCGTTGCGCCCTTCTTCGCAGGCAGCAAAACGCTGTTGAGCTGAAAGCCCCCAACATCGATGCGTTTTTCATCAATATTGGCTTGGCTTGATGACTGAGCTTTGTCTGCTTTCTGCAAGGCCAACGCACTTTCTCCGAACATCAACGCAGCGAGAATACCAAACACCGGCACAAGATAAGTCATTCGAAGACCTTTGACATTTTGCGTCGGCACGATCAACGGGAAGCCCGTCCACACAGTTTTTCTGTGATCCAGTGCCCGGCGCATGAGGCAACGGCAGAGAGCGTCGAGCCCCAGATGAGGTCAGCGACGGTCAGCGTTGTGGACCAGTTTGCCAGAGTCGCCTGATTGGTCAGGTCGTAGGTGCCATAAGCCATCAACCCCAACAGGCCACCATAAACGAATGACGTGCGGAAACTCGACGCTGCCAGCCCTGCGCGAACCGCAAAAAACGTCAGACCAGCAGCATAAAGCAGATAGAAAATAACCGCTGGCGCCACACGGAATTCGGTGACAAGCATGTCTCCGAGCACGGGGCGGTAAAGCGCATTTGCCATCAGGCTCAGCCAGACGAAATCGATCGCCAGAAAGACGATCAGTGTTGAGATGAAGGCGATTGCGCTCTTTTTCATGGTCAGACCTTTGTGTTTCCAGATTATGATTTGATGCGAGACCAGTTCACGCCCTTGCAGAGAATACCCGCCAGCACACAGCCCTTTGTGGTCATGCTGTCGCCCTTGACGGAGACAGTCAGCTTGTAGGTCAGGTCGCGTTGCGGATCGAAAGCCGTGCCGGAATATTCGCCATCGGCTGTCGGCTTGATGCTCATCACCAGCTTGTCGCCAGCTTTTTCCTTTGGCGTGCCTGGCTTGATCCACGTATTTGTTGCGCAGATATCAGAGCCACAGGCGCTGACCGAAACCTTCGCATTGCCATCGCCGCGCGCCCATTCGCCATTGATATCATCAGCAGACGCGGCGCCTGCCGAAAGAGCGACCATGCAGATTGCGTATTTCAAACCAGAAGTCATGTCGATCTCCTCACCGAGACATTCACCCAGCCCGGTTGCAGACGGTTAAACGGCTGGAAGGTTGCGTTGGATCACAAAAAACGTCAGTTCGGCTTTTTTCTGCTCCAGATGAAACCAATCACCTCACCACGCCGTAGACTACCGCAAGCAGCAACAGTGCGGGTGAAGGTAACTGTGATGAATTATGGATTGTTGATCGGCATCGCCATTGGCCTGAGCCTCATCATGGTTTTGGCCTGGGCCATACAGCGCCGAACCGGAGCCAGCGGCTGGATCGATACGATCTGGTCCTTTTCCGTCGGTCTGGGTGGCATCGCAGCGATTATCTTCGCTGACGGATCCTTTGAACGGCGCTGCGCCGCCTTCATCATCATTTTGATATGGTCCATCAGGTTGGGCAGCCATATCGGCTCACGCACCAAGGGCGGCGGCGAAGACCCGCGCTATGCCAAGCTTGTCGAGGAGTGGGGCGAGAATGCCGGTCGTCGCCTCTTCCAGTTCCTGCAGATACAGGCGCTTGCCGCCTTCATTCTTGTTCTCGCCATTTATATTGCCGCATCGAACAGCACGCCTTTCCCGACCTTTGCCGACATTCTGGGCCTTGTCATAGCGGCGATTGCCTTGACTGGTGAGGCCATATCGGACCGCCAGCTCGCGGAGTTTCGCAAGACGCCGGAAGCCAAGACAGAGGTCTGCGAGGTCGGCCTTTGGCGATATTCGCGCCACCCCAATTATTTCTTCGAGTGGCTGTTCTGGTGCACATGGCCTCTGCTGGCGCTGACGGGCTCGCCATTCTGGCTTCTGGCCACCCTTTTAGCACCTGCAATGATGTACTGGCTGCTGGTCTACGCATCGGGAATTCCACCGCTTGAGGAGCATATGCTGCGCTCTCGCGGCGAAAAATTCCGATCCTTGCAGCGTCGCGTCAACGCATTTTTCCCCGGACCACGAAAAGAGGATGTCTAGGATGAACATGCTCGCTTTTGCGATCAATCAGGTAGAAAAAGCCCCCCTGTCTGACGGCGTTACGCTGGCGGGGATTGATTTTCTCTGCCGCAGGACGAAACGAAAGCTGGAGAAAGTGCCTCACGAGGATGAACTTGCTTTCGTCCGGGACATGGGGAACTTCCCCGTCGCCACGCACACGGATGAAGCCAACCGGCAGCATTACGAGGTGCCATCAGAGTTTTTCGCATTGGTTCTCGGCGCACAGCGAAAATATTCCTGCTGCTATTACCCAAGTGCTGCAACGACCCTGGATGCGGCAGAAACAGCAGCTCTTGCCGAAACTGTGAAACATGCCGGTATTGTCGATGGCATGAACATTCTGGAACTCGGCTGCGGCTGGGGTTCCCTGTCGCTCTATCTGGCTCGACAGTTTCCAAACGCCCGCATCACGTCAGTGTCGAATTCTGCCTCGCAACGCGCCTACATCATGGCGGAGGCGGAGCTTCAGGGTGTGCATAATCTGACGGTTATCACGGCTGACATGAACGACTTTGCGCCATCAGGCCAATATGACCGCATCGTGTCCATCGAGATGTTCGAGCATATGTCGAACTGGCGCGCCTTGTTTGAGCGCACGCGCAGCTGGCTGAAGGATGATGGCAAGCTTTTCATCCATGTCTTCACCCACAAGGACCGCTCCTATCGGTTCGATCCGAGCGACCCCGCCGACTGGATTGCCCACCACTTTTTCACAGGTGGCATCATGCCTTCCCGCGATCTGCCGCATCGCTTTGAAGATATCTACACGGTAGAAGCTGAGTGGCACTGGTCGGGAGACCACTACAAGCGTACCGCAATGGATTGGCTTGCCAATTTTGACCGTGAATCCGAACGTATCGAGCCCATATTGAAGGCGGTCTACGGCAAGGACGCCAATCTCTGGCGACGTCGCTGGCGGTTGTTCTTTCTCGCCACCGCTGGCCTGTTCGGACACGATAACGGCACCGTTTGGAGTGTCGGACACTATCTTTTGACGCCGAAAAGGCCCTGAACCATGGTGCAGGATGGAAAACACGATCCCCTGACAGCTGCGACGGTGACCATTGCCTGGGTTATCATCCTCAACAAACCCTTCTATCCCGCGACGATCTGGTGGCTTCTGGGAGACGGTTTTCAGGCATCCATGATCAGCTTCATCTCGATGCTGTTCTTCCTCGCCATCCCCTTCCTTGCGCGACGCTCGTCACTGGCAGCGCGCATCGCCCTGCCCCTGATCGGCACCGTCGACACGGTATTCGAGACAAAGCTTTTTGGGGTAGCGTCAGGCACGGAACTGTTTTTTGCAGCTTGCGTGATGCTGGTCGCGGTCTCATTCCGGCAAAGCGAAAGGCTGTGGCAAGTGGGAATGACCGGCGTGGTTTTTGCGGGATTTCTCTACACGCGCTATCTGCTCGGAGATGCGTGGCAGATGTGGAGTGCGCCTGACCTCGCAAAGCTGCTCAACCTCAACGCCTTTGCTGTCGCATGCCTGACGGCCTTTATCGCGTTAAGATATGCAGGCCTCCAGCGTGAGGGTCATTCCTCCGGCACAAGACCGTCGTAAACCTCAAGCAACGCGGCGGAAATCGCCGTTCCAAGATTGTTGGCTGCCTCGCGGATGGCGCTTTCGTCGCCATCCCGTGCGGCGATGGCAAGGTCTGAACCCTCAGCCGAAATAATGGCCTTTGCGCGCTCGATGGCCCAGAGGCCGAAGTCGCCGCGATTGTCGATCGATACAGTGTCCACGCTTGCTTCTCCAACCGTACCGCAGGCTGCGGTGTGGGCACGATATAGTCTTGCGCCGAGCATTCTGTCAAAACTTGAGAGATGTTTCCCGATCGGCTAACAACCACAGTCAGATCGCATCTGGATCAATGCACGGCCTGTTTGCGTTATGATTGCAGTCGTCGTGATCGGCGCAGCATGAAAAAAGCCAGAATAAAGGAAGCATCTCCCATGAGCCTGAAGTTTGGAACAAGCGGTCTTCGCGGACTTTCTCAGGATTTGAAAGGCAAGGCATCCGCCATTTACGCGACCGCCTTTGCGCGACACCTGCTCACTTCGGGCTTGGCAAAAAAGGGAGATCCGGTGCTGATCGGCCAGGATTTTCGCGATTCCAGCCCGGCCATCGCGCAAACCTGCATTGGCGCTCTGAAAGCAGCAGGGCTTACGCCTCTGGATTGCGGCGCCCTGCCAACGCCGGCACTGGCGCTTTACGGACTTTCGCTGAAGGCCGCAGCTCTCATGATCACAGGCTCCCATATCCCGGCAGATCGCAATGGCATCAAATTCTATCGCCCTGATGGCGAGATCGACAAGAAAGACGAGCTGGCAATTGCCGAGCTGGCAAAGCAGGTGGAAGCGGATGGTATGACCACGGATGCGTCCGAAGCAGAAGACCACTCCGCGCAAACTGCAGCCCTGTTTTTCCAGCGCAACGCCGCGATACTGCCTGAAAAGGCGCTTGTAGGCTTGAAAGTCGGCGTCTACCAGCACAGCACTGTCGCGCGCGATATGTTCGTGGATGTGCTGAAACATTATGGCGCAGAGGTCGTGGCTCTCGGCCGTTCCGAGACCTTCATTCCCGTCGATACCGAGGCTGTATCGCCTGACACGCTGAAAAAGCTCGAAGCCTGGGCCAGCGAGCATCATTTCGATGCGATCATTTCCGCTGATGGCGATGGCGACCGCCCTCTGCTGGCCGATGAAAAAGGCTTGCCCCTTCGCGGCGATCTTCTGGGTCTGATCACCGCAAACTTCCTCAAGGTGCAAGTGGTTGTCACGCCCGTTACCTCCAACTCCGGCATTGAAGCCAGCGGGAATTTTGATGTTGTGCGCACCAAAGTCGGCTCGCCTTTCGTCATTGCAGGCATGGATGAGGCGTTGGCCGCAGGCAAGCAAGGCGTCATCGGCTTTGAAGCCAATGGCGGCTTCCTCACGGCATCCCCCTTTGAACTCAATGGCCAAACCATCTCGCCGCTCCCGACACGCGACTGCTTCCTGCCGCTGCTGGCTGCCCTGAAGCTGACGGCGGACCAGAAAAAGCCGCTGTCTGACATCGCTGCCGCCTACAAGTTGCCGGTTGCCGCTGCTGACCGGTTGCAGGATTTCGCGCAGGAAAAGAGCGCCGCCCTGATGGAGCGTCTGCGCTCGTCACGTGCCAATCTGGAAAGCTTTCTGGCTCCTGTGGGAACAGTTCAGGATACAAGCGATATCGATGGCCTTCGCGTTACCCTTGCCGATGGCAGCACAATTCACTTCCGCCCCTCCGGCAATGCGCCGGAAATGCGCTGCTATGTGGAAGCCGAAAATGAAGAAGAGGCGGCAGAACTGCTGGAGAAGGGTCTAACCCTCATCCGCAATTTTGGCTGATAGCGTCTTCAGGTGCGGCGAAGCGAATTGCCGCACCTGCCCTTTGCAGTTGCGATTTCAGATCAAAAGCGGCAAAACGAGGGAAATGGAGACCGCATGAATTGGCAGACGAGACCATTACGCTATACGAGGCAATTGGCGGCGAACAGACCGTCCGCGGGCTGACGAAACGTTTCTATGTCTTGATGGACACCTTGCCGGAAGCGGCGCATTGCCGGGCCATTCATCCACCTGACCTTTCAGGCAGCGAAAGCAAGTTCACCGACTACCTTATAGGCTATCTCGGCGGCCCGCCGATATATGTGGAAAAACACGGCCACCCCATGCTGCGCAGGCGGCACTTTGTTGCACCGATCGGCTATGTCGAACGCGACGAGTGGCTGCTGTGTTTCCGCCGTGCGATGGATGAAACCATCGAGAACCCTAAGCTACGCGAGATCATCTGGGCGCCTGTCGAGCGATTGGCCTTCCACATGCAAAATCAGGACGAGGCAACGGCATGAGCAACACTTGGCTGCGGCCTTCAACTCTTTTCCTGTCCGGCGCGCTCGGTGCGGGCGGTGTGGCCCTTGCGGCAGCGGCAACACACACCGGGGCAACCCAACTGCTCGGCAACGCGTCAGCCATGTGCCTTGCCCATGCGCCCATTCTTCTCGGCATTCATGTCGGTTGGGAGCGCATCAAAACCGCTGCTCCCGCCGCAGTCCTGCTTGGGCTGGGAACGGTACTGTTTGCCGGAGACCTCGTCTCACGGCATTTTACTGAAACCAGCCTGTTTCCCATGGCTGCACCGGCGGGTGGTCTCGGCATGATCTTCGGTTGGCTGGTGCTGGCCAGCGCGGCATTTTTCAGCGCCGCGCGTCGATAGGCGTCAGTCTGCCGCCCTGCGGTCGCTCATCGTCTGAAGCGCACGCTCAAGGCTGGATTTGCTGCCATTGCGCAGCGGAATGAATGTCTTGCCGAATTTCTTGCAACCGGATTTGACCCGCAAGCAAGCATCATGGCTGATACAGTCGATGGGGCAAAACACGCAGTCCACCGATGGCAAAAGCGTATCTATGCGCGAAACGGCCTCTCTCAGACCGCCATCGTGATGGATGAGCTCGGCATCGAAGTTGCCTGCGATCTGGCGAAGATGCGCAACCTGACAGTCACGGCCGCCCACATAGAGAAAGCTTTTTGGCACAGAAGGCGCTGCTGGCCGGGAGGCGGATGATTCTGTCTGCTGCGAACGGTCGTCCCGCTTGCCGTGTTTATCCGCCTTCTTCTTCTCTTTGCGCGCCATGCCTCACCCTTACAGAAATTGCCGCCTGTTCGATCAGGCTCGCTGCACAATAGTAAAGATGAGTATTAGAGTAAAGATTAAAGTTGATCCTTTGCCTCATGTTTTTTGGATAAGGCAGGAATGATACCGAGACCGCCCATGAACAGCTGCTCCAGAAAGCGTGCCGCGTCTTCAAAACGCCCCTCGCCCGCATGGGCGGAACCAAGCACGGAGCGCACCTGCACATCGAAATCGGCGTAATGCTGGGTGGTTGCCCAGATGGAAAAAATCAGGTGATAGGGATCGCATGGCAGAATACGTCCCGCCTTCGCCCAGGCACGAATGACCTCCGCCTTCTCATCCACCAATTGCTTCAAGGGCCCTTTCAACTCGTCTTCCACATGCGGCGCACCCTGCAACACCTCATTGGCAAACAAGCGGCTTTCACGCGGGTAATCCCGCGCCATTTCCAGTTTTCGGCGCAGATAGGATTTGATTTCCGTCTCGGGATTGCCATCGGCATCAAACGCCCGCAGCGGATCCAGCCAGGTGTCCAGCACACGCTCGATTAAGGCCCTGTGCATGGCCTCCTTGGTGCGGAAATAATAGAGCACATTCGGCTTCGACATGCCCGCCACCTCGGCGATCTGGTCAATCGTCGTGCCGCGAAAGCCATTGACGGAAAAGACATCAAGCGCCGCTTCCAGAATGATCTCTTCTTTTTCTTCCTGAATCCGCGTTCGCTTCTGTGTTTTTGCCGCTCTGGGTATGGCCATGGATGGTCTCTGTTTGTTTTGGATGCAATTGACAGATCTGACTGGGCAAAAAATAATCTGTGGTGAAAAATCGAGCAGAAAACATCAGTTTCACACAGCGAAATTCCCCCTATTTCTTTTAGGCATCAAAGCCCGAAATCACAATGTTTACCAGCCGGTCAAATTAACTGGCCACCCCTTCTCCCGCACATTTTGCTCAACCCTTAGGGGAACGGCACGCCCCTTGCATGATGAACATCAAAACAGGTGAGGAAAAGACTGGCATGCTGGAAATACCCGGAAAAAACCTGACCATCGATGGCAATCGTCTGTGGGATAGCCTGATGGACATGGCGAAGATTGGCCCCGGCATTGCCGGTGGCAACAACCGCCAGACCCTGACCGATGACGACGCCAAAGGGCGCGATCTGTTCAGGAATTGGTGCGCGGCGGCAGGCATGAGCGTCGGTGTCGATGCCATGGGCACCATGTTCGCCACCCGCCCCGGTACAGACCCGGATGCTTTGCCCGTCTATATCGGCAGCCATCTCGACACCCAGCCGACCGGCGGCAAGTTCGATGGCGTTCTGGGCGTGCTGGCGGGACTGGAAGTGGTGCGCAGCCTTAACGATCTCGACATCCGGACAAAGCATCCGATTGTCGTTACCAACTGGGCGAATGAAGAAGGGGCGCGCTTCGCCCCGGCCATGTTGGCCTCTGGTGTTTTCGCTGGCATTCACGATCTCGACTACGCCTATAGCCGCACCGACACGGCGGGCAAAACCTATGGCAACGAACTGAAGCGGATCGGCTGGCTCGGAGATGAGGAGGTAGGCGCCCGCAAGATGCACGCCTATTTCGAGTATCACATCGAGCAGGGCCCGATACTTGAAGCGAACGACAAGCAGATCGGTGTCGTCACACATTGTCAGGGCCTTTGGTGGCTCGAAGTCACGCTCACGGGCAAAGAGGCGCATACCGGGTCAACCCCGATGGCCATGCGCGTCAATGCAGGCCTGGCCGCAGCACGCATCATAGAAAGGGTGCAAGAGGTGGCGATGGCACATCAGCCCGATGCGGTGGCTGGCGTGGGCCAGATGATCTTTTCGCCCAACTCCCGCAATGTCCTGCCCGGCAAGGTGGTCTTCACCATCGACCTGCGCACGCCCTCGCAGGAAAAGCTCAATTCCATGCGGGCCATTTTTGAGCGTGAAGTGCCTGCGATTGCAGACGAACTCGGCGTCGGCTGCGCCATTGAAGCCATCGGCCATTTCGACCCCGTCACCTTCGATTCCATCCTCACGGGCCGCGTGCGGGATGCAGCGGAAAAGCTGGGCTACAGCCATATGGATATCATCTCGGGTGCGGGTCATGACGCCTGCTGGACGGCCCGGGTCGCACCCTCAACGATGATTTTCTGCCCCTGCGTGGACGGCCTCTCCCACAATGAAGCCGAAGACATTTCCCCTGAATGGGCGGCGGCCGGCTGCAACGTGTTGCTGCATGCCGTGCTCGAAACTGCGGAGATCGTGGAATGACCACCATCATCAAGAACGGCACCATTATCACCGCCGACCTGACCTACAAGGCAGATATCAGAATCGAAGGCGGCGTCATTGTCGAGATCGGGCCTGACCTCTCCGGCGGCACCGTTCTGGATGCGACGGGCTGCTACGTCATGCCCGGCGGCATCGATCCCCATGTCCATCTGGAAATGCCCTTCATGGGCACCTATTCGGCAGATGATTTCGAAAGTGGAACCCGCGCAGCCTTGAGCGGCGGCACGACGATGGTGGTGGATTTCTGCCTGCCGGAGCCGGGTCAATCGCTGCTGGATGCGTTGAGCCGCTGGGATAACAAGGCAACACGCGCGACCTGCGACTATTCATTTCATATGGCCGTGACGTGGTGGGGCGAGCAGGTCTTCGACGACATGAAGACTGTGGTGCAGCAAAAGGGCATCAACAGTTTCAAGCACTTCATGGCCTATAAGGGCGCGCTGATGGTGAATGACGACGAGATGTTTGCCTCCTTTTCGCGTTGCGCGGAGCTTGGCGCACTGCCTATGGTGCATGCCGAGAACGGCGATATCGTTGCCCAGATGCAGGCGAAGCTTCTGGCGCAGGGCAATAATGGGCCGGAAGCGCACGCCTATTCCCGCCCCGCTTCCGTAGAAGGCGAAGCCACCAACCGCGCCATCATCATTGCGGATATGGCGGGCGCGCCCCTCTATGTCGTTCACACCTCCTGCGAACAGGCGCATGAGGCTATCCGCCGGGCGCGCCAGAACGGCATGCGGGTTTATGGCGAACCGCTGATCCAGCATCTGATACTCGACGAGCGCGAATATGCGAATGCCGATTGGGACCACGCCGCCCGCCGTGTCATGTCACCACCTTTTCGCAACAAACAGCATCAGGACAGCCTCTGGGCGGGCCTCGCCGCTGGTTCCCTGCAATGCGTGGCAACAGACCATTGCGCCTTCACCACTGAGCAGAAACGCAACGGCATCGGTGATTTCACCAAAATCCCCAACGGCACCGGCGGCCTTGAAGACCGCCTTCCGCTTCTGTGGACGCGCGGCGTTGCCACGGGTCGCCTGACGATGAACGAATTCGTCGCCGTCACATCCACAAACATCGCCAAGATCCTGAACATCTACCCCAGAAAGGGTGCGATTCTGGTCGGCAGCGATGCCGATATCGTCGTCTGGGACCCTGAGCTTGAAAAGACGATCAGCGCGAAGACCCAGCAATCCGCTATCGATTACAACGTCTTCGAAGGCCAGACCGTCAAGGGCCTGCCACGCTTCACCCTGTCACGCGGTGTCGTCGCCATTGAGGAAAGCACGGTGAAAACCGTGGAGGGTCATGGGCAATTTGTGGCGCGGCAGCCTTACCCCGCTGTCTCCAAGGCGCTGTCCACGTGGAAAGAACTCGTCGCACCCCGCAAGGTGGAACGCACAGGCATACCGGCGAGCGGAGTGTGAGATGACAGTAAAAACCTCCTATTCCGTCGTATCAGCCAAAAACCTCGGCCTGACATTCGAGACCGGGGACGGCCCGGTTCACGCCCTCGCCAATGTCGATCTTGAGGTGAAGAAGGGCGATTTCGTATCCTTCATAGGCCCTTCCGGCTGCGGCAAAACCACGTTTCTGCGCGTCATCGCCGATCTGGAAAAGCACACATCGGGTGAGATCAGCGTCAACGGCACAACGCCAGAGAATGCCCGTAAGGACAGATCCTATGGCTATGTTTTTCAGGCAGCCGCACTTTACCCATGGCGCACCATTGAAAAGAACATCGCGCTACCGCTTGAAATTATGGGCTACACCAAAGCCGAGCAGCAGGCGCGTATCAAACGCACGCTCGATCTCGTCAATCTCGGTGGCTTTGCGAAGAAGTTCCCGTGGCAACTCTCCGGCGGCATGCAGCAGCGCGCCTCCATCGCCCGGGCGCTCGCTTTCGATGCCGACCTGCTTTTGATGGACGAACCCTTCGGCGCACTGGACGAAATCGTTCGCGACCACCTCAATGAGCAGCTTCTGAAGCTGTGGGACGCGACCGGCAAAACCATATGCTTCGTGACCCACTCCATTCCCGAAGCCGTCTACCTCTCCACCAAGATCGTCGTCATGTCTCCCCGCCCCGGCCGGGTAACCGACATCATCGAATCCACCCTGCCGCGTGAGCGCCCGTTCGAAATTCGTGAAACGCCGGAGTTTCTGGAGATTGCCCAGCGGGTCCGTGAAGGCCTGAAGGCGGGGCACAGCTATGACGGGTGACATGTTGCGCCAACGCATTCTCCCCGTCCTCACCATCGTCATCGCCATTCTCGTCATCTGGCATGTCGCAGTCATCTACCTCAACATGCCCTTCGCACGAGATCAGGCAGCAAGAGCGGGCGAGCAACCCAGTTTCGCAGAACTACTACCGCAGACCTTTGCGCAGGAGCGTCCGGTGTTGCCGGCGCCCCACCAGATCATCGCAGAGCTTTGGGATACGACCGTCAACAAGGCCGTCACCTCCAAACGCAGCCTGATCTACCATACGGGCATCACGCTTTCGGCGACGCTTCTGGGTTTCGCGATTGGAACCGCACTCGGCATTCTCATCGCGGTCGCCATTGTTCATAACCGTGCTCTGGATCGTTCGGTCATGCCGTGGATCATCGCCAGCCAGACGATCCCCATCATCGCGGTCGCACCGATGATTATCGTCGTCTTGAATTCCATCGGCATCTCAGGCCTCTTACCCAAGGCGCTGATATCAACCTATCTCAGTTTCTTCCCCATCGTGGTGGGCATGGTGAAGGGCTTGCGAAGCCCTGAAGGCATCCATCTGGATTTGATGCGCACCTATTACGCGGCACCTTCACAAATCTTCTGGAAGCTGCGCTGGCCATCGGCCCTGCCCTATCTCTTCACCTCGCTGAAAATCGCCATCGCCATTTCGCTGGTCGGCGCCATCGTCGGTGAGTTGCCAACGGGGGCCGTTGCGGGCCTTGGTGCCAGACTGCTGTCCGGCTCCTATTACGGCCAAACCGTACAGATATGGGCCGCTCTCTTCATGGCGGCGGCACTGGCAGCGATCCTCGTCTCCATCATCGGCCTTGCCCATGGTGCCGTGTTGAAACGAATGGGAGAAAGGCCATGACCAATCCCGGCTGGGTTATCGGCGCAATTCTGTTTTGGCTTGCGGCATGGGCTTTGAACGAGTGGCTAGTGCGCCATCGCTTCAAAGTCTCAGCCGCAAGACGCGCCAGCGACATCGCTGTCCCCCTGATCTTCGGTGCGGCTCTCATCATGCTGTGGGAAGGCATGGTGCGCGGCTTTTCCGTGCCTTCCATTCTGTTGCCCGCCCCCAGCGCAATCTTCCTGCGTCTCATCAGCTCACTGCCGATCCTCTGGGCAGACTTCCGGCAGACATTCCTGAAATCGGTGCTGACGGGTTATGTGCTGGGTTGCGGCCTCGGCTTCTGCGTTGCCATTCTCATTGATCGTTCACCGTTTCTGCAACGCGGCCTGCTGCCCATCGGCAATTTCGTGTCCGCACTGCCTGTGGTCGGCATAGCACCCATCATGGTCATGTGGTTCGGCTTTGATTGGCAGTCCAAGGTGGCCGTGGTCGTCATCATGACTTTCTTCCCGATGCTCGTGAACACGGTGCAGGGCCTGTCCGCCTCCAGCCACATCGAGCGGGATTTGATGCACACCTATGCTGCGGGCTGGTGGCAAACGCTGGTCAAGCTTCGCCTTCCCGCTGCATGGCCGTTTATTTTCAATGCCTTGAAGATCAATTCGACGCTGGCTCTGATCGGAGCAATCGTCGCGGAGTTCTTCGGCACGCCCATTGTGGGCATGGGCTTTCGCATCTCGGCTGAAATGGGCCGGAGCAATGTGGATATGGTCTGGGCCGAGATTGCCGTCGCGGCAATTGCGGGCTCCGGCTTTTATGGTTTGGTGGCGCTGGCAGAGCGCGCCGTCACCTTCTGGCATCCGTCCGTCCGCAGTGGACGAACGTAAACAAAGAAAAAAAAGGGAACAGCGATGAAAAACAGACTTGCATCCATGCTTCTTGCCGGAGCAACGCTGATGACAGCGTTTAACGCACACGCCGCAGAGAAGGTCACGCTCCAGCTGAAATGGGTCACGCAGGCCCAGTTCGCCGGTTATTATGTGGCCAAGGACGAGGGCTTTTACGAAGCCGAAGGCCTCGACGTGGAGATCAGGCCCGGCGGACCCGATATCGCACCCGCGCAGGTTCTGGCTGGTGGCGGTGCAGATGTCGTCGTCGATTGGCTGCCTTCAGCCCTTGCCACGCGCGAAAAAGGCGTGCCGCTGGTCAACATCGCCCAGCCGTTCAAGAAATCCGGCATGATGCTGACGTGCCTGAAAGAAACCGGCATCACGAAGCCTGAGGATTTCAAGGGCAAGACCCTTGGCGTCTGGTTCTTCGGCAATGAATATCCATTCCTGTCGTGGATGGCGCATCTGAAAATCCCGACAACTGGCGGCGCCGATGGCGTGACGGTGTTGAAGCAGGGCTTTAACGTCGATCCGCTGTTGCAAAAGCAGGCAGCGTGCATTTCCACCATGACCTACAATGAATATTTGCAGGTGCTGGAAGCAGGCGTGAAGGCCAGCGACCTCGTTACCTTCAAATATGAAGATGAGGGCGTCGCCACGCTGGAAGATGGTCTCTATGTGCTGGAAGACAAGCTGAAGGACGCCAAGTTCAAGGAGAACATGGTTAAGTTCGTGCGCGCCTCCATGAAGGGATGGAAGTGGGCGGAAGAGAACCCCAACGATGCCGCCGACATCATTCTGGAAAATGACGCCTCCGGCGCACAGACCGAAGCGCACCAGAAAGGCATGATGACGGAAGTTGCCAAGCTGACGGCAGGCTCGACCGGCACGCTCGACAAGGCCGACTATGACCGCACGGTCAAAACCCTGCTGGGCGGCGGCTCCGATCCTGTCATCACCAAAGAGCCGACAGGCGCATTCACCACAGAAATCACGGATGCCGCTCTGAAATAGAGTTGCTGAAACGAGGTGCGCAGTTCAGCGCACCTCGGGCTGCCTACAATTTTTCTTTACTTACATTCAAATCTATATGTCACCCATTCGTTCCTTGGATTGAATTCAACCAGGCTACGACTTACATTCCGCAACGACAGACTCGAATATTTACCTCGCGCCAGACAGGGCCAGTCCAAGGGTCAGATTCTCGCCGATGAAGCAGTGTTCTGCGAGGTGAATGCAACGGATTGTCATTAGATTTTCTTGCATTCATTGTCGCATGACTTTCCAAGGGCACAGCATGTGCGTGGTGGACGTGCGATCCGCACCTTGGAACGGACAGACATGCACCGCAACACACTCGCAACACGGCTCCTGCTTCTCACGGCCTCGGCTTTGTTTGTGCCCGCAATGGCAAGCGCGCAGGGCGGTGCAGACCGCCAGAGCCTGCCCTCCATCGTGGTCAGCGAAGCCAAAACCCGTGATCTCGTAGATCGCGTCGTGGCGACGGGAACGCTTATGGCGGTGGATGAAATTTATATTCAGCCGCTCGTGGACGGCCTGTCTGTCGATCGGTTGAATGTCGATATCGGTGACAGGGTCGAGGCTGGCGCATCGCTTGCCGAACTTTCGAAGGACAGCCTAATTCTGCAAAAGAGCCAGCTTGAGGCCAACAGGGCAAAGGCTGAAGCGGGCGTGGCACAGAGCAAGGCACAGGTTATCGAGGCGCAGGCCAATTACGACGATGCGGTCCGCCAGCGTGACCGTGCCGGCCGTCTTGGCGAATCCGGTTCAGGCTCGGTCTCGAAGGTGGAACAAACCGCCTCAGCCGCAGATGTGGCGCAGGCACGCCTTCAAGCCGCCAGACAATCCGTGACGGTGGGTGAAGCCGACATAAAGGTCGTTGACGCTCAGATCGCCGACATCGATCTCAAACTCTCGCGCACAAGCGTGAAAACGCCGGTTGCCGGTATCGTCTCCGCCAAGAATGCCCGTGTTGGTGCCATTGCCAGCGGCAGCGGCAATCCGCTCTTTACCGTCATCAAGGATAACGCCATCGAACTCGTGGCCGATCTTTCGGAAACCGATATTCAGAAGGTTAAGGCTGGGCAAAAAGCCATCATCGCGGTTGCAGGCGGCAGCGACAGGATCGAAGGCAAGGTACGGCTTGTCTCGCCGACCGTGGATGCGACCACCCGCCTTGGCTCCGTGCATATTCTTCTGCCCGCAGACAGCCCCGCCCGTGCCGGCATGTATGGCAGCGCCGAAGTCGTCATTTCATCCGCCAATGCGCTCGCCTTGCCGCTATCCGCAGTCACTTCAGGCCGCAAGGGATCAAGCACCCGGCGGGTGGAAAATGGCGTGGTCAAGCAGGTTGCAGTGGAAATCGGCATTCAGGACAGTGGCTTCGTCGAGATCAAAAGCGGAATCTCCGCAGGCGACGTCGTCGTTGAAAAAGCAGGCGCATTCGTGCGCGATGGTGACAAGATCAACCCGGTTCCGGCTGACGCCGCAGCCTCGAACTGATTGAGAGAAAACCATGAACTTCTCTGCATGGTCCATCCGCAACCCGATTGCGCCAATGCTTTGCTTTGCACTTCTGCTGTTTCTCGGCGTCAAGGCATTTTACGATCTGCCCATCACCCGCTTCCCGAACATCGATGTTCCCGTTGTTGCGATCAGCGTTACGCAGAGCGGAGCCTCGCCATCGGAACTGGAAGCGCAGGTCACCAAGGAGGTGGAAGACGCGGTCGCCTCCATCAGCGGCATTGATGAAGTCCAGTCCACGGTGACGGACGGCCAATCCTTGACCACCGTGCTTTTTCGTATCGAAAAGCCGACAGAAGAGGCCGTTCAGGACACCAAGGACGCGATAGATAAGATCCGCAGCGAGTTGCCCGCGGATATTGAAGAACCTGTTGTCAGCAAGATCGACGTCGAGGGACAAGCGATCCAGACCTTCGCAGTCTCTTCGCCCAACATGACGCTGGAAGAACTGTCCTGGTTCGTTGATGATACGATCAAGCGCTCGCTTCAGGGTCAGTCCGGCGTTGGCAAGATAGACCGTTATGGCGGCGCGGATCGCGAAGTGCGCGTATCCCTCAACCCTGCCAAGCTGGATGCCTATGGCATCACGGCAGCCGACGTGAACCAGCACTTACGCGGCACCAACGTCGATCTGGGGTCCGGTCGCGGCCAGGTGGCGGGCAACGAACAAACCATCCGCACACTGGGTGATGCCCGCAATGTGGCCGAGCTTTCCAACACCACCATTGCGCTTTCCAGCGGCCGCTTCGTGAAGTTGTCGGAGCTTGGCACCATCACCGATACCTATGAAGAGCCGAAG
Organism: Agrobacterium sp. CG674; assembly: GCF_053521645.1. Taxonomy (NCBI): domain Bacteria; kingdom Pseudomonadati; phylum Pseudomonadota; class Alphaproteobacteria; order Hyphomicrobiales; family Rhizobiaceae; genus Agrobacterium; species Agrobacterium sp. CG674. The sequence goes on along the minus strand of NZ_JBNWDZ010000002.1, from coordinate 380,909 downwards.
TCGTTTTCACGCTTCAACGGCAATCCAGGCGTGACCTTCGCGGTGTTCCGCTCCAAGGGCGCGAGCGAAGTTTCCGTGGCGGAAACGGTGGCGGAAAATCTGGACAAGGTTCGCGCAGCGCACCCTAATGTCTCGATCGAGATGGTCGATGATGCCGTCTACTTCACCTATGGCAACTATACGGCCGCACTCCACACGCTGGTTGAAGGCTCGATCCTTGCCGTTATCGTGGTGCTTCTGTTCCTGCGAAACTGGCGCGCGACGCTGATCGCCGCTGTTGCCCTGCCCTTATCGGCCATTCCGACCTTCTGGGTCATGGATGTGCTAGGCTTCTCGCTCAACCTTGTCAGCTTCCTCGCCTTGACGCTGGCGACGGGTATTCTGGTGGATGACGCCATTGTGGAGGTGGAAAACATCTCCCGCCACATAAAGATGGGCAAATCGCCCTATCGCGCGTCTCTGGAAGCGGCCGACGAGATTGGGCTCGCGGTCATTGCGACGAGTTTCACCATCATCGCCGTCTTCGTGCCGGTCTCCTTCATGCCCGGCGTACCGGGCCAGTACTTCATTCAGTTCGGCCTGACCGTCGCCTTCTCGGTGTTCTTCTCACTCATGGTTGCGCGCCTCATCACACCGTTGATGGCCGCTTATCTGATGCGTCCCGACGATGCTGTCGACGACCATCACGACAATGATGGCTGGCTGATGAAGTCCTATACGAGCATGGTCACGGCAACCACCCGCAAATGGTGGGCCCGTTACCTGACGCTTCTCGGCGCCATCGGTTTCCTCGTCGGTTCGATCATCCTGCTCAGCGGCGTACCCGGCAGCTTCCTGCCGCCGGATGACGCCTCACGCGTCGTCCTGTCCATCGAGCTTCCACCCAATGCCACGCTTGAAGAAACCGACGCGACCACTGCCAAGATCAATGAAGCGATCCGTGACATCAACGGTGTTGAAAGCGTGTTCATTCTCGGCGGCGCATCGCCAAAGGGTGATCTCGAACTGCGCCGCGCAACAGTCCGCGTCATTCTCCAGCACATCGACCACTCGCTTTTGAAAACCTTGGTCAATAAGGGGCTTGGCTCAATTCCTCTCATCGGCCCTCATCTTCCAAAGGTTGAGGACACGGGCAGAACACGGCCGCAATGGGATGTGGAGCGGGATATTTTTGCCAAGGTAAACACCATCCCCGATGTGCGCATCATCAAGTTGAATGACCGCGCCGAACGGGAACTGAGTTTCAACTTCCTGTCGTCGAGCGAAGAAGATCTGCAGAATGCCGTCGGCATGCTGGAATCGCGGCTTCGTGCATCCCCCATCCTCGCCAATGTCAGCTCCGAAGGTGCATTGCCGCGCCCGGAACTGCAAATTCGCCCGCGCAAGGATGAGATCGCTCGCCTTGGCATCACGCCACAGCAAATCTCGCAGACCGTGCGCGTTGCCACCATTGGCGATATTGATGCGCTCCTGACGAAGATTTCGCTGGATGATCGACAGATTCCGATCCGTGTTCAGGCCTCGCTGGATGTCCGCCGGGATCTGGCCGCCATCCGTGCGTTGAAAATCAAGACCGCGACCGGTGCCACCGTTCCGCTGTCCAGCGTGGCCGATATCGACTATTCGGAAGGCCCAAGCTCCATCAAGCGCAATGATCGCAACCGGGTGGTCTCCATTGGCTCCGATGTTCCCTTCGGAACGGCACTCGACACATCATCGGCGGAATTCCGGCGCATCGTGGCGGAAACGAATTTACCGCCGACAGTGCGTCTCGCCGAAAGCGGTGATGCCAAGGTGCAAGGCGAAATGCAGACAGGCTTCACCAATGCCATGCTGCTTGGCCTGTTGCTGGTTCTGGTCGTCCTCATCCTTCTTTTCAAGGATGTGATCCAGCCCTTCACCATTCTGTTTTCTCTGCCGCTGGCCATCGGTGGCGTCGCGGTGGCTCTCATCCTTACCAACAATGCACTCTCCATGCCCGTTCTCATCGGCATTCTGATGCTGATGGGTATCGTGACGAAGAACGCTATTCTGCTGGTGGATTTTGCCATTGAGATGCGTCGCCACGGCATGGAGCGGGTTCACGCCATGGTGGAGGCAGGCCGCAAGCGCGCACGCCCCATCATTATGACCTCTATCGCCATGTCGGCGGGCATGCTGCCCTCGGCGCTGGGCGTTGGCGAAGGTGGGTCGTTCCGCTCGCCCATGGCCATCGCGGTCATTGGCGGCATCATTGTCTCCACGGTCCTGTCTCTTATCGTCGTCCCGGCCTTCTTCCTCATCATGGATGACCTGTCGCGGCTTCTCTCTCATCTCTTCGGCCGTTTCATTGGCAAGAAGGAAGAGGAGCATCCGGTTCTGTCAAACGAGGAACTGTCGGAAACGGCGCGGAACAATCAGGATGCATTGTCGGGCCTGGAAGAGCGCGTGGCGAACATTGAACAAAAAACCGGAACAGGCCAGAAAACCGGCGGAAATTCCAATAACGTGCTCCGCCTGCCGCCGCTAGCAGCCGAGTGAAAACACAAAATCTACATTGAAAAACGCCGGGCACTCCCCGGCGTTTTCACATTGCGGGCTCGCTTCGTTTTAAAGAGCAAAAAAATCTAGTGAATTGATTGAAATCAAGTTCAATGTGACAGGACCTGTTATCCTTTGCGTCATGGGAACATTGTCCTCAGACTGGAAACGTTCGCACCATGCGAAATCATGGTCGCACAGCGCATCCTCACTCTGACGGCTTTTCGCGGGGGCGCGACGGACGTGAACGATATGGTCAAGCTGAGCAGCAGAGAAAAGAGCGTTCTCCTCCAGATCCCCTTGGTGGGCGGCGGCGATAACGGGACACCGGGGAAACTCATGGAGGTTTCCACCATCCTCACCATAGCGGCCCGCCAAATGCTTTTTTGCGAAGGCGAAGTTGCAGAGCACCTGTTTTGTGTTTTGAGCGGCTATGTCCGCCTTTATCGCACGAGCAAGGATGGCCGCGAAGCCGATATCAGAATTTGCGGCCCTGGCGATACGTTCAATGAGTGTCTCATTTTCGGCTCGAACCACTATCAGTCCAGCGCACAGGTAGCGGAGAACTGCACGCTGGCACGCATAGACCTCAGCCGCATCAGATCATTAATCGAGGAAGATCCGACGGTGGCAAAGGCTGTCGTGCGGTGCCTGTCCAAGAGCCTGCTGACCACGATGGATTGCGTGGCGAATGATCGCCTACAAACCGCACCTCAGCGCGTTGCAAATTACCTCATCATGCAAGGGCCAGGCGATTCGACGTCCTATTCCCTGCGATTGCCGTTCCAGAAAAGCGTTTTGGCAGGCAAGCTGGGGCTGGCACCCGAAGCGCTTTCCCGCGCCTTCTCCAGCCTTCGCGATGCTGGCGTGATCGTGAGGGGACGCACCATTCAGGTGAATGACGTCGGCACGCTGAAACAGTTTTAGAACTGCTTCAGCGTTAGCCGCCTATCACAATCCGCCGTGCTGCTTCAGAAAGCCAACAATCGTGTCCACGCCGTCCCCGCGTTTCATGTCTGTAAACACGAAGGGCATCTCCTTGCGCATACGGGTTGCGTCGGTGTCCATAACGCCGAGATCGGCCCCGACATAGGGTGCCAAGTCCTTTTTGTTGATGACCAGCAGGTCAGAGCGGGTAATGCCCGGTCCACCCTTGCGCGGAATTTCCTCACCTTGGCACACGGAGATCACATAGATGGTGATGTCGGCCAAGTCAGGCGAAAAGGTCGCGGCCAGATTGTCGCCACCGGATTCGATGAAGACGATGTCGAGATCAGGGAACCGCTCGTTGAGACCTGCAATCGCCTGGAGATTGATCGTCGCATCTTCGCGGATCGCCGTGTGCGGACATCCGCCCGTTTCCACACCCACAATACGCTCAGACGGCAACGCCTGCATGCGCACCAGCGCTTCGGCATCTTCCTTGGTGTAGATATCGTTGGTGACCACGGCAACCGAGTAGTCTGCGCTCATGGCCTTGCAGAGTTTTTCCGTAAGCGCCGTCTTGCCGGAGCCAACAGGCCCACCGATGCCGACCCGAAGCGGGCCATTTCCCGATTTCATACGCGTTTTCCTTCCAAACAAGATCGTTCTGACATTAGCGATTTCCACCGGGCGCATTCAACGGCTAAGAGCGGAAAAGCCGGGTTTCCTGAATTTCATGCCGCATGGAGGCCGTATCGGCGAGAATGGTTGCCGACCCCAGCTCAGCCAGCGTCGACGCTGCTGCACGCTCGGCAACATCAGCAATTTCAGTTTCCAGATTGGCAAGGATCGTCACGCCATCCTTCTGCCCACTGATACCGAGACGTATGCCCGCCGACACGAATTGCGAAACACCGGAATGCAGATAGGCAGCAAGCGTGTCCTCAAGCCCGATCCCATGCGCTGAGGCAACCGCACCCACCGCAATCGGATAGGGCGTTTCCTTCGACAAGCGGTTCAACACCTCCTGCGGCCAAGCGGTTGCAGCGGCTAAGAAGGCGTCACCGAGCAACACCGTTTCACGATAGCGTTCCGCAGAGCCAGCCAAAGCTCGCCCCAGTTCGCAGAGTTCGGCCAGCTCCTCACCATCCGCCTGGCATCGCCACGCTTGCGCCAGCAGCACGGCATCGTTCCACAGCGCCCCGCGCCGCAACAGCAGTGAAATCCAGTCGTGCAGCTCATTGGCGCGGGAAAGACGTCGGTCATTGACCGCACTTTCCAGCCCGCCAGAATAGGAAAAAGCGCCAACAGGAAAGGCCGGCGACATCCACGCAAGCAGCTTCAGCAAGGCATCGACGTTACGGGTCACCGACATCAATCGTGGCTGTGGGAATGGTGGTCGTGTCCATGGCTATGGCCGCCATGGGCATGGTAGGCGCCACGCGCTGGCTGGAACGGCTCCTCTACATCGCGCACCGTTGCACCCAGGCCCTCAAGCATGGCGCGAATCACGTGATCGCGAAGGATCAGAATACGGCCTTCCTCGATCTGCGCCGCAAGGTGGCGGTTGCCCAGATGCCAGGCGAGTTCGATGAGGTGGAGCGTGTTTCTGGCCTTTATTTCAAACAGCTTTTCGTCGGCTGCGCGGACCTCCACAAGGTCACCATTTTCCACAACCAGCAAATCGCCATGGGCAAACAGCACAGCTTCCTTGAGGTCCAGCATCACCATCTCGTCATTCTGCAGGTGCAGAAGCTTGCGGCGCAGGTGCCTCTGGTCATGGGCGAGAGTGACGTAACCCGAGGGTTCGTCACCGGGTGTACCAGCGGGGAGGTAGGATTGTACGCGCAGCATCGGGCTATCCAGAATTTGGTTTCAATCAGCGTTGAAACCTGAAGGATGCCGCCCGTGAATGCAAGCCGCTTGTGATGAAAAGACGGTAGGATAAAGACAAATAATCGTCTGCAATCAACAAACTAGGAAGCGGCGAGCAATGTTGCTTTGAGATCGCCGACCGCTTGCGCAATAGCCAGGTCACTCTCGTGGCGCACGCAATTTCGTCCAGATGCCTTGGCCAGATAAAGCGCCTTGTCAGCCGCCGCAAATGTATCATGTTTGGAGCGAGACGGATCAATATCGGCAACGCCCACGGACACAGTCGTCTGAACCCGATGCGAGTCGAACGTGATCGTCAGGCACGAGACACGAATCCGCGCGAGTTCTATCAGGATCAGCCGATCTTTCAGCGGACCACCGCGAACGATCACGGCGAACTCCTCGCCACCCAGTCTGGCCACACAATGAAACTCGCCGAACACATCCGCAATTGCCGCGGCGGCTTTCTTGATGACGACATCGCCCGCAGCGTGGCCATAGCTGTCATTGATCCCCTTGAAGCGATCCAGATCGAATATCGCCAGCGATGCATCATCCAGCACGTCTTCAAAGCACTGATTGAAAGCCCGCCTGTTGGCGAGGCCAGACAGCGTATCAGTCTTGCTCAACCGCTCGAACTCGGCATGGGAATCATGGAGCTTACGAAGCGCTTTGGACAGAATGCTGCACAACATGCCGGTCACGAGACCGCCTACGATCCAGGCCATCACGACGCTATAGGCAAGTGCCTCATACAGCGGCAGCGGCAGAAGATTGAAAAAATCGCCGACCGCAATGGCCGCACAACTCACCAGGACCGATAGAATGATGGAGGCAAATACCATCTTGGCTGCAAAGCTACGCGTATTTTGCTTTTCACCAGCATCATTCAAACTCATTTCCAGCGAAATAAATTTCTTTAAACGCTTAGTCATCACACCTCACCTTGCATGACTTTACCGATAACCCTCATAGATTGGCTGTCAGTAAAGCGAATGTCTAAATTTTTAGCTACTTAAGGTATATTTGTGGATTATTGCAAAGAGTGATTTTCTGACACATCGCATCGCCTCAAAAACCCGCATCCCCTTTAAAAGGCAGGCAAGGCGATGTTGGGGCGGCACAGAAACAAATGATATCAGGCACCATTTCTGAGGATAAAAATAACGTGATACAGGCTTGCAACCCGCAGCAATCATTAACGATTTAGCTTTGCCTGTTCAAAGGAAGGCGGGGCGTTCGTTTCCGGGATACAGTTGCGAATCGGCAAAGAACTAAAAACAAAAGAGCTGCGATCGTCAGACGATTCGCAGCTCTTGTGATGGGACAGCGTCAATCAGAAATAGAAAGGCACAAAAAAAGTCGTCTTTTTATCAAAATAGGAAATAGCGTTGCGCCATCGGCAAAACTGTCGCTGGCTCACAGGTCAGCAACTCGCCATCTGCGCGGACCTCATAGGTTTCAGGGTCAACCTCTATATGCGGCGTCAGAGAGTTGTGGATCATGGACGCCTTGGAGATGCCACCACGCACATTGCGTACCGCAAGAAGCTTCTTCGCCACGCCAAGGCGCTGAACAATTCCACCGTCCAGCGAAGCTTGAGACACGAATGTTACCGAGGAATTGGTGCGCAGCTTGCCGTAAGCGGCAAACATGGGCCGGTAGTGCATCGGCTGCGGTGTGGGGATCGAGGCGTTCGGATCGCCCATCGGTGCGGCAGCGATGGAGCCGCCCAGCAAAACCATTTCCGGCTTCACGCCGAAAAAGGCCGGGCTCCACAGTACCAGATCGGCTCGCTTGCCAACCTCGACAGAGCCAATTTCATGAGAAATGCCGTGCGCAATAGCGGGGTTGATGGTGTATTTGGCGATGTAGCGACGAACGCGGAAATTGTCGTTCTCGCCCACCTCTTCCTTCAAGCGGCCGCGCTGGCGCTTCATCTTGTCTGCCGTCTGCCAGGTGCGTATGGCAACCTCGCCCACGCGCCCCATGGCCTGGCTGTCGGAGGAAATGATAGAGAAAGCGCCGATATCGTGCAGAATGTCTTCCGCAGCAATAGTTTCCTTGCGAATGCGGCTTTCCGCAAATGCGATGTCTTCCGGGATCGAAGGCGACAGGTGGTGGCAGACCATCAGCATATCCAGATGCTCTGCCAGCGTGTTGACCGTATAGGGCCGTGTCGGGTTGGTCGAAGACGGAATGACGTTGGGGTTTCCGCAAATCTTGATAATATCAGGTGCGTGACCACCGCCCGCCCCTTCTGTGTGGAAGGCATGGATGGTGCGGCCGTTAATGGCGGCAATGGTGTCCTCCACAAAGCCGCTTTCGTTCAGCGTATCGGTGTGGATCATCACCTGCACGTCAAACGCATCGGCAACAGACAGGCAATTGTCGATGGCGGCCGGTGTCGTGCCCCAGTCCTCATGTAGCTTCAGTGAGGATGCGCCAGCAAGGATCATTTCTTCCAGCGGTGCTGGCAGTGACGCATTGCCCTTGCCAGCGAGAGCAAGGTTCATCGGGAAAGCGTCGAAGCTCTCGATCATTCTTTCAATATGCCATGCGCCTGTGCAAGTGGTCGCCAGCGTGCCGTGGGCCGGGCCAGAGCCACCGCCAAGCATGGTGGTCACGCCGCTCATCAGTGCTTCTTCGATCTGCTGCGGGCAGATGAAATGGATATGGGCGTCCATGCCGCCCGCCGTTAGTATCTTGCCCTCACCTGCAATCGCTTCCGTCGAGGGGCCGACGATAATGGTCACACCCGGCTGCGTGTCCGGGTTCCCGGCCTTGCCGATGGCGTGAATGCGTCCATCTTTCAGGCCGATATCGGCCTTGTAGATGCCGCTGTGATCGACAATGACGACATTGGTAATGACGGTATCGACAGCGCCCTCAGCCCGCGTAGCCTGGCTTTGCCCCATTCCATCACGAATGACCTTGCCGCCTCCGAATTTCACCTCTTCACCATAAACGGTGAAGTCCTTTTCGATCTCGATGAACAGCTCCGTATCGGCAAGCCGTACATTGTCGCCCACCGTGGGTCCGAACATGCTGGCGTAAGCGGCGCGGGAAATCTTGTAAGGCATGGAAATCAGGCTCCTTGGGAAGCGGAGAAAATAAAGGCAGCGTCTGGATCAGTAACCGTCTGAAAGCTCGCGAAGCTCTGCGGCGCGCTTCGTGCTCATATCGGCAAGGCAGGAAGAAATAAGCATCGACTCCATCGTTCCGCCGCGTGCCTCAAAGCCAGCCACTTCGCAATTGGCATCACGAAAGGAAACCCAGGCACGTTGCGCGGCAACGAGAGCATCGACCGCACCCTTGCTCTCTTCGTCTGCAGACTTGTCCCAATTGCTCATTTTGCTGCGAAGCTGTTTGTAGGCCGCATTCAGATCCTTGTCCGCCTTGTCGTATTCAATATCCGCACAGGCGTTCAGATCTCTTTGCGTCACCGGCTCGGCGCAGTTTGGCTCTTCTTCTTGCGCCCGCGCATCCTGCGCGCCGGTCAAGAACGTCGCAGAAAGCACAAAAATGCCGCCGCAGATCAGTTTCTTAATCATCAGGCCATGCATCGCCATCACAGCTTACCCATCACGAGCTTGCGAAAGCCGTAGACTTCACGCTTGCCAGAAAGCGGTACCAGTGTCACTTCGCGCTTCTGGCCGGGCTCGAAGCGAACCGCCGTACCGGCTGGAATATCCAGACGCATGCCATGCGCCTTGTCACGAATGAAATCCAAAGCGGCATTGGTTTCAGAAAAGTGATAATGGCTGCCGACCTGAACAGGCCTGTCGCCAGTGTTGGAAACCTCAATAGTTATCGTCGGCTGTCCGGCATTGAGTTCGATCTCGCCGTCTGCTGGTATGACTTCGCCTGGAATCATGATCTTCCCCTTCATCGTCACGCCGCTTTCACGGGTGCGCATCCCTCAGCTTTCAATATTCGCTTGGTCGAGGCCGGGTTATTCACCAGCTTTTCCGCAGGGCGGATCGGACGCCGCACCAGCTCTCCCCCGCAATTGGGGCATTTGCCACTCAGGACAGACGTTGCGCAGTCGCTGCAAAACGTGCACTCGAACGAACACATCATCGCATCGAGACTATCGGGCGGCAGATCCTTGTCGCAGCATTCACAATTGGGGCGCAGCTCCAGGCTCATGGCGTCGCTCCCTCAGCGTATGGGTTCATGGACGGTGACCAGCTTGGTACCGTCAGGAAATGTCGCTTCGACCTGCACATCATGGATCATCTCGGCAATGCCATCCATCACCTGATCGCGGGTTATGACATGCGCACCGGCTTCCATCAGCTCGGAGACGGCGCGACCATCGCGCGCGCCTTCCACGACGAAATCGGTAATCAAGGCAATGGCTTCAGGATAATTGAGCTTGACGCCGCGCTCCAGACGCCGACGTGCAACCATGGCTGCCATGGAAATCAGAAGCTTGTCTTTTTCTCTGGGAGTGAGGTTCATTATCGTTCCGTTTCTAGAGCGCCATGCGCTTTCAAGAACGCATGGACGACGCTCGAACATGTGTTCAATTCATGCGTCAGAGATTCCAGACTTTCGGCACTGGCGCGCCGTTTCGCAAGAGCGAAATGATCGGAAACAGCATTTTTCTAAGGGAGAAACCATCAGATGCGGAAAGCCGCACGACGAGCTTTCCCTGCCATTCGCTTGCACCGCCGGAAAACCCGGCAATAGCCCGGATTTTAGGCAAAAGCGCCTCTACCAGAGGACCGATATAGAGAAGTGTTGCAAAGGCTACCTGCCCGCCAAGAACTGGGGCTGCTTGGGTCAATTCGCCCACACGTCCATCCAGAAGAAGCTCTTCCGCATGAACAAGCTTGCCGCCGTGGCGGATGCGCCATCTGTCTCGGAACAGCCCCTCTGTCATCGCCTCGCCCATGGCCTGACGACCGAGAAGGACCGCTTCAACTGCGATGAATTCGGCGGAAGCATCAAGGTCCGCTTCCAGCCTGCGCGTTAGCGAAGCGTGATCAAAAAGGATCGTTTCCTGGGGCAGCCAATGGAGCTTGGCGTCAGGCCCAGCAGAAATGCGGGCCGTGACGGTGGTCGTTCCGGATGCGGCCTTGTAGACCTTTTCGCATGCCTGCGTTGTTACGACGAGTGATGTGCCTGCGCCAGCAACCGCTTGCCACTCTATTTCATCTCCCCCGGTCAATCCGCCGGAGGAGTTGATCAGAATGGCTTCCATTTCATTAGAGAATGTATCGGGCAGCCGGATCTTGGCGCAACCTTCCTGAAACAATTCGTCCAGACGGCTGCGCCCATTGAGCGCCTTTGTTACAATGCGCCCTCGACCTCGGGCGCGCTGCGGGCGGGGTTGAGGGATGATTTGCTCGTCTGGCTGCACGTCGTCTCCGAAGCTTTTGCGGATGCAGAAGCGGGAACCGCTTTTACCGAGCAATCCGTCTTCGCCGTTGCGTCGACAACCATCTGCCCTTCCGTGTTCTGGAAGAAGTCCCACATTCTTTCGGCCGCATCAACCTGCCGCACGATTTCAGTCGGCATTTTCCGGTCTACAGCCTGCTGAACTTTACCTGCTGGCTCGCTGGAAGGCTTGCGGATGATGGCGGCGGCGGATGCGACCATCTCTGCCTTCATGGTGGCACGCGGCCAGGCGTGGTCCCAGGCATCGATGACATAGGAATGGATGCGCGCACCGCTCTTGCAAACATCATACGAATTCAAGGTAAAGCTTTCGGTGGACTTGCTTTTGACAGCACCCTTGCAGCCATCCATGTCCGCCCAGCGCTTCAATGCGACCTCACCGCTATACTGCCAATAAGGCTTACCGCCACCCTGATAAGGGTTGGCAGGATCTTTGAGGCCAGCAAAGGCGATGATTGACAATGGCTTGGCAGGCGTGCAGCTTGCTGCATCCGGCGACCATCTGCCCCTGTCTTCCATCGGATATCCGGCACGCAGCGAGGCGACAAAACCGGCGGCTGTAAAATCATTGCTCCCGCTGCAAAGATACTGCGACAGCATGCGACCACCACCGGAATAGCCGGAACCGTAAAAACGGGCCTCATCCACACACAGCTTGGATTTGATCATGGTGACAGCATCACGAATGAAACCGGACTCATTCAAGCCACCTTCACGCTTGGTCACACCGGGAACATTCCATGCGTTGGTACCAGGCAGTTCCCCGCCAAGGCTGCCCTGAAGCGCAACGACAATGATGCCTTCGCGCTCGCCCACCTTGTCCCAACCGCTGCGGTCAAGCTGTCCGTTTGGATTGCTGTTGCTGCCGTGAAAATCAAACACCACAGGCATTTTTTTGCGACCGTCATAAGACGATGGAACGAAATAGACACCGACGCGTTTAGAGCCATCAGACACCAGCGAAAACGCATGGCGTCCGGGTTGCGCGGTTTCTCCGCACGTCGATGCAAAAGCAGCCGAGCCCGTAGCAATGAGGACGGTAACGCCAGTGAGCGCAGGTCGGGCGAACCGGAGCATCCGGCCAGCAGCAGTCGTAAAATTCATCGGCACGCCTTTATTGGCACAGTTCCCCGGCAGTATGCCGGAAAATACGTGGAATGTAAGGGATCGACGGGGCAGCACGCAAATGGCCTAGCCATTGTGTCTTGCATGCAGCAGTTTCGTTGCCAATAACATACGTTTTTATTTAATGAAAAGCTAAAATTGCGCATGAATGCTATGCGCAGGCGCATAGCACTTCACTTTATTGAACGTGGCGCGCCAGTTGCGTGATCGGAAAATAGGGTCAAACCGTCAGGTGGCGCCGGGCTTCCGCCGTATCCAGCGTCTCGGCTTTGCCCTCGTGAACGATCTCTCCGCGATCCATGATATAGACGTAATCAGCAAGCTCGCGGCAGAAATCGAGATACTGCTCAACGAGCAAGATCGCCATGCCCGTTGAATCCCGCAGATATTTGATGGCCCGGCCAATGTCCTTGATAATGGATGGCTGAATACCCTCGGTCGGCTCATCCAGCACCAGAATTTTAGGACGCGTCACCAGCGCACGGCCAATCGCCAGTTGCTGCTGCTGCCCGCCGGAGAGATCGCCGCCACGCCGCGAGAGCATGGATTGCAGCACCGGAAACAGGCTGAAAATATCGTCTGGAATAAACCGATCCTTGCGCGGCAGCGGCGCGTAACCGGATTGCAGATTTTCCTGCACGGTCAAAAGCGGAAAGATTTCACGGCCCTGCGGCACGTAACCCACGCCACGCTTTGCACGCTGGTAGGGTGCGAGACCATTGAGGCTTTCACCCGCGAATGTGATGTTGCCGCCGCTTAACGCGTGCTGACCCGTAACCGCACGCAACAGCGAGCTTTTGCCGACCCCATTGCGACCCAGCACGCAGGTAATCTTGCCCATTTCCGCATTCAGCGAAATGCCCCGCAGAGCCTGTGCTGCGCCATAGTGAAGATTGATGTTGTCGACGCTTAGCATTCCATCCACCTGTTCTAATTTAACAAGGTTCGCCTCAAAGCCTGAAGCGCGGCCTCTTGCTCACCCGTTCTGTCACCACCCACTTGGGCCACTTCATCGGCGATATCGATCAATTCGCTACGCTCGCTCATGTCGAGTGCATTTGCCCAAAGATCGCGAAACCTGCGGATCGGGTCCTCGGGATTAACGACATTTTTGGACGCCCACTCCCCGAAAACGATAATCTCTTCCATGTCCTCGGGCGAAATGATGCCCTTCATCCTCTCCCGCACAACCGCTTTTGCAACATCAAGATGCATTGGCTTTTCATTGGCGAGGCACATGAAGAACGCAACGGCGGCAATTGCCGGATCGCGAATGGAGGCAATCGGCGCGACTTCAGCCTTTTTGCGGAAAGCTCGGCGTTTATACGCTCCCCGCATTTTCTCGACTGTGTCGATAATCTCGCTTCCCGCTTCCTTCATCATCTTGAGCCGCCAGTACCAGACCGCAGCCCCACCAACCATCATGACAAGAAGTCCAACAAAAGCCATTCAATCAACTCCAGATTTAACTTTTATCAATTAAACTGGTTCAGATTGCACATTCAAGCGTTTCTTATCCTTTCTCACCGTCCGAGATAATTCTCGATCACCTTCGGATCGCTCGAGACGAAATCAATCGACCCTTCGGCCAGCACAGACCCCTCAGCCAGACACGTGACCTTGACGCCGAGATCACGGATAAAACCCATGTCGTGTTCCACAACCACAACTGATCGGGTCTTGGCGATCTCCTTCAGCAGAACCGCTGTCTCGGCCGTCTCGGCATCGGTCATGCCCGCAACAGGCTCGTCCACCAGGAGCAATTTTGGTTCCTGGGCGAGCAACATGCCGATCTCCAGCCATTGCTTTTGCCCATGCGAAAGATTGGCGGCCAGATCATTGCGGCGATGGCCGAGGCGAACCGTGGAGAGAATCTCCTCGATGCGGACCTTGTCGTCTTGCGTGAGCGTGTAGAACAGCGTCGCGAAAACGCCGCGCTTTCGGTTCAGCGCCAGTTCCAGATTGTCCCAGACCGTATGGCTCTCGAACACCGTCGGCTTCTGGAATTTGCGGCCAATGCCCAGTTGGGCAATATCGGCCTCGTCCTTTTTGGTGAGGTCGATGCTGTCTTCAAACAGCACCGTGCCGCTATTGGGCCGCGTCTTACCGGTGATGATATCCATCATCGTGGTCTTGCCAGCGCCGTTAGGGCCAATAATGGCGCGCAACTCGCCCGGCTCCACCACAAACGACAGGGAGTTCAGCGCCTTGAAGCCATCGAAGGAAACCGAGACGCCATCCAGATAGAGCAGACTTTTTGTTCTCTTTTCAGAAATCGTGTTCATGGTGCCTACTCCGCAGCCTGTTGTATCGCTTGTGCCGCGTCATCGGCATGCTTCGCCGCCACCTGCTTCTTTTCACGACGACCCGCCAGATAATGCTGCACGCTGCCGACGATGCCTCTGGGGAAAAACAAGGTGACGGCAATGAAGAGCCCGCCCAGCGCAAACAGCCAGAATTCAGGAAACGCCCCGGTGAAGTAGCTTTTGCCGCCATTGACCATGATCGCACCGATAATCGGGCCGATCAGGGTTCCGCGTCCACCCACCGCCGTCCAGACCACGACTTCGATGGAGTTGGCGGGCGAAAACTCGCCCGGATTGATGATGCCCACCTGCGGCACAAACAATGCACCGGCAATCCCTGCCATCATGGCGGACACGACGAAGGTAAACAGCTTGATGTTTTCCACACGAAAGCCGAGGAACCGGACGCGGCTTTCAGAATCGCGCACACCCACCAGCACCTTGCCGAACTTGGAGTTGACGATACCGGATGCAATCAGCAGGCACAGCGCCAGCATGATGGCCGTCATGGCAAACAGCACCGCGCGCGTGCCATCAGACTGGACAGAAAATCCGAGGATGTCCTTGAAGTCCGTCAGGCCGTTATTGCCGCCAAAGCCCATATCGTTGCGGAAGAAAGCCAGCAGCAGCGCATAGGTCATGGCCTGGGTGATGATGGACAGATACACACCATTGACGCGGGAGCGGAAGGCGAGCCATCCGAACACAAAGGCCAGAACACCGGGCGCGACCAGCACCATCAGCATGGCAAACCAGAACATGTCGAAGCCATGCCAGAACCATGGCAGCTCTTTCCAGTTCAGAAACACCATGAAATCCGGCAGTACAGGATGACCATAGGTGCCCCGCGTGCCAATCTGCCGCATCAGATACATGCCCATGGCATAACCGCCGAGCGCAAAGAACGCGGCGTGGCCAAGCGAGAGAATGCCGCAATAGCCCCAGACAAGATCAAGCGCCAAGGCCAGAATGGCATAGGACAGATACTTGCCCAGCATCGACATGATGTAGGTCGGAATGCGGAACGCACTGTCTGCTGGCAAAAGCAGGTTCGATGCGGGAACGAGGAGCGCGATAGCCAAGATTATGCCGATGGCAATCGAGATACGGCGGTCGAGTGCGCGAAGGAGAAAGCCGGTAATCATGCTTCAATCGCCCTTCCCTTGAGTGCGAAGAGACCACGAGGCCGCTTCTGGATGAACAGGATGATGAGGACGAGGACGAGAATTTTTCCGAGCACCGCACCAACGGTCGGTTCGAGAAACTTGTTGAGAACACCGAGCGTTAGCGCGCCAACGAAGGTTCCCCAGAGATTGCCGACACCGCCAAACACCACCACCATGAAACTGTCGATGATGTAGGACTGGCCAAGGTTGGGCGATACGTTATCGATTTGCGAGAGCGCCACACCTGCCAGTCCGGCAACGCCGGAACCCAGCGCGAAGGTGAAGGCATCAACCCAGGGCGTGCGAATACCCATGGATGATGCCATGCGGCGGTTCTGCGTCACCGCCCGCATCTGCAGACCGAAAGCCGAACGCTTCAAAAGCAGCAGCAGCGCGAAGAATACCGAGAGCGAGAAACAGACGATCCAGACGCGGTTCCAGGTGAAGTTGAGATAGCCAACGCTGAACGATCCGGACATCCAGCTGGGATTGCCCACTTCGCGGTTCGTCGGCCCGAAAATGGAGCGCACACCCTGCTGCAACATCAGCGAAATACCCCATGTGGCCAGAAGGGTTTCGAGCGGCCGACCATAGAGGAAGCGGATGACACCGCGCTCCATCACCAGACCGACAGCCCCTGTGACCAGAAACGCAACGGGCAGCGCAATCGCCAGAGACCAATCGAACAGACCGGGATAATGGCTGCGGATCACCTCCTGCACCATGAAAGTGGAATAGGCACCGATCATCACCATCTCGCCATGGGCCATGTTGATGATGCCCATCACACCAAACGTGATGGCAAGGCCAATCGCCGCCAGCAGCAGCACGGAGCCGAGAGACAGGCCGTACCAGATGTTCTGGCCCGCATCCCAGAGCGCAAGCGTGCCTTCGATGTGCGCGATTGCCGCATCGATATCGGGCTTCAGGCTGGCATCGGTCACATTGGCGGCGGCCATCAGAATGCTGACCGCGCCACGCCCGCCAAGGCTCTTGATGGTATCGATGGCCGCGCGCTTTTCCTCGATGGAACGATCAGAAGCCAGCACGGAAACAGCCCGCGCCTCTTCCATCCGTGTGCGCACTTGGCTGTCGGTTTCCTTTGCGATTGCCGCTTCCAGCAATTGCAGATTCTCGGCACTCGGCGCTTTCAACACGGCGTCGGCGGCGGCAAGGCGAACGGCTTTATCGGGACTAAGCAACGTCAAGCCACCCAGAGCGGCGCGGATGACACGGCGAAGGTTGTTGTTGACGCGGATCTTCGTAACGGCGGCTTTCGAGGCCTCACCCGCACTCTCACCCGTCAAGGGATCGACGAGCGTGAAATTGGCACCGACTGTTTTTGTCATGAAAACGCGATTGTCGGATTTGCGAACATAGAGATCGCCTTCCGCAAAGGCTTCGAGCGCCGGAACCACACGCGGATCGCCGGAGGCTGCAATCTGGCCCGTCAACGTCTCGGCTTGCTTGAAATCCGCCGTGCCAAGGGCATCGATGAGCGCTTTGGGGTCGCTTTGCTGGGCGAAGGATGGAGCCGCGATGCCGAGCGCCAGCCACAGAAACATGGCTTGAAGAAGTAATCGGATCGTCATGTCAGCTCCTCTATGTCAGATATGTCAGTACGTGCTGGAGGCCTTTTGGCCCGCAAGCGACCTCCCTCTCTCGCTAACAAGCAGCGAAACGCGCCGGCAGCAGATACTCTGCTCAAGCCCGAGGATGACGGAGAGATTAGAAGGTCGGCGGGAATAAAAACCCCTCCCCGTTACGGAGAGGGGTCGAAGGGCTAGGATTACATGCCCTTGCCGCCGCATTTACCAGCGGTCACGTTGAAGTTGCCGCACTCCATCGGCTTGCGCCAATCGGAGATCAGGTCCTTGCTATCCGGCAGGTAGTCCGACCACTCATCGCCCACGACCTGCGCCGTCTGCTGCACGATTTCGAACTGGCCGTCGGACTGGATTTCGCCAATCAGAACCGGCTTGGTGATGTGGTGGTTCGGCATAACGGTGGCGTATCCGCCAGACAGGTTCGGCACGGAGACGCCGATAATGCTGTCGAGAACCTTGTCGGTTTCGGTCGTTCCAGCGGCTTCCACTGCCTTGACCCAGGCGTTGAAGCCAATATAGGCGGCTTCCATCGGGTCATTGGTCACGCGCTTGTCGTTCTTGGTAAACGCGTGCCATTCCTTGATGAACTCCGCATTGACGGGCGCATCGACGGACTGGAAGTAGTTCCATGCGGCAAGGTGGCCAACCAGCGGGCCCGTATCGAGACCGGCGAGTTCTTCTTCACCCACAGAGAAGGCAACGACGGGAATGTCTTCGGCCTTCACGCCCTGGTTTGCCAGTTCCTTGTAGAATGGCACATTGGCATCACCATTGATCGTGGAAACAACGGCTGTCTTCTTACCGGCAGAACCGAATTTCTTGATGTCGGAGACGATGGTCTGCCAGTCGGAATGACCGAATGGCGTGTAGTTGATCATGATGTCCTCTTCCTTGACGCCCTTCGACATCAGGTAGGCTTTCAGGATCTTGTTGGTTGTCTGCGGGTAGACATAGTCGGTGCCAGCCAGAACCCAGCGCTCGACGCCTTCCGTGCTGGCCAGATAATCAACAGCGGGAATGGCCTGCTGGTTGGGGGCTGCACCGGTGTAGAAGATGTTGCGTGAGGATTCTTCGCCTTCATACTGAACGGGATAGAAGAGGATGGAATTCAGCTCTTCAAAGACAGGCAGGACAGACTTGCGGGAAGACGAGGTCCAGCAACCGAAAACAGCCGCAACCTTATCCTGCGAAATCAGCTGACGCGCCTTTTCTGCGAACAGCGGCCAATCGGAAGCCGGATCGACAACAACGGCTTCGAGCTTCTTGCCCAGCACGCCGCCCTTCTTGTTCTGCTCCTCGATCAGCATCAACATGGCGTCTTTCAGAGTGGTCTCGGAAATAGCCATGGTGCCGGACAAGGAATGCAGGACGCCGACCTTGATCGTATCGTCAGCGGCAAACGCACCGTGGAAGGCAGTGGTAGACAAGATGGCACCGAGCAAAGCGCCAGAAAGCATTTTCTTGAAAGTCATCGGAAGGACCCCTCTCCTGTTCAGCCTCTATGGGCTCAGCGGTTATGTTACCGCTGCTGGAGGGGACTATCGGTCTCGCATTCGCAAAACCGTATACGTCAATTGACGTAGGTGGGGTGGCGAAACCGGAACGCCAGACCATTCGTTGCAGACTGCAGCCAATCGGCCAGACGACAGAGGTGCCGCAATCAGTTATGCGGCTTGTCTTTGTCGCTCTCCGCAATGGCTTGCTGGTGATACCAGCTGTCGAAATCAATATGCGTCTTGGGTGAGGTCATGGACGGAACTGTCGTGACGACTGCGTTGCGCATGCCCTTGAAGCCTGCACGGCCCCCGACGGGGAACTGATAGATCGTGGCACTTTCCAGATGCGGTTCACTTCTCATGACATCCACTCTTTCGTTGAACAGCCAGCGTTTTTGCCTCATCTCGAATATACTCTCAAAAACGCCGAAAAACACCCCTCCTGATTAAAAAAATATCACAAAGCCTATTTTTTAGGCGGCCCATGATCTCCATGGCGCAAAGAACAGTCTTTATGCAGATATCGAGCGAAATTTCGAAATTTTCTGATGAAAAATCCACTTCGCTAAAGAAACGGCATCATTTTTGACCAAAAATGGGCTCTGCCTTGCCAAAAGCATCGGAAATCACTGCGTTTTTCAAAAAAGCGAACTGCGCCGTTTCTAAGGTTTCTGACTCGAAATCACCCATTCGCACGAAAAAAAGACGACGCCCGATCGCGCACCCATCAAACTGGCACGGGGAATGCTTCTATAGGGACAGCACTTGAAAGCGAGGGCCGTCTGAAAGGCGGTTTGCTCGCGACGAGAATATCAAGGCTTCGCATCTTAACCTATGAGAGGTTCGCAATGACTAAGTTTAAACTCGAGTACATCTGGCTCGATGGTTACAAGCCGGTAGCAAACCTGCGTGGCAAGACGCAGATCAAGGAATTCGACGAATTCCCGACACTCGAGCAGCTTCCGCTCTGGGGCTTCGATGGCTCCTCCACCCAGCAGGCCGAAGGCCACAGCTCGGATTGCGTTTTGAAGCCCGTCGCTATCTATCCTGATCCAGCCCGCACAAATGGCGCGCTCGTCATGTGTGAAGTGATGATGCCGGATGGCGTTACGCCACATGCATCCAACAGCCGCGCGACCATTCTGGAAGACGAAAACGCCTGGTTCGGCTTCGAGCAGGAATACTTCTTCTACGAAGACGGTCGTCCGCTTGGCTTCCCTGAGCAGGGCTACCCAGCTCCGCAGGGCCCTTACTACACAGGCGTCGGCTACAAGAATGTCGGCTCCATCGCGCGTGAAATCGTTGAAGAGCATCTCGACCTCTGCCTCGAAGCAGGCATCAACCATGAAGGCATCAACGCCGAAGTGGCCAAGGGTCAGTGGGAATTCCAGGTTTTCGGCAAGGGCTCCAAGAGCGCTGCTGACCAGATCTGGATTGCTCGCTACCTGCTGCTTCGCCTCTGCGAAAAGTATGGCATCGACGTCGAATTCCATTGCAAGCCACTCGGTGATACCGACTGGAACGGCTCTGGCATGCACTGCAACTTCTCCACCAAGTTCATGCGTGAAGTTGGCGGCAAGGAGTATTTCGAAGCGCTCATGGCTGCATTCGAAAAGAACTGGAAAGAGCACATCGACGTTTACGGCCCAGACAACCATCTGCGTCTGACCGGCAAGCACGAAACAGCGCCTTGGAACAAGTTCTCCTACGGCATTGCTGACCGTGGCGCGTCCATCCGCGTTCCACACTCCTTCGTCAACAACGGCTACAAGGGCTATCTTGAAGACCGTCGTCCGAACAGCCAGGGCTGCCCTTACCAGATCGCTTCCGTCGTTCTGAAGACGATTGCAGAAGTGCCTCTCGCACAGTCCGCTGCTGCCTGATAATCTGAATATGGCGTCGCTCTCCGGGGCGGCGCCATTTTTCCATTCCGCCACAAGACCCCGCACCATCTACAGGACCATGGGTCTGGATGAGTGAAATGTCTCCCAAACAGGCGATGGAAACCCGGCATGGCCGCACGGCAACGTATCATCCCCATCAGACGCGAATATAATCGCTGGGTCGCCAACCAGACGCTGGAAGACTATGCGCTGCGTTTTACCGCAAAAAGCGCCCGGCAATTTTCATCCAGCCGCATCTCCCACACCGCCATCGGTGCGATTTCTTTTCTTGCGCTCGAAGCCATTGGCGGCGCAATCACACTCTCCTACGGCACCACAAACGCGTTCTTTGCCATTCTCGTCGCCGCAACAGTTATGCTTGTCGTGGGCGTGCCGATCAGCCGTTACGCGATCCGTCACGGTGTCGATATCGACCTTCTGACCCGCGGCGCAAGCTTCGGCTATATCGGCTCCACCATCACCTCGCTGATCTACGCCGCCTTCACCTTCATGCTGTTTGCCATCGAGGCATCCATCATGTCGGGCGCGCTGGATCTGGCGCTCGGCATACCCTTGTGGATTGGCTACATCATCTCCGCCGTCATGGTCATTCCGCTGGTCACTCACGGCGTGCGGCTCATCAGCCGGTTCCAGATCATCACGCAGCCATTCTGGATCATCCTCAACGTTCTGCCTTTCATCTTCATCGCATTTCTGGACTGGGAGAAATTCGATCTGTGGCGGGCCTTCGCCGGCATCCATCACGCCTCTGGTCCACCCGGCACCACAGCCGATTTCAACCTGATTGAGTTTGGGGCCGCCTCCGCCGTCATTCTGGCGCTGATGTCGCAGATCGGCGAACAGGTGGATTTCTTGCGGTTTCTGCCTGCGGAAGGCAAACTCAAGCTGCGCCACCGCTTCGCGGTGTTTCTGGCGGGCGCTGGCTGGGTTCTGGTGGGCGTGCCAAAACTGCTGGCGGGGTCTTTCCTTGTCGTGCTGACGTTCAGCTCCGGCGTCCCGGTGGATCGCGCGGCTGATCCCTCGCAAATGTATCTTACCGCCTTTGGCTACATGATCCCCAACGAGAACGCGGCCATGTTGCTGATGGTGGCCTTTGTGGTGGTGTCGCAGCTCAAGATCAACGTCATGAATGCCTATGCCGGGTCGCTGGCCTGGTCGAACTTCTTTTCCCGCCTCACCCACAGCCACCCCGGCCGGGTGGTCTGGCTGGTCTTCAACGTTCTGATCGCACTCTTGCTGATGGAACTCGGCATATACCGCCTGCTGGAAGAAACGCTGGGCATTTTCTCCATCATCGCCATGGCGTGGCTTTGCACCATCTCCGCTGATCTCTTCATCAACAAGCCCTTGGGCCTTGCCCCACCCGGCATAGAATTCAAGCGCGCCCATCTTTACGATATCAACCCGGTTGGTGTGGGCACCATGGCGCTGGCGGCCACGATTGCGCTTACCGCGCATTTTGGCCTGTTCGGCGGCATCGCAGCCTCCCTTGCACCCTACATGACCCTCGTCGTCGCCTTCACCGTGTCCCCCCTCATTGCCCGGGGCACCAAGGGAAAATTCTATCTGGCCCGCAAGCCGCGACAAAGCTGGGCGGAAGCAAGCAGCATTACCTGCTCCATCTGCGAACACCCATTCGAGCCTGAAGACATGGCCTGGTGCCCGGCCTATGCCGCGCCCATCTGTTCGCTGTGCTGTTCTCTCGACAGCCGCTGCCACGACATGTGCAAACCAAAGGCCAAACTGAATTATCAGGTTGCCAGCGTCGCACGCACCTTTCTGCCCCATGATCTGGTAGCCCGGCTCTCCAGCCGGTTGGGCCGCTATGCCATGTCGGCGGCACTTGCCATTGCGCTGCTGGGTGCGACGCTGGCGCTGATCGCTCATCAGGTGGGCACAGCCTCGCCCGCGACGGTTGATGTGGTCAATCGCACCATTCTGGCAGTCTTTTTCGTGTTCGCAGTCATTGCTGGCATCGTCTGCTGGTTTCTGGTTCTCGCCCATGACAGCCGTGTGGTGGCAGAGGAAGAATCCACACGCCAGAACACGCTTCTTCTGAAAGAAATTGCCGCACATAAAAAAACGGATGCGGCATTGCAGAACGCAAAAGATACGGCTGAAGCTGCCAACCGCGCAAAAAGCCGCTATGTCGTTGGCCTCAGCCACGAACTGCGCACGCCGCTAAACGCCGTGCTCGGCTACGCGCAGATTCTCGAGCGCGACGAGACCATTCCCCAACCGCGCCAATCCGCCATCAAGGTCATCAGGCGCTCGGCAGACCACCTGTCAGGCCTGATCGACGGCCTCCTCGATATTTCCAAGATCGAAGCGGGACGGTTGCAGGTCTATTCCAACGAAATCAACATTCAGGACTTTCTCGACCAGATCATCGATCTCTTCCGGCCACAGGCACAGGCAAAAGGGCTGGAGCTGAAACATGAGCGCGCCAAGGCTTTGCCCCAATATGTGCGCACCGACGAAAAACGACTGCGCCAGATCCTCGTCAACCTTCTGTCCAATGCCATCAAGTTCACGGATGCGGGCACGGTGGAATTCGACGTCGCCTATCGCAGCCAGGTTGCGACGTTTACGATCCGCGACACCGGGCGCGGTATTGCCGAGAAGGATTTGAGCCGGATCTACGAGCCGTTCCAGCGCGGCGAGGCTGAGAGCATTCGCCCCATGCCGGGCCTTGGTCTGGGGCTGACGATTACCCAGCTTTTGACCAACACGCTGGGCGGTGAGATTTCCGTCGTCAGCGAGAAGGACAAGGGGTCGACGTTCAAGGTTCGGCTCATGCTTTCCGCCGTCCACCGCCCCAACACCGCCCCGGCGCTGGAAAAGACAATCACCTCCTATTCCGGCCCACGCCGGACCATCGTCGTTGTCGATGACAATGAGGACCATCGTGAATTGATGCGGCAGGTGCTCGGGCCTCTGGATTTCGTGGTTCTGACTGCGCAAAGCGGCCCGGATTGCCTGACCCTCATCGAAGGCGTGCAGCCCGACCTTTTCCTGATCGATATTTCCATGCCGGGCATGAGCGGCTGGCAGCTCGTCTCCAAACTGCGCGAAGCAGGCCAGACAGCGCCACTCATCATGCTCTCGGCCAATATCGGCGATGGCTCCATTGCAGGCGCCGGTGAGGACAATCACAACGACACGATTGTCAAACCCGTCGATATCAGGCGGCTATGTGACAAGCTCGCCGTGCATCTGGGCCTCACCTGGCTTTATGAAACGGATAGCCCAGCGCCAGCAAAACCTGCCAAGGCCGAAATCATCTCCCCCGGAGCTGAGCATGTCAGGGATTTGCGCCAGTTGGGTGAAATCGGCTATATCAGAGGCATCGAGGCAAAGCTTGCCGATCTGGCCCGGACCGAGATCAATGTCGCCTTCACGCAAGAGTTGGCGACCTATGTCCAGGGTTTTGATATGGCCGGCTACGCCGCATTTCTCAGCCGTTTTGAAAATCCACCACCACAGGAGCGTAAGCCATGAGCGTATCGTCTGCCGCGCTTGCAAAGGATATCGTGCTTCTGGTGGATGACAGCCCGGATGCGCTGGGCTTTCTCACCGACGCGCTGGAACAATCCGGCTTTTCCGTGCTGATCGCAACGTCGGGACAGGCCGCGCTCAACATTGCCGAACGTATCACGCCCGATATCATCCTGCTGGACGCCGTCATGCCGTCGATGGATGGTTTCGAAACCTGTACGCGCCTGAAGGCCAACGCGGCTGTCACGCAGGTGCCGGTTATTTTCATGACCGGACTGACCGATACGGAGCATGTCGTGCGCGCGCTTGAAGCAGGTGGCGTCGATTATCTGACCAAGCCCATCAACATCGACGAGCTGCGCGCCCGCATTCGCGTCCACCTCTCAAATGCCCGCTCGGCACAGAGCGCGCGTGTGGCTCTGGATGCCGCAGGCCGCCATCTTCTGGCCGTGCGCGCCAATGGCGCGATCCATTGGTCGACACCACAGGCGACGCGGCTGATCAATGCTGCCACAGGCCGTGACGACGGGCTGGAGATCGTATCTCAACACATTGCAGAATGGCTGGCCAACCGCGCGACGGATGCCCTGCGGGACGCGCCCCTCACCATACAGCAGGCCGATCGCGCCACGTTGCAACTGACGTTTCTAGGGGCGATGGGGCCGGATGAGCATCTGTTTCGGCTGACTGCTGCCAGCGACAAATCCGCCGATGTGATGTTGCGCCAGCATTTTTCGCTGACTGTCAGGGAATCCGAAGTGCTGCTCTGGATTGCAAAGGGCAAATCCAACCGCGATATCGGTGATATTCTCGGCCTATCGGCCCGCACGGTCAACAAGCATCTGGAGCAGATTTACGTCAAACTCGGCGTTGAGAACCGCGCATCCGCCGCCGTCAAAGCGGCTCACATCCTGCACGATACATAGCAAAACGGGCGCAGATCATGCGCCCGTTTTTTGAAGAGGGTGAAGGCTCGCTTAGCGGCAGATGCGGGTCTTCTTCACCACAACACGACCGTGGTAGTTCGTGCGCACCTTTTTAACGAAGCAATCGCGCGAGGCGCGCTGCTGATGGCGCGGGCGGTATTCTTCACGCACGGGCTTGCGAATAACGCGCTCGGTCGTCGTTACCGTGACGGTTTCCGCGTAGGACGGCGCGACGAACGTAAAGATGGAAGAAACAGCGATCAAAGACGAGATGATAAGGGTTTTCATGATATGACCTTGTTGTTGGTGCCTATGAACGCTGGTTGACCCGTTCGGTTCCGCTTTTCTCTTTTATTACGGCGCATGGCGTCCGCGCCCGCACCATCATGGGGCAGCAGCAGCAGGACCATGTAGATATGAGAAGAAACTCAGATAATCTTATCGTCATTTCCGGCTGCTCCGGCGGCGGCAAATCCACCCTTTTGGCGGAACTGGCGCGGCGCGGTTACGCCACGATTGAGGAACCGGGTCGCCGCATCGTCAGACAGGAAACAAGCGGCCAGGGTTCAGCCCTACCCTGGGTCGACATTGAAGCCTTTGCCCGTCGCGCCGTGGCCATGTCCCTTGAGGATCGCGATAAAGCCCCGGCCACGGGCTGGGTGTTTTTTGACAGGGGTTTGATCGACGCCGCATCCGCCCTTCACGCAGTGTGCGCAGACGGGCTGCTTCATGACCTGAAGATCAACCACCGCTACAATCGCCTCGTCTTCCTGACGCCACCATGGCCTGAAATTTACGTGTCCGACGGCGAGCGGCAACATGATTTTGCGGCAGCTGTCGCCGAATACGACCGCCTCATCCACGACTATCGTGCGCTAGACTACGAAACCGTTATGCTTCCGAAAATCAGCGTCATTGAACGCGCCGATCTCGTTCTGGACATGCTCGGCTGAGGCGGTATCAACGCTCTTCCAGCAAGCGTGACAGGGTCACAAGCTCAAATCCCTTCTGGCGCAATCCTTCTGACAGACATGGAGTAATGGTTGTCAGTTTCAACCCGCGCAATGATGTCGCCGGACAGCTGCGAGCTGCGCGATTTGCTGTAGAGATGGATGCCCAGCAGACAGGCAGAGATGACAGCAGGAACAATCAGTCCAGCAGCATACCGAATGAATTCCAACGCCACCCTTGATTGCACAACCGTGATAGACAGTGTGTTGCGATCTTTGGCGACGGTATTGTGGCCTTTCCCGCAAAAGCGCGTCGGAAAACGAAAAAGCCCGGCATCGCTGCCGGGCTTCTGGATTGGTTTAGTAAGGCTTACATGCCCTGCTGGAAGTAGCTGTACTTGCCGTCTGGGCCCTTCTTCCACTCGTACATGACGTAGCCAGGCGCCTTAGGGTCGCCTTTTTCGTCGAAGGAGAGTTCGCCGAGAACGGTGGAGAACTTACCCTTCTTCATGGCAGCAGCAACGGCTTCTGCGTCGAGTGAGCCTGCATCCTTTGCAGCAGCAGCAATTGTCTGCAGCGCAGCATAGGAGTAGAGCGTGTAGGCTTCAGGGTTGAAGCCTGCAGCCTTGAACTTGGCAACCAGGTCCTTGTTGGCAGGGTTGATGGTTGGATCAGGACCGAACGTGTTCAGCGTGCCTTCAACAGCGTCACCAGCGATAGAGGCCAGTTCGTTGGACACAATGCCGTCGCCCGAAACGAGCTTCGCCTTCAGGCCCTGGTCAGCCGCCTGGCGGATGATGAGACCAGCTTCTGTGTGGAGACCACCCCAGTAGATCACCGAGACGCCAGCTTCCTTCATCTTGGCGATGAGTGCCGAGAAGTCCTTGTCGCCAACGTTCACGCCTTCGTAGATGGCTTCTTTTGCGCCAGTAGCGTTCAGCGTCTTGCGTGTTTCGTCGGCAAGGCCCTGACCGTAAGGGGTCTTGTCGTGAACGATCGCGATCTTGGCGTCCTTGAAGTTGTCAGCCAGATACTTGCCGGCAACGCCACCCTGCTGGTCGTCACGTCCGCAGGTGCGGAATGTGTTCCAGAGGCCGCGCTCGGTGAAAACAGGATTGGTCGCGGCAGGCGTGATTTCGAGGATGCCGTTCTCTGCGTAAACTTCAGACGCCGGAATGGAAACGCCGGAGTTGAAGTGACCGACAACGAACTTTACGCCATCAGCAACAAACTTGTTGGCAACCGAGATGCCCTGCTTCGGGTCGGAAACGTCGTCGCCAAGTACAATCTTGATCTTTTCGCCGTTAATTCCGCCAGCAGCATTGATGTCTGCCGCAGCCTGCTCAGCACCCTTCTGGAGCTGTGCACCAAAAGCCGCATTCGGGCCTGTCAGAGGGCCGCCAACGCCGACGAGAATGTCAGCATAGGCAGAACCACTGAAGGCGACCATTGCGGTCAGCGCAACTGCGGAAAGAAGAGACTTCTTCATTATATTACTCCCAGTTCCATGGTTGGGTTGATTATCCCTGCCTGCTCAGCACCCACCTTAACTGCGCAAGCTGTTCCACTCTCGCGAGTATTCTGAATTCAGAACAACACCGCTGTCAATCTTTCTTCTTATAAGAAAAGGATGAAGTTCGATCATACAGCCAGTAGTAGTTATTGACCATCTGGCTGGTGCGGCGCATGCGAAATCCAACCGTTGCAAAAGCCAGCAATACTGCGACATCTATCAGGTAATAGAAGCCGTTCAGCATCGGACCTGCAAACAGCGCATAGTGCATGAAACGCATGACGACGCCCAGCAGCAGCGTGTAAAGAACCACCCGCGGATAGTTCTCCCAGCTCTCCGCGACGGACTTTCCGGTGCGCCATGCCGTCCAGAACCCCAGAAGCACCACCAGCCCTCGCAAGATATAACGAACACCGCTGTCACTTTCGAAAAAAAGTCCCTGCATCTTTTTCCCCATCAGTAACCCTGCATCACCATGACAGGGCCTGTGTTTTTGTGGCGCCCGCCGTTTGCCGGCAGACTTTATCGTTATCTGTGATCTGTCCCTCGACCCTTGCGGGTCGAGAGCAAACAATCAGCGATCAGTGACGACCGCCCTCGAGATAGGCAGCGCGAACTTCCGGATTGGCGAGCAACTCGCGGCCAGAACCGCTCATCGTCACCTTGCCGTTGACCATGACATAGGCCCGGTCTGACAGCTTCAATGCGGCAAAAGCGTTCTGTTCCACGAGAAAGACGGTCAGACCCTCTTCCTTGTTGAGCGTCTTGATCGCTTCGAAAATGCTCTTGACGATCAAAGGAGCGAGGCCAAGCGATGGCTCATCCAGCAACAGGAGTTTGGGACGCGACATCAGCGCACGGCCGATGGAGAGCATCTGCTGCTCACCACCAGACAATGTGCCGCCGCGCTGGCTCTGACGTTCCTTCAAGCGCGGGAACATCGTGAAGATCTTTTCCACGTCTTCCTTGAAGTATTTCAGATTGTCCAGATTGGCGCCCATCTGGAGATTTTCCAGAACGGTCATGCGTGGAAATATGCGACGGCCCTCAGGAGATTGCGCAATACGACGACGCGCAATCATATGGGTCGGCACGTTGGTAATGTCTTCGCCATCGAAAATGACAGAGCCTGAGCGGGCCTGCGGACTGCCGCAGATCGTCATCATCAGCGTCGACTTGCCAGCGCCGTTTGCACCGATAAGGCTGACGATCTCGCCCTTGTTGACGTGCACATCCACACCGGCAAGGGCGCGGATATTCCCGTAATAGGTTTCGACGTTCTGGACTTTGAGAAGGGCTTCACCGGACATCAAACCGTTCCCCCATCAAGTTCTTCTGCAATCACTTCTTCCACTTCATCATCCTCGACACCCAGATAGGCGGCGATGACCTTTGGGTCGTTCTTCACATGGTCAGGCGTGCCGTCGGAAATCTTGCGGCCATATTCGAGAACCACGACATGGTCGGAAATCTCCATGACCACCGACATGTCATGCTCGATCAGAAGCAGGGACGTGCCTTCAGCCCGGATGCCACGCAACAGGTTGTTGAGCGCAAGCGATTCCTTCGGGTTGAGGCCAGCAGCTGGCTCGTCGAGGCAAAGAAGCTCAGGTTCGGTGCACATGGCGCGGGCAATCTCCAGACGGCGCTGCGCACCATAGGGAAGATCGCCAGCCGGATCATCGGCCCGGTCGGTCAGCTCGGCCTTATCGAGCCAATATTTGGCCTTCTCGATCGCACCTGCGGCTGCCTTCTTGTAAACCGGCATGCCAAGCAGACCGAGGAAGGTGTAGCCCGACGCTTTCATCAAGGCGTTGTGCTGCGCGACTAGCAGGTTTTCAAGAACCGTCAGGCCTGAAAACAGCCTGATGTTCTGGAAGGTACGCGCAACCTTGGCCTTTTTGGTGATTTCGAAATCCGGCAACCGCTCGAGAAGATGCTCCTCGCCCGTAATCCGGCGCATCGTTATCATGCCCATTGTCGGCTTGTAGAAGCCGGTAATGCAGTTGAAGACGGTCGTCTTGCCTGCACCGTTCGGACCGATCAAAGCGGTGATCTCGCCACGCTTCGCCTCGAAGGAGAAGTCGTTGATGGCCATCAGACCGCCGAAGCGCATGGATAGATGTTCGACTTTGAGAATCGTGTCTTGTGTCATGTCAATGTTCCCGGAAGCCATCAGCCGTGACCTTCCTTGGTGAAGCTGCCGGAGATGGACTTGCGCTCCTTCAGGAAGGCAGTGGGTTCGCGAGAACCAACAAAGCCGCGTGGTTTGAACAGCATGACGATAACCATCGCCAGACCGAACAGCAGCATACGGTAAAGTTCCGGCGTGAAATCAGGACCGAAGACGTGCTTGAGGAATTCCATCTCACGCAGCAACTCTGTGCCACCAACCATGACGACGGCCGCGATGGCGATACCTGTCAGCGACCCCATGCCGCCGAGAACGACGATGGCGAGGATGACAGCCGATTCCAGGAACACGAAACTCTCGGGCGATACGAAACCCTGACGAGCCGCGAAGAATGAACCAGCGAAACCACCGAACATCGCGCCTGTTGCAAAGGCTGTGAGCTTCGTCTTGACGGTATCGATACCGAGCGAGCGGCAAGCAATTTCGTCTTCGCGCAGAGCTTCCCACGCACGACCGATCGGCATACGGCGCAGCTTGATCGTCACATAGGCGGTCAGCATGCACAAAAGCAGGATCACGTAGAACAGGAAGATCTTGTAGTAAGACGACGACATCGGCAAGCCGAAGACCTTGGCGAAGTTGTTTGGTGCGCCGACATCAAAAGACCAGATGCCGAAAACGGATGCTTTCGCGATACCGGAAATACCGAATGTTCCCTTGGTGACTTCAGTCCAGTTCAGAAGCACAAGCCGGATGATTTCGCCGAAGGCGAGCGTCACGATGGCGAGATAATCGCCGCGCAGCCTCAAAACCGGGAAGCCAAGGATGATGCCCCAGAACGCGGCCAGAATACCAGCCATCGGAAGCAGAACCCAGAAGGACAAACCGAAATAGCTTGAGAGAAGCGCGTAAGAATAAGCACCGACCGCATAGAAGGCCACATAACCCAGATCGAGCAGACCGGCGAGACCAACGACGATGTTCAAGCCCCAGGCCAGCATCACATAGATGAGGATCTGGATGCCGAAGTTATCGACCAGCTTCAAAGATCCCTGAAAGCCGAACAGACCAACGGCAATGGCTGGGTAGACCAGCAGGAAGACCAGGGCGATCTTCAGGAAGTGCTTGTGGAAGAAGCCCTTGTCCTCAGAAACCTCAAGGACCCCAGCCTTGGCTTTGGAAAGCTTGCGGCGATCAAGGCTCGGACGCAGGAGGCCGACGACGAGGAAGCGACCGACCGCAGCGACGCCGACGAAGATGGCCAGAAGGCCCCAGCGCGTGCCCCAGATCAACTGGTTGTTGATATCCTGATAGGTCACGATACCGACGTAGAGAATGAACATTCCCAGCGAGACGAGACCTGCGAAGAAGCCTTCTTTCAAAGCCTGAGCCATCACGCTTGGACCAGGCGTTTCTTTTTCAGAAGCGATATTTGCCATGATCTTAAACCTTCTCGACTTCCGGACGGCCCAGAATACCGGTCGGCTTGAAAATCAGCACGAATGCGAGGATGGCGAATGCCGCAACATCCTTGTAGGCGATGGAGAAATACGCCGACCATAGGCTCTCAATAAGGCCGATCAACAAACCACCGAGCACAGCACCGGGCAGTGAACCAATGCCACCGAGAACAGCGGCGGTAAACGCCTTGACGCCAGGAATGAAGCCATCATTGAAGGACGCAACACCGTAATACATCAAGTACATGGAGCCTGCGACTGCGGCGAGTGCGGCACCCATGACGAAGGTGATGGAGATCGTACGGTCGACATCAACGCCCAGAAGTGCTGCCATCTTGCGGTCCTGCTCGGTTGCGCGCTGCGCACGGCCAAGAGGCGTCTTGTTGACGATATACCAGAAGGCAAGCAGCAGGACCGACGTGATCACAACAATCAACAGCTGCTTCAGCGAAATCGTGATGGCGCCGAAATGGTAGACATCCGTCACCAGCGTCGGGATCGGCTTGTTGCGCGGGCCCTGCGTGACCTGAATGAAGTTGGACAGTGCAATCGACATGCCGATGGCGGTAATCAACGGCGCAAGGCGGAATGAGCCGCGCAGCGGACGATAGGCCACGCGTTCAATCGCCCAGTTCCACAGGCCGGTCATCAGCATCGCGACGACCATCATGACAAGAAGAAGGATCGCGACCGGTATACCGGCAAAAAACGATGTGAGAACAAGGAAGACGATCAATGCAGCAAAGCCGCCAAGCATGAAGATATCGCCATGGGCGAAGTTGATCATGCCGATAATGCCATAAACCATCGTATAGCCGATAGCGATGAGGCCATAGATCGAGCCAAGAGTCAGCCCGTTTATGAGCTGCTGGACGAAGTACTCCATATCTTTCCCCCGGACCTATTCTCTGCGAAACAGGTCTCGTTATGTTGCTTCCGGGGGCTGCATTTTTTGTCCCCCTTGTCTAAAACCCATATCGCGTTCGAAAAAAATGTGAAGTCAAAAATCTGTAAAACAGCTTATTATTTGGAATTTCCCCAGTGATTGCCTGACGAAGCTCCACAACGGTCAGAATTTCAGCATGAGATGCCGCAAAAAACAGCTGACGCCCGTCAATTCCACGCAAAGCACCGCCATTTCCAAAAATGAACGGCACGTTCCTTGCGTTGTAAACTGGGCTCGAAAAGCTTATGTCCTCTCTGCTAGGGACAGCGTCTACGATTGTCTAGGGGACTCCAATGCTCGATATTTTGACCGCGGCCACCTTGATGGCTGGCAGAGAGATCATGGCGGTCCATGCCGCTGGTCCGCACGTCACCTACAAGAACGACTGCTCCCCCGTGACCGAAGCCGATCAACGAGCAGAAGACATTATCCTTGATGCGCTGGCACAGCACTTTCCCGATATTCCAGTTGTTGCCGAAGAGGCAGCGGCCCACGGCATTGTCCCGGAGACGCGAAACGAGTTTTTCCTTGTCGATCCGCTGGATGGCACCAAGGAGTTTATCTCCGGCAAGCAGGATTTTACCGTTAACATCGCACTGGTGCGTGACGGCACACCCGTTCTGGGCGTTGTATATGCACCGGCCCTCAAGGTCCTCTGGACAGGAGACGGTGGGACGGCCTGCAAGGTCCATGTCTCGGATGCGTTTGAAGAGATGGATGTGCGCAGGGTTCGCTGCCGCGCCAAGCCGACAATCCCCATTGCCGTCATCAGCCGTTCGCACTGCACGCCGAAAACCGAAGCCTTTGTGGCAGAGCATGGCTTGATCGACAGCATATCCATTGGCTCCTCGCTGAAATTCTGCATGCTGGCCGAGGGTGCGGCCGATGTGTATCCGCGCTTCAGCCGCACCATGATGTGGGATACAGCCGCTGGCGATGCCGTATTACGGGCTGCCGGTGGCATCACGCTGGATATGGCCGGTCATCCCTTGCGCTATGAGATCACCGACGGAACCGAAGACGGGCTTGCCAACCCGGATTTCATCGCATGGGGCGCAATGCCCTGAGGGCTGCGGCACGGTTCGTCTTCATCAAAAATATTTTCGTTTTTTTCTCAATGGCACCTTCCACGGCCGCACAATCTCTCGCGCAACGGAGATTGAGCCATGACAGAACAGACGACAAGACTTGAACTTCCTTATATCCTGCCTTCCCAGGCGCAGAAGCACGTCACCCACAACGAGGCCCTGCAAAGGCTCGATGCCATCACGCAACTGGTCATCCGCACCGAAGCCGCAGAACCGCCGTCAACGCCTGCGGAAGGCGACTGCTTTCTCATATCCCCCTCTCCCACAGGCGAATGGGCAGGCAAGGCAGGAAAGCTGGCTTTCCGGCAAGATGGTGCGTGGATCTATGTCACCCCGCAAGACGGTTGGCGCGCATGGTTTCTCGAAAGCATGCGCTTCAAGGCCTTGCAGAACGGTGCATGGCAGGCGATTGCGCTGCCGGGCGTTGCCAGCTTTGAGCAATTGGGCGTGAATGCCACCGCTGACGACACAAACCGGCTGGCCGTGGCCGCATCAGCCACGCTTTTCACCAATGCGTCGTCGGGCGGTGGGCACCAGATAAAGGTCAACAAGGCAACGGCGGCTGACACGGCTTCATTGCTGTTTCAGTCCAACTGGAGCGGCAGGGCCGAAATGGGACTGGCTGGCAATGACAGTTTCGCCATCAAAACCTCCGCAGATGGCGCAACATGGACAACCGCCATTTCCGTGTCTGGCGCTGGCCATGTTTCCATGCCCGCCAGACCGCTGGTGCGCGCCGGGCGAGCAAGCGGCAACATTTCCCATGCGGCAGGCTCAGTCTCGGGCTTCACAACCCTTGGCATCCAGCAGGGAGGCTTTGCACTCGGCAACGTCGTGGTGGATACGCTGAAAGAAGTTCGGGTTCCCGTCACCGGCATCTACGCCCTGACACTGTCACTCGCCGTCGTCTCCTCCTCTGGCCACACAGTCACCGTCAGGATCAACGGTACGGCAAGTTCTTTTGCGCTGAATGGGACGACCTCCGCCGCAGAAAGCCTGCAATCGGCCACCTTCCTCGTTTCACTCACCGTAAATGACCGCTTGTCGCTCGCTCACAGCGGCACGTGCCAACTGGCCTATGGGGTGGGAAAGACTGAAATGAGCTTGCTTATGCTCTGACGCATTTCCTAACACGTGTCGCTGGCTCAAGGTCGGCGGCAGGTGAACCTGCTCATGAACGTTGGATCCGCCCTTCCAAGACGCGACATCACGGGATTCACGCCAAAATACTTATATTATGAATTCCTCACGAAATGAGATTCATAAAAAATGGCAGAAAAAGCGACAAAATGAATTTTTCTTTTGGGCGCAAGAATCCAGCAAAGCTCGAACAAATCAGGCGAAACCATTCAAATTCTTAACAAATTCTCTCAAGCAGCTTAGGTAATTTTTAAAGGTACGGTCCTAAAGTACATCAAATATGGTCTTGAGTTTGTGTAGAGTGTCCAATGACCGAAATGATACGCCCACGAGTTAAATATGTCATCGGCCCCGATGGCAGCCCTTTGACGATTGCCGACTTGCCCCCCGCGGACACGCGCCGCTGGGTCATCAGGCGAAAAGCAGAGGTTGTCGCCGCGGTACGAGGAGGACTGTTAAGCCTCGAGGAAGCCTGCGAACGATATACGCTGACAGTAGAGGAGTTTCTCTCCTGGCAGTCATCCATCAGTGACCACGGCCTTGCAGGTCTGCGCACAACGCGCATCCAGCAATACCGCCACTAGCTAGCGCCGTCTTATTTTAGAGGGCGTCATCGACAGGATCAAGCGTCACCATTCCCCCAAATGAAAGGGAATGTGTGGCGCTGATTTGTCTTCAGATCATGCATAATTGAGAGCTATTCTCCCGCCCTATGCAGTGTCGGACTTAGACCGGCTTCAAAACCAGACGTCCGTCACAGTCCGACCATCAGACGGCAAATCCTCGTGACTTTGCAAGCCTTCGTACCGAACGATCGGGATATCTGCAACGTCAGCAGGGTCTGCCAGCCGCAAGTTCACCGCAACCCTGACGCGTCCGTCTTCCTCGGCTTTCGTTCTGCGCCAAGAGACCAGATTGCCGCACGTCTTACAGAATCTGAACGACAGAACATTCGATTCGCGCTGATACCCGACCAACCGATCCTGCGGATCTTCTATCGAAATTCCGTGACCGTCATAGTCATAAGCCCACAGAACGCCATAACGGCGACAAGCGGTACAGTTGCAGATCGTTGCATCCGAAATCTCGCCACGAAATTCCCAGTGCACACGCCCGCACAGACATGATCCACGGGTTATTTTTTGTGCGTTCGCCAATTCTGCTCCGTCTTTCGTTGGCTCCAATCCTCAAGTGTCAGCGTTTGTAACCGATCCCTGACGCTAGATCACGCGCATAAAAAAACCGCCCTCCGAGGGGCGGTCATTTTTCGTGTCTATAAAGACGATTAGCGCCGGACATCTGAGCGACGTTCCGACGACATCATGAGGCGTCAGCCATTGAAAGCAGCCTCCTGATCCACTGGCCACCGTCAATGAAGACGTTAATTTCGAAGCCCCCTCACGCGCGAGCGCGAATGGCAACGTCTCGTGTTTCAAGCGCTGTCGCCCGCTCGAATTCGGCCTGGACTTCTTCCAGAACGGCTTCGGCGGCTTCTTCCTGCATCTTCAGTTCGCGGATGGAAACCTGAAGATTATCTGCGCGCTGGCGTGCAGCCTTGGCAAAGGTCGGATAGGCGAAATGTGTCGGATCGGTGATTCCTGATTTGCTCTCCTCCAGAGAAATCTGATGGACCAATTCCTTGGCCATTCGTTCGAATTCGGACATCATCATCTGCAACTGCTGCAACTGACGACGTTTTTCGTTGACCTGAAATTCCTTCAGGCGAACTAGGCTGTCACGCGACTTCATACGCAATACTCCGTGGATAGCGAGACCCCGGTAAAAACTGGAACCGACCCTTCACCCAGGCATGTGCCGGAATGATTCTTAAAAGTTACCCAACGTTAATAAAAAATCGACGCTGTTAACCTTTCGTTTACGGGCATCGTTAATGATAAGGCAGATCATTTAAAGGTCGGTAAACGCCAAGCCCGAAAAAACACGGGAACGACAATGTAGGAGTCGATTGAGTCACTTAACGGGATCTGTTCACGTTATGATTCAATTTTGGTGATGCGGATTCGCGTTGAAAAACAGTAGTCTGGAACCAAATTTTAATAAATTCTTCGCACCTTGCCAAAGGTAATTAGAATTTGTTAACCATTTGGTGGCAGCCTGCAAATCAGGCAACGACTGGATCCGTATCGCGCAAAAGGCAATCATTTACCTTCCGCGGCGGCAAAGGGGATAATTATGCGGGTTCTACTAATCGAAGACGACAGCGCAACAGCTCAGAGCATTGAGCTGATGCTGAAGTCGGAAAGTTTCAACGTCTATACGACCGATCTTGGAGAGGAAGGTGTAGATCTTGGAAAACTCTACGATTACGACATCATTCTGCTCGACCTCAACCTGCCCGACATGTCTGGCTATGAGGTTCTGAGAACGCTTCGCCTGTCCAAGGTAAAGACCCCGATCCTGATTCTCTCAGGCATGGCGGGTATTGAAGACAAGGTTCGCGGCCTTGGCTTTGGCGCCGACGACTATATGACGAAGCCTTTCCACAAGGATGAGCTCGTCGCTCGCATTCACGCTATCGTTCGTCGCTCCAAGGGACATGCCCAGTCGGTCATCTCCACGGGCGAGCTGATCGTCAATCTGGATGCCAAGACTGTTGAAGTCGGCGGCCAGCGCGTTCACCTGACGGGCAAGGAATACCAGATGCTGGAGCTTCTTTCGCTTCGCAAGGGTACGACGCTCACCAAGGAAATGTTCCTCAACCACCTCTATGGCGGCATGGATGAGCCTGAACTGAAGATCATCGACGTTTTCATCTGCAAGCTGCGCAAGAAGCTGGCAAACGCTGCAGGCGGCGCGAACTACATCGAAACCGTCTGGGGCCGTGGATACGTTCTGCGCGAGCCGGATGGCGCGACGGAATATCTCGAAACCGCTTGATTACGCCCGCAGGCATGATCCCTGAAAACCGCCCTCAAAGGCGGTTTTTCTCGTTTTTGAAGTAAGCATTCAGCGCAATTACCTTCGGTGAGTGGAACGATGACTTTGAGAATCAGAGACGCCCTGCCGTCCGACGCTTCAAGCCTTGCCGCGATTTCACTGGAAGTCTGGATTGGCACCTATCTGCGCCTTGGCGTGAACGCATTTTTTGCCGATTACGCGCTGCGCGAATTCACCTCGGAAAAATTCGAAGCAATCCTAGGCAGCGCCAACGACCATCTCATCGTTTCGGAAAACGAGGATGGGATCGACGGCTTTATCCGCCTTTCCTTTGATCTCCCCGCGCCGTCCCCAAGCATGGCACAGACTGAGATCAAGACGCTTTATTTACAGCCGAGACACCACGGCAAGGGCATAGGCAAGCGCCTTTTGCAGGCAGCGCTGGCAATATGCGCTGCCAAAGACATTGAAACCGTGTGGTTGTCGGTCAATACCGAAAATAGCGCCGCGCGGCAATTTTACATGGCCAACGGATTTGTGACGATTGGTGAGACGCACTTCCGCATCGACGATCAGGCCTACCTGAACGAGGTGATGGAGTGCCGGACTAGATAACGTGAAACAGAACAAACCGGGCAGCGCAGGGCCGCCCGGTTCGAACATCACACTTGCAACGTCTTTAAGCGGCTTCCACCATGGATGCTGTGAAGACGATACGATCTTCATGCGCTTCATAGCTGATTTTCATGCCGGCTTCTTCAGCCATCAGCAGGGTGTAGTAAGGCTGCACGGAATGTGCATCGACGGCCTCTTCTTCAGTACCCTGCGAGAGTGCGGCGAATTTGGCCGGAACGCGCATCATGCGGCCTTTGACCGTAATTTCGAACCGCGCATCGGTCTCCGGGTTTTCCAGAACGATATCCACATTGCCGCCGCGCGGAATGGCGCTGTAGGCCACGAGGAAGAGGTTGAGCAGCATCTTCACGCGGTTCTTCGGGATGATGGCGCGCGGGCCTGTCCAGCTCACCTCTGCCTTCTTTTCAGCGGCGGCGAAGTCCTTGGCGGCCTTTTCGGCCTCGCCCGTATCGATGGACGCTCCGGCTGAACCGGATGCACCGAATGCCAGACGGGCGAATTTGAGGCGGACCGAGGCATTGAGCGCCGAGGTACGGATCAGGTCCAGCGCGTCTTCGTCCGAGCCGCCCTCATCCAGCAGCTCCAGCCCGTTGTTGATCGCACCAACAGGCGAAATCACATCATGGCAGACGCGACTGCACAGCAGCGCCGCAAGATCGGGGCCGGACAGCGTCAGATTCGGTTTGCTCGTCATAAAATTTTCTCCTGCGCAAGGCTGCGCGGACGGTGTGGAAATTATTAAGCCATAATGACACCATATTTGGTAAACCGATTGTTAATATCATGGTTTCAAAATGCCAAATGTCTTAACAGGGCAAAACGAACGAAACAGACGGACGGAATTGAAGATGCGACTGACCGAACTCCGCACCATCGCACGCCTCGGACTCTTCAGAATTTTCCTGGCGTTCACGAGCCTTTTCGTGTGTGCCGCGCACGCCTCTGCCCAAAGCAGCGACCAATATTCCCTACAGGAAATTGTTGACGCCGGACATGGGTTCTTTGGCGAAACGACGGGCGGACTGGCCAAGGTCGTTGAACGCGCATTCCAGCAATATGGCCTGCCCAATGGTTATATTCTGGGCCAGGAAGGCTCAGGCGCGTTCGTCGCAGGCCTGACCTATGGCGAAGGCCAGCTTTACACCAAGAATGCCGGTCAGCACCCTGTGTTCTGGCAGGGTCCCTCGCTCGGCCTGGATTATGGTGGCCAGGGCACACGCGCCATGATGCTTGTCTATAACCTGCCCGCGGTCAACTCGCTCTACCGCCGTTACGGTGGCGTCAGCGGTTCCGCTTTCATTGTTGCTGGCGTGGGCATGACCGTGCTGAAAAACAGCGATGTGACCATTGCTCCAATCAGAACCGGTATCGGCGCCCGTCTTGGCATCAATGTCGGCTACCTCAAACTGACCCCACAACCCACCTGGAACCCGTTCTGAGAGGCATGACTTTGCGACTGACAGAAATGTCGCCGCACCGGATATAAGGCCTGACGCAAGATTGGCGTGCAAGACATAGCGCCGATGGAATAGACCGGGATATGAACGACCTAGACGGTTTCCGGCACTGTATTTCGTATGGAGACGCGCTGCGTGATCGAGTACTCACTTCTTTTCGGCCTGGGTTTTCTCACCGCCATTCTCCTTGTGTCGCTAATGGCACCCGCGATCCATCGCCGCATCGTCGTCTATACGGAGAAGCGCCTGCGCGCCACGATGCCAATCAGCCCGCAGGAAGTGCGTGCGCAAAAGGATATGGCCCGCGCTTTATACGCGGCAGAAAACGCCCGCACCCGCCAGGAACTGGATGCCGAGCGCGAAAAGGCTCTTTCCCTGAAATTTCGCAATGCCGGTGCATTGGACGAAGCAGGCAAATTGCTGAATGAAACCCGTGAGCTGACATCCGAGCTGGAACAGATGCGGCTGGAAGCCAGCGATCTGCGCGCCAAAGCGCGTCGGCATGAAGATACGGCAGCCCGGCTGAAATCAGCTTTAAGTGACGCCGAGGAAACCGCCATTTCCCGCACGCAAGAGATTTCCGGCCTCACCAAGCGCATCAGCGCCATTTCCCGCGAATTTGACGATCTGAAGATTGCCCTGTCTGCCCGGGATCTGGAAGTTGAACAAGCGAGGCATAAAGCCGCCTCGTGGCGTAATGAGAGGGAAGCGCTGACAAAAGAACTTGATGAAGTGACTTCCAGAAACCGCGAGCTGTCCAGCAATGTTAACCGCGAAAGCCGCAAGGTCGCGCGGCTGGAAGAGCAGCTCGCCCAGGAAGCCGCGCGCCACGCCGACAAGGAACTGCTGCTGGAGCGCCGCACACAGGAAGCAGCAAGGCTCAAGGCGCAGATGGAAAACACCGCAAAGCCTGCAGCCCCGGAAGCAACTGTCGTTGCCGCACCCGCAACCGTCGTGGCAGCAAACACCCAGGCAGCCTCACCGGAGAGGATAGCCCGCGAAATCGAGGATATTCGCAACCAGGGCACGGCTTTGACCGAGCGATTGCTGAACAGCCGAGGCAGCGGCAATGACGAAGCGATTCGCCGGGAAATCTCGCAGATCGCCGCACGCATGATCGCGCTGACAATGGCTCAGGAAGGCAGTGCTTCTCCGATCCCGTCCATGATCGCTGCGGCATCCAGCCAAACCGGTCGTAAAAACCTGGCAAGCCGCGCCAGCGACCTTGTAGCTCAACAAAACAGCTGAACGTTTTCATCTCGCGAAGAAAAATCGAGATCGTTCGCATTAAAAATAACAACGGATAAAATTGTAGCTATCTGTTTAAAGCCCCTGAAAAGCCCGCCCTGTAATGTCGTCCTCACTGGCCCAGACGCAAAGCATCTGACGCCGACAGGACACAGCGGACAAGACCGGCACCAAGCTGGCCGACGCAAAAACGGGGTATGACAATGCTGAAGAAACTCTTTGCTGCCGCCATCTGTGGCATCGTTATCGCGTCTGTCGCAAGCCACGCCGAAGCGGCAGGCCCCGGCGGATTTGCCCGCGGATTTATGTCTATCGAACGAAACGTTGTTGCAGCTGTCGCGCCTGTTGGCAGCGCCTGCACGCTTGATCTGGCGGCATCTCAGATGAGATCCGCACTGGATAATTATTTCGCTGACTTTGATCAGTCGCTTGCGGCCAACTGACCACGCATTTTTGAATACATGACCAACTTGCCGCCGTTTCCTTATGGAACCGGCGGTTTTTTTCTTTCTGCAACGGCTATGCCTGTCAGCGTCAGCAGCAAGGCAATCAGCTGGTAGGGATGCAGGATCTCTC
The DNA here is from genome assembly GCF_053521645.1 of Agrobacterium sp. CG674. Lineage (NCBI taxonomy): Bacteria > Pseudomonadati > Pseudomonadota > Alphaproteobacteria > Hyphomicrobiales > Rhizobiaceae > Agrobacterium > Agrobacterium sp. CG674. The sequence continues at coordinate 340,107 of NZ_JBNWDZ010000002.1, read as the reverse complement.
CAAGGATGAGCACGGACAGAAATGTTCCGAACACCGGGATGAGATTGATGAAAAGACCGGCACGGTTGGGCCCGATACGCTCAACACCCATGATAAAGAAAATCTGCGCGACGAGAGATGCAAACAGAGCGGTGTAAACCGTTATCACCCAGCCTTTTGCGTCCGGCCACTGGGCCGTCTCCTGCGAAACTTCCCACAACAGAAGCGGAACCGATGACACCAAGGCGGCCATAGCTGGAATGGCCATTAGCGTGCGCCAGTTAACAACGGGCTTCCAGCGCAGCATGACGGTATAGATGGCATAGGAAAGAACCGCGAGCAGCATGATGGCGTCGCCAATGTTCATGTCGAGGTGCAACAGTGACAAGAGATCACCGTGGGAGGCGAGAAGCGACACACCCGTAATGGTCAGAATGAAACCGATGATCTGGCCCGCGAAGATCCGCGTGCGGAATAGCGCGAAGTTCAGCGCAAAGATGACCATGGGAATGCCAGCCTGAATGACGGCAACATTGATGGCCGAGGTATGTTTCAGCGCGGTGTAGAGCGTGGCGTTGAAACATGTGTAGCCCACTGCACCCAAAGCGAAAAAATAGGGCAGCCGCGTTTTCACAACCGGCCAGTCGCGGCGCAGGTGCGGCAGAGAGATTGCGGTTATGACGGCCACCGCTATGGCCCACCGCAGAAATGTCAGAACCATGGGGCTGACATGCCCAACCGCCAGCTTTCCCGCCACGGCGTTACCGCCCCAGCACAGTGTGGCGATGATCAAAACGAGATAGGCTCTGGATGACACGGATTTTCGACTTTCAGATCAACAACCGCCGCTGTTCTGCACCGCCGATTCGCGTTCCGCAAGGAGGGATCGGGCCCAGGTTAGCGCCCTGAAACCGAATTGTGCCGGAAAAACAAGGATTCCCCCTATAAACAGGGTCGCTTTCCGCAAAACAACGCAGTATACATTCGCGGGTTTTAGTAAGGGGCGTTTATGCGCCAGGAGCAGGAAAGCAAGAAATGACGAATGTCGTGGTGGTCGGCTCGCAGTGGGGCGATGAAGGCAAGGGTAAGATCGTTGACTGGCTTTCGGAGCGCGCAGACGTCGTCGTGCGCTACCAGGGTGGTCATAATGCAGGTCATACGCTCGTCATTGATGGCGTCAGCTACAAGCTGTCGCTTTTGCCCTCCGGCGTGGTACGCCCCGGCAAGCTTGCCGTTATCGGCAACGGCGTCGTCGTTGACCCGCACGCGCTGATCGCAGAAATCGGACGCCTGGACGCTCAAGGCGTTAAGGTCACGCCGCAGAACCTGCGGATTGCTGACAACGCAACCCTTATTCTCTCGCTGCACCGCGAACTGGATGGCATGCGCGAAGACGCGGCTTCCAACAGCGGCACAAAGATCGGCACGACCCGTCGTGGTATTGGCCCGGCCTACGAAGACAAGGTTGGCCGCCGCGCCATTCGCGTCATGGATCTGGAAGACAAGGACGCTCTTTCCGCCAAGGTCGATCGTATTCTGACCCACCATAATGCCCTTCGTCGCGGCTTCGGTGCAGCGGAAGTCTCCCATGAAACCATCATGGAAGAACTGACGTCGGTCGCAGACAAGATCCTGCCCTTCAGCGAAACCGTATGGCTTCTGCTCGACAAGAAGCGCCGCGCTGGCGAACGCATCTTGTTTGAAGGTGCGCAGGGCTCGCTGCTCGATATCGACCACGGCACCTATCCCTATGTCACCTCGTCCAACACGGTCGCCGGTCAGGCATCTGCCGGTTCGGGCATGGGTCCGGGCTCGCTCGGCTATATTCTCGGCATCACCAAAGCTTATACGACACGCGTTGGCGAAGGCCCCTTCCCGACGGAACTGCACGATGAAATCGGCCAGTTCCTGGGCGAAAAAGGCCACGAGTTCGGTACTGTAACGGGCCGTAAGCGCCGTTGCGGCTGGTTTGACGCTGCACTGGTTCGCCAGTCCGTTGCAACCAATGGCATCACCGGCATTGCGCTGACGAAGCTCGATGTTCTCGATGGTCTCGAAGAATTGAAGATCTGCGTTGGCTACAAGCTGGACGGTCAGGAAATCGAGCATCTTCCAGCAAGCCAGGGCGCGCAGGCGCGCGTCGAGCCGATCTACATCACGCTTGAAGGCTGGAAAGAATCCACAGTCGGCGCCCGCAAATGGGCGGATTTGCCTGCTCAAGCTATCAAATATGTCCGCCAGGTCGAGGAGTTGATCGGAGCGCCCGTTGCGCTTCTATCGACCAGCCCCGAGCGGGATGACACCATACTTGTGACTGATCCGTTTGAGGACTAATGTCCTCAGCGATCATGTTTGGTAAACCATATCAGGCCAGAACGTCATTGGCCTCGACGAGAAAGTGCTTATGGCGGATTTTGTAGCAGTCATTCGCAAGGCCGTGGATGGCTTGGCGAACAATACTCCTGAAAACCGGGCAAAGGTTTACGACAAAGCGCGGAGCGCTGTCGTGCGCCAGCTTGAGAATATGAAGCCGCGTCCGCCCGAAGAACTGCTGAAGCGGCAGATTCTGAAGCTGGACACAGCCATTGCCGAGGTTGAAGGTGACTACGCCGAGGCGCTTCCCGCCGTTGAGGACGATGAAGATTACGCCGAAGCGGTGGCAGCACCCGTTGCTGCCCCGCCAACGCCTGATGTCTCCTCGCCCTATTATGAGGAAACCGTCGCCGAGGAACAACGCGCGTACGAGGAACCCGCAGCTCCCGAAGAGCAGCCGGTTTACGCACCGGTAGAGCCTGCTCCCGTTGAGCCCGAAACATATCACGACGAACCGGAAGCCCAAGAGCGCTACGCCGAGCCGGTCGATGAATATGTGAGCCGTGAACCGGAAGCGCCGACCTATTTCACGACGGCGACGGAAGTAACACGCTTTACCCCGCCTCAGGTTGAGGTTGAGCCTGTTGCTGCCGAACCGGAAGATCACGCCCACCAGAACTGGGTTGGACAGGATACGCCCGCAGACAACCGCGACGCCTATCCGCACGAGGAAACCAATCATCAGGCGGACGAAGACCTTCACCGGGAACCAGCCCGTCCTTCGGACGACAGCGATGTCTTCCACGCGAATATTGCCCAGCCCTATGATGCAAGCTACTCCGCCCCGTCACCCTATTATCAGGATGCGGTCACAGAGGATCAGCGGGCAGATACGCGCCACGACGAGATTCACTTTGGTGAGGCTCCAACCTTTGCTGATGAAGATCAGCGTCATCAAGACCAGCAGACGGGTGCACCAAAGCAGCCCCCTGCTGTCGTCGAAGATTACTCCACCTATTTCCAGGACACATCGCTTGACCTGACGGCAAAATCCACCCCGGGCCTGCCGCGCGCCGATGAAGATCCTTTCGCACCTCAGACGCCTAAGAAGGACGATGCGGAACGCACTCCATGGGACGATCTGGAAGAGCTGATCGGCTATGACGGGACGTCAGGCAACGTATCGAACAATGCCAGAAACGATGATTTCAGCTCTGGCATCGCCGCCGATGGCATCCCGGCGTCTGCGTACAGAACTCAGAAAAAACGCAAGCGCAACTATTCGGGCATGGTTCTTGGCCTGTGCGGCGTCGTACTTTTGGCAGGCGGAGCCTACGCTCTTTGGACCAATCGCGATGCGCTGAACGACATGGTCGGCGGTCTGGTGCAATCAGCCCAGAACAGCACGGGCACGTCAACGCAAACGCCGACCGAAACGGCCTCCGCGCCAGCCAATACGCCTGCAACCAGCACACCAGCGGCGCAGACCGGCACAACTGGCCAGCAGCCAGCTTCTTCCACCGCACCTCAGGCGGCAGACGATGGGTCGGTTACAGGCACGAAATACACACAGCGTCTTCTGACTGATGGTACGGAAAAGGACGACGGCGCAGGCCCTGGAGCCAATGGCCAGCCAGTGACCGCCGAAGGTCAGTCTGTTTACCAGCAGACCGAAGCGGCACCCGACGCCTCGGCCCAGACGCCAGCAGCGACAACCGGCGCAACAACAGCTCCAGCCGGACAGGCGCCCGCCCCACAGGCGGCGGCTGCGGCATCTGGCCATCGCATGTTCCTTTATGAGGAAGTGCTGGGCCAGACCGTGCCAACAGCCATTGAAGGCACCGTCTCATGGGGCCTGCAAAATGAAGCGGATGCGAATGGTAAGCCTTCGGCCACCGTACAGGGTCAGATCACCATTCCAGGACGTGGCCTCAGCGCATTGATCACCTTCAAGCGCAACACAGATCCGTCGCTGCCTGCCAGCCATCTGGTCGAGATCGTCTTCTCGGTGGGTGCAGGCTTTGAAGGCGGCGCAATCGACAGCGTCCAGCGCATCGCCATGAAGAGCACGGAGCAGGATCGCGGAAACGCCCTGATCGCGGTACCTGCCAAGATCACCGACGATTTCCACATGATTGCGCTGAACGATTTCCCGGACGCGTTGAAGACCAATCTGGAGCTGATGCGCACCCGTGACTGGATCGACATTCCGGTATCATACCGCAATGGTCGTCGCGCTTTGCTGACCCTTCAAAAGGGTGCAGATGGCAAGGCCGCATTCGACACGGCGCTGCGTGAGTGGAGCGCCGCAGTTCCCGCGACCAACCAGTAACGCGCTGTTGTCATCACACGATACAAAAAGGCCCCGAATGGAAACATTCGGGGCCTTTTGATTGATGGAGTAAATAGAAAGCGCAGTTTACGCGTCTACCACGCGCAGCGCCTTAGCCGCTTCCAGCGCTTCTTTCTGAACCGCTTCCTGCACCTTCTCAAACGCGCGGACTTCGATCTGACGAACGCGTTCGCGGCTGATGTCGAACTCAGTCGATAGATCTTCAAGCGTCACGGGATCTTCGGAAAGACGGCGAGCTTCAAAGATACGGCGCTCGCGCTCGTTCAGAACGTCCATGGCCTTTGCCAGCATGCGACGACGTGTCTCCAGCTCATCCTGCTGGATCAGCACGGTTTCCTGGCTTTCGTGGTCGTCCACCAACCAGTCCTGCCATTGGCCTGCTTCACCTTCCGCAGCCCGAATAGGCGCGTTGAGTGACGCATCGCCGTGCAGCCGACGGTTCATGGAGATGACTTCTTCCTCAGAAACCTGAAGCTTGGTCGCAATCTCGGTGACATGTTCCGGCTTCAAGTCGCCTTCATCGATAGCCTGAATTTTACCCTTCAGGCGACGCAGATTGAAGAACAGGCGCTTCTGGTTCGCCGTCGTGCCCATTTTCACGAGCGACCACGAACGCAGAATATATTCCTGAATGGATGCCTTGATCCACCACATCGCATAGGTCGCAAGGCGGAAACCACGCTCAGGGTCAAATTTCTTGACGGCCTGCATCAAGCCCACATTGCCTTCGGAAACAACCTCGCCGATCGGCAAGCCGTAGCCACGGTACCCCATGGCAATCTTGGCAACGAGACGAAGGTGGCTTGTCACCAGTCGATGCGCTGCATCGCGGTCCCCATGTTCGGCGTAACGCTTGCCGAGCATATATTCCTCTTGAGGCTCCAGCATTGGAAACTTGCGGATCTCATCAAGATAGCGGTTCAGACCGGCTTCGCCGGCTGTAATCGATGGCAAACTGTTGCGGGCCATAAAGCACCCCCTTATCGTTGTTCCAGGCTGGCTCCCTTCTCAGGCAAACCAAATTTGCGTGTCGAACTTCGACCCCGCACGAACCCATGTACCAAATATGTATTGAAAATACGCGTTTCAAGCCGTCGCGGATCACAGCAGCGTTATAAAATTACCTGATCCGTTGCCATGCAAACGGCGCAGACATGAATTCGTTCCGCATTTTTCGCTAAGTGGCAACTCTGCGCCCACGCGAAAGCAGACACGCTGCTCCCGCCCCGGGAGTTGCGTGCCTGTATAAGGCTCAAACGTGGTTGTTCTCAGCCGCGAAGCGCCTGTGCCAGTTCTTCCATATCGTCAGGCATATCGGTTTCAAACTCCATGACCTCGCCGGTCCGTGGATGCTCGAAAGCGAGAAGATAGGCATGCAGAGCTTGCCTTGAGAACCGGTTGACCACTTCCTTCGCCTCATCAGGCAAAAGGTTGGACTTGGTGCGGAAAGCGGCACCATATTCAGGATCACCGATCAGAGGATGGCCGATATGGGCCATGTGCACGCGGATCTGGTGCGTGCGACCGGTCTCAAGGCGGCACTCCACAAGGGAAGCAAGGCAGGTCGCATCCGGCTTCTCGTGATAACGCTCGATCACCTCATAATGGGTGATTGCCTCGCGCGCATCATCGGTATCTTCGCGTTTGACGGCCCGCTTGGTGCGATCAGCTCCGCGCCCAAGTGCTGCATCAATCGTACCGCGCAAGGTCTTGGGGCGACCCCAGACGATGGCCTTATAGGCGCGCTCCAACGGTCCGGTGCGACCGTGATCGGCAAATTGTGCGGCAAGCTTGCGATGCGCATTGTCGTTCTTGGCAACGACCATGACGCCGCTGGTTTCCTTGTCCAACCGGTGAACGATACCGGGACGCTTGACGCCACCAATGCCCGAAAGACTATCGCCGCAATGGTGAATAAGCGCGTTGACCAGAGTTCCCGTCCAGTTGCCAGCACCGGGGTGCACAACAAGGCCCGCAGGCTTCAGCAGAACGATCAGATCCTCGTCCTCATATTCCACCTCAAGCGGAATATCTTCACCCTTGGGTTCGGGGTCTTCCGGCTCCGGCATGGTAATCTCGATGCGGTCGCCCGGCTGCACCTTCTTCTTCGGCTCGGTCACGGCTTTTTCGTTCAGAAAAACCGCCCCCTGCTCGATAAGCGCCTTGATGCGGCTGCGTGAGAGATCGCCACCAACCTCGGCTGCCAACCACGCGTCGATACGGCCTTCGGCGTCTTCGCCGGCAATCAGGACTTTCCTTGCGTCTCCGCCTTGTTTAAAGGGGTCGTTCATTCTTATTTTCCGATCACTCAACAATATCCAAGGATCCCGATGACGCAGATCGAGCAAGTCGAACAGGACGACCAGCCGCTAGACCCGGCCATGGAAAAAGTTCGCCGCAAGATGATCCGGTTGCAGATCGTGTCGGGCTCCGTGATGTTTATCAGCCTTATGGCTGTCTTCGGCGCAGTTGTCTATAAGGCGGTCGGCCCGTCCAAGACCGTGGGCACAACTGCGACGACCACCGTTCCCTCCGATGCGCCGGTTGCCGCCACCGCCAGCCTGCCGCAGGGCTTCGCCATCGAGAACGTCTCATTCGCCAGCGGCGACATGCTGTTTTACGGTCGTCTGGCCAATGGCACGCGCAAGGCGCTGGTCTTCAACGTTCAGGCAGGCCGTTTCGTGGCTGATATAACCATCGATGCCCGGTGATCTCGCGCTAACGCCAATAACCGACGCTGACGACCCTCGCATCGCGGATTTCAAGGATATCCGCGAGCGTGATCTGACGGGCAGACAGGGGCGCTTCATCGTTGAGGGCACCGTCGTGCTGCGAATGTTGGCCGCAGCCCACAGGGCTGGCCGTGATTTCGAAGCGGAAAGCATTCTCATTCTCGAAAACCGCTTGGCAGGCGTCGCCGATATTCTGTGCGAGTTTCCATCCGATGTCCCGATCTATGTCGCCAAGGCATCGGTACTGGATGCGATTGTCGGTTTTCATCTGCACCGGGGCATTCTGGCGCTGGGGAAGAGAAAGAGCGACCGAGACATGGGCGCAACCCTTGGTCAATTGCCGCAATCCTCGCTCGTGTTGGCGGGCTGTGGAATTTCCAACCACGATAATCTCGGTGCGATGTTTCGCAACGCTGCAGCCTTTTACGCAGATGCCGTCTTCCTGGATTCCACCTGCTGCGATCCGCTCTATCGAAAATCGCTACGTGTCTCCGTAGGCTCCGTGCTTTCGGTGCCCTATCACCGGGGTGGTGCAGCACTGCAAATGCTGGAAACCCTGGCCGCAGAAGGTTTTGATATCTGGAGCCTGTCTCCAGCGGGCATCACCGAAATCCGCCAGATCAAGGCATCGAACAGGATGGCATTGGTCATCGGCACCGAGGGCGATGGCTTGCCGCCGGATGTTCTCTCGCGGTTTCACACGGCACGCATTTCTCAGTCGCCGCAGCTTGATAGTCTCAATGCTGCAACGGCTGCGGCCCTTGCACTGTACCAGATGGCCGGTGCGATGGGTCGCGTCTGAGGCCAGGCGCAAATGCTGACAAAACGTTAATAACGCGCATTTGCATTAACCTTGTCTCAAAACCGACCGTTAAGATTTACAATTTAGTAATAGGCGGAACGAAAGGTTTCGCGATGCGTAGCGTATTTGTCGTCGTTTTTCTTTTGGTAGCCTTGGCTGGTTGCGCGACTGCACCGTCGCAGATTACCAATGCCTGTGCGATTTTCGACCAAAGAGACGGCGTATTCAACAACTGGAAAAAAGATGCGCGGGCTGCCGAGCGGGAGTTCGGTGTGCCGGTTCCGGTGATGATGGCTACCATCTACACCGAATCCAGCTTCCAGCCCTATGCCCGCCCGCCGCGCAACAAGCTGTTCGGCTTCATTCCGTGGGGCCGCAAATCCACCGCCTATGGCTATGCCCAGGCGCTGGATGGCACGTGGAAAGTCTATCAGCGCGAAACCGGACGCTGGAATGCCAGCCGCACCGATTTCACCGACGCGATCCACTTCGTTGGCTGGTACCACGCCAAGAGCAACCGTCAGAACGGTATTGCGCTGAACGATCCCTACAATCTCTACCTCGCCTATTATTCCGGCCATGCCGGATATTCCAAAGGCGTATGGCGCAACAACATTGCCATTCAGAAAGCAGCACGTCGCTCCGCCAACATGGCCATCCGCTATGAAAAGCAGTTGCAGGATTGCGGCTATCGGTGAAGCCCGTCACCCGCGCATGATGCGAAGTGACGGAGCCAATCACGCGTAGGGCGCCATAAATGCCCTGACAGCCTCGATCTCGGTGGATCGTATTTCGTGGCCGCCCGAATGCCACTCCATGTCCACATCGCCGCCCTGCGCCTTGAAATAGTCCTGCAGCTTGTTGGTCAAAGGAATTGGGCAGATCGGGTCGCGCTCTCCCGCCGTGATGAGTAGGCGGCGTGATGGTGATGCGGGTGCAGGCTTCGGCTCAAATGGAATGAGCGGGTGCATCAACACCGCCGCATCGAACAGATCGGGAAACTCGATCAGCACATTCGCCAGAATATTCGCGCCGTTGGAAAAGCCCAGACCAACCACCAGCCCCGCCTCGTGGGCATCGCGGTTGGCTGTGACGAACTCCGCCATTTTCTTCGTGGCGCGATCCAGGTCGGCCATGTCATAAACGCCTTCTGCCGTGCGGCGGAAGAAGCGGGCCGCGCCGTATTCGGACACATCACCCTGCGGCGAAACAACGGTCGCATTGGGCAACAATCTCGCACCGAAGTCGAAGAACTGGTTCTCATCGCCACCCGTGCCGTGAAACACGAAAAAGGCGGGCTGCCCCGGTGCACCGGGTCGCACCTTATGGAAATAGCTATCCTTGCTCATAAAAACTCCTCAAAACAGCCTGCGGCGCTGAGGCCGCAAGCGTTTTTCCTGTGTCGAACAATCAATTTTCGAGCGGCTCAAGATGCTGCTCCAGCGTGGCGCGCAGATGCGCGTGCTGGCTTGGCAGTTTCAAAGCTTCGCCCAGATGCGCCGTGTCTTCGTCCCGGTCAAAGCCAGGCTCATTGGTGGCGATTTCGAAGAGAACGCCACCGGGCGTACGGAAGTAGATCGCCCAGAAGTAATCACGGTCGATAACAGGCGTGACCTGATAGCCCGTATCCATCAGCGCCTTGCGAACTTCCAGCTGCGTCTGGCGATTATCGACCGCAAATGCGAGGTGGTGGACAGAGCCGGCACCAAGGCGCGCATCTGAAATATTCGGCATGGTTTCGATATCGATGAAATCGGCACCATTGCCGCCGGGCATGCCCAACCGCAGCACGCCGTCCTTCCGGTCCACTTCCTGATAGCCCATGAACTTCAACAGTTCTGCCGTTGCACCTTCATCCTGAAGCCGCAGCGACGCACCCTGAAAGCCACGGATCGCCTGATCTTCACCGACGCCATTGGCGGTCCATTGCGCGCGCGCATCGTCCTTCACCTCAACCATGGCGAAACCATCGCCATCGGGTCCGGCGAAGTGCAGGCGCTTGTTGCCGAAAGCCTCATCGGCTTTCAGACCATCGACATTGGCCTTAGCCAACCGGTCCTGCCAGTAGCCAAGCGATCCTTCTGGAACGGAAAACAGTGTCGTGCCCACTTCGCCAGTGCCGGGACGGCCACGAGCGATATGCGGAAACGGGAAGTAGGTCATGACGGAGCCGGGCGTGCCAACCTCGTCACCGTAGTAGAGGTGGTAAACGTCTGGCGCATCGAAATTGACGGTCTTCTTCACACGGCGCAAACCCAGCGTATCGGTGAAGAAGTGATTGTTGCCGCGTGCACTCGCAGCCATGGATGTGACGTGGTGCAGGCCCTTGATCTGGTTCAACATTTTTGATCCCTCAAATCTGGATGGGTGCGCGGAACAGCGTCACCCTTCGTTCATGGGCTCAAGATGGTGCAGATCATGCCGTTCGTATAGATCGAACGTTCAGAACGGATTGTGCTGAATTTGTGAACGACGCAATATCATCGTTCAGCAATCAGTTTTTTTGCAGCCGGGTCAGTGGTCGTCATTGGCACCTTTGACCCAGTAACCCGCAGTATGCAGCGTGGTTTTAGGCAGTCCAGCCTCACCCATCAGCATTTTCTTGATTGTGCGCGCTTCACCCTTTTCGCAACCGACGAACACATGCAGACCTTGATGGTCGCCCCAGCGATGGTCACGCAGCGCCTTCTCCAGCAGGCCCGCACTGCCAGCGGCGCGGCCCTTGCGGTGCAGCCAGTGCCAGTTCACCTGCGCTTGCGAGGTGACCGGCTGCTGCTCATTTTCATCATCAATCTCGGCGTAGACCGTCACGGTCTTGCCCGTCGGCATTTCAGCTACCATGCGCAGCATCACGGGCAGCGCGGTCTCATCGCCTGCAAAAACATAAGTTGCGGCATCCGGCAATTCGCCACCGGGGCCAACGATACCGACAACATCACCGGGTGCCGCCGTTGCGCCAAAATGCGCGCCCGGCATGGCATCACCCTCATGCATGACGAAATCAAGATGGATCTCACCACGGGATACATCTCCTGACCTGATCGTGTAGACCCGTCGCGTCAACTCATCTGGCGCCTGCGGCCAGACGATGGCTCCCGTTTTTGATAGATGCGGCCAGACCGGCTCGCGCTTCTGATCCGGCACGATGAGAATGCGGACATGCAGGCCGCCCGTCATCAACCGCTCGATGCCGTTGTCGATGGCAATTACGACCCGCCGCATTTTCTGTGTGAGATTATAGGCTTGAACAACGCGGCCACTGAAAAGATTAGGCATCTCCCGCAGGTCAGCGCTGTGTCCTTCCCAGCGAAAATCGAGTGACGTATCGCCCGTGAACTCGACGATATGTTCAGCCACCATCGCCTTGACGGACAGCAGAACGTTTTCCGACACGCAATTGATGCGCGCCGCAAAGCGCCCGTCTTCCGCTTCAAATGTACCGTTCCCGTAATCCGCCTCGAAATGCAGGGCTGCACCGCTTCGGGTCATGGTCATGTATTCGGCAAAATGCTCGTGAAAAGCATCAACAATGGCTGCCGGATCGGGAAGAGCGACAGATGTTTGCGCAGACAAAAAAGACACCGCGTAAATCCTTCAGATTACAGTCCGGTTATCTTTAGATCAGCGACTTCGAAAGCGCAAAGCCGTTTTTACTGCGTCGATCACAGTTTTTGCGGCAACTGCCAATCAATTGGCTTTCCGCCCCTGGAAACGAGAAATTCGTTGGCCTTGGAAAAATGATGATTGCCGAAAAAGCCATTATGGGCAGACAGTGGCGAAGGGTGTGGGGATTTGAGTACCAGATGTTTCGCCTTGTCAACGAAGGCCGCTTTCTTCTGGGCATAGGCGCCCCAAAGCAGAAACACCACGCCTTCGCACTCGTCATTAACCCTGCGGATGATCGCGTCGGTAAACTTCTCCCACCCTTGTCCCTGGTGAGAGGCGGCACGGGCTTCCTCGACCGTCAGAACGCTGTTGAGCAGCAGCACGCCCTGACGCGCCCAGCTTTCCAGAAAACCATGCTGGACGGGCGCAATGCCAAGATCGCTCTGCAATTCCTTGTAGATATTGACGAGGGATGGCGGTGTGCGCACGCCGGGCTGAACGGAAAAACACAGGCCATGCGCCTGTCCCGCGCCATGATAGGGATCCTGCCCGAGAATAACGACCTTGACCGCATGAAGGGGTGTCAGATCGAGCGCGCGAAAATACTCCGCGCCCTTGGGAAATATCTGCTTGCCTGCATTTTTCTCGGCAAGCAGAAAATCCTTGAGCTTTTGCATGTAAGGGCTGGCAAATTCGGCTGAGAGAGCCTGTTTCCAGCTGTCATCGAGTTTCACGCCTGCGTCTACCATGGCCCTGCACTCGCCCTGTCCTTGATTGTCGCTCGCTTACTTGAACCGTTCGCCGCGCTGAAGCACTTCGATCTTGTATCCATCGGGATCGCAAATGAAGAAATACTTGGCGAATGGAGCGCCCTTATATTCCGCGTTGACGATCTTTCCGACGGTGAGGCCTGACTCTGTCAGGCGCGCGTGCTCGGCATCGACATCTTCAACACTGACGGCAATGTGGCCATAGCCATCGCCCAATGCGTAGGGCACTTCACGGCCCTTGTTGACCGTCAGCTCAAGCTCGAAGTCACCTTCGGCATTGCTCAGATACACCAGCGTAAAGGCTTCGAACTCGTAACGCGCAGCCACGTGGAGGCCAAAAGCTTGGCTGTAAAAACCAACCGAACGCTTTTCGTCCAGCACCCGGACCATAGAGTGAATAAGTTTGGCCATGGTGATACCTTCTTCTTGCTTCGTGGTGGCCTGCTGATCGTCGCAGGCATTGGGCAAGGCTGATAAAGGCAGAACGCGCCGGTTTCAACCCTTCAGGCCCTTTTGAGGCGCATGGCAGATAACAGCACATATGCCAACCGCCGGTCTTTTCGCACTATCATGAGCCCTGAACTCATGATACCGGCAATCATGCGCATCCTTTATCTCTGTCTTGGCTGGCTCATGGTTGGCACCGGCATCGTCGGTGCGTTTCTGCCTGTTTTGCCAACGACGCCGTTTCTACTCGTCGCGCTCTGGTGCTTTTCAAAGTCGTCTCCAAAGCTGGAATCATGGCTCCTGTCGCACCCAAAATTCGGGCCGTCCTTACGCAACTGGCGGGAAAAAGGCGCCATTCCACGCAAGGCAAAAATCGCCGCTGTGTCTCTGATGACAATGAGTTACGCGATTTTCTGGTTCGGAACAGAGCCCACGCCACTACGTGCATCCATCGTGGCAGCCGTCATGCTGGGTGCTGCCCTTTTCGTCACCACCCGGCCTGAGCCTTAACCCTCATCATTATCGATTGCGCGATTGCGGCAGGACGTAAGGAATATGGGAAGCGGGAACGCGCCCGACAGTGCCGCCTATGCCATAGACGCGAGCAATGGTCTCGTCATTGATGGTTTGCAGCGCTGGCCCGCAGGCCGTCACCTTGCCCTCGTGCATGACGATAAGTTGATCGGCAAATTCGGCTGCGAGATTGAGATCATGCAGCACCGCCAGCACTGCACCGCCACCATTGGCGAAATCGCGGGCGGTTTCCAGCACGGAAATCTGGTGGCCGAGATCGAGGCTCGATGTCGGTTCATCCAGAAGGAGCGCCCTCGGCTGCCCATTTTCGACAGGGTTTGGAACCTGCGCCAGCGTCCGGGCAAACTGCACCCGCTGCTGCTCCCCACCTGATAGCAGCGTGTAGGAGCGGCCTTCAAAGCCTGATAGCCCCACCTTCGCCAGAGCACGTCGTGCCTGCTCTTCCGGCTTCAGCGCACCTTGCGCCACCGCCCCCATGCGCACGACTTCCAGCACGGTGAAAGGGAATGAAAGAACCGTGCTTTGCGGCAACACCGCCCGAACCCGCGCCAGCTGCAAAGGCGAAAACAGCTTCACATCCACGGCATTATAGGAAACGACGCCCGCATCTGCGCGCATTTCGCCCGATAGCACCTTCATCAAGGTGGATTTGCCCGCACCATTGGGACCGATGATCACGCTGAACATACCGGGCTGAAGCTCGATAGAAACCTCGTCCAGCAATCGACGCCCAGACCGGGCTACGCTCACATTGCGCGTTGAAATCATGACGCATTCCTCAAACCGAGCCCGTTGCCACGGCCCAACAGCAGAAACAGAAACACCGGCGCGCCGATCAGCGCCGTCACCACACCAATTGGCAATTCGGCGGGCGCGGCCACCGTGCGCGCAAAACTATCTGCCAGCAGCAACAGCCCTGCCCCGCCAATGGCGGAAGCCGGCAGCAGAAAGCGGTGCGATGAGCCGATGACCAGCCGCAAAAGATGCGGCACGACAATGCCGACAAAACCTATCGAACCAGCAGCAGCAACGCTTGCGCCACAGGCGGCGGCAACCGCCAAGATGACGAGGCGTTTTAGGCGCTGCACGGGAATGCCCATGTGGAAAGCGGCGGCATCTCCCAGGATCAGCGCATCGAGCCCTTTGGAGACGAAGGGCATGCTGACCATGATGACCAGAAAGAACGGCAGCGTCGTCCAGATCTTGAGCGGCGTCGCCCCGCCCAGCGAGCCTAGGCTCCAGAAGGTGATGTCCCGCAGGGCGCGGTCATCGGCCATAAAAATCATCAGACCCATCAAGGCCGCACTCAGCGCGGCAAGCGCGATGCCCGCAAGGATCAGGACACTGGTCGATGTCGTACCGTTACGCGTCGCAATCATGTAAAGCAGCATCGTGTTCAACAATCCGCCCATAAAGGCCATGAGCGGCAGGAAGTGAACGCCGAACACCACGGACAGTGGTGCGAGAAGACTGCCACCCAGCGCCAGAGCGGCGACTGCGAAAAGTGCTGCACCAGAGGTGATACCGACGAGACCCGGATCCGCCAGCGGATTGCGGAAAAGCCCCTGCATCATGGCACCGGAAACGGCAAGCGATGCCCCGATCATCAGGCCAAGACCCGTGCGCGGCAGACGAACAGCCTCAAGGATCACACGGTCACGCGGCTCCATGGTCTGCGCGTGGCCGGTAAAATAGAGAACGAGTTCATGCAGCCCGACGCCCGTCGGCCCGCTGGAAAGCGATACGAAACAGGCGAAAACCAGAAAGGCGCACAGTGCCACAAGGGTGATGACACCCTTGCGCGACCGGTCGCCCGCAACAGGACCTGCGACGTCACCCATAGCCAGGATGCTCACGGCTTTACAACGCCGGGGTAAAGTTTTGCGGCCAGCTCACGGCCAGCGGCGGGAGTGCGCGGACCAAAGCCGATCAGATAAAGACCATCCATGCTGATCAGCGATTTGGACGCGGCAGCTGGTGTGGACTGGAATGCCGGGAAGCCGAAAACTTCATCGGGGTTGGCCGCATGGCTTCCACGCTGCATGGTCAGAACGACATCGGGCGCAGCCGCAATCACGGCTTCATCGGTCAAGGGCTTGTAACCCGTGATATCCTCAGCCGCATTGATGCCGCCCGCCATCTCGATGATAGCCGCTGCTTCCGTATCCTTGCCCGCCGCCATGATGCGACCGCCAGCGGTAGACAGAACAAACAGCACCCGCTTCTTCTTGTCGCCAACAGAAGCGACATCCTTCGCCAGAACAGCAAGGTCCGCATCGACCTGCGCTGCAAGTTCCTTCGCCTTGTCTTCCAGACCAACGGCTGAGCCAACGGCCTCGATCTTCGGCGCGATGGCTCGTCCCTCCGGTGGCGTGTCGATGGTCACCATCGGCACTTCACTCGCCTTGAGAATACCGATGACATCGGCAGGACCGGCACCATCTTCAGACAGGATGAGATCGGGCTTTTGCGACAGAATGCCCTCGGAAGAGAGTGCCCGCATATAACCGACATCAGGTTTCGACAACGCATCCGCTGGGTAGCTGCTGGTCGAATCCCGCGCCACGATGCGATCTCCGGCACCCAGCGCATAGAGAATTTCCGTCACAGTGCCACCCAGCGCCACAATCCGTTTCGCCTGCGGGTTGCCTGTATCGGATGCATGAACCATGATTGGGGAGAGCGCCAGAAGGGCACCGAAAGCAAATGAGCGTCGAAAAAGCGGCATGTCGTCATCCTGAAAAATGCGGTGTGCTACAGCCTGCACGCCATATAAGTTGAGTTAATTACACATCTTTAAATGCCAGACAATCCGATAAGTTGACTATTTTCGTTATCTTTTATATTTCGGGAAGCAGCGCGCTGGAAGGTCGGTCCGGCACCAGAAATTTGTAGGGAGATTATCGATGTTTATTGCCATGAACCGCTTTCGTGTCGTGCCGGGCTTTGAAGAAGCGTTTGAAACCATCTGGCGTGATCGCAAGCGTCATCTCGCTGAAATGCCGGGCTATCTGGAATTCCATATGCTGAAGGGTCCGAAGGCTGACGATCACACGCTCTACGCCTCCCACACGGTGTGGGCCACAAAGGACGACTTTACCGCCTGGACGAAATCCGAGCAGTTCCGTGCCGCCCATGCCAATGCCGGAAACAACCGCGGCAAGGTCGAATATCTGTCAGGCCCGCATTTCGAAGGCTTTGACGTCATCATTCACGAGGACAAGGACGGGCAAGACCACCCCGCTGCGGCTTGAAACATGATGGCGAACGCAAACCCCGAAACCGATAATGCCCGGCTGGAGCGCGCCAAGGCCGCCTTAGCAGAAAAGCCTGATGGCGTGGTTGAAGCCATCGCGGCCACGGCACATGTAACGGCGGCAGAGGTTCTGTCCATTCTGCCTTCTGGCGCTGCTGTTTCCGCGCCTGCGCAAGACTTCCTGAACATCTGGAACGAATTGCGATCCTGGGGCGAAGTCCTGATGATTGTACAGACACCGGATATTGTTTTCGAAGTTCGAGGCGCTCTGCCTGAAGGCACCGAAGGCCATGGCTGGTTCAACATTCACGGCGATAGCCCCATCGGCGGCCATATCAAGAAGGACAATTGCGCGTCCATTACCTTTGTCGACCGCCAGTTCCATGGGCGCCGGTCACTCTCCGTGTGGTTCATGAATGCGGGCGGCAGCGCAATGTTCAAGCTTTTCGTTCGCAGAGATGAGGGCAAGGAACTGCTTGGCGACCAGGTGACAAAATTTGAAGCCTTGCGCGACAGTTACCGGACATCATGACGACTGAAGCCGCCATCCGTGGCGGCTTTGCTTTGAACATCCGATGTCGCTTCCGGCATGGCTTACCCCGCCCGTGATGTCCTATGAATCCAAGGCCTTGATAAGCGTTGAAAGGGTAAGGCTTTGCGCCATGCTCGACCTGCGCTATAGGCGTTGCGACACATCTATGAGGGGAAGCCAATGACAACCTATGTTTTGACCGTAGCCTGCACATCCAAGCGCGGAATTGTCGCCGCCATATCGGGCTACCTGGCGGGCAAGGGTTGCAACATTGTTGACAGTTCCCAGTTCGACGACCTCGAAACCGGCAAATTCTTCATGCGCGTTTCCTTTATTTCCGAAGAAGGCCAGAGCATGGAGGCGCTGCAAACGGGCTTCGCCCCCATCGCAGCGGAATTCGGCATGGAAGCCAATATCTTCAGCGAAGGCGAGCGTACCAAGACACTTCTCATGGTCTCGCGCTTCGGTCACTGCCTGAACGATTTGCTTTACCGCTGGAAGATTGGCGCTCTGCCCATTGATATCGTCGGCGTGGTCTCCAACCATTTCGAATACCAGAAGGTCGTCGTCAACCACGACATTCCGTTCCACCACATCAAGGTCACGAAGGACAACAAGCCAGAGGCCGAAGCGCGGATCATGGATCTGGTTGATCAGACTGGCACTGAGCTAATCGTACTCGCCCGCTACATGCAGGTTCTCTCGAACGAGATGTGCCAGAAAATGTCTGGTAAGATCATCAACATTCACCACTCCTTCCTACCAAGCTTCAAGGGCGCGAACCCTTACAAGCAGGCCTATGAGCGTGGCGTGAAGCTGATCGGCGCGACGGCCCATTACGTGACCGCCGATCTGGATGAAGGCCCGATCATCGAGCAGGACACGGTGCGCGTTACCCATGCCCAGTCGGCAGAAGACTATGTGTCGCTTGGCCGCGATGTTGAAAGCCAGGTTCTGGCCCGCGCCATTCACGCCCATATCCATCACCGCACCTTCATCAATGGCAACCGCACGGTGGTCTTCCCGCCAAGCCCCGGTTCCTACGCTTCGGAGCGCATGGGCTAGAGCAATTCCAGCAAATATGGGCCCGCCAGCGACTGAGGATTTCGACTTTATTTTTGACCGGGAGCAACTGACTGCCGCATGCAGCCGTTGCTCCTGTGTTGTCAAACACAGAGGTCTCCCTCATGAAAAAGCTTATCATTGCCGGTACCGCGTTTCTTCTCGCGGCAGGGTCAACGCTTGCCCAACAGCCAGCCCCGCCACCGCCGCCGCCTGCCACTGCTCAAACCGAGCCCATGGCAGACGCACCGCCACCTCCTCCACCGCCAAAGCCCATGCCGGGTGGCCCGAGAGATGATGGCCCAAGACATGCTGGCCCGCGAGACGGCATGCGCGACCGCATGATGATGCCTCCGCCTCCACCGCCTTCGAAGGGTGCACATTTCCGCATCGAACAGGGCGAAACAAAGATCGACATCAAATGCGCCGATGACGAGCCCATGAAGGCCTGCGGCGATCTGTTGATGCAGCTCATCGACAAGATCAATGATTGATCCGAGATCAACGATTGATCTGTAGGCAAAATGGAATGGAAGCGGCGCGCTCGCGCCGCTTCACGCAAACCGCACAGTCGCCTTCAATCCATGTCCGCCAGCGCCATCTTCAAGCGACAGCCGACCATTGAAGAAAGCGGCAATCTCCTCGACAATCGCAAGTCCAAGCCCCGCTCCCGGCGCTGCATTGCCCTCTCCCCTTGCAAAACGCTGACGCACCATGCCGCGTTTTTCAGGAGATATCCCGGGACCATTGTCTTCCACCTCAAGACACACAGCGCCGCCATCACGCAACACACGCACAGTCACTTCCGTCCCGCGTCCGGTATAGGCAATCGCGTTGCTGATGAGATTGCCCAGCAATTCGCCCAGAAGCAGAGGTTCAGCCATGATACTGACCTCATCAATCTGCTCGAAGCCAAGATCGATCCCGGCCTCAGCTGCAATAGGGATGTAGTCGGCGGTAGTGGATTGCGCGAGCTGCGCAAGATCCACCTTCACAAGGCTCTGCTTCTCACCTGATCCTGCCGCATCGATATTGGCCATGCGCAAAAGTTGCGCCAGAATATGCTCGGCATGCGCCACCGACGCATCGCCCTTGCGTGCTGCGGCCTGAGCATCTTCCAGCGTGGATGCACGCGCCGACAGCGCAAGCTGCGTGCGAATGATAGCCAGCGGGGTCCGCAGTTGGTGGCTGGCGTTGCCGGTGAAGTGCCGCAACGCATCCAGCGCCGATTGCAGCCGCACCATAAAGGAATTAACGGTTTCCACGAGGTTCTCGACCTCGACAGGAACGGACTGGCGGATGGGGTGCAGATCATTGGGGCTGCGTTCAGCAATGGCTTCGCTAAGCCGGTAGAGCGGACGCAGCGAAATCGTTACCGCAATCCACACAATGATGGCCGCACCGACGATCATGAACAGCAGCCGCAGCGCCGAACGCAGGATGATGGCCTGCGCCAGACGGCTGCGCGCAATCGTCGTTTCGGCCACCGTCACCGAAAACGGGACCGAATTCACCCCGGTCGATGCGAAACGCTGGATCGCCGCCACCCGGATCGGCTCGCCGCGAAACTCGGCATCCACAAACACCGGAGCATCGCTGCGCAAGCCGCTCACGGACGGCAGGTTCTGATAGCCGGTGAGAAACTGTCCATTCGGCCCGTTGACGCGGTAAAACACGCGGTCTTGCGCGGCAGAGGTGAGCATTTCCAGCGCAACATAGGGTATATCGACTTCCAGCGACCCGTCTTCGGAAACCACCACCCGCTCGGCAATGGCCAATGCAGAGCCGGAAAGAACACGATCAGAGACGATATTGGCAGTATTGATGGCTTCCCGGTAGGTATCCGCCAGCGCGATGCAGCCAATGATCGCCGTCGATATCAGCAGCCAGCCAAGAAGACGCCGACGCAGCGAATAGGCCACCTGCCTCATTCAGCCATCTCCGGCAGTTTTTCGAGATAATAGCCAATGCCCCGCGCCGTCTTCACCGTCAGACCATGTGGCCCGAGGCGCTTGCGCAACCGGCTGACATATTGCTCGATGGCATTGCCGGAAAGCTCATCATCAAAGCCGGTCAGCGATTGAACGATGGCCTCCTTGGCCACCACCTTTCCAGCACGCATGAACAGAACCTCCAGCAGCGCCACTTCGCGTGCCGGAATATCGATCGGATGGCCATCGGCTGAAAAGGTCCGCGATGTCAGATCGAACGACACCTTGCCGAACTGGACCGAAGACGAGCGCAGCCCGGCATTGCGGCGCAGAAGTACCCGCACCCGCGCCTCGAATTCGGTGATGTCGAAAGGCTTGATCATGTAATCGTCGGCACCGAGATCGAGCCCTTTCACCCGCTCTTCCGGCGTGCCGCGTGCAGTCAAGATCAGCACTGCCGCCTTGTCCTGACGCGCACGCATGGAACGCAGCACATCTATGCCATCCATTTCAGGCAAGTTGAGATCGAGAATGACGAGATCGAAGCTCTCTGCTGCAATTGCAGCATCGGCAGAAGCGCCATCGGACACCACATCCACGGCATAGCCGCTTCCGCGCAACAGCGCAGAAAGCCCCTCGGACAGAACCGGATTGTCCTCCACCAGCAGAATTCGCACGCGACGCCCTCCATTTGGCCGAAATTTATCGGAGCGTTCCTGTCTTGTGAATGGCAAGTGGGTGCGGCATGATCTTTTCCATGCGTATTCTTCTGTTTCTCTGTCTTTTCATCACCGTTGCAGGCGGCACACAGGCGCAGCCAATGGTGTTTCCGGCTCCGTCAGGCAAAACCGATGCGCCGACACTCGTCGTTTACTCTTCCCTCGACGAGCCCTTGGCGATGCCGATGATCGCAGGTTTTCAAAAAGCCAACCCGGATGTGGCCGTATCTTATGAGGATATGCTGACAAGCGAGATCTATGATCGCATCGTGCGGGAGACGGACGCAGGCGAAAAAACCGCAGATTTCGCATTTTCGTCCGCCATGGACCTGCAGGTCAAACTCAGCAATGACGGTTATGCGCAACGATCCGACCTGCCCATGAGTGACCGCTGGCCCGCCTGGGCCAACTGGCGCAACACCGCTTACGCGCTGACATTCGAGCCCGCCGTCTTCGTTTACCACAAGCCGAGTTTCGCCAACACAAGTCCGCCAGCCAGCCGCGCTGAATTCGTGGAGTATCTGGAACGCAACGCCAGGGAAATCCACGGGCGCATCGCCACCTATGACATTGAACGCTCCGGCGTCGGCTTCCTCTTCATGTCGCGGGATCAGGAGCAGTTTGGCGATATCTGGAATGTCATCAAGAGCATGGGAACGGCGGGGGTGAAGGTTTACTCCACAAGCGCCGCCATTCTGGAGCGCATCTCGGACGGTCGCTTCATCATGGGCTACAATATTCTCGGTTCCTATGCGGCAGATTGGGCCTCACGCCATCCCGATGTCGGCATTGTGCTGCCGAAGGATTATACGGTAGTCATGTCGCGGATCGGCCTTGTGCCGCACGCTGCCAGAAATGCCGAGCTTGGCCGTCGCTATCTGGAATATTTCATGTCCAAGGAAGGCCAGACCATCATGGCGCGGCAATTGCAGATCCCAGCCGTCAGTCCCGATGTGGCGGGTGAAAACACCGCCAACATGATGCAGGCCATTCACGGCGCACAATTGCGCCCTGTTCCCGTCAGTCCCGGCTTGATGGTCTATCTCGATCAGGTCAAGCGCGCCCGCATCATCGAACGTTGGAATGAAGCGTTACGCGCCCAGTAGACGCGTTTCAAAAATTAATAGACAGTAAAGACGCTTGAGGGTTGCACGGCGTCAGTTAAATGACAGCTTTCTATGGTGCTGTGCAATTCTTCGTTCATCCGTGGAGGCGGACTGAAGAAGCGGGAGGAATGTTTCACGCGACAGACAATTCGGGGCGCAGATTGCCGCCCTTGAGGTCGTCCGTGCCGGCCCTTCCGCTATGATCAAAACAATGCCGAAACGGCATATCAAGGAGGGTTCACTTTGAAGCATTTCCTCATCGCTTCGCTTCTCGCAGGCGCTATGGCACTTCCCGCGGCAGCTGCCGATTACACCATCATCGCACCGGCAAATCCTGGCGGCGGCTGGGACCAGACGGCGCGCTCCATGCAGAGCGTGTTGCAGGAAGAAGGCATTTCCAAGCGCGTTCAGGTTCAGAACGTTCCCGGCGCTGGCGGCACCATTGGCCTTGCACAGTTTGCAAGCCAGCAGAAGGGCAACGCGAATTCGCTCATCGTTGGCGGCTACGTCATGGTCGGCGCGATCCTCACCAACAAGGCTCCCGTTACGCTGAATGACGTCACGCCTATTGCGCGTCTGACCGGTGAATACGAAGCCATCGTTGTTCCTGCATCGTCTCCGATTGAAAACATCGGCCAGCTTATCGAGCAGCTGAAGAAAGACCCGGGCAGCGTATCCTGGGGTGGCGGTTCTGCTGGCGGCACGGACCACATCACAGCGGGCCTGATTGCCAAGGCCGCAGGCGTTGACCCAACCAAGATCAACTACATCGCTTACTCCGGCGGCGGCGAAGCTCTGGCTTCCATCCTCGGCGCACAGGTCACAGCCGGCATTTCCAGCTATGGCGAATTCGAAAGCCAGGTTAAGTCCGGCACCGTTCGCATTCTGGCCATCTCCAGCGACGCCAAGATCGACGGCATCGACGCGCCGACGCTGAAGGAAAGCGGCCTCGACGTCGTGGTTCAGAACTGGCGCATGGTTGCAGCCCCTCCCGGCCTGACAGCTGAGCAGCAGAAGGCTGTCAGCGCAGATGTCGAAAAGCTGGTGAAGTCTGCCAAGTGGCAGGAAACACTCAAGACCAAGGGCTGGATGGATACCTATCTCGCCGGTGACGAATTCAAGGCACAGCTTGCAAAAGACACTGCCGCGACTGAAACCATTCTCAAAGACATTGGACTGGTAAAATGAGCCAGGGTTCAACCCCTTCACATCCTTCAAAGCGCCGCCCTGATTGGGCGGCGTTCGCGATTGCGGTTTTTCTGGTCATCGTCGCCGCTGTCATCTTCTGGGATTCAGCGCGCCTTGCCAGCGTCACCGGTTATTCGCCCGTCGGCCCGGCAACTGTTCCTTATGCCATCGCCTTCTGTCTTATTGGCCTAGCAATCTGGACGGCAATCGAAGCCTGGCGCAACGACTTTCCAGCCCGTGACAAACAGGAAATGGGACCCGTGTTCTGGGTCATTGCCGGTCTTGCCGCGCAGATGCTTCTGCTGAATGTTGCCGGTTTCTCCATTGCAACAGGTCTGCTGTTTGCCTTCACGGCGCGCGCCTTCGGCAAACGCAAGCTGTGGTTTTCAATCCCAATCGGCATCGTGTTCAGCTTCGTGATTTGGGTCATTTTTGCCCAGTTGCTGCAACTTTCGCTGCCTGCTGGACCTCTGGAACGGCTGTTTTTCTAACAGCCAGCCCACCCGATCACAACAAGACATGAGGCACCGCGAACGCGTTTCAAGCGTAAGCTGCGGCTTCACCCGACAGGGGGACAACTGTCCATGAGTACTTTTGACTTCTTGCTGCAAGGCCTTGCGATTGCAGCGCAACCCATGAACCTGGTCTATGCGCTGATCGGCGTTACGCTGGGTACGGCGGTCGGCGTTCTGCCCGGCATTGGCCCTGCCTTGACTGTGGCGCTGCTTTTGCCTGTCACTTACCAGCTGGATCCCGCCGGATCGCTCATCATGTTCGCCGGTATTTATTATGGCGGCATGTATGGCGGCTCGACAACCTCCATCCTGCTGAACACACCCGGCGAAAGTGCCTCCATCGTAACCGCGCTGGAAGGTAACAAGATGGCGCGGGCGGGTCGCGGCGGACCGGCTCTCGCGACAGCGGCCATTGGCTCCTTCGTGGCGGGTCTCATCGCAACCGTCGCACTGGCATTCGTCGCACCTTACATCGTCAAACTGGCGCTGGTGTTCGGGCCACGCGAGTATTTTGCGCTGATGGTGCTTGCCTTCGTCACCGTGTCCTCAGCTTTCGGTGATTCGGCTCTGCGCGGTCTCACATCCCTGTTCATCGGCTTTGCGCTGGCCATTGTCGGCATCGACCAGCTCACCGGCCAGACGCGCATGAGCTTTGGCGTGCCTGACCTGCTGGATGGCATCGAAGTCACGACGCTTGCCGTCGCCATGTTTGCTATCGGCGAAACGCTCTTCATCGTCGCTCAGGGTCAGGGCGGGCCTGACAAGGTTGAAGCCGTGAAGGGTTCTATCTGGATGACGGCGCAGGACTGGTCGCGTTCTTGGAAGGCCTGGCTACGCGGCACGCTGATCGGCTTCCCGATTGGCGCCATGCCAGCAGGTGGCGCTGAAATCGGAACCTTCCTGTCCTATGCGACAGAAAAGAAGCTCTCCAAGCACCCAGAAGAATTCGGCCATGGCGCTATTGAAGGCGTTGCCGGTCCGGAGGCTGCCAACAACGCATCGGCTGCTGGTACGCTCGTGCCATTGCTGACGCTCGGCCTGCCGACAACCGCAACGGCTGCCATCATGCTGGCCGGTTTCCAGCAGTTCGGCCTTCAGCCTGGTCCGTTGCTCTTTGCAACCAATCCGCAGCTCGTCTGGGGTCTGATTGCCAGCCTGTTCATCGCCAACGTCATGCTGCTGGTTCTTAACCTGCCGCTGATTGGCCTGTGGGTAAGGCTGCTGACCATTCCGAAGCCCTGGCTCTATGCAGGTATCCTGCTGTTTGCGACGCTCGGCACGATTGGTGCAAACCCGTCGGTGTTTGAACTCGGTATGCTGCTTGCTTTCGGTATCCTCGGATACGTGATGCGCATTTTCGGCTATCCGATTGCACCTGCGGTCGTCGGTCTCATCCTCGGACCATTGGCTGAACAGCAGTTGCGCCGCGCGCTGGCCATCGGCCAGGGTGATCCTTCGGTGCTGTTCACCTCATGGATTGCCGTTGGGCTGTTTGCCGTTGCAGCGGCTGCGTTCCTGATCCCGCTCATCATGCGCATGCGTGGTCGTGGTCAGGTGCTGTCGCAGCTGGCGGCCAACGAAGACTGATAAAGCGACCCTCCCAAGGTCCCTGCCCCGCATTCGAAAGTATGCGGGGCTTTTTTATGCGAGGAACGCAAAGGGCGCATCTGTGTTAGGACAGAACGAAATGATCCCGAGACGAGGAACACCCATGAAGAGACTTGCGCTCCTGTGCGTCGCCGCACTCACCTCCTGCACCACCGCCACATCAGGTGTCGAACCTATTCCCGGCAGCATCATCTATGGTGGACAACCAGCCACGAAACTCACCAAATCACCCATTGGCAGCACCGTGAACCATGACTTCATGATGTCGGATGGACGCCGCGCCTACGAGACCTACCGGATCGCACCAGATAGATCTCTCATTCTCCTGAACCGCGAAATCATGAGCGATCTGCCCTCGGACAGATAGAGCGGTCTGACCATCGGTTCCGGTCAAACATCATAAAGACCGATGGAACGACTGTCGGGCTAACTCGTTGCTTTCCTGCATGTTTCAAAAACACCCTTGATTGATGTTTCAGGAGAGAAAAATGAGAACCCATAAGACAAGAAACGATTTACCGTCCAACGCCAAGGCCACTGTCATCGGTCTGCTGAACGAGTCGCTGGCATCCGTTATTGATCTGTCCCTTGTCACCAAGCAGGCGCACTGGAACCTTAAAGGTCCCCAATTCATCGCAGTCCACGAGTTGCTGGACACATTCCGCGCGCAGTTGGACAAGCACAGCGACACCATCGCCGAACGCGCCGTTCAGCTTGGTGGCACAGCACTCGGCAGCGTCCAGGCCGTGACATCCACGTCAAAGCTGAAGTCCTACCCAACCGATATCTACAAGATTCAGGACCACCTCGATGAACTCATCGAGCGTTATGGCGACGTCGCAAATCTCATTCGCAAGTCGATTGATGAAGCGGATGATGCTGGAGACGCCAACACTGCAGATATCTTCACTGCCGCCTCGCGTGATCTGGACAAGGCACTCTGGTTCCTGGAAGCACACGTTCAGGAAAAAGCCTGATCGGTCAGCTTTAAAGCAATAAAAAAGCGCCCGGGAACCAACCGGGCGCTTCCACTATATGCTTGATAATCCTTCAGTGGCGGCGCAAGACCGCTTTGCCAATATCGCGCAACATCTCGTGGTCCAGAATGCCGCGTTGGGCGCTTCTGATCAGAACTGCTGCACATTCATTGGCAACATGACTGCTTCTGTCTTCCAGGCATTCGAAACATACGCCATCAAATATAGTTTGCAGATCGCTAACCTGCTGAGGCGATAGTTGCGTGCCTACCCGTTGAAATGCAAGGTACGACAAGGCCCATCCTCCCAAAGATGCGTTTTATCGGCTTTATACTGCAGGGACGCCTATCTTTTACACCTGATCGCATCCGCTGTCGAATCAGATATTAACGAAATATCAACGATTATTTCCTTGGACCTGACGCTGCATTATGCGCGTTGCTTGCCTGTAAGAATGTTGCTCTCGCAGCAGACTAGAGAGGCAAAAGGCCGATATCCGACAAGGCTTTTTCGAGGTGCTCGGGCGATACCGGCTTGGTCAGGAACACGGCACCGGGCGGCAACACGCCTTCAGCAGGATTATACCGTCCAGAGATGACGATCACCTTGATATCGGGCCAGCGACGGTGCGCCACATTTGCCAGCCCAAGCCCGTTAATAGACCCCGGCATGTCGATATCGGTCAAGATTGCATGAATTGAGGTGCTGGCTTCGAGCATCTGAAGCGCCCGATCCGCCGTCGGTGCTTCGAGGGTAGCGAATCCGAGATCGGTGACCATATCCACGAGATCAAGGCGGATCAGCCCGTCATCTTCAACTATGAGGAGACATGATGTCACTATTCAATGCTCCTGCTGAAAACTGGTAAGCTCCGCAGAGATAACGCAGCGTACGCCTGCCGGATCATAGACAATCTCCACAAGGGTATCGGCAGCGCCAGCAATGCCCGCCTTGATGAGGCGCGACCCTGAACCCACACGCTGCGGCGTGACAACGGCCGGGCCACCGCTTTCCGTCCATGACAGTTCAAATCGGTCCTTCATCTCGCCAGCAATCTGCCACCGAATATCCACCATGCCTTCCGGCACCGAGAGAGCACCGTACTTGATGGCATTGGTCGCAAGCTCATGCATGATGAGCGACAGTGAGAGCGATGGACGTGAGCCGACACGTAAGACTGGCCCAGAGACCGTAAAGCGCGTCATCGCCGGATCATCATGGACCTCAAGCAACTGGTTGACGAGTTTATGAACCTGGGACGTGCCGAGGCCACCCTGTATGACCGTGTCATGGGCAGCGCTCAAAACACCAATCCGTGCCGACAACGTTTTACGAGCAACATTCAGATCGCCGGCAGAGCGGAGTGTCTGTGATGCAATGGCTTGAACCATGGCAAGCTGGTTCTTGAGGCGATGGCCAAGTTCATGGGAAATCAGTTCCCTGTGCTTTTGCTCGGCCAATTTTTCCGTCACATCCTGTGCCTGCACAAGAATGCCGGTTATCTCTCCGGATGAAGATCGCATCGCCTGATACACAAAGTCGATCATGCGGTTCTGTTTTTCACCATCCGGCCCGCGATTAAGCTCTATTGGTCTTGCGCGTGCAGCAAATGGTTCACCAGTTTTATAGACAGTATCCAGCAGATCGATGAAGCCTTGGTCGACCACTTCCGAAACGGCATCCGCAACCGAACGTCCAATGATGTCGCGCCCGACGCCGATCATCGAATAGTACTCTTCATTGGCGAATTCGAAGATATGGTTTGGCCCGCTCAATGTCGCGATACCAGCAGGAGACATCTCGAAAATCTGAAGGAGCTTCTCCTGCATGCTCTTCTGTTCACGGCGGATCATGATTTCGTTGGTGATTTCCGCACAGGCGCAGAACATTCCAAGCACCACACCCGCCTGGTCTCGCACCGGGGTGTAGGAGAAGGAAAAATGCGTTTCTTCGGGATACCCTTTTCGATGCATCACGAATTCGATGTCATCCATCGATGTGCCCTGACCGGCATAGGCAGCGGAGATGATGGGGTCAACGGCATCCCATATGTCAAACCAGAGGTCGCGAAACGGATGCCCGAAGCCCGCAGGATGGCGATTGCCGCACATGGCAGCGTAACCATCGTTGTAAATGGTGATCTGCTTCGGTCCCCAGACGATCAGCATGGGCTGCAGGGAACCCAGCATGACGTTGACAAGCGTCTGCAACTCGACCGGCCACGCATCGGGAACGCCAAGAGCGCATTCTTCCCAATCGAAGCTACGGAACAGGTCTCCGCATTCGCCACCCCCTACAAAATTCAAACCAACCCCGCATGTCTCGATATCGCCAGAGGCGCTAACAAATTTCGTCCAGTTTTGTTCCGTGATAAATTGCGGACCGGACAAACGGGCAGATCCGATCAGACTGTATGCGATTGGTGTGACACAACCGCTTCCCCGACAATCTATCACGATCAGCCAGAAAAACCATAGGTCGAGCCGCAGCATGGAACGACCAACAGATGCTGACGTTAGAGAAGCGAGGAACGCAGTAAATAATTTGCGAGGAACGGTTCATGTCCATAGTTCAGCGAAAGCCACACCAGCAACGCTTTGATCCGAAAGACCGCCTGATACTGGCGCTGCACGCACAGTTGCGCGCCGAAAGAGAGACCCGCGAGGCGATGGAATGGGTGATGCGCAACGGCGGACTTTCGCCGGAAGTGCTGGAAGCCATGGCGTCCGATCCGATTCCGGTCGTCACAGCCGATGACATGCGCGCCGCCAACCGGGCTGTGACACATCTGAGGCTCAGCGCGGAAGGTGCGGCATCATGACAAGGCGGGCAAGCTGGCGCGGTCAGATCAAGTTTGACGACTTCACCTGCGAAGTCGGATTGTACTCGGCGATTACGTCGACGGAAAAAATCTCGTTCAACATCGTCAACCGCAAGACCGGCAACCGCGTCGAGCGCCAATATGTCGATAGCGACAGTGGAGAGCCCGTTGAAAAAGAAGATCAGGTGCGTGGCTTCGAACTCGACAATGGCGACTACATCATTGTGGAAGGAGATGAGATCGCGCAGATCATGCCGGATAGCAACAAGGTGATTGCTATCCAGAAATTCATCGCAATCGACGAGATAGACAAGCTCTACTTCGACCGCCCCTATTTTCTGACCGCATCGGATGAAGATGGAGAGGACGCGTTAAGCCTTTTGGCGCAAGCGATGCAGCGCCAGAAGGTGGTGGCAGTTGGCGAGGCCGTGCTTTTTCGCCGCAACCGCAACCTCATCATCAGGCCCCATGGCAAGGCCTTGATCGCGACCACCCTTAATTTCGACTATGAGGTCCGCTCCCAAACGGCGACGTTCAAATCCGTGCCGGATCAGGATTTTGACGAGGAAATGCTGGAACTGGCTGGCCACATCATCAAGAAGCGGGCGGGAAAATTCGACCCCTCGGCCTATTCCGACCGGTATAATGATGCGCTTGCCGAACTGGTGAAAGCCAAGATCGAGGGGCGCGCCATCAAGAAGCCTGTCGAGGAAAAGCGCGACAATGTTGTGGACCTGAAGGAAGCGTTGCGCCGCAGCGCAGCTGGAGGAAAGGACGACAAGCCCGCCGCAAAGACAAGAGCCAAAAAGGCGGGCTGACCAAAACGCCACCCGCCTCTATCTCAAGACACCTCAGCCTCGCTTTTCCTTAGCGAGGCTCTTTTTCAGCGCATCCATAATGTTGATGACATTGCCGCCGGTCTTCTTGGCTGGCGCGGACTTTGCCTTGCGCGCGCCGGATGTCTTTTCCTTCGACTTCAGCAGCGTCTTGATCTTCTTCTGCACAGTATCCTGCGCAATGGATGGCTTCCACGCCACCGTGTTTTTTTCGATCTTTTTTTCCAGGATCGACACAAGCTCTGGATCAAGTTTCATCTTCGGATCAAGAGTGTCCATGGTTTCGCGCACCTCATTGGCGTAATGCAGCGTCCATAAAATAATGCCCTTTCCCGATGGCTCCAGCAAAACCGCATGCTCACGCCGATAGATGACCAGCCGCGCTATACCCGCGACGTTGTTGGCCTTCATCGCATCGCGAATAACGCCGAAAGCCTCCGCGCCAATCTTGTCTTCGGGCTTGAGAAAATGCGGGCGATCGCACCAGATCCAGTCGATGGACCCCGCTGGCACAAAGGTCTGGATATCGATGGTCTTGGTGCTTTCCAGCCCAACGGCGTCAATCTCGTCATCTTCCAGCAAAACGAAGCTGCCATCTTCCTTGGGGAAGCCCTTGACCTGGTTCTTGTCCGTCACCTTCTTATGGGTGGTGCTGTCGGCATAGTGGCTTTCCACCCGGTTGCCGGTTTTGCGGTTGAGAATGTGAAACCGCACCTTACCGCTCTCGGTCGTCGCAGGCGTCAGGGAAACGGCTGCCGTGACCAGCGAAAGCCTAAGATGTCCTTTCCAAAAAGCGTGTTGTGGCATGGATTTCAAACTCCCGTTTATCAAGCGCCATAGCCATAACTAGGAAAGCCCAACATCGTTGCTCCTAGGCGCAGTGAGACATGCAATCAGGAAACAACGCTGCATCAAACGACTTCCAGACACCCATGATGGTGTCGGCACAAACGGGCCTTTTGCTCCATTTAATTTTACTAATATGGAACGAATGATCGCACCGTCGGTTACCTCACCACGGAGCTGTGACAAACCGCCCGCATGAGAGGAAAACACCATGAAAAAGTTTATTCTTGCAGCGGCGCTGCTGAGCGCCACTGCGTTGTCGGCTGCTGCCCAGACATCTGCACCTGCTACTACGGCACCTGCAACGCCTGCTCCAACCACAACGGCTCCAGCGCCAAGCACTGATGGTGATACGCCAGCCGTTGCAACGCCGGAAACTGCCAACCCAACCGCCCCTGTCGAAGGCGCGAACAGCTTCACTGAAGAACAGGCCAAGACCCGCATTCAGGAAGCTGGCTACACCGATGTCAAGGACCTGAAGAAGGACGACAAGGGCATCTGGATGGCAGGCGGAATGAAGGATGGCAAGGCCGTCATGATCTCCATGGATTACCAGGGCAACGTCGTCGCCAAGTAACGTTCGAGGTTCTAGCAACCTCCGAGACTTTAGCGACGCCAATCAAATTATGAGGACTAAATTATGAAAACAATTACCGGACTATTCGATGATCACGCCGATGCCCGCGCAGCAGTGACCGAGCTGGAAGCCGCTGGCGTTCCTTCTGATGATATCAGCATCGTATCCAACAATGCGAATAACCGCCACGACACCGACGAGTCGAATGCTGCCGAAGGCGCTGGCACGGGTGCTGGCATCGGTGCCGTCGTTGGCGGCGCTGGCGGTCTTCTGACCGGCCTTGGCATCATGGCTATCCCAGGCGTCGGCCCAGTTGTAGCTGCAGGCTGGCTTGCAGCCACAGCAGCAGGTGCCGTTGCTGGCGCTGTTGCAGGTGGCGCAACTGGCGGCATCGTTGGCGCGCTGACGGACTCCGGCGTTTCTGAAGATGATGCGCATGTTTACGCTGAAGGCGTACGTCGTGGCGGCACCATCGTCACCGCCAAGGTAGATGACGCAATGGCGCCAGAAGCTGAAGCCGTTCTGAAGCGCTCCAACTGGGTTGATCCAGCAGACCGTCGCACAGCCTACAACGAACAGGGCTGGCAGAAATTCGACGATACGCTTGACCCATATGATGCCGACCAGATCGAAAAAGAGCGCATGCGCTACAACCGCCCCGGCATGTAAGCGTCTCTGAAAATGCGAGAGGCCGCCCCGCTTGGGCGGCCTTTTCTACGTCTGGGTTGCGGTGCCGCAATTCAATCTACACTCATGAGGAATTCCATCATGGCGAAAAAGCCCGCTACTCCGAACGCGCATCCCGATACAGACGTCGTGACCATTCACGACCAGAAAATGCACCGTGGACAAGGTGGAGAACTCCATCAGTTTGCCGAGGGCGATACGCCCGTGCTGACAACCGCCCAGGGCGGGCCTGTCTCAGACGATCAGAACTCGCTGCGCATCGGTGCCCGCGGCCCGTTGGTGATGGATGACTTCCATTACCGGGAAAAAATGTTCCATTTCGACCATGAACGCATTCCAGAACGCGTCGTGCATGCGCGCGGCTATGGTGCCCATGGCTATTTCGAAACCTATGAATCCCTTGCGAAATATACCAAGGCTGACATTTTCCAGCGCAAGGGCGAAAAGACACCGGTCTTCGTTCGCTTCTCCACTGTCGCTGGCAACAAGGGTTCAGCGGACTTGGCGCGTGACGTGCGCGGCTTCGCCGTCAAGCTTTACACAAAAGAAGGCAACTGGGATCTGGTCGGAAACAACATTCCGGTCTTCTTCATTCAGGATGCCATCAAGTTTCCAGACCTCATCCACGCCGCCAAGCAGGAGCCGGACCGCGCGTTCCCGCAGGCGCAGACCGCCCATGACAATTTCTGGGATTTCATCAGCCTGACACCTGAAAGCATGAACATGATCATGTGGACCATGTCAGACCGCACCATTCCGCGCTCGTTGCGCTTCATGGAAGGTTTCGGCGTTCACACCTTCCGTTTGGTCAATGCTGAGGGTGTGTCCACCTTCGTCAAGTTCCACTGGAAGCCGAAACTGGGTCTCCAGTCCGTCGCATGGAATGAAGCGGTCAAGATCAACGGTGCCGACCCGGATTTCCACCGTCGCGATCTCTGGAATTCCATAAAGTCCGGCGACTTCCCCGAATGGGAGTTACAGGTTCAACTGTTTGACCAGGAATTTGCCGATAGCTTCGATTTCGATGTGCTGGATCCGACCAAGATCATCCCGGAAGAAATCCTGCCACCACAAGCCATCGGCCGTATGGTGCTGGACCGTATGCCGGACAATTTCTTTGCGGAAACCGAGCAGGTCGCATTCATGACGCAGAACGTGCCGCCAGGCATCGATTTTAGCAATGACCCACTTCTGCAGGGCCGTAACTTCTCCTACCTCGATACGCAGCTGAAGCGTCTCGGCGGCCCCAACTTCACGCACCTGCCGATCAATGCGCCGAAATGTCCTTTCGCGCACTTCCAGCAGGATGGCCACATGGCCATGCGCAATCCGGTTGGGCGTGCGAATTATCAGCCCAACTCCCATGGCGAAGGCCCACGGGAATCGCCGACATCGGGATACCGTCACTTCCCGGCAGAAGAACAGGGCACCAAGGCGCGCCTGCGCCCTGAAAGCTTTGCGGATCACTACAGCCAGGCGCGCCAGTTCTACATCAGCCAGACGGGTGCCGAGCAGCGCCATATCGCGTCCGCGCTGACATTCGAACTGAGCAAGGTGGAAATTCCGGCAATCCGCGAACGAATGGTCGCGCATTTGCTCAACATCGATGAGACGCTGGCGACAACGGTTGCGCAAAAGCTCGGCTTCCAGTCGATGCCGAAGCCAGCCGATGCGGCGATGCCAACGCGGCAGGACCTTGAGCCATCGCCCGCGCTCAGCATCGTTGAAAACGGCCCGAAGCGTTTCGAAGGCCGCAAGCTCGGCATCTTGATCACCGATGGCGTCGATGCTGGCATGCTGAAAGCCCTGACCACGGCCGTTACGGACGCAAAGGCCGTCTTCGAGCTGATTGCCCCGAAGGTCGGCGGCGTGAAGGCATCCGATGGCAGCTGGATCAAGGCCCATCACATGATCGATGGTGGCCCATCGGTGCTGTTTGATGCCGTAGCGCTTCTCACATCACCTGAAGGCATCGAAGACCTTGTGGATGAGGCAACAGCCCGTGACTTCGTGGCGGATGCTTTCCAGCACTGCAAGTTCATCGGCTATGTCAGCTCCGCAACACCCTTGCTGCAAAAGGCTGGCATTGCGGATGCAATCGATGAAGGCGTGATAGCTCTGCCGGATGATGAAGATCCTGCTGACTTCGTCTCGAAGCTCGGCGACCTGCGTGTCTGGGGCCGCGAGCCATCGGTCAAGCTTGGTAAAGCATCACCGCCACCTAAGAAATAATCTCTGAGAAGCGCGGCATTCCGGTGCCGCGCTTTTAAACCATCAGTGCCTAAGCCGGATAATTGCAATGATACAGAAACCGACGCCCAGACGCCTCGTCGTGATCAGCGACTATCAGGCCGGCGGCCCCTTCCCCGACACCATCCCATCCATTGAATATTTCGAGAAGCAATGGCGCAGCGGAGAGCGCGGAGAACCCGTATCCCGATCCGAAGTTATCCCCGATTTCAGGGTTGAAGGCGGCTATATCGAACGCTTGCCACTCGCCTGCGTCAAAGCCGGGCTGGTGGATGTCGTGGAGGTCTGGACGCATTGGCGCGACGATTGCCCGCCGGAGCCCGACGAATCGCAAGCGCCTCTCGTCATTCGCCGCGCATTCCAGATGAATGGTCCGCAAGCGCCTTTCAGTTCCAACGACATGCTCGCACATATAAATACATTCGGCGCACCGGACATTCTCTGCGTCTGGGGACTGGGAGTGTCAGAAGAGATCCTCGATGCCTGCCGAACGAGCTATAAAATATATAATTCCATCGATGCCCCGGCCCTGCGCATCCCACCCGCCGTCAGCAGGCACTTCCATCTCATTCTGACCGGCGCCGAATGGCAATCGCGTGAGATCAACGCTCTCCACCCTGATGTCAAAACCGCCATCCTGCCCATCGGTCCTGAATTCGCTTCGCCAAATCTCTTTCACCCGATAGCCGGACCCAAGCCCTACGATGTCATCTATGTCGCAGCCGCTCAGAGCTACAAGCGCCATGACATTCTCTTTGAGGCTTTGGCAAAACTACCCAAATCCATCAAAGCCCTGTGTGTTTTCGGCTATGGTGAACTTAGTGAAGACCTCCGCCGCTACGCAGCCAATCTTGAGATCAATGTCGATTTCATCGGCCCGCCGGGCGTCGCCTTTTCCGAGGTCAACAGATTGATGAACCTCGCGAAAATCGGTGTGGTCTGCGGCGTCGATGACGGCGCGCCAGCCATTTTGACGGAATATATGCTGGCCGGGTTACCTGTGCTTGCTAACAGCGAACTACGCTGTGGCCTGCAATATATCACGCCGCAAACCGGCAGGGTCGCCTCTGCCGCGCAGTTCCATGAGGGCATCCGCACAATGCTTGAAATGGCGCCAGATCTAGACCCTCGCCAAGTGGTCATAGACAACTGGACATGGCAGCATTCGGTCGAAAAACTCCGAAAACTGATAGGCATTTCAGAACATTCGAAAGTTTTAAATAGGCAGGAACAAAGGTCATTCATCCCGGTTTGAGTACGTCACTCAAACGCGGATGCGCCAATGAACCTCTCCAGTCCGATTTCCTCACCCATTCATGCCATGACTGAGCGGAATACGCCGCTCATCTGCTTTTCGCATTTACGGTGGGATTTCGTGCTGCAGCGACCGCAGCATCTGATGGGGCGCTTTGCCAACGAAAGAGCGGTTTTCTTCTTCGAAGAATTTATACCCACAGATCACCATCTCGCCTATCTGGAAATCCACCCCTTCGAAGGCACGACGGTCAAATCTGTCCGCCCGCGCATCCCCCATTGGTGGAGCGAGGCAGATCGCGAGCGGGCCCTTTCCCGGCTGCTGGACGATCTCCTGGCAATGTATGGTGCGGCGCGTCCGATCCTGTGGTTTTACACACCCACCATGTTCGGCTTCGCCCGCCACGTCGACGCTTCTGCGGTGATCTATGATTGCATGGACGAACTGGCCAACTTTAAATTCGCGCCCCACGGCATGAAGGAAATGGAAGCCGCGCTGATTGCGCGCGCCGATGTGGTCTTTACCGGCGGA
Source organism: Agrobacterium sp. CG674 (assembly GCF_053521645.1). Lineage (NCBI taxonomy): Bacteria > Pseudomonadati > Pseudomonadota > Alphaproteobacteria > Hyphomicrobiales > Rhizobiaceae > Agrobacterium > Agrobacterium sp. CG674. The sequence continues at coordinate 303,874 of NZ_JBNWDZ010000002.1, read as the reverse complement.
TACAGCCTTTACGAAGCAAAGCGCCACCAGCACTCCAATATTCACCCCTTCCCCTCAGGCGTGGAAGTTGCGCACTTCAATTCTGCCCGCAAGGATCGTCAGGAGCCCGCAGACCAGCTCTCCATTCCCGGTCCAAAGGTGGGCTATTATGGCGTGATCGATGAGCGTCTCGATCTGGAACTGATCAAGGCCGTGGCAAAAGCTAGACCGCAGCTCTCATTCGTCATCATCGGTCCCGTTGCCAAGATTGCGCCGGATGACCTGCCCCGCGCTGGCAATATTCACTATCTCGGCCAGAAGGATTACCGCGAACTTCCCGCATATCTCGCGGGCTGGGACGCAGCGCTTATGCCCTTTGCGCTGAACAGCTCCACGCAATTCATCAGCCCGACCAAGACACCGGAATATCTGGCAGCAGGCCGCCCTGTTGTCAGCACGCCGATTACCGATGTCATCCGCCACTATAGCAGCGTCGATGGCGTCTTCATCGCCGCTGACGCCCATGCATTCGCCAAAGCCTGCGACGCTGCCATTGCGCTGAAGAAGACGGGCGATGAGTGGCTTGGCCCCGTCGATGCCATGCTGGAAGGCTCATCATGGGACCGAACATTTCACGATATGAGGGCACTGGTGGGTAAGGCCGTCCTCAGCCACACTTACACGGCTTTACCGGCTTCCCCACGCATTCCCAATCATCCCTCTGCTGTCTCGCGCACCGGCGCCATGGCACTCAATAGATGATGAGCAAAGATCGCTGTCGGGTCGTTCTGGCAACAGACAGTCTCGACCCATCCGGCATGGGCGAGCATATGCTAACCCTTGGCCGTGCGCTGGACGATCGCTGGGATGTAACGATCGCCGCCTCATCAAACGCAGCAGATGGATTGACCGCCAAGGCCGCCCGCCATGGCCTCGGCATCAAGACATTTGACGATCATGACGAGTTCTCGCAATGGCTGGCAACATCAGGCGTCAGCCTTCTTCACGTCCATGCAGGCATCGGCTGGGAGGGTCATGGTATCGCTAAGGCGGGAATGACGCAGGATATTCCCGTGATCCGCACCGAACACCTGCCCTATCTCCTCACCGATGAGCAGCAGAAAACCGAATATGCTCAGGCCTGTGAAGCGCTTGCGCATCGCATCGTAGTCTCGCAGGCATCAAGGCTCAGCTTCGAAGCCAATGGTGTATCCCCCGATCATCTGACCGTCGTGCGCAACGGCGTTTTCGCCCTGGATCCCGCAGCCGACAGCGCACCCGATATGGCAGACAAGCTCGACGGCAGAAAAGTCCTGATCACGGTTGCCCGTTTTTCCGCGCAGAAAGACCACGCAACCCTGATCAAGGCTTTGCCATCGGTCATTGCCGCCTTCCCATCCACGCTGCTCATTCTGGTAGGCCGTGGCGAAGAACTGGCGGCAATCGAAACGCTGGTCGATGACCTCCATCTCAACCAGCATGTGCTGTTTGCGGGCCACCGCACCGATATCGCAGACCTGATGTCTCAGGCAGATCTCTTCGTTCTGCCATCCAAATTCGAGGGCCTGCCGCTGGCGGTTCTGGAGGCGATGTCCATCGGGCTTCCCGTGGTCGCGACCAACATTGGCGGCAATATCGAAGCCCTGGGGCCAGAACATCCCTATCTGGCAGAGCCTGCAAATCCCGCATCGCTGGCGGCTGTCTTAATCGACGCGCTGGGCGATGCCGACAGGGCAAAGGCCGTGGGACAAGCTGGCTCCGAGCGGTTCAAAACCGAATTTTCAGCACAACGCATGGCGAGCGAAACGGCGGACGTCTACCGCCACGTTCTTTCCCGCCGCACACATAAGACACAAGGACATATCTGCATGAACAAGGCACGCATCGGCTTCATTGGCGTCGGCGGCATCGCGAACCGACATCTGGATATTCTGGCTGGGTTCGAGGACGTGGCGCTGGTCGCCTTCGCCGATCCAGATTTTGACCGCGCAAGCCAGGCCGCCTCCCGCTTCGGCGCCCGCGCTTTCGATAATCACCGCGCCATGCTGGATGCGGAAAAGCTGGACGCCGTTTACATCTGCATTCCACCCTTTGCCCATGGCGATGCCGAACGGGATCTGATCAGCCGGGGCATTCCCTTCTTCGTGGAGAAACCGATCACGCTGGATCTCGCGCTTGCCGAAGAGCTGAGTGCAGCCGTCGAAGTCGCAAATCTCATCACCGGCGTCGGTTACCACTGGCGTTATCTCGATACTGTCGAAGAGGCGCGCAATCGTCTCGCCGAAAACCCGGCACAGCTTCTATCCGGCTACTGGCTGGACCAAACCCCACCCCCCCAATGGTGGTGGAAGAACGAAGGCTCCGGCGGCCAGATGGTGGAGCAGGCAACGCACATCATCGATCTTGCCCGCTATCTCGTGGGCGAAGTGACCGATGTCTATGGCCGCGCTGGCTTCAAGGACCGGCCGGATTTCCCCGGCCTTGATGTGCCCGCGGTGACGACCGCCAGCCTGACATTCCAGTCCGGCGTTATCGGCAACATAGCCTCCACCTGCCTTTTGGGATGGAACCACAAGGTCGGCCTCAATATCTTCGCAGACCGCCTCGCGATCGAACTCACCGATCACGACATCATGGTTGATGTCGGTGCCGGGCGTCCGGTCCGCCATGCGGAGGGCGATCCCGTCTGGCGCGAAGACCGGGATTTCATCGATGCGATCAGCGGCAAGGAAAACCACATCAGGTGCACATATCAGGATGCGCTGGTCACCCACCGTGTGGCACTTGCGGTCGCAACATCGGCCCGCAGCGGCGAAGCGGTTACCTTCGAGCCTTCGCCAGTCAGCCGCAATCCGCTTGCACCGCTCTACCATCCCCCTCGGGTAGAAGAGCCGCAGGGCCTTCGTCCCGGCCACCGCATGATCACGTCGCTGGGCATTGAAGCACCGGGCAGAGCCTACCTGTTCGACTATGAAGAAGGCCCGCCCGGCGATGGTCAGGTCCGCCTCGACACGCTCTATACCGGCTTTTCGGCAGGCACCGAGCTGACCTTCATGAAGAACACCAATCCCTATTTCCACTCGCGGTTCGATGCAGGCCGGGGCGTCTTCATCGAAAACGAGGCTGATCTTCGTTATCCCGTGCCATTCCTGGGTTACATGGAGGTGGCGCGCGTTTCTGAGGCACGCACCGGCGGTTTCCAGCCGGGGGATGTCGTTGCCGGAACCTACGGCCACAAAAGCGGCCACACCGCTGATCCATTCCATGATGTGATGATACCACTACCCGCCCATATCGATCCCATCCTCGGCGTCTTCGCCGCGCAAATGGGCCCAATCGCAGCCAACGGCATTCTTCATGCCGATGCAGATATGCTTGGAAACAACGTGCCGTCCTTCGGCGCTGGCATTGCCGGGCGTCATGTCATCATCATCGGTGCGGGCACCGTTGGCCTGATGACGGCGCTGTTTGCGCAAAAGGCAGGCGCGCTCGGCGTCATCATTGCCGATCCATCGCCGTTCCGCCGCGAAAAAGCGCAGGCTATGGGGCTGATGGCCATGACGGAGGACGAGGCATGGCAACATGCCAAGGCGCGCTGGCACAATGGCGGCAGCGATCGCGGTGCCGATCTGGTGTTCCAGACCCGCGCCCATGCCCAAAGCCTTCACGTTGCGCTGAAAGCCTTGCGCCCGCAGGGTACGGTCATCGATCTCGCCTTCTATCAGGGCGGTGCAGACCGCCTGCGGCTGGGTGAGGAATTCCACCACAATGGCCTCAATATCCGCTGTGCACAGATCAACCGGGTGCCACGCGGCCTCTCCGGCCATTGGGACAGACGCCGGCTGGCCCATGAAACGGTCAATCTGCTGGAAAGCCACGGCACGATCATCCGCGAGCAGATGATCACCCACATCGTGCCTCTTCAGGATGGGCCAGCCTTCTTGGCAGACCTGGTCAACACCCGTCCCGAGTTCCTGCAGATCGTGTTCAAGGTCAACGAATGATAGCGCAGCAACCCCCTATCCGGATTCTCTTCGTCTTTGCGTGGCTGGTGGTAGGCGGCGAGGAAACCGAGGTGCGGCTGCTTGCCCGCACCCTCGACCGCAGCCGTTACCGGCTTGATGTGGTTGCCTGTTTCCACAAGCCCAATATGCCCGGCCAGACGCATGAGCAGCTGCGTGCGCTCGGCGTTGATGTGGACACCACGCCCTATGACATGTCGTTTGAGGATACTGTTGGATATCTGGCAACCAAGATCGTCGGCTATGACGTGGTTGTCTCCTGCCAGAACGTGGCTGATATCTATCCGGCACTGGAGCGCATGCACTGGCGACCGCCGCTCATCGAGCATGGCGGCCTCATCTCCGAAGCACTGGCAGGCCCGAAGCATCTTACCAGCCGCTATGTCGGCGTCTGCCGCTCCATTTGTGATGCCGCACAATCGGTAATGCCGGGGCGCGAGACGGATGTGGTCGAGATACCGTCCATGGTGGACCTCACCGAATTCGATAGCAGCCAGCGCGCCACCCTGCGCGCCTCTCTCGGCGTCAATGACCAAACGGTTCTGGTGGGCTGGGTCGGAAGGCTCGACCCAAAGAAAAACGTCGAGGATTTCATAGAGGCGGCAGCTCTGGCCTATGCCAGCAACCCCGCTTTGCGATTTGTCGTCATTGGCGGACCAGATGCCTTCATGCCCGACTATGCCGAGCACTTGAAGAGGCTCGCCCAAGAGCGACACCTCACCGGCATCCTCAGCTTTCTGGGGGACCGGAAGGATATTCCCGCGCTTTTGTCTGCGCTCGATATCTTCGTCTGGCTCTCAAGAGGCGAAGGCATGCCCCATGTCATCGCAGAAGCCGGTGCAGCGGGTCTGCCGGTCATCGCAACGCCTGACAATGGCGCCATGCAGCAGATCGAAGACGGCGTTTCCGGCATCTTCGTGCCTTACAATGCCCCTTTAGCTGTCGCGGGCGAAATCCTGAAGCTTGCCGCATCCGGCAGTTTGCGAGCAGCGCTGGGTCAGGCACTGCGTCACAAGGTGGAAACCACCTATAGCGCACGAACCGTTGTGCCTCAGTGGGAGCGGTTGATCAGCGACGTCATGAAGGAGCGCAACGCCGCAGGCCCTACCGGCTTGTTCCAGTCCTTCCTGCAAGGTGGCTTTGAATGCTCCACCCATCGCCTTCGCACGCGCGATGGGCAAGTCGAAGGCAAGCGTCTTGATGTCATCGCCGCCACCGGACATGACCTCCACGCAGCAGCCGATTACCAGCAACTGGCCTCCTACGCGATCTCAACAGTGCGGGATGGCCTGCGCTGGCACCTGATCGAAAAAATATCAGGGCATTACGATTGGTCGAGCTTCACGCCGATGCTGAAAGCCGCCAGCGACACCCGCACGCAGGTCATCTGGGATTTGCTGCACTATGGCTGGCCTGATGACATCGACATCTGGTCGCCGGATTTCGTCAACCGCTTTGCTCAATTTGCCGCAGCCGCAGCAAGGGTGGTGAAGGAGCAGACGGACACGATCCCCTTTTACTCACCCGTCAATGAGATTTCGTTCTTCTCATGGGGTGGCGGAGATGCGGCCTATCTCAACCCCTTTGCCCGTGGCCGTGGCTTCGAGTTGAAAGTGCAACTGGCCAGAGCTTCCATCGCCGCCATGGATGCGATTCTGGCCGTGGAGCCAAGAGCGCGCTTCGTGCATTGCGATCCCGTCATCAATGTCATCACCGATCCCTCCCGCCCGTGGGAGCGGCCTGTGGCGGAAGGCCACCGCCAATCGCAGTTTCAGGGCTGGGATATACTCTCCGGGCGCATGTGGCCCCAAATCGGCGGTGCGGACAAATATCTGGATATTGTCGGGGTCAACTATTACCACAACAACCAGTGGATCCACGGCGGCCCACCCATCGATATGGACCACCCACTCTACAAACCCTTCAGAACCATTTTGGTGGATACCTACGCCCGCTACGGCAAACCCATCTTCATCGCCGAAACCGGCATTGAGGGTGACAGGCGTGCAAGCTGGATCTCCTACATCCACCAAGAAGCGACCGCCGCCATGGAAAAAGGCGTGCCCATTGAGGGAATATGTCTATATCCCATCCTCAACCACCCCGGCTGGGATGACGACCGCGCTTGCGAAAACGGCTTGCTGGAAACCACCTTTGAGGATGGAAAGCGCACCGCCCACGCACCCTTGGCACAGGCGCTCCATTATCTTGCCCCACCATCATGCAGTGCTGCGGAATAGGCGCTCAAAGCTCCACCCCCGCCACAGGTCGTGCCACACCCTGAGTGACACGACCGCTCAATCTCGCTCCACAAAAATCATCTCAACTGCCTTGACTCCATTAGCAATGAGAACATAATAAGAACATAGCTGGCACGGGGGCGCGTGCTTTCCGAAAAACATTGCGGCAAGAAGGCTCTGAAACATGGAGATCGAGAACATGCGCCCACAATTTGAAACGCCGGAAGCTGACCCGGTCGAACACATCATCGTCTGGCATGACGGGGATGAGCGCGAAGCCATCAAGACGCTGCTGGATGACATCAAGCATCTGCGCCACCAACTCGCCCTAGCCGCCGCCGCCATGGGCCACGGATTTACGCGAGGGTGGTTTCCCAGTGAGACCAGAGAGATCGATGAAGTGAATGTCTCTGGCGAAGGACGATGCGAAAAAGCTGCCTCATAGCAGCGTCAGCCGCTCATGGAAAATCTTGGGGTGGCGGTGTGTCCAGAATGGATGAAGGACGGTTCTATAGTCTTGCGCGGGAGGAGGGTGCCGAATGCCAGCTGCGCCATGGTGGGAGCCATCATTCCGCTTTGGCTCACTTACCGTTGTTTTCATTGTCTTTCTTCGCCTGATCATGGTGCCACTTGATGGCATAGAACATGCCTATGCCAAGGACGAGAAGCTTGAGTGGCAAGAGCACTATGGGAAACCAATCAACCCAACTCGAATCCATCGTCTGAATACTTTCAAATTATTTCGCGACATCATCTGTCGTATGCAAAATCTACATCAGAGCTGCTGCATCAACAACTTGTCGTATTGACGCAGCCCTCTGTCCTCCAAACAATACTAGTCATCTTTAAGCTTGAGAAACTCACCACTCCCAAAGTGACGTTGTGACCCCACATAGAGCAAATGTTGCACCTGACGTGATTCATCTCTGACCAATGACGCTGTCTCGACTATGAAATTAAGATGAATGATCATGTTCTTTTTCAGCGCATCTACCTCCACCTCGTCTGCATCGGGCTTTCTCTGGGATGCAATAAGTGCTTTCCTCAAGCCATTATATCGATCAATCGTGGCAAACAGCGACGAATATTCCGAGTAAAGGTGCATAGCGACTGTCACAAGGTTACTAGAACCTAGCGATATGAGAGATTCGAGCTGGCTTAAGTCAGGCTTGAAACCCGGGAGAACGTCAATGGTGTGGACGACCTTCCACAGCTCGTATTCAGGCGAGTTTGTGCTGCGATAATACTCTATCAAGTTGAGCACATTATCCATATCCGCGACAATCCGAACGGAAATCAAAGCGAATATGCGAAGCCTGTCCTTCAGTGCAGCGGCTTGCTCACGCTTTTTCAAGCGTGTTTGAACGAAAAATGTTGTGAACCCGCCCGCCAGAGTACCGAGTAATGCGGTTACAGCCAGCCCCAGTCGCTCTGGCGTAAACGTTTGGATTAGGAATTCGGAAATCTCATTATTCAATTCGAACCCCATGTTGCAAACGAGCTAGGCCGCGCGGCCTATCCAAGGTCTCTCTGAAGCCGCTGTAGATATTGGGTATTGGTTTGCAACACGACGCGACAGAAGTCGCGTCGCATTCAATTTAGCAACAACATCAAAATATATACATCGTTGAGAAAAGTGGTAGCGGGAGAGGGACTTGAACCCCCGACACGCGGATTATGATTCCGCTGCTCTAACCACCTGAGCTACCCCGCCACAGAGGGACGTGACAGTTTTGTAACTGGCTTGTCCATCAGGATGAGCGGCTTATAAGGTGCCGCTCCCGTTAGTGTCAAGCGTAAGATGCGCAAAAATTCTGCTTTCCACACTGTCGCTTGAACCCATGCTGCTGTCAGGCTGCAACCTGGTTCTGAAGCAGCGCCTTGAGCGATGCTTCAGCCTCGGGCGAACGTTCCGACCGCTCGATGAAGCCGCCGCCATAGACGCGGGCGTCGGCACCGGGGGCTGAGTAGAGAACGCAGGCCTGCCCTGGGGCCACACCCGCCTCACCAATGGCGAGATCGACATAGATGCCCCGCTCATCCGCATGCAGCACAGCCTCGCTTGGTGGGCGCGTGGAGCGAACCTTGGCGAAGCAGGAGAAGCCTTCTCTGGCATCGTCCAGCAATGGGTTGTCGCCAAGCCAGTTCATGTCCCGCAGATACACGCGGTGCGTTTCCAGCGCCTCACGCGGGCCGACGATAACACGGCGGCTGCGCGCGTCGAGATAAACGACATAGAGCGGCTCGCCAGTGGCAACGCCAATGCCGCGCCGCTGGCCAATCGTATAATGCACGATGCCGTCATGGCTGCCCAGCACGCGGCCATCGAGATGAACGATATCGCCCACCAGCGCGGCATTCGGCTTCAGCTTGTTGATGATCTCGGTGTATTTGCCCTGCGGCACAAAACAGATGTCCTGGCTGTCTGCCTTCTTGGCAACGACAAGGCCCATCTCTTCGGCCAGCTCGCGCGTTTCAGCCTTGGAAAGGCCTCCCAGCGGAAAGCGCAGATAATCAATCTGTGCCTGCGTGGTGGCAAACAGGAACCAGCTCTGGTCCCGATCGCTATCAATGGGGCGATAAAGAGCCCGCCGGTTGGGCTGGCCTGGCACCGGGTTCAAGCGTGAGCGGATGTAATGTCCGGTCGCCAGCGCATCCGCGCCCAGTTCCTGCGCTGTTGCCAGGAGATCGGCGAACTTGACCGTCTGGTTGCAGGCAACGCAGGGCACAGGCGTTTCACCCATAGCATAGGCTTCGGCGAAGGGGTTGATGACGGTCTCGCGGAAACGCGCTTCGTAATCGAGCACATAATGCGGAATGCCGAGCGTTTCGCACACACGGCGGGCATCGTCGATATCCTGCCCTGCGCAACAGGAACCTGCCCTGTGAACGGCGGCTCCATGGTCGTATAGCTGAAGCGTAATGCCGAGGACATCATAGCCCTCGCGCTTGAGAATGCCTGCCACCACAGAGGAGTCGACACCACCGGACATGGCGACAACAATACGGGTGTCTTCCGGCTTCTTATCAAAGTCGAGCGTGTTCACGTGTTTTTCCAATCGTCAGTCATACCGGGGTTCAAGGCCCCGCCGCCTGTCGTATCTGGCGTGGCCAAGACAGGTAACATGACCCGTCACCGCTCAACATCCAGATTTTTCACGCCTGCATATAGAAAGAATTGAGCAAACACGCAAGTAGAGGGCGACATTGCCGCCCTCCCCGCATCAAGACCTCGATTGGTTGGCTCAGGCGCCGGCCGTTTTCTGGCCACTGCCGATCCACTTGTCGCGTTCCCGCCAAAGGGCCGGAAGTGCCAGCATCGCGACACCCACCAGCGCGATAACGGTCTTTTCGATCTGCGTCAGTTCGGCGGTGCGGCCATCCAGATAGTAGATGCCGTAGACAATCGCGACGTGCCAGACATAGACCTGCAGGGAGTGGCGACCCAGAAGCTGCAGGAACTTCAACGACAGAACCCAGATGACCGCAGCAGCGGCTTTCTGCACCAGTGCATTATGGTGCTTTGGGCCCGCAATCAGCAACCATGTAAGACCCACGGCCACAGCCAGGAAGTTGATGAGATAGACAGGGCCGAAGTCGGCACGGATCTCCATGGTGGAGAACTTGCCGAGCATGAATTCCGGCATCAGGTTCCAGGCAGTCGCAATGCGCAGCGGAACGAAGAACAGGCAGACCAGCAGTGCGGCCTTGGCAATCCAGCTGCGCTGTGGCGAGAAGATCTTCGTCCATGCAATCTTGTTCTGCGCTGTCATGGCACCCATCACCAGCGCGGAGTAGAACACCAGCTGCCAGCCAAACAGGTTGAAGCTGACGCGGATGCCCTGCTCGTCAGCTCCCTTTACAAGCTCATTCACAGGGGCGGTAAAGAGTTGCTGCAAGCCAAGCTGGCCAGCCATCCACACCAGAAGCGAACCGGCAACGACATAGGCCCATTTCCCATCCAGGCACAGCTTTACAAGCAACGGCGCAAACACCATGTAGACGATGTACTGCGGCAGAATGTCCATGAAGGTGGGCTGGAACAGGAAGGTCGCAATCGCAGCCAGACGAAGCGGATCGTCAAACGAGGTCATGCCCAGCCAATTGTACCAGATATAGGGCGCGTGCGGGATGACCATGCGCGCAAACAGCACGACGATCACGAGACCCATCGCGTATTTGTACAGCTCCAGTGCCCGGCTCCAGATCATGTCACGACCGGCTTCATAGCCGTATTTCATCATCTTGCGCGCATATACCATGCCAATCAGCAGGCCAGACAGGAACACGAATCCCTGAGCATCCTCAACGAAGGCCAGCTGCCTATGGTTGATCTCCATCAGCCACAGACCGCCAGCAAAGACGAGGTGGTTGATAAGCATGAAAACGAGGAAATAACCGCGCATTCCGTCGATCAGGTCGAAGCGTTTCATCGTGATTGCTCTCCATACTCGCAGGAACCTTTTGAGCCAAGGTCGCCTGATCCGAATGACAGGATGGTTCTTGGGGCACCATCCAAACCTGGATCGAGAACGCGGCTTCAAAGCTACGGTTCCGCCCAAAATGGCGGTTTGCTGTCCGCGTCCGTGTCACATTGCTGTGTCCCGGTCTGGTTAACGGCCCCTGACTGAACGCTGGATGAATGGAAAAAGGCCATTGCGTGGAAGAACTGCGGCAAGCAGAATCAATGGCTTGGCGCTCAAGGCGCTACATTCCCTGCCCTGTAAGGCATTTGCAAAAAATATGGCCGGTGTGGGAGATGCCCGCACCGGCCATAATCATTGTCAGTATATTTTAACAGTGTCAGGCAGCTTCCTGGATCGCGGCAACCTGCCACTCGGCCTTGCCCGAGCGAACAAATGTCCACAACTCGGTCGATTCTTCGGGCTCATGCTCGTTGCCCTGAACGATCTTGCCAGTGTTTCGGTCACGCATCACGTCGATGGCGGAATAGCGCATGGCGACGGTCGCAAAATCCTTGCCCTCTTCGTGCCAGGCCTCTGCAACATCACCCTGCAACAGCGTCACATCGCGCACATCGTTCTTCACGCCGCTGGTTGCGTTGTCGCTCAATTCCTCTGCCAGATAGGACATGGCTTCTGGTGTGGTCAGCTTGCGAAGCGTGCCGTAGTCTTCGGCCGCGTAAGCAGACTGCACATTCTGAAGTGTCTGCTGGAATGTTTCCAGATCTTCCTGGGTCACACCAATTTCGTCACCCTGCGATGCAGCATTTTCATGCGGCACAGCTTTCGGTGCAGCAGCCGCGGCTGTCGCCACGCCCGCAGCTGCGCCAGCCTTCGAACCCATCTGCGGGATCTTGAAGCCACCGAGCCCGCTCTGGTTATTCTGCGGTGCAGAATAATCGTTGCGTGCGGAGTTGTTGCCAGCGCCGCCAAAAGCTGGCTGGCCCTGACGACGAGACTTGAAGAAGCGCATGGCGAGCATGACAAGGCCGCCAATCAGAAGACCCTGGATCAAAAGACCGAAGAAACCGGCCATACCGCCGAAGCCGCCGCCCATGAGCATGCCGAAGAGGCCACCCATCAGCAAACCGCCCATGAGGCCACCCATCATGCCACCAAACATACCACGGCTCTGCGGAGCCGCCTGTGCGTTCGGGCGGGCTGGCTGGGCTGCGCCCGGCTGTGTCGCCTGGTTGGTGTTCGGCGTCATGCTACGGTTAATCGGTGCAGACTGGCCCGGCGCAGTGTTTGTTGTCGGTGGCGCGGAAAAGGTGCGTGTGCCGCGGCTGCCGAACCCGCCGCTGGCGCGTCTTGCCTCAGCCATATCGACAGCAATGAACGATACGGCAATTCCCAGTGCCGCAACCGCAAACAAACCCCTAAAGCGCCTAATGGCAGCAAACATCATCTTCTCCTGTTGCACCGCCCTCCCAATGAGCGGATCTTAAAATGCGATATAGCAACTATGGATCATCATTTTTAGACGCACGGCATAAAATTTTTCGTGATATGCAACCATAGGTAATCATTTGATCGCAAATACAAAAAAACCGGCACAGGATTTCTCCTGTGCCGGGTGATGATAGCAATCGAGAGGCGTGAGGACTTAGTCGATGTTGAAGGACAGCGACTTGACCTGACGGATCGCAGGATTTGCGCGCAGCTTGTCCAGCACCGCTTCGGAAACAGGACCATCGACATAGAGAAGCGCGATCGCGTCGCCGCTTTCCTTTTCACGACCCAGCTGGAAGTTGGCGATGTTGACGCCCGCTTCACCCAGTGTCGTGCCCATGAAGCCGATCATGCCGGGAACGTCGGTATTGGTGATGTAGATCATGTGCTGACCGACATCGGCATCCATGTTGATGTTCTTGATCTGGATGAAACGCGCCTTGCCATCCGAAAACACCGTTCCGGCAACCGAGCGAATCTGGTTCTCGGTCTTGACGGTCAGCTTGATGAAGCCGTCGTAGACACCCGTCTTGTCGCGCTTGACTTCGGAAAGGATGATGCCCTTTTCCTTGATCATGATGGGCGCAGAAACCATGTTCACATCAGAGACCTGCGGGCGAATGAGACCGGCAAGAATAGCCGATGTCAGCGCCTTGGTATTCATGTTGGCGGTCGCGCCATCATAAAGGATCTCAATTTCCTTCGTGGCGCTTTCCTGCACCTGGCCCACAAAAGAACCGAGAACGTCGGCCAGCTTGATGAAGGGCTTCAGGCGTGGCGCCTCATCAGCAGTGATGGACGGCATGTTGATGGCGTTGGAAACGGCACCCTTGACGAGGTAATCCGACATCTGCTCGGCGACCTGAAGAGCCACATTTTCCTGCGCTTCCGTGGTGGATGCACCCAGATGCGGCGTGCAGACAACGTTCGGCAAACCAAACAGCGGGCTTTCAGTCGCGGGCTCAACCTCGAACACGTCAAAACCAGCACCGGCAACATGGCCGGACTTGATGGCCTCGGCAAGAGCCGCCTCATCCACCAGACCGCCACGGGCGCAGTTGATGATGCGAACGCCGGGCTTGGTCTTGGCAAGGTTCTCAGCGCCGAGAATGCCGCGTGTCTTGTCCGTCATCGGCACATGCAGCGTGATGAAATCGGCCTGAGCCAGCAGCTCATCGAGTTCAACCTTGGTCACGCCCATTTCCTGCGCACGCTCTGGCGAAAGGAAGGGGTCGTAGGCCAGAACGTTCATCTTCAGCCCAAGTGCACGCGAGCACACGATGCCGCCAATGTTGCCAGCACCGATAACGCCGAGCGTCTTGCCGGTGATTTCAACACCCATGAACTTCGATTTTTCCCACTTGCCGGCCTGTGTAGAGGCGTCAGCAGCTGGCAGCTGGCGGGCAACAGCAAACATAAGCGCGATGGCGTGTTCGGCAGTCGTGATGGAGTTACCGAAAGGCGTGTTCATGACGATGATACCGCGACGCGAGGCCGCTGGAATATCGACATTGTCGACGCCAATACCGGCGCGACCGATGACCTTGAGGTTGGTTGCAGCTTCAATCAGCTTTTCCGTTGCCTTGGTGGCAGAGCGAATGGCAAGACCATCATAATTGCCAATGATTTCGGCCAGCTTGTCCTTGTCCTTGCCAAGCTTTGGCTGGAAATCGACTTCGACGCCGCGATCGCGGAAAATCTGGACGGCGGTTTCCGACAGTTCGTCAGATACGAGTACGCGAGGTGCCATTGTGTGGGCTCCTTGAAAAGGGTTCAGTCTTGAAAGCGAAAATGCGCGGCCATGCAGTGGCAGGGCCGGATAAAATCAGGCAGCAGCCTTGAAGGTTGCAGCCTTCTGCGTTTCGAATGCCCACTTGAGCCAAGGCATGACGGCTTTCATATCAGCCGTTTCGATGGTCGCACCGGCCCAGATGCGAAGGCCGGATGGCGCATCGCGGTAAGCACCGATGTCGAGCGCCACGTTTTCCTTCTCGAGAAGGGCAACCATGCCCTTGGCGAAATCGGCCTGCGCGGCAGCGTCAAGTGCTGCAACATCCTTGCAGACGATCTTGAGGCAAACGGACGTGTTGGAGCGCGTCTCGTCCACAACTGCCAGATTGGCGATCCAGTTATGCTCGGCTACGAAGTCGAAAATGACCTGCGCATTAGCATCTGCACGCGCCATCAGCGCGTTGAGGCCACCGAGGCTTTTCGACCAAAGCAGCGCATCGATATAATCCTCGACGCAGAGCATGGATGGCGTGTTGATGGTTTCGCCGGTGAAGATACCTTCAATCAGCTTGCCGCCGGATGTCATGCGGAAAATCTTCGGCAAAGGCCATGCTGGTACGTATGTTGTCAAACGCTCGACAGCGCGTGGCGACAGAATGATCACGCCATGGCCGCCCTCGCCGCCCAGAACCTTCTGCCAGGAGAAGGTCACGACGTCGAGCTTGGAGAAGTCCATATCCTGCGCAAATGCAGCAGACGTCGCATCGCAAATGGTCAGGCCCTTGCGATCTGCAGGAATGAAATCGGCGTTTGGAACGCGAACACCCGATGTGGTGCCATTCCAAGTGAAGACCACGTCACGGTCGAAATCAATAGTGGAAAGGTCAGGCAGAAGGCCGTAGTCAGCCTCGATCTTGCGAACGTCCTTCAGCTTCAGCTGCTTGACGACATCGGTCACCCAACCGGCACCGAAGCTTTCCCAGGCAACCATGTCCACGCCACGTTCACCCAGCAACGACCAAAGCGCCATTTCAACAGCGCCGGTGTCAGATGCGGGAACGATGCCGATGCGGTAATCGGCAGGAACATTCAAAACTTCGCGGGTGAGATCAATGGCCTGCTTCAGCTTGGCTTTGCCAACTTTGGCGCGGTGCGAGCGACCAAGTGGTGCGTCGCTCAGGGCTTCCAGCGACCAACCGGGGCGCTTGGAGCAAGGACCAGAAGAGAAATGCGTATTGTTCGGACGGGTGTCCGGCTTCACTATATCTGTCATTTGACTATCCTTCCAGATAGGCGCCCCACGTTAGGGTGGAGTGTCCTGACAGCGTTGCTATTCGCCTCGGTCGTCACAGTCAAGCAAATTATGTCGCTCAAGGCGAAATTCTCGGCCTATCTGCGGCATCCGGTTCCACTTTACAAAACCCGTCGAGGAAAAATCATCCTCTCCACGACCACAGACGAACGAGAGATGTCGACGTTAAAACAAAAACACCGCCCGCATCGTGGCTGATGCGAGCGGTGTTCTGTTCATTCAAAGACAGCTTACTTGTAGACGGCTGGCTGAAGCGGAATGTCGGCTGGTGGGATATACTGAGCGGTATCGCAACCATTGAAGACATAACGGCCACCAACGCGAACTTCGTGCGAGGTCAGACCCTTGTCGCGGCCGGCCGATGTCAGACCGGTGCTGCTGGTGCCGAACATATCGCCACCGGCAATGTGGCGGTAGCGATAGCCAACGTCAGCCTTCAGGTTGCAGGTCACGTCAACCGAAGCACCTGCCATCAGGCCGTAAGCAAAGCGCCAGTCACCCTTGCCTTCAAGGTCGCAACCGCCGCAAGTGGTCAGCTTGTCCCACTTCACATATGCGCCACCGATGCCAGCGCCCAGATAAGGCGTGATACGGCCGTAGGTGCCCAGATCGACATAGGCGTTGGCCATCAGGCCATAAGCGCGCATGGAGGACTCAGTGGAATTCAGGAAAGGCGCCTCGCCCTTGAATTTGGATTTTGCCATGTAATCAAGGGTCAAATCCGTACGGAGGTAGTTATTGATCTGGTAACCAACACCGCCACCAAACAGGAACTCGTCATCCATTGAGGTCTTCGAGAAACTCTGCGAAGCAATTGCACCGCCGACCAAGCGGTCGAATTCAGCGCCACGGGACTTGTTGAAGGAATAGCCAACATCGCCACGCAGATACCAGCCACTGGCCTGCTGGACCTGAACTTCAGGTGCATTGTCGATAAATGCTGGTGCTGGTTCCTGCTGATAAACGTCTGCTGCGAAAGCAGTTTGGCATGCCATCAAAGCAGCGACGACACCAATCAGGCTCTTTTTCATAACGGCGGCTCCATAAGCGGTATGGCACCAGATGCGCACATACTCGAGAACTTGTTCATTTATGAAGCCTGAAGGAAATTGGTTAAATCCCCGTTAAAACATGACCTATTCTGTCTAACTTCGCTAAGAAACTCAGTTAATACTATCTGACTAAATTATAGAACACGCACCGAAGTTGCGATGACAAGCCGGAAATGCGGCGCCTATCCCTCACATCCCACACAACCGGCATAAGCAAGCGGTAATGTTTTGTTACCTAATATTGTTGAGCTTATCACAACAATAGTTCTCTATCATGAGAACAAGCTAAGTTTTGCTGGTTTATATCAAGATTAGGTCAGGCATGATGCTTGATATGACGGGGAATTCCATCCCTCAGCGAGCTCGCCACACAGTGTCGCAGGTCGTTTCAACAGCTGCTCAAGGTTACCATTCGTTGAAAGCGCAAGTGAAGCTCCTGATCGAGTTTTTTGAGATATCCGATCGTGATCCAATTCTGCTTATCGCGAAATACCGCGCGTTTTGCAGACAAATGCCGATCATGTACTTCATTCTCATGTCAAGCACTTGGGCATTGGCTGGCACACACCTATCTGTTGCACCACTTTGGCTCACCATCATCGTGCCTGCGGTTCTAACCGCTATCTGCGCCATCAGGGTCGCCTTCTGGTGGAAGTCGCGCAATCTCATTCCGTCAGCTCATGAGGCCCTTGTCGCTCTGAAGCGGACGCAGAAGCTGGCAGTGGTCATCTCCGTTGCCTTCACAGGTTGGTCGTTCCTGCTTTATCCCTATGGCGATGCCTACCAGCAATCGCATATAGCCTTCTACATGGCGATCACGGTCATATCCTGCATTTTCTGCCTTATGCACGTGCCCTCGGCAGCATTCTTCGTCGCTATTCTCGTCAACGGCACCTTCATCGTCTTTTTCACCGCGACAGGTCAGGCAACTTTCATTGCCATTGCCGTCAATATCCTACTGGTCAGCTTTGGCATGCTGGCCGTGCTGGTGGTCAATTATCGAAATTTCGAAAACATGATCAGCGCGCAGCACAAAACCGAGGCTCTCAGCAACGAGAACCTGCGCCTGGCGAACATTGACAGCCTGACAGAACTTCCCAACCGCCGCGCATTCTTCAAACACCTGGCAGAGGCTTTCACGGTCGCGACAGAAAACAGCACGCGCTTGGCGGTTGGCGTCATCGATCTGGATGGCTTCAAACCCGTCAACGATCTCTATGGCCATTCGTCCGGAGACCGCCTTCTGGTCGAGGTCAGCAACCGCCTCACTGCCAATTTTTCATCCAGCGACATCTTTCTCGCGCGTCTCGGCGGAGATGAGTTTGCCTTCGTGATCTCGGATTGCCCCAGCGAACGATGTGTCGTCAGCGAGGGAAACCACATGTGCGACCTGCTGCGCGCGCCTTTCCACCTTCCTGACGCGACCATCATGATTTCAGGCTCGATTGGCATCGCGGTCTTCCCAGATCTGGCATCCTCCCCGGAAGAGCTTTTTGACCGTGCAGATTACGCTCTCTACAACGGCAAGCGCAGCAAACGGGGCAACAGCACACTCTTCACCGCACTCCATGTGGCAGAAATCCACCGCGATGCCCTCATTGAGCAGATCCTGAAACAGGCTGATCTTGCAAGCGAACTCTTCGTGGTCTTCCAACCCATCGTGGACGCAGCACGCCGCCGAACAACCGGTTTCGAAGCTCTGGCACGCTGGCACAGTTCAGCGCTCGGCAATGTCTCGCCCGGCCAGTTCGTTCCCATCGCTGAGCGCGCTGGAATTGTGAACACGCTAACGCGACCGCTCCTGAAAAAAGCACTGGATGCAGCCTGCAAATGGCCTGACCATCTGACGCTTTCCTTCAATCTTTCAGCGCAGGATTTAAACAGCCCGGAAGCGGTTATAAGCATCATCGCCATCATCGAGACCAGCGGCTTCGATCCTTCACGGCTGGATCTCGAAATCACCGAAACAGCGTTTATCCACGATACGCGGCAAGCCGGACTATCCGTCGAAATGCTGCGCCAGATCGGCTGCGGCATATCGCTGGATGATTTCGGAACCGGCTATTCCAGCTTGACCTCGCTCCACTCCCTGCCGCTGACAAAGATCAAGGTCGATCATAGCTTCGTTCGCGGGATCCAGCAAAACCCGGCCAGCGAGAAAATCGTGCGATCCGTTTTAACGCTCAGCCGCGAAATGGGCCTGGATGCCATTGTGGAAGGTGTCGAGACAGAAGAAGAAATGGCGGTTATCAGCAGCCTCGGCGGCAATCTGGTCCAGGGCTACCTGTTCTCACGCCCCATGCCGGATACAATGATCGAAGGCTTTCTTGCGTCAGAAGAAGAGCGCCAGCAGGAGGTTTATCGCAGGGCGTGAAAGCGCCAGCGCCGAAGCGCTGGCATCTGTTATTATGCGGCAGTCTTTGCATTGGCGATCACGCCAACCAATTCGTTGACGATGCGCTCGACTTGAGCGCTATCGTCACCTTCCGCCATGACGCGGATCAGCGGCTCGGTGCCGGAAGGCCTGATAACCAGACGCCCCTTATTGGCAAGCGCGCTTTCCGCATCGGCAATGGCCTGCTTCACAACAGGATTTTCCAGCGGCTTGCCGCCTGTCGTGCGAACATTCTTCAAAAGTTGCGGCACAGGCTCGAACTTGCGGCAGACTTCGCTGACGGTACGACCAGACCGCTTGACCCGCGCCAGCACCTGAAGCGCTGCGACAAGGCCATCGCCGGTCGTGCCATAGTCTGACAGCACGATATGGCCGGATTGCTCACCACCCACGTTGAAATCGTGGTTGCGCATATGCTCGACCACATAGCGGTCACCGACCTTGGTGCGAGCAAGGGTCATGCCCTTATCCACGAGGAAACGCTCAAGACCCAGATTGGACATGACGGTTGCGACAATGCCTCCGCCGCGCAGGATCTTATCATCTGCCCAGCTTGCGGCAATCGTTGCCATAAGCTGGTCGCCATCGACAATCTCACCCTTCTCGTCAACGATGATCACCCGGTCGGCATCGCCATCCAGCGCGATGCCGATATCGGCGCGGACCTCATGAACCTTTTTCTGAAGCGCGGCGGGGTGTGTCGAACCACATTCGAAATTGATGTTGGTGCCATTCGGCTCGTTGCCGATTGTCACCACCTCGGCACCAAGCTCCCAAAGAGCAGCCGGAGCGACCTTATAGGCCGCGCCATTGGCGCAATCGATGGCGATGCGCAGACCGCTCAGCGTCACATCACGCGGAAGCGTGCGCTTGACGAATTCGATGTAGCGATAAATATCCCCATCCACGCGCTTGGCGCGCCCAATCTCGTTTGGCTTGGCAAGCTGGGAATAGATGTCCTTGTCCAGCAGCTCCTCGATCTCAAGCTCCAGCTCGTCGGAAAGCTTGTAACCATCGGGTCCAAACAGCTTGATGCCATTGTCTGAGAAAGGATTGTGCGAAGCCGAAATCATCACGCCGATATCCGCACGGAGGGACCGGGTCAGCATGG
Source organism: Agrobacterium sp. CG674 (assembly GCF_053521645.1). Lineage (NCBI taxonomy): Bacteria > Pseudomonadati > Pseudomonadota > Alphaproteobacteria > Hyphomicrobiales > Rhizobiaceae > Agrobacterium > Agrobacterium sp. CG674. Next base: position 284,117 of record NZ_JBNWDZ010000002.1, on the reverse strand, counting down.
CAACGGCAGGCGTGGGAATTGGGCCAAGCAGAAACACATCCAGACCAGCAGCGGTGAAACCGGCCACCAGCGCATTTTCCAGCATATAGCCGGAAAGACGTGTATCCTTGCCAATCACGACACGATGGCGGTGATGGCCGCGGCGGAAAATGGTGCCCACCGCAATTCCAACCCGCATGGCCAGATCAGGCGTCATTGGAAAGACGTTGGACTGCCCGCGAATACCATCGGTTCCGAAATAGCGACGTGTCATATGAACTCCAGATTTGTCCCGCGCACGACAGACACCCCAATGTCCGCCAAGCTTTCCGGCTAGATGCCATAAAAGGCGCAGCACAGCACGTCAATTACCGCAAAGAGCAAACATATGTTGTTACCAGCTCAGATTCACGCAGGCATACAGCAAAGCAAAAGGGCCGCCCTGTTACGGACGGCCCCTTGATATCAGCAGATTTTGAAGATCAGCGCGGCTGCGGCTCCATGCCGCCTTCCGCTTCACCGTCGCCCTTGGCGTCGGTTGGGCCATCCTTCTTCGCGCCGGTCTTCGGCACAGCCGAACTGCGGCCCGGCGAATCGTCACCCAGATCGCGCGCTGGTTTTTCACCCCGGATCAGCGCCTTGATTTCTTCGCCCGTCAGAGTCTCATATTCCAGCAGGCCTTCCGCAATGGCGACGAAGCCATCGTGGTTTTCGGTCAGAATACGGCGCGCTTCAGTATAAGCTTCGTCGATCAGACGGCGCACTTCCGTGTCGATGGTCTGCGCTGTTGCTTCCGAAACGTTCTTGGACTGCGACACGGAATGACCAAGGAACACTTCCTGCTGGTTTTCACCGTAGGAAACCTGTCCAAGCGCGTCGGAAAATCCCCATTGCGTAACCATCGCACGGGCAAGCTTCGTGGCCTGCTCGATGTCGGATGATGCGCCCGATGTGATGTTTTCCTTGCCGAAGGTCAGTTCTTCAGCCACGCGGCCACCCATCATGATGACGAGACGGGACACCATCCACTTGTAGCTCATGGAGTAGCGGTCGCCTTCCGGCAACTGCATGACCATACCCAGCGCACGACCGCGCGGAATGATGGTTGCCTTGTGCAGCGGGTCAGCCACCGGCACTTTCAGCGCGGTAATGGCGTGGCCAGCTTCGTGGTAAGCAGTCAGCTTCTTTTCAGCCTCGGTCATGGCGGAAGAGCGGCGTTCCGCACCCATCATGATCTTGTCCTTGGCATCTTCGAATTCAGCCATGGTGACAACACGCTTGTTGCGGCGTGCTGCCATCAGGGCGGCTTCGTTCACTAGGTTGGCGAGATCCGCACCAGAGAAACCGGGCGTGCCGCGTGCCAGAACCTTGAGATCGACATTCGGCGCCAAAGGCACGTTGCGAGCGTGAACTTTGAGAATGCGCTCACGGCCGACAATGTCAGGGTTCGGAACAACGACCTGACGGTCGAAACGGCCCGGACGCAGCAAGGCAGGGTCAAGAACATCAGGACGGTTGGTCGCAGCAATCAGGATAATGCCCTCATTGGCTTCGAAACCATCCATCTCGACCAGCAACTGGTTCAGCGTCTGTTCGCGCTCGTCGTTACCGCCGCCAAGACCGGCGCCACGGTGGCGACCAACGGCGTCGATTTCGTCGATGAAGATAATGCAAGGCGCATTCTTCTTGGCCTGCTCGAACATGTCACGCACGCGGCTTGCGCCAACGCCGACGAACATTTCAACGAAGTCCGAACCCGAGATCGTGAAGAAAGGCACGTTGGCCTCGCCCGCAACGGAGCGCGCCAGCAATGTCTTACCAGTACCCGGAGGACCGACGAGAAGCACGCCGCGCGGAATCTTGCCGCCCAGACGCTGGAACTTCTGCGGATCACGCAGAAACTCGACGATTTCTTCCAGATCCTGCTTAGCTTCATCCACGCCGGCAACATCATCAAACGTAATGCGACCATGCGCTTCGGTCAGAAGCTTTGCCTTGGACTTGCCAAAGCCCATGGCTCCACGAGAACCACCTTGCATCTGGCGCATGAAGAACAGCCAGACACCGAGGATCAGGAACATAGGGAGCAATGTACCAAGATAGCTCAGGAAGCCGGACGAACCGTCGCTTTCGGGGCGCGCAACGATTGTCACGTTCTTGCTCTGCAGACGCTCCATCAGCGAATCATCGATGACGGGAGAATAGGTCTGGAAGGCTGTGCCGTTTTCAGTGGTGTAAGTTCCCAGAACCCGGTTGCCGGTGACCGTGACTTCACGCACTCGCCCGGCATCTACATCGCGCAAAAACTGCGAATAGGGAATGTCACGCGAACTCGACTGCGAGGGCGACGTCTGAAACATGCTGAAAAGCGCAATCAGCAACAGTGCGATCACGGCCCACAGGGCGAAATTTCTAAAATTTGGGTTCATTGAACTCCCCGAACTGCAACGGGCAAATGCGTGCCCGCCATTATGTTGTGCCTAACATAAGGACGACAGTTGCCCTTGCCAAGGCAGGTGGGGGCATCAGATGCAATTTGAGGTAAAAACTCTGCGAAAAACCCGTGTGAAATGCGCAAGCAGCGCTAGACCGGGGGAAGCGGAAAGGCTGCGCGGCCAACAAGGCTGGCAATTGCGTTCGCAAGCTTCAGATCAAAGCGCGGCAGAAACAGGTCATAGGGAGCAATCATTCGGCTACATGAGACGTTTCCTGCAGACAATACTTCGCCTTGCTGCCCCTGAAACATCGGCATTGTCTGCCAGGCGCGACGAGCAACCCCCGCAGGAATAGCTGTTACAACACCAGCCCCCTGCGCCTCTTTGCCACAGGGCCGCACGACCATCTCAAATGCAAAATTATTCTTGATCTCGAAGCGCTCGTCCCAGACCCGTGTCTCACCGGCGGGAACCTCTGTCGTTTCGATGCCCCTCTCCTCGCGCACCAGATAAAGGAAGTCTTTCCGGCGGTCGAACATCACCCGCCCGGCCGTTATCTTGCCTGCACCATCTTGCGTGGCGCAGGCCATCACCTTGTCCATGCTCTCAGCCGCCATCGCAAAGCGCCGCCCGCCGACGACGCAGCCAAGCGCTGACAAAGCGTAGCGCAGCGTTGCGGGGTCGGCATTGAGGGCTTCCCGTTTCAACGCAAAAATATTGCCGCCATCCGATATGGCATGGTCTTCAATTAGTTGCGCTGCCTGTTCCGAGAGCTCAGCTCGGTTGATTGAGCGATCAATCAACATCCCGGATGCCTCCTTGCGCATCCGGACACGCTCGTATTTCATGTCGTCATTGCTGGGGTCATCGTACCAGGAAAGCCCCTGCTCACAGAGAAAATCCCTGATATCCTGCCGCGTACAATTCAGGAATGGCCGCAAGATCCAAAGGCGTCGGTCGTAGAGAACGGCGTCCGCCATGCCTGCAAGGCCAAGATTGTCTGCCCGTGTGCTTCGGGCGCTGCGCATGGCAATCGTTTCCTGCTGATCGCCCAGCGTATGGCCGACAACGGCCATGTCAGCACTAATGTCTTGAGCAACCGCCCCTATCAGCCCGTACCGGGCAAGCCGAGCCGCTCCGGAAAGACCGCTCTTCGGCTTGTCTGCATCCCACCCGCGAATATGGTGTGGAATGTCGAGGCGCTCACAAAGACTCCGCACGCCTTGCGCTTCCATGGCAGATTCCGCACGAAGCGCGTGATCGATCGTCACAGCATGAATGGAAATGTCGCTTCTGCCCGCGTCGCGCAAAACGCGATGAAGCGCGATGAGCAACCCGGTGGAATCGCTACCGCCGGAAACGGCGACGAGAAGTGTGGTGGGTTTTGAAATCTTGTCGATGAACTGCCGCGCGGCCAAAAGAGGCGCAATCGGCGTCACCAAGGACGACCTGCCATGACAAGCGGTCGTCACAGCCTTAGCAGCTCAGGCGTTTTTGTTCGCTGGTAACCTTGCCCAGAACGGTCTTGGAGGCGCTGGGGTAACGCTTTGGCACTTCACGCAGGGTTGCGCAGGCCGTTTCTTTGTTGTCGAGAGCAGCCAGTGACATGCCAAGCTTCAAGAGCATTTCCGGTGCCTTTGGCGACTTGCTGTAGGTCTGGTGCGCATTCAGAAACGTCTTGGCAGAATCGGTGAATTTGCCCTGGCTATACTGGGCTTCACCCAGCCAGAAGTTGGCATCAGCAGCCTTCGTTCCCTTGGGATAGCCCTGGATGTACCGCTCGAAACCCTTTTCCGCCGCCTTGTAATCACCAGACAGAACATTGCTGTAGGCAGCCTGATAGATGTCGTTTTCGCTGGTCAGCGCTGCCGTGTTGACGGGATCAGGTCTGGAAGAGCGTCCGGTTTCAACGCCAGGCAACGCGCCAGCGGAGTTGTTAGCACCGGAGTTCAGCGAACCGCCCACGGGCGCCCCACGGGAATCAAGCTCGATAGACCCCAGCGTGGTTTCGCCGGGTGCTGCATTAGCGCGTGGTGGTAGTCCAATGTCGCCACCACCCATTGAAGCGCCGCCCTCGGACGGCGTTTCAATGATGGATGCGACATCGTCCTGAGGACCAGCCGATGGAATGTCGGCTTCAGCCTTCTTCTTTGGCGCAGGTGCAGCGGCCTTGCCGCCCTCAAGTTCCTGGAAACGGAACTCATTGTCTTCCTGTGCCTTGCGTATCGTTTCCTGCATCTGCAAAAGCTGGAAGCTCATTTCCTCGATGCGGCCATTCAGCTGACGGATCTGCTCCTCAAGCTGCTGCACGCGGTAGGTTTCGCTTGCCTGCACATTGATCACGGGTGCATTTTGCGTGTTCGACGTGCCGAAGGCCCCACCTGAACCGAACAACGGACCCGAGACGGCCACGCCGCTCAAGCCGGTGCAGGCTGCAAGCCCCAGCATTCCCGCCACGACAAGTTTCTTCATGTTGCGTCCTGTCTGGTTGATTTGCGCCCCAACGACGCAAAACCGGATTTTTTCCATCTGGCGTCAAAAAGCAACTTAAGTTCGGCCAAACTATGGAAAAAAGAAAGGCGGCCCGAGGACCGCCTGTCAATCATCATCACACAATCGCGAGACGGTTTAGCGAGCGCCACCGAGAACGGTAACCGCACGGCGGTTCTGCGACCAGCAGGAAATGTCGTCGCAAACAGCAACAGGACGTTCCTTACCGTAGGAAATGGTCTTCATGCGGTTTGCAGGAACACCCTGCGAAGCGAGGAATTCCTTGGTGGCAGATGCACGGCGTGCACCCAGCGCAAGGTTGTATTCGCGTGTGCCGCGTTCGTCGGCATGGCCTTCAACGGTGATGGCGTAGTTGGGATAACGGGCCAGCCACTGAGCCTGACGCTGCAGGGTCTGCTGTGCGTCGGCGCGGATCGATGTCGAGTCCGTATCGAAGAAGATGCGGTCGCCGACATTGACAGTGAAGTCCTGTGCAGAACCAGGCGTCGCAGAACCGGCACCGCCGCCAAGGCCAAGCTCGCCAGCGCTGTTCGGCATGTTCTTCTTGTTGGCGCAACCGGCCAGCGCAAGCGCGAGTGTCAGAGCGATCATGGCCGGGTTACGGGCAATTTTCTGCATCGGGCCGAGTGCCGAAGTGTTTGTACGGCTCATAGCCGGTCTCTCCTTAGAAATTCAGTAACGTTGCCAGACAATAACCGAATGCAGTTAATTGCCCCCAAACGATTATGGTTAACAGAAAGGAAATGCCTTATTTTTTGCCCACTCACAACCAGATGCAGCAGAAAATTAGACAGCCCCCCAGGCGACATGCGTAGAAAATATGGAGGCCCGCCCTCAAGCGAACCTCCACAATGGCTATGTTAGTCCAGCAGCGGCGACCAAGCAGGGTCAGACGCAAATGTCGGCGTCTTAATCTGCTGCTCGTTATATCCCGTTAGATCGATGGAGTAGAGCTGAGGACCGCCGGCACCTGCATTCTGGCGGAAGAACATCAGAACGCGGCCGTTCGGTGCCCAGGTCGGTCCCTCATTGTGGAAGCCCGACGTCAGAATACGTTCGCCCGAACCATCTGGCTTCATGACGCCGATGGAGAACTTGCCACCCGACTGCTTGGTAAAGGCAATGAGATCGCCGCGTGGGGACCAGACCGGCGTGGAATAGGAACCGTCACCGAAGGAAACGCGCGTCTGACCGGAGCCATCGGCATTCATAACGTAGATCTGCTGACGGCCGCCACGGTCGCTTTCGAAGGCGATGCGCTGACCATCAGGCGCGTAGGATGGTGCAGTGTCGATGGCGCCAGTGTTAGTCAGGCGTGTCGTGGTGCGCGAGCGCAGGTCCATCGTATAGATATTGGCGTTGCCTTCCTGCTGAAGGCTCATGATGACCTTCTGTCCATCAGGCGAGAAGCGCGGCGAGAATGTCATGCCGGGGAAGTTGCCGACAACTTCACGCTGTCCGGTCTCCAGCTGCAACAGATAAACGCGCGGCTGCTGGCCCTCAAACGACATGTAGGTCACTTCCTGACGGCTTGGCGAAAAGCGCGGCGTCAGAACCAGATCCTTGGTCGTGGTCAGGTTACGAACGTTGAAACCATCCTGATCCATGATCGAAAGGGCACGCTTGCGGTCAGTCTTCGGTCCGCTTTCAGACACGAACACGACACGGGTATCGAAATAACCCTTTTCACCCGTCACACGCTCATAGATCGCATCGGCGATGATGTGAGCGACGCGACGCCAGTTCTCCGGCTGGGTAAAGAACTGCTGGCCGCTCATCTGCTGACCCGCAAACGTATCCCAAAGGCGGAATTCGGCACGCAGGCGACCATCGGCCTCCTTCGTTACGCGGCCCGTGACCAGTGCCTGCGCATTGATGACCTTCCAGTCTTCGAAACGCGGCTGCTGATCGGGATTGCTGATCTTTTCGATGAAGGCATTCTTGTTGATCGGCGCAAACAGCCCCGAACGCTGAAGATCGGCAGCGATAACCTGCGAGACCTGCGCGCCGATACCATCGCCCGACATGAAATCGGTGACGGCGATTGGCAACGGCTGCACATTGCCCCTGTTGATGTTGATTTGAACTTCAGCGCTGGCCGGTGTGACGGCGATGAGCGAAAACAGCATGCCAGAGGCAACCATCATCGCACGCATGAGAGAGAACTTGATCATTGAGACAAGCCTTTCAGCTTCATACAGAAATTTGACATCGAGTTGGGTGGCAAAGTTGTCATCGTTCCCAAAACTGTCGGTTAAATCGCAAACTCAGACGGGTCGAAGTTCAGGACCATCGTGTTCCATCCCTTTTCGCCCTCGTATTTCTCTAGCGGCAGGTTTTTCAGCGGCTGCGACCGGAAGATCGCACGGCGGGCGCTGCCTTCAACGGCGCGGCGCGTTCCCTCTGGTCCACCCGTTGCGGTAATTTCAGGCTGGCCGACGATATTGCCGGATTGATCGAGCGAAACGCGCACAACCACGCGGACTTCCGAAACGCCCGTCAGGCCGGATGCCATCGTCCAGTTGCCTTCGATCTGACCGCGGACATTGTCGATCTCACTCGAACTCAGGCCGGTGCCAATCGTCTTCTTGCCGCCAAGCGACGCCGTTTCGGTCGAACGCTTCGCGCCTCCACCGGATGGAGCTTGCTTGTTCAGTAGCTTAGAAATCTCATCGGCATTGAACTCGCTGGCCTGCGAGTTGGCAGACTTTGCTGTTTCCTGCTTGCGGTCAGCAACCTTCTTGTCGTTAGGCTTCTCATTCGATTTGGCCTGATCGGATGTCTTTTCAGGCGGCTTTTCGGCAGGTTTCTGCTCGGCCGGCTTCTGTTCGGCTTCCTTGGGCGGCTCCGGCTTTGGCTGCGGCGGCGTCGGGCGCGAATTGGGGCGCGGCACATTCGCCGGCACGGGAATTTCAGCCGGTTCCTGATTTTGTGGTGGAGGTTCCTGCGCCTGTTGTTCGGCAGGCGGCTGCGTCGGCGTCGGCGGTGTTGCTATTTCCGGCTTGGGAATAGGAAGCGAAGCCGTTTCCTGCGGCTTGGGCGCAGATGTCTCTTCCTTGACGATATCCTTGACGTCGTTAGGCTTGTTATCGACGACAGGCGCTGGCTTCTCCTGCTTGGGAGGAGCTGCCGCGCTATCATTGTTGTTGGGCTTTTCCGTCGGCGTTGGCGGCGCATCCAGATCAGCGCTGTTGTTGCCGATGTTCTGCGCATTGGCGACGACATCAGGGCGGGTCGTGGGAACGGGGGCAGACTTCTCGGCCTTGGGCGCGTTCTTGTCGCCCTGCTGCATCTGCGTCATCTCTTCCACGGACACGAGTTCCACGGGCATCGACTCAGCCTGGCTCACCTCCAGCGGTGCCGGCGAGCCCAGGGAAACCAGGGCAACAGCCAGCACTGAAGCGTGCACAATCGCAGATGTGGTAATGCTGCCCTTCATCGCTTACGTCAATTATCCTGTTTCTGTTGCGTTACGAGGCCGATATTCTTGAAACCCGCAGCCTGAATACGCGCCATCACATCCGCCACGATGCCATAGGCCGCGACGGAATCTGCACGCACGAAAATGCGCTCATTATAGCCGGTGGTGGCAATTGCCTGCAGCTTGTCGGCCACTTCCACCGCCTGGATCGGCGTTTCCTGCAAATGGATCACGCCATCCGCATTAACCGAAATGGTGATCGGTTGAGTCTCAGAATTCAGAGCACTGGCAGAGGTCTGCGGCAGATCGACAGGCACGCCCACCGTCATCATCGGTGCAGCGACCATGAAGATGATGAGCAGCACCAGCATGACGTCCACGAGTGGCGTCACGTTGATTTCGCTGATTGCGCCACCCTTGCGGCGCCCCCGGCCTCGGCCACGACGTCCGCCGGATCCACCGCCGCCACCGCCTGCTGACATACCCATTGTGTTTACTCCACTCGCTCGGTGACGCGGTTACTGCGCGGCCTGACGTGTCTGCAGCTTCTCATCGATCTGGCGCGAAAGAATGGCGGAAAACTCGTCCGCAAAGCCTTCCATGCGCGCAGAAAGCTTGCCTGCATCGCCTGTGAACTTGTTGTAGGCGATAACGGCCGGAATAGCGGCGACAAGACCGATGGCCGTTGCCAGAAGCGCTTCGGCGATACCAGGTGCCACAACCGCAAGGTTGGTGGACTTGGAACCGGCAATCGCCTGGAACGAGGTCATGATACCGATAACCGTACCGAACAGACCGATAAACGGACCCGCCGAACCGATCGTTGCCAGCGAACCGAGGCGCGCTTCGAAGGTTTCGCCTTCACGCGCCATCGTCACATCCATGGCTCGGTCGATGCGCATCTGCAAACCGATGGGAGACCGCGCACCGCGCTCGAATGATTTCTTCCACTCGCGCATGGCTGCCACGAAGATAGCCGCAAGGCCGGTATTCTGGCGCTCGGCCAGCGTGCGATACAGCTCTTCAAGCGACTGGCCAGACCAGAACACCTGCTCGAACTGGTCGAACTGTCGCTTCGCCTTACCGAAGGCCACATATTTGTCGATGACGATAGCCCACGTCCAGACCGAAGCTGCGAGAAGGCCGATCATGACCAGCTTGACGATGAGGCCAGCCTGCATGAACAAAGCCCAGAGACTTACGTCGTGCGTTGCCGCGGCCAATCCTGCCTGTTCCATAAAAATCCAATCCCCGAATCCAAACGCCCGGTGCATGACCGGGCGATTTAAACGCGCATCAACGTTTGAAGTCCTTCGGCAGTCGCCGAAAACCCCTTGAGCCGTGCCCCGATATGACCATTCAGCCTTCCTTGACTGTAAATTTGGTAAAAGGAAGGCGTGCGGCGCACAAATACCGGATGGTTAAGATAGACTACATTATGGTTAAGAGAGTGTTACGAAATAGGCACGACTAACAGCAACTGCATCATCGGAAATTCTTAACTTAGAAATTTCTCAGCAATCGTCTCCGGCAGACGTCGCGGTCTTCCCTTGGAATTGATCACCGCGATGATCACTTTCGCGACAATAAGCAATGTGTCGCCGCGCCGGATTTCCTGCGCAAGCACCATCTTGGCCCCACCCGCTTTTTCCGTCGTGGTCGTAATGGTCAGAACATCATCCATCCGCGCAGGCGACTTGAAGTCAATTTCCATGCGGTGAACCACGAAGACAAGCCCCTCCTCATCCGCAGTCAGAAGCGCACTCTGCTCGCAGCCCAGACACCGCAGATAATCCGTGCGCCCGCGCTCAAGAAAATGCAGATAGCGCGCATGATAAACGAGACCCGAGAAATCCGTATCCTCGTAATAAACCCGCTGCGTCAAACGATGGCCGTGTTCGATGAGTTCGCCAGAGAGGGATACGGTCAGCTCAGTCATTTGTCGTCCAGATTGCGATCATCCCAGACGATATGCTGGGTCGTGACGGGCAGATTTTCGATCTGTCCCGCGATAAAATAGGGTGGAATATCCAGCTGCGTCAAGGCTTCGGTTGTCGCCCTTGCCCAGCGAAACTCCAGCGGGTACTTGCCGTCCTGCATGCGGTGGACGATATCTGCTTCGTGGAAGGGGAATGTCTCCGGCAATTCCATCAGGTAGTAAAACCCAAGCTCGTGCCAGTCCTTGCCTTCGTAGTGGTAGAAGTTCTCAACCACCCAGAGCAGGCGCCCAACCGTTGCTTCAACGCCAAGCTCCTCCACCATTTCACGTGCCAACGTCTCCTTAGTCTCCTCACCCATTTCGGCGCGACCGCCGGGGAAACTCCAGAATTTCTCGTGTGTCGCCCGGTGGACCAGCACGTGGCCATCGCGAAAGGCAATGCCTGCTACCCGCATCTGGAAAAGGCGCTTCGGCTTGAATTTCATGCGTATACGGAGGTCTTCAGTCATGCGCTTCTTCCAGAAAAAGGAGGTCAGGTTGCCGCGAGCCTACGCGTTTGCGCCTGCTTTGCGAACCCCGCATTGCCAGTTTCAGCATAAGCCCCGTATCGTCAGGCCTTTTCCAGTTCCGAATGGCTTTTCAAAACACGCCCACCGTCTTCCTGCTCAATCAGGTAGGCGGGCTCGTCCTCACTGGCTTTGCGCTTGATAACTGAACCTTCGATCTTGCGCTCGACATCTTCGGTAAAGCTCTCGGCCACCTTGCCTTCGCCCTTGCCGGAACCCCATTTCCACTGAACTTTGGTGCCCTTGCGAAACTTTGTCATCACACGCTCCTTGCCAAAAAGAGAGCAATGGCCAGAGCTGCCGATGGTTCCTCAGGCTTCGCCCAGGTCTATCACCACGATTTCGGGCGGAGACAGGAACCGCACGGGCGCGATGGAGCAACCAAGTCCACCGGACACGACAAGATGCCGGTCATTCTCCACCACATGGCCGTAAACGAAGCGCTCTCCATAGCGCGATGGCACAGCCGGACGCCAGCCGAAGAGATTGACCTGTCCGCCATGGGTATGGCCTGAAAGCGTCAGCGACACACGGTCCGGTACCTTCACGAAAATATCTGGCTCATGCGCCAGCAGAATGACCGGCGCATCGTCGCTCACCTGCGCAAGCGTGCCGGACAGATCGTCCAGACCGATCAAGCGGCCTCCGGTCTTGTACGCCCATTGGTCTTCCACCCCGGCGATCCAGAATGGATTGCTCTCAGTGCCACAGCGCACAGCCTTGTTGGAATGAACCTGAATGCCCACCGCCCGCAGTGCCTGATGCGCCACCGTTTCCTTCAACCGCAGCCGTTGCGCCTCAACGTCCTGCCACCAATCATGGTTGCCGCACACGGCGTGCACGCCTTGCGGTGCCTTCAAACCCGAAAGCGCCTTTGCCCAATCTTGCGGCTCTACGACACCCGTCACCAGCTTCATGCCCGACATGTAGTCGCCCAGCAGCAGCATCACATCGCCACCCAGAGTATTGGCGTAATCGCAGATTTTGGCTATCCGCTCTGCCGGCATCCAGGGCTCGCAAGCATGAAAATCGGCAAGCGCCACGATGCGCAGGGTCTGGCCCTTTGGCCAGCCGGGCGGATTGATGCGGTAACGGGTGGTGGAAAGCCGCGCCAGCGGCTCAATGCCACCCGCATAGGCACCGAGAGAAACCAGTCCCGCCGCCATTGTCGCAGCAGTCTTGAGCAAGGCACGGCGGGTGATCACAATCAATCGTCCTCAAGAGACATGCGGAACTGTGCCGCTTCGATATCCTTTGGCGGCTGCATACCAAGATGCTTCCACGCCGTGCCGGTCAACACCCGTCCCCGCGGCGTGCGCTGGATGAAGCCCTGCTGGATCATATAGGGCTCGATAATGTCTTCGATGGCATCACGCGGTTCCGACAATCCGGCCGCGATTGTCTCGATGCCGACAGGCCCACCGCCGAAATTCACGGCAATCATCATCAGATAGCGCATATCCAGCTGGTCGAGACCCATATTGTCCACCAGCAGCCGCGTCAGCGCCTCGTCAGCAATCTGGCGCGTCACGGATTCAGCCCGCGCCACTTCCGCAAAGTCACGTACGCGGCGCAACAGCCGCCCGGCGATGCGCGGCGTTCCGCGCGAACGGCGGGCAATTTCGCGCGCGCCTTCTTCCGTCATCGGCAGGCCCATGATGCGGGCACCACGGCGCACGATCAGCTCAAGCTCCTCGACGGTATAGAAAGACAGGCGAACAGGAATGCCGAAGCGATCGCGCAGCGGGTTGGTCAAGAGCCCAAGCCGCGTGGTGGCCGCCACCAGCGTGAATTTCGAAAGATCGATCTTTACCGAACGTGCCGCTGGCCCCTCGCCAATAATCAGGTCGAGCTGAAAATCCTCCATTGCCGGATAGAGAATTTCCTCCACAGCCGGGCTCAGGCGATGGATTTCATCGATGAACAGCACATCGCGCTCTTCAAGATTGGTCAAAAGCGCCGCCAGATCGCCCGCCTTGGCAATGACAGGACCGGAGGTGGACTTGAAATTGACGCCAAGCTCCTTGGCCATGATCTGCGCCAGCGTCGTCTTGCCGAGGCCCGGAGGCCCGACGAACAGAACATGGTCCAGCGCCTCGCCACGGTTCTTCGCAGCCTCGATGAAGATCTTGAGGTTGGCACGCGCCTCTGCCTGACCGGTAAAATCATCCAGCGTCTGCGGCCGCAGCGTCGTATCAATATCTTCGCCGCGCTTTTCCGAAGAAATCAGCCGTGCCGCGTCGCTCATGTCAGATATTCCATTCCGGGTATTTGCTTGGCGTTTTTACCATGGCGCGCACTAGCGCGAAAGCTCCTTAAGCCCCAGCCGGATCAGCTTTGCACTGTCGCCACCCTCACCGCCATTCTTCAGCGCAGCAGCCACGGCATTGGCCGCCTGGTCACGGGAATAGCCAAGGTTGGTCAGCGCGGAAACAGCATCGGCCACCGGTGCCGACGCTACGCCTTCGCCCAACTCCTGCTTGAAACCGATGGAGCCGGAGGCGTCTCCCGCAAAGGCGGGTGCCTTGTTGCGCAACTCGGTCACGATACGAACAGCCACTTTCGGCCCCACACCCGGAGCACGCGAGACAACGACCTTGTCCTGCAACGCGATGGCATTGGCAAGTTCGGATGGCGTCAGGGTAGACAGCACGGCCAGCGCCACCTTGGCGCCCACGCCCTGAACGCTCTGTAGCAGGTTAAACCATTCCCGTTCCAGCGCCGTCATAAAACCGAACAGCCTCAGCTGGTCTTCGCGCACATAGGTTTCGATGAAGAGAACAACCGCTTCCCCCGCAGAGCCCAGCCGAGACAGGGTGCGCGCCGAGCAATAGGCCACGTAGCAGACGCCGTGCACATCGACGACCACATGGTCATCTGCGATTTCATCGATGGTGCCTTTGAGTTTTCCGATCATGGTAACGCCTGTGAAAAGAGGAAATCAGCTTGCTGCCAGCACGCGGCGCATGCGCTCGCTTGCCCGGTTGTGGGCGTGACAAATGGCAATGGCAAGCGCATCTGCCGCATCATTGCCCTTGAATTCGGCCTTGGGCATCAAAATCTTGAGCATCATGTGAATTTGCTGCTTCTCGCCATGGCCCACGCCGATCACGGCTTTCTTGACGGCATTGGGCGCATATTCGGCAACCGGCAGACCGGCACGGGCCGGAACCAGCATGGCGATGCCACGGGCCTGCCCCAGCTTCAAGGTTGCCACCGCATCCTTGTTGACGAAGGTCTGCTCAACAGCCGCCTCATGTGGTTGATGCGAATGAACGATCTCCGAAAGACCATCATGCAACTGGCAAAGGCGCGATGCCAGGTCCATGTCGCCATCCGACGTGACAGTGCCGGACGCCACGAAACGCAGGCTGTTGCCCAAGGTCTCGATGATACCCCAGCCCATTCGCCGCAGCCCAGGGTCTATCCCGATAATTCGAATCGCATTTTGCATATGGCATCCTAACGTTGCGGCTCGAAACCTGCCAGCGATAAGTGAACAAAACGACAACATTGATCTCAAAAGCGCCTTGGCCGTTGCACGAGTTTTTTTGATCCATCGTTCAATTCGCTGCGATTGGGCTGGCAAATCCGGCCATGTCGCTTACATCTTGAGCAACGAAATACGCACCAGGAGCGTCCAATGATCCCTTTTTCCATTCTCGACCTGTCGCCCATTGGTGAAGGCGAGACCGCGAGCAAGGCGCTTGATAATTCCCGTCGCATGGCAATCAAGGCGGAAGAAGAAGGCTATGAGCGCATCTGGCTGGCCGAACATCACGGCATGCCGGGCATTGCCAGCGCCGCAACCTCCATCGTCATCGCCCATGTCGGCGCTGCCACATCGCGCATTCGCGTCGGCTCCGGCGGCATCATGTTGCCAAACCATTCACCGCTGGTCATTGCCGAGCAATTCGGCACGCTGGATGCACTGCTGCCCGGTCGTGTCGATCTCGGTCTTGGTCGCGCACCCGGCACGGACATGCGCACCGCCCGCGCTCTGCGCCGCAATCTGGACGCAGGTGCGGAAAATTTCCCGCACGACATCATCGAATTGCAGCGCTATCTCGGAGCGCCGGAACCGGATCAGGCCATCCTGTCTGTGCCGGGCATGAATTCAAATGTGCCGATCTGGATGTTGGGCTCAAGCACCTATAGCGCCCATGTGGCCGCAGCCCTTGGCCTGCCCTACTCCTTCGCCTCGCATTTCGCACCTGATATGCTGATGGATGCCATCGCCATTTATCGCGAGCGTTTCCAGCCATCGGAAACGCTGAAAGAACCCTATGTCATGGTCGGCGTCATGGGCGTGGGTGCCAATACGGATGACGAGGCACAGCATCTGTTCACGTCAGCCCAGCAGCAATTCGTCAATCTGCGCAAAAATGTCCGCACGCAGTTTCCGCGCCCCGTCGAAACCATGGACGGCCTGTGGAGCGATATGGAGCGCATCACGGTTGATCATACGCTCCGATACGCAGTCGTTGGCTCCCATGCCACGATCGAGCGTAAGCTCGGCGACTTCCTGGCTGAGACAGGCGCAGATGAGCTGATCATCTCGATGCCGGTCCACGATATCCAGAAACGCCTTCGCTCCGTAGAGGTCTTTGCGCAGGTGCGGGGTGGGCTGAAACTGGCGGCTTAAACCTCAAACAAAAAAGAAAACCCCGGTGATGAGCCGGGGTTTTTCATTGTGTGGTCTTTGTTCTCTTGGCCAATTCAGGCCGAAAGCTTGGCCATGATTTCTTCGGATACTTCGAAGTTCGAATAAACGCTCTGAACGTCGTCATCGTCTTCCAGATTGCCGATCAGCTTCATCAGCGACTGCGCCTTTTCTTCATCCACCGGCACCGTGTTCTGTGGCTTCCAGATGGACTTAACGCTGTCAGCTTCGCCCAGCACCGCTTCCAGCGCCTTGGACACTTCGTTCATCGCTTCGAATTCGCAAATGATCGTGTGGCCGTCTTCGCTGCTTTCCACATCATCGGCACCAGCTTCAATCGCCGCTTCCATGACGCTATCGGCACTACCGACAGAGGCCTTGTAGCTGATTTCGCCAACGCGGTCAAAAGAGAAGGAAACCGAGCCGGTTTCGCCCAGTGCGCCGCCAGCCTTGGTAAAGATGGAGCGAACGTTGGATGCCGTGCGGTTGCGGTTGTCCGTCAGCGCTTCAACGATAACCGCCGTGCCGCCTGGACCATAACCTTCGTAACGCACATAATCGTAGTTCTCAGCATCTGCACCGGATGCCTTCTTGATGGCGCGGTCGATGTTGTCCTTCGGCATGGACTGCGCCTTGGCGTTTTGCACTGCCAGACGCAACGCCGCGTTCATGCTCACATCCGGCAGACCGGACTTGGCAGCAACGGTGATTTCACGCGCAAGCTTGGAGAACATCTTCGAACGAATCGAATCCTGTTTTCCCTTGCGATGCATGATGTTCTTGAACTGTGAATGGCCAGCCATGGCACCCCTGATCGGATCGTTTGTTTGGATTGCGGTGCTTATAAGTGCGATGGCCCGGCGGTTCAAGCCCACATGACCAACTCTTGTCGCAGCACGGTCATACTTCTCCTGACGCAGGAAGGAACTGAAATCTCCACACTTCGTTTCGTTACCAGTCAGCAAATGTGAAGGAGACATATTGAATGGTCAGTTTGAGTGAAGCACGCGAAGCCCCTGCTCGTCAGCTTTGGGATGAGATCAATTCCGTTCATGCGGGCATGCTCGGCCTCGAAGGGCTCCAGAACCACATGCAGCCCATGGCGCCTCACGCAGATCCGAAAACCAACACCATCTGGTTTTATTCCAAGAAGGATTCGCAGCTCGTCCAGTCGCTGAGATCAGCCTCCCGCGCCCATTTCTGCGTCATTGGCAAGGATCACGATTATCATGCATGCCTAACCGGTAAGCTTGAGGTACGTGATGACAAGACCAAGGTCGATGAATACTGGAACTCGGTTACCGCTGCCTGGTACGAGCACGGCAAGAGCGATCCCCTGCTCACCATGCTTGCGCTGCATGTCGACGATGCCGAAATCTGGGCTTCCACCGATAGCACGCTGAAATTCGGCTGGGAAATTGCAAAGGCCAATATGTCTGACGACAAGACGCCGGACATTGGCGTGCGCCAGCATCTGACTTTCGCATAAATTCTTACTCCGCCCTCCGCATCTTCACATGCCTTGCGGCACCAGAATTTGCGGCTGGCGGGGCAAGTTCCTCATAGACACATTGATAACCGGATCACCTGCATAGGCGATCTGAAATTGCGGCCCGAACGTCACCAGAAATTGCTCCAGACCGCTCGGCTGGTGCATCGGCAAGATCAAGGCAGACCGCAGCCGCTTGACGATCCGGCTCATACTGTCGGCCCCCATCGTCAATCCCCCATCCACCGGCACCATCAATATATCGAGGCGGCCAATTTCGGCATATTGCGTTTCTGTCAGCTCGTAATGCAGGTGGCCGAGATGCCCGATGCAAAGACCGGCGACCTCGAAAATGAAAATCGAATTTCCATCCTTTTGCAGCAGCCCGCCTCCACCCCAGCGGTTGCGAATATCGGATGTGACATTGCGAATATAGACGTCACCCAGCTGCAACTTGTGCTGGGCTTTCTCCCCCGGCACATCGCCCCAGCCATGCAAAACGTGCTTGATCGCCGGGTCAGGATACATCGTGTAATGCGTGGAATGCGCATTGTTCATCGTCACAACGGTGGGCGTCACAGGCGGCAGATAAACACCATTGTAATCGGTGGCAATCGTCACCCCCTCGGGCGAGGTGATGAGAAATGTCGAATGCCCGATATATTGGATTTTGACGTCTTCTTTGGTCGCCTGCACCCGTTGCAACCCGCTCGTGACGCTGGCGAAGGTAACGCCGGGGATTGTGCTGGCAATGACCTGGCATTGGCTGACGGGAGGTCGTGCGGGCCGTTGCTGCGCCTGTGCCATCGTTCCGCACAGAACCGTGGCGGCCATCGCCAGAATGAGCATGCGAAGCATCACCACCACTCCTTAAACGAAATGAGTGGGGCCAAGATGCGGCAAGGCTCAATGATCGTCTACACGCAAGCGCGCTCACGGCACTCACAATGTCGTCATTGTCAGGAGCGTCAGGTCAGGCCCAGAAGGCCGGAACCGTCTCCGCCAGCCGTGGCCCCAGCCGCAGCGGCGCAATCTTTTCAGCCAATCCCGTGCGGTCGGATATCTCAACGCCCACGCCGCAGATTGTGGCGGGGCCGCTCGCCGCCTCAAACCGGCCCTTCGGCATTTTGGAAATGAAGCGATTGATCGGCTCTTCCTTTTCCATGCCAAGCGAGGAATCGTAATCGCCGCACATGCCCGCGTCAGACATATAGGCCGTACCGCCATTCAGGATCTGCGCATCAGCCGTCGGCACATGCGTATGGGTGCCCACCACAAAGCTTGCACGGCCATCGACGAAATGGCCGAAGCACTGCTTTTCGCTGGTCGCTTCCGCATGAAAATCGAACACGATGGCATCCGCCTGCTCACCGAGCGGGCAGGAGCCCAGAATGGTTTCCGCCGAGCTGAAAGGATCGTCCAGTTCCGGATGCATGAAAACGCGGCCCATAATGTTGGCCACGAGAATGCGGGCGCCGTTGCGCGCATAAAACAGGCCGGAACCCTTGCCCGGCGTTCCCTTGGGATAATTGGCAGGCCGCAGAAACTGGTCGTGCCGCTGGCAAAAGCTCACAGCTTCCTTCTGGTCCCAAACGTGGTTGCCGGTGGTCACCACATCGGCCCCGGCGTTGATCGTCTCGAGATAGATGTCCTCGGTAATCCCGAAACCACCGGCGGCGTTCTCACCATTGACGATCACGAAATCCAGTTTCAGATCGGAGATCAGTCCCGGAAGACGCTCCCACACCGCCGTGCGGCCCGTCTTGCCAACCATATCCCCGAGAAACAGTAATCTCATTCCGCCGTCCTGCTGTTGAAAAATCGCATGCCGCTCTCGGTCAGAATGGCATCCAGCGCCACATCATGCGCTTGCGCGGGCACTGATGGCACTTCCTGGCAGTCGAATGCAATGCCGATCAGCGTTGTTTCAAGCCCTTTTGCATGAAGTCTGGCGATTGCGCGGTCGTAATGCCCCGCTCCATAACCAATCCGCTGGCCCGTCGCATCAAAAGCGGACAGGGGCACAAGCAATATTGCGGGGTCAAGGACCGCCGCATGCGCATCCGGTCCGGTGGTGCCAAATCCGGTTTTAACCAGCTCTGAGCCGGCGGCAAACTCACGGAACGCAATCGTCTCCCGGTCCAGAATAACAGGAAGGCAGATCCGCGCACCCTTTGCGCGAAGACGCTCCATCAGCGGGCGCAGGTCCGCCTCGGACCTTATTGGCATGAAGCCGGAAACAATCGTCCCCGGTTCAAAACGGATCGCATCGGCACCGTGTTCGGCAATATCAAGGCTTTTGGCGGTGCGTTCATCAACGGAAAGAGCGTCCCGCAAGGCGAGACGCTCTGATCTGATCCGGGCTTTATCGAGGTCGCCAGATGTCATCAGGCAGCCCGGCTCACCAGCACCTTGTCAATGCGGTGCCCATCGAGGTCGATCACTTCGAAGCGCCAGCCATCGCGGGTGATGTGTTCACCCAGCTCCGGCAACCGCCGAAATTCGTCCAGTACCAGACCGGCAACCGTTTCGAATTCGGCGTCGTCGGCAATCTGGAAACCCATGCGGTCGGCAAATTCGTCAGCCGGCATCCACCCGGCAACAAGGAAACTGCCGTCCTCGCGCTCAACCATGGCAGGCTCTTCGCCGTCATCTTCCTGAAACGCGCCGGTAATGGCTTCCAGCACGTCGCCGGAGGAGACAATACCTTCGAAGTGGCCGTATTCGTCATAGACCAGAACCATATGCACGGTGGAGCGACGCAACGACTGAATCACGTCAACAGCGCTGGTAAGGTCCGAAACGACTGGTACTTCGCGCAATAACTCGCGAATGTTCAACTCCCTGCCGGATGCCAGTGCATCAAACGCATCTTTGGCAAAGAGAACGCCGAGAATCTCGTCGGATGCCCCGTTTCTGACCGGCAGACGCGAACGTTGCGTCTCGCGCAACTGCACACGGATTTCCTCCGGCGTATCTTCGATATCAACCACTTCCACGTCGCGGCGCGGTGTCATCAGGCCGCGCGCATTGCGGTCAGCAAGGCGCATGACGCTGGTGATCATGGCGGATTCTTCGCTTTCGATGACACCGGCACTGTGTGCTTCGGCCAGAACGGTGCGAATTTCATCGTCGGTCACGGAATTGTTGGATTCACCGCTATGGCCAAGAAGCGCCAAAATAAGCTTGCCGGAGCGGTCCAGCAACCACACGATGGGCGCGCCGACTTTCGCCAGCATCACCATGGCCGGAGAGACACGAACGGCAATCTTTTCAGGGTCACGAAGGGCGATCTGCTTGGGTACCAACTCACCAACAATCAGCGAGAGATAAGTGATGGCAACCACCACAACGCCGACGCCGATGGCATCGGCGGCACGGTCTGGCACGCCCTGCTCCAGCAGCCATCCGGTGAAGCGCGCACCAAGTGTGGCGCCCGAAAACGCACCGGACAAAACGCCAACGAGCGTAATACCGATCTGCACCGTGGAGAGAAAACGCCCGGGATCTTCGGAAAGGGTGAGCGCCATTCCAGCGCCCTTGCTGCCCTGTGCGGCAAGTACTTTTAACCTCGCTGGTCTGGAGGAGACAACGGCGAGTTCAGACATGGCAAGCACACCGTTCAGAACGGTAAGCAGAACCACGATCATAATTTCAGTAAACAAGTTTCGCTCTTTTTGGGCTGTTGAACGGCACGTCGCGACTGCAACCACAATCGTAAAGGTTGAATGCGGGAGCGCACATACCAAGGCAAATAATAAGGATTTGTTCCACCAATGCAATGACCGGAGGATGAAAATTCAGGCCCGGCAACTCTTGCCCCACGCAAAACGCGTTCTGCAAAGGCAGGTCACGCGAGGTGGGAGCAGGCTTGAGGCAGACGAGGCGCTTCTGGGCAGCTCGTGGCCGGAGCAATAAATAAAGTGCGATCCGCGGCGACCGATGGAGTTTTACGATCCTGGGTGCCTACAAACGTAGGTGGGCGCCATATGTCCAAGCCCACGGGCCTGGCCAGGGACAGCTCCCTTTGGATCGAGTATGGCCCCAGGGATTGAGTTTCCTGTCGAGAAGCGCAGAACGCATTCTTTATATAGGGAAGTTCGTGAACATGCGGAAGGGGGCGACACCATAAATTCGCATGAAGGGCGCCAAGCTTGAAATCGCCCGGTCAGGCCGTACTAATTCACCGCAGGCTTAGGCCGTGCCACCAGTTTTTCGGTAATCCCGTTCAGGCGCGATGACAGATCCGAGATGGCATTCACCACGAGTTCGTCGGTCTTTGCCTTGCTCTGGGCCATTCCATCATGGCTGTGCTGAAGCGATGCGACCTGCTTTTCCAGAGCTTCGATCTTGCGGGAAAGCTCCGACATTTCATCGGTTATCATGATGCCCGCCATAACCGTCAGGCGCAGATCGCCGATCTCGCCGAACTGGCTTTTCAGGTGGCCGACATATTGGTCGAACTGGGTGGCGAGATCGGTCAGATGCGCTTCCTGCCCTGCCTCGCAGGCCATGCGATAGGCCTTGCCGTCAATCATCACCGTTACTTGAGCCATGAATTTAAGTCCTTACCGGTCCAGCACTGCGCGGATCGTTTCCATTGCCGTCACAAGACGGCGGGAAACCTCGCGATTGACTTCCTCAAGGCGGTTGGCGCGAAATTGCGACTGGTCAAGCTCCTGCGCCAGGCGCGCACGGTCCACATGCACGCGCTTCACCTCGTTCTCAACCTCGCCATTTTCGCGTTGGCGCTCGATCCGCATGTCGATTGCGTTTTCGAGGCTGTTGATGGCGGAGCTAAGCTCCGACAACGCGATGTGTATGGTTTTTTCCGCCGTCATCGTTTCTTCCAAACCGCAAGCCACAAGCCGAATCGTTGTCGCTTGGTGTCAATCAGGGCCATCGCACGATATGACCTTGTTAACCTCTACGTCAATCAAACCAATACATTCAAACACTTTGCGCTGTGGATGAATGCACCACCGCAAGGGCACAAGCGTGGCAGGCGTCCAAATATCGCCATCATGCGAAACGATTTTTGTTCGAGATCGAACCGCAAGCTGCACTGGTTTTATTGACTCGCCCGCACCACCTGCTATGGATCAAACCGCTTTTTGGATAGTCATAAGGCTATCTCCTTTCACCCGGAACAGACGGAAAAGCCATGATTTCTCGCGATAAACACGACCGGATGGCCAATGCAATCCGATTTCTTGCCATGGATGCTGTGGAGAAGGCCAATTCCGGCCACCCCGGCCTGCCATTGGGCGCAGCGGATGTGGCCACGGTCCTTTTCACCCGTTACATGAAATTCGATCCGAAGGCCTGGCAGTGGCCAGACCGCGACCGCTTCGTGCTGTCTGCCGGTCACGGCTCCATGCTGCTTTACGCGCTCCTCTACCTCACCGGTTACGAGGACATGACGATCGACGAGATCAAGCGCTTCCGTCAGCTCGATTCCAAGACCGCCGGTCACCCGGAATACAACCATGCTACGGGCATCGAGACGACAACAGGTCCGCTCGGTCAGGGCATTGCTAATGCCGTCGGCATGGCCATTGCTGAGCGCAAGCTGGAAGAAGAATTCGGCTCGGATCTGCAGAACCACTTTACCTACGCGCTGTGCGGCGACGGCTGCCTCATGGAAGGCATCAGCCACGAAGCCATCGCGCTTGCTGGCCACCTGAAGCTCAACAAGCTGGTTCTGTTCTGGGATAACAACAACATCACCATCGATGGTGAAGTTGGCCTGTCCGATTCCACAGACCAGATCGCGCGCTTCAAGGCCGTTCACTGGAATACCATCGAGATCGACGGTCACGACCCGGAAGCGATTGCAAACGCCATCGAAGCCGCACACAAGTCCGACCGCCCCACCTTCATCGCCTGCAAGACCATCATCGGTTTTGGCGCGCCAAACAAGCAGGGCACGCACAAGGTGCACGGCAACCCACTGGGTGCCGAAGAAATTGCAGCCGCTCGCAAGAACGCAAACTGGGAAGCCGAAGCATTCGTCATTCCAGAAGATGTGCTCGACGCATGGCGTCTGTCCGGTCTGCGCTCCACCAAGGCTCGCCAGGAATGGATCGCACGCCTCGAAGCAACAGACGCGGACAAGAAGGCTGAGTTCAAGCGCCGCTTTGCTGGCGATATGCCGGGCAATTTCGATAGCTCGATCGATGCCTTCAAGAAGAAGGTCGCGGCTGACAATCCAACCGTTGCCACACGCAAGGCATCGGAAGATGCACTCGAAGTCATCAACGGCATTCTGGCTGAAACCATCGGCGGCTCTGCCGACCTGACGCCATCCAACAACACCAAGACCAGCCAGATGAAGTCGATCACACCGACCGATTTCTCGGGCCGCTACCTTCACTACGGCATCCGCGAACACGGCATGGCAGCCGCCATGAACGGCATCGCGCTGCATGGCGGTCTTATTCCTTACGCTGGCGGCTTCATGATCTTCTCGGATTATTGCCGTCCGTCCATCCGCCTGGCTGCTCTTATGGGCATCCGCGTCGTTCACGTTCTCACCCATGACTCGATTGGCGTTGGTGAAGACGGCCCGACCCACCAGCCGATCGAGCAGATTGCAGCGCTTCGCGCCATTCCGAACCTTCTGGTCTTCCGCCCTGCGGATGAGACGGAAACAGCGGAAGCATGGCAGTTCGCCCTGCATCAGAAAAACCGCCCATCTGCGCTGGCTCTGACCCGCCAGAACCTGACACCGGCCCGCAAGGACTACGAGGAAAAGAACCTCGTTTCCCACGGAGCCTATGAGCTGGTTTCGGATAGCGATGCCAAGGTTTCGATCTTTGCCTCCGGCTCAGAAGTGGAAATCGCACTCAAGGCCGCAGCTGATCTGAAGGCAAAGGGCATTTCCACACGCGTTGTGTCGGTTCCCTGCTTTGAACTGTTCATGGATCAGCCAGAGACATACCGCGAGGCCATCATCGGCACCTCGCCTGTCAAGATCGGCGTCGAAGCCGCCATCCGTCAGGGTTGGGATTACTTCATCGGCAATGATGGTGACTTCATCGGCATGCACTCCTTCGGCGCATCCGCACCTGCCAAGGAGCTTTACAAGAAGTTCGGCATCACCGCAGAAGCAGTGGTTGCTGCGGCTGAAGCAAAGCTCGGCTGAACGGCCTGAACAAAACCTGGGGCGGCGGACATTCAGTTCGCCTCTCCGGGCTGTCACCATTTCAAACAAAATTCGAATATATTGACAGGGAGTATCTCAATGACAGTTAAAGTTGCCATCAACGGTTTTGGCCGCATCGGCCGCAACGTCCTTCGCGCCATCGTGGAATCCGGCCGCACGGATATCGAAGTCGTTGCCATCAACGACCTCGGCCCGGTCGAGACCAATGCGCACCTGCTGCGTTATGACAGCATCCATGGCAAGTTCCCCGCAGACGTGAAAGTCGAAGGCGACACCATCATCGTTGCCGGTGGCAAGCCGATCAAGGTGACCGCTGTTCGCGATCCTGCCCAGCTGCCGCACAAGGAACTCGGCGTCGATATCGCGCTGGAATGCACAGGCATTTTCGTTGCCCGTGACAAGGCCGCAGCCCACCTCACCGCTGGCGCAAAGCGCGTCATCATCTCGGCTCCTGCCGAAGGTGCAGACCTGACGGTCGTTTTCGGCGTCAACCACGACCAGCTGACGAACGAACACCTCGTCATCTCCAACGCATCCTGCACTACCAACTGCCTGGTGCCGGTCGTCAAGGTTCTGGATGACGTCGTCGGTATCGACCACGGCTTCATGACCACGATCCACTCCTACACCGGCGACCAGCCGACGCTCGACACCATGCACAAGGACCTGTACCGCGCCCGCGCCGCAGCCCTGTCCATGATCCCGACATCGACCGGCGCTGCCAAGGCTGTCGGCCTCGTGCTGCCGCACCTCAAGGGCAAGCTCGACGGCACATCAATCCGCGTTCCAACCCCGAACGTATCGGTTGTCGATTTCAAGTTCGTGGCCAAGAGAAACACCACGGTCGAAGAAATCAACGAAGCCATCAAGGCCGCTTCCAATGGCGCGCTGAAGGGCGTTCTCGGCTACACAGACGAGCCACTGGTCTCCAGAGACTTCAACCACGACAGCCACTCTTCCATCTTCGCGACAGACCAGACAAAGGTCATGGAAGGCAACTTCGTGCGTATCCTTACCTGGTACGACAACGAATGGGGCTTCTCCAACCGCATGTCGGACACAGCCGTGGCACTCGCCAAGACCATCTGATTTTGTTCAGTCTAAGAACAGAAAAACCCGGCGAGAGCGATCTCGCCGGGTTTTGTGTTTAAAGACTATCCCTAATCGGCCAGATCAATCTGCCGACCATTCTGCGCAAGCCTCAAGATAACGACGCGATCTTGCTCAACGACAAACGCGACACTGACACTCCGCTCAAACCCCACGACACGCAGACCTTGCCTCACATCATTGCGCAAGCTGCCGCGTTAGGGAAACACTTCAAATGTTTCGAGATAGGACGTGAGGCGTTCGACATATTGCCGAGCGACCATCGAAGACATTGAGACGTCACTTATGGACCGATAAATATCGACAATATCTGCCTCCGCTTCCGGAGACAAAAAAACGTCATAACGCTTCATTCTTGAGAACTGTCGATGTCATCGAACTGGCGGTGCAGCTTCGACATGCTGTCTCTCAACAATGTAGCGCGTTGGGGCTCGGATTTGTGAGCATCATAAGCCGCTGCAACATCCTCTTTCAGCCACCGTTCAATCGCCGAATCCCGCGCTGCCAATGTGCG
The DNA here is from genome assembly GCF_053521645.1 of Agrobacterium sp. CG674. Classification (NCBI taxonomy): domain Bacteria; kingdom Pseudomonadati; phylum Pseudomonadota; class Alphaproteobacteria; order Hyphomicrobiales; family Rhizobiaceae; genus Agrobacterium; species Agrobacterium sp. CG674. The sequence goes on along the minus strand of NZ_JBNWDZ010000002.1, from coordinate 258,322 downwards.
CAGGCCATCGCGAATAACTTCGCTTTCCGTGGCATATTGCCCGGAGGCAACCTTCGCCTTGACCATATCCGCCATATCGACTGGCAGCGTAACACTGAGTGACCGCGTGGTTCGCATCGCATCGCCTTTCCATTTTTCAAATCATAACACGCGACACGATTAAATCCTACACATCGCTTGATGTGACACACGAGCATCCCTTAATGCTCTTCCTTTTTTTGCGTCACCGCCTTGCTCTCGTCTATTTTCGCCCGGAAAAATCAACACTAGGGATTCGGTCGCGTGTGCCTGCGCATCGCTCCCTGCCGTACCATTCGATAGACCTCGCCTTGCCCTGACCTCTGCGCGAAACAGCGCGCCGTGGCCGTCCAAAACGTGGCGCATTGATTGCTGACGTGCGGGAGCATGCGTGGCAAGCGACCTTCATCGAAGGGACGTGTGCGTGGAATCGTTTTACATCTTGTTGCTGGTCGCAACCGTCCTCGTCCTTGTCGCCGCCTTTTCCAGTCTCATCGCCTACCGCTTCGGCGCACCGCTTCTGCTCTTGTTCCTGATGATCGGCCTTGCCGCCGGCACGGATGGCCTGGGCATTCATTTCAGCAACAATCCGCTGGCCTATATGATGGGCTCGCTGGTGTTGGCCGTCATCCTGTTCGATTCCGGCTTCGGCACATCGGTCCAATCCTTCCGGCTGGCGGCGGGGCCGTCCATTGCGCTCGCCACCGTCGGTGTGGTGCTGACATCGGTGTTTTTCGCAGGCGCTGCGGCACTTCTTCTCGGCTTCTCCTGGCTGGAAGGCCTGCTGCTCGGCTCCATCGTTGCCTCGACAGATGCGGCAGCCGTGTTCTTCCTGCTGCGCATCGGCGGCATCCATATTCGCGATCAGGTGCGCTCCACCCTCGAAGTGGAGTCCGGCACCAATGACCCCATGGCGATTTTCCTCACCATCGCACTGGTCGAAGTCGTGTCCAAGGGCGAAGGTCTTGCCGGTTTCGATAGCAGCTTCCTGTTGCTGTTCCTGCAGGAAATGGGTCTCGGTGTGGTCTTTGGCCTCCTCGGCGGCTGGATGATTGCCACTGTGGTCAACCGCTTTCAGGTGGATCGCGGGCTGGTGCCCATCCTTGTTCTGGCCTTGGCGCTTCTGGTCTTTTCCTTCACCGGCGCCATGCATGGCAGCGGCTTTCTGGCGGTCTATGTGGCGGGCATCGTTGCGGGCAACCGCACCGTCTTTGCCAAGGGCGCCATTCGCCGTTTCCATGAGGGCATGACGTGGCTGGCGCAGATCATCATGTTCCTGATGCTGGGGCTGCTCGCAACGCCGTCGCAATTTCCGGCCATCATCATACCGGCAGTCTTGCTAGCGCTGTTTCTCATCTTCGTCGCTCGCCCGCTCGCAGTCTGGCTCAGCCTCATGCCCTTCAATTACACCCAGCAGGAAACCACCTTCGTCGCATGGGTCGGTCTGCGCGGCGCGGTCTCCATTCTGCTCGCCATCCTTCCCGCCCTTGGCGGATTGCCGGGTGCAGATGTCTATTTCAACGCAGCCTTCATCATCGTGCTGGTTTCACTTCTGATACAGGGATGGACCATCAAGCCCGTGGCCACAAAGCTCGGCCTCATCGTCCCGCCGCGCATGGGTGATGTCGACAAGCTGGAGGTGGACCTGCCCGGAACAGCCAACCACGAACTCATTTCCTATCGTGTCGCCAAGGGCAGCGCCGTGTTGCAGGGTGAGCGCATTCCCCGCTGGGCCATGCCATCGCTTGTGGTGCGGGATGGCAAGTCCATCCGTTACCAATATGCCGGGCGGCTGCGCGAAAACGATCTGGTTTATCTCTTCGTCATGCCTAGCTACACCCGCCTTCTGGACCGGCTGTTTGCCAGCGCCAAACCCTTGACGAAGGATGATGAGGATATTTTCGGCACCTTCGCCATCTCTCCCCAACGCCCGGCCAAGGAGCTGGATGCGTCCTACGGCCCCGGCCTTCTGACGACGCAGGAACAGTCGCTGACGGTTGCCGAACTCATCCAGAACCGTTTCGGCGGCAAGGCGGAATATGCAGACCGCGTGCGGTTGGGCTCGCTCATTCTCATCGTGCGGGATCTGGATGAAAACCACGCCATTTCCAGCGTCGGTATCTCGCTGGAGCCGGTCGAACCGGCCACGGCGCTTCCCGTCTTCATCAGCTTCAAGGAGATCAACCAGCGCATCCGCAGCCATATCGCCAAGAAAAAGCAACGCGAAGCGCCTGCCGTTCCCGGTAACACGATACCGTCAGCGACACGTGACCCCGGCCAGAGCGAAAATCATGATTGAGCGACTTGCACCACCGGTCAAGCATAGTATGGTCGCGCGCAAAGCCAATCCTTTCAACGATATCAGGATCGATCCATGCCAGCCTTCAAGACCCTCGATCACCTCACCGACATCTCCGGAAAGCGCGTTCTCGTTCGCGTTGATCTCAACGTGCCGGTTGCTGACGGTAAGGTAACGGACAAGACCCGCATCGAGCGTGTTGCGCCAACGATCCTCGAATTGTCGAAAAAGGGCGCGAAAGTCATTCTGCTGGCGCATTTTGGCCGCCCCAAGGGCGAACCTGTCGCGGATATGTCGCTGTCCCTCATCACCTCCTCGGTGGAAGAAGTCTTGGGCCAGAAGGTCCATTTCGCCTCTGATGCCATCGGCGCACCCGCAGCGGATGCCGTCGCCGCCATGAAGGACGGAGATATCCTGCTTCTGGAAAACACCCGCTTCCACAAGGGCGAAGAAAAGAACGATGCGGCCTTCTTGGCCGAGCTTGCCAAGAACGGCGATATCTACGTCAATGATGCGTTCTCCGCAGCACACCGCGCCCATGCCTCCACCGAAGGTCTGGCCCGCCACCTGCCCGCTTATGCTGGACGCACCATGCAGGCAGAGCTTGAGGCGCTGGAAAAAGGCCTTGGTGCACCGGTGCGCCCCGTGGTTGCCATCGTTGGCGGCGCAAAGGTCTCCAGCAAGATCGATCTCTTGATGAACCTCGTCAAGAAAGTCGATGCCCTCGTCATCGGCGGCGGCATGGCCAACACATTCCTGGCCGCACGCGGCACGCAGGTCGGCAAGTCCCTCTGCGAGCATGATCTGGCAGAAACCGCAAAGCAGATCATGATCGAGGCCGCCACCGCAGGCTGCGCCATCGTTCTGCCGGAAGACGGCGTAGTTGCCCGCGAATTCAAGGCGAACGCTGAAAACGAAGTGGTCGATATCAACGAAATCCCTGAAGATGCCATGGTGCTGGATGTCGGCCCCAAATCCGTCGAAGCCATCAAGGGCTGGATTTCCCGCGCTGAAACGCTGGTCTGGAACGGCCCGCTCGGCGCCTTCGAAATCGCACCCTTCGACAAGGCAACCGTCGCAGCCGCACAATATGCAGCTGAATGCACCCGAAACGGCAAGCTCGTTTCCGTGGCCGGTGGTGGTGATACGGTCTCTGCCCTCAACCATGCTGGCGTGGCCGATGACTTCACCTACATCTCCACCGCAGGCGGCGCGTTTCTGGAGTGGATGGAAGGCAAGGTCCTTCCCGGCGTCGCCATCCTTCAGGAACAGAAGTAAACTTCAACACCGCGTCCCGCTCTCCACTTGGAGGGCGGGAGTGCTTTTCCATCCTCGGACTTGTTTCCGGGGACCGCGCAAGACATGGCGTCCGAAGCGCGCAGCGGGGGCCTATCCCCTCATTTAAATATTTTTAAAGATTTCCTAAAGTTTCAAACGATTGAAATGATTTCAATCGTTTCAATGATTTAGCATGCCATTTTCCTTCCCAAATTCTTCTGCTAACCCAGATTCATCGTGCTTAGGGAGATTGAAAATGACGGAACGTCTTGAAGACATCGCAGTGAAAATGGTTGCCGACGGCAAAGGTTTGCTGGCAGCAGATGAATCCACCGGCACCATCAAGAAGCGCTTTGACAGCATCGGTCTGGCATCCACCGAAGACAGCCGCCGCGATTATCGCGAAATGCTGTTTCGCACCGAAGATGCGATGACGAAGTGCATTTCCGGCGTCATCCTCTATGAAGAAACCCTGTTCCAGAAGGCCGCTGATGGCACGCCTTTCGTTGATATCATCAAGGCGGCGGGCAGCATTCCCGGCATCAAGGTCGATACGGGCGCAAAGCCGCAGGCCAACTTCCCCGGCGAAACCGTCACAGAAGGTCTCGATGGCCTGGCAGATCGCCTGAAGACCTATTACGAAGCCGGTGCACGTTTTGCCAAGTGGCGCGGCGTCATCAACATCGGTCAGGGCCTGCCAACATGGGGCTCCATCAAGGCAGATTCGCAGGCGCTTGCCCGTTATGCCGCGCTGTGCCAGCAGGCTGGCATCGTTCCGATTGTTGAGCCTGAAGTTCTGATGGATGGCGAACCCGGCACCCACAGCATCGATCGTTGTGCCGAAGTAACCGAATGGGTCCTGCGCACCGTCTTCACCGATCTGTACGATGCCCGCGTCAACCTCGAAGGCATGATCCTCAAGCCAAACATGGTCATCGATGGCAAGAACGCCCGCAAGGCATCCGTCGAAGAAGTCGCAGAAAAGACCGTCAAGGTTCTGAAGGCCACCGTTTCATCAGCTGTTCCCGGCGTTGCCTTCCTCTCAGGCGGCCAGTCCGCCGAAGAAGCAACCGCACATCTCAGCGCCATGAATGCTGGCTATGACCTCCCATGGGCCCTCACCTTCTCCTATGGTCGCGCCCTTCAGGATACGGCCCTCAAGGCGTGGGGCGGCAAATCCGAAAATGTCGCCGCTGGCCAGCGCGCCTTCCGCCACCGCGCAGAAATGAACACGCTTGCAGCACTGGGCAACTGGAAGCAGGAGCTTGAAAAAGCCGCCTGATCCAGCCTCTGGCTTCAAAACCAGTCCAAACGCCGCTCGCAACATCGTTGCGGGCGGTTTTGTTTTTCCATTCCCCTTCAAAATCGCCTCCAGTCAAAGCATGATCCGTCCGGCATGCAACCTGCGTCACCCGACACGAACCCGACAGTCGGCGCGGTGACATGGCAGTGGTGCGGCATCCAAGGCAGGTGTTCGGCATCGAACGTGGAGAGACATCAATGTTGATACAGAAACTGAGACTTCAACGCGGCTGGTCGCAGGAACAACTGGCGACCATCAGCGGCCTCAGCACACGCACCATTCAGCGGATCGAGCGTGGGCAGGCACCAAGTCTGGAGACCTCAAAAACATTGGCGTCCATCTTCGAGATTGATGTATCGCAACTCACCGAACAGGACCCCAAAGACATGCCAGCCACACCCATAAACAGCATCGAAGCGGAAGAGGCTGTCGCCTTCGCCCGCGTTCGCAATATCAAGGCTTTTTACATGCACGTCGCCAGATATGTCGTGCTTGTTGCGTTCCTTGCCGTGGTCAACCTTCTCACCAGCCCGCATTATTTCTGGGCCATCTGGCCAGCACTTGGGCTGGGCGTCGCCGTCATCGGCCATGGCTTGCGAACATTTGACATGGTCCCATTCCTCAATGCGGATTGGGAAAAGCGGCAGGTGGAGCATTATCTGAAGAGAAAACTTTGAAGATGTCAGAATGCTGCGGCTCTATTCAGGGCCGCAGCAACAGCACCAGAGACCAGATGACAAAGGCAATCACGGCGAGTTTCCAGAAGTCGGCGCGTTTGCGCAGGCCCGGCAGGCCAAGCGGGCGAATAATCTGGACGACCATGGCCAGTAGTAAAAAAAGCCCTATTGCCTTCGTCATCCCGAAACCTTTTGGCTTTATTGTCACAGTGTCACAGGCTGGACATTTTTAACGCTCACCAAAGACACATACCCCATTCGCGCGCCATCCACAGCGGCGCAAACAATCGCTTAGCATGAGAGTGGCCTTATGAGCAGAAACCTTCTACCCGTATTCGCCCTTTTAGCCAGCACCTTGTTTCTGTTTCTGGGCAACGGCCTTCAAGGCCTTCTCTTGCCCGTGAGGGGATCGGCAGAAGGATATTCCAATGAAGTGCTGGGCTTTCTCGGCACCTCCTGGGCTGCGGGCTTCGTTGTCGGTTGTTTCGTGGCGCCCAGCATCGTGCGGCGCGCCGGGCACATCAGGGCCTTTGGCAGTTTTGTCGCCCTCATCTGCCTGACTATTCTGCTCACCGGACTTTTCGTCGATGATGTATCCTGGGTCGCCTTGCGTACGCTGACCGGCTTCTGCACCGCCGGTACGTCAATGATTATCGAAAGCTGGCTGAACGAACGCGCGACCAATGAAAGCCGTGGCGCGATCTTCTCCCTCTACATCGCCATCACCCTGTTCGGCGTTGTGGCAGGGCAATTGCTCGTTCCCTTCGGCACCGTCAGCAACACCTCGCTCTTCATGGTCTGCGCGATCATTTACTGCGTCGCCATCATGCCAGCCATGCTGTCTAAAGCGGAAAGTCCCCAGCCTCTCAAAAAGGTCAAGCTGGATCTTCCCGCACTCTACCGCACCTCGCCCGTTTCATTCATAGGCATTCTGCTGATTGGCATCGCCAATGGCGCATACGGCACCTTGGGTGCGGTTTTCGGCGCGCGTGCTGGGCTTGATCCCACGACCATCGCCATCATGGTCAGCGTTACGATCTTCATCGGCGCATTGGCTCAATTCCCGGCGGGCAAGCTTTCCGACAGAATAGACCGCCGCTATGTGTTGGCTGGTCTTTCCGGCGTGGCCGCCCTTGCAGGCCTTGCCGTCACCCTTATCCAGCCCGCTCACGTCTATGTGCTGATCGGCATGATCGCAGTCTATGGCGCCACAGCAAACGCGCTCTACCCCATCGCGGTCGCGCATGCCAATGACTACGCCTCTTCGGAAGACTTCGTCAAAGTCTCGGGCGGCCTTCTTCTGCTTTACGGCATCGGCACGATTATTGGTCCAACGCTTGGTGGCCCGATCATGACGTCCTTCGGCCCCTACGCCCTCTTCTGGGTCACGGCCATTTCGCACCTTCTCATCACCGCCTATGCCATGTTCCGCTCACGGCAGCGCGCCGCGCTGCCTTCGGAAGAAAAGGACAATTTCTCCACCACCGCCATGGCACAGATCACCCCTGAAAGCGCCTCGCTCGATCCTCGCGCCCCGCAATATCCTGAGGATGAGGCTGAGTTGGAAAAAGGAGCCGGAATATGAGTGCCTTTGACGAACAGTCCATGAAGCAACAAGCCGCCACCCATGTTGTGGGTGGCGATCTCTCGCCATTGTCGGTGGACGAGCTGACGGCGCGCATCACAATACTGCGAGTAGAAATCGAAAGACTTGAAGTTGAGCGCGAGAAGAAGGCAGCGGGTCGAAAGTCAGCAGAAACCCTGTTCCGTTCTTGAACGGCTGCGTGACGTTCCATTAACGTTACGCAGCGGGTCAGAATTTCGTTTACCATTAACCAAAAATTAAGCTTTTTAAGCGATTAATATACATGTTCAGTTCTGCTGGACCTCAGGCAGTTTCTCCTATCGGCGATTTGGTCTGATTTTTCTCCCTGTTTTACCTTGAGAGCCGCTTTTGCGGCTCTTTTTTTGTCCAGCCCCAAAATGACCAAAGCTGTGGGTATTAACCTTTCTTTAATAATCAGCTTGCGTATTTGGGCTATTGCTATCATCCTGAAAATACAAAGACGCCGGAACTATTACGCCTCAGTTCCGTTGCCGTAGTATGGTGCGTAAGCAGGATTTGAAAAAATGTCAGAACAGGTTTTGAATACTATCAGCTTTGCTGGCCGTGCTGCAGCTTCCAACCAGTTCAAGGGCCTTTATTCTGAAGGCATGACTTTGGTAGAAGAAACTGCGACCTACCTCGACGGTTCCGGGCGCGCAGCTTCCAAAGTATTGCCACGGATGGCCTCGGTTCTTTACGCCGCAGAATCCATGCGTCTCACGACCCGACTCATGCAGATGGCTTCCTGGCTTCTTCTCCAGCGCGCCGTCAACAATGGCGAAATGAGCCGTGATCAAGTTCTGAGCGAAAAGAACAAAGTTCGCCTCGACAACTTCAACGTTGATCGCAACGCTCCGGGCTGGGGTGACCTGCCAGAATCGTTCCGCGATCTCGTCGAGCGTTCGCTTCGCCTTCAGAACCGCGTTGCTCTCCTCGACCGCGAAATCTACCGCCCGTCGGAAGCCGCCAAGGTTCCAGACAATGAGAACAGCGTTCAGGCGCAGCTCAACCTTCTCCGCACCGCATTCTCAGGCAACTGAGACGCCAAGTCGGCTTTGAAGACGACTAAACAGTTTTAAGGCAGGCTTCGGTCTGCCTTTTTTGTTTTTCGGCTCTGTGAAATTTGGCACCTCCCAAGCGAAGCGGCAAACGCCCAAAAATCCACGCAACAAAAAACCCCGGATCGCTCCGGGGTTTTTTCTATTCTTTTCAGTATCAAGAAGCTTAGAGGCCGAGGCCGCCGAAACGCTTGTTGAACTTGGAGACGCGACCGCCACGGTCCATCAGCTGCTGGTTGCCGCCTGTCCAGGCAGGGTGCGAGCTTGGATCGATTTCGAGGTTCATGACCTGACCCTCGGAGCCCCATGTGGAGCGTGTTTCGTATTCTGTGCCATCGGTCATGACCACTTTGATCATGTGATAGTCGGGATGAATTTCAGCCTTCATGACAATCTTCCTGCTTTAGTGACATGCGGACCATTTGCCGCAATTGCGTCAACTGAGCCAATTCAATAATGAAGCTCCAGACCATTTGGCCATGGCTTCCCAATTCGATGCGGAGCCTATACATGAAGGTCACCGAGATAACAAGTGCCTGCTGATGCTCGGTCAACACTTGGCACAGCAGCATGTCGGCAAATGTAGGAGTTGATCGTGGCAGACATTCAGGAACCGAAATCGGCCATGCGCAAATCGCCCAAACCCCTCGCGAGCCTGTTCCCCTATCTGAAGCGCTATCGCGGGCTGGTTGCAGCCGCCATTTTCGCCCTTGTCCTGTCTTCTGCCATGACGCTCGCTCTGCCGCTGGCCGTTCGCCGGATCGTTGATCACGGCTTTGCAGGTGCCGATGGCGCCATGATCAACAATTATTTCGCCATGCTTCTTGCCATTGCCGTCGTGCTCGCGCTGGCCAGCGCCATGCGTTATTATTACGTCATGACCATTGGTGAGCGGGTCGTTGCCGATCTTCGCCGCGATGTGTTTGCCCACCTCACCTCGCTGTCTCAGGCTTTTTTCGATATCAACCATTCCGGCGAACTGGCATCGCGGCTGACAGCCGACACGGTGCAGATCCGCTCCGCCTTCGGCTCATCCGCCTCGCAGGCGCTGCGCAACATCCTGCTCTGTCTGGGTGCTGTGGTCATGATGGTCTATACCAGCCCGAGCCTCTCGGGCCTTGCGCTGCTGGCCATCCCGCTCATCGTCTTCCCGCTCATTGCCTTTGGCCGCTCCGTGCGGTCGCGGTCACGCATCACGCAGGATGCCCTTGCCACATCCTCGGCCTTTGCCGCCGAAACCATTTCCGCAAGCCGCACCATTCAGTCGTTCAATGCGGAAGTGCTGGCCAACTCTCGCTATAATAATGCGGTCGAAACGGCCTATCGCGGCGCCCGTGCTGCCATCAGCGCCCGCGCAGTTCTGACAGCCGTTGCCATCAGCTTCGTCTTCGGCAGCGTCGTCGCAATCCTTTGGTATGGCGCGCATGGCGTTCTCAATGGCACGATTTCGGCTGGCACGCTCAGCCAATTCGTTTTGTATTCCGTCATCGCCGCAAGCTCGCTTGGCCAGCTCTCCGAAGTCTGGGGCGAGCTGTCGCAAGCCGGAGGTGCCGCCGAGCGGCTGTCCGAATTGCTTCAGGAAAAATCGCCGGTCGAAAATCCCGCAGCGCCAGTTGCCCTGCCCGTTCCGGCCCGTGGCGAAGCCAGCTTTGAGAATGTTGCATTCCATTATCCACAGGCCGTTGGCAGACCGATTCTATCCGACCTGTCCTTCAAGGTTGCAGCGGGTGAAACGGTCGCGATTGTCGGACCATCGGGCGCTGGGAAAAGCACGGTCTTTTCTCTGCTGATGCGCTTTTACGATCCGCAGAACGGACGCATCATGGTGGATGGCACCGATATCCGTTCGGTCACGCTGGAAGAGCTGCGCTCACGCCTGGCCATCGTGCCGCAGGATGTCGCGATCTTTGCCGCTTCCATCCATGACAACATCGCCTTTGGCAAACCCAATGCGAGCCGTGACGATGTGCAGGCGGCAGCGGTCGCCGCACAGGGCGATGGCTTCATCACCAAGCTCGCAAATGGCTACGACACCATTGTCGGCGAACGCGGCGTGACGCTGTCAGGCGGCCAGCGCCAGCGCATCGCCATTGCCCGCGCCATTCTGCGTGACGCGCCGATTCTGCTTCTGGACGAAGCGACGTCTGCGCTGGATGCCGAGAGCGAAACGCTGGTGCAGAAGGCGCTGGACCAACTGATCGCCAAGCGCACCACCATCGTCATCGCCCACCGCCTGGCGACCGTGTTGAAAGCCGACCGCATTCTGGTGATGGATGAAGGCCGCATCATCGAAGAAGGCACGCATCAAAGCCTGTCCAGACAGGGCGGCCTCTATGCGAAACTCGCCCGCCTTCAGTTCCAGACATCAGGCGAGGACGAAGTCGTCACGCTATTGAAATCCAGCTAGCCTCCGACACTTCGACCCGCCACACGTCCGGAAAACAGGCATCCTCCCAGAAAGGTGCCTTCCAGCGCATTATAGCCGTGCATGCCGCCGCCGCCGAAGCCTGCGACTTCGCCCGCCGCGTAAAGTCCGGGCACAGCAACGCCGTTGCCATCCAGCACCCGGCCATTAAGGTCAGTGTGCAGACCGCCCAGCGTTTTGCGGGTGAGGATGTGCAGACGAACGGCGATCAGGGGTCCGGCTGCGGGGTCCAATAGGCGATGGAGCTTTGCGGTGCGCATCAACTTATCGCCGAGGTAATTGCGGGCACCCCTGATGGCGGTGATCTGCGCATCCTTGCTGAAAGAGTTGGTGAGTTCCCGGTCCCGCGCCTCGATCTGGCGGCGAATGTGGCCCGCATCGAGATGCCCCTCACCGGCAATCGCGTTCATCGCATCCACCAGTTCTTCCAGCGTATCGCGCACGGCAAAGTCCTCGCCGTGCTCCATGAAGGCCTTGACCGGACCGGGCGGCTCCTTGCCAAGACGTTTGAGAAGAAGGCGGATATTCTTGCCCGTCAGATCCGGGTTCTGCTCGGAACCGGATAGGGCAAACTCCTTCTTGATAATGGCCTTGGTCAGAATGAACCAGCTGTAATCGCTGCCCCGTTCACGCAGAATTTTCAGCGTGCACAGCGTATCGAAACCCGGCATGGCAGGCGCTGGCAACCGATCACCACGCGCATCGCACCAGAAGGATGACGGACCGGGGAGAATGCGTATGCCGTGGTTTGGCCAGATCGGATCGTGATTTTTCACCCCCTCGGTATAATGCCACATGCGATCGCGGTTGATGACGGCACCGCCCGCCGCTTCTGTGATGGCCACCATGCGCCCGTCCACATGGGCAGGAACGCCGCAGACCATCTCCGCTGGTGGTTGCCCCAACCGCTCGACCGGCCAGTTCTGGCGCACCAGCGCGTGGTTGCCACCAATGCCACCCGATGTGACAATGACCGCCGAGGCGGTAAGTTGAAATGTATCAATACCGAGCCGGCTGCTGCTTTGCCCACGCTGAACGGTGTCCCGATAGAGCACCATGCCGGAAACGCCGGTCACCGCACCATTGGTGCTATCAAGCACATCGACCTGATGGCGGAATTTGAGAACGATGCGCCCGGTCTCTGCAAGGGTTTTGACCTTTCTGACGAAGGGCTCCAACACACCGGGGCCGGTGCCCCAGGTCACATGGAAGCGGGGAACGGAATTGCCGTGACCATGGGCATGTGATCCGCCGCGTTCGGCCCAGCCGACAACCGGAAACCACCGCATGCCAAGCCCATGCAGCCAGGCGCGTTTCTCGCCGGCTGCGAAATTCAGATAAGCTTCAGCCCAAAGGCGCGGCCAATGATCTTCTGGCCGGTCGAAGGCAGCTGAACCGAACCAGTCCTGCCGGGCAAGATCGAGACTATCGCGCACCCGCATGAACCGCTGTTCAGGACTATCGACAAAAAACAGACCGCCTAGCGACCAGAAGGCCTGCCCGCCGAGATTCTGCTCGCCTTCCTGATCCAGTAGACAGACTTTCAGCCCGCGCTCGGCAGCCTCGCTGGCCGCAACCAGACCGGCAAGCCCTGCGCCCACGACAATAACGTCAAATTGCTCCATCAACCCCTCCCGGATCAGCCGGATTACCTTTACGCAAACGTCAATTTTTTTGCAACGGATGGAGAAGCGCATTCCTTCAGCCAAGCTTCGCCGTTCACGCGGCAGCATCTGCCCGTGGCTTGATCTTCCCAGTTCTGACCATCGCCGGTTGAGGCCAATGGGTATTCGGACGGGGCGCTGAAAGTTGCCTCGTTGGGTAGTAGTAGTATCGGCACCTTTCAGCACCCCGTTCAGCGGTTTGTGCCCGCCCACGATCTCTTGCCACGGCTGGCTGTTCCCGGATGGCGAGGGCGAACCTTGCCGAAAAACCGGTCGGACATGGCCAAGATCCAACCCTTCCCCATTCCGGGCAGCGGCATCCCAAGAGATACCGCCTGCCAGTTCGGCCACACCTGCCTTCGCCTGACATCCACGCCGATTGATCGAGGCGCGGACCTGAGGCGATCCGTTTTCCGCAAGGTGAAACATAGGCTGTTGACCTCTGCTGTCCCTCACGATCCGTCCGCATCCTTTACGATGCGGGGCAGATGCAGCGTGTTCCTGTGTACCGCCTGACTTTCGCCGTTCCGCCATCCGGTCGCGTTCGACCATTGGCGAAGGGCTGTCGGTACGCCCGGTAGCTGACGAGCCGGACTGATGCAGACGCGAAACGAAGCTGTAAGGCATTCGCAACGCGCAAGCGTCAGGCCGGATCGAACATGGAGGAGATTGCGCCAGCCGGTCCGAAACCGACGCTATCCCCTCACCCGTTGCCACCGGGGAGATCGCTGCCAGACCCCGGCGATGAAAGGTTGCGTAGCCTCATCATCACCAGCGCCGGTTCCGCCTCGCCGCAACGCCTTGCGGTGTATCCGAGGGCGGAACGGCGACATTGTGCGGGTGATTCGCCCGCCATTGAGAAAGTGCAGATCGATTTTTTGAGGATTTTCGGAGATTTTTATTAAAGCATTGATTCAGATGGGAAATATCTGGCGATATAGGACCGCTAGCGGTTGGTGCACTACCCCTCACCTGCAGAATTACCGACTTAGCTGCACTGAGATCGTGATTTTCTATCCTCTCCCACAAGGGGAGAGGCAAGCCATAGCTGAGCCCTTACCTTTCGGTCAGCTTCAGCTCGATGCGTCTGTTCTGGGAGCGCGCTTCGGGCGTATCGCCATCAGCCAGGGGTTGGTATTCACCGAAGCCAGCCGCGACGAGGCGGTTTGCGGGGACGCCTTTGGAGATGAGGTATTTGACGACCGACGTTGCGCGGGCAGATGATAGCTCCCAATTGTCGCGGAAGCGGCCTGTGCCCGAAAGCTGGACATTATCCGTGTGGCCATCCACGCGCAGAACCCAGTTGATTTCTGCGGGAATTTCCTTCGCAAGATCGATAAGGGCTATGGCGAGCTTGGCCATTTCGTCCTGACCTGCCGGGTTCATGTCATTGCCGCCGGAAGGAAACAGAACTTCGGACTGGAAGACAAAGCGGTCTCCGACGATGCGAATATTCTCGCGGTCCGACAGGATTTCACGCAGGCGTCCGAAGAAATCCGAACGATAGCGGTTCAACTCTTGCACACGCTGGGCCAGCGCCACATTGAGGCGGCGACCGAGATCGGCGATCTTGACCTGAGAGGATGAATCCTTCGCTTCAGATGCCTGCAGGGCCGTTTCCACCGAGGCAATCTGGGCGCGAAGCGCTGCGATCTGCTGGTTGAGAAGGTCGATCTGGGCAGACGCACGCGCACCTGTCTGGCGCGCATCTTCCAACTCGCCCGTCAACTGACCTACGCGGGCATTGGCGGCTGAACTGTTGCCCGCGCCGGAGTCCAGCAGGGATTGCAGGCGCGAACGCTCGGTTTCCGACACGGCCAGCGTGGATTGGAGATTGGCCAGCGTATCTTCAATATCCTGCTTGCTGCCCTTTTCCAGCGCCAGCAATTCGGTCAGTTCCGCGATCTGGTTGTTCAGCCGGCTCATCACCTCATCCTTGCCGGAAATTTCCCGCGACAGAATGAACTGCGCCAGCACGAACACGGTGAGCAGGAACATGATGGCCATGAGAAGCGTGGACAAGGCATCCACGAAACCCGGCCAGTAATCGACACCCCGGTCGCGTCGGCGGTTGCGCCCAAGCGCCATGATCACTCGCTCCCGTTATCGTGACGGGATGAACTTCTTGCGTATTTCTGGTCGGCATCCATGCGCGCAGACAACCTGTCCAGCGTGCGGCGCAGGGATTTCGATTCCTCCTGTTGCGCCTCGATCCAGTCTCGCAGCATCTGCTGTTCGCCGCGCATGTTCTTGACGAGGCCCTGAATGCCTTCGGCAAGGCTGGTCATGGCGGCCAGTGAACGCTCGCTGCCAGCGGCGCCGTAATTAGCAGACTTGCCATCCATGTCCTTACCGGTATCGGTCACGGAAGAAAGCCAGTTTTCCAACTCGGTATAAAAACGGTTCTGGGCACGACCGGCCTGAAGATCCAGAAAACCGAGAATGAGAGAACCGGAAAGGCCGAGAAGAGAGGACGAAAACGCCGTGCCCATGCCGGACAGAGGCGCGGTAAGACCCGACTTCAAAGACGAGAGAATATCGTTGGTATCACCCGATGTGGGGTCAAGGCCCTGAATGACGCCGCTGATGGCGGCAATGGTGCCGATCAAACCCCAGAATGTGCCGAGCAGGCCGAGAAACACCAGAAGGCCGATGAGATAGCGGGAGGTATCGCGCGATTCGTCCAGACGCGTGGCGATACTATCCAGCAGGGAACGCTGCGTGACGGTGGAGACGCGCACATCGGTGCGCTTGCCGAAGACGGCGCGCATGGGCGCCAGAAGCTTTGGCGTGCGACCGGCCTTATCGACAGTGCCTGCCGCCTGAAAGCCGTTGAACCAGCGCACTTCCGGGCGAAGCGAGAGAACCTGCGTGAAGACGAGGATGATGCCGATGACCAGAACGCCCAGAATGAAGCCGTTCAGGCCCGGATTGGTCATGAAGGCAGATTGCGCCTGCCGGAAAAGAATGGCGGCGAGGAATGCGACGATGATGAGGAAGATGACCATCGTCCACAAAAATGGCGTGGGGCTCGACAGTTTGTGATGATATTCCTTCGTCACCACTCGCTCGACGCCGACGTCCAGCCGTTCCGTATCCGCCATAATGCTCATTCCCTTTGGACCTGCCGCAACACACGTTTGAACACGCCTTGCAGCGGTTCGCAAACGCATGATCGCGGTTACGAGCGGAAGCTAGTGGAAAATTGCGACGAATTGAAGTGAAAAGCCGGTAACGTCCCAAGGGTTTTTCAACCCTTGATCAAGAGAGGCGTCAGCAAACGCCTCTTCTGGAGATTTACGAGCGAAAAAAGAGGCTTAACGGCCCGGAATTGGTCGGCTGACAACCTCGGCCAGCGCCTTGCGGATATATTCGTTGCCAGCAACGATGCTGCCAGTGCCGAGAATATCCTGTCCGCCCTTCATGTCGCTGACGAAACCGCCCGCTTCACGGATAATGACGAGGCCAGCGGCCATATCCCATGGGGCAAGATCAGCTTCCCAGAAACCATCCAGACGGCCTGCCGCGACATAGGCCAGATCCAGCGACGCAGCGCCGAAACGACGGATGCCAGCCACTTCGCCCATGGCATGACGCAGCTCCACCAGGAACTTGCCGTGATTGCCGCGGCCCAGATGCGGCACGCCGCAGCTGACAACGCAATCGGTGATCTGCTTGCGGGCTGCCACACGAATGCGGCGATCATTAAGAAACGCGCCACTGCCGCGTTCCGCCGTGTAAAGTTCATCCGTTGCAGGGTTGAAGATCACGCCCGCGACGATTTCGCCATTGCGCTCCAGCGCGATGGAAACGGCAAATTGCGGAATGCCGTGCAGGAAGTTGGTGGTGCCATCCAGCGGATCGACGATCCAGCGATGCGCGCCGTCAGAACCCTTTTCCTCGCCGCCTTCTTCACCCAGAAAGTCATAGGTCGGGCGGGCCTTCATCAGCTCGTCATGGACGATCTTTTCAGCCTTGAGGTCTGCCTGCGATACGAAATCGCCGGGACCCTTGACCGAAACCTGCAGGTTCTGAACTTCACCGAAGTCACGAGCCAACGATTTTCCGGCCTTGAGAGCGGCCTGAACCATGACATTGAGAAGGGCTGAACGGGCCATGACGTTGTTCCTGAAAGGTGGCTGAACCTGCTAGCCGAAATTTCCGGCAGGCACGCAAATGCGGTTTCTGATTGAAAGTTTGCGGTTCAAGACCACAAAACGCGCTGGAATTCAAGGTAAAAAGCCGAAAGCCACCCGAACTGGCCTCCAACTCAGGCAGGGCGGAAGCGGTTTGCAGCGTCGATGGCTTTTCTTTGCTGTTCTTCTTCGATTCCGAGGTAGAAATCTTCCAATCCGGGGTCCTTGAGACCGGCGCGGCGCGACAGCACGTACCATTTGGCGGCTTCGACCGGATCCGGCTTGGTGCCGAGCGCCTGAATATAGAGATGAGCGATCTTGTTCTGGGCAACGACATTGCCGCGCTGGGCCGCGCCAAGGAGCCAGCGAAAGCCCTCCTCCAGATTGCGCTCACCGCCCACACCGTTGACGAGCCAGACGCCGAGATCGACCTGCGCGGTATCAAAGCCTGCCTTTGCGGCGCGCATCAGCCAGTCGCGGGACTTGGCTTTCTTTTCGGCCGGGATGTCGTTGAGGTTCCAGTAGATCTGCGAAACGGCATATTGCGCGTCGGCTACGCCCTTTTCGGCGGATTTCTCATAAAATGGCAAAGCGGAGTGAAGGCCGTTGGGTCCCGGCGCCTGGGACACCAGGATCTGCGCCCAGTTGAATTCCGCCTCGGCATTACCAGCCTCTGCGGCACGGCGCATGTAATCATCGGCCAGCGTCTTGTCGCGCTTGACGACTTTGCCTTCCATCAGGATGAGGGCATACTTGAACATGGCGACAGGATCGCCGCCCTTTGCCGCCTGCTCGAACCAGAAGGCTGCGGTCTTGTCATCGCGGGCAATGCCGAAGCCGCGCGACATCATTTCGGCCACCAGTGTCTGGGCCGGTGCATCGCCTTTTTCCGCGCGCGCCAAAGCCTTGGACAGCGCCTGCACATATTCACCGCGCTGATAGTGGCCAAAGGCCTCATCCACCTTGCCGGTGAATTTTTTCTCTGCCGGAAGGGCTGGAAGCTCGGCCCCCATGCGCTGGTAGACAGTGACCCCTTCGGAAGGCTGCAAATCCTTCTGATCGTCAGCGCCAACGCGCCCTCTGCGGATCGGCTCGGCATTGGCGTCAGACGGACGCGACAGGACTTCGGGGCCATCGGCTTTGGCGGGGCCAAAATCCGTATCCTCATCCGTCGGCGTCATCGTATCAGGCTGCGGCGCGCTCGTTCCCACACCCGGCAGAAGCTCGGATTGTGGCGGTGCCGGTTTCGGATCCTGTGCAAAAACGGCATGCGGCACAATCGCGCACGCCAGAGCGAGAGCCGAAACAGACAGACGGAAACGAAGCAAACGAGCGATCATCGCCTGTATCAACCGCCAAACCGTGGCGCTTTTTCGTCCAGCAGCGCATTCGCTTCAGCAACCGCCTGCGCGGCACCTCCGGCATGGCCGAAAACGGCATCCCGCAGGGCGACGAATTCGACGCCGGTTTCCGACACGGCAACCACCGAGGCGACATCGGAACCGCCCATGACGATGGCCGGGATTTCGATCATGGAAGCCCACCATTCGCCAAGCGCGAGGTTCTTGGAATGGGCGTCCGGCTTGATATCGCCTTCCAGCTTGCCGAAGAACATGTAGTCCGGGTTGCTCTCGCCCTGTTCCAGCGCCTTGTGACGGTCATCGGCATTGCCGCCGCCAACGATGAGCTTTGGCGAGAAACTCTCCATGGCTTCAGACAGGGCTTCCGCACCGCCCAGCACATGCAGGCCATCTGCCTTCACGCGGCTTGCCGTGCGGCTATCGCCAGCCACCAGTGCAGCAGCCCCTGCCTCCTGGACGATGGGAACCAGCGTCTCGGCCAACTTCTGGAAGGTCGCGTCGTCAAGACCATATTGCGGAATGATGACGGAGGCGACATCGCCGCCACGCAGCGCATCTTGCAGCGTCTTTGCCTGATGGTCGGCATCATCATGCGCAGGCACGATCAGAACGAGGCGGCAACGGTTTTTGGGTGCAGACATCGGTTTTTCCATTTTCCGCAGACAGAACGCTTCTCGCGCAATCTGCACTCGTTTTCATATAGCAATTCCGATAGACCGGACAGGCGAAAGGATCAACCTTCATCCATGCTGCATGATTTTCATTTTTTTCTCGTCGCCATCCCTGCTGTCATCCTCGTTGGCCTTTCCAAAGGCGGGCTGGGCGGCGCGCTGGCATTGATGGGCGTGCCTTTGATGTCATTGGCCGTGCCACCGGTGCAGGCGGCGGCGATCTTTTTGCCGATCCTCGTGGTCATGGATCTGGTCGCGCTGATGGCATGGCGCAAATACAATCACCGCCAGACGCTGCTGCTTATGCTGCCGGGTGCAATTGCAGGGATTACGCTGGGTTGGGCGATGTCCAGCATGATTTCAGCCGATGCCATGCGCCTTGTCGTGGCAAGCGTCACCATCATCTTTGTCATCCGCTATTTCTTCGAGGCTTATCGCACCGCGCGCGGCGGGCAGGAAGCGCCAGCCAAAGCCCAGAGCCCCGTGAAGGCGACCATCTGGTCCAGCCTTTCGGGCTATGCCAGCTTCGTGGCGCATGCGGGCGGGCCGCCTTTCCAGATCTACGTGCTGCCGCTGAAACTGGACCCGAAGGTCTATACCGGCATGAGCGTTCGCTTCTTCGCCATCATGAATGCGATCAAGCTCATTCCTTATTTTGCGCTGGGCGCGCTTGATTCCGCAAACCTCACGACATCCGCCATGCTGTTGCCGGTTGCCATGGTGGCAACCTTTGCCGGGGCAAAAGTGGTGAAATACATGAAGCCGGCGATCTTTTATCCGCTGATGTACGCCATGGCCTTTCTGGCGGCGCTGAAGCTTCTGTGGGATGGGCTACCAATCTAGCCACGGTAAGCCAAACAAAAGGCCCTGATCGCGGTAGCAATCAGAGC
Source organism: Agrobacterium sp. CG674 (assembly GCF_053521645.1). Taxonomy (NCBI): domain Bacteria; kingdom Pseudomonadati; phylum Pseudomonadota; class Alphaproteobacteria; order Hyphomicrobiales; family Rhizobiaceae; genus Agrobacterium; species Agrobacterium sp. CG674. The sequence goes on along the minus strand of NZ_JBNWDZ010000002.1, from coordinate 238,936 downwards.
CGGGCTTTCAGGCTGCGACGTAAACGATACTGACGTCAGGCAACAAAGATTTTAGGCGATTAATGCTTGGTGGAGGCTTGTAGCCTCTGCATTTCATCCTTCAGGCGCAGTTTCTTGCGTTTAAGATCCACAATCTGCCGATCATCTGAGGAGGGAGAAGCCAATACGGTTTCGAGCTCCTCCTCAAGAGCACCGTGTTTCTTTTCCAGCGATGCAATATGAGCCTGAATGGTCATGCGGCACGTCCTTCCTTGTTGAACCTACCTCCAGCGCTCCATCGCTGGAGTTTCAGGTTTACGACACCAATGTGACATGGAACGCCCCGCTTGTCGAAGGCGAAATGAAGGCCATAGTGGGGCAATTTGGTTGTTAGGGAAACTTCCCGTTACCGTGATTTGATGGTACAGGCACCAAGACCGAAAACAAAATGGCCGGATGGCGGTCCGGTTGTCTCAAAATGGGGAAGAATAGAGATGCCCGACCAGGATCAGGCCGACGTTCGGCTGGTGCTTGCGCGACTTCGCCAGGAACACGAAGATTACGATGCGGCAATCAACGCCATGATGCAGACCAACTGCGAAGCGTTGCGCATTCAGCGCATGAAGAAGAAGAAGCTGATCATCAAAGACAAGATGACCCAGATCGAAGACCAGATTATTCCTGATATTATTGCCTGATACGGAGATTACCGTTGAGCACAGAAACACCGCCCGTCGCCATCATCATGGGTAGCCAGTCCGACTGGGAAACCATGAAAAACGCCGCAGATACGCTGGATGCGCTGGATGTGGAATATGAAGCGCGCATCATTTCCGCCCACCGCACGCCAGAGCGCATGTTCAGCTTTGCCAGCGGCGCGCGCGACGAAGGCTTCAAGGTCATCATCGCAGGTGCCGGTGGCGCAGCCCACCTGCCCGGCATGACAGCCGCACTGACGCCCCTGCCGGTTTTTGGCGTTCCCGTTCAATCAAAAACCATGTCGGGTCAGGATAGTCTCTATTCCATCGTGCAGATGCCCGCCGGCATTCCCGTCGGCACGCTGGCCATCGGCCGTGCAGGCGCCATCAACGCAGCCCTTCTGGCCGCAGCCGTTCTCGCCCTGTCGGACGAGGATCTGGCAGACCGGCTGGACGAATACCGCGCCCGCCAGACAGCGGCCATTGCAGAATATCCGCTGGATACGCCGCAATGACCTCGAAACATCAAGGGAAATCCGGGACCATCGGTATCATCGGCGGTGGTCAGCTGGCGCGCATGCTGGCCATGGCTGCCGCCCGCCTCAACTTCCGCACCATCGTGCTGGAACCGCAGGCCGATTGTCCGGCAGCACAGGTCTGCAATCGGCAGATCGTGGCCGCCTATGATGACGAGACGGCGCTGGCCGAACTTGCCAGCGTTTGCGACGTCGTGACCTATGAGTTCGAGAATGTGCCCGTCGTGGCCGCACAGACGCTGTCGGCGTCTGTTCCCGTCTACCCGCCACCGCAGGCGCTCAGCGCCTCGCAGGACCGGCTGACGGAAAAGCGCTTCCTCAATGATTGCGGCATTCCGACCGCCGGTTTCCGGCCAGTGGACGATCAGGCAAGCCTTGAAGCCGCCGTTGTGGAGTTTGGCGGCAAGGGCGTGCTGAAGACCCGCCGCATGGGATATGACGGCAAGGGCCAGCGGGTGTTCAAGGGTGGTGAAGACCTGACCGGCATCTTCGAGGCGATGGGTGGCGTTGCCCTCATCCTCGAAAGCTTTGTGCCCTTCGAGCGTGAAATCTCCATCATTGCCGCCCGCTTTGCCGATGGCACCGTGACCTGCTACGACCCTGCCGAAAACGTGCATCTTTCCGGCATTCTCCACACCTCCACCGTTCCGGCCAATCTTTCCGATTCTGCCAGAGCCGTGGCCGAGGAATCCGCCCAGAAACTGCTGGCTGCGCTGGATTATGTCGGTGTTGTCGGTATCGAGTTCTTTGTTCTCAGCGATGGATCGCTGGTCGCAAACGAGATCGCGCCGCGTGTGCACAATACCGGCCACTGGACGGAAGCGGCCTGCGTGGTTTCGCAGTTCGAACAGCACATTCGCGCCGTGGCGGGGCTTGCTCCCGGCTCCACACAGCGGCATTCCGATTGTGTGATGACCAACCTGATTGGCGACGACATCAACGATGTGCCGGGCTGGCTGGCAAAAGAGGATTGCCTTGTGCATCTCTATGGCAAGACAGAAGCGCGCGCAGGCCGCAAGATGGGCCATGTTACGCAGGTAACGAGCCCCGGAAAACCAAGTCTTTCCCGGCAAAATATGCCTTAATGTGTTGACAGGCTGGGACTGACGGGGTATTTGCCAGCCAACCGAAAAAAGCGCGCCCTCGTAGCGCGTTTTTGATTGTTGAGATATGCGTGGCAAGAAGCGTCACGCCAAACTGCGGACCAGAAAAATGAAAATCAAGAACTCGCTTAAAGCGCTTAAGGCCCGTCACCGCGACAACCGTCTGGTTCGCCGTAAGGGCCGCGTCTACATCATCAACAAGATGAACCCACGTTTCAAGGCTCGTCAGGGCTGATTAACGTTTGCATCTGTGCCCGTCTCGTCGTGGCGGATCACATTGTTGATAGACTGCAAAATTCGATTTCATAATTGGCGCAGCTGGATTATCCTGTCCAGATGCGCCAGTTTTGTTTTCGAGCCACCACCCTTGTCTGCCTCGGAGCTGCTTTTGCCAGCGCCCCGCACCTGACCACGCCTGCCGCCGCGCAGGCTCCCCAGGTGCAGACACCCCAACTACAAACGCCACAAGTCCAGACACCTAATGGGAACGCCGCCTCCCCCACCGCGAATGCCGGGGCCGCCGCCCAGCCGGAAACAACACCTGACGCCGCCTTGAGCCGTCTGTTTTCCAGCCTGAAGAAAGAGCGCGATCCTCAGAAAGCCCGCGTCATTGCCAACGAGATTGTTGGACAGTGGACGGATTCCGGCAGCGCCACCATCAATCTGCTTTTGACATGGTCTGAAGAAGCCGCTGAGGAAAAGCGCAAGGCTGCGGCCTATGACTTTCTCGATCAGGCCATTCTTCTGGAGCCGGATTTCGCGCAAGCCTGGTATCGGCGTGCGCTGGTGCACTATGCGGATGGCGATACCCGCAAGGCCATGGCCGACCTGAACAGCACGCTGCAAAAGGAGCCGCGCTTTTTTCCGGCACTCGCCAGCCTTGCCAATATTCTTGAAAGCAACGAGCGCGACGCGCTGGCGCTGAAAGTGTGGGAGCAGTATCTGGCGCTTTACCCCGCAGACAAGGATGCCCAGAAGGAAGCAAGTGACCTTACGGAAAAACTGGCGGGAACGCGCAGCTGACGCCAGTTAGCGGCTGATGATTTATGCCACGCCGATGCGCAGCAGATCGTGGAAGTGGATAAGACCAATGGGCATGTTGTCTTCATCAATCACGATCAGCGCGCCGATGTGATGTTTTTCCAGCGTTGCGAGTGCGGCTGTCGCCAGAACGTGCCGGCTAACCGTTTTCGGCGTGACCGTCATGATATCATCGACCCGGAGCTCCGACAGATTGAGTGTCAGATTTCGAGCCAGATCGCCCTCGGTCACAATACCGCAGAGACGGCCGTCCTCATCCAGCACGCCCACGCAACCGAAGTGCTTGCTTGCGAGAACGCCGATGGCTTCTCGCAACTGGGTGCCCTTGGGCACCAGTGGCAGACGGTCGCCCGTGTGCATGATGTCGCCGACGAGTGCGAGACTCGCGCCGAGCTTTCCGCCCGGATGAAACACGCGAAAATCACCCGCTGTAAAGCTGCGCGCTTCCAGAAGGGCGATGGCCAGAGCGTCGCCCAAGGCAAGCTGCATCATGGTGGATGTGGTGGGGGCCAGCCCGTGCGGGCATGCCTCCTGCTCATTGGGAACAAGCAGCACGATATCCGACGCCTTGGCAAGAGAGCCGTTTTCCGATGAGGTCAGCGCGATGAGCGGAATGGAAAAACGTCTGGTGTAATTGATGATGCTGCGAAGCTCGGCACTTTCACCACCCTTGGAAATAGCCAGCACGACATCATTGCCGCCGATCATGCCCAGATCGCCATGGTTGGCTTCCGCCGCATGCACGAAAAAGGCCGGTGTTCCGGTTGATGCGAAGGTAGCTGCGAGCTTGGAGCCGATATGGCCGCTTTTGCCGACACCGGTGATGATCAGACGTCCATCCGATTTGCCAATGGCATCGATGGCCTTGCAAAATCCAACACCAAGATCGCCCTGAAGCGCCTGCTCCAAAGCTGCCAGACCGTTTCTCTCGATCGAAACAGTCCGCAGCGCAGACTCGATGGCGTTGTTTTCAACCAGTGTGACAGCTCTCGTAATCATGCCGGACTGATACTCTTTTCCACAAAACATGTCTATTGGCGACAAGCTTGAGGCCGCCTTTAGCGCGCCATCTTTTTCTGGCCAGGCAGCATGCCCGTGGGGCAGTCGCCCCCATGGCGCGCATCAATTGTGAAACTCTGCGCCTCCTCCCCGTCCTTGCCCGCAAAGACGGTCGTCGATTCCAAGTGGTACTGCGACTGAAAATCCCCTGACAATTCCACCAGAAGCTTGACCTTACCTGTGAGGCCGGACTGGCACTGGGCAAGCAACGTGCGCCCCTTCTCAGTCTTTTCCGTGTGAAGAACCTCGCATTCAGCGGCAAAATCCGTCCAGATGTCGGTGTTGATGACATTGTCCTTGCTGTCATCCACGCAGGCAGACCAGTTTGCAAACAGGTTGTCTTTAGAGGAAATAATCCAAAGCCCCGCCTTGCGCGCAGGCAAATCAGAGGCGCTGCCAGCAGTTGGCAAAAGCAGCGCGGTAACGGCAAGGCAGGCGGCGCGTCGCAAAGATCTGTTCACTGCAAGATTCCCAAGACGTAGCATGTTCTGGCCTTCCTATAGACCAGACGGTCCGCCGGTTGAAGAGCAGCACGTACCTGCCATTTTTTACAGAATGTTAACCATAAAATAACCCTGCACGGGCAGACTGCGATTTCATCACAGCACCGCCAGGGGCTTATATCCTGCAAGAAAAACAGATGCTTATGACGATTGAAACGTCTGAGATGCAGGAAGCGGAAGATTTGCCTTTGGCGGCGAGATTTTGTCGGGACCGGATAGAAGCACGCATGGAATATCACAGCACCGCAAGACGTCTTTCGACGTGGCGGACAGCCGCCCCGGTGCTGCTGGCCCCGGCGCTTGTTGCTTGTGCCGTGTTGTGGCCTGAAACAGCGGCTCTTGCCCAATCGGCCAACCGGACACCCCAGACGTCCGGCCTTCGAACCCTGACGAGTTCCGATCCCTTTATCGGCCAGAATAATCTGTCCGTCATAGATCCCGACAGCCCTAACCGCCAACCGCCAGCACCGGCAGCGGTTACCCCAGACCCATTGACCACCGGCGCCACGCGCCTGCTTTCCAACCCCGGCGACGCCATACCGGAAGACCTCGACGGTGCGGCGGAGGCTGCAGTCAGTTCTGAAAACGGGGCCGAGCCAACCGTGGATGGCGGCGAAAATGCACGGAATGATGATGGCACTGCGCCAGGCATCCGCTTGGGAACGCTGACGCTTCGCCCTTCCATCAGCCAGACGCTGAACCACGAGAACAAGACATTTTCCAACGGCTCCACCAGCCGCACCTATTCGACCACGGCCATTCGCGGCACGCTGACCAGCGACTGGTCGCGCCATGCGCTGACCATCACTGGCGAGGGCGCCTATCAGCGCAATCTGGGTGGCAGCAGCGCGGGCGAAGAGCCGACCGCCAATATAGGCGCCGACCTTCGCCTTGATCTGGGTGACGGCACACAGGCTAACCTCAAAGCCGGATATGCCTTCAGCCGCGAAGACACCAATGATCCCAACGCCATCTCTAACGCCTCCGTGCAGGGCGGCGAACATGTGTTCAGCGCTGGTGCATCTGTGGAGCGTAATGTCGGTATCTTGAAAGCCCTTGCCGCGCTGGATCTTTCCCGCACCGTCTATACGGATGCCAAGGGCGTCAACGGCCAATCCATCAGCCTTGCCGACCGCGACCGTTATGGTGCGGGCGTTCGGGGGCGGCTGGGTTATGAATTATCGCCCGCACTCGTTCCCTTCCTCGAAGTCACCGCAGGCCTGACCAATTACGACCAGACGCGGGACAATACCGGCTATGAACGCTCCTCGCAGACCTATGGCGCGAAGGTGGGCGCGCAGGTCGATCTGGGGGAAAAGCTGCGCGGGGAAGCCGCCATCGGTTATCTCCGCAAAGGCTATGATGACGACCGTCTGGCGGCGATCAATGCGCTGGCGGTGGATGGCAACATCGTGTGGTCGCCCCAGCGCGGCACCGATGTCAACCTTGGCCTTCGCACCACCATTGAAGATTTTGCCGGTGGCGCGCGCGGCGGCTGGATATCAAGGCAATTGACGACGGGCCTGACGCATCAACTACGCAGCGACCTCGTGGCACGACTGACGGCCGGGCTGGAGCGCCGCTCCTACCTCACCTCCAGCATTCAGGACGAAACGGAATATACTGTTGGTGCCGGGCTGACATGGAACATCAACAGATATCTCGATCTGACCACTGACATCAGCTACGAGACGACGCCTGTGACCGACAACAGCCAATGGCGGATTGGCGCAGGGCTGACCCTGAGACGCTAAAACAAAAATCCCGGCACGAAGGCCGGGATTTGTCGTTTAAAGGTTTGAGACCTTACTTCAGCTTGTTGACGAGCGCCTTCAGCGGGCCCTCGATGGAAGGGCGGATATCGCCACGTTCCAGCGCAAACGCTACGTTTGCCAGGATGAAGCCATCCTTTGCGCCGCAGTCGAAGGTTTCACCGTTGAAGCGGTAGCCCGCAAAGTCCTGGCTCTTGGCCAGCGACAGCATGCCATCGGTCAACTGGATTTCGTTGCCAGCGCCGCGTTCCTGATTTTCGAGAATATTGAAAATCTCGGGCTGAAGGATGTAACGGCCATTGATGTAGTAGTTCGATGGCGCAGTTCCCTTGGCAGGCTTTTCGACCATTTCCGTGATTTTGAAGCCTTCGCCAACAGTTTCGCCAACGCCGACGATGCCGTATTTATGGGCCTGGTCGGGTTCGCATTCCTGAACCGCGATGACGTTGCCGCCGGTCTGATCGTAAAGATCGACCATGCCCTTGAGGCAGCTCTTTTCAGAGTGCATGATCATGTCGGGCAACAGCACTGCGAAAGGCTCGTCGCCAACGATATCACGCGCACACCAGACGGCATGGCCAAGACCAAGAGGTACCTGCTGGCGCGTAAAGCTTGCAGTTCCTGCCTTGGGCAGAATACCCGACAGCAGCGTCAGTTCAGCGTTCTTGTTGCGCTCGCGCAGCATCTGCTCCAGCTCGAACTGAATATCGAAGTAATCTTCGATCACCCCTTTTCCACGGCCGGTTACGAATACGAAATGCTCGATACCCGCTTCGGCAGCCTCATCCACCACATACTGGATGACCGGCTTGTCGACCACGGTCAGCATTTCCTTTGGAACTGCTTTTGTTGCGGGCAGGAAACGTGTTCCAAGACCCGCGACCGGGAAAACTGCTTTTCGAATTTTCTTCTGTTCTACCACACGTTCCTCCTTGAGGGATTCGCTCGATCAAATATCACCCACGACATTGTTATGGCAAAAGTGGCGATCTTTTGTAAGTGATGACGTTACCCATAGTTAATGGTAAAGAATTTGTTGACTTTGAGTTGTTAAAACATCGTCAAGCCCGATGCGTATCTCGCAATCGAAATGAAATTCGAGAGAAACGAAAGACTGCCGATGAAAAAGCTGATCCTTTCCCACATTCGCAAATTTGGCTGCATGGCATTTGCGGGCATCGCAATCGCCTTTGCGCCATCACCTGCCAATGCTGATGCAGGTTTCCGCCAGTGGATCAACCAGTTCTACGCCACAGCCGCTAAGGAAGGCATTAGCAAATCGACCTACCAGAAGGCATTCGCAGGCGTGACCGAGCCTGACCCGGACGCCTTGCGCAAGGCCACCTTCCAGCCGGAATTCACCACCAAGATATGGGATTACGTCGATAGCCGCGTCAATCCCTACACGGTGCGCATTGGCCGTGAAATGAAGATGAAGCACGCCACGACCCTCAACTGGATCGAGCGGAATTTCAAGGTGGACAAGCACGTCATCCTCGCCATCTGGTCGATGGAGTCCAATTATGGTGCAGTTCTGGAAAAGCCGGAACGCCTGCACAACATTCCCCAGGCGCTCGCAACCCTTGCCTATTCCGACCCGAAACGCGGCAAATTTGCCCGTAACCAGCTGATTGCGGCGCTCAAAATCCTGCAAGCCGGTGATGTGACGCCGAAGCAACTGACCGGTTCATGGGCCGGTGCCATGGGCCACACGCAGTTCATTCCCACCAGCTACCTGCTTTACGCAGTGGACGCAGACGGCAATGGCAAGCGCGACATCTGGCACTCCATTCCCGATGCTCTGGCAACCGCTGCCAACCTTTTGGCCAAAAATGGCTGGGAGCCGGGCCGTACCTGGGGCTATGAGGCGGTCGTTCCCAATGGTGGCGGGCGTTATGAAGGTCAGACAAAGACCATGGGCGAGTGGCAGAAGCTGGGCTTTGCCCGCCCCAGCGGCAAGGGCTTCCCCCGCGCCTCAGACCGTGCCATGCTAAAGATGCAGGGTGGTTCCAACGGCCCCGGCTTCCTGATGACGAAAAACTTCTTCACCATCAAGCGATACAATTCGTCTGATAGCTATGCGCTGGCAGTTGGCCTTCTGGCCGATGAAATTGCCGGCACCGGTGGCATGCAGCAGCGCTGGCCGCGCCCTGATAATACGCTGGACGTGAAGGAAAAGTTCGAATTGCAGACCCGCATGAAAGAGCTTGGCTATTATGATGGCGAAGTGGACGGCAATTTCGGCTCCGGCTCCAAGGCCGCCATCAGCGCCATCCAGAAGCGTATGGGCATGGAAAATGACGGCGAGCCCTCACGCCTGTTGCTGCGCGCCCTGCGCAATTGACAGACCGTGCGGACGGCACCAGAATTAGAAAACCATAATACGTAAAAGTACCGTCCGGGAGTTCAAGACCGTGATGAGAGTAAACACAGGCGATTTTCAACGCATGACGCGGCGCATAGGTGCCGCGTTTCTGGCGTTTATCATCAGCCTGCCTGTGTCTGTTCCTTACGCGCAGGCACAGGAGCAGCGCGAACGCCGCACCCTGTTCGAGATGATGTTCGGCAGCCCCAACAGGCGCTATGAACGCACATACGAGCAGGAACGCAGACAGCCGCCGCCGGAAAGAACGCGACGCCCGCCGCCAGCCGCCCGCGATAACCGCGCCGTGACGCGCCCAGCCCCACCGCGCAAGACGCCATCCGTGGTGCAGATGCGCACCGCAAAGCCCGGCCCCGTGGCCAAGGCTGAAAATGCGCGGCGCGTTTTGGTCATCGGTGATTTTCTGGCTGGCAATATGGGCGAAGGCCTCGTTTCCAGCTTCCAGAGTTCGCCCGCCATTACCGTGGATGTCCGCTCCAACGGATCATCCGGCCTTGTGCGTACGGATTATTACGACTGGTTTGCCAATCTTCCGCAATTCATCAAGGAAACCAGCCCCGCCACCATCGTCATCATGCTCGGCTCCAACGACCGCCAGATGATGGTGATGGGCGACACCAAGGAAAAATACGGCACCGAGGCTTGGCTGAAAGAATATGAGCGCCGCATCGATGCGCTGATTGCCATTGCCAACCGCCAAAAGGTGCCCGTGCTGTGGGTGGGTCTTCCCGCCTTCCAATCGCCATCGCTGACCGCCGATTTTGTCAGCTTCAACCGCCTTTACCGCAGCCATATCGAAAAGGCTGGCGGCGAGTTCGTTGATGTATGGGATGGTTTCGTGGATGAAGCCGGTATGTTCGTGACCACAGGCTATGACGTCAACGGCCAGCAGGCGCGTTTGCGCGAAGCAGATGGCATCGGCATGACGCAGGCCGGAAAACAGAAGCTCGCCTTCTATGTCGAGAAATTCGTGCGCCGCCATCTTGATGGCGCAAGCCCTGACCTGACAACGCTCGATGGCAGCAACCTGCCCGCCCTCACCTCTCTGCCCGCCCTTGGCATAGACGCCCAACAGGTCCGCACCCAGCCCATCAGCCTGACCGACCCAGACCTCGATGGCGGCGACGTGCTCTTGGGCGACAAACCCGCCACCAAACTCTCCATCACCGAATCCCCGCGTGAAAAACTCACAAAACGCGGCCTAATGGACGCAGCACCGCTGGGCCGCGTGGATGATTACCGCATGCCCGCGCCAGCGGAGACGGCGGCGAAGTAGGCGGCGACGTTCATCGTTAAGGCCATAGTCAAAGCCGAATTAATGAGATTTTGCCGCGGCATTGTCAGGGTAACCAAACGGGTGATGTCTAGTGTTGCCCCTTAGCCGTCATTCAGGTGAGGGCCGAAGAGGATTATCTTTCCAACCGGTATGCTCCTCTACAATGTCCGGAAACTTGTAATATATGCAGGAGTTAAGAGGATAGAAGCCTACGTCGTCAGCTAGCTCTGCACGCCTAAGCTCCAGTTCAAACGTATCGACATCATCGCCAGCGCCATAGAACATCGCCATCAGGGCGAGTTCTCGATAAGGTCCTGGCGGGTACATGAAGCCAATGGCAACGGCTTCTTTTTCTGAGAACGTCCCCTTAATGACGCGCTTTATTTCGAGTTCGGCCCGAGCCATCCGGGTCGGGACTTTGCCGTTTGAAATGAACCCAGACTCGCCGATAAATAGCGACCTCAACCCGACTTCAACAATTGTCTGCGCATTCTGACGCATTTCCGCTCTTGGCGGACAAGGGTGCATGGCGTGAGATGGCTCGAAACCACCGAACAATACGGTTACAGATGCGGCTAGCCATAGGGTTGTGCAGTTATTTCTATTCACCTTATCGCCTCGTTCGTCGCAGACATGCCGCTATTTATAGCCCCAGTGTTGCCTGGGGCTTATCAATGGTGCTGCGCACTTTGTCCGCAAGTGGCGCCTTGCAGTCATTGCACAGCACTCGTCAACCGAGATATTCCGGGTCACATTTTCACGAGTGACGACAAACATATTCGGCGGGAGAGCGCTCCATGGAAAGGGTTTTCATCGTAGGTAATGGTGGAAGCGGCAAGTCGTGGCTGGCGAAAGAGTTGGCGGCCAAGTTCGGGTTTCCGGTCACACATCTGGATGATTTGCACTGGTTACCCGGTTTCTCAGGGGAGCGCCCACGCAATGAGCGTGATCAACTCGTCGCTGAAGCCGCAGGCAACGCCTCGTGGGTCATGGAAGGGATATACGGTTCAATTCTCAAGCAGGTCTTTCCCCGCGTAACAACATTGATCTGGCTCGATCTAGCCGACGACGAATGCATATCAAATTTGATGCGACGGGGGCAAACCGATGGAGGAACACCAGACCAATTCGAAGAATTGCTGGATTATACTCGTGGCTACCGTCTCCGAAAGAACCACCTAAACTCCTTTGAGGCGCACCACTGGTTCTACGAGCAACATCCCGAGCAAAAATATAGGCTGACCAGCCGATCAGAGGTCGCTGATTTTTTGTCGGCCGCTGATATGCACTTTGCATTCGCCGATAACGCTTGTGGCCGAAGCGGTCATGAGGTGAACAGACCGAGCAAAGGTGCTTTACCTTGAACATGCACCAGCCTGATCGCTGCCTCGGCCTGGTGTATATACGTTCTTTGAAAGTGGTTTTCACGCCGCCCGATTCGATTGTCATGATCTCAAGGCCGCCTAATCTCTTCCTTCGCCACGAACCAGAACAAGATAAACGACAGCAGAATGATCAAACAACCAGCCACAGCATCAAAGCGGATACTCGCAAAGTAGCCATCGTCTCGAAAAACCACCACCGGCGCCCACATTTTGACGAGTCCAAAAAGCGCGATCAACCATATGACCGCTCCGGACCGCATCAGGATGGCGATGGTTGCAAAAAGAAACGCCAGATATCCTGAGAAAAATTGGATCTGCACCATTCCACTTTCTGGCAGCAGATCGTCAATGTTTTTGAGGATCACAGGGAATTGAGTGAAATACCGCAAGATAAATGCACTTGTGGCGACCATTAAAGCAGAGGTGGCCCGGTATGCCCAGTTCGAAACTCTGGTTCTCGCCAAAATGCCTCTCCACATCAAAAGCTATCGAAAGTAGTCAGCTGAATTCTATGTCGAATATTTCAACTTTGAAATGAATTTATTGCGCACCTAGTTTCAAGACCCCTGCTGATATCCACTCACCCAAAGCAAAACGACCCTAATCCTGCGGACTAGGGTCGCTCTTTTTCAAAAAAATCGCGCCAGCCTCAGCTCGGCAACAACGTTTCGCCCATCAGGGCTTCGTCGATGGCGCGGGCGGCCTGGCGGCCTTCGCGGATGGCCCAGACGACGAGGGACTGGCCGCGGCGTACGTCGCCGGCTACCCAGAGCTTGTCGACCGAGGTCTTGTAATCGCGGTCATTGGCGACGACGTTGGTGGAGCCGCGGCGGTCGGTGTTGAGCGTCAGCTTGCCGTCCAGTTCCTTCAGAACGCTATCTGTGAACGGGCCGGAGAAACCGATGGCGATGAAGGCGAGATCGGCCTTGATGATGAATTCCGTGCCGGCAATCGGCTTGCGGCGGTCATCCACTTGGCAGCACTTGACGCCAGTCAGAACGCCATCTTCATCACCAACGAACTCAAGCGTTGCCACCTGAAATTCACGGGCCGCACCTTCCGCCTGCGAAGAAGACGTGCGCATCTTGGTTGCCCAATAGGGCCAGACGGCCAGCTTGTCCTCCTTTTCAGGAGGCATTGGGCGAATGTCGAGCTGAGTGACCTTGACCGCACCCTGGCGGAACGCCGTGCCGACGCAGTCCGACGCCGTATCGCCACCACCCACGACGACAACGTGCTTGCCGCCAGCCAGAATTGGATCAGAAGGCCAGCCGATGCTGTCGATGTTTTCACGACCGACGCGGCGGTTCTGCTGCACGAGATAGGGCATGGCATCATGCACGCCGTGAAACTCGGTGCCGCCAATACCGGCTGGGCGCGGGGTTTCCGAGCCGCCGCAATAGAGCACTGCATCATGCTCAGCCGTCAGCGTTTCAACGGTGACATCCACGCCGACATTGACGCCGTAATGGAAGGTGACGCCCTCGCCCTTGATCTGTTCGACGCGGCGATCGATGAAGTTCTTCTCCATCTTGAAATCGGGAATGCCATAGCGCAGCAGGCCGCCAGCCTTGGTTTCACGCTCATAGACATGGACTTCATGGCCAGCACGACCCAGCTGCTGGGCAGCCGCCAGACCCGACGGGCCGGAACCGATGATCGCGACCTTCTTGCCAGTGTGGACGGTGGCGGGCTTTGGCACGATGAAGCCAAGCTCATAGGCCTTGTCGGCAATGGCCTGTTCAACGGTCTTGATGGCAACCGGTGCATCTTCAAGGTTCAGCGTGCAGGCTTCTTCGCAGGGTGCGGGACAGACACGGCCGGTGAATTCCGGGAAGTTATTGGTGGAGTGAAGGTTGCGGATCGCCTCTTCCCAGTTGTTGTTATAGACCAGATCGTTCCAGTCGGGGATCTGGTTATGAACCGGGCAGCCGGTCGGGCCGTGGCAATAGGGAATGCCACAGTCCATGCAGCGCGCCGCCTGCTTCTGCACCTCTGGGTCCGACATGGGAATGGTGAATTCCCGGAAATGGCGAATACGGTCCGACGCTGGCTGATACTTGCCAACCTGACGGTCTATTTCCAGAAAACCTGTAACCTTGCCCATGTTATATCCTCACATCAAAGCAGGGCACCCGTCGGGCCCCAGTACAGTCAAGCGCCGCCCACGGCTGCTCCCAGTACGATGAACTCAAGTCTGATCTCGCCGCTCGTCCAGTAGGTCGCCGTGGGAACGGCGACCGCGATTAAGAGCGAGATCAGTCGGTGTAGTGACTTCACGCGTCGGATTACTCCGCAGCCACGCCCATTTTCATCCGCTCCATATCCTCAAGCGCACGGCGGTATTCGACCGGCATGACCTTGCGGAATTTCGGGCGGAACTCGCTCCAGCGATCAAGAATGTCCTTGGCGCGATTGGAGTTTGTGTAATGGAAGTGGTTGGAGATCATCTGGTAGAGGCGCTCCTCGTCGTGGCGGGTCATGTCTTCGGAAACGTCCACACGTCCCTTGTGCATGAGATCGCCACCGTGATGGTGCAGCTTTTCCAGCATGTCGTCTTCTTCCGGCACAGGCTCCAGCTCGACCATGGCCATGTTGCAGCGCTTGGCGAAATCACCCTGCTCATCCAGAACATAGGCCACGCCGCCGGACATGCCGGCTGCGAAGTTGCGTCCGGTTTCACCCAGAACAACGACAATGCCGCCCGTCATATATTCGCAGCCATGGTCACCCACGCCTTCGACAACGGCAAGCGCGCCGGAGTTGCGAACGGCAAAGCGTTCACCCGCCACGCCACGGAAATAGCACTCGCCGGTGATGGCACCATAGAGAACCGTGTTGCCGACGATGATCGAATTTTCGGCCACGATGCGGGCATTTTCCGGCGGACGCACGATGATGCGGCCACCCGAAAGACCCTTGCCAACATAGTCGTTACCGTCGCCCACCAGATCAAAAGTGATGCCGCGTGCCAGGAACGCGCCGAAGGACTGGCCAGCCGTGCCGCGCAGCAGCACGTGGATGGTATCGTCCTTCAGGCCCTTATGGCCCCAACGCTTGGCCAGCGCGCCCGAGAGCATGGCACCGGCGGAGCGGTCGACATTCTTGATCGGCACTTCGAAAACCACAGGCTCGCGGTTTTCAAGCGATGGCATGGACTTCTCGATCAGCTTGCGGTCGAGAACGTCGTCGATCGGGTGCTTCTGGCGTTCTGTCCAGTAGGTCGCTTCCTTCGGCGCATCAACCTTGTGGAAGATGCGGCTGAAATCGAGTCCCTTTGCCTTCCAGTGCGCCAGCATCTCATCCTTTTCGAGAAGTTCGGAAGCGCCGATGATCTCATCCAGCTTGGATACGCCAAGCGAAGCAAGAATTTCGCGCACTTCTTCGGCAACGAAGAAGAAGTAGTTGATGACGTGCTCAGGCGCACCCTTGAAGCGCTTGCGCAGAACCGGGTCCTGCGTGGCAACGCCAACAGGGCATGTGTTGAGATGGCACTTGCGCATCATGATGCAACCGGCAGCAATCAGCGGAGCCGTTGCGAAACCGAATTCATCCGCGCCTAAGAGAGCACCGATGATGACATCACGGCCCGTCTTCAGGCCGCCATCCACCTGCAGCGCGATGCGTGAACGCAAACCGTTCATGACCAGCGTCTGCTGTGTTTCGGCAAGACCGATTTCCCATGGGGAACCGGCATGCTTGAGCGATGTGAGCGGCGACGCGCCCGTGCCGCCATCAAAACCTGAGACGGTGATGTGGTCCGCACGTGCCTTGGCAACACCGGCAGCAACCGTGCCGACGCCGACTTCAGACACGAGCTTGACGGAAACATCCGCTTCCGGGTTGACGTTCTTCAGGTCGTAGATCAGCTGCGCCAGATCTTCGATGGAATAGATATCGTGGTGCGGCGGTGGCGAGATAAGGCCGACGCCCGGTGTGGAGTGGCGGGTCTTGGCAACCGTGGCATCCACCTTGTGGCCGGGCAGCTGGCCGCCTTCGCCGGGCTTGGCACCCTGCGCAACCTTGATCTGCAGCATATCGGCATTGACGAGATATTCCGTCGTCACACCGAAGCGGCCAGAGGCGATCTGCTTGATGGCAGAGCGTTCCGGGTTCGGCTGGCCGTTGAGCAGCGGCAGGTAACGGTCGGATTCTTCGCCGCCCTCACCCGTGTTGGACTTGCCTCCAATGCGGTTCATGGCAATGGCAAGCGTGGTGTGGGCTTCGCGGCTGATGGAGCCGAAGGACATGGCGCCGGTGGAGAAACGCTTGACGATGTCAACCGCTGGCTCGACCTCATCGATGGAGATCGGCTTGCGGCCCAAAGCTTCCGCACCCTTGACCTTGAACAGGCCGCGAATGGTGTTCATCCGCAGGTTCGTCTCGTTCACCATTTCAGCGAATTCGCGGTAACGCTCCTGGCTGTTGCCACGCACGGCGTGCTGCAAGGTGGCAACCGCATCCGGGCTCCAGGCATGGCTTTCGCCACGCATGCGGTAAGCATATTCGCCACCAATATCCAGCGTGCTGGCGAGGATCGGATCCTTGCCGAAAGCATCCTTGTGGCGCGATACGGTTTCCTCGGCAATCTCCGTCAGGCCGACGCCTTCAATTTGCGTGGCGGTGCCGAAGAAATACTGCTCGATGAACTCGGAAGACAGGCCAATTGCGTCGAAAATCTGCGCGCCGCAATAGGACTGGTAGGTGGAAATGCCCATCTTGGACATGACCTTGAGAATGCCCTTACCGACCGCCTTGATGTAGCGATAGACCACTTCGTCTTCGGACACTTCCTTCGGAAATGCATTGTGCTTGTGCATGTCCAGAAGCGTATCGAAAGCGAGATAGGGGTTGATGGCTTCCGCACCATAACCGGCCAGCAGGCAGAAATGGTGGATTTCGCGCGGCTCGCCGGTTTCGACCACGAGGCCAACCGAGGTGCGCAGACCCTTGCGGATCAGGTGGTGGTGAACGGCAGCGGTTGCCAGAAGGGCTGGAATGGCAATGCGATCCGGGCCGACCTGACGGTCTGACAGAACAATGATGTTGTAGCCACCACGAACGGCGGATTCCGCACGCTCGCACAGGCGGTCCAGCATCTCAGGCATGCCTTCGGCACCGCGCTCCACATCATAGGTGAAGTCGAGCGTCTTGGTGTCGAAACGGTCTTCCGTGTGGCCGATGGAGCGGATCTTTTCCAGATCGCCATTGGTCAGGATCGGCTGGCGCACTTCCAGACGCTTGGCGCGGGCTGCACCCTCATGGTCCAGAATGTTCGGACGCGGGCCGATGAAGGACACAAGGCTCATGACAAGCTCTTCGCGGATCGGATCGATCGGCGGGTTGGTGACCTGCGCGAAGTTCTGCTTGAAATAGGTGTAGAGCAGCTTGGACTTGGACGACATGGCCGAGATCGGTGTGTCCGTGCCCATGGAGCCGATGGCTTCCTGACCGGTTGTGGCCATCGGAGACATCAAAAGCTTGGTGTCTTCGCTGGTGTAACCAAAGGCCTGTTGACGGTCGAGCAGGGACACGTCGCGACGCAGAGCGCGGGGCTCGACGGGCTTCAGGTCTTCGAGGATCAGCTGGGTACGATCAAGCCATGTGCGGTAAGGGTGCTTGGTCGCCAGTTCGCGCTTCACATCCTCATCGGAAATGATCGCGCCCTTTTCCATGTCGATCAGCAGCATCTTACCGGGCTGCAAGCGCCACTTCTTGATGATGCGCTCTTCCGGCACCGGCAATGTGCCAGCCTCAGACGCCATGATGATGCGGTCGTCATCGGTGACGAGATAACGTGCAGGACGCAGACCGTTGCGGTCAAGCGTCGCGCCGATCTGCTTGCCATCGGTGAAGGCAACGGCAGCCGGGCCATCCCATGGCTCCATCAGAGCTGCGTGATATTCGTAGAATGCCTTGCGCTCAGGCGACATGGACTGGTTGCCAGCCCATGCTTCCGGGATCAGCATCATCACGGCATGCGCCATGGAGTAGCCACCCCGCACCAGGAATTCGAGCGCGTTGTCGAAGCAGGCCGTGTCCGACTGTCCTTCGTAGGAAATCGGCCAGAGCTTGGAAATATCCTCACCAAACAGCGGCGATGCAACGGAAGCCTGACGCGCCGCCATCCAGTTGACGTTGCCGCGCAGCGTGTTGATTTCGCCGTTATGGGCAACCATGCGGTACGGGTGCGCCAGCTTCCAGGATGGGAAGGTGTTGGTCGAGAAGCGCTGGTGAACAAGAGCCACGGCACTTTCGAACCGAGGATCAGCCAGATCCTTGTAATAGGCACCAACCTGATAGGCGAGGAACATGCCCTTATAGACGATGGTCGAGGACGACAGAGAAACCGGATAGAAATCCTGCGCTTCCTTGCCACCACCGGCATTGTAGATGGTGTTGGAAATTACCTTGCGGATCAGGAACAGCTGACGCTCGAAATCGGCATTGGTCGCGGCATTGCGACCGGCGCCGATGAAAACCTGCACGTGGTGCGGCTCGGTTGCAGCAATATCAGGCGCTTCCGAAAGCGAAGAGTTGTCGACAGGCACATCACGGAAGCCGATGAACTGCTGTCCAGCTTCAGCCACCACATCGATGATGACCTTCTTGTAGTGCTCGATCTGGGCCGCATCGCGCGACATGAAGATATGTCCGACAGCGTATTCGCCAGCCTTGGGCAGGGTGATGCCCTGAAGCGCCATTTCCTCACGGAAGAACTTGTCGGGGATCTGCACCAGAATGCCCGCGCCATCGCCCATCAGGGGATCGGCACCAACAGCACCGCGGTGGGTGAGGTTTTCAAGGATGAACAGGCCGTCCTTGACGATCTGGTGCGACTTCTGGCCCTTCATATGGGCAACGAAGCCCACGCCGCAGGCGTCATGCTCGTTGCGCGGGTCATAAAGACCCTGCTTTGGAGGAAGGCCACCAATGGTCGCGCGTGCCGCAGCCTTGGGCTCGGCACTCGTCGGACAGTCATTGGTTACGGCAGCAGTGGCGTTTTCGCCGTCCAGCTTGATCGTCATGTTTCATCCCTCCTGCAACACGTTGCATGGCTTCACGCAGAGAGGCGGATGGTCTGCCTCCCCCATTTCTGGATAGTGGCATCGCGTCCGCTTGTCAATTTAGGACAGCATTGCTGTCACAATTCCGAGTGAATTTTGACAGAAACATCCTTGCTCTGCAAGTCCACCCTAACAAATTATAAACCCGCAAAATGACGTTTCGTGTCTCGGGGGTCGAATTCGACGCAATTTTATTCCGGCGACAGGGCGAAATCGTTGCTTTCATTACCGGATTTGCCTTCCGCAAAATAAGCCCATAAAACGACTATCTCTTGGCCTACCAAGGCACCGCAGCCATCATCAACTCATCGAAAGTGCAGACCCATGTTTTTTGCTTCCGACAATTGGGCAGGCGCCCACCCCGCCATCAATGAGCGGCTGATGAAGGAATCCACGCGTTTTGCCGCCGCCTACGGCACCAGCGAGCTGGACCGGGCCATCGAGAAACGCTTCAACGAAATCTTCGAGCGCGAAGTGGCCGTGTTCTTCGTGGGCACGGGCACCGCTGCCAATTCTCTGGCCATGGCCAGTGTTGCGCGACCCGGCGGCATCGCCTTTTGCCACTCCGAAGCGCATGTGATCGAGGATGAATGCGGCGCTCCCGTCTATTTCTCCAATGCCTCGCGCCTGATGCCGGTTGCCGGACCGAACGGCAAGATGCTGCCGAAGAACCTTGAAGCCGCCATTGGCCGCTTCCCGCCCGGCTCCATCCACCAGGGCCAGCCCATGCTGGTAACGCTGACGCAGGCGACCGAACAGGGCACCATCTACGAGCTTGACGAAATCCAGGCGATCTCTGACATTGCAAAAAAGGCCGGTGTGCCGCTGCATATAGATGGCGCGCGCTTTGCCAATGCGCTGACGGCGCTGGACACCACACCTGCCGAAATGACATGGAAGCGCGGCGTCGACATTCTGTCCTTCGGGGCAACGAAAAACGGTTGCTGGTGCGCGGAAGCCATCGTCTATATGGATCCGAAAACGGCAGAAGACCTGCCCTTCATTCGCAAGCGTTCCGCCCAGCTTTTCTCCAAGACGCGCTTCATGGCGGCGCAATTCGATGCCTATTTTGCCAATGATCTCTGGCTCGAACTGGCCGCCCACGCCAACGCCATGGCAACCCGCCTGCGTGATGGCCTGTCAGCATCCAACAGCGCACGTCTCGCATGGCAGACCCAGTCTAACGAATTGTTCGTGGTGCTGAACAAGGACAAGGCAAAGGCGGCAAAGGATGCCGGCGCCAGCTTCTACGACTGGCCGGTGCCCCATGACATGCCAGAACCGGTGGGCGAGAACGAACAGCTCATCCGCCTCGTCACAAGCTTTGCGACGCTTGAGAACGACGTGGATGATTTCCTTGCGATCTGCGGGACTGCTTAAAGAGAGCTTCCCGGCACCATACCCTTGGCCATCACCAGCCGGGAGAGCGCCTCGACCAGCTCGGCATCGGCGCCCTTGCGCGGCTGGAGGACGAATTCCACGTCTTCCAGCGCAGGCAACGCGCCTTTGGGCAGCTCTCTGAGCCCCGATGGCGCCATGCTGCGCGGCTGAACGAGAACACCCATTCCCGCCCGCGCAGCCGCCGTCAGCCCGCTCAGGCTGCCGCAGGTGCAGACGATGCGCCATGCAACACCAGCGCGGTCCAGCGCCTCCTGCGCGGCTTTTCGCGTGATGCTGGGTGGCGGAAAGGCAATCAGCGGAAGAGCATTGTCTCGCGCCATAACAGCGTCAGGGTCCCTCGCCAGCCACACCAGCGGTTCGCGATAGAGGAAATGGCCGAGCTGGTCGCCCAGCCGCCGCTTGGCCAGCACCACATCCAACTCGCCATTATCCTGCATCTCATAGAGCACGCCGCTCAGTGCCACCGTCAGCTCCAGATCAACAAGCGGATAAAGCCGGGTGAATTCTTCGAGAATGACGGTGAGCCGACTGGCGACGAAATCTTCGGAAACACCAAGGCGAAGACGCCCCCGCAGCCTGCTTTCGCCGAACAAAGCCGCTACCTTGCTGTTGATATCCAGCATGTTGCGTGCATAACCCAAAAGCGCCTCACCCTCCGGCGTCAGCCGCACGCGGTGGGTATCGCGGGCGATCAGGCGCTGCCCGAGCGATGCTTCCAGCCGCTGAATATGCTGGCTGAGTGTGGACTGACCGATGCCCAGCCGTTCTGCGGCCTGGGTAAAATTCATCGTTTGCTCCAGCGCAACGAAGCTGGCCAGATGTTGCAGGTTGAGCATGGTTATCCTGAAATGTGATAACTGTTAGTCTTTGCATCTTAAATCATGATGAGCGATATTGGACCTCCTTTCAAGACAAACCCGGATAACGGAAAGATCTGCCTCCATGAGCCGCTTCCTGCCAGACCGCTTCACCATGATGCTGGTGGCCACAGTCATTCTTGCCTCCCTGCTACCGATCAGCGGCGAATGGGCCGATTACTTCGGCATCGCGACGAAGTGCGCAATCGCTCTGCTGTTTTTCCTGCATGGGGCCAGATTGTCCCGGGATGTGGTGATTGCGGGGGTGCTGCACTGGCGGCTGCATCTCGTCATCCTGCTCGTCACGTTCGGGCTGTTTCCCCTCCTCGGTGTCGCGCTGGGCTATATCCCGCGGGAGATCCTGCCGGCACCGCTCTATATGGGCGTGCTGTTCCTCTGCGTGCTGCCCTCCACTGTCCAATCCTCTATCGCCTTCACGTCCATGGCTGGCGGCAACGTACCTGCAGCCGTTTGCGCGGCATCGGCCTCCAATATTCTCGGGATGTTCCTTACTCCGGCGCTTGTCGGCTTTCTGTTTACCGTTGGCGGCCACGGCGGCGGCTTCTCGCTGGATGCCTTCCTCCAGATTTTCCTCCAGCTTCTGCTTCCCTTCATTCTTGGCCAGTGCCTGCAACCCTGGATCGGCGACTGGATCCGCGCCCGCAAGTCCCTTCTCGCTCCCGTCGATCGTGGCTCCATCCTGATGGTCGTCTATCTCGCCTTCAGCGACGCTGTCGTCGAAGGCATCTGGCAGCAGTTCACTCTTCGTGACATCGGCGTGGTCATTGCTGTCGATATTGTGCTTTTGACCGCCGTGTTGCTCATCACCATGTTTGGAAGCCGCCTCATGGGCTTCAAGAAGGAAGACGAGATAACGATCACCTTCTGCGGCTCGAAGAAAAGCCTCGCAAGCGGCGTACCCATGGCAGGCGCGATTTTCGCTGGCCAAAGCATCGGCGCAATCGTGCTGCCACTGATGCTGTTCCACCAGATCCAGCTGATGGCCTGCGCGGCGATTGCCCAACGCTATGCGCGCAAAACAAAGACCATTGAAAAGCCGACATCTACAAAAGCGGATGCCCTGCCCGCACAAACAAAAACGGCCCCATAAAAGGGGCCGTCCGTAACATTGGAATGTGGGATTAGTTGACCTGCGCTGGCGTAATCTGCGCCTCGATCTGCCGTGGCTCTTCCGAAACGTCTGAAACAATCGCGATACGGCGTGGCTTCATGGCTTCAGGAATGTTGCGGTAGAGATCGATGTGCAGCAGGCCGTTTTTCAGGGAAGCGTTCTGCACTTCCACGTGGTCCGCCATCTGGAAGCGACGCTCGAAAGCACGCTTGGCAATTCCACGATAGAGAAATTCGCCTTCGCTCTCCTTGGTCTCATCGGCCTTTTCAGCCTTGACCGTCAGAACATTGGCGCGGGATTCGATGCTGAGTTCGCTCTCATCGAAACCGGCCACCGCCATGGTGATGCGGTAGTTGTTCTCGCCGGTGCGCTCGATGTTGTAGGGCGGATAGGCCTGTGCCTGCTCCGGCTGGCCAAGACCATCGAGCATGGAGAAAAGACGGTCGAAACCGACTGTGGAGCGGTAAAGAGGGGAAAAATCAACGTGACGCATGGTGTCCTCCTAGGAAGCGACTGTTTGCGATAAGGCCTCATCCCATTCTGGCGATGAGTGACCCGGGTTACGGCCCCGTTCTGGCGACCGTAACCAAGAGATGGGAAGGGCTTGCGAGAAGTTCAAGAGCTTTTTTAGCGCCGCTTCACATGTGAACTTCATCTGAACGGGCAATTCTGAAAACGTTCATTTTACCTCCGCTAAACAAGCGACATCGGAGGCTTTCTCCGGCGGCAGGAGGATAACGTCCCTTCTTCTTCTGTCATATTGGCCGGAACCGCGACTGCTAAGCCCGACGGTTCCGGCAACTTTTCCTTTCACGCGCATGTTTTCCTTTGACGCAAATGGGCGCGCCACTTATCCCGTTCTGAAACACCTCTTCAGTGCCAAGTCGGAAACCACCCCATGACCGAAGCCACATTGCACGCGACCAAGGGCAACCCCGTGCCCGACAATCACATCGTGGGCACGTTTACCGGTCATAAGAACAAGAAGCTGCGCTACGCGATCTTTCGCTCCAGCCATTCCGTGGCGCGCGGCACCATCGTTCTCTTGCATGGCCGCAATGAGTGCATCGAAAAATACTTCGAAACCATCAATGACCTGACCGCCAAGGGCTTCTGGGTCGCCACCTTCGATACGCGCGGCCAGGGCGCCTCCGAGCGCTTGCTCAAGAAGGCGCATGCCGGATATGTGCGCCGTTTTTCCGATTATCAGAAGGATATTTCGCTGTTTCTGGAGCAGGTTGTGCTGCCCGATGCGCGCCTGCCCTTCTTCCTGCTGGCCCATTCCACCGGCGGGCTTGCAGCCCTTTCCATGGCACCTGCCCTATCCAACCGCATCGAGCGCATGGTGCTGAGCGCGCCCTTCATTGGCTTGAGCGGACAATCCATGCCGGGTTGGTTCATCAAGGCCGTCGTCACGACGCTGAGCCTCCTCGGCCTTGGCGGAATGCAGGTGGGCAAGGATCATCGCGCGCGGTCTTTCGAAGACAATCCGCTCACCTCAGATCCTGTGAGATTTGCCCGCAATGCGGCTATCGGCACCGAGCATCCAGAGCTTTTCATAGGCGCACCAACCGCACGCTGGCTGTATGAAGCGTTGAAAACGATGCCGCGTGTGACCCGGCAGGAGCATCTGACCAAGGTCACCGTACCGACGCTTCTGCTCGCACCCATTCGCGATGCCATCACGCCCTATGCGGCGCAGGAAGAGCTTTCCCGCAACTTCCGTGCCGCGCAATTGATACCGGTAACGGGCGCGCGCCACGAGCTGTTTCTGGAGCGCGATGTCTACCGCCGCCAGGCGCTGGCCGCGATCGACACGTTCTTCGCGCCCGTTGAATAAAGCGCGTAGCGTTCTGGCAAGATGAACCGCCTAGATCGCGATCTGCTCTCCCAGTTCAACCACACGGTTGGGGGGCAGATTGAAATAGGCTGATGGGTCAATTCCGAAATCGGACAGCGCGATATAGAGGTCTTCCTGCCAGCGCGGCAGACCCGTATTCGGCGTGGCAATGAGGTTTCGACGTCCCAGATAGAAGGACGTCTGCATGATCTCGAACTTGAACCCGGCCTTCTTGCACAGCGAAAGGGCCTTCGTGACATTGGGCTCGTCCATAAAGCCGAAGGTGATTTCAAGCTGCATGAAGCGCTTGGAAAGTCGTGTCATATGCACGCGTTCGCTCTCTGCAACATAGGGCTTGTCCTGCGTCCAGATCGTCAGAATCACGTTCTGCTCATGAAGAACGTGGTTGTGTTTGAGGTTGTGGAGCAACACGCCCGGCGTCATGTTGGGAACGCTTGTCAGGAACACAGCGGTTCCGGGAACAGTCACGGGTGCGCTGGGGGATTCGCGGTCAATCGAGCTTTCGATGGATTTGATGAAGTCACCCAGCGGAATATCGTTCTTCGCGATCTTGGTTCGCAGATAGCGTGATCCCTTTGTCCATGTCCACATGACCATGATGATCGCAGCTGCCAGAGCCAGAGGCACCCAACCGCCATCATGGACCTTCAGCATGTTGGCCATCAGGAACACCGTCTCGATCATCAGCAGCGGTGCCAGCAGCAGACCGGCAGTGATGGCCTTGAAGCCCCAGACCGAGCGCAGGAACTGGAACGCCATGAGCGTCGTGACCACCATCGCTCCCGTGACCGAGATACCGTAGGCGGTCGCCAGCGATTCCGAAGACCCGAACGTAAGGATCAGCACGATGACGCCAATGAGCAGGATCATGTTCACGGACGGCACGTAAATCTGCCCCGTGTTTGTTTCCGACGTAAACTTGATGGCAAGGCGCGGCAGGAAGCCAAGATGCACCGCCTGACGGGCCAGCGAGAACGCACCGGTGATGACCGCCTGGCTGGCGATGATGGTGGCCATCGTCGCCAGAATGACCATGGGCAGCAGCGCCCATTCCGGATAGAGCAGATAGAAGGGATTATCGATGGTTGCCGGATTGCTGAGCACTAGCGCGCCCTGACCGAGATAGTTGAGGCCGAGCGCCGGAAACACCAGAATAAACCATGCGACGCTGATCGGCTTGCGGCCGAAATGGCCGAGATCGGCATACAAGGCCTCAGCGCCTGTCACCGTCAGGAACACAGCGCCAAGAGCGACCAGCCCGGCCCAACCGGCATGGGTGACGAACCAGAGTGCGTTGACGGGATTGAGCGCCTGAAGAATCGTCAGATCATCCCCGACATGGATCAGCCCACCCCAGGCCATGGCAAGGAACCACACAACGGTGATGGGGCCGAAGAACTTGGCGACCGCCTCTGTACCCTTGGATTGCACCGCAAACAGGCCGAGCATGATGACGACGGAAAGAGGCAAAACGTAATCTGAGAAGGCAGGCGTGACGAGCTTCATGCCCTCAAGCGCAGACATGACGGAAAGCGCTGGCGTAATCATCGCATCACCGATGAACAGCGCCGCGCCGATCAGACCCGCGAAAAACAGCGCAGGCATGTAGCTTCCCGTCTTTTTCATGAGAAGCGCAAGCAAAGAAAGCGTTCCACCCTCACCATCATTATCTGCACGCAAAAGAAACAGGACATATTTGAATGTGACGATGATGGTCAGCGTCCAGATCATCAACGAGATGAGGCCGATCACCTCGATCTGCTGCACGCCGTCTGAAGAGAACGGACGAAGCGCCTCACGAAAAGCATAAAGCGGACTTGTTCCGATGTCGCCATACACGACCCCAACGGATCCCAGCAGGAGAACGAGGAACTTCCGCGTCTCTGACGCAGGCGCATTCGATGTCATTTCAGGCCTTTCAGGCGGTACGGCCGTCTGGCCTTTCGGCGTTTATGACGCAACTGTGAGCTTCCGGCAACGTCTTGTGAACAGGGAAAAATCATTCTGGCGAACGCCCGCCTGATTTTTCCATCCAGGCCGCCTTCGTACACAACCCACGCGCCCGCAGGCCGAGGCAAAAAATGACGCCAATAGCGGTTCTAGACCGAACCTCAGGCCATAAAAAAAGGCTCCGAACTGAGTTCGGAGCCCTTTATGTGCGGACGGCAACCGTTATGCGCGGTCGATCACGTCTTTCACTTTTTCCTTGGCTTCGCCCTTGGTCTGCTGTGCATGACCCTTGGCTTCCTGAGCTGCGCCCTTGGCTTCCATTTCGTGGTTGTCGGTCGCATCGCCTACTGCCTGACGAGCTTCGCCAGCAACTTCGTTTGCCTTGCCCTTAACCTTGTCCATTGTGCTTCCCATGATCGTTCTCCTTATTGTGAGCTGGATTGCTCGATTGGTGGAACAACGGGTTAGGAAGCAGTATGGTTCCCCGAAAATTTGGTCAGCAACTCAGGTCGGCCACTGCATTATTCCATTCCAAGCGCGGCCATATAGGTCTGCAGGATCGTTTCTTCCTCGATACGCTCGTTGGCGTCCTTCTTGCGCAGACGAATGATCGTGCGGATGGCCTTGGTGTCGTAACCACGACCCTTTGCCTCGCCCATGACATCCTTGATGTCGCCTGAGATCGCAGCCTTTTCTTCTTCAAGACGCTCGATGCGTTCGATGAACTGACGCAGTTCGGCGGCGGCTACGGTTTCGGTTGTGGCTGTTTCGTCCATTCTTCTATCCT
The DNA here is from genome assembly GCF_053521645.1 of Agrobacterium sp. CG674. Lineage (NCBI taxonomy): Bacteria > Pseudomonadati > Pseudomonadota > Alphaproteobacteria > Hyphomicrobiales > Rhizobiaceae > Agrobacterium > Agrobacterium sp. CG674. The sequence continues at coordinate 212,146 of NZ_JBNWDZ010000002.1, read as the reverse complement.
TTGCGGGTGGGCTCTGTATGAAGAGCCGCTTCATTCAAACTGGTTGGAGGCACGAGCCTCCAGGCTGCGATGGCAGCTGAATTTTCAAGGTTGGTGAACTGCCCGTCCCGGGCCGCCGCGTCAAGCCGTTTCCGGTACTGGTGCTTTATTCGTGGGGCTTGTTTTGCTCGAATGCGACTTTCTGGGCATCACTGGCCTCGCCCTGATTGAGCGTTTTCCAGGTATCATAGGGCATGCCGTAAACCATCTCACGGGCCGTATCCTTACTGATCTCGTGGCCTGCATCGCGGGCTGCATCGGCATACCAGTTGGACAGGCAGTTGCGGCAAAAGCCGGCAAGGTTCATCAGATCGATATTCTGCACATCGTTGCGTTCGCGCAGGTGGTTGAGAAGCCTGCGGAATGCAGCCGCCTCAAGCTCTGTCTTCTGGCGCTCGTTAAGTTCGCTCATGCTGTTCTCCGCTCAATAGGGCCCTGTCCGCGATGCGAACTGCTTGTAGTCATGGAGGGTGGGATCAGCATTCATTGCGGCAAAAATGGGAGCAAGGCGCACAGCCCAGGCCTCAATCCCCGCCTCATCGCCAATCAAATCCTGCCGCACTTCCAGAAGTGCATGGGCCAGACCCTTGACCATGCAATGGCGGTACATGGTGTCACCCTTCAACGCACCATCATAGGGCTCGTTATCTCCCACAAGAATGTCACCTGCCGCCCGCAGGTGGGCAAGCAAAGGATGGACAGCGCGGCGGTCTGTGTCCCAGAGCACGGCGGCATGCCAGGGGCGGGCAACGGTCTTCCAGAACGGCGTGTAGGAGTGAAGCGAAAACACCAGCGGCGCCTTGCCGCTTGCATCTGCGACCCTGCCCAGCACGCCATCCACCGCTTTGTGATAGGGCCGATGAAATGCGTTGAGCCGCAGATCCCACTCATGCTTCGTGATCGGATGATTGCCAGGAATGATCGCGCCATCAGAAATCTTCATGATCAGCGTCGGATCGTCTTCGCCGCGATTGGGATCGATCAACAGGCGGGAAAATCGGCTCATGACGGCGGGAACGCCCAACCGTTCCGCAAGCTTTCGGGTCAGGCCTTCAATGCCGATATCAAACGCGATGTGGCGCTGAAAAGCCTGTGGCGGCAGGCCGAGATCACCATAGGCAGGCGGCAGAAGGTTGGTGGCGTGATCGGCAAGCAGGACCATGCCTTTGTCATAATCGCCTTCTATGATTTCGTATGGCTGGAAGTCTGGCATCTCTAGATTTCTGGCGATGATAAGGGAGAGACGCTTGATGCCACGGCTCAGCGCCACGCGCAAGTTGAGACCGCCTCGGGACCACCCCGACTGCCGCCAGATACAGCCCATATCGATACAATCGATTGAACTTGCGTTGACTTTCTTGGGCGTCCGCGCCAAGAAGTGTTCTCATTTATAACCATGGAATCCCGATGGAAGCCGTGACACAGACATTCTCCGCTAAGCTCCAAAAACACCAGCGCGCGATCCGCCTGTTGTGCACCGCAGCCCTCTTCACCACACCGCTTCTTCTTGCAGAGCCGGCACTGGCGGATTTCCGTGTCTGCAACAGCACGCAGAACCTCGTGGGCGTGGCGATCGGCTACCGTGCGCAGGAAGGCTGGATCAGCGAAGGCTGGTGGCAGGTTCCCGCATCCACATGCGCCACGCTGATCGAGGGTGAGCTGCAATCGCGCTATTATTACCTCTACGCCGAAGATGCTGCCCGTGGCGGCAGGTGGACAGGCGACGTCAACATGTGCGTCGCGGAAAACGAGTTCAAGATCACAGGCGTGGATGATTGCTATGCCCGTAGTTTCCAGAGAATGGGTTTCAAGGAATACGATACGGGCCGACAGGGAAGCTGGATGGTCCAGCTTTCAGACACGCCAGGTACACAGGAAAGTCAGAACTGATGAAGCGCAATCGCAAAGTCAAAATCCTTGCAACTCTCGGCCCTGCATCCTCCGATGAAGCGATGATCGAGAAGCTCCACCTGGCCGGCGCTGATCTTTTCCGCATCAACATGAGCCATGCCAGCCATGATGTGATGCGCACGCTCATCCAGCGCATTCGCTCGGTAGAAAGCCGCGTGGGCCGCCCCATCGGCATTCTGGCCGACCTTCAGGGCCCGAAGCTTCGCGTCGGCAAATTTGCCGACACCAAGGTCGATCTCGTTGCCGGTCAGAGCTTCACGCTCGACAACAATGAAGCCCCTGGCGACCAGAACCGCGTATTCCTGCCGCATCCAGAAATTCTCGAAGCCGTGAAGCCGGGCGACCGCCTGCTGATCGACGATGGCAAGCTGCACCTGCGCGCTGAAAAATGCGATGGTAAGAGCATTGTCACGACTGTGGTTTCAGGCACCAAGATCTCCGACCGCAAGGGCATCAGCCTGCCGGACACCCTGCTCGGCGTCGGCGTTCTGACAGACAAGGACCGCGTCGATCTGGATGCCGTTCTGGCAACCAACGATGTTGATTGGGTTGCGCTCTCCTTTGTGCAGCGCCCGGAAGATCTGGTCGAAGTGCGCAAGATTGCCGGCAACCGCGTTGGCCTGATGTCCAAGATCGAAAAGCCGCAGGCCGTCGAGCGCATCGAAGAAATCATCGAACTATCAGACGCACTGATGGTTGCCCGTGGTGACCTCGGCGTTGAAATGCCGCTCGAAGCCGTTCCGGGCATCCAGAAGCAGCTGACCCGCGCCTGCCGCAAGGCTGGAAAGCCCGTCGTCGTTGCAACCCAGATGCTGGAATCGATGATTTCGGCTGCCGTTCCAACACGCGCCGAAGTGTCCGACGTGGCAACGGCTGTGTTTGAAGGTGCAGACGCTATCATGCTGTCGGCCGAATCGGCATCCGGGGATTATCCGGTCGAGGCTGTTTCCACCATGGCATCCATTGCCAGCACCGTGGAGCAGGACCCTTACTACTCCAACATCATCTACGCACAGCGCCCGCAGCCGGAAGCAACCGGTGCCGACGCGATTTCGCTGGCCGCACGCCAGATTGCCGAAACGCTTGGCCTGACCGCAATCGTGACCTACACTTCGTCAGGCACGACAGGTCTGCGCGCAGCGCGTGAGCGTCCACAGGTGCCAATCATCGCCCTGTCGCCGATCGTTCAGACCGCGCGCCGCCTCTCCGTCGTCTGGGGACTGCACTGTGTTGTCACCGGCGACGCCAGCGACCAGGATGACATGGTCAACCGCGCCTGCCGCATCGTCGTCGACGAAGGCTTCGGCCAGCCCGGCAACCGCATCATCATCTCTGCCGGCGTTCCCTTGGGCACACCGGGTGCGACCAACATGGTCCGCATCGCCTATATCGGCTCTGACGGCCAGAGCGGCGTCTGAGCCATCTCAGAATCAATTGCATAAAAAAGGCGCCTCTCGGGGCGCCTTTTCTCTATCTGGTCCGGTTCCTAACTCAATTATCCTGATAGGCAGCGATGACCACAGCGACCTGTGCGGTACTCATGGCCTGAACCTGGCGCGTGGTAAACGCTATCAGATTTTCATCCGAAAGGCCGTCGAGTGCGGCGGTCGTGAGCCCCTTGATCGCTGTATATTTAATCGCCGCCATCTCGGCAGTGGAGAAGGAACTGAGCTCCGCCGCGTCCAATGTTGCAAGCTGCATTGAGGTGAGTGAACCAACCTGAGCGACCGTTAGTGCCTCAATATTGGCAGCGCTGAGAACGGCGAACTGCGCTGACGTCAATGCACCGAATTGCTTCGTGGTCATGGCGGCCAGCTTGTCACTATCGATGCTGGCGATTGCACTAGTCGAAAGGCCAGCAATCTGCTTGCTTCCAAGCGCCGCAAACTGCTGCGGCGTCAATGCCGAGAATTGGCTGGGCTGAATGGCCGCCATCTGGCTCGACGAAAGACCTGCGACTTGTGCAGTCGTCAGAGAAGCAACCAGCTCATCCGAAAGACCGGCGATAGTCGTCGTCGACAAGCTCGTCAGCGCATCCTTCTTGAGAGCCGATATCTCGTCCGTGGTGAACATGTTCAGTTCGGCCGCAGAAAGGGTCGCCGTCTGCTTGCCGGTTAGACCTGCAACCTGAGTTTTGCTCAAACCTTCGATATTGGCCGTGGAAAGCGCGTCAAACTGGGCTGTCGAAAGCGCCTTAAGTTGCTTGACCGTAAAGGCTGCCAACTCCTCCGCATCCAGAGTGGAGATGACGGCAGTGGAAAGACCCGCAATCTGGGTGGCAGTCATGGCTCCAAACTGGCTGGGCTCGAGAGCATCCATCTGTGCTGTGGTAAGGCCCTGCATCTGGGCCGCCGACAGCGCCGAAATCTGGATCGACGTCATCGCTGCGAACTTGTCTGTCGACAGACCCGCAAGAGCTGCGGTGCTCAAACCCGCTATAGCAGTCTTCTTGAGTGTCGCGATCTCTTCGGCGGTAAAGCTGTTCAGCTCGTCAGCCGAAAGCGTGGAAAGCTGCTTGGATGTCAACCCGGCAACCTGAAGCGTCGTCAGGCCTTCAAGCGCTGAAGAGGTCACAGCATCAAACTGTGTAGTTGTCAGTGCAGCAATCTGCCGCGTCATCATACCTTCAAGCTTGGAAGCATCAAGGCTCGCAATCACGGCCGTCGAAAGTCCGGCAATCTGCGCTGGCTTCAGGGCTGAGAATTGTTCGGCGCTCAACGCAGCAAATTGAGCAGAAGAAAGCGCATTGATCTGGTCCGCTGATAGTCCGGCCAACTGCGCGGTTGTCAATGCTGCGACCCGGTCAGTCGCGAGACCGGCAAGCGCCGAAGTCGTCAATCCAGCCAGCGCCGTCTTTTTCATGGCTGCGATTTCTTCTGCGGTAAAGGAATTAAGCTCGCCCGCCGTCAGAGTTGCGACCTGCTGAGATTTTAGGCCCGCGACCTGCACGGTTGTCAGTCCCTCCAAGCTGGTGGAGGTAAGCGCGTCAAACTGTGCCGTCGTCAGGGCGCCAACCTGCCGGGTCGTCATTGCCTCGAGTTTGGCAGGAGCAAGCGTCGCGATGACATCAGTGGAGAAGGCGCTGATCTGCTTCGACGTCAAGGCTGCAAACTGTGTGCCTGTGAGCGCAGCCAGCTGCGCCGTGGTCATGGCCTTCATCTGGTTGGTCGTCAGGGCGGAAATTTGTGAAGAGGTAAACACAGCAATTAGGTCTGTGGTCAGCCCTGCAATCGTGGCTGTGGCAATCCCTGCAATCGATGTTTTCTTTATGGCGGCAATTTCGTCACCGCTGAAGCTGTTGAGTTCGCTGGCTGAAAGTGTGGAGACCTGCGTGCTGGTGAGTGCGGAAACCTGCGCGACATCAAGTGCCTCTATTGCGATGGTCGAAAGTGCGTCGAACTGGCTCGTATAAAGCCCCTTGATCTGCGCGGCGCTCATACCAGACACCTGCGTCGCGCCAATCGCCTCGAGTTGGTCCAGCGATAATCCTTTGACGGATGCGGGCGCGAGAGAGCCGACAACGCGGGAGGTGAGCGCCGAGACGACTGATGTGCCCAGCACGCCAACCTGGGTGGACGTCAGAGCCTTCAACTGCGAAGAACTGAGCTCATCGAGATCACTCGCCGTCAAGGCAGCAACGGTTGCCGTCGAAAGCAGAGCAATCTGCCGGGCAGGAAGAGAAGCGATTTCAGAAGCCATAAGCGCGCGACACCATCAATTACTGATCAAGGCAGAGTATTACGCAGCGTATCTTGCCCCAAGCTCGAGAAACGGCATCGGCCGCTTCCAAAAAATGAACTTGTTGCGTTAAGAATTGACGAGAGCCAGAACAGCAAACACCAAACATACGCTACTAAAACAGCGAATTCTCAGAAACATGGCTTGTAAGAGCCGACGCATTGAAGTTGCTTCATGCAGCATGAGGTCCAGTGGACCGCCGCCTTTGCGCCAAAATATAGCAATGCATCGATAAGGGGTGAGTTTTTCCATGCAACAATCATGTTACACTACGATGTATTATATTGAGCCAGTTTAGCAGCCCCGATACTACACGTCAAGATCGCCTCTATTCATCGTTCAACCAAACGATGCAACCCATTTTGAGCGCTTGAACACTTTCGGCTTTGACGGGGACAAGGCCTGCGCTGTCTCCGTCGAACAGCACCCATCCTCAAGGTGATCCATCCTTGCTGAAAGGGCCACTTCGAAGCGGACCACCTGCCACCCCAAAACGCATAAAGCGGCACTTTGGAGTGCCGCTTTATCTAAATTCTCCAGAATGCTGCCACCACGCTGTGGCGGCATACATCATGGCATTTTAACTGGCGTGCTGAACCGGCTCGAGTCGATGGCCTTGGCACCCGGACGGAAGCTTGCCGTGGCAGCAGATGCCGACATATCGTGGCTCAGCATGCGGTTATTGACCACGCGCGGCGCTTTCACTGCACGGCCGGAAACACCCTTGTCCTGGCTCAAGGCCCAGTCGGAGATTGCTTCCTGCGTCAAGCGGCCACCGCTGACCATAGCTTTCTGAGAAACCACGGCATCCTGCTTGCTAGGGCGCGAGCCCTTGGTTGGCAAGCCAGCCGTCAAGCCGCTGTTCGTCGCCTGTGGCTTGACATCAAATGCGCCGCCGTAGCTCGCATCGTCACGCGGTGCTGATGTGGGCGTGGCCCTGGCTGTTTCCACTGCCTTTGCAGCAGGCTGCGTGGAGGCACTGCGATTGAGCGAAGCCGGGAACTGTGCAGCCGATGGCATGGCAGTCGCCGTGATGGATGAGCGAGCATCCTGTCCGCTCTGTTCCAGCGCCGCGACAACGACAGGTGACAGGCTCGCCTGCTCCTGCTCGGCGTCATCTTCCTGGCCATCCACATTGGAATTGGCATTGGCAAGCAGTGCTTCGGCAACGGCTGGACGGTTGGCAGGTACAGGAACATGTGCGGCCAAAGCATCGCCCGGCATATCTTCCGAACCCAGAGATGCGGTCACGATAGGACCTTCTGCGTCACCCTTCAAGCGGCGCGGACCAAGAAGGGTCGGCACGGGAATGGAGTATTGTGCCAGATCGGCGAACTGCTGCTCGGCAGGAGCGGCTGTCGGCGTTGGCGTGGTTGCAGCCTGAAGCGCATCCTGCGCGGCATTACGCGTTGGCGAATAGAGTGCCGTCGCAAGGCCAGTCTGGCCATCCTGATTGCGGAATGCAGGTCGGGCCGTTGGCAAAGGCGCGTCGGAAATGGCAGGAGCAGGCTGCGCGGAGGCAACGGCAACAGGTGCTTCTTCCGTCTCCTCAGCCACAGGGGCAGCAACTGGCGCCGAAGGACGCGATGGGGAGACTTCCGGCGTTGCAATGCCTTCGGCATCTTCATCCTCGTCGCCACCGCCAAACAGGGCCGCGAGCAGAGTTTTACGCTTGCCGCCCGATGGCGCAGACGCAGGGCCTTCGCCGGCAGTGCTTGCGACCTGAATCGAAGAGGAGCTGACGCGCTTTCTGTAATCGCTCATCGCCTGCTCATAGCCAGGCAATGGCTTGCCATCTGCTGGCAGGTGAATTGTGTTGCCCTTGGGGAAAATGCGAACGAGTTCCTGGCGGCTCATGCGTGGCCACGCACGCACATTGCCGACATCAAGATGCACGAAGGGAGAACCGGAGGTGGGGTAAAAGCCAACGCCGCCAATCTGCATCTGCATGGCGATTTCACGCAGGCGAGCGAGCTTCACGCCAGGAATGTAAAAATCCATGGCCTTGCCGAGCGTGTGCTGGCTGCTTTTTGCAACACCCTTGGTGCGCGACCGCAACATGCCGTTGGTTTCAGGCGAGCGGAAGGCAGAAACGACGTTGATATAATCACTACCACCGGAGCGGCGATAGACTTCCCACACCAGATCGAACAGGCGCGGGTCCATCTTGGTTGGCTGGTTGCGGCGCCAGTCACGCAGGAAACGGTTCAGCTCCTGCAGACCCTTCTGGTCATACTTGCCGTTGCGCTTGAAGGTGATGACGGCTTTTTCTTTGGTGTGGATATAATAAAGCTTGAGGCTGCGGGTTTCAGCAGCCGCTTCTGTGGCCGAAATCCCGACAAAGGGAACAGCTGCCATCATCAGGCACGCGCAAGTCACGACGCGTGCCGATAGCTTCTTGCATGTATCTTTAATCACGCTGCGCGCCTTCTTGCCCGAGAGCGCGAATTTCCGATGCAGATAAAGCAATTTGATCCCCGCCTGGCAGACAATTCGTCACATTGCCCCACATGAACCTCAATTACGGTCACACGATGGCAATTTTGCCACACATGAACACTCATCCTCTATATAGTGAATGGAATACTAACAAGAGGTTTATAGACCGTAAGTGAATATCCTTGCCCAGGAGTTAACAAATATCGGTTTTGCTAATTTAACAACCCGCCCGCTGCATCATGCGGCATCACGAAGCGGATCATCGGGATCAATGCCATAATCCTTCAACTTCCGGTAGAGTGTGGAGCGTCCAATGCCGAGTTTGCGAGCCACCTGGCTCATTTGGCCGCGATAGAACCGCAAAGCAAAACGGATCAATTCTTCCTCGATATCAGCGATCTTGCGCACGTCACCGCTGTCATCGGTCGATGCAATCAGGCTGCCTCCCGGAAACACAGCCCCTGAACGCTCCTCATCCGTGGCAATGGCTTCCATAACGGAAAGTATCTCAGCCGCACTTGTCCGGCTCTCAGGCGCGGGTGCGACGAGAAGCGAACGTTCCGACGGCCGGTGAGCCGACAGGTCATGTTCATCCACATCATCCCTGAATTCGGGAACCTGAAACGCGATCTGCGGGAAATCCGCTTCAGTCAGTTCATCGCCCTGCGCCAAGACCACCGCGCGGAAGACAGCATTTTCCAGCTGGCGAATATTGCCCGGCCAATCATAAGCGGTGAGCAACGCCAAGGCACCGGCGCTGACGCCCAGCGCATGTGGCAATTTCTGCTCGATGGAGAAACGCTCCGCAAACACGCGCGCCAGATAGGGAATATCCTCCTTGCGGCGGCGAAGGGCTGGAATGGTGATGGGGAAGACGTTGAGGCGGTAATAGAGGTCTTCGCGGAAGCGACCTTCCTTGACCTCTTCGATCAGGTTCTTGTTCGTGGCTGAGATCAGTCGCACATTGACCTTCTGAACCTTGGTGGAGCCAACGGTCTCGATTTCGCCCTGCTGAACGGCGCGCAAAAGCTTGACCTGAACCTCCAGCGGCAGATCACCGATCTCATCCAGAAACAGCGTTCCGCCATCGGCTTCCATGAACTTGCCCATGTGCTTTTCGGTGGCGCCGGTAAAGGCACCCTTCTCATGACCGAAAAGAATGCTCTCCACCAGATTGTGCGGAATGGCCCCACAATTGACCGTGATGAAGGGCTTGCCTGAGCGGTCGCTGCCAGACTGAACGGCGCGCGCAATCATTTCCTTGCCGACGCCGGACTCGCCTTCCAGCACGACCGGGATATTGGATTGAGCCGCACGCTGCGCCAACTCGATGACCCGCAGCATGGCAGGGCTTGCTGAAACGATATCGTTGAAATTGACGGCGTGGTTGCGGGAGCGTTTGCCGGTACGGGCCTTGGCCTCGCGCTGGTCGAGTTTCAACGCATTGGCAATGGCCGAGCCGATCCGCTCGGGCGATACGGGCTTGACCACGAAATCAAACGCACCGGCGCGCATGGCCTGAACCACGGTATCGATGCCCCCCTGGCCGGTCTGCACGATGACGGGCACATCCGTGCCCAGCTCTCCAACAGCCCTTAGAAAAGACAATCCGTCCATCTCGGGCATCATCAGATCAAGCACGATAACGCTGATATCGCCGCTGTGTTGCTTTAACAGCTCCAACCCGACCCTGCCGTTTTCAGCCAGGATTGGGTGATGTCCATAACGCTCCACCGCTTGTCTCAGCAAGCGGCGCTGAACTGGATCATCATCGATAACGAGTACTTGCGCTGTCATGTCAGGCTCCGGTTTCCGGTTTATGGACGTGCTTCATGCAGTCCTTTGGAGCGAATGTGACACGCAAGGCTTGAACATCCAGTTTTGAGATTTGCTTGCATTTTATGCATTGCCACGGGAAACAGAGCCCCCATATGCTTGGGGCAAAGATAAAGAGGAAAGCCTGACATGACCTTCAAGACACCGATCCCCCTGCCCGTTTTTTCTGGTGCGGAGGCCGCGAGTGCAGCCCTGGGTGACTTGCCCACATGGAAGCTTTCCGACCTCTTCAGCACGGCTGATGCCCCGGAATACAAGGCTGCGCTGGAAAAAGCCGCAGGCGATGCCAAGGCATTTGAAGCAAAATGGAAGGGAAAGCTTGAGGCTGCTGCCAAGCTCTCTGGCGATCACGGCCTCGGTGCCGCGCTTAAGGAATATGAAGCGCTGGATGACAGTTTGGGTCTTATTGGCTCCTTTGCCGGCCTCACCTATTTTTCCGATACGTCCAACCCGGCAAATGGCAAGATTTACGGCGATGCCCAGTCGAAACTGACGGATATGTCATCGCACCTGCTGTTCTTTGCGCTGGAACTGAACCGCATTGACGATGCAACGATCGATGCGGCCATCGCCAATGATCCGCTGACCGGCCACTATGCGCCGTGGATCGTGGATCTGCGCAAAGACAAGCCGCACCAGCTGGATGACAAGCTGGAACAGCTGTTCCTCGAAAAATCCATGACAAGTGCAGCCGCCTTCAACCGCCTGTTCGATGAAACCATGTCGGAGTTGCGCTTTGACGTAAACGGCAAGAGCATGGCGCTGGAAGAAACGCTCAATCTGCTTCAGGAGCCGGACCCGGAAACGCGTAAAGCAGCGGCGCAGGCATTGAGCACCACCTTCAAGAACAATCTGCGCGTCTTCACGCTGATTACCAACACGCTGGCCAAGGACAAGGAAATCTCCGACCGCTGGCGCAAATTCGAAGACATTGCCGATAGCCGCCATCTGGCCAACCGCGTTGAGCGCGAGGTTGTGGATGCGCTGGCCCAAGCGGTCACAGAGGCCTATCCGCGCCTGTCGCACCGCTATTACGCGATGAAGGCCAAATGGCTGGGCATGGAACAGATGGAATATTGGGACCGCAATGCGCCGCTGCCCGATACATCCAATGCCGTCATTCCATGGGAAGACGCCAAGGAGATGGTGCTCTCGGCCTATGGCGATTTTGCGCCTGAAATGGCCGACATTGCCCGCCGCTTCTTCGATGAGCAGTGGATCGATGCCCCTGCCCGCCCCGGCAAGGCACCCGGCGCATTCGCCCACCCCACCGTGCCATCAGCCCACCCTTACGTACTGGTGAATTACCTCGGCAAGCCGCGGGATGTCATGACGCTCGCCCACGAGCTGGGCCATGGCGTCCATCAGGTGCTGGCCGGTGGACAGGGCGCATTGATGTGCGCGACACCGCTAACGCTTGCGGAAACGGCATCGGTCTTCGGCGAAATGCTGACCTTCCGCAAGATGCTAGACAACACCACGGACCTGCGCGAGCGCAAGGCGCTTCTAGCCCGCAAGGTGGAAGACATGATCAACACGGTCGTGCGTCAGATTGCGTTTTATGAATTCGAGCGCAAGGTCCACACCGCCCGCAAGGATGGCGAGCTGACATCGGAGCAGATCGGTGAGCTGTGGCTGTCTGTGCAGCAGGAGAGCTTGGGACCGGCGATCAGGATTTCGGAAGGCTATGAAAGCTGGTGGACTTACGTTCCCCACTTCATCCACTCGCCCTTCTATGTCTATGCCTATGCCTTCGGTGATTGCCTCGTCAATTCGCTTTATGCGGTTTACCAGAACGCGGACACCGGCTTCCAGGACAAGTATTTCGAACTGCTCAAGGCTGGCGGCACCAAGCATCATTCCGAACTGCTGAAGCCTTTCGGTCTCGATGCTACCGACCCGTCCTTCTGGAACAAAGGTCTGTCGATGATCGAAGGATTGATCGACGAACTGGAAGCACTCGACAAAGAATGACGCAAAATCGGCGGGGCTCCCATCTTCGGGCAAGCTTCGCCGGTTCTTATGCCTCACCTTACGTGAACAGCTTGATGGACACTGATCATGAAACGCAAACCGGCTGACCTGACATTACGGGAAACGCTGCGCTGGGAACCTGCATCAGGCTTCAAACGGCTGGAGCAGCACCTGCGCCGCCTGCTGCGCTCTGCCGATGCACTGGGTTTCCGTGCACCGTCTGACGCGGCCAAGGCACTGAACGCGGCTGTCGGCGGCACCCAGCCGCTGACGGTGCGGGTGGTGATGAATTACAAGGGCGAGCTGGACGTAGCAGCGGAACCCTTCGTTCCGCTCTGCGACACCGCCGTCTGGCGGCTGAAGATCGCGGAAAAGACGCGTCTGGATTCAGCCGACACATTTTACCGGCACAAATCATCCCGCCGCGAGCCCTATGATGCCGCCCGCGCGGAATTTTCGACCGCAGAGGCCGATGAGGTACTGCTTTTGAACGAGCGCGGAGAAATCTGCGAGGGCTCGTCTACGAGCATCTTCGTGGAGTCAGCCGAAGGCGCGCTTCTGACGCCACCACTGGATAGCGGCATTCTGCCCGGTGTGCTCCGCGCCGACCTCATCCGCGAGCGCAGGGCACGGGGACAGTCCCTCAAGCCACAGGATCTTGCAGGTCGCAAGCTGTTTGTGGGCAATTCCCTGCACGGGCTGGTGGCTGCGGAATTGGTCTAAAGCCACTCCACCCGCGCACGTCCGTTCTGCTTTGCAGCATAAAGGGCACGGTCTGCCCGCTGGTAGAGGTCGGAAGCGGTTTCTCCGGGCTGATAAAGCGAAAGCCCGGCGGAGCAGCTGTAGGAAAAATCCGTTGCACCGGGAAACGGGCAGGATGCCCTGACTTTCTCCAGCAACCGTTCAACCATACCAGCGCATTCCGCCAAAGCCGTGCGCGGCATGATGAGCATGAACTCCTCGCCTCCCACGCGCCCGAAGCAATCGGCGCGGCGGATCGTTGAGTGAGCGATCTTCACGAAATCACGCAGAACCGTATCGCCTCCCTGATGGCCGAAGCGATCATTGATGACCTTGAAGAAATCGATGTCGATGACGCAGAGCCCAAAGGGTCCTTCTGCGCCCTTCTGGACTTTCTCCATCTGGGCATCGAGATTGGCAAAGACGAAGCGGCGGTTGGCGGTTCCGGTCAGTTCATCCGTTTGCGCAGCGCGCTGGGCAATGTCGCGGTCCTGGCGCAGGCTGCGCTGGTTTTGCCGAAGCGCCGTAATGTCGCTTCCTACACACAGCATCCAGCCATCATCCTGCACGGTCTCTGTCATCCAGATCCAGCGGCCGTCATGCATATCAAGTTCCAGCCCGCGAAAGGGCAGCTTGCCGCGCCGCGATTGCGCCGACAGAAACCACGCCTCGTAATCCGTCGTGGTGATGATAAGGCCCTTTTTATCATTGTAGTTCGACCGAAGAAGGTCGCCCCAGGCTGGAAAAGCATCACTGGCCAGATTGAAGGCTTCGCGGAAGGCACGGTTGGCATGGCGTAGCCTGTCATGAGTATCGAAAAGCGCGATAAACACAGGCGTCGCGTCCTGCAGGGCAATGACGCGTTCCATCAGACTATCCAGATTGGCAGTCTCTTGCCTCACGATTTTGCGTCCTCCCTCAAGCCGAACCATCCATTCGGCGTAGATGCATTATAACGTCTTGAATGAAAACGCGAAGTCTCAAGCCATACCTGTGATTTATGTCCGGAATGATGACGAACGCATGCGGTTCGGTTTACCCTTTCGTCAGCCTTCATACGCCCGTCATCCGGCTACCCTTTATTGTTACAAACTAATCATCTAGCTTAGGCCTTGTGTTCCAATAGGAAATTAAAGAATGACGGACGTTGAATACCCGATCCTTGGCGAAATTACCGGTCCCATTATCATGATCGGTTTCGGCTCTATCGGGCGCGGTACGCTTCCATTGATCGAGCGGCATTTCAAATTCGATCTCTCGCGCCTTGTCGTGATCGACCCCCGGGAAGACATTGCCGAATATCTGCAAAGCCGCAACATCCGCCATATCCGCGCACATCTGAGCCAAGACAATTACAAGGATGTGCTGAAACCTCTGATCAAGAATGTCGAGGGACAGGGTTTCTGCGTCAATCTGTCGGTCGATGCCTCCTCGGTGGATCTGATGAAGCTGTGCCGCAAATATGGCATGCTCTATATCGATACTGTCGTAGAACCCTGGCCGGGCTTCTACTTCGACACGGATGTGGATAATGCCGCCCGCACCAATTATGCGCTGCGCCAGACCATGCTGAGGGAAAAGGCGCGTCGCCCCGGCGGCACGACGGCTGTTTCCACCTGCGGTGCAAACCCGGGAATGGTCTCGTGGTTCGTCAAGCAGGCGCTGGTCAATCTGGCAAATGACACGGGCCTGGAATTCGACGAGCCTGAAGCCCACGACCGTGAAGGCTGGGCCAAGCTGATGCAGACGCTGGGCGTCAAGGGTGTGCACATTGCCGAGCGCGACACACAGCGCGCAAAGGATCCCAAGCCGTTCAACACCTTCTGGAACACATGGTCTGTCGAAGGCTTCATCGCCGAAGGCATGCAGCCTGCGGAACTGGGCTGGGGCAGCCACGAAAAATGGATGCCGAAAAACGCCAAGAAGCAGAAAAAGGGTAACAAGGCCGCCATCTTCCTCGATCAGCCCGGCGCTTCCACCCGCGTGCGCACATGGTGCCCGACGCTCGGGCCCCAATACGGCCTGCTGGTTACGCACAATGAGGCGATTTCCATCTCGGACTATTTCACGGTGCACGACAAGCGCGGCCATGTCGAGTTTCGCCCCACATGCCACTACGCCTACCATCCCTGCAATGATGCCGTGCTCTCGCTCTACGAAATGTTCGGCAATGGCGGCAACGCCCAGCCTGTGCAGCATGTGCTCACAGAAGCCGAACTGACCGATGGTTCTGACGAACTGGGTGTTCTCCTCTATGGTCACGAGAAGAACGCCTACTGGTATGGCTCGCGCCTGACGCTGGAAGAGGCGCGCAACCTTGCTCCCAACCAGAATGCTACCGGTCTTCAGGTATCCTCAGCCGTTCTCTCAGGCATGGTCTGGGCGCTGGAAAACCCTCAAGCGGGCATCGTTGAGGCCGATGAGGTAGACTATCGCCGTTGCCTCAATGTTCAGCGGCGCTATCTGGGGGCTGTGGAAGGTCACTACACGGACTGGACGCCCCTTGATGGCAGGCCGGGTCTTTTCCCTGACGATATCGACACGAACGACCCATGGCAGTTCCGCAATATTCTGGTGCGCGACTAGAAACCCCGCCCCACCTCAAGGTGCGGACTGGTGCTGGTTTGCAACGCTTGTCCTTTTGTGGAAGGCGTTGGGAACCAGCGCATGGAGGTGGCCGTTCGCTTGCAATATACTCAACTTCCATACATGGTCTGATTGATAGATCGGGAAGAATCGCAGGAGACTTAAGACATGAATTTCAAGACAGGCGCAGCCTTGGTTCTGGCCGCAATGGCAGCCGCTTCATGTTCTCCGACAGGTCCATCGCCTCGCCCCATGCCACCCGTCGCGGCGCAGGGTCCGGCCGTCGATGGTCGCTGGGTCGATAAGAACGGCATCGTTTCCACGTTCCAGGCGGGCGCGTTCTCCACTCGCTCCACAGACACCAACACGCTGCTGGCGTCGGGAACCTATGTCACCCTGTCGCCAACGCTTTATGAGATCAACATGACCTCGCTGGTGCGCAACACCCAGTCGCGCGTCAATTGCGCGCTCATCTCTCCGTCGCAGCTCAACTGCACGACGGATAGCAACAGCCAGTTTACGCTGACCCGCCAGGGCTGATCCGTTTCCAATATTTCTCTTCGGCGTTGATAGAACGCGCGCTTTAAGCGCGCGTTTTTATTTGCGCACACCTGTCACAATTCTGCTTGCAGCAGATGGCGCGAGATGAAAACATCATCGTTGAAAGACTGACACACTTTCACAATAGCTATGATGGCAGGGACGAGCCCTTCAGCATTTCGCTTTCAACAGGAGAGATACGATGAACAGGATTTTGAGATTCAGCCTGATGACCGCATCGGTCGTCGCGCTTTCGGCGGGGGCAGCGCTGGCTGACTATCAGCTCAATATTCTCCACATCAACGATCTGCATTCACGGATCGAGGCGATCAACAAGTCGGATTCGACCTGCTCCGCTGCGGAAGCTGGCAAGAACGAGTGCTTCGGCGGCATCGCCCGCGTCAAGAGCGCCATCGATGCCCGCCGCACCGAACTCGGCACCAATGCCAATGTGCTGGTGCTGGATGCTGGCGACCAGTTCCAGGGCTCGCTGTTCTACACCCGTTACAAGAGCGCGCCCATTGCCGAATTCATGAACGGCATCGGCTTCGATGCCATGGCTATCGGCAACCACGAATTCGATGACGGCCCGGCTGAGCTTCTGAAATTCATCAATGCGCTAAAGTTTCCCATCATCTCCGGCAACACGAAAATCGCCGATGGCTCCGAGCTGAAGGACAAGTTCAAGGGATACGTCATCAAGGAGATGGGTGGCCAGAAGGTCGCAATTGTTTCCGTTCTGGCAACCGACACGAACGAAACCTCATCACCCGGCGATAAGGTCACCTTTGACGACGAGATCAGCTATCTCAAGGGTGCCGTCAAGGAAATCCAGGATCAGGGTGTCAACAAGATCGTCCTTCTGTCCCATGTCGGCTACGTCAAGGATCAGGAAATCGCCCGTTCTGTTGATGGTATCGACGTGATCGTCGGCGGCCACAGCCACACATTGCTGTCCAGCACGGACCCGAAGGCGGCTGGCCCCTACCCGACGCTGGTCAAGGACCCAGCGGGCGTAGATGTTCCCATCGTCACGGCCTACGCCTATTCGAAGTTCCTCGGCGACCTCACCGTTACCTTTGATGACAATGGCGTGGTAAAGTCCACCGCTGGCGCACCAAAGCTGCTCGACGCATCGGTCACGCCGGATGAAGGCTTTACCAAGCGCGTGGCGGAACTCGCCGCTCCGCTGGAAGAGATGAAGCAGAAAGAGATCGGCGTTGCCGAAGCTGCCATCGACGGTTCCCGCGAAGTATGCCGCGCCAAGGAATGCAGCATGGGCAACTTGGTGTCCGACGCCCTGCTCGACCGCGTCAAGGATCAGGGTATCACGATTGCCATCCAGAACGGCGGCGGTCTGCGCGCCTCTATTGATGCCGGTCCAATCACCATGGGCGAAGTTCTAACGGTTCTGCCATTCCAGAACTCCGTTGCCACCTTCCAGATCAAGGGTGTCGATCTTGTGGCCGCTCTTGAAAATGGCGCAGGCCAGATCGAGGAAGGCGCCGGCCGCTTCGTGCAGACCGCTGGCCTGAAATATTCCTTCGATCGCTCCAAGCCCGCTGGCAGCCGCATCGTCTCCGTCGAGGTCAAGGAAGGCGACGCCTTCGTCAAGCTCGACCCTGAAAAGACCTATGGCGTGGTGACCAATAACTATACCCGCACCGGCGGCGATGGCTTCAAGACCTTCGCAACCAAGGCCATCAACCCTTACGACTTCGGACCAAGCCTTGAAGATGCCGTCGCCGCCTATATCGGCGCGCACAGCCCCTACAAGCCTTACACCGATGGCCGCGTGATGGATGTCACCCCTGCCGACTATGTGGCTCCACCAAAGGAAGCCAAGCCTGCAGCAGCCCCTGCCACAACGGCGCAGGCACCAGCAGCCACAACGCCTGCACCTGCCACCGCAACACCGCCAGCTGCAACCACTCCGGCACCAGCAGCAACCACAGCCGCTCCTGCCCCTATGGCACCTGCGACTGGAAAATATGTCGTGACCCGTGGTGATTCTCTCTGGAAGATCGCTGCCGAGAAATACGGCAATGGCACAGAGTGGAAGAAGATTGCTGACGCCAATGCGCTGAAGCGTCCGAACCACATCGAAATCGGCGAAGAACTGACCGTTCCGGCCAACTGATCCGACAATACCAAAATTGAAGCCGGTCCGCGCTGCGGGCCGGCTTTTCTATGTGCGTGAGAAGATCACGCGTTGAAATGTCACGTGCTGAACTCAAGATTTCAATTCAGATTGTGACATCGATGCTTTACAAGATGATCCAACACCATGGTCCTGCCGTATGGCTGATCAAACAATGCAGGTTCAGGACGATTTCATGATCGCAGATAACTCCACGGCTCAGACAGCACATTTCCCCGCAGACCATCCGAAGGTCGCCTTCGGCAAGGTTGGCGTGCTCCTCGTCAATCTCGGCACGCCAGATGGCACCGACTACAAATCCATGCGCCGTTATCTGGCGGAATTTTTGAGCGACAAGCGCGTGATCGAGTGGTCGCGCCTCTTCTGGTATCCCATTCTCTACGGCATCGTGCTGAACAAGCGTCCGCAGAAGGTGGGCAAGGCCTATGAGGAAATCTGGAACCACGAACTGAACGAGAGCTATCTGCGCACCTATACCCGCAACCAGGGTGAGGCACTGGCGAAGATGCTGACCGATCTGCCCAATGTGGTCGTCGATTGGGGCATGCGCTACGGCAAGCCGAGTATTGCCGAACGCATGGACGCGCTGAAGGCGCAAGGGTGTGAAAAAATCCTGCTGTTTCCGCTCTATCCGCAATTTGCGGCAGCAACGACTGCCACCGTCAACGACAAGGCTTTCGAATATCTGATGAAGCAGCGCTGGCAGCCAGCGCTCCGCACCGTGCCGCCCTATCACGACGACGATACCTATATCGATGCGCTGGCCAACTCCGTCAAATCCCATCTGGCGACGCTGGATTGGGAGCCGGAAAAGATCATCGCCTCCTTCCACGGCATTCCGCAGTCCTACTTCAAGAAAGGCGATCCCTATCATTGCCAATGCATGAAGACGGGTCGCCTACTGCGTGAAAAGCTGGGTCTGGATAAGGAGCGCTTCATGATCACCTTCCAGTCCCGTTTCGGGCCTGAAGAGTGGCTGCAGCCCTATACCGACAAGACGGTGGAGCGGCTGGCAAAAGAAGGCGTCAAGCGCATTGCCGTGATGAATCCGGGCTTCGTTTCCGACTGTCTGGAAACGCTGGAAGAAATTGCAGGCGAAGCGGGCGAGATTTTCCACCACAATGGCGGCGAGAAGTTTTCCCACATTCCGTGCCTGAATGACAGTTCTGAGGGTATGCGGGTTCTCGAGAAAGTTGTACGCAGGGAGTTGCAGGGCTGGGTGTGACCCCAGCCTCCGGTCTTTTGTTAACGCAACTCCGGACGCAAAACCGCGTTACACTTTTGCTGGAATTGCTCTGATACCAGCTAGCATATGAGGAAATGGCGATGTTTGATCTGGGTGGTTTCGATATTGTCGTGATCGTCGTTGTGGGGCTCGTCATTCTCACGCTGTTTGCAGGCATCAAGACGGTGCCGCAGGGCTATCGCTACACGGTGGAGCGCTTCGGTCGCTACACCCGCACCATGGAACCCGGCCTCAACATCCTCACGCCTTATATCGAGCGCGTCGGCGCGAAGTTGAACGTGATGGAGCAGGTGCTGGATATTCCCACGCAGGAAGTCATCACCAAGGATAATGCCAGCGTCTCGGCAGATGCCGTCGCCTTCTATCAGGTGCTGAACGCCGCCCAGGCGGCTTACCAGATCACGGATCTGCAATCTGCCATCCAGAACCTCACCATGACCAACATCCGCTCTGTCATGGGCTCGATGGATCTGGATGAGCTTCTGTCGAACCGCGATGCCATCAATGACCGCCTGTTGCGCGTGGTGGATGAAGCCGTGGGCCCATGGGGTATCAAGGTCACCCGCATCGAAATCAAGGATATCGCGCCGCCGAAGGATCTGGTGGATTCCATGGCCCGGCAGATGAAGGCCGAGCGTGAGAAGCGCGCGCAGGTGCTGGAAGCCGAGGGCTCGCGCGCTGCGCAAATTCTTCGCGCCGAAGGCGCCAAGCAATCCGCCATTCTCGAGGCCGAGGGCCAGCGCGAAGCAGCCTTCCGCGATGCCGAAGCGCGTGAGCGTCTGGCAGAAGCAGAAGCCAACGCCACCCGCATGGTCTCGGAAGCCATCGCTGCTGGTGATATCCACGCCATCAACTACTTCATCGCCCAGAAATACACCGAAGCGATGACCGCCATTGGCACAGCCAAGAACTCCAAGATCGTGCTGATGCCGATGGAGGCCTCCGCGCTGATCGGCTCTCTCGGCGGCATCGGTGCCATTGCCAAAGAGGTTTTCGGACGCGACAGCGATGCACAGTCCACGTCCGATACAGCCGCCTCGCCCAAACAGCGCAGCTCCGTTCCATCAACGTCCAGCCGACCGCCGGCCCAGACCATCAACGTGACCATCCCCAACAACCCATTCGGCCCTTCCACGGAGCGTTGAGATGATAGCCAGGCTCGTCACCGATCTCGGCCCATGGAGTTGGTGGATACTCGCCGCCCTCCTGCTGGCCGCAGAACTCGTCGCCCCCGGCGTGTTCCTCATCTGGATCGGTGCGGCAGCCCTCGTCATCGGCGTGGTGTCACTTGCGCTCTGGGATACGGCTCTCTGGAGCTGGCATGTGCAACTGCTCCTGTTTGCCCTGCTCTCCATCGCCTTCGCGCTCCTTGGCCGCCGCTATTACGGCCGCAACCACGCCAAAACCGATGAGCCCTTCCTCAACCAACGCGAAGCCAGCCTCATCGGCCGTACCGCCACCCTGCAAGAACCCATCGCAGAAAGCCGAGGCCGCATCCGGCTTGATGACACCTGGTGGCCCGTCCAAGGCACCGACCTCCCCGCTGGCACCCGCGTGCGCATAGCGTCCGCCCACGGGCGGACATTGGTGGTGGAGAAAATTGAGGGTTGAGGGACCAAGGTAATTACAACATTAGCAACTTCTGCTTCGTCCAATACCGCATGCCCAATGACTTCGAAGTTCCAGTCACGTATTGCGATCAACAAATCACTAATTACAAATCACAGTATTTCCGACACTGTTGCAGATTGCCCCACTCTCCCGACGCGCTTGCATTCTGTTTCGGACTGATACTTCTCGAAGCGCTTCCTGCTGTGTGCACTGTTCCATTTCCGCAGTCTGGAGCTTCACACCTTGATCCATACAGCGTTTTACCAACTGTCCTGCGAGGTCACGACGCTCTGTGTAACTCATCTCCTGTACGGGTTTTCCGACGCAGGCTGCCAACACCGACAACGAACAAACAAGCAGAATTTTGATCATGTAGTCCTCATGAGCTGGTCGGCAAAGAAAATTTGACGGCGGATGGATTCAACTTCGCAAACGAACCGTGCCCCCAATTTGGCGCGCTAGAATCATAGTACTTTAATGCGACTGTTTATATCTGGCAGTATATAGACGACATAGCTCTGTCGCCGCGAGTATAGCCCCGGCGGGCGCTTCGGACTCTTCGTCAGTCGCACGTGCCGACGACACGTCTTCGAGCTTGAACAGCCGCCAACCTTGGGGATCATCACTATTGCTGCCCCCACTCACTTGCCAGACGCGCATGATGCTACCCCCGTCTTTCGTGACGCCGACAGCGTGGACCTCCACCACGCGGACATATCCGTCATATCGAAGTTCTAGTCGCTTTTTCGAGGCCAAGGCCCCGCATGCGATATTATGTATCATCTCGTCCCCCAATGAGTACGGACGATCAAGCAATTCATTCAGGAAGTCTACATTAGATTTTTACATTGAAGCATTACTCACGTGACACGACAGCTTCGCAAAACCTAATAGAACCAACTACCCGATATCGGGAATTTCGCCGTGCTGGTAGATAATCACCGGAGGGCCGTATTCGCCCATGTCGGGGTCTGCATCGCGCGCCCAGGCCAGGACACCGTCATACTGGCTCGCCAGGGCCTTCCCCTCACGCACGGCTCGCTCTTCGGTCGGCATTTGCCTTGGCTCGAATGCCTCGACCATGTTGCCCTCGTCGTCGGCCTTGTAGGCGGCGAGAACGATCAGTTTGATTTTAGCCATGGCGCTGTTCCTTGTGCGGATAGAGGCCACCTATACCACAGGTAAAAAGCAAGGGTGATGATTGTGTCAGGCCTGAAGGTTTAATGCTGGTGAAAACGCCCGAACTCGTATCAACGCGCCCAAAACCAAAAAAGGCTTCCGGTTTCCCGAAAGCCTTTTTGAAACTGGATGGTGGGCGTGACAGGGATTGAACCTGTGACCCCTACGATGTCAACGTAGTGCTCTCCCGCTGAGCTACACGCCCTCCGTTGCGGCGCATAAATCACGAAACTGGATGAAGCGTCAACTGCTTTTTTTCAGTTTTGTGAAAGGTTTATGCGAAGCCTTATGCCACAAGGAGTTTGTTCACTTCGTCGACCAGGTCGCGAAGGTGAAATGGCTTGGAAAGGACCTTTGCGTCCTTGGGTGCTTTCGAATCAGCGTTGAGCGCAACGGCTGCAAAACCGGTGATGAACATGACCTTGAGGTCAGGGTCGAGTTCGGTTGCGCGGCGGGCAAGCTCGATCCCGTCCATTTCCGGCATCACGATGTCGGTCAGGAGAAGCGAGAAAGGCTCCTCACGAAGCCGGTCATAGGCGCTTGCGCCGTTATCGAAGGAGGAAACCTTGTAGCCGGCTTTCTCAAGCGCCTTCACGAGAAAGCGGCGCATATCATTGTCATCTTCTGCGAGAAGAATTTTCTGTACCATTTAAATGACCGTAGCTTCTGGATTTCTGGGAATACCTTACCCTGATCATACCGCATGTTCAGTAAATATGATGTGAACGGCAGAATCGTGGCTTGGACGACTGATGCACAGTATGGACTTGCTCTGCCTTAACTGGCAACATGAAGCTTCTGGCAGAATTATGACATGGTAAACGGGGCGGAATGGACTGGGTAACGGGCGAGTACGAACTCTTCGAAGTGCACGAACCGGCCGTTCACAGCATTCCGTTTGTATTCAACTCTCCCCATAGCGGCCGCTGCTACCCCATTTCCTTCCTCGAATCATCCCGCCTCGATGCTTATGAGATCCGCCGCTCGGAAGATCATTTCGTCGATGAGCTGTTTTCAGGCGCGGTCGATCTCGGCGCGCCCATGCTCAAGGCCAATTTTCCCCGCGCCTTTCTGGACGTGAACCGCGAGCCCTACGAGCTTGATCCGCGCATGTTCGATGGCCCACTGCCCTCCTATGCCAATATCGGCTCCATGCGCGTCGCAGGCGGACTTGGCACGGTGCCACGCATCGTGGCCGAGAATATGGATATCTATGCGCGCCGCCTCACCGTCGATGAGGGAATCGAGCGCATCGAGAGCATCTACAAGCCCTATCACGCCTGCCTGCGGAAGCTGGTGTCACGCACCCACGCCAATTTTGGCATGGCGGTGCTGATCGATTGCCACTCCATGCCGGGCAATATCCGGCTTGCCAATTCCAATGTCCGCCCTGACATCATCATCGGCGACCGCTTCGGCACCAGCGCGTCTGCCGAAATTTCCCGCGCCGCTCTCTATGTTCTGGAAGAGCTGGGCTTCACCGCCGTGTGCAACAAGCCCTATGCTGGCGGCTTCATCACCGAACATTACGGACGCCCCGTTCGCTCACTGCATGCCTTGCAGATCGAGGTTAGCCGGTCGCTTTATGTGGACGAGAAGACGCTCGTGAAAACACCGGACTTTTTCGCGGTGCAGGCGGCGCTCGACAGCTTCATGCGCCAGATGGCGATGTTCGTGTCCGAATACGCCATCGACATGGCATTCGCCGCCGAATAGGCCGCAGCCCGACCCTCCAACGATGACAACCGCCGTGACACGGCCAAAAAAAACCGCGCCTCGGCGCGGTCAAGTCTAGGGAGGAAACACCCAAGGAGGGTATTTACAGTCAAAGACTGTGAGGAGACATTAGCAAGAAATGCACAATTGTCAAGCATATTTTAATTTGCTCATATTTTGTGCTTATTTATGCGGCTTTGCCATTATTTTAGGCCTCAACGCACAAGGCGCGTGCACAGCGTGGTTTCAACCTCTGTGGACGAAGCGGGCCTGCCGGGTTATGCAATGGGCCAATTGCTTTCATTACCGAGGAAAATGATGCTGCCAGATCGCGAATTCTTCTTTCGTCTTGCCGATGCCGCCAAGGCAGAGACCCTGCCCCGGTTTCGCACCGGCATCGCCGTCGCCAACAAGCAGGATGGCGGCTATGACCCGGTGACAGAGGGCGATCAGGCAGCCGAAACAGCGATCCGCAGCCTAATCACAGAGCGCTTTCCGGACCACGGCATTCTGGGCGAAGAGCATGGCAGCGTCGGCACGGACCGGGAGCATGTCTGGGTCATCGACCCGATCGATGGCACCCGCGCCTTCATTTCCGGCCTGCCCGTCTGGGGAACATTGATCGGCTTTCAGTCTTCCGGTCGCGCCGTCATGGGCGTCATGGATCAACCCTTCACCGGCGAGCGGTATTTTGCCGATGGCGAGAACGCATGGTACTTCGGCCCCGGCGGCGACAGGCAGATCAAGACACGCGCCTGCGAGACCCTTTCGGACGCCATCCTCTTCACCACATCGCCGCATATTTTCACACCGGATGAAGCGAAGCGTTATGGCGCGGTTGAAGAACAAGTCCGCCTGTTCCGCTATGGCGTGGATTGCTATGCCTACGCCCTGCTCGCCGGTGGTCATGTCGATCTCGTCATTGAATCGGGCCTGAAACCCTACGATGTCGGCGCGCTCATTCCCATCATCGAACAGGCAGGCGGCATCATCACCAATTGGGATGGCGGAAGGCCGGAAGGCGCAGGCCGCATCATCGCCGCCGGAAACAGGGCTGTGCATGAACAGGCACTGGCACTGCTGGCCGGAGCCTGAGTCCCAGACAACACCCTTCATCCGCAATTGATGCGATGCGCGCAAGAGTTGCCTTTTGCGCATCGTTTCCAATCATCTGCATGTTGCTATCGCAAATCAGCACTACAGTATAGAAGGGAATTGACAGAGCCGTTAACCTTTGATTAACCATACTGCGGCACTCTAGCGTTGTACTCTTTCATCATAATGTACTTAACAAAGCGAGGATCGCTATGGCATATGACTGGAGTGGGAATACCGTTAAAGAAAAACGCGAAAACTGGCTGGTCGTCGCTGTCGTCACCGTCCTTGCGCTTTTACTCATCACCGCCATGGCACCACTGGGCACCACAAATGTGGCCGCACCGAAACTGGTCGATTCCACAGCCAAAGCCGTCAAATCGACGCCGCTGAAACTCTAGCTCGTTTCTATCACTGCACATATCGGCAGTTTGCCACCTGCGGCATGGCGCTCTCGGTAATGATGCGAAGCCTTGATAGCCGTTCAAAGACAGGCCCGGCCAGATATCCACTGCAATAGCCTGCAATGTCGCAAACCTGTAATGTTGTAACTCTAGGTTAGAATGGCTCCAGACTAGGGGCGCGTTTTAACAAAGAGGCTAACCGATGAACGAGCACTGTCCCCAGAAGATATTCCCGACTACCCAGCTAGAAGACGCAGATGGTGACGGCCACAACGCAAGTGCCAACCCCACAATGGGCGAAATCATCAGCCAGCGCTTCTCACGTCGCAATTTTCTGCAGGGCTCGCTTGCCGTATCGGCAATTGCCGCGACCATCAGCCCTGTTGCCCTGATGACCGCCGATGAAGCCCGCGCCCAGAGCAAGGGCGGCTCCGCCTTCAATTTCACCGAGGTGGAAGCTGGCGTCGATGCCACCCACCACGTGGCAGAAGGCTATGACGCCGATATCCTGCTGCGCTGGGGCGATGCGGTGCTGCCAGGCGCGCCCGAATTCGATCCGACCAAACAGACCGCTGAGGCCCAGAGCAAGCAGTTTGGCTACAATAACGACTATGTCGGCTTCATTCCGCTCGACGGGTCGAGCGAGCACGGCCTGCTCGTCGTCAATCACGAATACACCAACCCTCATTTGATGTTCCCGGGCCTCGTCAAGGTCGTGGATGGCAAGATCAAGCAGGGCGCGCTCAGCAAGGAGCAGGTGGATGTCGAAATGGCAGCCCATGGCGGCACCATTGTTGAAATCCGCAAGGTCGATGGCAAGTGGAAGGTCGTGACTGACGGTAAGTACAACCGCCGCATCACCACCAACACGCCTATGGAAATCACCGGCCCCGCAGCAGGTCATGATCGCCTGAAAACATCGGCAGACGCCACAGGCACCCGCGCCATTGGCACCCTGAACAACTGTGCCGGCGGCGTAACGCCCTGGGGCACATACATCATGGCGGAAGAAAACTTCCACGGCTACTTCTCCGGCAAACTGCCTGAAGGCCACAAGGAAGCCGCCAACTACAAGCGTTATGGCGTGCCGGAAGGCGGCTATGAGTGGGGCAATTTCTACGACCGCTTCGATCTTTCGAAAGAGCCGAACGAGCCGAACCGCTTCGGCTGGATTGTCGAAGTCGATGCCATGGACCCAACGTCTACGCCGAAAAAGCGCACCTCACTCGGTCGCACAAAGCATGAGGGTGCCGAATCGATCGTTGCCAAGAACGGCAAGGTCGTCTTCTATCTCGGTGATGACGAACGCTTCGACTATGTCTACAAGTTCGTGACCGAAGGTACGTTCAACCCGAACGACCGTGCGGCCAACATGAACCTGCTGGACAAGGGAACGCTTCACGTTGCCAAGTTCAACGAAGACGGCACCATGCAGTGGCTGCCTTTGATCCATGGTCAGGGCCCCCTCACCGCTGAAAACGGCTTCGCCAGCCAGGCCGATGTTCTGATCGAATGCCGCCGTGCAGGCGACGTGCTGGGCGCCACCAAGATGGACCGCCCCGAAGACGTTCAGCCGAACGGCGTCAACGGCAAGGTCTACGTCATGCTGACCAACAACACCAAGCGCAAGGCAGATCAGGTCAATGCGGCCAACCCGCGCGCAGAAAACGCCTTTGGCCACATCATCGAGATTGCCGAAAACGACGGCGATTTCACTGCCACCTCTGGCAAGTGGGAAGTGCTTCTGAAGTGCGGCGATCCTTCCGTTGCAGCTGTTGGCGCGACCTTCTCCACCGAGACGACCAAGAATGGCTGGTTCGGCATGCCAGACAATTGTGCAGTCGATGCTGCCGGTCGTCTCTGGGTCTCGACAGACGGCAACAACAACAAGCAGACCGGCCGCACCGACGGTCTCTGGGCCGTCGATACGGAAGGCGAAGCCCGCGCCACCTCGAAGCTGTTCTTCCGCGTCCCCGTTGGCGCTGAAATGTGCGGCCCGCTCTTTACGCCTGATGACGAAACCGCCTTCGTGGCTGTTCAGCATCCGGGTGATGGCGGCGAAGACTGGTCCGGCCATGGCCGCCCGTCCTATTACGAAGATCTTTCCACGCGCTGGCCGGATTTCAAGGACAACATGCCGGTTCGCCCGGCCGTCGTTGCAATCACCAAGGCCGGCGGCGGCAAGATCGCCGTCTGATGACATTGGCAGCGGAGTGAAAGCTCAATTGCGAAACAATAAAGGCCGGGGCGATACCATCGCCCCGGCCTCTTCAATTGCGTAAAAGGGAAAGGCGACCTGCCGCCCGGCACTCTCTAGGTTTTGATCAGGTCCAGATGCACGACACGCGGTTCCAGCACCTGCATGATGGCGTCGGAGCGGCCAATGTACACAATGGCCGTGTCCGTCATTCCGGCCAGCACCGCTGTCAGCCGGTCCACGGTTTCGGTCTCCAGACCTTCGAGAAGATCATCGATAAACAGCCAGCGCGGCTTCAGCATCAGCGCATTGGCAACCCGCACACAGGCCTGCTCATCTGAATCGAATGTCTTGTCCCAGCGAACATGATCTCCCATACGCGGAATGATGTGGCTGAGGCCGCATTTTTCCATGGCATCCAGAAACTCCTGTTCCCGAAATTTCTGCGGGCTGCGCGGATAGCAGAGTATCTCGCGCAAGGGGGCGGCGGGCAAATAGCCGTGCTGGGCAATGAAAAGCGATTCCTCACGCGGCGGCATGGTGATGGTGCCGCGCCCCCATGGCCACAGACCGGCAAGGGCAGCGAAGAACAGGCGCCGGTTCACGCCCTGATCGCCGTTGACCATCAACCGGTCTCCGACATTGATTTCAACAGGCGCTTCGCGCAGGCGGAAAATGCGCGACAGATCCAACCCACCGGCCTCCGGCGAGATTTCGACCGATTTCAACAGAACGGGACCCGTTGTGGTCCTCTCGATTTCGATGGCATTGCCGTGGCGCTCCACACTGTCCATCTGGATCAATGCGTTGCGAAACACCGACACGCGCTGCAAATTGGCCTTCCAGGAAGCGATGGGGCCGAAATTGTCGATGTACCAGCGCAGGGCCACATTGACCTGGTTGAAGGCGCCAACCGCCATCATCAAGCCGCCGAAGCTCAGGTTTCCGGAAAAATAGACCGGTGCCGCAATGAGGATCGGCGCAACGATGGCAAGCCAGCCATATCCTGAGGAAACCCATGTGAGATGGGTCAGCGCCATGGCGAGGCCACGGATAACACCCAGCACGGCATTGATGTCTTCGCCGATGCGGTGACGTTCGTTCTTTTCGCCGCGCGCAAGCGTGATAGCAGTCACGTTTTCGCTGGCCCGCATCAGGGAGAAGCGCAATTCCGCTTCCTTGGAGTAGCGTTCCGCATTCAGCGGCACCAGCCGGTAGCCCACAAGGTTGCTGAGAAACGATGCAGAGCCCGCGTAGATCAGCGCTGCCCACACCATGTAGCCCGGAATTTCCACCATCTTGCCGCCGATTTCGATGGCAAAGCCAGCCGACAGCCCCCAGAGCACGCCAATGAAACTGACGAGAATAATGGTGGCATTGACCAGCCCGATGGCAAGGGCGGTGCTGCTTTCGGCCAGATTGCGCACATCGTCATGCAGGCGCTGATCCGGGTTCACAGCAATCGCACCGAAGCCGGCAAGGCGCGCTGCGCGGCCGGGCTTGAACCATTGGTCAACCATGTCCTTGGCCAGACCCTCGCGCATGTTCAGCGCCGTCATCTGGTTCAGCCACGTCTGGAACACGTTGAGCAGCAGCAGAGTGCCCGCAATGACGACAAAGACTTTCAGCTCATCGAGAAAGGCGGCGAGATCGCGTCGCTCCAGCGCGTTGTAAAACGGCGCATTCCATTGGTTCAGCCTCACCTGGCCATAGGCCGTGACAAGAATGATCGTTAGCAAGGCCGCCATGAGAAGAAGAAGCCTGCCGCGCACCGGCGATGTCCAAAAAGCACTGCCCATCATCTTCAATTGCGATTTGAAATCCAGATCGAACGAGGGTGGGACCACGGTTTCGGTGGACGGATTACCTTGCGCCATCAGTACCTTGCCATTTCCATGATTTTGTAAATTGTGGAACTTTTGTTAAGCCGTCGAATATCATTGCATGTCGTCACAGCAATAGCATGACGGCAAAGCTTGTCCACTTCCCAACAAACACCGGAAAAGCGCTGAGGCGGCGCAATGCGTGACGGCGGGCAAAACGTCCTTGCTTTATTTGCGTGCATTGCACAAAGTCGCAGCAATAAGAGTTCATTGGGAAACCCGGCTGCGCTGTCGGGGATATCAAAATGGACAATCAAAGAGGGGCGGCACCATCCGCGCAAACCGGAAAAACCGGGCAAGGGCCAGTATGTCGATCAAAGCAAGCATCTATCATCTGACGCATTACAAATATGACAGTCCAATCCGCCTTGGACCGCAGATCATCAGATTAAAGCCTGCGCCGCATTCTCGCACCAAGGTCATCAGCCACTCGTTGAAGGTCACGCCAGCCAATCACTTCGTGAACCTGCAACAGGACCCCTACGGCAACTTCCTCGCCCGTTTCGTCTTCCCTGATCCGGTGACCGAATTCAGGATCGAGGTCGATCTCGTCGCGGACATGACGGTCTATAATCCATTCGATTTCTTCGTCGAGGAAAGCGCTACCTACTGGCCTTTCGAATATCCCGAAACATTGAAGGCCGATCTTTCGATCTACCAGACGCCGGAACCGACAGGCCCGCTTCTGGCAGACTATCTGAAAACCCTCGACTGGACCGAGGGACAGCCGACGGTCGATATGGTCGTGGGTCTGAACGCCCGCCTGCAACGCGATATCGGCTATGTCATTCGCATGGAAACCGGTGTGCAGACACCGGAAGAAACGCTTGGAACAGCCAAGGGCTCATGCCGCGACACAAGCTGGCTTCTGGTGCAGATCCTGCGCCATCTGGGCTTCGCGGCGCGTTTCGTCTCAGGCTACCTCATCCAGTTGACGCCGGACCTCAAAGCACTCGATGGCCCATCGGGAACGGAAGTGGATTTCACAGATCTTCACGCCTGGGCGGAAGTCTATCTTCCGGGTGCTGGCTGGGTGGGTCTTGACCCAACGTCTGGCCTTCTGACCGGCGAAAGCCATGTGCCGCTGGCCGCAACGCCGCATTTCAGCAATGCCGCCCCCATTTCCGGCGGTTACTACGGCGAAGCCAACACGGAATTCGCCTTCGACATGAAGGTCACACGCGTGGCCGAGCATCCGCGCATCACCAAGCCCTTTTCCGACGAAAGCTGGGATCGCCTCAATGCGCTGGGCGAACAGGTGGACAAGGTTCTGGCTGAACAGGACGTGCGCCTCACCATGGGCGGCGAACCGACCTTCGTCTCCATCGATGATTTCGAATCCGGCGAATGGAACACCGACGCCGTCGGCCCCACCAAGCGCGAAAAGGCCGACGTGCTGATCCGCAAGCTGCGGGAACGCTTCGCGCCCAACGGCTTCCTGCATTACGGTCAGGGCAAGTGGTATCCCGGCGAAAGCCTGCCGCGCTGGACCTTTTCGCTCTATTGGCGCAAGGACGGCAAGCCCGTCTGGCACAATCCCGATCTGGTCGCGCGCGAAGGTGCCGATACCGGCGTGACATCGGAAGATGCTGAAAAGCTGCTGACCACCATCGCCTCAAACATCGGCATCGCACCTGAACTGGTGCTGCCCGCTTACGAAGATCCGGCGGAATGGCTGGTCAAGGAAGGCAATCTTCCTGACAATGTCGATCCATCCAATTCCAAGCTTGAAGACCCGGAAGAGCGCAACCGTATCGCCCGCGTGTTCGAGCGTGGCCTGACGACGCCCACGGGCTATGTTCTGCCGGTGCAGGCCTGGAACGCCAAGGCGACATCGGAAAAACGATGGATGAGCGAGAAATGGAAGACAAGGCGCGGCCGCATCTTCCTTGTGCCGGGTGATAGCCCGGTCGGGTATCGCATTCCGCTTGGCACCCTGCCCCATGTGCCGCCGTCGAAATATCCCTATATCCACCCGGCTGACCCTTCGGTGCCGCGCGGACCCTTGCCGGACACAGTCGCGCCCTCTGCACGGGCTTTGCCGGAAGCGTCATTCCAGGCCTCTGACAGCGCAACGCAGGAGCGCATCGAGCAATCCATCAGCGATATCAACGGTGAAGTCCGCACCGCCATGTCCGTGGAAGCGCGGGACGGACGCCTCTGCGTCTTCATGCCACCGGTGGAACGCATCGAGGACTATCTCGATCTGGTGGCCGCAGCCGAGGCAGCCGCGACCGATCTTGGCCTGCCCGTGCATATCGAAGGCTATACGCCACCCCATGACGAGCGGATGAATGTCATCCGCGTCGCGCCCGATCCCGGTGTCATCGAGGTCAATATTCACCCAGCGGAAAGCTGGAAGGATTGCGTCGATATCACCTCGGCCGTCTATGAGGACGCACGCCAGACACGGTTGGGTGCAGACAAGTTCATGATCGACGGTCGCCACACCGGCACCGGCGGCGGCAACCATGTGGTGGTGGGCGGGGCAAATCCTGAAAACAGCCCGTTCCTTCGCCGTCCGGACCTGTTGAAAAGCCTTGTGCTGCATTGGCAGCGCCATCCTTCGCTGTCCTACCTGTTCTCAGGCCTCTTCATCGGCCCGACAAGCCAGGCGCCGCGTATCGATGAAGCCCGTCATGACAGCATGTACGAGCTTGAAATCGCCATGGCGCAGGTGCCGATGCCGGGTGAAGGCGCGCCGCCTCTGCCCTGGCTGGTGGACCGCCTGTTCCGCAACCTGCTGACTGATGTCACCGGCAACACGCACCGCTCCGAAATCTGCATCGACAAGCTGTTTTCACCGGATGGCCCGACAGGCCGCCTCGGCCTTGTCGAATTCCGCGGCTTTGAAATGCCGCCGAATGCCCGCATGTCGCTGGCCCAGCAATTGCTGGTGCGCGCCCTCATCGCACGCTTCTGGAAAAACCCGTCGAGCGGACGTTTCGTGCGCTGGGGCACGGCGCTAGCGGACCGCTTCATGCTGCCCCATTACATCTGGGCAGATTTCCTCGATGTTCTGGCGGACCTCAAGGAAAACGGCTTTGATGTGAAGCCGGAATGGTTCACGGCACAGCTGGAATTCCGCTTCCCCTTCTTTGGTGAAGTTGAATATGAAGGCTCCAAGCTCGAGCTCCGTCAGGCGCTGGAACCTTGGCATGTGATGGGCGAACAGGGTGCCATTGGCGGCACGGTTCGCTATGTCGATTCCTCGGTGGAGCGTTTGCAGGTCCGGCTGGAAACCTCCAATCCATCCCGCTACACGGTGGCGTGCAACGGCCGTGCCGTGCCGATGAAGCAGACAGATGTTTCCGGCGTGTCTGTCGCGGGCGTTCGCTTCAAGGCGTGGCAGCCCGCTCAGGGGCTACATCCCGCTCTGCCAGTCAACACTCCGTTGACCTTCGACATATATGATACATGGTCGAACCGATCGATCGGTGGCTGCATCTATCATGTTGCCCATCCCGGTGGGCGCACCTATGAGACGTTCCCCATCAACGGCAATGAGGCAGAAGCCAGACGGCTTGCCCGTTTCGAACCGTGGGGACATACGGCCGGGCACTATCCTTTGTGGCCGGAAGCGGCGTCGCCGGAATTTCCGTTGACGCTTGATTTGAGACGCCCGCAGGGAGTGTGAGTTGGCAAAGACACCGGCAAGACAACGGATAGAGGCAAAACCCGGCATGGAAACCATGCTGGGCTACGAGTCCTTGCCCGGCATTGCTGATGAAATGCTCGATATCCACGGTCGCATTCGCCCGGTCTGGCAGACATTCGTCAATGCGCTGTCGCATATGAGCGAACGCGAGCTGCATGAGCGTTTTGCCCGCACAGACCGTTACCTGCGCGATGCCGGTGTGTTTTACCGTGATTACAGCGCTCAAGGAAACAGCGAACGCAACTGGCCCATCTCCCATATTCCCGTCCTCATCGATGAGAAGGAATGGGAGGCTGTCACGCGCGGCATCGTCCAACGCGCCAATCTGCTGGAAAACGTGGTTGCGGATTTCTACGGTGAGAACCGGCTTGTGCAGCAGGGCTATGTGCCGCCTGCGCTCATCGCCTCCAACCCGGAATATCTGCGGGCCATGGCGGGCGTCAAACCGGCAAACGGCCACTATCTGCATTTCTGCTCGTTCGAAATCGGCCGTGGACCGGATGGCAACTGGTGGGTGCTGGCAGATCGCACGCAGGCCCCTTCAGGCGCTGGCTTTGCGCTGGAAAACCGCGTCGCCACCACCCGCGCCTTTTCCGATATCTATGCCGAATCCCACGTCCACCGCCTAGCATCCTTCTTCGGCGGGTTTCGCGATACGCTGCAATCCCATCGCCAGCACCCGGATGAGCGCATTGCGGTCTTAACGCCCGGACCTGCCAGCGAAACCTATTTCGAACACGCCTATATCGCGCGCTATCTCGGCTTCATGCTGCTGGAAGGCGAAGACCTGACTGTTGTCAACAACCGCGTCATGGTGCGCACGGTGGCGGGTCTCAAACCCATCGGCGTGTTGTGGCGGCGGCTTGATGCCTCCTATACAGACCCGCTGGAGCTGGACCAGAACTCCCATATCGGCACGCCCGGCATGGTGCAGGCGCTGCGGTCCGGCTCTCTCAGCATCGTCAATGCGCTGGGCTCCGGCATTCTGGAAACCCGCGCGCTGCTCGCCTTTCTGCCCGCCATCTGCCGAAACATGCTGGGCGAAGACCTCGCCATGC
This sequence comes from Agrobacterium sp. CG674, assembly GCF_053521645.1. Lineage (NCBI taxonomy): Bacteria > Pseudomonadati > Pseudomonadota > Alphaproteobacteria > Hyphomicrobiales > Rhizobiaceae > Agrobacterium > Agrobacterium sp. CG674. The sequence continues at coordinate 178,134 of NZ_JBNWDZ010000002.1, read as the reverse complement.
CGTCGATTGCGACATGGTGGTGCGGCCAGCCTTCCGAGCGGGAGCATGTGGCACGCAATATAGAGCGCATGGTTATCGGCCCGGCCTATTCGCGCCTGCCCTTCTTCGATGATAACGGCCAGTCGGTTCTCGGCTCGTCGCTGCGCGAAACGGCCAAGGATTCGATCGGTGACTGGCTGGCCAGCGACGGCAACAAGCTGGTTGGCCAGGAGGCGGTCACGCTCTCCACCACACCGGCCTATGTCGATGGCAAGCTGGTGCCGCGCCCCATGAGCCTGCGCGTTTTTGCAGCCCGCACGCAGGATGGCTGGCAGGTCATGCCGGGCGGTTTCGCCCGCATCGGTCGCAGCAATGATACGGCGGCCATTGCCATGCAGGCTGGCGGCAGCGCTGCCGATGTGTGGATCGTCTCGAACAAACCGGTGGAACGAACAACGCTTCTGCCCGCCGAAGAAGACTTCATCCGCAACATGCCGGGCAGCCTGCCCAGCCGTGCGGCAGACAATCTCTTCTGGCTTGGCCGCTATATCGAGCGGGCCGAAGGGGCGCTTCGCATTCTTCGTGCATGGCACGCCCGCTTTGCCGAGTCGGCAGACCCGAAGCAGCCGCTGCTCGCCCACGTCACAGAATATCTCGAAACTATAGATATCGATGTCGAAGTCGCCGTTCCGGCAAGCCTCATCGCCAATCTCAACAGCGCGATCTATTCCGCCAGCAATATCCGCGACCGCTTCTCCCCGGATGGCTGGCTGGCATTGAACGATCTCGCCAAAACCGCGCGCCGCTTCCAGAGCAAGGTCGCAGCCGGTGATGACGCCACCCACGCCATGACGGTGCTTTTGCGCAAGCTGGCGGGCTTTGCCGGTCTGGTGCATGAAAACATGTATCGTTTTACCGGCTGGCGGTTCCTCTCCATTGGCCGTTATCTTGAGCGCGGGCTACATCTCACACGGCTTCTCGGCCATATGAGCGGGCCGGATGCGCCTGACGGGTCCTATGACATGCTGCTGGAAATCGGCGATAGCGTCATGACCCATCGCCGCCGCTACAATGTGAACACCGCCGCGCTGACAGTGATGGACCTGCTCGGCCTTGATCCGCTCAATCCGCGCTCCATCCTGTTCCAGCTCAACGAGATCCGCACCGAGGTCGAGCAACTACCCAATGCCTTCGTCAATGGCCAGATGTCGCCCTTCTACCGCGAAGTCATGCGCATCCATTCTGGCCTTGCCGTGCTGACGCCGGAAAACCTGTCGCCCGCTGTCTTCCGGCAGCTGGAGCAGGATCTCGAACATCTTTCGGACCTTCTGGCCCAGACATATCTCGGATAATCCATGCTTTACGATCTCAACCTGCACATGGGCTATCTCTACGATACGCTGGCATCCGGTGCGCGCCACATCATTCGCGTCATGCCGCTCTCCATCCCCGGACGACAAAGGCTGATCGCGGGTTCACTCAGTGTCTCTCCCACGCCTGAAGAACGCACCGCGTTCAACGATTTCTTCCAGCAAAGCGCGACCTCGGTCTTTCTGCGCGCACCGCACGACAAGCTCGATATTCGCATGCAGGCCCGCGTTTCGGTCGATAGCGCGTCACTACCGGCGGATTTCTCGCCGACGCTGTCAAGGTTGCCGCGTGAACTGGCAACCGTCTGGTCGCTTGATGCGGAGTCCCCGCACCATCTCGCAGGCTTCAGCCCACGCATCGGCGAGAACGCCGCGATTGCAGCCTATGCCCGCGAGACCATCACGCCTGACATGACGATCCGCGATATTGCGCTGGCGCTCTGCAAACGCATCTACAAGGATTTCAAATATGACGGCGAAGCAACCACCGTCGACACCACCCCCGCGCAAGCCTTCAAACTGAAACGCGGCGTCTGTCAGGATTTCTCGCATATCATGATTTCGGCACTCCGCAGCCTCGGCATTCCCGCAGGCTATGTCAGCGGCTTTCTGCGCACCACCCCACCGCCGGGCAAGGAACGGCTGGAGGGCGCAGACGCCATGCATGCCTGGGTACGGGTGTGGTGCGGCGAAACGACAGGCTATATCGAGCTGGACCCGACCAATGACATCGTTGCCGGCAATGACCACATCGTAGTGGGTTACGGCCGTGACTACGCCGATGTCGCCCCGGTCATCGGTGTCTTGAAAAGCTACGGAAATCAGCAGGCAACCCAGGCCGTCGACGTCATCCCCGTCAAAGATTAGACAAGAAGCACAGACCTGCCCCGAATCGGTACAGCCTGCTGCGCCACGATGGCGCATCTGCCTGTTTTCAACGGAAATATGTTCCGCTTTGATCATTCGCTAAAATTGCTGACGTAACGTTAGGAAAATCTACATTACCCGCCTGTAGACCTCTCACCAGGGTTACAATTGAACAGGTGGACATGATGTTCAACAGGGCTGGAATGAAGACACGTCTGGGCGCTCTGGTGAGCGACCGGCAGGGTAATTTTGCAATCATGACCGCCTTGACGCTGCCTTTGCTGATGGGCGTGGCGGGGGCTGGGCTTGAGCTCACCAGAGCCCTTCAGGTCAAATCCGATATCCAGAATGCCGCCGACGCCGCAACACTTGCCGCTGCCACGAAATTCCGCGAGACCGCCGGCGAAATGAGCGATGAAGAGCTCAAGACCGAAGTGACCAGGTTTCTCAGCGCCTCTGAATTTGCACAGGAATTAAGTGACGATGACAAAAAAATCCTCGACCCGACCCTCGCAGCAAATGCTCTGAGCGACGTGGAAAAGAAGGCGGCTGGCGTAGCAATCGGAACCGCCACATCCCGGTTCAAGACGGATAAGGGCACCGGCTTCAAGGTTTCCACCACCATCAATTACCAGATGCCGCTCAATCCGATGCTGGAGTTCATCGGCGCTAAGTCGATCACGCTCAGCGCCACCAGCACATCGCAAAGCAGCTTCAACAATGGCGCGCCGCTGTCCATGTATCTTGTCCTGGATCGCTCGGGATCCATGGCGTTCAAAACCGACACCGTCGACAAGAGCAAATACAGTTGCTCCAACTATGATGCGGTCAACTGGCCAAACCCGATGCGCAGCACCCGCCCCTGCTACGTTGACAAGATCACCTCGCTCAAGACGGCTGTCAGCTTTCTCGTCGAGACTCTCAACACATCCGACCCCACCTATAAATCCAATGGCAATCCGGCGTCCCAATTGGTCAGAACAAGCGCCATCGCTTACAATGACAAGGCATCGCCAACGCAGGGTCTGGACTGGGGCACCAAGAGATCTGGCAGCTATGTCAATGCGCTCTCGGCAACGGGCGGCACCGACGCAAGCGGGGCGCTCAGCGCCGCCTTTGAAGCACTAAAATCGTCCAATCCGGCAGAAGCCAACGCCCACAAGGAATCCGGAAACGAGTCGTTCCAGCGGATCATCGTGCTGATGACGGACGGTGAAATGACCGGCAACAGCGCAAACTGGTCTTCTTTCGTAGACAATGCTGTCCGAACCACCTGCGCCCGAGCCAAGGCAGACGACATCAAGATTTACACGGTTGCATTCATGGCGCCGGACAAGGGCAAGTCTCTGCTTCAAGCCTGCGCCACGAGCCTCGATAATTACTACGCGCCCGAGAATATGGAAGAGATTGTCGCGGCCTTTGGCGATATCGCCAAGAAAGCCGCAGGAAACGTCAGCCGCCTTACAAACTAAAGTTTTAACTGTCGCCTGATACACCACGCAAACCACGCCGGTTTGCGTGGTTTTTTATTGTTTTCGCACGGCGTTTATAAGCATGTCTTAACTCTCTAAGTCATTCACGTTTCCGACAAAACGGCTGTTGCCACGACCGCGTATCGGTGCATAAATTGCAACCACGACAGCCGCGCCGATCGACAGAATCAGACACTATCCTCCCAACAAGGTGCTGACCGACCAATGATCAATAAACTCGAAACAAACGATCTTCCCCGCCCCGCCCCGCGCAGCTCCGAACCGGAGGTTCTGGCTTCCGAAATCATCGAAAGACTGACCTACCGCATCGGCAAGGACGTCAAGGTCGCAAAGCCGCATGACTGGCTAACAGCCACCATTCTCGTCATCCGCGACCGCGTCATCGACAAATGGATGGAATCGACCCGCAAGGCTTACCAGCATGATTCCAAGCGCGTTTATTATCTGTCGCTAGAGTTTTTGATCGGTCGCCTGATGCGCGATGCCATCTCCAATCTCGGATTGATGGGCCAGATCAAGGAAGCGCTGACCTCGCTCGGCGTCGAGTATGATGTCATTGCCGGGCTGGAACCGGATGCGGCGCTGGGCAATGGCGGTCTTGGCCGCCTCGCCGCCTGCTTCATGGAGTCCATGGCAACCGTGGATATTCCGGCTTACGGCTACGGTATTCGCTACGTGCACGGCCTTTTCCGCCAGCAGATGGCCGATGGCTGGCAGGTGGAATTGCCTGAGACATGGCTTGCTCACGGCAACCCATGGGAATTCGAGCGCCGTGAAAGCTCCTATGAAATCGGTTTTGGCGGTGGCGTCGAAACCGTCGGTGGATATGAAGACCCTGAGCGGTTCGTCTGGAAGCCATCCGAGCGCATGATCGCAACCGCCTTCGACACACCTGTCGTCGGCTGGCGCGGAACCCGCGTCAACACGCTGCGGCTCTGGTCGGCCCAGCCAATCGACCCCATCCTGCTTGCCGCCTTCAATGCCGGTGATCACATCGGCGCGCTGCGAGAAAGCAACAAGGCCGAGTCGCTGACCCGCGTTCTCTACCCTGCCGATGCCAACCCGGCGGGCCAGGAACTGCGCCTGCGGCAGGAATATTTCTTCTCGTCGGCTTCCCTGCAGGACATTCTGCGCCGCCACTTGCAGCAATATCCAGATTTCACCAACCTGCCGGACAAGGTCTCCATCCAGCTCAACGATACGCATCCGGCCATTTCCATCGCCGAAATGATGCGCCTTCTGTGCGACGTGCATGGGCTCGATTTCGACGAAGCCTGGAAGCTGACGCAGGGCACATTCTCCTATACCAACCACACGCTGTTGCCCGAGGCGCTGGAAAGCTGGCCGGTGCCATTGCTGGAGCGCCTGTTGCCGCGCCACATGCAGATCATCTACGCGATCAATGCCCAGACGCTGGTCTTTGCCCGCAAGGAAAAGAAGCTGGTCGATCAGCAGATCCGCTCCATCTCGCTCATCGAGGAAGGTGGAGAGCGCCGCGTGCGCATGGGCAATCTGGCCTTCATCGGCTCGCATTCCATCAACGGCGTGTCGGCACTTCATACTGAACTGATGAAGGAAACGGTGTTTTCCGACCTTCACATGCTTTACCCAAACCGCATCAACAACAAGACCAACGGCATTACCCCACGCCGCTGGCTGATGCAGTGCAACCCCGGCCTGACAGACCTGATCCGGCAGTCAATCGGTGATGATTTCCTAGACGATGCGGAAAAGCTCGTAGCCCTTGATCCCTTTGCTGATGACGCGGGCTTCCGCGAGAAGTTTGCGCAGATCAAGCGTCAGAACAAGGTGCGCCTGGCTAATCTGGTCGCGCAGCGCATGGGCATACGCCTTGATCCATCGGCCATGTTCGACATCCAGATCAAGCGCATCCACGAATATAAGCGTCAGCTTCTAAACCTTGTGGAAGCCGTCGCCCTTTACGATCAAATTCGCTCGCGCCCGGAACTGGATTGGGTGCCGCGCGTTAAGTTCTTTGCTGGTAAAGCCGCGCCAAGTTATCACAATGCAAAGCTTATCATTAAGCTAGCCAATGATATCGCGCGCGTCATCAACAACGATCCGGCGGTTCGCGGTCTTCTGAAGGTGGTTTTCATTCCAAACTATAACGTGTCTCTTGCGGAAATCATGGTTCCGGCGGCTGATCTGTCCGAGCAGATCTCCACGGCTGGCATGGAAGCATCCGGCACCGGCAACATGAAATTTGGTCTGAATGGCGCGCTCACCATCGGCACGCTGGATGGTGCCAACGTCGAAATGCTTGAGCATGTCGGCGCTGACAACATCATGATCTTCGGCAAGACTGCGGAAGAGGTCTCCAAAGCCCGCGCAGATGGACACAATCCACGAGCGATCATCGAAAATTCCGCCGAACTGTCACAAGCCCTGTCCTCCATCGCATCGGGCGTCTTCTCGCCGGATGACCCTTCGCGCTTCGCAGGGCTGATGGACGGCATCTACAACAATGACTGGTTCATGGTCGCCGCAGATTTCGACGCTTACGCCCAGGCACAGCGTGACGTCGATACGATCTGGAGCGATCCTAAGAGCTGGTACGAAAAAACCGTGCACAATACGGCGCGTATGGGCTGGTTCTCGTCCGACAGGACGATCCGCCAATATGCGTCCGAAATCTGGAGAGCCTGATGAAAAAACCGCTCAATGCTGCCGAAGAGAAAAAGACTGGCACTATCGCTAAGGCTGAGATCGAGGCAATCAAGAGCGGTTTGCATTCCAACCCCTTTGCCGTCCTGGGTGTCCACCAGGCACCGGACGGCTTTGTGGCACGCTGTTTCATCCCCGGCGCAGAAGAAATCACCGTGATGACACTGGACGGCACCGTTGCGGGCACGCTTGTCCGCACTGATGCCGACGGTTTCTTCGAAGGCCCCATCACGCTTTCGAAACGCCAGCCCATCCGTTATCGCGCACTGCGCGACGACGCCGAATGGGCGGTGACCGACCCCTACAGCTTCGGCCCGGTTCTGGGACCAATGGATGATTACCTCGTGCGCGAAGGGTCGCATCTGCGCCTGTTCGACAAGATGGGCGCGCATCCCCTCAAGCTTGAAGGCGTCGAAGGCTTTCATTTTGCCGTCTGGGCACCTAATGCCCGGCGCGTTTCGGTGGTGGGCGACTTCAACAATTGGGATGGCCGCCGCCACGTCATGCGCTTTCGCAAGGACACCGGCATCTGGGAAATCTTTGCGCCTGACGTTTACGCCGGTTGCAGCTACAAGTTTGAAATCATCGGCCCGCATGGCGATCTGCTGCCGCTCAAAGCTGACCCCTATGCCCGCCGCGCCGAGCTTCGCCCAAAGAACGCATCCGTCACCACACCGGAACTCGTTCAGGAATGGTCCGATGATGCGCACCGCAAGCATTGGGCCAGCGTCGATCAACGCCGCCAGCCCATAAGCATTTACGAGGTCCACGCCTCATCCTGGCAGCTTGGTGAAAACGGCGAGTTTCTGACATGGGATGAGCTGGCCGCACGGCTGATCCCCTACTGTGCCGACATGGGCTTTACCCATATCGAATTCATGCCGATTTCAGAACATCCCTATGATCCGTCCTGGGGTTATCAGACCACCGGCCTCTATGCGCCGACAGCGCGTTTCGGTGAGCCGGAAGGCTTTGCCCGTTTCGTCAACGGCGCGCACAAGGTCGGCATCGGCGTTCTCTTGGATTGGGTTCCTGCGCATTTCCCTGTCGATGAGCACGGCCTGAAATGGTTCGATGGCACTGCGCTCTATGAGCATGCCGATCCGCGTCAGGGCTTTCACCCGGACTGGAACACCGCGATCTACAATTTCGGTCGCCTTGAGGTCATGTCCTACCTCGTGAATAACGCGCTCTATTGGGCCGAAAAATTCCACCTTGATGGCCTGCGCGTCGATGCCGTCGCCTCGATGCTTTATCTCGATTATTCCCGCAAGGAAGGCGAGTGGGTTCCCAATGAATATGGCGGGCGCGAGAACCTCGAATCCGTACGTTTTCTTCAGCAGATGAACACGCTGATCTACGGTCATCATCCCGGCGTCATGACCATTGCCGAGGAATCCACCTCCTGGCCGAAGGTCTCGCAGCCCGTGCACGAAGGCGGGCTTGGCTTCGGATTCAAGTGGAACATGGGCTTCATGCACGACACGCTGAGCTACTTCCAGCGCGAGCCTGTCCACCGCAAGTTCCACCATCAGGAACTCAGTTTCGGCCTTCTCTATGCCTTCACAGAGAATTTCGTGCTGCCGATTTCGCATGACGAAGTGGTGCACGGCAAGGGTTCGATGATTGCCAAGATGCCGGGCGATGACTGGCAAAAATTCGCCAATCTTCGCGCCTATTACGCCTTCATGTGGGGTTATCCCGGCAAGAAACTGCTGTTCATGGGTCAGGAATTTGCGCAATGGAGCGAGTGGAGCGAGAAGTCCTCGCTCGACTGGAACCTGCTGCAATATCATATGCATGAGGGCATGCGCCGCCTCGTGCGCGACCTGAACTTCATGTACCGCTCCAAGGGTGCGCTGCATGCGCGCGATTGCGAGCCGGAAGGCTTCCAGTGGTTGATTGCCGATGACCACGAAAATTCGGTTCTGGCATGGCTGCGTCTGGCACCCGGTGAAAAGCCGGTCGCCGTCATCTCCAACCTGACGCCTGTTTACCGGGAGAATTTCTACGTGCCGTTGCCGACAGCAGGTCGCTGGCGCGAAGTGCTAAACACCGATGCCGAGATTTATGGCGGCACCGGCAAGGGCAATGGTGGGCGCGTTCAGGCTGTGGATGCAGGTGGCACTATCGGTGCGACACTGACATTGCCGCCGCTGGCCGTCATCATGCTGGAGCTCGAAAACTAAAAAGGCATCGAACACAAAATCGACGCCCTTATATCGTGGGAACATACGGAATTTTATGGGAGGATTGCTATGAGTGAGAAAAGAATTCAGCCGCTGGCGCGCGATGCGATGGCTTACGTGCTTGCCGGTGGCCGTGGCAGCCGCCTGAAAGAACTGACGGATCGCCGCGCCAAGCCTGCCGTCTATTTCGGCGGCAAGGCGCGCATTATCGATTTCGCGCTGTCGAATGCGCTCAATTCCGGCATCCGCCGCATTGGTGTCGCTACGCAGTACAAGGCGCACTCCCTCATTCGCCACCTTCAGCGCGGCTGGGACTTCTTCCGCCCCGAACGCAATGAAAGCTTCGATATTCTGCCGGCCTCCCAGCGCGTGTCCGAAACGCAATGGTACGAAGGCACCGCCGACGCGGTCTTCCAGAATATCGACATCATCGAGTCCCATGGCCCGGAATATATGGTCATTCTGGCGGGCGACCATATTTACAAGATGGACTATGAATACATGCTGCAGCAGCATGTGGATTCAGGCGCAGATGTCACCATCGGTTGCCTTGAAGTTCCGCGCATGGAAGCCACAGGCTTCGGCGTCATGCATGTGAATGAAAAAGACGAAATCATCGCCTTCATCGAAAAGCCTGCGGATCCACCGGGCATTCCCGGCAATGAGGACATGGCGCTTGCCTCAATGGGCATTTACGTGTTCCACACGAAGTTCCTGATGGATTGTCTGCGCCGCGATGCCGCCGATCCCAATTCCAGCCGCGATTTCGGCAAGGATATTATTCCGCATATCGTCGAGCACGGCAAAGCCGTCGCGCACCGCTTCGCCGCCTCCTGCGTGCGCTCGGATTTCGAGCATGAACCCTATTGGCGCGATGTCGGCACCATCGATGCCTATTGGCAGGCCAATATCGACCTAACCGACATCGTCCCGGATCTGGATATTTATGACAAGTCCTGGCCGATCTGGACCTATGCGGAAATCCTGCCGCCCGCCAAATTCGTGCATGACGATGACAAGCGCCGTGGTTCGGCCACCTCGTCAGTTGTGGCGGGTGACTGCATCATCTCAGGCTCGTCTCTCAACCGAAGCCTCCTGTTCACAGGTGTCAGGGCCAATTCATATTCACGCCTTGAGAATGCCGTAGTACTGCCGAGTGTAAAGATCGGTCGTCACGCGCAGCTCAGCAATGTGGTGATCGACCATGGCGTGGTCATTCCGGAAGGTCTGATCGTTGGCGAGGACCCGGAACTGGATGCAAAGCGCTTCCGCCGCACAGATAGCGGCATTTGCCTGATAACCCAATCGATGCTCGACAAGCTGGATCTGTAGACCTCATGAAAGTTCTTTCGGTTGCGTCCGAAGTTTATCCACTCATCAAGACAGGGGGGCTCGCCGATGTTGCCGGCGCGCTTCCCATCACCCTGAATAAATTCGGTGTCACCACGCGCACCCTCATCCCCGGTTATCCGGCGGTGAAGGCAGCTGTGGCCGATGCCGTCAAGATCGCCGAGATGGATCTACTCGGCGAACATGCCGATATTCTGGAAGCCCATCACGAAGGTCTCGACCTTCTGATCCTCGATGCGCCCGCCTATTATGATCGCCCCGCCGGTCCCTACCTCGATTCTACCGGCAAGGATTTTGCCGATAACTGGAAGCGTTTTGCGTCACTGTCTCTAGCGGCAGCCGAGATCGCCGCTGGCAAGCTGCCGGGCTGGACGCCGGACCTTCTGCACGCCCATGACTGGCAGGCCGCCATGGCGCCGGTCTATATGCGCTATGCTGAGACGCCGGAAATTCCGAGCATCCTCACCATCCACAACATCGCCTTTCAGGGCCAGTTCGGCGCCAATATCTTCAGCCAGCTCGGTCTTCCCGCGCATGCCTTCAGCACCGAGAGCATCGAATATTACAACGATGTCAGCTTCCTCAAGGGCGGCGTGCAGACGGCAACGGCCATCACTACCGTCAGCCCCTCCTATGCCGAAGAGATCCTCACGCCGGAATTCGGTATGGGGTTGGAGGGCGTTATCAGAAGCCGCGCCCATGTCATGCATGGCATCGTCAACGGCATCGATGCCGAGGTCTGGGACCCGGCAAGCGACCACCTGATCAACCACAATTATTCCTCCGCCAATCCCAAGCTGCGAACGCTGAACAAGGCGGCGGTGGCAAATCATTTCCGCATCGATCAGGATAGCGGACCCCTGTTCTGCGTCATTTCGCGCCTCACATGGCAAAAAGGCATCGATCTGGTCAGCGAAGTCGTTGACGATATCGTCGCCATGGGTGGCCGTCTGGTCGTGCTGGGCGCTGGCGAAATTTCGCTGGAAGGCGCGCTTCTGGCCGCAGCCTCCCGCCATCCCGGCCGCGTCGGCGTCGCCATCGGTTACAATGAACCGCTATCGCACCTCATGCAGGCGGGCTGTGATGCCATCATCATTCCCTCGCGCTTTGAGCCCTGCGGTCTCACTCAGCTTTATGCCCTGCGCTACGGCTGCATTCCGGTCGTGGCCCGCAATGGCGGGCTGAACGACACCGTTATCGATGCCAACCATGCCGCCATCGCTGCAAAAGTCGCAACCGGCGTGCAGTTTTCATCCATCACCGCCGACGGTTTGCGGCATGCCATTCGCCGCACCGTGCGCTTCTATCGCGAACCAAAATTGTGGACGCAGATGCAGAAGCAGGGCATGAAATCGGACGTTTCCTGGGAAAAAAGTGCCGGCCTTTATGCCGACCTTTATGCCCAGCTCATTTCGAAAGGCCAATAAATGACGATCACCACTGTTCAGACAAAACCATTTCAGGACCAGAAGCCTGGCACGTCGGGCCTTCGCAAGAAAGTGCCTGTGTTTGCTCAGGAAAACTATGCGGAAAACTTCATCCAGTCGATCTTCGACAGCCTGGAAGGCTTTGCCGGACAGGCGCTGGTGATTGGTGGCGATGGCCGTTATTACAACCGCGAAGTCACCCAGAAGGTCATCAAGATGGCCGCTGCGGCCGGTTTCGGCAAAATTCTGGTCGGTCAGGGCGGCATTCTCTCCACCCCTGCGGCATCGCACATCATCCGCAAATACAAGGCCTTCGGTGGCATCGTTCTCTCAGCCAGCCACAATCCCGGCGGCCCGAACGAAGATTTTGGCATCAAGTACAATATCGGCAATGGCGGCCCGGCACCGGAAAAGATCACCGATGCCATTTTCGCACGCACCAAGGCCATCGAAACCTACCGCATCGCCCAGGCAGCCGATGTGGATCTGGATACGATCGGCACCTATGATGTTGCGGGCATGGCCGTAGAGGTCATCGATCCCGTGGCCGATTACGCAGCCCTCATGGAAGAGCTGTTCGATTTCGCAGCCATCCGCGAACTCATCGCCGGTGGCTTCAAGGTCGTGGTCGATAGCATGAGCGCCGTCACCGGCCCTTACGCGGTTGAAATCATCGAAAAGCGCCTCGGTGCGCCTGCCGGTTCCGTGCGCAACTCCATTCCCCTGCCCGATTTTGGTGGCCACCACCCGGACCCGAACCTCGTTCATGCCAAGGAAATGTATGACGACGTGATGAGCGCCGATGGCCCTGATTTCGGCGCTGCCTCCGATGGCGATGGCGACCGCAACATGGTGGTCGGCAAGGGCATGTTCGTGACCCCGTCTGACAGCCTTGCCATCATTGCCGCCAACGCGACGCTGGCACCCGGCTATGCCGCTGGCATCTCCGGCATTGCCCGCTCCATGCCCACAAGTGCAGCCGCAGACCGCGTGGCTGAAAAGCTTGGCATCGGCATGTACGAAACGCCGACCGGCTGGAAATTCTTCGGCAATCTTCTGGATGCTGGCAAGGTCACCGTCTGCGGTGAAGAAAGCTTCGGCACCGGCTCCAACCACGTGCGCGAAAAGGATGGCCTCTGGGCCGTGCTGTTCTGGCTGAACATCGTCGCCGCCCGCAAGGAAAGCGTCAAGGATATCGTGACGCAGCATTGGGCCGAATATGGTCGCAACTATTATTCGCGCCACGACTATGAAGAGGTTGATAGTGACGCCGCCAACACGCTGGTCGCCATCCTGCGCGAAAAGCTGGCGACCCTGCCCGGCACCACCTATGGCGCGTTGAAGGTCAAGGCTGCCGATGACTTCGCTTACAATGATCCGGTCGATCAGTCCGTCAGCAAGAACCAGGGCATCCGCATCCTCTTCGAAGGCGGCTCCCGCATCGTCATCCGCCTCTCCGGCACCGGCACATCCGGCGCGACGCTCCGCCTTTATGTCGAACGCTACGAGGCAGACGCATCCCGCCACAACATCGAAACGCAGGAAGCACTCGCCGACCTGATCTCTGTGGCCGACACGATTGCTGGCATCAAGACGCATACGGGCCGCGATGCACCGACTGTGATTACGTGATCTGAGACGGCGCGGCCGGGTTACCTCTCCCCTTGTGGGAGAGGAAGAAAAATCATGATCTTAGCGAAGCTAAGTCATAGATTTTTCAGGTGAGGGGTCCGCCGAGGGTGAGGCAAACCCCTCACTTGCGATTTCTAGCACTTAAGCTTCGCTTAAAATGCTGAAATCGCTTTCTCTCCCACAAGGGGAGAGATACCCAGCCGCACCGTTACATTCTATCTTCGTCAACGAAAGCTCACGAATATGCCCCCCACCGTTTCCCCAACAGGCGCAACCCTCACGGCAAACGGCACGGCATTCTCCGTCTATTCCCGCCACGCCTCCCAGATCGACCTCTGCCTTTTCGACGCCACCGGCAACACGCAGACCGCCCGCCTGCCAATGCAGCGCGATGAAAACGACATCCACACTATCACCACAGATGCCCCCATCGGCACCCGCTACGGCTTTCGCGCCGATGGCGTCTATGCGCCCGACCACGGCCTGTGGTTCGATCCGTCCAAACTCCTGCTCGACCCCTGTGCCACCGAGATCGACCGCCCTTTCGCCCATGATGCTACGCTTTTCACCTTTGGTGCCGATACCGCTCACGTCATGCCGAAAGCCATCGTGTCCCAGCACAAGCCCGTAGAGCGGCAAGCGCCGCTGTTTTCACCCGGTGGCCTGATCTATGAGGTGGCCGTCAAGCCGCTCACCATGCTGCACCCGGATGTGCCCGAGCCTATCAGGGGAACAGTCGCAGCCCTCGCCCACCCCGCCATCATCGCACACCTGAAGACCATCGGTGTCGATGCCATCGAACTGATGCCCATTACCGCCTGGATTGATGAGCGTCACCTGCCCCCGCTCGGCCTCACTAATGGCTGGGGCTATAACCCCGTCGGCTTCATGGCGCTCGATCCGCGCCTGTGCCCCGGTGGCATGAATGAATTGCGCGATACGGTTGCCGCGCTGCATGAAGAGGGTATCGGCGTCATTCTCGATCTCGTCTTCAACCACACGGGCGAAAGCGACCGCTTCGGCTCCACCCTATCGCTGCGCGGGCTGGATAACCTCACCTATTATCGAAACTTGCCTGATGATCCCGGCACGCTGGTCAACGATACCGGCACCGGCAACACACTGGCCTGCGACCATCCGCAGGTTAGCCAGCTTATCGTTGAAACACTCAGGCACTTCGTAGCCCATGCAGGCATAGACGGTTTCCGCTTCGATCTCGCCCCCATTCTCGCCCGCACCGCCACAGGCTTCGATGCAGACAGCGAAACTCTGAAATCCATCCACGCCGATCCGTTGCTGCATGACCGTGTGATGATTGCCGAGCCGTGGGATGTCGGCCCCGGCGGCTATCAGCTCGGCAATTTCCCGGAACAGTTTCTCGAATGGAACGACCGCGCCCGTGATGATCTGCGCCGTTACTGGCGCGGCGATGCGGGCACGACCGGCGCGCTGGCCGACGCGCTGGCGGGTTCATCCGCCATCTTTTCGCGCCACAACCGCACGCAAACCCGCAGCATCAACTTCCTCGCCGCCCATGATGGTTTCACGCTTTACGATCTCGTCTCCCACAGCCACAAGCACAACGAAGCAAATGGCGAGGACAACCGTGATGGCCACAATGAGAATTTCTCGTGGAACAACGGCGTCGAGGGCCTGACCGACGATCCTGCCATCCAGTCAGCCCGCAATGCCGATATCAAATCCATGCTCTCCACCCTGTTCGTCACCCGTGGCACCATCATGCTGACAGCGGGCGATGAAGGCGGACGCAGCCAGCAGGGCAACAACAATGCCTATTGCCAGGACAATGCCATCACATGGGTGGATTGGTCTTCCCTTTCGCCGGAACTGATCGAGCACACCGCCTTTCTCGCCGCACTGCGCAAGCGCTTCGATGTCTTCAGCGAGGCCGGTTTCTTCTCCAGCCTAAGCGACGATGTCGAGTGGCTCTCACCATCCGGCGAGCCGATGACGGTGGCCGATTGGGAAAGACCTGATGGCACGCCGCTTGCCATGCTGCTCAAAACGCATGATGCGCAAACGGATCAAGCCACACGCCTTGCCGTCCTTTTCAACCGCAGCCACGACATCGTGCCCTTCACGCTGCCGGGACAATGGCAGCCCATGGGCACGGATTTTGGCAACCCGGCCTATCTCCCGGCACGCTCGGTGGTGTTCTACCGGCAGGGCTGATTGCTGCATTGCAAAAAGCCTGTTGTTCGTTAGAGTCAGTCCTACTGAATGTGCTGGCACTACCCCTGAGATAACAAACATCGAGAGCAACCATGCCCAAGGAAATCTCTCTGTCCGAGGTCAAAAACCTTGTCGATACCGAAGTCGGCGTTTCCGACTGGATCTCCGTCGATCAAGCCATGATCGATGCCTTTGCCAAGGCAACGCAGGATGACCAGTTCATCCACACAGATCCTGAGCGGGCGAAAGCCGAGAGCCCCTTTGGCGGCACAATCGCCCACGGCTTTCTCACCCTGTCGCTCCTGTCTGCCATGAATTACAGCGCCTTGCCCAAGATCCGCGAACAGACCATGGGCATCAATTACGGCTTCGACAAACTCCACTTCGTCGCCCCGGTCAAAAGCGGTGCCCGCATTCGCGGCCATTTCACCCTGGCAGAAGCCCGTTTCCGCGGCGCAGCCATGCTCATGACCACCTATGACGTGACCGTGGAAATCGAGGACGAGAAAAAACCCGCCCTCACCGCCCGCTGGACCACCATCAGCCAGTTCAACCCGGAAGACAGGCCAGAAGACGATTGAGCGCGCGCCCTATGCCGCTTTGCGCACTTGGCCGTGCCGCTTATCAGCCAAAGCAAAGCGGCTGATCATCTCGCGCAGACGCTTGCTTTCCTGCGCCAGCATGTTGCTGGCGGCTGTCGCCTCCTCCACCATGGCGGCGTTGCGCTGGGTAACCTGGTCCATTTGGTTGACTGCAGCATTAACCTCAGCGAGGCCGGTCGATTGCTCCTTGGCCGCAATGCCGATGGAGGCCATGTGCTCGTTGATGGTCTGAATATGCACCTGCACCTCACCAAGCGCCTGCGTCGTGTCCGTCACCAGTTCCACACCGCCACGCACGTGAGAGCCCGATTGCCCGATCAGCAGGCGAATTTCCCTGGCCGCCTTGGACGAGCGCTGTGCCAGCTCGCGCACTTCCTGCGCAACGACGGCAAAGCCACGGCCCGCCTCCCCTGCACGCGCCGCTTCCACACCGGCATTCAAAGCGAGAAGATTGGTCTGGAAAGCAATCTCATCGATAACAGTGATGATGCTGGTAATCTGCTGCGATGAGCTTTCAATCAGCGACATGGCTTCGGTCATGCGGGCCAGAACCTTGGCGGAATCTGCCACGCTTTGCTGCGCCTGCCCGGCCACGTGCTGCGCATCCTGCACGCGCTCGGTGGAACCCTGAACGTTGGTCGTAATCTGATCAAGCGCCGCCGCCGTCTGCTCAAGCGAGGCAGCCTGTTGTTCCGTTCGGCTGGAAAGATCGGCAGCACTGCCGCTGATTTCGCCCGCACCTCCATCGATGGAATGGGCAGCCTCCACAACGGTGGAAAGCGTATTGGCCAGCTCTGCCACGGAGCGGTTGAAATCCTGCCGCAAACACTCGAATTCCGGCGCCAGCGGCGTTTCGATTGAGAAAGCCAGATTGCCATTGGCCAGTTCCTGCAAACCCTGCCCCAAAAGGGCCGTTGCGTGGTCGAGTTGGGCAACCCGCTGCTGCGCCTGCCGTTCGTTGGCGTGGCGTTCCCGCTCGGCCGCCTCGCGCTGTGCAATCGTCTCTGCCTCCAGGCTTTCCTTCAGCAGGGAATTGGAGCGGAAAATCTCCATGGCTTCCGCCATGCTTCCCAGTTCGTGACCCGTTCCCTTGCCGGGAATATCGACATCCAGCTGCCCGGCGGACAGGTGGGTCATGGCCTGAGTCAGTCCACGCAAAGGGCGAACGATGGAGCGACCGACAACAACCGCCAGAGCCAGCTGCACCGCAGCGGCAACCACAAGCGTGCCCATCAGAATGAGCATCCGGCGGGCATTATCGGCAGTGGCTGCAGCCTCGGTTGCCGCCTGCGTTGAAGCAAGGGACTGCCTCAGCGCTTCGAATTGTGGATCAAGTTGCAGCTCCATCTGCCGCAGCTCTTCCGTCATCATGCGCTGGGAAACCGACCGCTCTGCAAAATCATGAAACGCCTTGCGATATTTTTCCAACAGGCCCGAAATCTCTGCGCTCTGGCCCGCCGCATAGGTGGAAGCGGGAAGCGCCTCCATCGCATCGACACTCTTGTCGAGCTGCTGGATATATTTCGGATCGCCGCGCAGCATGAAATCCTTCTCATAGCGGCGGGCTTTTAGCAGCAGGACTTCCACAGTTGGATTGTTACTGCCGGTCAGTATCTTTTCCACAGCATGGATGGCGCCGCGCAACTGGCCCTGCAAACCATCATCCGCCGTAAAGCCCAGCTCCCGCGTGGTTCCAGCCAGCCGTTTAAACGCTGCGCCATAGACATCCACTTGCTGGCGCAAAAGCACCAATTGCTTTGCCTCGGAAGTATCAGGCGCAAGCGCGGCCAACGGGGTATCCACCGCAGAAACAAGCTTGGCATGCCTTGCATCAACCTGCTTTTCAAGCTCTTGCGTCGGCGATTGTAAAAACCGCCCTGCACTCAAACGAAGATTTTGAAAGAGATATCCAGCTTCCGTAACCTGATCGGATATCTTCTTTGAAAAACTGAGTTGTTCTTCCGTGTGTTCTTCAAACTCCTGAGCATCCCAGAAGAGAAATCCGACACTCAACATTCCAAGCAGAGAAAAAAACGCCAGCATCCATGTGCGGGCAGCAATTGAAAACCTCGAAAGATACATTGGCATTTCCTCGCTTACGGTGGATTGTGAAAGTTTTATGACAGTTTTGTGACAATTTACTCCACTCGATAAACAAACAATTAAACTACAGATTGAATTCGCGAAATATCCTTGGAATTGCTGCAAAACTGCAGAAAGGTCCGAAAAACCCATCGACTTCCAAGTCTTATACGTCTCCGATATTGCAATTCATCAATTGTTTTCGAAAGTTCACCAATACAACGTCTTCGAAGTACTTTCAGAAATAGCGATCGCAATATGAAGCAGATGAATCACTGTCTCCATATGGTTGCAATCCGTGCCCGCGGCGAAACATCGGAATTCCGACCCCCATTTCAAAAAGAAATTCAATGCCGGATGTCTCCAACCGCGTGCTGTTCTTGTGCACCATTCGAGCAAACATGCATTGTGCGCAACTTTTCTCGTCCCAAGCCCGGAACCCGTCTGCGCACTCTGCGTTGAAGAAAACATGCTTTGAGGGGGAAAAATTCATGGCAACACCGGTCACGCAGATCGACGATACGTCCGAGCCGAAAACGGAGCTCAAGCGGGTCATCGGCCCCGGCCTTCTGCTCCTTTTCATCGTTGGTGATATTTTGGGCACCGGCATTTACGCTTTGACGGGCCAGGTTGCCGCAGAAGTGGGCGGCGTTGTCTGGCTTCCCTTCCTCATCGCGTTTGGCGTGGCGCTGCTTACCGCCTGCTCCTATCTGGAACTGGTCACGAAGTATCCCAAGGCCGCCGGTGCAGCACTTTATACGCACAAGGCCTTTGGCGTGCATTTCATAACGTTTCTCGTCGCTTTCACCGTCATGTCGTCGGGCGTCACCTCTGCCGCCACGGCGTCGCGCGCCTTTGCCGCCAATTTCACCACTGTCACGGGGTTTGATTTCGGTGCCTTTGGTGTGACCGGTGTCGCCATCGCCTTCATCGCCGCCATCGCGCTCATCAATTTTCGCGGCGTGGGCGAAAGCGTCAAAATGAATGTGGTGCTGACGGTGGTCGAGTTGACCGGCCTTCTCATTATCATCGGCATTGGCTTCTGGGCCATTGGGAACGGTCAGGGCGATGTCTCACGCGTGTGGACCTTTGAACCTGCGGGCGATAGCGGCGTCATGTGGTCAGTCGTTGCAGCCACCACGCTTGCCTTCTTCGCCATGGTCGGCTTTGAGGATTCGGTCAATATGGCAGAGGAGTGCAAGCAGCCCTCGCGCATCTTCCCCAAGGTGCTCCTGGGTGGCCTCGCGATAACAGGCGTCATTTACATTCTCGTTGCCATCTCGGCCATCACGCTGGTGCCAGCAGCGGATCTGGGTGAAGGCGAAACGCCTTTGCTGAAAGTCGTCGCAGCCGGTGCACCAAACTTCCCCATCGGCATTTTCGGCGTCATCACCATGTTTGCCGTCGCCAATTCCGCGCTCATCAACATGATGATGGCAAGCCGGCTGATCTATGGCATGAGCCGCGAGAACGTGCTGCCGCCAGCACTCGGCAAGGTCCACAAGGCCCGCCAGACCCCTTATATTGCCATTGTCTTCACCTCGATCATCGCCATAGGCCTCATCGCTTTCGCAGGCGGCGTGCCCGCGCTGGGTGGCACGACGGCGCTGCTGCTGCTGGGCGTCTTCACCATCGTCAACATCGCGGTTCTGGTGCTGCGCAAGGACAAGGTAGAGCACAAACATTTCCGAACCCCGACCATCGTGCCGATCATCGGTGCTGCCAGCTGCTTCTTCCTCGTCGGCCCATGGACAGGCCGCGACCCGGTACAATATTCCATCGCCGGTGTGCTGCTCTTCATCGGCGTGCTGCTATGGCTGGCCACAATCAGCTACATGAAGATGCAGCGTAGGTCCGCGTAATCTTACCGGAAGCGCTAGAGCGTCTTCGGTGAACACGGGTTCACCGGAGACGCTCTATCTATTAGTTTTTAGGCAATTGCCGACGCAAAACAGGTTCCCACTTTTGCGGAAATCGCTCTAGCCCGCGTCCTGTGCGCCCTCTTCCAGCAGACCAAACACATAGTCCGCAAATGAGCGCCAGCACTCCACCCGGAACGTGTCTTCCGTGACCCGCAAAAGCACGACTTCCGCCTTGCCGAACAGCGTGCGTGAGCATGCGCCGACGGGGAAGGCATCAAGCGAGAGATTTTGCGGGCATCCGGCGTTCAGCGTCGCTTCCGCACCTTCGCCGGACACTGTCATGGCGACATTGCGGTGGGAAACGTCGGTGGCGGAATGGGCAGCGGTAACGCTGGCGCAGGCTTCCATCAGGTTGCTTTCGCCCTGGTCGATGACAAGCCACTCATCCGGCCCGAGCCAGAGTGCAGCACGCAGCGCTGAGGTGGTAGACGTCTTGGGCGTCTGCGGCAGACTGATATCCAGCGCCTGCGAAAGCTCTGTCACCGCATCGGCCTTGGCGCGCAGCGAAAGCCTGTAGGCGGGCGCTGCAACCTTGATCGAGACATTTGCAGACCCGGCGCGAGCGCCTTCCAGAACCGATGTGCGGTTTGCCACTATAATATCAGCCATTGATGCGGCCCCCTTCCTTATCGAAGAACACCATGTCCGTCACCTCAACAGCAATCGTCTTGTCGGCGAGCGGAATATACAGTGTTTCGCCCATCCGCGCCCGGCCACCCGCCACCAGCCCGAAGGCGATGGAACGGCCAAGATTTTCAGACCAATAGGATGATGTCACGTGGCCCAGCATCGTCATCGGCTTAGGCTGGTCCGGATCAGCCACGATCTGCCCACCCTCTTCCGGCACGTCATGCGGGTTTTTCGGCAGAAGGCCGACAAGTTGCTTGCGCCCTTCCCGTGTCAGATCAGAACGTTGCAAGCCGCGAATACCGACGAAATCCGTCTTCTTCTTGGAAACCGCCCAGCCAAGCCCCGCATCATCAGGCGTCACCGTGCCGTCGGTATCCTGACCCACGATGATATAGCCCTTTTCGGCACGCAGAATATGCATGGTCTCCGTGCCATAGAGGCAACCGCCCACGGCTTCAGCCCGCTGCGCAATCTCTTTCCACACGGCAGGGCCGAAATCGGCGGGAACGTTGATTTCGAAACCGAGTTCGCCGGTGAAAGAAACGCGGAACAGCCGTGTCGGCACGCCGCAAATCGTACCCTCGGCAATGGCCATATGCGGGAAGGCTTCGGGCGAAAGATCGATGCCCTCGACCAGCGGCGTGATCACCTCACGCGCCTTCGGCCCCTGCACGGCAATCACAGCCCATTGCTCGGTGGCCGATGTCAGCCACACATTGAGCTCAGGGAATTCGGTCTGAAGGTAGTCTTCCATGTGCTGCAGCACGCGCGGCGCACCGCCGGTTGTCGTCGTCACATGGAAACGGTCTTCAGCCAGACGCCCGACAACGCCGTCATCATAAACGAAGCCATCTTCACGGGTCATGATGCCATAGCGGCAGCGGCCAGGTTTCAGCGTGTCCCAGGCATTGGTGTAGAGCAGGTTGAGAAACTTCGCCGCATCCGGCCCGACAACCTCGATCTTGCCCAGTGTTGACGCATCGAACACGCCCACCGTTTCGCGCACCGTCTTGCATTCGCGGTTCACGGCCTGGTGCATGTCCTCGCCAGCACGCGGGTAGAACCACGCACGCTTCCAGTTGCCCACGTCCTCGAAAGCGGCTCCGGCTGCCTCTTCCAGCGCATGCATCGGCGTCTTGCGGGCCGGGTCAAACAGGTGGCCTCTGGAATGGCCAACCAGCGTGCCGAAGGTGACAGGCGTATAGGGTGCGCGGAAGGTCGTCAGACCCACTTTGGGCAGATCGCGGCCCAAGGCTTCGGATGCGATTGCCAGGCCGTGCATGTTGGACATCTTGCCCTGATCGGACGCCATGCCATTGGTGGTAAAGCGCTTGATGTGCTCGATGGAATGCATGCCTTCGCGCACCGCCAGACGAATATCCTTGGCGCAGACATCGTGTTGGAAATCGATGAAGGCTTTGACATTCTCGCCTTCGCCCGCCCCTTCGGCGGCACCGATCATGCCGCCAGTCCACGAATGGGCATTATGGCCGGAATACTCCACAGCACCGCCGCCGGCAGCAGCGGATTCGGCAATCAGGGCACCAAGATCATCCGTACCATTGCAGGCGCCGATGGAAACGCATTCCTGAACATGCACATCTGGCAGAAAACGCTGGTTCGCCGTGTCATATTTCAGCTTGCCGCGAGATTGCGAGAAGAGATGCACGGATGGCGTCCAGCCTGCGGAAATCACCAGCGCATCGATCTTGATCTTGCGCTTGGATGAGCCGCCATTGCGACCCACCGTCATGGAGGAAACCCGCAGACGCCCCGCCGTATCATAAACGCTGTGGCCTGCCAGCACCTCGATGCCCAGCGTGCGCGCCTCATCCAGAAGCTTCGCATCCGGGTTTGCGCGGCAATCCACGATGGCGGCAATGGCGACACCAGCCCGCTTCAGGTCAAACGCCGTCTCATAGGCCGAGTCATGCGCGGTGTAGACACCGACATTATGGCCAACCGCCACGCCGTAATGGTTGAGATAGGTCCGCGCCGCAGACGCCAGCATGATGCCCGGGCGGTCATTATTGGCAAAAACCATGTGCCGCTCGATAGCACCTGTCGCCATGACCACCTTACCCGCACGCACCTGCCACAGGCGTTCGCGCGGCTGATGTCCCGGTGTTGCAAGGTGGTCGGTCACGCGCTCGGCCAGCGCTATGAAATTGTGGTTGTAGTAGCCAAACACAGTCGTGCGCTGCAGAACCTGCACATTCGGCATGGCTTTCAGCTCGGCCAAGGTTCTCTGCGCCCAGTCATAGCCGTTCAAACCATCGATGGTCGTGCCGGTATCGAAGCGAAGCGCGCCGCCAACCTCCGGGTTCTCATCGACCAGCATGACCTTCGCGCCGGTCTTTGCCGCAGTCAGTGCTGCCGTCAAGCCGGCCACGCCACCACCGGCCACCAGCACGTCGCAATGGGCGAAACGGCTGGCATAATGGTCGTTGTCACCTTCCTTCGGCGCGCTGCCAAGGCCCGCAGCGCGGCGGATGATGGGCTCATAGAGCTTGTCCCAGGCAGCCTTCGGCCACATGAAGGTCTTGTAGTAGAAGCCCGCCACGAACATGGGCGAGAAAAAATCGTTGATGGCACCCACGTCGAAGGACAGCGACGGAAAGCGGTTCTGCGATGAGACAATCGCCCCATCGAACACTTCCTGCACCGTCGCACGCACATTGGGCTGCTTGCGGCTGCTGTCTCTGGACACATCGATCAGCGCGTTCGGCTCTTCCGGCCCGGCAGATAAAAACCCGCGTGGACGGTGATATTTGAACGAGCGGCCAATCAGGTGCACGCCGTCTGCCAGAAGGGCAGAGGCAACCGTGTCGCCCTGCAACGCCGTGTGGCTCTTGCCATCGAAAGTAAACCGCGCTGTGCGGGCGGGTGTCAGGCGGCCAGCGCCCTTGATGCGATAAGCGCCACTCATCGGGCTGCTCCTTCACTTGCAGCCATGATCGTCGCCTCATCGGGCTTCGGCTCACCCGCCTTGTAGGTCAGATGGAACTTGTCGGTGACGGAATGACGGGCCGCATTGAAGAAGCGTCCGCAGCCGTGAATATGCCGCCAGCGCTCGAACACCATGCCCTTGTCATTGTCGCGCAGGAAGAAATATTCGGAAAATTCCTCGTCGGAAATGGCCGAGATGTTTTGCGGCCGCGCAATATGCGCCTCGCCCGCCCAGCGGAACTCCAGCTCGGAACGCTCATCTTCACAATAGGGACAACGGATCAACAGCATGTTCTTGCCTCAAAGAGAGCTTTCCGGAACGACCGTTCCGGCGGGTTGGTCACACAGGCGCTTTCCCATGGTAATATAGGGGTAGAGCCTGTTCATCAGTTCATCGACACTGCTAAAGGCGCGGAAAACCTTGGTCTTGCCCAGATTGACGACAGCCATCGTCATCGGGTTGATGTTGAGAACGACAGGCGCTTCCTGCCCGCCATCCTCTTTTTCCGCCACGAAATACACCGCCTTGTCGCCAATCACGGGCGCGCAGAGAAGCATTCCCTTATCCGCCACAAACGGCCAGTCCGCCTCCCCTTGCGCCTTGGCTATTGCCTGAACCCGGAAGTCGTCCACATCAGGCACAAGCGTGCTGACCGGCAAAGGAGCGGTCGCAACGGCTGCGGCAAGAAGGGCTTCAGGCACCATCAATGCGCCACCGCCGCAGCTGCCGCCTCATCGATCAGCCGTCCGGTGCGGAAGCGGTCAAGGTTAAGGCCTTCTGCCAATTTATGCGGCTCGCCACGCGCAATCAGATGCGCAAACAGATGAGCAGATCCCGGCGTCGCCTTGAAGCCGCCGGTACCCCAGCCACAATTGACGAAAAGGTTCGGCACGGGCGTCACGCTCTGAATGGCGGAGCGATCTGGCGTGTTGTCGGTAATGCCGCCCCATTGGCGCATCATCTTCACCCGACGGAACATCGGAAATAGCTCGCAGATTGCATCCAGCGTGTGGGTAATAATCTGCAAACCGCCGGTCTGGGAATAGGAATTATACTGGTCCGTGCCAGCACCAATCACCAACTCACCCTTGTCGGATTGCGAAATATAGGCATGCACCGTGTTGGACATGACAACGCAGGGGAAAATCGGCTTGAGCGGCTCCGATACCAGTGCCTGCAACGGGTTGGAGGCAAGCGGCACCCGCACATCGGCCATTTTCATGACGACAGAGGAATGCCCTGCGGCAGAAACGCCGATTTTCTTGGCACCGATGAAACCGCGATTGGTTTCGACACCTGTCACCGCACCGTCAGGCCCGCGCCGGATGGCCGTCACTTCGCAGTTCTGGATCACATGCACACCACGGTCGGATGCCGCACGGGCATAACCCCAGGCGACCGCATCATGCCGCGCCGTGCCGCCACGACGCTGAAGGGCAGCACCATTGATGGCGTAACGCGCATTCGCGGAAATATCGAGCGGCGAACAGTAGGCCTTGGCCTGTTCCGGTGTCAGCCATTCATTATCGATACCGTAGAGCCTGTTGGCATTGATGTGGCGCTTGAAGCTCTGCTGGTCATGCACATTGTGCGACAGCATCATCACGCCACGAGCGGAATACATCACATTGTAGTTGAGATCCTGGCTCAAGCCTTCCCAAAGCTTGAGGGAATGCTCGTAAATATCCATGCTCTCTTCATAGAGATAATTGGAGCGGATGATGGTCGTATTGCGCCCGGTGTTTCCGCCACCGATCCAGCCCTTTTCCAGCACCGCGATGTTGGTAATGCCGTGTTCCTTGGCCAGATAATAGGCCGCACCCAGCCCATGCCCGCCACCGCCGATAATAATGACATCGTAGGACTTGCGTGGTTCGGGGGAAGCCCATTGCGCATCCCAACCCTTATGTCCACGCAGGGCCTCACGAGCGACGGCGAAAACCGAATATTTGCGCATTGGGCGAACCACTCCTTGAAACCGGGCTGGATACTCTTCCGGCAGAACCATACACATGGCAAATGAATTAGAGCGGGAATGTTCATTTTGCGACGCGCCACTACAAAGTATCGACATGGGCCTGCGGAATGGCTCAAACCGTGCATTTTAGGGCTCAAACACAGTTAATCACTGGACTTTGGAGAAGCAATCTGGTATCGCACACCACCAATCGCGCGGCGTAACGGCCAAACGAACGATTTTTTGTTTGCTTGCGAATGCCAATTCACACGGCAAAATAACCAACCAAAGGAACGGGATTCACGTGCAGGTACTAGTCCGCGACAACAATGTTGATCAGGCGCTTCGCGCTCTCAAGAAGAAGATGCAGCGTGAAGGCATTTTCCGCGAGATGAAATTGCGTGATCACTTTGAGAAGCCGTCTGTAAAGCGTGCTCGCGAAAAGGCCGAAGGTGTTAGCCGTGTTCGTAAGTTGGCCCGCAAGCGCATGCAGCGCGAAGGTCTGATTGCAGGCCCACGTGCACCAGCGGCTCGCGCATAAGGTCGTTTTTTCGACGTTTTTGAATGTTTATGGGGCGGGGGCGATTTTTCGCCGCCGCTCTTTGAGTTTATGACCGTGGACCGGGCTTGGTAGAGGGAACCCAAATCGCATGAACGCTGTTGATACAAGTGCTTCCCGAAATCCGTTTGTTGCAAGCGGCGTATCCCAGAGAAAAAACATGCGGCTTTTGCCTTCTCTCGTTATTTGCGGTGTTCTTGCAACCCTGTCGGGCTGCGCCACCTCCTCCCCGCAGACCAATGACGTATTCCAGTTGGACCGTGCACAGGGCTCGGAAGGAAACATCGCGTCGCTGACCTCGGTCATCAACGCCAATCCGCAGGATCCTGAAGGCTATAATGTTCGCGGCTCCGCCTATGGCCGCGCGGGCGATTCCAAGCGCGCCATCGCAGATTTCGAGCGCGCCTTGCAGCTCAATCCGCGTTTTTACCAGGCCTATGCCAACCGCGCCCTCGTCTATCGCAACATGAACCAGCAGCAGCTGGCTTTGCAGGATTACAACAGCGCGCTTCAGATCAATCCGAGCTATGACGTGGCGTTAATCGGTCGTGGCAACCTCTATCGCCAGACAGGCCGCGTCAATGAAGCCTTCAACGATTTCTCCTCCGCCATCAATCTGGATACGACCGATGGTCGCGCCTGGCACAATCGCGGCCTGATCTATCAGGTCCGCAACCAGCACACCCAGGCCATCGAGGACTTCTCCAAGGCCATCTCGCTTTCACCAAATTCGCCAGAGCCATATAATGGCCGTGGCATCTCCTATGTCGCCATGAATGACGATGAGAACGCCTTTGCAGACTTCAACCACGCCATCGCTCTCGATGGTGATCTGGCTGAATCCTGGGCAAACCAGGCGTTGGTCTATGAGCGCCGTGGTGAACGCGACAAGGCTGCCAAATCCTACGGCCACGCCGCCCGCCTCGACCCGAAATACAAGCCAGCTGTAGATGGCCTCGCCCGCACCCGTGGCGGCGCCCGCGCCTCATAATCGAACACTCGACATCATCAAAACAAAAAGCCGGATGCCTCGCCTCCGGCTTTTTTCGTTTGAGTGGCTGGAATAAGCCAGGATTGGTGCCATCGCACCACGCTTACGGCCTGTCATCCTCATCGGCGATGTAGCCGCTGGTCTGCCTCTGCCAAAGCCTCGCATAAAGACCACCTTGCTCAATAAGGGCTGCGGGCGTTCCTTCTTCCACGATCCGGCCCCGATCCAGCACGATGATGCGGTCCATGCGGGAAATCGTAGACAGGCGATGGGCAATCGCAATCACCGTCTTGTGCGCCATCAATAGATCGAGCTTCTCCTGGATTGCGGCCTCGGACTCGCTGTCCAGCGCAGATGTCGCCTCGTCCAGAATAAGGATAGGCGCGTCCTTCAACAGCACCCGCGCAATGGCCACCCTCTGGCGCTGGCCACCGGAAAGCTTGACGCCCCTGTCTCCGACAAAGGCTTCATAGCCACGACGGCCCTCGCCATCGGTCAGATCGCCAATAAACTCATGGGCCTGCGCTGCCCGCGCCGCAGCATCGATTTCCTCAGCCGATGCATCCGGCTTGCCATATCGGATATTATCGCCGACGGACCGGTGCAACAGCGAAACATCCTGAGAAATCACGCCGATATTCTCGCGCAGGCTGGCCTGCGTCACGGCTTTGACGCTCTGCCCATCAATGCTGATATCGCCCTTCTCCAGCTCGTAAAAGCGCAGCAGAAGATTGATGAGTGTGGTTTTCCCAGCGCCCGATAGCCCAACCAGCCCGACCTTCTCACCCGCCCGCACACGCAGGGACAGGTCGTTGATCACATCAGCGCCTTCCCGATATCCGAAGTGCACGCCCTCAAAACGGATGTCGCCCCGCTTCACAGCAAGCGTTGCAGCATCAGGCGCATCGACAATGGTCGGAGGTGTCGTCATCACCGGCATCGCATCACGAATGGTGCCAATCGCCTGAAAGATCTGCTGGCCCATATCGAGAAAGGCGCGGCCATTGCCTGAAAGCCGCTGCGTGAGATAAATCACGCCCGCAAACTGGCCGGTGGTCACAAAACCATCCAGCATGCCCCAGAAGCCGATACCCAACATGGCAAGCCACAGAAGAACGCTGAGAAGGAGAATGGCGATGCTGGTCGTCAAATAGACCCGCCGCTCGCTATGCTGCGTTGATATGACCTCTGCAAAAACTTTGCGCAGGCTTCCCGCCTCGCTGTCTTCGGCGGCAAATTGCTTGACCATCTGGATGTTGCTGTAGAGATCGGTCATCGATCCCACCAGCAGGCTGCGTTTTTTGGCCGAGTGGCGAGCGGCTTCAGCAAATTTCGGCACCGCCTTCACGGCAATCACCACGCTCAGAATAATCCAGACCAGCACCGGCAGGGCAAGCGGCCACGCAACCGTACTCAACAGCACGAGCGAGCCGACAAACTGGATCAGAAAATAGGGTATCGAATAAAACGCGACAATGACCTGGGTCTGAACGGCAGAGGCGGCCTGCGAAAGCCGGGAGGCGATCTGCCCGGAAAACAGGTCATGAAAGAACCGCAGGTCCTGCCGCTCAACCGCCTTATGGCCCTGCCACTGAATGGCCGCCGGCATTCCCACCGCAACCGTCTGCGATGACAGGGTGTTGGCCAGGAATGTGAGAATGGGCTGCACGGGAAACAGCAGAAACGCCATGACAGCCAGAAGAGGCCAGTCCTCGACCAGAAAGGCCTCGGCCCCCTTGGCGGTTACCCCATCGACAATCGATGAGAAGCTCCAGATCAGAAAGAGATTGCTGGCTTCCATCAACATCGCAGAGACAGAGATCGCGATGAGCACACCCCGAAACATCCGCACGAAATGCAAAAGCACATGAAACGGGCCCTTATCAGGGATCGGCCGGTAGGCAATATCGAGCGGCCGGATCAGCCTTTCAAACGGACGATACACAAAGTCTGAAAAAGCCATGGCGGTCCTGCGGAAGCAATTGGAATGACGTTAGCGACAC
This sequence comes from Agrobacterium sp. CG674, assembly GCF_053521645.1. NCBI lineage: Bacteria > Pseudomonadati > Pseudomonadota > Alphaproteobacteria > Hyphomicrobiales > Rhizobiaceae > Agrobacterium > Agrobacterium sp. CG674. The sequence goes on along the minus strand of NZ_JBNWDZ010000002.1, from coordinate 149,253 downwards.
TAAGAATCGCCATAATTAAACCATGGATTGCAATTTTTCAGAACCCTGTTCCTGAACTTCGCCGAACCGGATCAGCTTGACGGCGCCAATATCCTGCCGGGCTGCCTTCAGGCCTTTCCTGCCTGGTATTGCCGCACGGCCTTCCCGAAGGCTTCAAACAGCGCCCGCGAGGGTGCGTCGGTTTGCGCCCAATATTCCGGGTGCCACTGCACACCCACGGCAAAGCCCTTGGCATCGATCACGGAAACCGCCTCGATTGTTCCATCCTGCGCCGTCGCCTCCACCTGAAGGCGCGGCGCGGTTTTGGCAATGGCCTGGCGGTGCAGCGAGTTGATCTGCACCTCACCGCTCGTGCCCAGATGCGTGGCGATGCAGGAGCCCTCACGAATATGCACCGGCTGGCGAATGGCATAGGCCGCGTCGCGGTTCGCATCATCGGGCTTGCGGTGGTCCCACACGCCCGGCTGCTCCTGAATTTCACTGGCCAGCGTGCCACCCAGCGCCACATTCAGCTCCTGAATGCCACGGCAGATGGCCAGCATCGGAATGCCGCGATCAATGGCCCGGCGGATGAGCGCAAGGCTCGTCGCATCACGGGCGGGATCGAAGGGTCCGTCACTGTCTTTCGCCTCGACACCGTAAAGCGAGGGGTGAACATTGGTGGCGGAACCCGACACCAGCAGCCCATCCACACGGTCGAGAATGGCATCGACATCATTGCCCTCTTCAAAGGCGGGCACGATGAACGACATGACGTCGGCAACATCAAGCGCTGCGGAAAGATACTGTGTCTGCGCGGCGTGCCAGTCGGCACCATCAAGATGTCTGATATCGGCGGGAATGGCGATGATGGGTCTGGACATGGAGGCTCCGGCTTGCATGGGTCACCTGTTTTGAAACCGGAAACTCCGTTCGTCAAGCGCCTGCGCTGTCGGAGTGAAGCCCTATCTTCACCTAAAGTCTGATGTCTCTTCTTCAGATTTCAGTTGACTGCTTCAATTGACGTAATTGCCGTAACAACAAAGCATTTACAGCGTTTTATTCTTGGCGGAGATGCTTGTCAGCCGTGCGGGGGCGTGCTTTTCTCTGGCCATGCCAGATAGCGGAGGGGAATTCGGCTATCGGTCAGATCAATATCTGGGAGGATATTTATGGATCGTCGTTCGTTCATCAAAAAAGGTGCTGTCTCCGGCGCAGGCGTTGCCGCTGCAACGGTTCTTGCCGCACCGGCCATCGCGCAACAAAATGCCAAGATCACATGGCGCCTCACCTCTTCGTTTCCAAAATCGCTGGATACGATTTTCGGCGGCGCGCAGGATGTCGCCGACCGCGTGAAGGCCGCAACAGACGGCAATTTCAATATTCAGGTTTTTGCAGGCGGCGAAATCGTGCCAGGCCTGCAGGCAGCCGATGCCGTCTCATCCGGCACGGTGGAAATGTGCCATACCTGCTCATATTATTATGTTGGCAAGGACCCAACCTTCGCCATCGGCACGGCCATTCCATTCGGTCTCAATGCGCGCCTCACGAACTCCTGGTTCTATGAGGGCAATGGCAACAAGCTGCTCAACGAGTTCTATGCCAAGCATAATCTCTACGGCATGATCTCAGGCAATACCGGCGTGCAGATGGGCGGCTGGTTTCGCAAGGAAATCAACACGGTCGAAGACTTCAAGGGCGTGAAGATGCGCATTGCCGGTCTGGCTGGCAAGGTGGTCGAGAAGCTCGGCGTCGTGCCGCAGCAGATCGCCGGTGGCGATATTTATCCGGCGCTGGAGAAAGGCACCATCGATGCGGCTGAGTGGGTCGGCCCCTATGACGACCACAAGCTCGGCTTCCAGAAAGTGGCGAAATACTACTACTACCCGGCTTTCTGGGAAGGCGGCCCAGTCATCCACTCCTTCGTCAATCTGGACAAGTGGAACGCCCTGCCTAAGAACTATCAGGCCATCCTCCAGGATGCCTGCTCCTTCGCTAACACCAACATGATGGCGAAATACGACGCCAAAAACCCCATCGCGATCAAACAGATCGTGTCCGAAGGTGCAACGCTGCGCCCCTTCAGCCAGGATATTCTGGATGCCTGCTACAAGGCAGCACTGGAAGTCTACGCCGAAATTTCAGCCGTCAATCCGGACTTCAAGAAGATCTACGAAGATCAGGTCGCCTTCAAGCGCGAGGGCTATTTGTGGATGCAGCTCGCTGAATACACCTTCGATACATTCATGATGATCCAGCAGCGCAACGGCAAGCTCTAACCGACATCAATATCAGGTGAGACACATAAACCCGGATCGAAAGGTCCGGGTTTTATTTTGCCCGAAAGGGTTGCGGCCTCTCGACAAATATACCGACAACCATATGATCGCGAAAGTTGAACGCTCTAGCAGCACACTCCGTTACCAGCCGGAGTATCGGCGATGATGGGCCTCGACGACCTTGGCAACGGCCTTGCTGTTCAACTGTGGAGGTGATGCGATGCGAAAGCCGCTGAGCATTACGCTATTGTTTAGAAAAAGCCGGACAGGCTGGTCAATAGCTGTCCGGCTAACATTTCTGAGCAAGTAGTAAAACGGAAGGTAGGGCGCCAACCCTGCCTTCCACTTCACCAATATAATCCGTTATTCCACACGTAACAAGTATTTCCCTCACGGACCGATCTTCGGCGGCTCGTTCAGGTTCGGCATTCCGGGCAGTCCATTTCCGCCCGGCTGTGCTGGCGCGCCATCCATCGGTGGCAGGCCGAAATTCGGCCCCAAAGTCGGCATCGTATTGCCACCTGAGTTGCCGAAGGGCACATCGATCTTGATCGTATTGAGATCCACAGCAGGTGCCTTGTCCAGCCAGTAGGTCACGGATTCGGGCCAGAAGATCACGATGGCAACGAGAATGAGCTGCATTCCCAGCCACGGTATCGCGCCCATATAGATGTCGGATGTCTTCACGCTTCGGGGTGCGATGGACCGCAAATAGAACAGCGCAAATCCGAAGGGCGGATGCATGAAGCTGGTTTGCATGTTGATGCAGATCAGCACACCGAACCAGATGAGGTCGATACCGAGAGACTCGGCGATCGGCGCCAACATCGGAATGACGATGAAGGCGATTTCGAAGAAATCGAGGAAAAACGCCAGGAAGAAGATGAAGATGTTGACGAAGATCAGGAAGCCGATTGGCCCGCCCGGAATGCCCGACAGCATGTGCTCGATCCACAGCGAACCGTCCATGCCCTGAAACACGAGGCTGAAGCAGGTAGCGCCGACCAGAATGAACACCACCATGGAGGTGATGTGCATGGTGGAGTGCATGCCCTGCTTGACCAGATCCCAGGTCAGGCGACGATGCGCAGCAGCCAGCGCCATGGCACCGACAACACCCAGCGCGCCCGCTTCCGTCGGCGTTGCCAGACCCATGAAGATGGTGCCCAGCACGAGGAAGATCAGCACGATGGAAGGCACCATGCCCGCCAGCACCTTGAACACCAGCGCACGGTTCAGTTCGCCACGCGCTTCCGGCGGCAAGGCTGGCAAGTCTTTCGGGCGCAGCTTCGACATGACGAAGATGAACAGCATGAAGATGACGACTTGCAGGATCGACGGGCCGATGGCACCGAGATACATGTCACCGACGGACTTGCCGAGCTGATCGGCCAGAACGATCAGAACCAGAGATGGCGGAATGACCTGTGTAATCGTGCCGGATGCCGCGATGACGCCCGTCGCAAGGCGCGGATTGTAGCCATATTTGAGCATGATCGGCAGCGAGATGACGCCCATGGTAATGACCGATGCTGCAACCGTGCCGGTAATGGCACCGAGGATCGCGCCGACCAGAATGACGGCATAGGCAAGTCCACCGGGAATGGCGCCGAACAGCTTGCCCGTGCCCTCCAGCAAATCCTCCGCCAGCCCGCATCGTTCCAGAATAGCGCCCATGAAGGTGAAGAAGGGGATGGCCAGCAACAGATCATTGGAAATGATGCCGAAAATGCGAAGCGGCAGCGCCTGCAGGAAGGCAGGCGAGAAATGCTCCGTGAAAATGCCGATGACGCCGAACAAAAGCCCGACAGAAGCCAGAGAGAACGCCACGGGAAACCCGTAAAGCATGAAAATAATCATGCTCAGGAACATCAGCGGCGGCAAAATACCGTATTCGAACATGGAAATATCCTTAGCGGTCAGCGCCTGATTTACTGGAGCGGTTTTTCGTATTTGGTGTCGAGCTGATAGAGCCCGTTCAGCGCGCCGATGCGCTTCACCAGTTCGGATATTCCCTGAAGGAAGAGCAAGGCAAAGCCCGCAAAGATAATGAATTTGACCGGCCAGCGGATCAGGCCGCCCGCATTGGAAGACACTTCGTTCTGTGCAAGTGACAGGGTAAACATCGGCCAGCTCAGCCACGCCAGATAAAAACAGGCCGGCAGCAGAAACACGACTAGGCCGATCATATCGACCCAAAGGCGGGCGCGGGCGGAAACGGCGCCGTAGATAATGTCCACGCGCACATGTTCGTTCATCCGCAATGTGTAGGACGCACCCACCAGCACGATGAAGGCGAACATGTACCACTGGATTTCCAGCCAGCCGTTCGAGCTATAATTGAAAATATAGCGAACAATGGCGTTGCCCGCACTCACGAGGCAGCAGATCAGGACAAGGTATCCTGCAAACTTGCCCATCGCCTCACTGAACCCGTCAATAAGAGCGCTTGTCTTCAGAAGAGCCTTCATTCCTTCCCCTCCACCATCCCTTTGCGGGTTCTATGCGAGAGGTTCATCCGTGACCGTCACCCTCTGACGATACTTGCATCGACTATGCGGTAACTTCGGACGTCCTCCACACCATTTCGTGTAGGAGGTGGCTTGCCAAAATGCAACGGCATTGGCACCTCTGCCCTTGCAAACAGGCGGTTTACGAGGAATTGAGCAACCTGCTGTGGCATCACTGCACGCTTTTTCCACAGGCCCCGCAAAATTGCGGCATGTCCCACACAGGCCAACCACGACTGGCCTGTGTCCGTTGCGTTTTTCAACACTTCCATGTAGGTCTTGTTTCGGAGCGTTTTGCAACGGTCTGCCATGTGAGGAAAGCCGCCAGCGGGCGTGTGGAGTAACGGGCGGAAGCGTTGATCATTGAAGGGGAATTGGCATGAGTGAACACCATACGGGCCCGATCGAACTCGGCGCGAAGATGAACTTTTCCGAGCATGAAAAGACCTATGACGGCTTTCTGGCAGCCGCCAAATACGGCACCATGCTCGTCACGGTATTGATGATCGCCATGGCCGTTGGATTTTTCACAACAGGCGGCTTTTTCGGTGGCCTGCTTGTTTTCGTCATTCTCTCTGTCGCAGGCTTCGTACTGCTGCGCTAAGACTTTGGCCTGATGGCAAGTCTCGTCATCGAATGATCTTGAACTGGTAACATGGGGAGAGTTCAACTCCCCCCATGGCGTTTTGTCTTAGCTCAGACAGGCGTTTCTGGCACAGGTGTCACCACCTTGCGCTCACCAAGCCAGCCCAGCACATTGTCTGCCACCAGATCGGCCATCGCATTGCGTGTCGGCACGGATGCAGAGGCAACGTGCGGAAGCAGCGTCACATTGGGAAGAGCCAAGAACCCTTCCGGCACTTTCGGCTCCGCGTAAAACACATCAAGACCCGCCGCACCCAGCGTACCGTCCTGCAGCGCCGCAAGCAGCGCATCTTCATCGACGCTTGAGCCTCTGCCGACATTGATGAACACGCCATTGGAACCCAGCGCCGCGAAAATATCGGCATTGATGGCCTTATGGGTTTCCGCAGTCCCCGGCACGATGCAGATCAGCACGTCCACCGTCTGCGCCATTTCCTTCAGCGAGCCATAGTAGTTATAGGAAAGCTCGGCGCGTCTGGAGCGGGTGTGATAGCCGATCTCCACCTTGAACGGCTCCAGCCGCTTGGCAATTTCCTGGCCGATGCGGCCCATGCCGAACAGGCCCACTTTGCGCCCCCGCAGCGAAAATGGCGAAAGCGCAAACGGTCCTTCCGCCACCCATTTGCCCTCGCGAAGATGCTTTTCCGCATCGTAGAGGCGCCGCACAGTGCTGATCAAAAGCGCAATCGTCGTGTCGGCCACTTCGTCGTTCAGAACGTCAGGCGTGTTGGTCACGATAATATTGCGCGAAGCCGCATGTTTCACATCCACACCGTCATAGCCCACGCCAAAATTGGCGATGACTTCAAGATTGGGCAGCGCGTCCATCCACTTGGCGTTAAAGCCACCGGAAACGGCAACAGCGGTAATGCGCTCGGCAACACCTTCTGGCAGCGTCGGCTCTGGCCCCGATGGCGCTGTGATGACCTCAACCTTGCCCTCGAAACGCTCGAGAACGCGTGGATGGATCTTTCCCGGAACGAGAACGGTGGCTTTAGTATCTGACATGCTTGGACAACCCCTTGCTGCAATGCGTCGGGGGCAAGCTAGACGATCAATACGAAAAGCGAAACCCGCAAACTACTTTCGCGGAACACAAGGGCTGGTGGATTGGCGAATGCGCATTTCGGGCTTGATGAGGTGAATACCGTCAGGCTCATGGCTGCCCGCCAGCCTGTCCAGCAGCGCACGCGCCGCCAGTCGGCCAACCTCTGCCTGACCGTTGGAAACGGTGGTCAGCGCCGGCGTCGCAATCGCCGCCTCTTCCAGATCGTCATAGCCCGTGACCGAAATATCCTTGCCCGGCACAAAGCCCGCCCGTGAAATGCCGTTCATCAGGCCAATGGCAACAAGATCGTTCCAGCACACGGCAGCCGTCGGCTTTTGCGGCAGCGACAGAAAGTTCACAGCCGCCTCAAACCCGCCCTGCTTGGAGCGTGCACCGGGAATGCGCAGATTGGGATCCACCTCGATGCCCGCCTTGCGCAGCGCATTGACATAGCCCTGATACCGGTCGCGTCCTGTCGAGGTCTGGTCCGTGCCGCCCACCATGGCAATGGTACGGTGGCCAAGGCTGATCAGGTGGTTGGTGGCGAGCGATATGCCATAGCTGTCATCGCCGCGAAATGTCGGCATATCGACACCGTCCATGGAGCGCGCCACGAGAATGGCGGGCATGCCGTTTTCCTCGGCCAGCGTCATGTCTTCCAAAGGCGTACCGATGGCGGGGGACATGATGATGCCGTCACTGCCCAGTTGCAGCAGCGTTTCGATGAAGGTGCGTTGCTTTTCGACGGAATCGTAATGGTTGGAAAGAATGAAGGTTTGGCGGCTGCGGTCCAGCTCGCTCTCGATGGCTTTGAGAATTTCACCGTAAAACGGGTTCATCACATCGTGAAACACAACGCCGATAATGCCGGAGCGCGAGGTGCGCAGGCTGGCGGCGCGGCGGTTGTAGATATAGCCCAGCGCGCGCGCCTGCAGCTTGATCTTTTCGCGCGTATCGGCGGCCACCAGCGGACTATCCCGCAATGCCAGCGAAATGGTCGCGGTTGAAAGCCCCAGACTTTCAGCAATGGTCGATAATTTGATCTTCTGCGCCACAGTTGCCTCCCACGGTCACGCATTCCGCCATCACGCGGCGTTTAAATTGTGACTAAACAATTTAAACAAAATCTGCAACCGTTTTAAGGATTTCAACACAAGGCAATATCTGTAATACAAATTTTAATCGATTGATTCAAAAGCCTGCAAATTGGCATCGATCGCCCGCAGCAATTTGACAACCGTTTTCACATCCTTGGCGGACAGACCATCCACAGCGCGGCTGTTGCAATCGGCCAGCGAAGTATTGATGTGCTCGACGCTTTTCAGGCCAGTCTCCGTCAGCTTGACCATGGTCAGCCGTCCGTCGCCATCACCTGCACTGCGCTCCACAAAGCCCTGCGCCTCCATGCGGCCAATCGTGCGCGTCATGGTCGGCGCCTTCACGCCCAGCTTCTGGGCAATCTGCCCCGGCGTCATGCTGCCTTCCTGCGCAAGTGCGAGAATAACGCCATCTTGACCAGCATAGAGACCACTGGCTGCAAGATTGTGGCTCAGCGCCGTGCGCATGGAGCGGGCCGCCTGCGTAATGGTCTGGGCAAGCTCTTCCGAATGAACCGCCAGATCCTTCTTTTTGCCGGACTTGGCCTTCTTCTCGGATTTGTTCTTTTTGGCCAGCTTATCCTTGCTCATCAGCAAATGCCTTTCCTGAAGTCCCGGACGACGATATGTTCTTGGTAACACTTAACGAATGCAGGCGCGGATCGCCAGATGCCAGACACATATACGCATATTCACGACAATAACGTAACAGGCCCGTCAACCATGCGAAACGAGACGATTTCTGTGCTGCCGCTGGGCGCGCATGAGCAGCATGGACCCCACCTTCCCTTCGAGACGGACACGCTCATCGTAGAAGGCATTGTCGCACGATTGAAACAGGCGCTTGCATCCAATGCGCCCATCCATTTTCTGCCCGCAGAGCCTGTCGGCTATTCCGTCGAGCATATGGATGTGGCAGGCACGAAGACGCTGTCCTTTGATGAGGCAGTGCATCGCTGGCTTTCTATTGCCGAGAACGAATACCGCAAGGGCATCCGCAAATTCATGATGCTGAACGCCCATGGCGGCAATTCACCGCTGATGACCATCGTCGCCACCGAGGCCCGTATCCGTTTCGATATGCTGGCGGTCGCCACCAGCTGGACCCGTTTCGGCATGCCACCCGGCATCATCACCCCGCAGGAAAAGTCCATCGATATCCATGGTGGCGATATCGAAACGTCGGTCATGCTGGCGCTGCAGCCGCACCGTGTGAAGATGGACAGGGCTGAAAACTTCCCATCCGCACAAACGGAATTTTCCAACCGCTTCAAGCATTTGCGCGCCTATGGCCCGCATGCCTTCGGCTGGCGCATGTCGGACCTCAACAGACAAGGCGTGGCGGGCAATGCCGCTATTGCCACCGCCGCAAAGGGCGAGGCGATGATCGCGCATGCGGTATCGGGGCTGGTGGAGCTGCTAGCGGACATTTCCGCCTTCGACGTGAATTTGCTTGAAAGCTCGGCTCAAAAATCTTCGGCAGATTCTCTTTGAACTCACTTCCCCACACGCCTATATGAACAGCAACGCTTTCAAAGCCATCATCCGGCTCTTTTATATCAGAGGTTCATCATGACCGAAGCAGCACCGACAACAAAGCCCATTCCCGTAACCGTATTGACGGGCTATCTGGGCGCGGGCAAAACCACGCTCCTCAACCGCATCCTGTCGGACAATCACGGCAAGAAATATGCCGTCATCGTCAATGAATTCGGCGAAATCGGCATCGATAACGACCTGATCGTGGAATCGGACGAAGAAATCTACGAAATGAACAATGGCTGCGTCTGCTGCACCGTGCGCGGAGATCTCATCCGCGTGGTGGAAGGCCTGATGCGCCGTCCCGGCCGTTTCGATGGCATCATCGTGGAAACGACAGGCCTTGCCGACCCGGTTCCTGTCGCACAGACATTCTTCATGGATGACGATGTGCGCGCCAAAACCGAACTGGACGCCGTTATTGCGCTGGTGGATGCAAAGCACCTGCCGCTGCGCCTGAAGGACAGCCGCGAAGCCGAAGACCAGATCGCCTTTGCCGATGTCGTTGTCATCAACAAGACCGATCTCGTCACGCCGCAGGAACTGGCTGTCATCGAAGATGTCGTTCGCGCCATCAACCCGTCTGCCCGCATTCACAAGACAACCCGCTCCGGCGTTGATCTGGCTCATGTTCTCAATCAGGGCGCGTTCAATCTGGAACGGGCGCTGGAAAACGATCCTGATTTCCTGGCGCAAGAGCACGACGACCACGTTTGCGGTCCCGATTGTGGACATGACCACAGCCACGACCACCATCATCACGACCATGGGCATGACCATCATAACCATGCCCACCATGATCACGGGCACGACCATGGCCACACCCACGCCGCCTCGCCCATCCATGACGTCACGGTTCAGTCCGTATCGCTGCGCGGTGGCGAAATGAATGCCGAGCGTTTCTTCCCGTGGATCCAGAAGGTCACGCAGACCGACGGCCCGAAGATCCTGCGCCTCAAGGGCATCATTGCCTTCAAGGATGACGCGGAACGTTATGTCGTTCAGGGTGTTCACATGATCATCGAAGGTGATCACCAGCGCGCATGGAAAGAAGGCGAAAAGCGTGAAAGCCGCCTCGTCTTCATCGGCCGCGATCTCGACCGCGAGAAGCTGGAAAACAGCTTCAACGCCTGCATGGCCGCTGCCTGATATTAAAAAGTGCCATTGCGGCACGCCATGACATGACGACCACAAGGAGTGCACCGTGATGGTGCACTTTTTCACGACTGACGACAACAACCACGGAAAGACTAGAGACCCATGCCCACCGTTGCTCCTCTTGACCTTGAAGGCCACGTCGTCGCGGCGCATTTTCTGGGCGAAGTTCCGTTGTTTGCCACAGCTGCAGGCACCATCCACCGGCTGGATGGCGGCGAGAAGGTTGTCGAGGCGCATCAGGGCCTTTTGACCTGCATCCGCGATCCGCACAGCGCCACGCTTCTCACCGGCGGTGAAGATGGCAAGGTGCTGCGCATCGGCCATGATGGCTCCGTTATCGAGCTTGCCCATGTGCCGCGCAAGTGGATCAGCGTTGTCGCAGGCGGCCCGCAGAACGCCATTGCATACGGCGTCGGCAAGTCCAGCTTCGTGCGGCTGGGTGATGGCACGGTCAAGGAATTCAAGGAAGACCGCACCGTCGAGGGCATCGCCTTTGCGCCCAAGGGCTTGCGCATTGCCGCTGCCCGTTACAATGGCGTCACGCTGCATTGGGTGGCCAGCGCTGGCGATCCTGTCGATCTCGATTGGAAAGGCGCCCATAATGCCGTCACCTTCTCGGCAGATGGCAAATTCCTCGTCACCACCATGCAGGAAAATGCGCTGCATGGCTGGAAGATGGAAGCCACCAAGGGTGGCATGGAAGCGCGCCACATGCGCATGACCGGTTATCCCGCCAAGGTCAAATCCATCTCATGGTCGCACAAAGGCAAGTGGCTGGCCTCATCTGGCGCACCGGCGGCCATCGTCTGGCCCTTCGCGGGCAAGGATGGCCCAATGGGCAAGGCTCCGCTGGAGCTTGGCACCCGCGCAAACATTATGGTCACGAATGTTTGCTTCCACCCGGCAGATGAAGTGCTGGCCATCGGCTTTGCGGATGGCATGATCCTGGGCGTGCGTCTCGCCGACCAGAAGGAAGCTCTGCTTCGTCGTCCCGGCAAGGGCGCCATTACGTCCATGGACTGGAGCAACAATGGCAATCTGCTGGCCTTCGCATCGGAAGCTGGCGATTGCGGCATCATCGACATCAAGACCTGAGCAATCCTCAACTTAGAGGGAGGCACTGCCGCATGTCGCGGCAGTGCCTTTTTTGACCGCCTCAGCGGAAGTTAGAAACGGTAGGTCACACCGGCACCGATCAACCACGGATCGAGCTTGGCCTTGCCGCTGATATCACCCAAAACATCATGCGTGGCGCTCCACTTCGTTTCGAGGAAGATCTTCTTCACGTCGAAGTTCACGCCCCAGTTCTTCGTCAGCATGTAGTCGAAACCGACCTGCACCGCCGCGCCAAAGTCGTTCTTGACGTCGAGATTGTGGAAACCTGCCTTTTCAGACTGGTTGTAGAACAGCGAATAGTTCAGGCCCGCGCCCACATAAGGCTTGAAGGCCCCGAAATCGGTGAAGTGGTATTGCAGGGTCAGTGTAGGTGGCAGAAGCCATGTCTTGCCGACATCGATCTCGCCCAGCGCGCCTGTCGTGTTGATCTTGGAGAAGGTCGTGCCAAGAATAAGTTCGGCAGCAATATTATCGGTGAAGAAATAGGTTACGTCGAATTCCGGAATAACTGTGTCGGAATATTCAAGCCCTGCACCGGGCACACCATTGATCGAACCGCTGTCATGGGTCATCACACCAAGGCCACGAACACGGATCATCCACGGGCTTGCCGCAGCAATAGCCTCTTCGGCTGTGGGCGCTGGCGCTATCGGCGCCATGTCGGCAGCGTGGGAAAACGCTGGCAGCGCAACAGCGAAAGCGGATGCCAAAAAGATGGCTTTGCGGAATTTGGCGAACATTTTTCTCTCCTTGATCTATCGAAGAGGTGCTTTGCAACATCGGCTCCGTTGCCCCTCGACCCTGGAAACCCATAGCCATTGCTGCAAGCCACACCCTGCCCGCACGTAACACGCAGGTGAAAATCATCATTTGAGGGAGATCAAAACTCGGAAAGGAAAATGGGGGCGGTCGCGCACATATGCGCGTATTCGTATTTCATTTTCTTCAAATATATCAATGCGAAAAGCTATTATTGCAGTTAATCAATTATAGATATTTTTATTCAATAGTTACTTTAATCGAAGACTGCATCTGCACTTGAAATACTTATCCCCATTTAGAATTTCGAAAAGTGGCACGCCGCTTCCCAGCATCTCCGTGGATTTTTTCTTTATGAAACTTTCAATTTCAACGATCATCACAGCCAGTGGCATCGCCTTGGCAACCGGCATCACAATAACGCTTCTCGTGGGTGCTTTCGCGCTTGATAGGCTGAAGGTCAACGGACCGATCTATCAGGAAATCATCGACAGCAAAGACCTGATTGCCGATATCCTGCCACCTCCGCTCTATCTCATCGAGACCTATGCGCTGACCAATGAAGGTGCCCTGCACCCGGACCGGCTGTCGCAAAACATAGAGCGCATCAAGGTTCTGAAAGGTCAGTACCAGGAGCGCCGTGAATACTGGAAAACGACGACGCTGCCGGATGCCTTGAAACAGGCCTTGCAGAACGATGTTCTCATCAAGGGCGATGCCTTTTGGGCAACACTTGATACCGACACGCTCCCAACGCTTGCATCCGGCCAATCGGCAAAAATTCCGACATCACTGAATATGTTGAGCAACACATTCCACGCCCATGAAACGGCGGTCAATCAGCTTGTCGAAATGGGCACCATCTATGGCAAGCAGAAGGAAGCAGAAGCGGCTGCACAGACCTCCTTCCTGCAAAACACGAACTATACGTTGGGTGGGCTTCTCATCCTCCTGTCCATTGCCTCAACAATTTATCTGCGCCGCCGCGCCATGAAGCCGATCCTGCGGATCACGCAGACCATGACGCGCATGGCCTCGGGCGACCTGAAAGAAGCCCCGCCGCATATTCACCGGCATGATGAAATTGGCGCCATGGCAAGGGCACTCGCCGTGTTCAGAGATGCCGGACTGGCCAAGCGTCAGCTGGAGAGCGAAGCAGAAGCGGCGCGGCGTGCTGCGAGCGCCGAACGCGAGACCCGGGAAAGAGAACGCATTGCCGAGGCAGATGCGCTGCGCTTCGCGATCCAGCATTTGGGACATGGCCTCAAAAATCTGGCCAATTGTGATCTAAGCTCGACGCTCGACCACAACTTCGACGCAAAGTTTGAAACCCTGCGCACCGATTTCAACGCCTCGGTTCGCACCTTACAAACCACGATGGGACAGATTCTGACAGAGGCAAATCACCTGCGGGCCCAAGGCAGCGAGATGCACGGTTCGGCCAATGATCTATCACGCCGCACGGAACAGCAAGCTTCGGCACTGGAGCAGACAGCTGCCGCCCTGGAAGAAGCCGCTTCAACCGTCAAGACCTCCACGGCCCGTGTCGATGACACCCGCAATCTGGTCAAAGAAGCGCGCCAGTCCACCTCCCATTCAGCAGACGTGGTCACCGAAGCAATATCCGCCATGCATCGCATCGAAACGGCCTCTGGCGAAATTGAATCCATCGTCGGCGTCATTGACGAGATCGCCTTCCAGACCAATCTTCTCGCGCTCAATGCCGGTGTTGAAGCAGCCCGTGCGGGCGAGGCTGGAAAGGGCTTTGCGGTCGTTGCCCAGGAAGTGCGCGAACTCGCCCAGCGTTCGGCAAAGGCCTCAAAGGAAATCAGGGTTCTCATCGGCAAATCGGGCGATGAAGTCGCAAGCGGCGTAACCCTCGTGCAATCCACCGTAGAGGTGCTGACGCGGATCGAGGATTTCGTTTCTCGCATCGATACCAATATCGACAGCATAGCCACCGCTGCCCGCGAACAATCCGTTGGCCTTCAGGAAATCAGCGCCAGCGTCAATTCGCTGGACCAGATGACCCAGCAAAACGCCGCCATGGTGGAAGAGACCAACGCGGTCAGCCATTCCATCGCAGAATCAACCAAGGCGCTATCGGACATGGTCCGTCGTTTCAGCATAGAGCCCGCAACCGTGGCGTCCAGACGCGCGGCATAAACCACGCGGACCCATCATTGCCGATAAAAAAAGAGGGCGCGTAGCCCTCTTTTCCATGTCTGACCTATCAAACCACCTGCGATATCAGGAAAACTTGCGCCCGCTTGCCACCAGCATCCCAGCCGCACCGTCCAACCAGCCGCTTTTCAGCTCCAGCGCCAGAAAGCGCGAACGCTCAAACGGGCCGGGCATGACAAGATGCTGGGTTTGACCTGCGAAAAAGCCGAAGCGCTCATAGTATGAAGCATCACCCACCAAGAGAATGGCACAATGGTTGCGCTTGGCAGCTTCACCGATGGCGGCGCGCATCAGGGCAGATCCGATGCCCTTGCCCTCATGGGCGCAATCCACAGCAAGCGGCCCGAGCAGAAGGGCCGAAACCGGACGTCCCTCGCGTGTCACGCCAGCTTCGACATTCCACAGCCTGACAGTGCCGATCACGTGACCGTCCTCATCGCGTGCCACCAGCGCCAGCCCTTCGGCAGGAACGCGCCCGGCGCGCAGCTTCTCGGATGATTTGCGGCGACGACCCGGGCCCATCACACGGTCCAGCAGGTTTTCGCGGGCAACCACGTCACCAGGATTTTCAGCTTCGATATGAAATGTCTGCGGCGTGAAAAATGCACGTACAGATTTGAGAACAGCGGCCATCCCGGCCTCCCGTCACCAAGCCGCCCACGAAAGCGGCACCCAAAAAATGTTGAAACCGTTCCGGCCCGCTGAACCACGCCCGACCTCGGCTGGAAAGAGGTGCGGCAAGCAGGGTTTGCGCCAGGCATGGAAGACGTAAGCCGGAACGGGAGACGTCTGATGATGCCGCCAGCCCTTAAAGACCGGCGGCACTCATTCAGATCACGTAGGACTTCAGCGGCTCGAAGCCGTTGAATGCGACCGCCGAATAGGTGGTCGTGTAGGCGCCCGTGCCTTCGATCAGAACGTCATCGCCAATGGTCAGAGAAACCGGCAGCGGATACATGTTCTTCTCATACATCACATCGGCGCTGTCGCAGGTCGGGCCTGCCAGAACGCAAAGCTCCATCGCATCTTCGTCCCGCTCGGTGCGGATCGGGTAGCGAATGGCCTCATCCATGGTTTCGGCCAGACCGCCGAACTTGCCGATGTCGAGGAACACCCAGCGGTGGTTGTCATTGTCGGACTTGCGCGAAACCAGCACAACTTCCGCCTTGATGACACCGGCATTGCCGACCATGCCGCGACCCGGCTCAATGATGGTGCGTGGAATCTGGTTGCCGAAGTGCTTGCGCAGCGCCGTGTCGATGGCATGGCCATATTCTTCCGCAGCAGGCACATCACGCAGATACTTCGTCGGGAAGCCACCGCCCATGTTGACCATCTGCAGGTGGATACCCTGCTTGGCAAGAGAAGCGAACACGCGCTTTGCATCGCCAAGGGCAGCATCCCATGCGTCGAGATTCATCATCTGCGAACCGACATGGAAAGAAACGCCGTAGGATTCCAGACCCATCTGGTGGGCATAGACCAGAACATCGACAGCCATCTGCGGCACGCAACCGAACTTGCGCGAAAGCGGCCATTCGGCGCCTTCGCCATCGGTCAGCACACGGCAGAACACGCGAGCGCCTGGGGCTGCACGGGCAACCTTCTCAACTTCCTCATGGCTGTCCACGGCGAAGAGATCGATGCCCAGCGCAAATGCGCGTGCAACATCGCGTTCCTTCTTGATGGTGTTGCCGTAGGAGATACGGTCGGAAGTTGCACCGGCATCGAGCGCCATCTGGATTTCAGCCACGGAGGCGCAATCGAAGCTGGAGCCCAGGCCGGCCAGCAGCTTGAGAATTTCAGGGGCCGGATTGGCCTTCACGGCATAATAGATCGCACTGTTTGGCAGAGCGTGCCGGAACGCATGGAAATTATCGCGCACAACGTCAAGGTCGACGACGAGGCAAGGGCCTTCTGGGCGGCGGGTCTTGATGAAGTCAATGATGCGTGCAGTCGTCATCGTTGTAATCCCTAAAATGTTCCGGCTCTGGAAAAATTCCAGAGGACAAAGGGCGCTCAAGATATGCAGAATGTTCCAGCCGGTGGAGACGCTGAATCAATAGCATACGCTCAAGGCGCAATTGTGAACAACGCCCTGCCAGGAGCATCATTCGGCTTTGTCTGCCATGGGATTGGAGGGAATCATACCCAACCGCACTTACGGCAATGATGGTGTGCCTCTTTAGTACCCCGGCTGATGGAAAGCCGGCAGAGAACCAGAAAGGCCCGCACCGTCGTTGCTTCATATGTCCTCGCATTTCCCGGTTGGCCGGAATAGCGACTGGAGGGGTTAATTCCAGGTACCTTACCGAACTCCTCACCACATCGAGGGTCGGCGGACACACATGGGCACGTGCGACTTTGGGCAACCGGGAGATAAGAATATTCGCTGTAACAATCAAGGGAATTTTTCATCAGATGCAGATTTTTTTGGCAGAATACTCTATTGTTGAACGCTAGGGCTTGACCGTTCACTATTGTGACCGAATTGGAGACTTTAATGGACACTCTCACCCGTATCCGGGCCTTTATCGACGTTGTCGAAGCGGAGGGTTTTTCGGCGGCCGCCCGCAAAACCGGGCGTTCCAAAGCGTTGTTGTCCAAATATGTGCGCGAGCTGGAAGACGATCTCGGCGCGCTGCTTCTTAACCGTACCACACGGCAGTTTTCGCTGACCGAAGCAGGCCACACCTATTATCGCACCGCCGCCGATATCCTCAAGGAAATCGACAACCTGGCCGATCTAGTACGAGAGAAAAACGCCGACCTGAAGGGCAAGTTGCGCATCTCCGTGCCGCGCACTTTCATCGATGCGGAAATCGGCCAGAGCCTCATCGATTTCGCCAAGGAAAATCCCGATCTCGTGCTGGAAATCGTGGCCGAGGACCGATTCGTCGATCTCATCGAGGAGAGCTTCGATCTGGCCGTGCGAATCACCAAGCTGGAAGATTCGGGCATGATCGCCAAGAAGCTGGCCGATTTCCGCGTCTATGCGGTCGCAACACCTGCCTTCATGGAACGCTATGGCCCGCTCGAGACCCCGCAGGATCTGGGCCGGGTTCCCTGCATCGTGGATACGAATTCGCGCTTCCACAATCACATTCGCTATTTCGAACCGGGCGGCGGCACCAATTCGGTGGCCATCAACGGCCCGATTGAGGTCAACAGCCCGCAAGCCACACTGCGTGCGGCCCGCACCAGCCTTGGCGTCGCCATCGTTCCCGATTTCATAGCCAAGCCCTATATTCTTTCAGGCGAACTTGTGACCCTGTTTGACGATTACATCTCCCGGGATCGCGGCATTTACGCTGTCTATCCGCACCGCCGTTATCTGCCCGCCAAGGTCAGAAGCTTTGTGGACTATCTGACCAACTGGTTTAAAACGCACGGCTGATTTCGGATCCAATGCGGCAAGGCCGAAATTCGGTCCCAATTTCCGCTAGAATCACACAAACACCCCAGACAAGAGACAGACAGGCATCCATGAAAAAAGCGATCATATCACTGGCTGCATGCCTGCCCGTCTGTCTTGCGCCCTTGAGCGCCATGGCGCACCCGCATATCTTTGCCGAAGCCCGGATGGAAATCATCGAAGGTGCCGATGGCAATATTGCCGAGGTGCGCAATGTCTGGCGTTTCGATGAGATGTTTTCCGCAAGCGTCGTGATGGATTACGACAAGAACAGCGACGCAAAGCTCGACAAGGAAGAGTTAGGCGAAATCGGTGCGACCGTTCACGAGTCCCTAGCCGAATTTTCCTACTACACCTTCATCACATCAAACGGAAAACCGGTTGATTTCGGCAAGCCCGATACTATCCACGTGGATTACCAGAACAATCAGGTCCTGATGTTCTTCTCGGTCAAGCCGAAAGCACCCCTTCCGGTGAAGGGCGTTTTGACCTTCGGCGCATGGGACCCGACGCTCTACACGGCCATCGATTTCGCCAAGGATAGTGACATCGTCGTGAAAGGCACGCATCTTGCCGCCTGCAAGCACAAGGTCGTGCGGCCGGACCCGGATGAAATCATCTCCCAGAACCAGAACAATCTGACCGACGCCTTCTTCAATGATCCCACAGGCACCGACATGACCAAGCTGTTTGCAACGCGACTGGAGCTGACATGCTGAGGAAGTGCGCCGGTTTCCTGATGGCCTCAGTGCTTGTGGCTGCCGCCGTCAGCATGGCCCATGCGCAATCCCCGCTCGGCATCGGCTCGGCTGAGCCCTCCATCTCCATCGGCGGGCCGCTCGCGCCTCTCTTCCAGTGGATCAACGTTCACCAGCAGATGTTCTACCGCGCCCTCACAGGCGCGCTGCGCGCCATGCGGGAAGACCCATGGGCGCTAACATCTCTGATCGGCCTCTCCTTCGCCTATGGCGTGTTCCATGCCGCAGGCCCCGGCCACGGCAAGGCGGTCATCTCATCCTATATGATTGCCAATGAGACGCAGCTGAAACGCGGCATCCTCATTTCCTTCGTGTCGGCCTTGTTGCAAGGCGGCGTCGCCATCGGCCTCGTTGGCGGAGCCTATATGGTGCTGCGCGGCACCTCCATCACTATGACCAAGGCTACGCAGGCCATGGAAATCGCCAGCTTCGCCATGGTCGCCCTGTTTGGCGCATGGCTGTTGTTCCGAAAGCTGCACAGCCTGATGGCAGGCCGGACAGCGACCCCAGCCCTTGCCATGGAAACTGCAGGCCCGGCACCGACTATCGCGCTCGAAACCAGCAACTTCTCCGCAAGCCCTGCCACGACAGGCGCAGCCAGAAAAGGCATGGGCTCCGGCCTGCGCTTTCAGGGCCAGCCGGTCTTTGCAGATCATGCCCAGAGCGGCACTGGCGAAATCTGCACCACCTGCGGCAATGCCCACGCGCCGGACCCGTCCATGCTCAGGTCCAAAGACTTCAGCCTGCAAGAAGCATGGTCAGCCATCATCGCAGTCGGCCTTCGCCCATGCTCCGGCGCCATCATTGTCATGAGCTTTTCAATTCTGAACGGCCTGCTGCTGGGCGGCGTCCTGTCGGTCATCGCCATGTCACTTGGCACCGCCATCACCGTGTCCCTGCTGGCCTGCCTTGCCGTCAAGGCCAAGGACATCGCGGTCCGCTTTGCCGGAACCGGCAGCCGCAAAGCGGCAGGCATCACCCACGCCATCGAAATCGCAGGCGCCGTCTTCGTACTGTTGATGGGACTCGGCTTGCTGGGGGCAGCGCTGCAGGCGTGAGGCTATGACTTTACGCTACCATTTTGCCTATTGCGCGTTAGATTGCGCTCCGCCGATGAATCGAAAACGGGTTTCTGTGGTCAATCACATCCGCAACGATTGCCTTTGTTCAGCCTTCATCCTCGCAATCATGCTTATTAGATTGCGCAACACGCTACGACACTGATTACAGCTGATCAGAAAATCACATACGCCACTGAGGACATTAATATTGGACAATGTCGAATAGGACGTACTACCGGATTGCAAACGTAAACGAAGCAAGGCAGGTTATGCAAATTCCTGCTAACAGGAACTGGGACGCAGAGGGAGGGAAAAGGTTTTGGAAGCCATTTTCCTTCCTACTCCGCTACTAGGACAGCGGCAATGTATCAGCCGGTTTGGAACCCGACTAACCAGCGGGTTTGGAAGCCGCCGTATCCGCAAATCAAAGCCTGACCAGAAAACCATGCGCGTCTGATTGACGCAAGCCGTTAACGGGGTTGTGGCAACTTATCCCGTGGTGATTTGGCCGGTCGGCTTGCAGCCACGTTAAACAAGTGGCTAACGGATCTGTTTTCCCAGCGCGTTGTTCTCTCTCAGCTTCATTGAATAGCATGAGCAGAGTAAATAGTTCTGTCGTTATTCCGGCAATATTATAGCCTATCTTTAGCGCCCACACCGCTGATACCGCGCCCGCAGCCAGAAGATCAGAAAAAACGCCAGAACCGCAACCGTATCAAACGCGGCGGCGACCCAGACGGAATAATGTTCCGCCAGCCACAGCGTCACGGTCGGCATGATGTAGAACAGAAAGCCGAAGCCAAGGACGATGGCGACAGCGGCGAGTGCTGCGGATGTGCTTTTGCCGTTCATGCGGATAGCCCTGCCCTGATATCTTCCAGCTTGCGGATTTGCAGACCGTCAGGTCCAAAATTGTCAGGCGAAAGCCACGTCTCGAAGGCCTCGCGCAGAACAGGCCATTCAGCATCGATCATCGAGAACCAGGCCGTATCGCGGTTGGCCCCTTTGGAAACCATATGCTGGCGGAAGATGCCTTCGAACTGGAAGCCGTAACGCGCAGCCGTTGCCTTGGAGGCTTCGTTCTCATTGTGGCACTTCCACTCGTAGCGGCGGTAGCCGAGATCATCGAACACATGGCGGGCCATGAGGTAATGCGCTTCGGTGGCAAGCGGCGAGCGCTTCATTGCCGCACCATGGGCAACGGAGCCGACTTCCACCACGCCATATTTCGGCTCGGGACGCATATAGCTCGCCATGCCGACAACCTTGCCGGTGGCGTTTTCGATAAAGGTGAAGGTCACCCAGCCTGAACCGGCCTGTGCAGCATCCAGCCAGTCGCCAAAGGCGGCGGCATCTGCAAAGCTGTCCTGCGGGAAATATTTCAGGAGATCATTGACGCCCTCGCCGCCCAGCGCATCCCAAAGCCTGTCCAGATGCTGCGCACGGTCAAACGGTGCGGCTGTCACGAAGCGGCCCTTGAGCAGCATCGGCTGCGGTGGCGGACATCCTTTGAACTGGGCTAGATCGCGCATTCTGCTCCCCCGTAACATGACGGGAGAGACTTATGGCAGGCCGCGGGCAAAGACAACAGGCGATTGGCGTGCCTGCCCGCACACCGCATCACACCTTGGCGGCAGAAACCGTCGCTTCGATATGCTCCACCAGCGCATCCGGCAGACCGAGACGGCCCGCGAGAAGATCGAGATAACCGCGCTCTGCCCGGCTGTCCGGCTCGATGGTCAGGCGCGACGCAGTATAGATCTCGACCTTCTGCTCTTCGGTCTGGGCTGCTGCCACCAGCGCATCGATATCGAGCGGATCGGAGAGTTCCTTTTCAATGAAGGCTTCCGCCTCACGATCCAGCTCGGAAACCTGAAGCTTTTCCATAATGCGGGCACGTTCCGCCGCATCGATATGGCCGTCCGCCTTAGCGGCAGCAATCATGGCCTGCACCAGTGTCAGCGCGAAATTGTTGGAAAGCGTCGGTGATTGCGGGTGAAACGGCGAATCGACCGGTGGCGGCAAAAGCTCCTGGGTCGGCTGCGGCTGTGGCACAGACTTTGGCGCCTGGCCGGACTGGTAATTCTTGTAGGCGAGATAACCAAGGCCTGCGATGGCGGCGATGCCACCAACGGCTGCGGCATTGCCAGCCAGCTTGCGGCCAGTCTTGGTACCGAAAAGCGCGGCGGCAATCGCGCCTGCTTTCATCGGGTTGTTCTTCGCGATTTGCGTGGCCTGTCCGGCCCGGTCCCGCACACTTCCCGACAGGCCCGGTACGTTGGAGCCCAAAAACTGGTCTAGAAGCTTCTTCGCGTCGAACATTCAAATCTCCTGCTGGGTTCAATATCAACAGGAGATAGGAAGTGCGAAGCGGAATACAAATGGTCGCGCCGTTCACGCCGTCGTGAACGAAATGCCTCAGCCCCGAAGGGCGAAGGCTTCTGCCGCCAGCTTGGTGATGCCATCCCAGTCACCCGCCGCAATCATTTCCTTCGGCGCGACCCAGGAACCGCCAACGCAGATGACGTTTGGCAGAGCCAGATAATCCTTGGCGTTTTTCAGCGAGATGCTGCCCGTGGGGCAAAACTTGATATCGGCCAGCGGAGAAGACAGCGCCTTGAGGTAAGGCGCGCCACCGGCCTGTTCGGCAGGGAAGAATTTCAGAACCTTATAGCCCTTGTCACGCAGATGCATGACTTCGCTGGCCGTTGCAGCACCTGGCAGAAGGGGAACCTTGGAACCCTTGGCAGCTTCCAGAACGCTCTTGTTGATGCCGGGGCTGACGATGAAGGTCGAGCCAGCCTTAACGGCAGCGTCGAAATCCTTGGAATTGAGAATGGTGCCTGCGCCCACATTGGCGCCTTCAACTTCATCGGCAACGGCGCGGATCGCGTCCAGCGCTGCCGGTGTGCGCATGGTGATTTCGATGGCGCGCAGGCCACCCGCCACCAATGCGCGGGCCAGCGGCACGGCAGAGGCTGCGTCTTCCACGATGAGAACAGGCACGACCGGCTGAAGTTGCAGGATGGAAATCAGCTTTTCAGAATCCTGGGCCATGGCAATGTCTCCTCATTGAATCGATTGAATTGGGTCTAATTACCGCGCCGAACTGCAGGTGTCGAGGCAAAACGAAATATTTCGATTTGATTACTGTTTCATGACGCAAGCTTGCGCTACGGTGCCGGAAAAATGGACAGGTTGTTGAATGGCCAAAGAAATCGAACGCAAGTATCTGGTAACGGATGAGAGCTGGCGAGAGGAAATCGCATCACGCACGCGGTTTCGACAAGGCTATATCGCCTCTCTAGAGGACCGCTCGGTGCGCGTGCGCATCATGGGCGATGAAGCGGCAAAGCTCACCATCAAGGTCGGCACAGACGTTCTCATGCGCGACGAGTATGAATATGACATCCCCGTCGCCGATGCCGAGGAGCTGTTGAAGTCGGTCCCCGGCTTCATCCTCGAGAAAATCCGCTACACGGTGGAGCATGAAGGCTTCACATGGGAAATCGATGTGTTCGATGGTCTTTATCGCGGCCTCATCGTGGCTGAGGTGGAGTTGCGCTCCGAAGCCGATCAGCCCGCTCTGCCCGCATGGGTCGGCCCTGAAGTCACCGGCGACCGACGCTTTTCCAACCAGCATCTGGCCACGGATGATCTCAGCACGGAGTTGAGCGATGTCATCAAGGATTGATCCGGCAAAACCGCTGAACGATGAAATCCAGCGCATCGGCACCCGGCTGATCGATGAGGCCATGGAAGCGCTCTCGCAGCAGCCAGATGGGCCTCATGCCGCCGTGCATGCCGCGCGCAAGAAATTCAAACGCCTTCGCGGCCTCTATCGCTTCGTGCAAAGCGCCGAGCCGAAATTTCGCAGCGAGGAAAACCGACGCTTCGGCGATATTGCCCGCACCCTCTCAAAGGCCCGCGACGCCGCCGCATCGGTGGAAACCGTCGAATATCTGCAAGGTTTCAGCCAGTCGGAGGGTGAAAGCCAGGCGCTCACGTCAGCCCATGACGCCCTGACCAAGCGGCGCGATGCCATGACCAACGACGAAGGCGCCCTTACGGCCCGCATCGAAGCCGCCATGACCGAGTGCGAAAAGGGCAAGCACGCGTTGGCCCAGCTTTCCCTACCGGGCAGCACGAAGACGACAGCGAAGCTCATCAGAAAAACATGGAGCAAACAACGCAAGCGGGCGCTGGATGCGCTTGCCCGCTGCCACGGCAGGCACGACCACGACATCCACGACGAGGACTTCCACGATCTGCGCAAAAGCGGCCAGGTCTACTGGATTCATCTGGCCCTGTTACGAAAGCTCTGGCCATCGGCCATGCGCGCAAAGAAGATCGAGGCCAAAAATCTGGTCGATCTCTTGGGCCACGAGCATGACCTCTCGGTGCTAAAAGCCTTTGCCGAGCACGAAACGGAGCAATTCGAAAGCGAAAGCACACGCGCCGCGCTGCTTGAAACCGTCACCCACCGCCAGCAGACCTTGCGCGCCGAGTGCCTTGATCTCGCCGACCACGTCTTTGCCGAATCCGCCAAATCCGAAAGCCGCATCATCGGCCTGTTGTGGGAAGAGGCGGCGCGGTAACGCTTCCAGCTACGTTTTGACAAAATTCAAAACTTTGCCGCAAGGCAGGCCATACGCGAAATATGATTGCGCAAAGCCGCATCTGGCTGTATTTCAGCCGCCATGACCGACACTTCGACCCTACCCAGCCCGCAAGCCGCGCAGCCAGCAGCGGCTGATTTTCTCGTGGCAGCGCTCTATCATTTTGCCCGCTTTCCGCGGTTTGAAAGCGTGCGCGAGCCGCTGTTTACGCTGTGCCAGGAAAATGGCGTCAAAGGCACGCTGCTTCTGGCCGCCGAAGGCATCAATGGTACCATTGCCGGAACGGATGCGGGCATCGCCACTGTCCTTGGCTTCCTGCGCGCCCAGCCGGAATTTGCGGCCCTTGAGCACAAGGAAAGCCGTGCCTCCAAAATGCCTTTCGTGCGCATGAAGGTGAAGCTGAAGCAGGAAATCGTCACCATGGGCGTGCCGGATATCGATCCGAACCACATCGTTGGGACCTATGTCGATCCGAAGGACTGGAACGCGCTGATATCAGACCCGGATACGATCCTCATCGATACCCGCAATGATTATGAAACCGCCATCGGCATCTTCAAGGGCGCGGTCGATCCGCAGACCAAGACATTCCGCGAGTTTCCTGGCTGGGTGAAGGACAATCCCGGCCTGCACAACAAGCCGAAGATCGCCATGTATTGCACCGGCGGCATTCGCTGCGAAAAGGCCACGGCCTTCATGAAGGATCAGGGCTTTGACGAGGTCTATCACCTCAAGGGCGGCATCCTGAAATATCTTGAGGAAGTGCCGCAGGAAGAAAGCCTGTGGGAAGGCGCCTGTTTCGTGTTTGATGAGCGCGTTTCGGTGGTTCACGGTCTGGCCGAAGGCGACCACAAGCTGTGCCACGCCTGCCGCAACCCCATCACGCCGGAAGTTCGCCTGTCGCCGAAATTCGAGGAAGGCGTTTCCTGCCCAAGCTGCTACGACGATCGCTCGGAAGAAGACCGCGAACGCTTCCGCAACCGCCAGCGCCAGATCGATCTGGCAAAACAGCGTGGCGAGAAGCATATCGGCCGGTAAAAATGGGCATTGGCGATATGGTGCCGAGCCTATAGGCGCGCTGCCCCAAAACCTCACGAAACCTTGCGTTGCCGCACGGGTGCATCCTGCTCGGCCAGCAGGGTCAGAATCTGTTCCGGCTGCACGGGCTTTGAAAACAGATAGCCCTGCAACTCATCACAGCCGCACAATTGCAGGATCGATGCCTGGTCTTCCGTTTCAATGCCCTCAGCCGTCACGGGAATGCCGAGTGAACGGGCAAGGGCAACGGTGGCGGTCAGCATCTCAAGCGAACGCCCGCCCTCATCAAGCGCATCGACCAGCGACTTGTCGATCTTCATGCGGTTGAAACCGAACTGGCGCAGATAGCCGATGCTGGCAAAGCCGGAGCCGAAATCATCAAGGGCGATGCTGACGCCGATCTGCTTCAGCTTGTCGATGGCCATACTTGCCCGCTCGGGATGACGGATAAAGTAGCCCTCCGTCATTTCCAGCATGACCCGCGATGGGGAAATGCCGTTCTCCGCCAAAATCGACTGGACCTGGCTGGCGAACATCGGATTTCTGAATTGGATCGGGGAAACGTTGACGGCAAGCTTGACCTGCGGCCATGCAACCGCCTCCTTGCAGGCCTTGCGCAGAACGGAGAGGCCGAGCTGGTCGATCATGCCGCTGCTTTCCGCAGCTGCAATGAAGATATCGGGCGACACCGGACCGTAGCCGGCGCGGTTCCACCGGGCCAGGGCTTCCACGCCGGTAATGCGGCGGGTCAGCGTGTTGACAACCGGCTGGAACACAACCTTGATCTCGTCATGGTCGATGGCATATTTCAGATCGGCCTCGAGCTGGTTTTTCTCCTCGCGTCGCGTGTCCATATTGGTCTCATAGGCCACATAGCGCCCTCGTCCGCTTTCCTTGGCCTCGTACATTGCCATATCGGCCCGGCGCAGAAGCTCCTCACCGTCAATATCCCCTCCCCGCGCCACGGCCATGCCGATGCTGCAACCGATGGCCGCGACCTTGTCACCGATCATGAAGGGCTCGGAAAACAGCGTCAAAAGATCATCACACAGATGGCGCGCCAGCACGCGGGCATCAGGGCCCTGCAAGGCGATAGCGAATTCATCTCCGCCCAGCCGCGCCAGCAGTGCGCGCTCCGATACCAGAACCTGCAACGCCGCCGAGACCCCCTTGATGAGAAGGTCGCCCGCGCCATGCCCGAAGGAATCGTTGATTTCTTTAAAACCATCGAGATCGAGATAGATCAGCTTGACGTAGGAATTGTCTTGCTCCGACCGCTCAAGCAGCCGCTTCAAACCGAAGAAAAAGCCAAGGCGGTTCTTCAGGCCGGTCAGTCTGTCTCGCAGCAGCTCCTGCCGCGCAGCCGTTTCATCGCTCTTCAGCTTTTTCAGAGCGGCGTAGCCAATGCCCAGCAGCGCCAGAAAAAACAGGCCGGTAATGGCAACGGCAGTCAGCACACGGGGCCGCACCTCATAGAAACTGAGATTTCCCGGCATCCGCGACTGCCATGTCAGAACACCCAGAACATTGCCGAAGGGATCGGGCACCGGAACCTGGTATTCCATGTTCGCATCACCCGGTTGGAGTGACAGGCCTTCAACGACATAGGTCTCGGCAAGCTTCTCCACTTTGGCAGGGGTCAGATGGCGGGCAAAGATGAGATAGCTGTGCCTGGCAACCGGCGCATCGACGACACCGGCCTTGGTCCGCACCAGCGCCACGCCCACGGCTGCAATGCCATCTCTGGTTTGCAGGAATGCCGTGGTTTCCGGTATGTCTCCTGGGGGAACGGCACGCACCATATCGATCATGCTGGCCAGGTTGGAGCCAAAATAACCCGGAATGGACCAGTAAGCGGGATCACCATTGCTATAGGCCATCAGGATTTGCTGATCATTATCGACCAACACCGCCGTATCGAACAAATCGCTGTTGCGGGTCATATCTCCGTAATTGGCGATGATCCAGTTGGCGCCATCGGCAGAATAGACCGCCCGGGCGGCGTCGTCCCAGGCCGCGTAATCGTTGAGCGTCGCGCCCAGTTGCTGGCGGAAAGTGGTGAGCGCGCCGGTTATCGTTTCCAGAGACCGCTGCTCGTCAAGCACGTTCGTGTTGCGCGTGACGTTATCAAGCGCCGAAAGAATAAGTGCCGTAACGACGATGACGACAAGCGCAAATGCAGAAAGAACTCCAGCAACTGCCGTTCTTCGACCGACCGACAATGCTTTGGAACTCTCATGCGACATGCAGCAGTATCTTTTCCCACGGAATACTGCATCCTCCGCGTGAAATCTTCAGAACCCATTAAGATTATCGGGACGATCGCCATCTATTTTCACCCAACGGCAACGACGGTAACTTTAGGGCTAACAAGACGTAAAAAAGCCTCCCCCAAGCTAATGGGAGAGGCAGTAAATCTTGACGAAAATCAATTCACCAGGCGGGAACGACCGCGCCCTTGAAGGTCTCCAGAACGAAGGCCTTCACTTCCGGATTGTGGTAGGATTCCAGCAGCGTCTTCACCCATGGCGCATCCTTGTCGGCTGCACGAACGGCGATGACGTTGATGTAGGGAGCCTTCTCGCCTTCTTTGGCAATCGGATCCTTGGATGGGTCAAGACCGGCTTCCAACGCGTAGTTGGTGTTGATGACGGCGGCATCGACATCGTCAAGCGAGCGCGGCAGCTGGGCGGCATCCAGTTCGGCAAAGGTGAAGTTCTTCGGGTTTTCCGTCACATCGGCAGGACCGATCTTCAGGCCCTTGGCTGCATCAACCTTGATCAGGCCCTTGTCTGCGAGGATCAGCAGAGCGCGGCCGCCATTGGTCGGATCGTTCGGAATGGCGATGCTTGCGCCTTCCTTCAACTCCTCAAGAGCCTTCACCTTCTTGGAATAAATCCCCATCGGGAAGTTGACCGACTGGCCGACGCTGACCAGATCGAACTTGCGGTCAGCGACCTGATTGTCGAGATAAGGCTGGTGCTGGAAGGAATTAGCCTGCAATTCGCCGTCATTCAGCGCCTGGTTGGGAACGACATAATCGGAGAATTCCAGAACCTCGATATCCAGACCCTTCTTGGCGGCGATGTCCTTCACCTTTTCGAAGATCTGCGCGTGCGGTCCGGGGGTAACGCCGACCTTGATGCTTTCGGCAAGCGCGCTGCCTGCAAAAAGTGCTGCCAGCGATGCGGCGATGATGAGTTTTTTCACGGTGGGATACTCCTTGAGGTTAAATCTTGTCTGTAATCAGTTTTTGCGGTTGCGCTTGTCGAAGCTGCGGGCCAGCGCATCACCGGCGCTTTGCACGATCTGGACAAGCACGATGAGGACGACGACCACCGCCAGCATCACATCCGGCATGAAGCGCTGGTAACCGTAGCGAATGCCGAGATCTCCTAGCCCGCCACCGCCGACAGCACCAACCATGGCCGAGTAGCCGATGAGGCTGACCAGCGTCAGTGTGAGCGCCAGCGTGATGCCGGGCTTGGCTTCTGCCAGCAGAACCTTGCTCACGATCTGCAACGGTGTCGCGCCCATGGCACGCGCCGCTTCGATCAGACCCTTGTCCACCTCACGAATGGCTGCCTCCACAAGGCGAGCTACGAAAGGAATGGTTGCAACTGTGAGTGGAACAATGGCCGCAGAGGTGCCGATAGACGTTCCGGCTACAAACCGTGTGAACGGGATGATGGCCACAACCAGAATGATAAAGGGCGTGGAGCGGGCAGCATTGACGATGAGCCCGATGACGCGGTTGAACATGGGCGCTTCGAACAGCTCGCCCTTTCCGCTGGTGGCCAGAAATATGCCGATGGGCACGCCAAACAGCGACCCGACCAGACCGGAGACGGCCACCATGTGCAGGGTCTGGAGCAGACCTTTCAGCAGAACAGTAAACAGCATATCAGGCGACATAGCCGAGCACCTCCGTTGTCAGGCCGGTATCGGCATAGAAATGTTGGGCACGGGCCGTGACCTCTGGCGTTGCCGGATAGGAGACGACCAGCGAACCGAAGGGCTGGCCGGAAATTTCCTCGATGGTGCCTGCCAGAATGTTAACGTCTGGACCGATCTCGGCCACCAGACGCGCCGTGAGCGGCTTGAACGCCGTAGCCCCGAAGAACACAAGCCGCACCAGCACACGGTCACCGGGGGCCGCTTGCGGCTTCAGCCCAGATGTCACCCAATGCGGCAGCTTGACGCCCACGGCAGATGACAGAAGGCTGCGGGTCGTTTCATGGCGAGGTGCCGTGAAGATGTCGAATGTGGTGCCCTGCTCGACAATCAGGCCCTTGTCTATGACGGCCACCTGAGACGCGATGGTTTTGACCACCTCCATCTCATGGGTGATGAGAAGAACGGTCAGGCCAAGCTCGGCATTGATCTTTTTCAGAAGTTCCAGAATGGATTGCGTCGTTTCCGGGTCGAGCGCCGATGTGGCCTCATCAGACAGAAGAAGCTTCGGCTCCGTCGCCAGCGCGCGGGCAATGCCGACGCGCTGCTTTTGCCCACCGGATAGTTCTGCCGGATAGCGGTTCGACTTGTCACCCAAACCAACCAGATCGAGAAGCGGCGCGACCTTTTTGCGGATATCGGACTTGGACATGCCCGCAATTTCCAGCGGCAGGGCCACATTGTCATAAGCGGTGCGCGAGGAAAGCAGATTGAAGTGCTGGAAGATCATGCCGACCGAGCGGCGAAGGGTGCGAAGACCCGCCTCATCCAGCCCGCCAACATCGATACCATCGACGGCAACGGTGCCAGAACTGGGAAGCTCCAGCCCGTTGACGAGGCGGATGAGTGTTGACTTTCCGGCACCGGAACGGCCGATAATGCCGGAGATCGAGCCCTTCGGCACGACATAATCCACGCCTGCAAGCGCTGTAAAAGACGTGTTGCTCTGAGGGTCGCCGAAGGTCTTGGTGACGCGCTCGAACACGACCATTGGACGATCAGTCGCTCGATCGGCGGAAGCGGGGCTGGCCGCGGAATTGTCTCGTGTCATAAAATGCTCTTGCAATGGAAACCGTCATGTTGAACCCGGCGGCCTTGGAAAACCGCTTCTCATGCTGCTTAGCAGCACATTCGACCAGGTAAAACGTTCCTGAGCATTAAATTAGCTTTCCTTGAGAGAAGCCGGGACCGGCTTTGTGTATCGCAAACATGCCTGTCTGCGATACGATTTTATAGGTATGATTTTTCAATTATTGCGATGCATTGGAAAAATCAACCAATTGCCTCGACGTCGATTACTTGACCTCGGTAACGAATTCTTCGAGCGGGCGGCGAACCTTCTTGAGATTGACCAGCCAGTCGCCCTCTTCCTTGCGATAGCCGAGCGGCAGGATGACCGCAGAGCGCAGGCCCTTTTCGCGAAGGCCGAGGATTTCGTCCAGCTTGGCCGGATCGAAGCCTTCCATCGGGGTAGAGTCCACGCCTTCGAAAGCAGCCTGGGCGACAGCCATGCCGAACGCAATATAAGCCTGACGGGCAGCATGTTCGAAATTCACTTCGGCATCACGCTGCGGGTAGGACGACAGCAGGGACTGGCGGTATTTTTCCCATCCTTCATTCTTGAAACCGCGCTCGTCATTGGTCAAATCGAACATGTGGTTGATGCGGTCTGCCGTGTAATTATCCCAAGCAGCAAAAACCAGAAGGTGCGAGCCTTCGGTGACCTGCGCCTGGTTCCAGGAAATTGCCTGGATCTTGGCGCGCGTTTCAGGATTGGTAACAACGATGATTTCGAAAGGCTGGAGGCCGCTCGATGTCGGCGCAAGGCGTGCCGCTTCGATGATACGGTCGACCTTGTCTTGCGAGACGGACTTGGAAGGATCCATTTTCTTCGTGGCATAACGCCAGTTCAATTTCTCAATCAGCATAATATTCTCCTTGGGGGCGCCACCGGGCGTGTTGCGCACAAGCGCAAGACCGCGGCACTTTCAAAACATCTCTGAGATAAGGCATATTGCAGCGCACACAAGACGCCGCCAGAAACTAAACGTGCAAAATCCGCTCCGGCCCGCTTCATGAAAAAAGCGGACCGGAGGGATCAGGTTTGCCCGGCAAATGCTGATAGCATTGCAGGTATGGTCTAGGTCTTGGCATTTGCCGGACCCGTTACATCAGTATTTCGCAATATCTATCGGAACGCCCGGTCTCTTGCCTGGCCAGTGGCAAAAGGTGGGTTCCAGAAACGGCCCTCTTTGCAAGAGCTGCCGCTTGTCGATACCGGCATCTGAACCGCAGGAACGCCGCGCGTTGCGCCCCTTTGCTTCGAATGCATGGGGATTATGCGGGCGTGAAAATGGCCATTGAGAAAAAAATGGAGAATTATTTTATTTTTTAAAAGCGCCCGAGGTCTGTCCGTCAGGGCGAAATGGAGGCCTCGGAAAGAGGCCTCCACTTATTGGCATCAAACGTAGCGATTGACGACGTTTTCGAGATATTCCTGACGACCGGACTTTGGCTCAGGGTTGATGTTGTCGCGCTCGACCATGGCGGCGATCTCGTCCAGTTTCAGTTCGCCGCGCAGCAGCTTCTGGGCGTCGGCTGAATCCCACTTGGCGTAGCGATCTGCCAGCGGCTGCGACAGAGCCTTGTCTTCGATCATCTTGGCAGCAGCCTTCAGACCACGGGCGCAGCAATCCATGCCGCCGATGTGACCGATCAGCAGATCGGCTGGGTCGAGCGACTGACGGCGCAGCTTCGAATCGAAGTTGGTGCCGCCATTCTTGAAGCCGCCGCCATCCAGCACGTGGTAATAGGCCAGCGCCATTTCCGGTACGTTGTTGGGGAACTGGTCGGTATCCCAGCCGGACTGGTAATCGTTGCGGTTCATATCGATAGAGCCGAAAATGCCGAAAGCATTGGCCATCGCCAGCTCATGCTCGAAGGAGTGACCGGCCAGAATGGCGTGGCCCTGCTCGATATTGACCTTCACTTCCTTGTCCAGCCCGTGCTTCTGCAGGAAGGCATAGACGGTGGCGACGTCGTAATCATACTGGTGCTTGGTGGGTTCCTGCGGCTTTGGCTCGATCAGGATCGTGCCTTCAAAACCGATCTTGTACTTGTATTCCACCACCAGATTGAGGAAGCGGCCAAGCTGGTCCAGCTCACGCTTCACATCTGTGTTGAGCAGGGTTTCATAGCCTTCACGACCGCCCCACAGAACATAGTTCGCGCCGCCGAGCTTCTTGGTCGCATCCATGCAGGTTTTGACCGTTGCTGCCGAATAGGCAAAGACGTCAGGATCCGGATTGGTGGCCGCACCCGACATGAAGCGGCGGTTGGAGAAGAGGTTGGCGGTGCCCCACAGAAGCTTGACACCGGTTTCGTCCTGCTTCTGGCCGAAGTAATCGACGATCTCGTTGAGGTTCTTCGTGTTTTCCGCAAAGGTCTTGCCTTCAGGGCGCACATCGGCGTCGTGGAAGCAATAGAATGGCGAACCGAGCAGCGAAAAGAATTCGAAAGCAACGTCGGCCTTCAGCTTGGCAGACTGCATCGTCTCGTCAAACCATGGACGCTCGAATGTCTGGCCACCGAAGGGATCGCCGCCCGGCCATGTGAACGTGTGCCAATAGGCAACCGCAAAGCGCAGGTGCTCTTCCATGCGCTTGCCGCCGACGATCTCATCGGGGTTGTAATGACGGAAGGCCAGCGGATTGGTGCTGTCAGGGCCTTCATATTTGATTTTCTGGATGTCTCCGAAAAAGCCGGTTTTCATCTGCGTTTCTCTCCCTTGGTATGGATGGTAGTGTTGGTTGCCGGTGGACGGCTATTAATGTGACAAGCCTTTGATGGCTGGATAAAGCGCCCGGTAACGCCCGTAAGCGTCCTCATAGGCCTCACCCAGCGCCGCGACGGGCTCAATGGTTTCTTCCGTGTCCGGCTGCGTGCAAACCGCGACAGGATCGGCTCCAGTCGCTGCGATCAACCCGAGGCGGGCCGCACCGAAGGCTGCGCCGAAATCGCCTTCCGCTGGAATATCCACGGAGACGCCAAGCGACGTGGCGATGGAGGCCAGCCAGAAGCGTGAGCGCGAGCCGCCGCCGATGGCGGTGACGCGCGAGATGGAAGTACCTGCCGATTTCAGAGCCTCAAGATTGTCCCGGATGGCGAAGGTCACACCTTCCAGCACGGCTTGCGTCAGCGCCTTGCGGTCGCTTTCATGGGACAGGCCGATGAATGAACCGCGAATGGCGGCATCATTGTGAGGTGTGCGCTCGCCGGAGAGGTAGGGCGCGAAGGTGACGCCGGTTGGCGCTTTGAGTTGATCACCCAGCTCCTGCGTGAGATCGGCTGGCGACTTGCCCGCAATGCCGGAATACCAATTCAACGCGTCGGTGGCAGACAGGATGACGCCCATCTGGTGCCAGGTATCGGGCAGCGCGTGGCAGAAGGCGTGAACCGCGCTTTCCGGCTTTGGCAGATAGGAGGCATTGGCCGCAAACAAAACGCCCGATGTGCCGAGAGAAACGAAAGCATGGCCTTCAGAGACCGTGCCCATGCCGCAGGCGGATGCTGCATTATCACCGGCCCCACCGGCTACGACGATGCGGCCCGACATGCCCCAGGCGGAGGCAAGCGTGTCGCGCAGCGTTCCGGCCTCATCCGTGCCTTCCACCAGCGATGGCATGTGGTCTTCAGTCAGGCCGGTGGCTTCGAGCAATTCGCTCGACCACTTGCGCGCGCCAGTATCCAGCCACGAGGTGCCAGCCGAGTCAGACATTTCGGAGATATATTCACCCGTCAGCCACAGGCGCAGATAATCCTTCGGCAGCAGAACCTTGGCGACCTTGGCAAAGATTTCAGGCTCGTTATTGGCGACCCAGGCGAGCTTTGGCGCGGTGAAGCCGGGGAACACGATATTGCCGGTGATCTGGCGGAAACGCGGATCTGCATCCAGCTTTGCGGCCTCGGCATGGGAACGGGTGTCGTTCCACAGGATGCAGGGGCGAAGCACATCACCAGCCGCATCCACCAGCGTCGCGCCGTGCATATGACCTGATAGCCCGATGCCTTTGACCGCCGACAACTCCCTGGGGAATTTGGCTTTCAGCCCGGAAATGGCCGTTTCCGTTGCCTTGATCCAATGGGCCGGGTCCTGTTCCGACCAGCCATGGTGCAGGCGAGACACGTCAAGCGCGCCATTGGCCGAACCGATGACGTTCTGATCACCGTCGATCAGCAGCGCCTTGACGCCTGATGTTCCCAAATCGAGACCGAGATACATGTTTCCTCCAGTGCTTAAGTCAGTGTCAGGGGAGATTATCCCGCAAGAATATGTCGATACGAATGCGTTCCTGCGCGTCGATGACCGCAAGACCATCGGCCCGCGCTTTCAGCACGCGGATCGCGCTGCGCACCTCATGGCCCGCATCCTGGTTCAGCACCGCATCCAGCACGCCCTCTGCCAGCGCGTTGGAGGTGTTTTCGGTCAGCTCATGGGCGATGACGCAAGGAGACGTTTGCTGGCGCGATGATTTGAGGGCCTTGATGAGCCCGCGATTACCCGCTCCAAGGCTGTAAAGCCCGAGAAGATCAGGATTTTCCTCAAGGCATTGCGCGACCAGACGCTCCACCGTTTCAGGATCGTCGCGACCTTCCAGAACCGGCAGAAGCCGCAAGGCCGGAAACTCGTCTGCCATGACCGACTGAAACCCGGCCAGCCGCTCGCGGTGGTCTTTGACCAGCATGGAGCCTGCTAGAACCGCGACATCGCCGCCCTTTTCCGGCAGGAAACGGCCCATGAGGCTGGCCGCTGTGCGCCCTGCGGCGACATTGTCCACACCGGCAAAATGATCGCGGCGCGAACCTGTGATATCGGAAACCAGCGTCACGGCGGCAATGCCGCTCTCGGTCAGCCGGTCCACCGCTTCCACCACATCCTCAGCATCAATGGCGACGAAGGCGACGCCGGACGGTTTTTCCAGCCGCGCCACATCCAGCGCCTGCGCCAAAGCTGCGGCATCGAAGGGCGGCACCTCGATGATGCGGATGGAGGTGCGCTCGGTGTAGGACCGGGACGCCGCGACCCGGACTTCGGCGCGCAGGCCCGCCATGAAGGAATTGTCGTTGTTGGGCAGGATGAAGACCAGCGCGTAAGAGCGACCCTTGGCCAGATTGGCGGCGGCCATATCGCGCACATAGCCCAGCTCCACAATGGCCGCCTCGACCTTGGCACGGGTGACAGCATGCACGCCCGGACGCAGGTTGATGACCCGGTCAACGGTTGCTAGGCTGACGCCCGCTTTCGACGCGATATCGTGAACTGTCGGCTTCATGTTTTCTCCCGCCGGCATGCTTAAAGGAGTTTTTGAGGTACGTAAATCAGAAAATGATGTACGTACCTCAGATTCATCCATCAAAACAAAAGGGCCGCCATTTCTGGCGACCCTTTTGCGCTGCGGTGGATCGGTAAAAATCAGTGGGCGGCGTCTGGCGGGGGCGCGGCCTTTGGCTTCCTGATGAGAAGCGTCAGGAAGATCAGCGTGCTGAACAGCACGGTGAGCGCCAGAAACACATCGGCGAAAGCCTGAAGCCATGCCTGTTGCGACACCACGCCGACGAGTTTCTTGATGGCGACCGAGGAACCATCAAGGCCGAAGGAATTGTAATTGGCGCCGACATTATCAAGCCATTCAAGCGCTGCCGGATTGCCGAAATTCACATGTTCGGCGATGCGGAAATAGTGATCGTCGGTGCGCTGGCTGAGCAGCGTGTTGATGATGGCAAGGCCAACGGCGCCGCCGAGGTTACGCGTGAGGTTGAAGAGGCCGGATGCGTTCTTCATGCGCGCAGGCGGCAGGGTGCCAAGCGCAATGTTGTTGATCGGCACCATGCACATCATCAGCCCGAAGCCGCGCAGGATCTGCGGGACGAGCAGTTCGTAGAAATCCCAGTCTGCCGTCACGGATGTCATGATCCACGTGCCGAGCGCGAAGCTTGAGAAACCGACAGCCATCATGAAACGCGGATCGAGCTTGACGGACAGCTTGCCGGCAATCGGCGCGGTGATGAACATGGCAAGGCCCGAGACGAACATCGTCTCGCCGATCATCAACGCATCATAGCCGCGGACACGCCCCAGATAGAGCGGATACATATAGGTCAGCCCGTAAAGACCGATGCCCATGACGAAGGAAAACAGCGAGCCGATGGAGAAGTTTCGGTCCCCGAAGGCTTTGAGGTCCACCACCGGAAAATCGACATTGAACGCACGCCAGAAGAACACGACGCCGCCAATGGTCATGGCGAGCGCGCCGATGACGATGTGGCTATCGTTGAACCAGTCGTTATTGTTGCCCTCTTCCAGCACATATTCCATGGAGCCAAGGAACACGCCCATGGACAGAAGGCCCCACCAGTCGAACTTCTTCCACAGGGAGCGTTCGGGCTTGTCGAAATCGATGAAGTTCCAGGTGACCAGCGTGACGATGATGCCGGGAATGATGTTGACGAGGAACAGCCAGTGCCAGGAAAAGGCATTGGACAGATAGCCGCCGACCGTGGGGCCGATGGTGGGCGCAAGCGTTGCCACAAGGCCGATAATGGGCGACACGACCGACCGCTTGGAGGGCGGGAAGATGGTGAAGGCGGCGGCAAAAACGGATGGGATCATGCCGCCGCCTATGAAGCCCTGTATGGCGCGATAGACGATCATCTGGTCGATGTTCGTTGCGGTCGCACACAGGGCGCTGGAAATGGTGAAGCCGGCCGCGCAGGTGGCAAACAGCACCCGGGTCGACAGGATACGCGCAAGCGTTCCAGACAGCGGAATCATGATGACTTCCGCAATCAGATAGGCGGTCTGCACCCAGGCGATTTCATCGGAACCAGCACCGAGACCCGCCTGAATTTCAGCCAGCGATGCCGAGACGATCTGAATATCGAGGATCGACATGAACATGCCGAAGACCATCGCGAAAAAGGCGATGAGGCGTCTGCGATCCATCGGCGGATCGATTGCAGGTGCATTTGCGCCCGCCATACCAGCTGTAGCCGCCATGATCCTGATCCTTATCGAAGATTACTTCGACTGAGCTGTTTGCGTGGCCTCTGGGGCCGTGCGGGTATCGACATCGACCACCACGCTCAAACCGGCGCGCAATTTATGCTTGGCAAGATCTTCCTTCGAGAAGACGATGCGAACCGGCACGCGCTGGATGACCTTGGTGAAATTGCCTGTCGCGTTTTCCGGCGGCAGCATGGAAAAGACCGAGCCGGATGCGGGCGAGATGGACTGCACCGTGGCTTCAATATCATGCTCGCCGAAAGCATCCACATGCACGCGCACCTTGGAACCGGGCTCGATCTTGGCGAGCTGCGTTTCCTTGAAATTGGCGTCGATATAGAGATCATCCATGGGAACCAGCGAAGCCAGGCGCTTGCCAACCGACAGAAGATCACCCGTCTGGACCGAGAGATTGCCGATCACGCCATCATAGGGCGCGCGCAGAACTGTGAAGGACAGATCGCGCTCGGCCTTGTCGCGGGCAAGTTCCAGCGACTTGACGGAACCTTCGGCTTCCTTGCGCTGGGCTCTCAACAGATCGATATTGGCGCGGGCAGACACAACGCTTGCTTCACCCGCCACGACATTGGCCTTGGCCTGTTCCATCGCGACCTGGGCATTATCGGTGGAGGCGACCGTACCGACATCTTTGGACTGAAGCTCGGTGGCACGTTTCAGGTTGATCTCGGCACCGCGAAGTGCGGCATCCAGAGAGCCCTTTTGCGCGACAGCCTGCTGCAAGGAAGCATCGGCACCCGCGATCTGCGCATCGATGCGGTTGAGTGAAAGCTTCTGGGTCTGCAATTGCGCCTGCGCCTGTTCCAGCGCATTGCTGTAATCACCATCATCCAGCGTCACAAGCGTATCGCCTGCCTTCACCGTCTGGTTTTCCACGACCTCGACCTTCTCGACATAGCCGGAAACCTTGGGCGCAATGACGGCGATATCGCCCTGCACATAGGCATCATCGGTGGAGATGAGGAAGCGGCCATCTGTCCAGTATTGATAACCGTACCAGCCGCCCGCTGCCAAAATTGCGACGGCGACGACCGGCAGAACGAAGGAACGCTTCTTCTTTTCCGGGGCTGCAGGGGTGGCTGGCGCAGGTGCTGCAGACTGCTGGGCGTCCGCAGGATTTGCATCGCCCGCCTTGCCCTGCGCAGGATTGGCCTCAGCCTCATCCGCCGAGTTGACTACACGAACTGCACCGTTTTTTGGGCCCAACATGGTCATACCGCTCATTGTAAACATGAAAAAGGAATTCGAACTGAACCGTTCGGTTCGATTGATTTATTCTGTTTAGTGACACATATCAAGTGGCATCGAACCGATTGGTTCGATATAGTGAATTCCTCTGTAACTTTTGGCGGACTGCATAGTGACCAACGAGACACCTTCGGAGAGCATCTCCACCGCAACGCCTGCGGGCCGGTTTGCGGCGGGCGAAGACCCGGCAAAGCGCGAGCAGATTCTCGACGGTGCCTGGCGCGTGTTCAAGCAAAAGGGTTTCGACGCCGCCAGCATGAACGACATTACCCGTGAAGCTGCTGTTTCCAAAGGCACAATCTACGTTTACTTTGAAAACAAGGATGAGCTGTTTGCAGCGCTCATAGACCGGCACCGGGCGCAATTTGCCCTCTCCATGCGCGATATTCTGGCGGGAACGGAGGAAGTGCGCGATGGGCTATGGCAGTTCGGCCATACCTTCATTCAAAAGGTGACATGCACTGACATGATACCTGCCATGCGCTCAGCGCTTGCCGTGATTGACCGCATGCCCAAGCTTTCGCAGCGGTTTTTCGTGGCAGCACCAAACAATGTGCGCGTCGTTCTGCGCGATTTCCTCCAGAACCATGTGGACCAGGGAACGCTTCGTACCGATGATGTGGATCTGGCTGCGCGCCAGTTCATCGAGCTTGCGACCGGCACCTTCTTCAAGATGCGGCTGTTTGGAGAATTGTCGGGAGACACGCCGCCCGACGACGCAGATAGTGTTCTTTCCAGCGCTATCGAGGTTTTTATGGCGGCCTATGGAACCAAGAAGGGCTAGGCCCATTCAGCATCCGGGTTTCTCGCATTGCGCGCAATATCGCTAAAATTTGGCGTAACACAGCTGTCACACGCTTGTTTCTCGCGCAATCGAATATAAAACTGAGCGCTTCGAATTGTCGAAGACGGATAGCTGAAAAGGAAAACAGGCCCGATGGACTCCATTGTCCCTCTATTGTCAGACCCCGCCGCATGGGTGGCGCTCGTCACTCTTATCGTCATGGAGGTCGTGCTTGGCATCGACAACCTGATTTTCATTTCCATCCTGACGAACAAGCTGCCTGAGCATCAGCGTGAAAAGGCCCGCAAGATCGGTATCGGTCTGGCGCTGATCATGCGTCTCGGCCTGCTGGGCACCGTTGCCTGGATCGTGCAGCTGACGGAACCTGTCTTCGAACTCTTCGGTCACGGCTTCTCGTGGAAGGACATGATCCTCATCGGCGGTGGTCTGTTCCTGGTGTGGAAAGCGACCAAGGAAATCCACCACAATGTGGACCCTGAAGATCACAAGGAAGACATGGTCGGCACAGCCGTTGCCAGCTTCTCCTCAGCCATCGCCCAGATCCTTCTGCTCGACCTGGTCTTTTCGCTCGACAGCATCATCACCGCCGTTGGCATGACGCCGCACGTTCCGATCATGGTCGTTGCCGTTGTCTTCGCCGTCACCGTGATGCTCTTGGCCGCCAATCCGCTGGCCAACTTCATCGAAAAGAACCCGACCATCGTAATGCTGGCGCTGGCCTTCCTGTTGATGATCGGCACGACGCTGATCGCCGAAGGCATGGGCTTCCATGTTCCAAAGGGCTACGTCTACGCAGCCATGGCCTTCTCCGCTTTGGTCGAAGTGCTCAACATGATCTCGCGAAATGCACGCAAGAAAAAGAAGGCGATGCACTAGCGTTTTCTGACGTAAATTTCTGCCAGAGGCCCGCCCCGTGCGGGCCTTTCGGTTTATTAGAAGGGCAAGACATGTTCTTTGTTGGCACGCAGGAACTGACAGAACGGACTTGCGTTGTTGCTCACACATCATGCAAGGAAAATCAGCCGCTTTGATTTTTCCGATTCTGAAAGAAAACCAATCCCATGACCATCGAGCAGATCCTTGCCTTCACTGTGATCGGCGGCATGATGGTCGCCTTCATCATCGACAAGTTCCGGTATGACATCGTGGCGTGCAGTGCGCTTCTGGTTGCGGTACTGCTTGGCGTCGTACCGTTCGACAAGGCCTTCTCAGGCTTCTCCGACGATATCGTCATCATCGTGGCCAGTGCGCTGATCGTCAGCACATCTGTGGCGCGGTCGGGCATCGTTGATACGATGATCAAGAAATACTTCCCGGAGATGCGCTCGAAACATTTGCAGCTGGCGTTTCTGATGATCGTTGTGGCCGTGATGTCGGCCTTCATCAAGAACATTGGCGCGCTGGCGATCATGATCCCCGTTGCGTTTCAGTTTGCCCGCAAGTCCGGCAGCCCGGTCTCCTATTACCTGATGCCCATGGCCTTTGCCGCCCTTCTGGGCGGGTTGATGACGCAGATCGGCACCTCGCCCAATATCGTGGTTTCGCGTCTTCGGCAGGAATTGACCGGCGAGAGCTTCTCGATGTTCGATTTCACGCCTGTTGGCGCCACGCTTGCCGTTGTCGGCATCGTGTTCCTGACCTTCGGCTACAAGCTGCTTCCGGCCCGTGCCAAGGATGGCACCTCTGTGGAGGACATTCTGGAAGGAGCAAGCTACGCGGCAGAGGCGACGCTTCCCGCCGACAGCCTGATGATCGGCAAGCCGCTGGGCGACGTGTTGAAACAGGCCGATGGCGATGTGATTGCCAACACCATCATTCGCGGCCACCGCCGTGTTTCGCCATTTCCCGATGTGATCCTGAAAGCGGGCGACACCATTCTTCTGGAAGGCACATCCGAGGGGCTCGACCGTATCGTTTCCAATGCCAAGCTGACGCTTTCCGGCAAGCCAATTACCGAAAACGGCCAGAAGACGGTCGATCTCATTGCCATGGAAGCCGTGATCAGCAATGAATCGCTGCTGAGCGGCCTTTCTGCCCGAGACCTCGCGCTTTCCTACACACGCGGTGTCAACCTGATTGCGGTTAGCCGCCGTGGCCACCGGGTGAATGAACGGCTTGCCGATCTGACGCTGAAGGCTGGCGACGTGATCGTGCTACAGGGATCGCGCAAGAACCTTCCCGGCGTGCTGCGGGAGTTTTCACTGCTTCCGCTGGCGCAACGCGAAATTCTTCTCGGTACGCAGCGACGTGCATTCATCACTGTGCTTATTTTGGCAGCAGCCATGCTTGCGGCCGCCACAGGAGTTGCGCCTGTTGCCGTTGCCTTCTTTGCCGCAGCCTTTGCGATGATCCTTGTTGGCGCGATACCGCTGACCGAGGTTTACAAATCCATCGACGGGCCGATCCTCGTGATGCTGGCGGCGCTTATTCCCGTCAGTGATTCCTTGCGTTCCACCGGTGCCAGCGACCTGATTGCCGGATGGCTGGGAACGGCAGCGCAGGGGCTTCCGCCCTTTGCGGCGCTGGGCATGATCCTGTTGACGGCCATGGCCGTGACGCCCTTCCTCAACAATGCCGCGACGGTGCTGGTGATGGGGCCGATTGCCGCTGGATTTGCGACGACGCTCGGCTTTCGCCCCGAAGCCTTCCTGATGGCGGTGGCGATTGGTGCCGGTTGCGACTTCCTCACCCCTATCGGCCACCAGTGCAACACGCTGGTCATGGGACCCGGCGGCTACAAGTTCAGCGACTATCCGCGCCTCGGGGCTCCGCTTTCCATCATGATCGTCATCGTCTCCATTCCCATGCTGCTCTATGTCTGGCCAGTCTAATGACCGCTCTAGCAGAGGCTGAAATAACCTAATTTTCTTGACGCATGCGGCTGAATGTGGCCTAAGCCATCCCAACAGGAAACTGTGGGATGGCAGCGCATAGTGCGCTATTTCCGCTTTTTCTTCGGCATTCAACAACACATCCGTGACACGTGGCTCGCCCCGTATCACCTTGCGTCAGCACGAGTGAAATCCATGACCACTTCCGGCGTCCGCGTCCGCATTGCACCTTCCCCCACCGGCGAGCCGCATGTCGGCACAGCCTATATCGCGCTTTTCAACTACCTCTTTGCAAAAAAGCACGGCGGCGAGTTCATCCTGCGCATCGAAGATACCGATGCTAACCGCTCTACGCGCGAATATGAAGAAAAGGTGCTTGAGGCGCTGAAATGGACCGGCCTGACATGGTCTGAAGGTCCAGACGTTGGTGGCCCATACGGCCCTTACCGCCAGTCCGACCGCAAGGACATGTACCAGCCTTTCGCCGATGAACTGCTGGAAAAAGGCCATGCCTTCCGCTGCTTCTGTACGCCGGAGCGGCTGACCGAAATGCGCGAAGGGCAGCGCGCCGCTGGCAAGCCGCCGAAATATGACGGACTCTGCCTC
This sequence comes from Agrobacterium sp. CG674, assembly GCF_053521645.1. Classification (NCBI taxonomy): domain Bacteria; kingdom Pseudomonadati; phylum Pseudomonadota; class Alphaproteobacteria; order Hyphomicrobiales; family Rhizobiaceae; genus Agrobacterium; species Agrobacterium sp. CG674. The sequence continues at coordinate 106,524 of NZ_JBNWDZ010000002.1, read as the reverse complement.
CATCTGAAGGCTGAGGAAGTGACTGCGAAGATGGAAGCGGGCGAAGCTTCTGTCGTGCGGATGAAAATCCCCACCGAAGGCTCGTGCGATTTCACCGATGGCGTTTACGGCGATGTGTCGATCCCCTGGGACAGCGTCGACATGCAGGTTCTGATGAAGGCCGATGGCATGCCGACCTACCACATGGCCAATGTCATCGACGACCATCTGATGAAGATCACGCATGTGGCGCGTGGCGAAGAATGGCTGGCATCGGTGCCAAAGCACATTCTGCTCTACCGTTATTTCGGTTGGGAACAGCCGACCTTCATGCATCTTTCGCTGATGCGCAATGCCGACAAATCCAAGCTGTCGAAGCGCAAGAACCCAACCTCGATTTCCTATTATTCCGCGCTCGGCTATCTGCCGGAAGCGCTGATGAACTTCCTTGGCCTGTTCTTCATTCAGATTGGCGAAGGCGAAGAGCTTTTGACCATGGACGAGCTGGCAGCCAAGTTCGACCCGGAAGCGCTGTCCAAGGCCGGTGCCATCTTCGATATTCAGAAGCTGGACTGGCTGAATGGCCGCTGGCTGCGTGAAAAGCTGACCCCGGAAGAATTCATTGCCCGGACGCTGGAATGGGCGATGGAAAATGCGCGTCTGACCGAAGGTTTGAAGCTTTCGCAGAGCCGCATTTCCAAGCTCGGCGATCTGCCGAACCTCGCGGGCTTCCTGCTATCAAGCGATGTTGGCCTGACGCCCGCCTCCTTCGCTGGACTGAAGAGCAAGCCGGAAGAGATCCACGAAATCCTGACCACGGTTGCTGCCGATCTGGAAAAGATGCCGGATTGGACGCTGGAATCCATCGAACAGGAACTACGCGATGTGGCCGAACGCACCGGCAAGAAGCTGCGCGTGGTGACACCGCCGCTCTTCGTTGCCATGTCCGGCTCGTCCCGTTCGCTGCCACTGTTCGATAGCATGGCGGTGCTGGGACGCTCGGTCGTGCGCCAGCGTTTGAAGGTGGCGATTGCGGTTGCGGCGTCCATGGTTGGCACAGCCTGATTTTTTAGGAACGAAAATGTCTGAAACAGAAAACAACTCCGCAACGGCAACGACCGCCCTCTCCTCCGACGTGACCGAAGTGCGCCGCCAGAAGCTGGCGATGCTGCGCGAGAAGGTTGGCGATGTTTACCCCGCCCATTTTCACCGCACGCTGACCAATGCGGAGCTGGCCGAGAAATATGCCGAGATTGAGCCTGACGTCGAAACCGGCGATACGGTGACGGTTGCCGGTCGCGTTTATTCCTCGCGCAATTCCGGCATGTTCATGGATATTCATGATGCTTCCGGCAAGGTGCAGATTTTCTCTCACAAGGATACGACGCCGCAAGAGGCGCGTGACCTGCTGCCGATGATCGATATTGGCGACATCATCGGCGTGACCGGCAAGGTGCGCCGCACCAAGCGCGGCGAGCTGACGATCAACGCCGAAGAAATCACCATGCTGACCAAGTCTCTGCTGCCGATGCCAGAGAAGTGGAGCGGTATTTCCGACATCGAGATCCGTTATCGCAAGCGTCATCTGGATATTCTCTCCAACGAGGAATCCAAGCTGCGCTTCCAGCAGCGGTCCAAGATCATTTCCGGCATTCGTCGCTTCATGGAAGAGGAAGCTTTCCTCGAAGTGGAAACGCCGATGCTGCAGACCGTCTATGGCGGCGCGACGGCTGATCCGTTCAAGACATTCCACAACACGCTGAAGCAGGACATGTATCTGCGCATTGCGCCGGAACTGTTTTTGAAGCGCACGCTGGTGTCTGGCCTGTCCGACAAGGTGTTCGAAATCAACCGCAACTTCCGCAATGAAGGTGTTTCCACCCGGCACAATCCGGAATTCACCATGCTGGAATGCTACTGGGCATATGCCGACTACGAAGACATTATGGGTCTGGTCGAGCGCATGTTCGAGACGCTGGCCATTGCCATCCATGGCACGACGGAACTGGAATTCCAGGGCAAGACGATTTCCTTCAAGGGTCCGTTCAAGCGCGTTCCCATGCCGGATGCGGTGAAGGAAGCGACGGGCATCGACTTCCTAAGCATCAAGACCGACGAAGAAGCCCGCGCTGCCGCCAAGGCCGCCGGTTTCGAGGTCGAGAAGGACTGGACATGGGGCGAATGCCTGGCCTTCATCTTTGAAGAAAAGGTCGAGGCAACACTGATCCAGCCGAGCCACGTCACGCATTTCCCGAAGGACATCTCGCCCTTCGCCAAGGAAGTGCCGGGCGAGCCACGTCTGGTGGAACGCTTCGAGAGCTATTGCAACGCCTGGGAAGTGGGCAACGCGTTTTCCGAGTTGAACGACCCGGAAGAACAGCGCCGCCGCATGGTGGAACAGCTGGAACAGGCCCATGCCCGTGGCGAAAAGGACAAGCAGCTGGACGACGAGTTCCTCGACGCCATCGACCAGGGCATGCCGCCCGCCGGTGGCCTCGGCATCGGTGTCGACCGTCTGGTGATGCTGCTGACCAACGCACCATCCATCCGCGACGTCATCCTGTTCCCGGCCCGCCGCCAGAAGGCGGATTGAGCGGCCTGAAAACAATCACGGAGAGGGCGGAAAAGCCGCCCTCCTCCGCTCGGCCCCCGATGACACTTCGCGCAATAAGCGGGGTTAGGGCGGCACGGCTCGTTGCGCAGCCTAATTCTGGCGCATCTCATCTCAGATTGTGATCGATATCAGGCAGCGCGTCGCAGAAGGCGAGGCTTCAATGCTCTGGCTTGGCCGGTTCTTCCGGTTTGGCAGAGGCAGGCGCGTCATGCGAGGCAGGCTCATGCGCGCCAGATTCATGCGCATTGGGTTCATCCGGCACCGGCTGCTCGCCATGTCCGGATTCAGCGGCAACGGCTTCAACCGGGCCTTTGCCGAAAATCAGCGATTTTACATAGGCAAGGCTGAACATGCTGACGGGTTCTGGCTCCGGCGTGGAGGTGAGCAATGCCGGATCATCAGAGCCGTGGCCATCCTTGGCGGTCGGCTCTCCCTCATGCCCCCCACCATGGGCGCCTTCCGGTTCCTTGGCGCCATGGCCGTCATCGGCAGGTGCGGCCTCTCCATGCCCGCCACCTTTAGCATCGCCTGATTTTTCGTGGCCCTTTGCCGCAGCACCATGCGCATCAGCGGGTGCGTGTTCGGCGGCGGGGTCGCTGCACGGGGTAAATTCATTGAGGCTTGCAGCCAGACGTTCGGTATCTTCCAGCGGAAGGTCGATCTTCAGGCCGTAGAAAACGCCCTCATCATTTGGTGCGCCATCATAATAAAAAGCGGAATAGGGCTTGGCCTGCGCGTCCGATGGAAGCTTGGTGACATCGGGAATGTAGACGACCTGGGCTGCCACGGCCCTGCCCCGCATATCCGAGCGCATGGTTGGACCCTTCTGATCCAGAACGGAAACCTGGACCAGATCAGGCTTTGTCTCGTCATAGGCGGACTTGGCAACACGCAATGCCGTCTTGATCCGATCCGTACCATCGCCGCCTTCGGTTCGGATGAATTTGCGGATCCACACAGCGCCGTTTTTCTTGATGTTGACGGTCTGGACCATGCTGCATTCCAGCCCGTTGACCGAGACTTGCGCGGTGCCGAACAGAGCTTCCTTGCCAACAAAAATAGCAGCAACGCCGGATGCTCCCCCCAAAAGGAGGACACCGCCACTGATCAATACGAACTTGCGAGAAAACCGTATTCTCTTGAACACTGATTTCACGTCGAACGTTCCGACATCCATTACCCCGTTCACTACCGCCGTTTCGGTGCGTCATGGATGACGGATTGCGAAACGGACCCAGCGCAGCAACCAAGAGTGTTGCCTTGCACGGGTCAATTCTGACGCCTTCTTGTTGAAGAAGATTTAACCGACGCAACAATCCACACCTGTAAATGAACCATTTTTGGACTCCACGTAGAATTGCGCAGATAAGCCGCAACGCGCTTTATTGCGAATGATTTGCAATATCATTGACAAACATCATGTGAGACCCCAGATTGAGATTGCGAATTATTCGCATTAGGGGTTTTATAGGTTCATGATGTCATCCGCGCTCCGTATTCTCTTCTGTGCCGCCTCGCTTCTTCTGCCTCTTTCAGCCGCAGCAAGTGAAAAACCGAAGGTCGTTACCACCTTCACCATCATTGCCGACATGGCGCGCAATGTGGCGGGTGACGCAGCGGATGTGGAAAGCATCATCAAGCCGGGCGCGGAAATTCACAACTACCAGCCAACCCCGCGTGACATTCTCAAAGCCCGCAACGCCGATCTGGTTTTGTGGAATGGCTTGAACCTTGAAATGTGGTTCCAGAAGTTTCTGGCAAACCTCGCGGGTGTGCCAAATGTGACGGTCAGCGATGGCATCACGCCGATGTCGATCAATGGCGGCGCCTATCAGGGCAAGCCCAACCCGCATGCATGGATGTCGCCGGACAACGCGCTCATCTATGTCGAAAACATTCGCAAGGCGCTGGCGCAGATCGATCCCGCCCATGCCGATCTCTACGCCGCCAATGCCAAGGCCTATTCCGACCGCATCCGACAGGAAATCCAGCCCATGCGCGATGCTATCGCCGGTCTGCCAGAGCAAAAACGCTGGCTGGTGACGAGCGAGGGCGCGTTTTCCTATCTCGCACGCGATTTTGGGCTGAAGGAACTCTATCTATGGCCCGTCAATGCCGACAGCCAGGGCACCCCGCAGCAGGTGCGCGGCGTGATCGATGCCATGCGTGAGCACAATATCAAGGTCATTTTCAGCGAAAGCACCGTTTCTCCCGACCCGGCAAAGCAGGTGGCCAAGGAAACCGGCGCGGCCTATGGCGGCATTCTCTATGTGGACTCATTGAGCGAGGCAGACGGCCCTGTGCCGACCTATCTGGACCTGTTGCGCGTGACCACGCAAACCGTTGTGAAAGGCCTGACCCAATGATGATGGGCAAGCGCAAAGCGGCGCAGACGGGATTGACGGTCGATGATGTGACCGTAACCTACCGCAACGGCCACACGGCGCTGAAAAACGCGAGCTTCTCCATTCCACGCGGCACGATCACGGCGCTTGTCGGCGTCAATGGCGCGGGAAAGTCCACCATCTTCAAGGCCATTATGGGCTTTGTGCCGCTGGCTGCTGGCTCGGTCTCCATCTTCGACCTTCCCGCCCGCGATGCGCTGAAACGCAACCTCGTGGCCTATGTGCCCCAGGCGGAAGAGGTGGACTGGAGTTTTCCGGTTCTGGTGGAGGACGTGGTCATGATGGGCCGCTACGGCCACATGAATTTCTTCCGCATTCCCTCAAAACGCGACCATCAAATGGTGGACGAGGCGCTGGCCCGCGTTGGCATGGTGGACTATCGCAAGCGCCAGATCGGCGAGCTTTCCGGCGGGCAGAAGAAGCGCGTGTTTCTGGCCCGCGCACTGGCACAGGAAGGCCAGGTCATTCTTCTGGATGAGCCTTTCACCGGTGTTGATGTGAACACCGAAGAGCAGATCGTGACGCTTTTGAAGGCGCTGCGCGACGAAGGCCGCATCATGCTGGTTTCCACCCACAATCTGGGTAGCGTGCCGGATTTTTGCGACCGCGCCGTGTTCGTCAAGGGTACCGTCATTGCATCCGGCACCACCGAAGACACGTTCAACGAAGAAAACCTGCAAAAAGCCTTTGGCGGCAGCCTGCGGCATTTCATTCTGGGCGGCACCGATCTGCACGACGATGCCGATCCGCGCCATCTGAAGGTCATCACCGATGATGAGCGGCCCTTCGTGATTTACGGCAAGAACGGAACGGCGACGACCACGGAAGTCAAACCCCATGATTGACACGCTTCTTGAGCCATTCACCTATTCCTACATGCTGAACGCCATCTGGGTCAGCGCGCTGGTGGGTGGCGTCTGCGGGTTTCTATCATCCTATCTGATGCTGAAGGGCTGGTCGCTCATCGGCGATGCGCTGTCTCATGCCATCGTTCCCGGCGTGGCTGGCGCCTACATGCTGGGGCTTCCCTTTTCGCTCGGCGCTTTCTTCTCCGGCGGACTTGCCGCTGCGGCCATGCTGTTTCTGAACCAAAAGACGCGGCTGAAAGAAGATGCGATCATCGGGCTGATCTTCACCTCCTTCTTTGGCCTTGGCCTGTTCATGGTGTCGCTCTCGCCCACCTCCATCAACATCCAGACCATCGTGCTTGGCAATATCCTCGCGATCACCCCTGAGGACACGCTCCAGCTGGCGCTGATCGGCGGCATCAGCCTTCTGGTGCTGACCTTGAAGTGGCGCGATTTCATGGTGGTTTTTTTCGATGAGAACCATGCCCGCACAGTGGGTCTCAACCCCGAAGTTCTGAAAATCATCTTTTTCACGCTGCTGGCCGCCTCGACGGTCGCTGCCTTGCAGACGGTTGGCGCGTTTCTGGTGGTGGCCATGGTGGTCACGCCAGGTGCCACCGCCTATCTGCTGACCGACCGGTTCGAACGGCTGATCGGCATGAGCTTCGGCATTGGCGCTGCAACCAGTTTCACCGGCGCGTATCTGAGCTATTTTCTCGATGGCGCAACGGGCGGCATCATCGTGGTGCTGCAAACGCTGATCTTCCTGACCGCTTTCGTGTTTGCGCCCAAACATGGCTATCTCGCCTCGCGTGCCAAGGCGAAAGCTGCGCTGGAGACAGCGCCATGAGCGAAAACATGCAACTGGCAATTCTGCCCTTCCAGCTTCCCTTCATGCAATCTGCCTTCATCATCACGCTGATGATTGCCGTGCCCATGGCGATGCTGTCCTGTCTGCTGGTGCTGAAGGGCTGGTCGCTGATGGGAGACGCGGTGTCCCATGCCGTGCTGCCGGGCGTCGTCATCGCCTATATCATCGGCATTCCCTTCTCCATCGGGGCCTTCATCGCGGGTATGATCTGCGCGCTCGGCACCGGATTTGTGAAGGAAAACAGCCGCATCAAGGAAGATACGGTCCTTGGCATCGTTTTTTCAGGCATGTTCGGGCTGGGCCTTGTTCTCTACGTGAAAGTGCAGAGCGACGTGCATCTGGACCATATATTGTTCGGAGACATGCTGGGCGTGGCGATGGGCGACATCATCGAGACAGGCCTGATTGCCGCAGCCGCCACACTGTTTCTGGTGCTGCTGCGCAAGGATCTGCTCGTTCATGCTTTTGACGCCCAACACGCCAAGGCCATTGGACTGCCAGTACGCCTGCTGCATTACGGACTGCTGGCCGTTCTTTCGCTGACGGTGGTGGGCGCGTTGCAGGCCATCGGCATCATTCTATCCGTCGCCATGCTGGTGGCCCCCGGCGCCATCGCCTTCCTGCTGGCGCGACGGTTTTCCAGCATGATTTTGGTCGCCATATCGGTTGCGATCACCGCCTCCATCATCGGCATATGGGCAAGCTTCCTGATCGACAGTGCGCCTGCACCGACCATCGTCCTCATCATGAGTGCAATGTTCATTCTGGCCTTCCTGCGCACGACATTAAAGGCCGGCACGGAACAGGTCATTTGAGGCCCGCCCTTTCGCACTGAAGAGAATATTTCAGACCGGCTGGAACTTCTCGCCATGGTTCGGCGTCATAGCTGAAGGTTGGAGCCTTTAGGCCTCGACCGCATCATTTGACGCGAAGGGAACGACCATGTTGAAGTGGGCACTGATATTTTTTGTTATTTCGCTGATCGCCGGTGTTTTCGGCTTTACCGGAATTTCCGCAGCGACAGCGGGCATCGCGCGCATTCTGTTCTTCATCGCCGTGGTCGTGTTCCTGATCTTCGTTGTTCTGGCGCTGATGGCAGGTCAGGCCATTCTCTAAGACCCGATTTTAACGAAAAACGGCGGACCGCAAGGCCCGCCGTTTTTTGTTGCGTCATACCAACATTCGCGGTCAGCCCGTCCAGCCACCATCGATCACATGGATCTGCCCAGTGGTGAAACCGGCCTCATCAGATGCGAGATAGGTGACGAGGGCTGCGATTTCTTCTGGCGTGGCGATGCGGCCCATGGGCTGGCGGGCAATAAAGTCAGCCAGTGCCTGCTCATAATTTCCCGTGGCGCGCAGCCGCTCATGCAGCGAGGGGCTATCCACCGTACCGGGGCAGATGGCGTTGCAGCGAACGCCCTTGGTGACGAAATCCGAAGCGATGGATTTTGTAAGGCCGATGACGGCGGCCTTCGACGCCGTATAGGCGAAGCGGTTGGGCACACCTTTCACGCTGGATGCGACCGACGACATGTTGACGATGGCGCCCTTACCGTTTTCCAGCATCGCGGGAAGAAATGCTCTGATGGTGCGGTACATGGCTTTCGCATTCAGATCGAATGAGAAATCCCAGTCCTTTTCATCACAATCGAGAATGGTGCCGGAATGGACGAAGCCAGCGCAATTGAACAGCACATCGGCACGACCGATCTCGGCTGCCAAGGCCTTGACCGCCTCTGCATCCAACACGTTCAGGACGCGCGTTTCAGCGCCCTCAAGCGTTGCCAATGCGGCCTCGTTGATATCTGTGGCGATGACGCGGGCGCCAAGTTGGATGAACCGTTCCGCTGTCGCGCGGCCAATGCCCTGCCCTGCGGCGGTAATGACGACCGTCTGGCCGCTGAAATTCTGCGCCATGCGCTTTCTCCTCCCGCGCCTAAGCGCCTGATGCAATCGAATATGGATCGACAATTCATAAGTAAACAGTGTATTCATGACACGTCAAGTGAACCGGGCCAGCGATGATGCATGGTGCTGTCATCTTGTGACGCAGGGCCACGATGATTGAAGACGAGAATGAGAAATACCGCGCACCGGCGCTCGACAAGGGGCTCGACATTCTCGAGCTTTTGGCCAGCACAGATGGTGGTTTGACACAGGTGGAAATTGCCAAGGCGATTGGCAAAAGTCCCAATGAATTTTACCGGATGCTCGACCGGCTGGTGCGTCGCGGCTATGTGCAGCGCCAGGATGGAGACCGGTTTTTCCTGACGCTGAAACTCTTTGGCCTTGCCCATTTTCACGCGCCGTTGAGACGGCTGGTTTCCTTCGCTGCCCCCGTTATGCGGGATTTTTCCAACAAGGCGGGACAGGCCTGCCATCTGGCCGTCTATGATCGCGGCTCCGTCGTGGTCATCGCCCAGCAGGAACCCTCCACCTATTGGGCGCTGTCCATTCGGGTTGGTGCGCAGATGAGCCTGTTCAACACCGGCTCCGGCCATGTGCTCCTGGCATTCCAGAACGATGCCCAGCGAGACAGGATGATTGCCGAGCAACTACGCGGCGGTGAGGAAAAGGCCGTGCCGGATGGATTGCTGGAGAGGCTGGCGCAGGTGAGAGAAAATGGCTTTGAAAACATGCCGAGCCTGCAAACCGCCGGGGTGCGCAACATCTCCGCACCGGTTTTGACGCTGGATGGCACCGCGCTGGCGGTTATCACCTGCCCCTTCATCGCATCGCTGAACGATGGCGCACCCGGCGCCGATGATTGCCTTGCGCTTATCGGTCAGGCAGCACGAACGATTTCGCAAGTCGCGGCCGGACAATAAAAAACGCGACCGGCAGGGGACCGATCGCGTTTTCTTTGACTGGAGGTATTATACCTTAATAACGGCAGACCTCAGCAAAGGTTCCGCAAAAAATGCGGGGAGCTTAAGCCGCCAGTTCCTTGCGAACGATTTCGCGCAGGGAAACGAGGTCCTTGGCGAACTGACGAATACCTTCCGACAGCTTTTCCGTTGCCATGGCATCTTCGTTCAGCTGCCAGCGGAATGTCTTCTCGTCCATGGACTGCAATGGGCTGGCCGTTGCATTGTCTGGCGAAAGCTTTCGCTCCAGCGTGCCGGTGTCCTTGTCCAGCTCTTCCAGAAGTGCCGGGCTGATGGTCAGGCGGTCGCAACCAGCCAGGGCTTCGATCTCGCCGACATTGCGGAAGGATGCGCCCATGACAACGGTTTCGATGCCATTGGCCTTGTAATAATTGTAGATTTCGCGAACCGAGACGACACCGGGATCGGTCTCGGATGTGTAGTTCTCACCCGTGGACTTCTTGTACCAATCCAGAATACGGCCGACGAAAGGCGAAATCAGAAACGCCTTGGCTTCTGCGCAGGCAATCGCCTGAGCCTGCGAGAACAGCAGTGTCAGGTTGCAATCGATGCCTTCAGCCTGAAGCACTTCGGCAGCCTTGATGCCTTCCCATGTGGAAGCCAGCTTGATGAGGATTCGGTCCCGCTCGATGCCGCGTTCCTTGTAACCGGCAATGATCTGGTGTGCCTTGGCAATGGACGCCTTGGTATCGAAGGACAGGTCGGCATCGACTTCGGTCGATACGCGGCCGGGAACCAGATCAACCAGTGCAGCGCCAACCGAAATTGCCAGACGGTCTGCCACGGAGCCAACAACGGCGTCGGAATTTCCGCCCTGCTTCTTGCCCCAGGATACGGCTTCCTTCACGGCATCGGCAAACATCGGCGTGCCAAGCGCCTTGAGCACGATGGATGGGTTGGTGGTGCAATCCACCGGCTTCAGGCGCGCGACCGCCTCGATATCGCCGGTATCGGCCACAACCGTTGTGATTTCGCGAAGTTGGTCAAGTTTGGACTTCATGCCGTTTGATCCTCGTGATCTTAATGAAACTGCTTCAAGCCAGTTTTGCCCACGCGTCAAATTGCGGCGCCGGAACCGGTTTTTTCAAGCTGCGAGTATCGCGGTCAAAATGGCAAAGTCAAGACATTTGCGCATTCCATTTGACATAAGTTTCATACCGGCGATACTTGCTCGATAACAAAACCATGGCGAAGACAGTGGCAAAACTGAGAAGAGAGACCCATACGGCCTATTCCGAAGCCGCTTCCCTGCGGCTGCGGGCGGCGTGGCTGTATTACAATCAGGGCATGACGCAGAAAGACGTGGCGGAGAAGCTTGGCATCAGCCGCTCCACCGTCATCCGGCTTCTGGACGAGGCGATGAAACGATCCGAGGTGCAGATCTGGATCAATGAGGGCATTGAGGATTACGTTGAACTCGCCATAAAACTGGAAGCGGCCTACGGGCTGGATGAAGCCATCATCATTCCCTCGGCCTCTGCCAAAGCAGAGGATATTGCCAAGGCGGTGGGCCTTGCCCTTGGCCAGTTCCTCTCCGAAGCCGTGCCTGACAATGCCACCATCGGCGTCGGCTGGGGCCGCACCATGACGGCATCGCTTTCCAGCTTCCGCCCGCCACGCCGGGAAAACTGCAAGGTCGTTTCACTTTTAGGCGGTATCGTTGCCGTCCATCAGACCAACCCGCTGGATTACACTTGGCGGCTGGCGAGCGCGCTGGGTGCGGAATGCTACATGTTCCTTGCGCCGCTTCTGGTGGATTCGGAAGAAACGCGGCGCGCGCTGATCGAAAAATGCGGGCTGAACACGCTGTTCGAGCTTGCCGAAAATCTCGACCTTGCCATTGTCAGCTGCGGTGACATCGGGCCACATTCCACCTCGCTCTCGGAAGGCTTCATTTCCAGAGAGACCCATGAGGAACTGGTGGCGGCAGGATGCGTCTGCGACACCATGTTCAACTTCATCGATGCTGAAGGGCGTTCCGTCGATCACCCCATCAACCAGCGCGCCATGGCCATTGGCCTCGACACGCTGAAAAAAGCAAAACACATCGTGCTCGCCTCCGGCGGCGCCCACCGCGCCACTGCCATCCGCGCCACCATCAAACGCATCGGCTGCAACACGCTGATAACGGATGAGGCAGCCGCACGGGCGTTGCTGGAGCTGGGGGAATGTGGGAACTGAGGAAACAAGGTCCCGCCTCAAATCAAACCTTGCCGGTTTCCCATCCCAGCATGGCGCGTTTGCGGGTGAGGCCCCAATGGTAGCCCGTTAGCGCGCCGCTTTTGCCGACGGCGCGGTGGCAGGGGACGACGAAGGAGATGGGGTTGGCGCCGATGGCGGCGCCGACGGCGCGGGATGCTTTGGGCTGGCCGATATCATGGGCGACGTGGGAATAGGTGACGGCCTTGCCAAGCGGAATCTTGAGCAGGCTTTTCCAGACACGCACCTGAAAATCCGTACCCAGTAGAACGACGCGCAGGGGCTGTTCGCTGCTCCAGCGTTGTGGGTCGAAAATGCGGGTGGCGTAGGGTGCGGTGGCCATGGTGTCTTCCAGATAATCCGCGTTGGGCCAGCGGCGGGACATGTCTTCGAAACAAGCCTGCTCCTCACCCGCATCGGCAAAGGCGCAGCCAGCCAGCCCGCGATCTGTGATCATGATGAGCGCAAGACCGAAGGGCGACGGGTGGAAGCCGTAGCGGATCTGAAGGCCAGCGCCTTTGGCTTTCCATTCGCCGGGAGACATGGCCTCGTGGGTGACGAAGAGATCATGCAGGCGACCGGGCCCCGACATGCCGACTTCCAATGCCGTTTCCAGAAGCGGAAGGCTTTCCTCGCGGAGCAGCCGCTTGGCGTGATCAATAGTCACGGCCTGAAGGAAAGCTTTAGGCGACAGGCCAGCCCAGCGCGTAAAGGTCTTCTGTAACTGTGTGGGGGATTGGTCGAGTTTGGCGGCGATGGTTTCGAGAGAGGGCTGATCGCGATAGTCCAGCGTCAGGACCTCGATGACCCGCCGCACGGTCTCGTAGTCCGATCCAACAGGCGTGATATCCTCGCTGAGGGTGATGCTGGCATTCATGGCGTCTCTCCTTGAACATCAACCAACCACGCAGAGCCGCTTTTCTCCACCCGTTTCTTGCCACGAGGCCTAGATTCGCAGCCGCACCGTGGCAAGCGCCCCGCGAAAGGCCTTCGCAAAGCTTTCCCGGTCATCCGGATTGAGGAACGAGCCGATGTCGGTCACCCGTCCCTCGCCCGACACATGCATGGACAGGATGCCGATTTCATCATGGCGTTTAACCCGAAAGCGCGCCCAGAACGGGTTGAATTGATGCTCCACCACGCGGCCCGCCGGAGAGATTTTACGGATGGACAGGTTGGTGCGCGACACGGTGACTTCCTCACGCGCTTTGGCCGACCGATAATTGGCGCGGAACGCAATGTAGAGAAGAAGAAAATCAACGCCTAGAAACAGGCCGATGGGCCATGCCCCGGTGACCATGAAGAAAGCGCCATAGACGAGACACACGGTTCCCGTGAGCCCTAAAAGCACGTAAAATCCCTTGCGCCCGAGGGAGCGATAGGGAACAAGTTCCGCTGCAAAAACCGGCTTTTCGTTCACGCTGTCCACGTTGCGGTCCTCGTCCAATGCTTCGCAGGAAGCTGACATCAGATAAAAGTTAAACATGACAATTGCCAAGAAGAGATCCAGCGCCCAAACGGTGAAAAAGTCAAACGTGACAACACGTCGCAAGCCGGTTCGCGTCAAGACCCTCTACTCGACAGAAGAAGTGTCCGAGATTTTCCGCCGCCTCTCGATCCAGCGGCCGGAGCCGAAGGGAGAGCTGGAACATTCCAACCCTTTCACGCTGGTCGTGGCTGTCGCACTTTCCGCGCAGGCCACCGATGCGGGTGTCAACAAGGCGACACGCGGGCTGTTTGCCGTGGCAGACACACCGGAAAAGATGCTGGCGCTGGGTGAAGAACGCCTGATCGGCTACATCAAGACCATCGGCCTTTTCCGCAACAAGGCCAAGAACGTCATCGCGCTCAGCCAGATGCTGGTTGACAGGTTTGGCGGTGAGGTTCCCCGCACGCTGGAAGAGTTGATCCTGCTGCCCGGCGTGGGTCGCAAGACAGCCAATGTGGTGATGTCCATGGCCTTCGGCGTTCCGACGCTGGCTGTCGATACCCATGTGTTCCGCATCGCCAACCGGCTCTGTCTGGCACCGGGCAAGACCCCGGATGAGGTGGAAGAGCGGCTCGTAAAGATCATTCCCGACACTTATCTCTTCCACGCGCACCACTGGCTGATCCTGCACGGGCGCTATTGCTGCAAGGCGCGCAAGCCGGAATGCGAGCGCTGCGTGATTGCCGATATCTGCAAGTCGCCGGAAAAGACCTGCGATATTCCAGCGCCGCTGATGGAGCTACCGGCTCAACTGATTGGAGAATGACGGGTCGCGCTTGCTGATGGACTTGTGCAGGTGCACCATCATCGATGCGGCAAACAGCGGCGTCAGCAGGTTGAGGAAGGGAATGGCGAGGAAGGCCGCGATAACAAGACCGGCCATGAACACCTTGGTCTGATGCTTTGACCGGAAAGCGCGGGCATCGGCAGGGCTGCGAAAGCGCATGGCGGCAAACTCGAAAAATTCCCGCCCCAGCAGATAGCCATTAACCAGAAAAAACGCGATGAGATTGACGCCGGGGACGAACAGCAGCAACAGCGCAATGATGTTGCCGAGAATGACCACCCCGAAGAATTTCAGCGATGAGGGTATGGCCTCGCTTAACGGCATGGCGGTGCCCGGCGGATCGGCAGGATAATCCTTCTTCTCGATGACCTCGGCGACATCATCCAGAAACAGACTGGCGATGATGGCGGTGACCGGTGAAATCAGAAGCGCCAGCGCTAGTGCGAGGCCGATGCCCGCGAGAATGGCCAGAATGAAACTCATCCAACCCGCCCATTCGGGAATGCCCGGAACCAGCTGATCGAGCCACGGCAGGGCCAGCCAGATGAAAATGCCGCGAATGGCAAACCACAGGCCCACAAGTACAAGAAGCGTCAAACCTAAGGATTTCCAGAAGGCAGATCGGGTCTCGGCGGCAAAAAGGTTGCCAAAAGCAAGCCGCGCTGCGTCGAAAATCATTCAATTGCCTCCATTCAGGCGGATGATTCGGCTGTGAAATCCACGCGCCGATATGTGCCAGATAGGGCGCTCAGCCACCCTTCGCAAGAAATGCACGGCGCTTCCTCCAAGAAAAAACACAACTCGACATTTTGCACTTGAAGAAAAGGAGGCGCTAAACTATAAAAACAAACAGGCAAAAAATCGTATATTCTTGCGACCGGGGGCGGGCAGGATGACGATGTGCCATTTTTGTACAACCTAGTCGACGCAATGAACAGCAAGATTTGCTTGTGAGACCATCATTGCGCACTAAAGACAAGACAAACGAGGCCTCGTTGGAAAAGTTGCTGATTGATCTGACCCGGACCCTGAAAACGGGAACGCCCTCTGAACGGCGGATTGCAAAATATATCATCGAGCACCTCGCGGAGTTGCCATTCGAGACGGCTGCGACGCTTGCTGAGAAACTCAACCTCAGCCCTATGACGGTCGGTCGGTTCCTACGCTCGCTGGGCTATCGCCAGCTGAGCGACATTCGTGAACACCTTCGTGAAGAGCCGCGCGTGGTGGAAGCCGCGCCTGTATCCAAACAGGAAACGCCACAGACACCACTGTCGTCTCTCATGCTGCAACAGATCCAGGCCGTTCAGGCCGTGTATGATCTGGCGGGGCAGCCCGTGTGGAAGACGGCGCTTGCCAATATTGCTGAGAGCAAACAGGTCTTCGTCGCCTCCTCTGCGGAAAGCTTCGGCATCTGCCGCTACTTCTACACCAAGCTGCTGGAATGTCGTGAGCGGGTTCACTACCTGCCCCGCGACAGCGCATCCTACATCTCGCTGATGGACGAGCCTGCCGATGGCACGCTGCTGATCCTGATGGACTGCGGTGGCGAGCTGGCCGAATTGCAACGGCTTGCGAAAATGGCCATGAAGGCTGGCTACGCGACAGTGCTGATCACAACCCGCTTTTATGAGTGGGGCCCTGACAGCGCCGACATCTGCCTGACCATTCCGCTCAGCCAGAATGGCGGCCACAGCATGTTGCAACTGGTGGCCATTACCGAGTTCGTGCTGCATTCACTGCCGCAGAAAACCGATACAGGCCGCAAGGACCGCTACCGCCGCATCGGCGATATGCAGAAGGTCATGAAGGGCTAATCTGCTGCTTTGCTAGACGCTGTGCACGCCCGCATGAGCTGCGGGCTGCACGCCTTACATTCGCTCCAGTTCCTCGCGGTGGCGATACATGGCCAGAAAGCGCCGATAATCGCGCTCATATCGGTCATCGAACTGCCCGCTCGCCCGACGTTGCTCGCCGCCGGGATACATGGCTGCACCCGCCGCAACCAATCCCTGATGAACACCGCCCGCCGAGGCAGCCGTCATGGCCGTGCCAAGGAGTACGGCATCTGCTGTGGCAGGAACCACGATGCGCTTTCCGGTCACGTCGGCATAGAGTTCCATCAGAAGTGGATTGTGCACATGGCCGCCGGTCACGTGAAGTGTTTCCACGGCATAGCCAAAACCCTCCATGGCATCCAGCACATGCCTTGCCCCTAAAGCGATTGCCACGGCGGTACGCCAGTAAAGGCGGCAAAGGCTGTCAAAGGACGTGTCCAGCGTCAGCCCGCTGACAACGCCACGCGCATGCGGATCAGCCAAAGGCGAGCGATTACCGTGAAAATCCGGCAGGACGTGCAGGTGTTCGGCAAAGCTTTTGCCTTCCGTGCCGCGCAGCTCCAAGACCCGCCGAACGATGCGAGCATGAAGTTCGGGCGTCGGCTCGCCACCGGCGGCGTGCATGCGCACCACATGATCCAGCAACGCACCAGTGGCCGATTGACCGCCCTCGACCAGCCAGTGGCCGGGAAGAACCGCCTGCCAGTATGGACCCCAAAGACTGTGGCCGGGCATACGCTTCGGCGTGAGTGTGACAAGGCAGCTGGAGGTGCCGGCAATCAGCGCGACATTGCTGCCGACATCGGATTGCAGGCTGCCGCCAAGTGCGCCCAGCGCACCGGCATAGGCATCGATCATGCCAGCGGCGACCTCGCAGCCCGTATCAAGGCCCAGCTCATCGGCGGCCTGCTGGCAAAGCTTGCCGACACTCTGGCCGGGTGCAACCGTTTCTTCAGGGAGGTTCCCGCGCTGAAGAAGGTCACTGACACCGGCGATATCAAGATAATCCCGGCTCCAACCTTTGCTCTCATGGGCCAGAAAATTCCATTTGGCGGTCAGGGTGCAATTGGAGCGCCGGGAATTGCCGCTTGCCTTCCATGTCAGGAAATCGGCCAGATCGAAGAAATAGCCTGCTTTTGACCAGCTTTCCGGCAGGTGCTTTTTCAGCCACATCAGCTTGGGCATCTGCATCTCGGGCGAAATCGAGCCGCCTGCGAAATCCAACACCGGATGGGCAGATGCCGTCAGCAGATCGGCTTCAGCGATGGCGCGGTGATCAAGCCAGACGACGGTGTCGAAACGCGCCTCGCCTGTGGTGGAAACCGTAACCGGCTCTCCCTCACGCCCGCGCACGACCAGCGAACAGGTTGCATCGAAACCGATTGCCGCAACGCGTGATGCCGGGATATCCGCATCCGCCATGGCCTTGCGCACGGCTACGCAGACAGCGTTCCAGATATCGGTCGAATCATGCTCGGCGTGGTTCTCTTTCGGGCGCTGCATGAGGATGGGATGGGTGGAGCGCGCCATCAACCTGCCGCCTGCATCGAACACACCAGCGCGGGCGCTGCCCGTGCCGACATCGACAGCAACAAGATATTGACGCATCACGCTAAATTCCCATCCCTCGGTCGCAGCCAATCAGCAAAGGTGCAGGCAGCACCGGCAGCCACTAATTTAGCGCAGATTGATCGGTCACAAGTTGGACCAAATCCGGCATGGCGTCAAACACCAGATCGGGATTGAGGCTGGCAATATGCTCCCGGAAGGCAGGAAAACGGGCGTGAGAGCCACCGGTAAATGCAAAGACCCGCATGCCGGCCGCCTTCGCAGCGACAATTCCGGCAGGACTGTCTTCGATGACAATGCAATTGGCGGGCGCCACCTGCATCTGATCTGCCGCATGAAGGAAAAGGTCTGGCGCAGGCTTGCCGTTCTTGACCATGGTGGCGCTGAAAATATGGGGTTCCAGCTTGCCCAGCAGACCTGTCAGTTCCAGCGAGTAGCGAATGCGTTCTGGCTGGCTGGATGAAGCAACACAGCGCGGCATGTCCAGCCGGTCCAGCGTCTCGCCCATAGCGTCAATGGCTTTAAGTTCCTTGCGGAAGCGGGCAAACAGCGCGCTGCGCATATGTTCGAGAAAGTCTATATCGGTCTCGATGCCGTATTCATCCCAGAGCGTTGCCGTCATGCTGGCGACGCTGCGGCCCAGAAACCGTTGATAGGCTTCCTCTGGCGTGATCTGGACGCCCTGATGGGCGACCATATCGATCAGCACGGCAATCGACAGCGGTTCGCTATCGACGAGAACGCCATCGCAATCAAAGATCAGCAGTGGCGTGTTCCCGGTTTGCATGGCCCATCTCTTTGTCGTCAGCTGACGAGTTTGTTTTGCAGGTAAAGCTCAAGCGTTTCAGCCGTACCCTTCTCCCACAATGTCTTCAAGGCATGGGCGAAGCGTTTCTGGAACAGGTCAGATTTTGCGACATCTCCGAAGATATCATCGAGCGCAAGAAACGCCATCGGGTCATCCTTGGCCTTGATGGCGGCTGCCTGCAGGCGCTCAGTGCTCGCATCATTGAAGACGATCTGCGCGCCGCTATCGGATGTGCCGTGGAAGTAACGACACCAGAGCGCCGAAACGAGCGAAAGCCCGACGATATCATCGCCCTTTTCCAGACGATCCGCTGTCGATGGCAGGATGAATTTCGGCTGGCGGTTGGAGCCATCCTGCGCCAGACGCGGAATGGTATCGCCGATCTTGGGGTTGAGGAAACGCCGCTCGATCAGGTCGAAATACTCGTTGAGATCGGTATTGGGCACCGGCGGAATGATCGGGATGATCTCCTCCTTTTCCAGCTTGGCGAGGAAAGCGCGGATCAGCGGATGCTCCATCGCCTCATGCACGAAGTGGATATCGAGAAGAGCTGCGGGATAGGCAATCGCCGCATGGCCGCCATTGAGGATGCGGATCTTCATATGCTCATAGGGGGCGACTTCAGGCACGAATTGCACGCCGACCTTTTCCAGCGCCGGACGGCCCGCCGGGAAATTATCCTCCATGACCCACTGCTTGAACTCTTCGCAGAAAACCGGCCAGTTATCATCGATGCCGAAATCATCGCGGGCGATATCGCGTTCGCGCTGACCGGTGGCAGGCGTGATGCGGTCCACCATGGAATTGGGGAAGGCCACCGTTTCGCTGATCCATGTGGCAAAGGCCGGATCAGACAGCGCCGCCACGCCGACAACGGCGTTCTTGGTGACCTTGCCATTGTGGGGAATATTATCGCAGGACATGACGGTGAAGGGCTGGATGCCCTGGTCCTTGCGGGCTTTGAGCCCAGCAACGATGAGCCCGAAAACGGTCTTCGGCGCGGTCGGGTTGCGGCCATCCTCGGCAATGGCCGGATGCTGCGGATTGAACGCGCCTGACGCATCAATGAAATAGCCGCCTTCGGTGATCGTCATCGAGACGATGCGGATTTTCGGGTCGGCAAGGGTTTCGACGATGGCGTTGGTATCGCCAATCGGCAGGATATCGACCATCGGGCCGGTCACGCGCGCGCCGGTGCGGTTGTTATCCTGCTCCACCACGGTGGTCAGGAAATCCTGGGCCGCAAGCTTTTCGCGCATGACCGCATCGGACGGCAGGACGCCCGCGCCGATGATGGCCCACTCATGGTCAGCGCCTGTGTTGAACAGGTCATCCAGATAGATGGCCTGATGGGCGCGGTGGAAATTGCCGACGCCGAAATGCACGATGCCAGCGGACAGATCGCTGCGGGAATAGGCCGGGACGGCAGCCGTCGCCTTTGCCTGTTCAAGCGTTGCGAGCGAGAGTTTGCATGTCATATGGCCAGGCCCTTGCTATCGAATTTGTGGATCTTGGTCTCATCAGGCGTCAGGAAAACCGTGTCGCCATGCTGGCAGGCAAACTCGCCGCC
Source organism: Agrobacterium sp. CG674 (assembly GCF_053521645.1). Lineage (NCBI taxonomy): Bacteria > Pseudomonadati > Pseudomonadota > Alphaproteobacteria > Hyphomicrobiales > Rhizobiaceae > Agrobacterium > Agrobacterium sp. CG674. The sequence continues at coordinate 86,656 of NZ_JBNWDZ010000002.1, read as the reverse complement.
TGCACGCGCGGTGATCATGCCGATCTCATCGACCTTGATGTGGATGAAGGTGTCGGAGCCAAGATGTTCGGCAACCGTGACGGTACCCTTCCACAAGCCGCTTTCCTTGGACAGCAGCAGGTGTTCGGGGCGAACGCCGACCGTATCGGCACCCTTGGCTTGCGCGTAAGTACCTGTGACGAAGTTCATACGCGGCGAGCCGATGAAGCCTGCGACGAAGAGGTTGCGCGGTGTCTTGTAAAGCTCCATGGGAGAGCCGACCTGCTCGATATTGCCGCGATTGAGCACGACGATCTTGTCGGCCATGGTCATGGCTTCCACCTGATCGTGGGTCACGTAGATCATCGTCGTCTTCAGCGTGTTGTGCAGCTCAGAGATTTCCAGCCGCATCGTGCCGCGAAGCGAAGCATCGAGGTTGGATAGCGGCTCATCGAAAAGAAACGCCGATGGCTCACGCACGATGGCACGACCGATGGCCACACGTTGGCGCTGGCCGCCTGACAGTTGCGACGGGCGACGGTCCAGATAATCGGTGAGGTTCAGAACGGCGGCTGCATCATTGACCTTCTTGTCGATGACGGCCTTGTCGAGCTTGGCCATTTTGAGCGGAAAGCCGATATTGTTGCGCACGCTCATATGCGGATAAAGCGCATAGGACTGGAACACCATGGCAAGGCCGCGTTCTGCCGGTGCCTTCTCGCTCACATCCTTGCCATCGATAATGATCTGGCCGCCGGTGACATCTTCAAGCCCCGCGATCAGGCGCAGCAGCGTGGACTTGCCGCAGCCGGATGGGCCGACGAAAACCACGAACTCGCCATCCTTGATATCGAGATCGATTGACGGAATGACCTTAGCTTCACCAAAGACCTTGGAGACGTTTTTAAGGGAAATGCTGCCCATTTTCTTATTCCTTATTTCACCGCGCCAAAGGTGAGGCCGCGAACGAGTTGTTTCTGGGAGAACCAGCCAAGCACGAGGATTGGCGCAATTGCCATCATCGAAGCCGCAGACAGCTTGGCCCAGAACAGGCCCTGCGGGCTGGAGAAGGAGGCGATGAAGGCTGTGAGCGGTGCCGCATTGGTGGTGGTGAGGCGAATGGTCCAGAAGGATTCGTTCCACGCCAGAATGATGTTGAGAAGAAGCGTCGAGGCAATGCCGGGGATCGCCATGGGAGTCAGCACATAGACGATCTCGTTCCACAAGGATGCACCATCCATGCGGGATGCTTCGAGGATCTCACCCGGAATTTCCCGGAAATATGTGTAGAGCATCCACACCACAATCGGCAGGTTGATGAAGGTGAGCATGATGGTGAGACCAATGCGCGTATCCAGGAGCCCTGCATTGCGGAACAGAAGATAGATCGGCACCAGCACGGCAACGGCCGGCATCATCTTGGTGGAAAGCATCCACATCAAGATATCCTTGGTGCGCTTCGTCGGCGAAAAGGCCATGGCCCAGGCAGCCGGAATAGCAATGATGAGGGCGACGATGGTGGAGCCGACCGACAGGATGACCGAGTTCATGAAGGGCTTGAAGTAATCACGCTGCGTGTTGACCGTGATGTAGTTTTCAAACGTTCCCGATGGCCAGAGGCTAAAGCCCGCAATGGCTTCCGGCTCCGTCTTCAAGGACGTGAGAAACGCATAGAGGATCGGGAAGAACAACAGAAGCGCGATAGCCCAGGCGACAATGGTGAAGCCGATTTTGGAGCGCGTCGAGACATTACGAGCCATGATCCGTACTCCTATCGATCGAGGTTTTTGCCGACGGCGCGCATCAGGAAGATGGCGACGATATTGGCAAGGATAACGGCGATGATACCGCCTGCGGATGCTCCACCCACATCATAGCCAAGCAGCGCCGTGCGGTAGATGAGGAAGGCGAGATTGGTCGAGGCGTAACCCGGTCCACCATTGGTGGTGACGAGGATTTCCGCATAAACACCAAGCAGGAAGATCGTCTGGATGAGAATGACCACGGTGATGGCGCGGGCCAGATGCGGCAGCGTCAGATAAATGAAGCGGCTGAAGAAGCTTGCGCCATCCATTTCGGCTGCTTCCTTCTGCTCTCCGTCAAGCGATTGAAGCGCGGTGAGCAAAATCAGCGTTGCGAAGGGCAGCCATTGCCATGCCACGATGATGACGATGGACAGAAGCGGAAACTGCGAGAACCAATCGATCGGCTGCGCCCCGAAGAACCGTGATAGGTCTGCCAGCACGCCGTAACCGGGATGCATGATCATGTTCTTCCACACGAGTGCGGCAACCGGTGGCATGACGAAGAAGGGCGAGATGACCAGAATGCGCACGATGCCCTGCCCGAAAATGGGCTGGTCCAGCAACAGCGCAAGGCCGATGCCGCCGATGATCGTGATCAACAGCACGCCGCCGACGATGACGAGCGTGTTCCAGATGGACTGGAAGAAGGCCGGGTCGGTGTAGAAATACTGGTAATTGAACAGGCCAGCAAAGCTGACATTGGTCGGGTTCAGCAGATTGTAGTTCTGGAAAGAGAACCACAGCGTCATGGACAGTGGCACGATCATCCACACCAGAAGCATGACAACCGACGGCGCCATCATCAGCCGCGCCAGATTTTTAGTGTTTTGCGTCGCCATGCGGCTCCCTCCCAATTCCGAACCGCGCGGTCAAACGCGCGGAAACGCTTGGCATTTTCTTGTTATGAACGGGTAGCAAGACTCGAACGTGAAAAAAGATTGTCCAGCAACAGAGCCGCCCGGCCATCACGACCGGGCGGCTGTTTTCGGGAGGATTACTTGATGTATCCCGAGCGTGTCATTTCACGCGTGGCTGTGGACTGGGCGCTGGCAAGCGCATCATCAACGCTGGACTGACCGGCAACAACCGCCGAGAACAGCTGACCAACCGTGGTGCCGAGCGACTGGAACTCAGGGATCGCTACGAACTGACCACCTGTGTAAGGCACAGGCTTGACCGTTGGCTTGGTGATATCGGCAGCATTCATGGCAGCCAGTGTCGGTGCTGCAAAGCCTGCGGCCTTCTGGTAATCCGCGTTCTTGTAGAGCGAGGTGCGTGTGCCAGGAGGCACGTTGGCCCAGCCATCCTTGGAAGCGACGAGCTGCGTGTATTCCTTGCTGGTTGCCCAGGCAATGAACTTCTCGGCGGCTTCAGCCTTCTGCGAGCTCTTTGGAATGGCAAGGTTCCAGGACCAGAGCCAATTGCCATGGTTCTTCATTTCGCCCTGCGTCGGGAAGAGCGCATAGCCAACCTTGTCGGCAACCTTGCTATCCTTCGGGTTCGATACGAAGGATGCTGCAACCGTGGCATCGATCCACATGCCGCATTTGCCCTGCTGGAACAGCGTCAGGTTTTCGTTGAAGCCGTTGGAAGAGGCACCAGATGGACCGGCATCCTTCATCAGGTCAACGTAGAACTGAAGCGCGTTCTTCCATTCAGGTTGATCGAACTGTGGCTTCCAGTTCTCATCGAACCAGCGACCGCCAAAGGAGTTGGTGAGCGCGGTGATAAAGGCCATGTTCTCGCCCCAGCCGGCCTTGCCACGAAGGCACATGCCGTTCACATCGGCCTTGCGGTCGGTGATCTTGCGGGCAGCATCGCCAATGAATTCCCAGGTCGGGTTTTCTGGCATCTTCAGGCCTGCTTTTTCAAACAGATCCTTGCGATACATGATCATGGCGGATTCACCGTAGAACGGGGCCGCATAGAGCTTGCTATCGACAGTCAGGCCACCCTTGATGGATGGCAGCATGTCGGCAACATCATAGCCTTCGCCCAGCTTTTCGAGTGGCAAAAGCCAGCCCTGCTTGGCCCAGATCGGAACTTCGTAGTTGCCGATGGTCATGATGTCGTATTGGCCGCCACTTGTGGCGATGTCAGTCGTGACGCGTTCACGCAGGACGTTTTCTTCCAGCGTGACCCATTCAACCTTGATATCGGGGTTTTTGGCGGTGAATTCGGATGTCAGTCCCTGCATGCGGATCATGTCACCGTTGTTGACGGTGGCGATGGTCAGCGTTTCTGCGGAAGCGAGGCCCGAAAAGGCGAGAGCCGAGCACGCGCCCAGCAGAAGTGTCTTCAATGTCATGATCTTCCTCCCAGAAGAAAGTTGTGAGCATTCGCTTTGCTCTAGGGCAAATACTCACTTTTGGGAGAAGAAAGTCAAGCGGCTACCTGCGCTGCATTGCACAAGGATTAACTAACATACTGGTTTTGCAACAATATTTCTGCTCAGTCCCTGAGCAAATATTCAGCGGATGCCTCGTCGGTGATGACACCGTTCAGAAGGCCACCGCGCAGAGCCGCGAGAATGGCAGGGGATTTTTGCTTGCCCTGCGCAATTCCGATGACCGTGCTGGTCTCGCGTGGCGGCAGGGGAACGGAGGCCACGCGATCATTGATGGGAGTATCGAGAATCCTGCCATCCCGATCAAAGGACCAGCCGCAAATCTCGCCCGCACCACCCTTGGCAATGAGGTCGCGCATTTCCTGAACCTCAAGGAAGCCATCGACGCAGAGCGGTGCATCCTCTGCCAGCTGACCGACGCCGACAAAGGTGACATCGGCAGCAGCGCCCAGCGCCAGCGTGGAGCGCACCATGGATTGGTCGTGCAGCAGTTCCCGTTCCTCCGAAGACGAACAGAGAACCGGCAGGGGCATGGGAAAATGCCGCGCCTTGATGGCATCAGCCATGCTGAAAATGACGTTGTAATAGGCCGCAGAACCATCCGGCCCGATATTGCCGGTGAGCGAGACGATGCGGTGCTGCGGACATTCCATCGGCGGCAACTGATCGACGGCCGCTTTCAGCGTTCGGCCCGTGCCGATGGCCAGAACAATGGGGTCCGTCTTGCGAAGCCAGCGTTCGATTTCGGCAGCCCCGGCCTCTGCAATGCCAACCGTGGAGGACACGCCAGCCGGGTCGCTCGGCACCACTTCCACATATTTCAGCGAAAACCGGTCGCGCAGAGCCTCGCTTTTTTCAAGGCAGGCGGCAATGGGGTGGTCGAGCCGAACCTTGATGAGACGTTCAGCCACAGCAAGGGAAACAAGCCGCTGCGCCGACTGGCGGGAAATGCCCATGGCAGCCGCGATCTCATCCTGCGTGCGGCCCGCAACATAATAGAGCCAGCCGGCTCGCGCCGCATCGTCTAGCCGTCCACCAGTTTCGGATCGTTTGGCCATTTGCCCGCCCTTAACGCCTCTTGTGCATGTGCTGACATTTTTTTAAGGCCCGTGTCAAACCATGCCAAGGGTGGCTAGCCGAAGAATGGACCCACGACGAAATAAAGCACGGCTTTGGCGATTCCGTAAATCACACCGCTGACAACGGCCACCGAGATGACCGAGAGCACGCCGCCGATAAGGGCAAAGAGCCCATCCCGTTCTAAAAGAGCGAAGGAAAAACAACCGATTGCGATGGCGGGAAGAATATTGCCAAGCGGTATGGGCAACGCCAGAATGATGGCCAGCAGCAGACAGACAAGGCCGATCACCCGTTCGGCCACAGGCGAAAGCAGACCTTGCATGCGAGGCCGCAGCAGTTTTTGCACGCGCAGCAGCACGGGCACGATTTTTTGTACGACCCGGGAAAAATCCTCGCGCGCCAGAGACCGCTGCGAGATCACACGCGGAAGCCACGGGCGTTTACCAGCACAAAGCTGGGCGGCCAGAAAGACGAGCGGCGTGCCTGTGATGGCGGATGTACCGGGTGGCGTCGGCACGATATTGGGCAGGGCAAAAACCAGCATCAACGCGCCGAAGGCACGATCTCCCATCGCAGACAGAAGATCGCCAACGGCAATGCGCTCCCGGCTTTCATCGCTGGCCAGAGCCTGCAGAATGTCGACAAGGCCGACTTCAGGCGCATCGGGCTCCGTCATCACGGGCTCGGCACCTTCGCCCGGGCCGGAAATGGCAGGATCATCCGATAAACGCAGCATAGGGTTCAACTCCAGAATTGCGTTTCGCTGTAACAGAAGAATGGCGGCAGCAATACGACGGTTCGCTCACTTTATGGTTGTTAGTACTAGCGCCGCAGTCTGGGATCGAAACGATCGCGCAAACCATCACCCAGCAGGTTGAAGCCGAGCACGGCAAGCGCGATGGCAAGACCGGGCAGAATCGCAAGCCAAGGCGCTTGGGACAGATAGGTCTGCGATTCCCAAAGCATACGCCCCCAGGTGGGTGCTGGCGGGGCCATGCCGAGGCCTAAGAAACTCAAACCCGCCTCAGTCAGAATGGCAAGCCCCAGCTGGATGCTGACCTGCACGATGATGAGATTGGCAAGGTTTGGCAGGATATGGGTGATGGTGATTCCACCTCGGCTGCGCCCAAGGCTTTCCGCCGCCACGACGAAATCCCGCACCCACAATTGCAGCGCGGCTGCACAGGTCAGCCGGGCAAAGACCGGCACCATGAAGGTGGCAATCGCGATGATGGCGGTGAAGCGGCCCGAGCCAATGAAAGCGCCCAGCATCATGGCCGAAAGAATGGGCGGCAGCGCAAAGACGATGTCGCAGATGCGCATCAGCACGGCCTCGACCACGCCACGTTGCGCCGCCGCGATAATGCCCACCAGCGTGCCGATGGCGGCACCAATGGCGACGGCGACGACGGCAGTGGAAAGTGAATTCCACGCGCCGACCATCAGCATGGAGGTGAGATCACGCCCGAAATGATCCGTGCCCAGCAACCCCTGCGCAAACGGTGGTTTGAGCTTGGCGATGATCTGCATTTTTGTCGGCACCTGAGGTGTCCAGACCAGCGATAGGAGTGCCACGGCAAGCAACGCGCCTGAAATGATGGCGCCAGGCAAAAGCGTGGTGGGGCGGCGATGGGTGTTTCTCATGCGGCACGCGCCCGCAAGCGCGGATCAATCAGCAGATAGGCCATATCGACCACGAAATTCATTGATATGACCAGCGCGCAAAAAAACAACACGACCGATTGCATGACGATGATATCACGCTGCGTCAGCGCCTGAAAAGCGAGCCGCCCCAGCCCCGGCAGATTGAAGACGTTCTCCACCAGCACCGTGCCCGCAATCAGAAAGGTGAATTGCAGGCCAACCATGGTGACGACGGGGATGAGCGCGTTGGGCAGGACATGTTTCCAGAGCGTCGCCGCCTCGCCAATGCCCTTGGCTCTGACGGTGCGCACGAAATCCTCGTTCATGACCTCCAGCATGGTGGAGCGGCAGACACGTGCGAGGACACCTGCTTGCGACGCCGCAAGCGCCACAGCCGGAAGCACCAGCGCGTTAAGCCCCGCCCCTGAACCCGCCTGCCAACCCGGAAAGCCGCCCGCCGGCATCCAGCCCAGTGTGGTGGAAAACAACAGGATCAAGAGAAGGCCGACCCAGAAGCCCGGAACGGAAATTCCAAGATGGGAAAACAGACCGCAGACAACATCTATGACACCGCCGCGATACCGTGCTGCCAGCACTCCAAGCGGCAAGGCGATAGCAATGGAAAGGCCGATCGCCATGAAAGCCAGCGGCAGCGTGACGGCCAGCCGCTCGAAGATCAGCCCGGCCACCGGCACGCCATAGGTATAGGATTGCCCCAGATCTCCCCCAAGCATGGCCGCCAGCCAATAGAAATATCTGAGCGCCAGAGGCTGATCGAGGCCCATCTGCTTTTGCAACGCTGCCAGCGTATCGGGGCTGGCGGATGTGCCCAGCATGATGGCGGCAGGATCTCCCGGCAACAGGCCCATGACCATGTAGATTAGGAACGAGACGGCAAGGAGCGTCACGAAAAGGCCGAGGATGCGCCTGAGGATAAGGGCGATCATGCTGCTACACCGCCCATGGAGACGCGCATTGGTTTAAACCTCACTCTTCCCAATGCACATCCGTCAGCACGTTGGAGGGGATGGGTTCGTTTTCCCACAGGCCCTGCAGCTTCTTGTCCCAGACGCCAAGCTTGGGCATGACGAAGAGGAACAGCGCCGGGACATCCTGCGCCAGAATTTTCTGGGCGTCCTGATAAAGCTCTTCCTGCTCCTCGGCATCGGCCGTCAGTTCGATATTCTTGATGATCTCGTTGAACGTGGGATTCTTGTAGTTGAAGTAATAGGGATCACGCGAAAAGATATCGATGTCCATGGGTTCGGCATGGGCAACGATGGTCATCTCGTAATTGGCGCCTTTCAAAACATCCGAAACCCATTTCGCCGGAAATTCCGTGGTTTCGATGGTCATGGTCACGCCGATTTCCGCAAACATGGCCTGAAGCACTTGCGAGGTACGCTGGGCGTAAGGCATTTGCGGTGCCTTGATGGTGAAGGAAAGCCCGTTCGGATAACCCGCTTCCGCAAGCAAGGCCTTCGCCTTTTCAGCATCATAGGGCAGGACGCCTGATGTATCCACATAACCGCGATCATTGGGCGTATAGTGGCTGCCAATCGCCGTGCCAAAGCCCGACCATGCGCCCTCGATGACGGTTGCGCGATCCACCGCCATCATCAGGGCTTGGCGAACGCGCTTATCGTTGAACGGCTTGACGGCATTGTTCATGCCAGCCACCACCTTCAATTCGGTGTTGCCGATGAAGGTACCGAGCCGCGCATGACCCTCGAATGAGCTCATAAGTTCCGGCGCACCAAACTCGGGAAAGGCATCGACATCGCCGGCTTGAAGGGCTGCGGCCTGCGCCTGCGGATCGGGAATGAAACGGAAGGTCGCCTTTTCGAGCGCAACACTCACGTCCTTGTTCCAGTAATCCGCATTGCGGGCGAGTTCCACCCTGTCGCCCTTGGCCCAGTTGACGAACTTGAACGGGCCGGTGCCGACAGGCGTGGTCTTGTTGTCATCGGCCGAGCGCGTGCCGACAATGGCCGAGGCAGGCCAGCCAAGCCAGTACAGCAGGCTGCCGGAGGGCTGCTTCAGCTTGAGGACCAGCGTCGTCGCATCAGGCGTTTCAATCGTCTGGATGGCTGCAAAGAACCGTTTCTGCGGATTGACGGAGCTCTCGCCACGCGCGCGTTCCAGCGATGCCTTGGCGACCGAGGAATCGAAAACTTCGCCATCGTGAAACGTCACGCCCTCATGCAGCGTGAAGGTATAGGTCTTGCCGTCTTCCGAAATGTCCCAGCTTTTCGCCAGTTGCGGCTGGATCTTGCCGTCCTTGTCGATAGTGACGAGACCTTCGAAAATATTCTGCCATGTCACCTGGCCGATGAAGACAGGGGCTGCGACTGTCGGATCAAGCCCCGAAGGCTCACCGCCCATGCCGATGGTGACCGAATTTTTCGGCGCGGCCCACACGGTAGAGGCAGGCAAGGATGCAGCCAGAACAAGGCCGACTGCGAAAAGCCGCGTCAGCGCTAGTGGCCGCGAGAAATTGATGCGCATCTGCATGGTCTCCTGTCGAGAGGCGCAAACATTTTGTGTTCAGCGCGTTGCGAAAATCGCTACACGAAATCGGCGCTAAAAATCAACTGCCTATTTTGGCAAATCGCCCATGAAGTCCACAATGAAACTGGAAAGCGTTGCAGCCGCGAAGGAAAGCTCGCGATCTGGCGCAACGCAAAGCTCGATGGTGGTGTGGACGCCCTCAGTGCCAACCAGAGGAACTGCCACCATCTTGCCCGCCTTGATGTCGCGGGCGACGGACAGTTCCGGCAGCAGGGTGACGGCGGCGCGGTCCAGCACCAGTTCCTTTAAAACATCCAGCGAACTGGCCGTGAAAACCGGGTCGAGTTCGATCCCGGCATTTTCAAACAGGGCATCGAAGGCCTGCCTTGCCGCAAAGGTCTTTTCCGGCATGGCAAGCGGCATCTGCGAAAGTTGCGCAAGCGTAATGCCGCTTTTGCCAGCAAGCGCGTGGTCGGCGGGCAGGATGACATCATAGCCGATATCCCGCACTGCCAGGATTTTTACCTCAGACGTCTCGGGCGCAAACAGGGTGATGGCGATATCGGCCTGCGCCGTTACCAGCGCGTCAATGGCCTGACGGGCGCTGGTGATGTAAATGTCAAAACGCAGCTTTGGATAGGTCGCGCTGAACTGGGCAAGCACCGGCGCCAGAAGGCTGGCGACAATGGCGCCATTGGCAAAGATGGTCGCCCTCCCCCGCTCCAGCCCCTTGAGATCATCGATCAGCTGCTGAACATTGCCGAGTTCGCGCAGGGTCTTACCCGCCCGTTCGGCCAGAAGCTCTCCCGCCGCTGTCAGCGTGACCCCACGGCTTGAGCGCTCCACCAATGGCGCGCCGAAAAACTCCTCCAGATTGTCGATCTGGCGGCTGACGGCAGTGGGCGCGACATTGAGATTGTCAGCCGCAGCGCGCATCGAGCGCGTGCGCACAAGCTCATCGAAATACATCAATGCGCGTAGGTTCATGGTGAAATTGTCCTGTCCACAGATATGCCGTCACAATCCAGTAAGACGCTATTCGTCTTGTAGACGCAAGCATCCCGGCACCGCTCAATCGCGACGGAAACCCTCGCTCGCCACCAGCAATTGCCGTGTGTAATCGGCCTTAAAATCCCGGCTTTCCAGCGCCGGAACATCCATCATTTCCACCACCTTGCCGCTTTTCATCACAGCGAGACGGTCACACATGTGGCTGATGACGCCGAGATCGTGGCTGACCATGAGGAAGGTGAGGTTGCGGGCTTTGCGGACATCTTCGAGCAGGTTGAGGATTTCAGCCTGAATGGAGGCATCCAGCGCCGAGGTGGGCTCATCCAGCAACAGGATTTTCGGCTCCAGAATGAGCGCGCGGGCAATGGCGATGCGCTGGCGCTGGCCACCGGAAAGCTGGTGCGAATAGCGAAAACGGAAACCGGTTCCCAGACCCACCTCATCCAGCGCGCGGGTAATGCGGCCTTCCTTATCATCCAGCCCGTGGATAACAAGCGGTTCCAAAAGCAGCGCGTCAACCGTCTGGCGCGGATGGAGCGAACCATAGGGGTCCTGAAACACCATCTGCACATCACGGTAAAAGCTCTTTTCGCGGAACTTGCTTTTATAGGTCCGCCCCTCAACCATGAGGCTGCCCTCATCGAAGTGGTTGAGACCGGCAATGGCGCGCAAAAGCGTGGATTTGCCCGAACCGGATTCGCCCACGAGGCCGAAGGACTGACCACGCGGCACATCGATGCTGACACCATCCAGCGCGACATGGCCATCAAAATCCACCAGCATATTGGTGACGGAAAGAACTGTGGTCATAAGCGCCACTCCGCTTTGCGATCCAGAACCGGCAATGGATGCCTGTTATCGCCGATTTTCGGCAGGCAGTTCAACAGACCCCGTGTGTAGGGATGCTGGGCGTTATCGAGATTGGCCGCCTGAAGCTCCTCCACCACGCGGCCCGCATACATGACGATGACGCGATCACAGAAGGATGAGACCAACCGCAGATCATGCGAGATGAAGATGAGGCCCATGCCCCGATCCCGCACCAGCTTGTCGAGAATGCCGAGCACTTCGAGCTGCACCGTCACATCAAGCGCCGATGTCGGCTCGTCGGCAATCAAGAGTTCCGGGCCGCAAACCAGCATCATGGCAATCATGACGCGCTGGCCCATGCCGCCGGAAACCTCGTGCGGATAAAGACCAAAGACGCGCTCCGGATCGCGGATCTGCACCGCCTCCAGCATGTCGAGCGCCCGCTTCTTTGCCTCAGACGAGCCGATGCGCTCATGCGTCTTCAGGGTTTCCACGATCTGCCTGCCAATGGTCATGACCGGGTTGAGGGAGTATTTCGGGTCCTGAAGGATCATGGCCATGCGCTTGCCGCGAATGCTGCGGCGCTGCTTGGCCGAAGCCTCCAGCAGGTTGATATCGCCAAAGCGCAACGTGTCCGCCTCGATCCGGGCCGCAGATGGCGTCAGCCCCATGATGGCGCGGCCTGTCTGCGATTTGCCGGAACCGGATTCACCAACGACACCAAGGCGTTCCCGCCCCAGCGTGAAGGAAACGCCGCGCACGGCTTCCACCAGCCCGGTGCGGGTGGGAAAGCTGACGCGCAGATTTTCGACGGTGAGAAGAGGCGCACTCATTGGCCAGCCTCCTTTGGGTCCAGCGCATCGCGAAGGCCGTCTCCAAGTAAGTTGAAGCCGAGGCTGACGATGAGAATGGCGATGCCAGGCATGGCCGCAACCCACCATTGATCCAGAATGAAGCGGCGACCAGATGCAATCATCGCGCCCCATTCCGGCAGCGGCGGCTGGGCGCCGAGGCCCAGAAAGCCAAGACCGGCGGCAGTGAGAATGATGCCCGCCATATCCAGCGTGACACGCACGATGAGCGAGGACATGCAGAGCGGCATGACGTGTTTGAGTACGATGCGCCACGGCGAAGCGCCCATTAGCTGCACCGCAGCGATAAAATCCGAATGGCGAAACGTCATGGTTTCGGCACGCGCAATGCGCGCATAGGGCGGCCATGAGGTGATGGCGATGGCAAGAACCGCATTCTCGATGCCCGGCCCCAGAGCCGCAACCAGCGCAAGCGCCAGAACGAGTTTCGGGAAAGCCAGAAAGATATCCGTGATGCGCATCAAAACCGCATCCACCCAGCCACCGGCGTAACCGGCGACAGTGCCGACGATGAGGCCGACGGGTGCGGCGATGATGGCAACGAGGAGCACCACAAACAGTGTGAGGCGAGAACCGTGGATGAGGCGCGAGAGAATATCGCGGCCCTGATCATCCGTGCCGAGCAGATAGCCTTCACTTCCGGGGGCCAGCAGGCGGGCGTTACGCAAATCTCCCTGCACGGCGGAATGCGGGGCCAGCACATCGGCAAAGATGGCGACCAGAATAAGCGCCATAATGATGCCGAGCCCGGCCAGCGCCAGCCGGTTTTCCGAAAAGCGCCGCCAGATGACATAGGCACGGCCAAGCCGGGCCTGTTTGCGCGATGTCGGGCGCTCCGACAGCAGCCATTCACGGCTATAGGGTTTCAATGGGGCCAAAGCTGTCGTCATCGGCTGCGCGTCCTTGGATCGAGCGTCCGGTAGAGCAGATCGGACAGAAGATTGATGCTGATGAAGACAGCGCCAATCACGATGGTACCGCCGAGAACGGCGTTCATATCCGCATTCTGCAGGGAATTGGTAATGTAAAGCCCAAGCCCCGGCCAGGAGAAGATGGTTTCCGTGAGAACGGAGCCTTCCAGCAGCCCGGCATAGGAAAGCACGATAACGGTGAGCAACGGCACGGCGGCGTTGCGCAGGGCGTGGAACCAGATGATGCGGGTTTCCGAGAGACCCTTGGCGCGGGCCGCGACGATATACTCTTGGGCGAGTTCGTTGAGCATGAAGGAGCGCGTCATGCGGCTGATATAGGCCAGCGAGAAATAGCCGAGCAGACCGGCGGGCAGAATGATGTGGCGGAAGAGATCCCACAGCACATCCCATTGCCCCTGCATAAAGGCATCCAGCAGATAAAAGCCTGTGACGGGCGTGAAGGTGAACTCGTAGACGATGTCCATGCGACCGGGATAGGCGACCCAGTTCAGCTTGGCGTAGAACACCAGAAGTGCCAGAAGGCCGAGCCAGAAGATCGGCACGGAATAACCGACAAGACCGATGATGCGCACGATCTGGTCTATGATGCTGCCACGCTTGACGGCGGCGAGAACGCCAAGCGGAATGCCGAAGACCGCGCCAATCAGCGTGCCTATGGTGGCAAGCTCGATGGTGGCCGGAAAAACCCTGATGATATCGGTCATCACAGGGTTGGTGGTCAGCACCGATGTGCCGAAATCACCCGACAATGCCTGCTTGATGTAGAGGAAAAACTGTTGCCAGAGCGGCAGGTTGAGGCCGAGTTCCTCGCGCACCCGCTCCACCACATGGGCAGGCGCACGGTCACCCACGATGGCCAGAGCCGGATCGATGGGAATGACGCGACCAATGAAGAATGTGACCGCCAAAAGCCCTAGAAAGGTGGTGATGACGGTTACGAGGAAGCCGAGGACGGCTGTCAGGCGCTTGTTGGCGCGGCTTTTGCCGCGCCTTGGCCTTGGCACTGTTTCAATGATGCTCACTGGATCAATCCCGCCGGATCATTCCTTGGAGATCGGATAGACATAGTTGGTGTCGAAGCTCGGTCCAAGCTTCAGGCCCTTGAGCTTGTTGGAATATCCGGCCACTTCGGTCTTCTGGTGGAGAACGACGAAGGGGCCGGTTTCCAGAACCTTCTTCTGCAAATCCTGATACATAGCGGCGCGCTTGGCGTTGTCTTTTTCCAGAAGCGCTGCCTGCGTTTCCTTCGTCAGTTCAGGAACGTCCCAGGCATTGCGCCATGCCAGTGTCTTGTTCTTGCCAGCATCGGAATTGTCATAGTTGATGGTGAAGGTTTCAGCGTTGGAGTTCGGGTCGAAATAGTCGGAACCCCAGTCCCCGATATAGATATCATGCTGGCGAGCGCGGTATTTCGTCAGCGTCTGCTTGCCGTCACCGGGAATGATTTCCAGCTTGATGCCGGCCTGCGCCAGCGTCTGCTGCATGTTTTCGGCAATGCCGGTGACCGGCTGCGTGTTGCGCGCATCAATGGTAACGGTGAAGCCATCCTTCAGGCCTGCCTTGGCAAGCAATTCCTTGGCCTTTGCAACATCGAGCTTGAATGGATTTTCATCCAGTGCGCCCAGTTGCCCCTTAGGCAGGAAGGTCTGGTGGACCTCGCCAATGCCCTTGATGAGGGTCGCACCGATGCCTTCGTAATCGATGAGATATTTGAAGGCTTCAACGACTTCAGGCTTCTTCAGATTCTCATTCTTCTGGTTCAGGCCCAGATAATAGACGGTGCCCTTTGGCGCAGAGATGACGGTGAAGCCTTCCTTCTTGGAAACGGCGTCCATATCACCGGGCTCAAGGTTGCGGGCCACGTCAATGTCGCCATTTTCGAGCGCAAGGCGCTGGCCGGAGCTTTCCTTCATGTGGCGATAGACGACGCGCTTCAACTTTGGCGCTTCCCCGTAATAATTCGGGTTGGCTTCCAGAATAACCGCCTCATTGGCCTTCCAGCCAAGGATCTTGTAAGGGCCGGAACCGGCATAACCGGTTTTCAGGAAGGCGTTTCCGAAATCGCTCTCGTATTTATAGTCAGCGCTTGGCGTAACAGCTTTCGCCTTTTCCATCACCAGCGTCTTGTCCACAACGGAGGCAACCGTTGCCGTCAGAACGTTTAGAACGAAGCTTGGCGCATAGGGCTTGTCGATCGTCAGTACGAAGGTGTTTGCGTCAGTAGCCTTCGCCTTTTCGGCCACATTATCGCCGGTGAGTCCGAACTGCGTCAGAAGAAATGCTGGCGACTTGTCCAGCTTGACCGCGCGTTCCATGGAAAATGCCACATCTTCTGCCGTCACGGGGTTACCGGAGGCGAATTTAAGGCCGGGCTTGAGCTTGAAAGTGTAGGTCAGACCATCTTCGGATGTCGTCCAGCTTTCGGCCAGATCGCCCTTAACCTTGGATGTGTCGTTGATATCGATGGTGACGAGCTTGCTGTAGGTGTTGCCGGTGACTTCCGCAGTCGTAATCTCGAACGCTTCGCCCGGATCAAGAGAGATGATGTCATCGATGGCGAAGCCTTCCACCAGCGTATCGGCAGGGGTTGCGGCAAAGGCCTGTGGCGCGGCAAGAGAGAGCATCGATAGTGTCACGCTGGTGGCGAGGATGCGGGCGGCTTTGTTGAGCGATTTGTTCATCGTCTTCCCCTGTTGTTTTTTCTTTGGTTCACTTGTCTCAGGCGTGCTTGTGCCATGCCTGAGCCAAAACACGCAGCCAGTTTTCCCGGCAAATCTTAGCAAGGTCTTCATTAGCGTAGCCCGCAGATTTGAGTGCGGCAACAAGATTATTGTTGCCGCTCGCATCACGAATTTCTGCGGGAACGGTTGCGCCATCGAAGTCGGAACCGAGCGCCACGCAATCAATGCCCATGCGCTCCACCATGTAATCGATATGCTGGACCATCAGGGACAGCGGAGTCTCGGCGTCATCCCGCGCATCCGCACGCAACATGGTGACGGCATAGTTGAGGCCAACAAGACCCTTACTTTCCTTGATCGCATCCATCTGCCTGTCGGTCAGATTGCGCGCCACGGGCGTCAACGCATGGACGTTGGAGTGGCTGGCGACCAGCGGTTGATCCGTGGTTTTAGCCACGTCCCAGAAGCCCTTTTCGGTGATATGGGCGAGATCGATGAGGATTCCGAGCGCGTTGCAGCGCTTGACCAGCTCAAAACCCGCATCTGTCAGGCCCGGCGCGGTATCCGGCGACATGGGGTAGGCAAAGGGAACGCCATGGCCGAAAATATTGTGGCGGCTCCAGACGGGCCCGAGCGAACGCAAGCCCGCCGCATAAAACACATCCAGCGCGTCCAGATCAGCAGCAATCGGCTCGCAGCCTTCCATGTGCAGCACGGCGGCGAAGACACCGTCTGTCATCGCCTTGCGAATATCTGCCGTCGAGCGGCAGAGTTTCCAGCCGCCCGCCTGCTCCAGCCGAAGCGCGATGGCGGCCTTTTCCAGCGCGATATCGAGCGATGGCTCTCGCTCCAGCGGGGCTGCAAGCGGCGTCACATAATGACCGTTGGCATCCGGCTCCTTGAGGACCAGATCACCTGATGGAATGTAGATCGCGCAGATGCCGCCTGCCAGACCGCCAGCCTTGGCGCGCGGCGCATCGATGTGGCCTTCATGCGTGCCTTCCATGAATTCTTTGACCGGATCACCCCCGGATTTGGCAGTGCGCCAGAGCCGCAGGAGCACATCATTATGACCGTCAAAAACTGGTTGCATTCAAGAATTCCCGAGCGGAAAAGTAGCGTTTTTTCTGTTTAAATCCATGGGCTTGGCAAAGCAACGATCCGCAGCCCATCGCGGCGGTATCGATCCTAGGCCTATCGATCACAGCTCCGCAAGTCAGAAATTGTGCAGGATGAAAAATTAATCACGAAAGCCAGTTATCACCTGCCTTCGTCAGGAGCGGCGTCCTGAAAACACCCTGCACCCTATCAGGCCATTCAGCCCCAAAACCACCAAGTGTTTCGCGCCAGCGCTCCGATTGCAGCATGGCGGCACCGATGACGACAGGCTTTATGTTAGAGCCTGCGAGAAGCGAGAGGCCCGCCACAATGGAGGTGCCGCTGGAAATGACATCATCCACCAATGCAACGCGTTTGCCTTCCAGCAGAGGCAGCATACGTGGGTCGATATAGAGGCGTTTCTGCTGCTGAGTCGTGATCGAGGACATTGGCACGGAGAGTTCATCCAGATACCAGAATTTTCGCGACGTTCCGAGCGGCACATAGCGGCTGTGACCGAGATGGCGCGCCACTGCCGCGGCCAGAGTGAGACCCAGCGTGGGCAGGCCGACGACGATGTCGATACCGAAAGGCGTGAGCTTGCCCGCCAAATCCTGCGCCAAGGCTTCCAGCACCGGGAAGGACGCCTGATTGACGATCAGCGATGCAAGCGCATGTTCTCCATCAGACAGCGGGCGGATCGGCAGCTGCAATTGCCTGCCATCATTAATCGTGGCGGGAAAGAAACCGGAATGCGGACCATCGGTCTTGAAACTGCCGGGCGTGTGGAGGTCCTGCCAGAATTCGTGCGGTTTCATGACAATGTCCTTCAGTATTTTGGGTCGATCCAAAAGTTTCTATTAATTTTCAGGGGCTTCTGCACTAGAAAAGATCTCTGTTTCGACATTGCAAGGATAGAGCGCCCATGAAAACGCATGAACAGATTGTGCAAGACCTGCCATTTCTGACCGCGTTCCGGCAGGACCTGCACGCTCACCCGGAACTGGGCTTTGAGGAGGTGCGCACCAGCGCGTTGGTGGCCGCACAGCTGGAAGAGGCAGGCATTGCGGTGCATCGCGGCCTGGGCGTGACCGGTGTCGTTGGCACGCTTCAGCTTGGCAATGGCACCCGCACCATCGGCCTTCGCGCCGATATGGACGCGTTGGCCATGCCTGAAATCGCTGAGCGACCTTATAAATCGACCACAGCAGGCAAAATGCACGCCTGCGGCCATGACGGCCATACAACCATGCTGCTGGGGGCGGCGCGCCATCTGGCGGCAACGCGCAATTTTTCCGGCACCGTGCATTTCATCTTCCAGCCTGCCGAAGAGGGACGCGGCGGCGCACGGAAGATGATGGAGGACGGGCTGTTTGACCTCTTCCCCTGCGATGCCGTCTATGGATTGCACAATATGCCGGGGCTTGACGTGGACGAGATGGCCGTAGTCGAAGGACCGCAACTGGCGTCTTCCGATAGCTGGCGGGTGACCTTCAAGGGGGTGGGAACGCACGGCGCCAAGCCGCATCTGGGCCGCGACCCGATCACGGCGGCGGGCAGTTTTCTGGCAGCGCTGCAAAGCATCGTCGGGCGGGTTATTGATCCCCTGCAACCGGCTGTTGTCAGCGCCTGTTCGGTGCAGGCGGGTGACCCGAAAGCGCTCAACGTCATTCCTGATATCGTGGAAATCGGCGGCACGGCGCGGGCCTATTCGGCGCATGTTCGGGACCAGTTGGAAGAGGAAATCGGACGGCTGGCAAAGGGAACGGCTGCAATGTTCGGCATCGAGGCGGCCTACGATTTCATCCGCCGCATTCCGCCTGTCATCAACGATGCGGATGCCACGCAGCGCGCCTTGAAGGCTGCCCGTAGCGTTTTCGGCGACAAGGCACGAACCGCCTTCCCGCCCTCGACTGCCGGGGACGATTTTTCGTTCTTCGCGGCAGAGGCACCCGGCTGCTATGTGTGGCTCGGCAACGGCCCTGCTGTGGATGGCGCGCTGCACCACAACACGTCCTATGATTTCAACGATGATGCGATCGCGTCAGGTGTTGCCTTCTGGACGACGCTGGTGGAGCAGGAACTGGCTGGGGCGTGAGCGCACCCTACACTCTCAGCCGATAATCTCCAGCACCGGCGTCTCCATAACACTGCCCGCGACCACATCGGCAATGCCCATATCAGTCTGGTGCGGGCCGATGTTGCAGGCAAGCGTGGCGCCGAAACAGGCTTTGAACACGAGATAGGGTGGCTGCCACTCCACGATATCGCCCACCGCATCCCGCACGGCCTCGAAACCGGCGGCGATATCGGCCAGCGGCGCATCCGAGACCAGGCCTGAGAGCGGCAGCGGCAACAGGGCCGTGACCTTACCATCAGATGCGACCGCCATGCCGCCACCTGCCTTGATGACGGCATTGGCGGCAAGGGTCATATCCTCTGCATTGCCGCCGAAGACCGTGAGATTGTGGCTGTCATGGGCGACGGTGGTTGCAAACGCGCCCTGCCATTGGCCCCAGCCTGTGAGGAAACCGGTTTTCGTGACGGGATCGGCTTTACCGTGGCGGTGGGTAACGGAGATCATCGTCGTGCCCTCAGGCGGCACCACGAAACCGTTCTCCACATCAGCATCTACCCTGCCCCATTGCGTGAAGCGCGGCTTGTCGATGGTCGCCAGCCGAACTCTCTGGCCCTGTGACGGAACCTTGAAATCGCTGGCAGAGCGGCGCGGCAGCTTCATCGATTCCTGCAAGGGAGCAGCGTCCATCTCAGGCATTTCAACCAGCATCTTGCCAGCTTCCGCAACCGGCGTTCCACTGGCCAGCACATGGCGGGCTTTGAAGTCCGTCAGATCGTCAAACACCACGATATCGGCACGGCGACCGGCAGCGATGAGGCCGAGATCAATGCGATGCAGACGCATGGCGGCATTCAGCGTGGCAGCACGCAGCGCCCATTCCGGCTTCAGTCCGTATCTAACCAGACGACGCACAACATCATCCAGTCCGCCGTGTTTCACGAGATCATCAGGAAACACATCGTCGGTGCAGAGTGTCAGGGTCTGAGGCAGATGGCCGAGCGTATTTAGGGCTTCCACGAATTCCGGCAGGAGATGATCGTGGGAACCGCGCAGCTCGATAGTCAGACCGGCGCGCAGCTTGGCGATCAGATCGGCAGCCGAGGTCAGCTCGTGATCTGATGTAATGCCCGCCGCCATGAAGGCGTTGAGATCAGCACCTTCAAGACCACGGGCGTGGCCGCAGATCATCTTATCGGCAAACAGGCCTTCCTGAACAATGGCGCTCATGCGCGGGTCACGCTCGATGATGCCGCGCATATTCATGACTTCGGCAACGCCGCCCACCTCTGGCCAGAACAGCATTTCCGCCATGGCAGAGGCGTCGAAATCGCCATTCGCGCGCTCCAGCCCCGGCGCTGAAGGCACGCAGGATGGAGCCAGAATGATGGCACGAAGGGGCAGGCCCTTCATGGCGCGGCTTGCCCAGCACACACCATCGATGCCGTGGACATTGCCAAATTCATGCGGGTCCCAGACGATGGTCGTCACGCCCCGTGCCACAACGGCCTGCGCATAGGCGGCAGGCGTGACCATAGAGCTTTCGACGTGCATATGCGTATCGATCAAACCCGGTGAGACGAAACCACCTGTAGCATCGAGAACATGTCCCGCATCGCTGCGTGTTCCAGCCTCATGAACACTTGATATCAGCGGGCCCACAAGGCCGATATCGGCCGGACGCAGTTCACCCGTGACCACATCCACAAGCGTACCGCCGCTGATCAGGATATCGAAAGGCTGGTCGCCTCTGGCAGCTGCAACGGCGCGGCTGCGCAGGGCATTGTCAATCATCCCATCGCGATCGACAATAATGGTCTTGTCTCTCATCGGCTGGCCTCCAGATGCAGGGCATCGAGAATAATGGTTTTGGCACTGAAAGCATCGACCTTTGCGGCAAAGTGCGCGTTGAAGCTCTTTGAATGAGCGGCGCGCATTTCCACCACAGTCCGCCCCCGGGTCAACCCGCCGTTCAGCTCGACGTCGATGCGGGCCGGTTTCCAGCCGATGCTGTCTTCAGCGACCATGGCAACCGCCGCACAAGGGTCGTAAAGCGCCATTTCCGTCCGTCCACGATCAATGGCAATGGCGATGAAGCCTGCCAGCATATCGGCAATCAGCCCGGCATTCTTTCCACCGGCGGCACGAAGGGGGGCGACATCGGAGATGCGGGCGGTGACCTTGCGGCAAAGATCCAGATCCACCATGCGCAATGGCAGACCGTGAGCAAGGACGACGGCAAGTGCTTCGGGATCGGCAAAAGCGTTGAACTCGGCAGAGGCGGTGTGGTTTCCCGATGTGACACCACCACCCATCCAGGTCAGCTCGGTGATGCGGGCGGCAAGATCAGGCCTTGCGAGGCAGAGGGCGGCAAGATTGGTGAGTGGCCCCAAAGCAAGAATGTGCTTGTCGCCTTCACCATCGGACAACCAGTTGCACAGCGCCGCAAACGCATCGCTGTGCGGCAGAGCATCCGCCTTGGGCAAGCTTGCGCCGACCGTTGGAATGCCGGTTTCGCCAAGAACGGACTGGGCCGTTTCCAGCTTTCCCAGCACCGGCTTTTCGCGGCCTGTATGAATGGGAAAATCCCAGCCGAAGGCGCGGGCGGCACCGGCGGCATTGCGACGAACCTGCGCAAGCGGCGCATTGCCGAACACCAGCGAGAGGCCATCAATCTCAAGACCGTTCGATCTCGCCACGAGGATGGCGGCGATATCGTCAAAGCCCAGATCGCTATCAATCCAGATACCCATGGTTAGCTAACCACCTTGAGGCTTGCCGCCTTCTCAACCGGCAGATCGAAGGCAAGCGGTGAGCCGATATCGAGCACCGGCAAGGCCGCATCGACTTCAGCCTTGATGGGCCCAAGCGGCGTATCCAGCAGATATTCGCGGCTGTTGCCCGCAAAGGAGGTGCCGCGCACGGTTGCCTCGAAAGGTCCTGAACCAAGGGTCACCATGCGCGGCCTCCAGGCAAGTCCCGCCGTACTCGGGACCTGACCGGAAAGGGTGATGCTTCCGTTATCAGTCTTGAGCAAACCACCCTCTAGACGAAAGATGTTTTCGAAGCCGACGAAGTCAGCCACGAAGGATGAGACCGGTGCGTTGTAGATGTCTTCCGGCGTGCCGATCTGCTCGATGGCGCCGCTCTTCATCACCACGATGCGGTCTGCCAGCGCCAGCGCCTCGACCTGATCATGCGTCACGAAAATCATGGTGACACCGGTGGCCTTCTGCACCCGCTGAAGCTCGGTGCGCATTTCCAGCCGCAGTCTTGCATCGAGGTTCGACAGCGGCTCGTCCAGCAACAGCACCTTCGGGTCCATGACCATGGAGCGGGCCAGCGCCACGCGCTGCTGCTGACCACCCGAGAGTTCTGCCGGTTTGCGGGAGGCGAAGGCGGAGAGGCCGACGGATTTGAGGCCGGATGCAACTTTCTCATCCAGAGCCGAGCCCTTCATGCCCTTCAGTTTGAGGCCGAAGGCGACATTCTCATAGACGGTGAGATGCGGAAACAGCGCATAGGACTGGAACACCAGCCCAACCGCCCGCTTGTTGGCAGATACGCGGGTAATATCGGCACCATCAAGATCGATGCGCCCGCCCGCCACCGGCATCAGCCCGGCAATGGCGCGCATGGTCGTGGTCTTGCCGCAGCCGGAAGGGCCCAGCAGCGCCAGAAGTTCACCCTTGCGGATATCGAGGTTGAGATCCTTGACGGCAATGGAGTTGCCATAGGCCAGCGACAGGTTCTGCAGCGAGAGGTATTTTGCATCAGACATAACGGGAGAACCCCAGAAAACGTTCGGCCATGAAAACAATGCCGATGGACAGAAAGGCGAGCAGCGAAGAGAGCGCCGCAACGGATGGGTCGAACACGATTTCCATATAGCCCAGCATATCGATGGGCAGCGTGCGCACGCCGGGACCGGAGAGGAACAGCGAGACCGGCACCTGATTGAAGCTGGTGACGAAACCCAGAATGAAGGCCGAGAGAATGCCGCCCCGGATATTGGGCAGCACCACACGGAAAAAAGCCCCTATGCGGGACGAGCCAAGCAGCACGGCTGCCTCCTCGATATCCGAGCGCAGATTGGTGAGGCTGGCCGACACCACCCGCACCGCATAGGGCAGGATCAGCGCCGTGTGGGCCAGAAACAGCGCAAGCGTGATACCGATGCCGAAGGGTACGACGAAGTAGCGCAGCAGCGCCAGGCCGACGATGATGCCGGGAACGATGATGGGAGCAGACACGATGGTGCGAATGGTTTCCGAAAACGGCAGCTTGTAGCGCGACATGGCATAGGCAGCGGGAATGCCAAGGATAAGGGCAGCAAATGTGCCGCCCAGCGCCAGAAACATCGACATGGCAAAGCTGTCGCGAAAGCTTTCGACCGTGAAGACTTTGGCGATCCATTTCAACGAAAAGCCCTGCGGCGGAAAGGCCAGCGTATCACCTGCCGAAAACGAGGCGGCGACGATGATGAGGAATGGGCCAATCAGAAAGCCGATGACCAGAGCCAGCGTGAGCGGAATGAAGAGGTTCCGGGTCATGTCTTGTTCCTTGCCGTGGCGATGCGCTTGAGCAGGATGTTGGCGGCAAAGCTCATGATGATCAGGATGAAGGCGATGACACTGGCCGCGACGAAATTGTTGGAAACCGTGACCTGCTGGTAAAGCAGGGTTTCGAGCATCAGCACCTTGGAGCCGCCCAGAATGGCAGGCGTGATATAGGCCGTCAGCGAGCCGGTAAAGACCAGCGTTCCACCCACGACAAGACCTTCCTTGGTCAGCGGCAGGATGACCTTCCAGAACACCTGCAACCAGTTGGCACCCAGTACCCGCGATGCGGCAATGACGTCCTTCGGCATGTTTTCCAACGCGCTGATGAGAGAAATGATCATGAGCGGTAGGAACAGTTGCAGAAGGCCGATGAAGACAGCCGTTTCGGAAAACAGGATGCGGATGGGCGCATCGGTCAAGCCCACCAGCTTCAAAAGCTCATTGACCATGCCGGTGCGACCGAGGATCACGATCCACGCATAGGTGCGGGCGACAGGCGAGATCATCAACGGCAGAATGACCAGATTGATCATGTGGCCTTTGGAACTGGCCGGCAGGTTGACGATGGCAAAGGCCGCCGCATAACCGATGATGGCCGAGACAACGGTGACGATGGCACCGAGCTTCAGCGTGCGCAGGAACACGGCGCGGTTCAGCGGATCGGCAAAGAAATCCACATAGGCCTGAAACGTCCAGCCACCTGGCGTGCGAAACCCTTCCGACAGAAGAATGAACACAGGCACCAGAAACACCGCCGCCGCAAAGATTGCGGCGGGCAAAGCCAGCGCCAGGGCTTCAGCCCGGTTTTGAAACATCCACTTTATCCTTTGACCGGAAAATCAGTCGTCCGATAGTCGCCATCCTCGGGGCAAGCCCGAGGATGACGGAGCGAGAGCTTTACTGACCCACCTTCGCGTTCCACCCGGACAACCACTTGTCGCGGTTATCCAGCGTGGTGGCAGACGGGATCAATTGCAGGCTCTTGGCCGTCTCTTCGCCATAGGTGATGTTGTTGGCAATCTCGTCAGAGACCTTCACCTCCTTGTTGGTCGGGCTATCGACCAGCTTTTCGGCCAGCGCCTTCTGCACATCTGTGGAGAGCCAGAAATCCATGAACTGAAGCGCCAGATCTTCGTTTTTGCCGTTCTTGGGCACAACGAGAACATTCATGCCGCCCGTCTGACCTTCCTTTGGCGTTGCCCATGCCAGCGGCAGGTCAAGCTTTGTGAAGGGTGCCCAGGAGAAACGACCGATGGGTGCCGCCCAGATTTCTTCCTGCTGCATGAGCTGCACCAGCTGCGAAGACTTGACGTAGAAGGTGACGATCTCGTCCTTCTTTTCGCCCAGCGCCTCGATGGCACCGGAGAGGTCGGGCGTATCCTTGCCGATGGCCTTGCCCAGCATGTAAAGCGCGGGCGGGCCCTGATTGGTGGTGACATTCGGGAAGGCGACGTGATCGACCACACCGTCCTTCAACAGATCGGCCCAGCTTTCCACCTTCATTTTGTCGGTGCGGTAGACAATGGAAGTGGCGTAGAAGTTGACGCCAACGCTCATGCCATCACCATTCGGGTCCTTGGCAATGTCGTAGAGCTTTTCGACATTCGGCACTTTGGACGTGTCGATTTTCTGGATCAGGTCCTTGCGCGTGGCGGACAGCGCATCGGCCATGGAAACAATGGCGAGATCGATGACCGGGCTTGCCTTGTTGGCTTCCATCTTGGCCAGACGCTCGACGCTGTTGCCGGTTTCAACCACCAGCTTGCAGCCGCATTTGGCTTCAAACGGCGCATAGACCAGTTCCTTGAATTCGTCCTGCGCGAAGGCATAGACGGAAATGGTCAGCGTCTTGTCCTGCGCCTGCGCCGCGCCCATGGACAGCATCAGGGCTGTGCCGGATGCCAGAATGATCTTCTTCATGATGTGAGTTCTCCTGCTGTCGAGGTTTTGTTTTCTGCCTGCTTCTTATGATTGGGTCCGCTGGAGCCGCGTAAGATGAGCTCCATGGCCACTTTCGATGGTTCGGCGACGACGCCTCCCGAAACCGGACGGTCCTCGGCCTCGATGCTGCGCACCAGCGCCGTAATCGCAATATCCGCCACCCGCGCCATGTCCATACGAACCGTTGTTAGAGCAGGCGTGACGACCGGCGCCCAGATAAGGTCATCGAAACCGGTGACACTGGCCTGTTCCGGCACCGTCACACCATTGCGCTGCAATTCGGTGAGAACACGCAGCGCATGAAGATCGGAAACGGCGGCAAAGGCGGTGAAGCCCTGCGCGACCTTTTCCGCAACACCCAGCGCGCACCCTGCCCCAGCATGTTTTTCCAGAGATGCGATCCACATTGTCTCGGTCACCGCAGCGCTACCCAGGCCGGAGCGGATGCCGCCAATACGGTCATTTTGAACGTTGGAATCAGGGCTATTGCCGATGAGGACCACACGGTCATGGCCGAGGGCGGCAAGGTGGCGGCCAACCTGAAAACCGCCGTCCCAATGATCTGCCGACACCGTATTGCCGGGGGTGGAGGGAGAATCGATGACGGCCACGGGGCAATCGACATTGCCGATGCGCGTTCCGCGACGCGGCACGACAACCATGCCTTCCACGCCGCGCTCGATCAGCCGATTGATCGCCTCCGTCTGCTTGGCCACATCACCATGGGAATCCGCAATCAGCACGCCATAACCGGCATCATCGGCTGCTTTTTCGATGGCCTGGGCAATCTGCGGGAAAAGCGGATTGGCGATGTCAGGCAAGACAAGACCCAGCACGCCACTTCTTCCCGTGCGAAGCGCCCGTCCGGCAATACCAGGCACATAACCCAGCTCATGGGCCTTGGCGCGGATTTTTTCGGAAAGTTCTGCGGAGACACGCCCCTTGCCGGAGAGCGCATTGGACACCGTCGCTGCCGACACGCCCAGTGCCGAAGCGATAGCCGCCAGATTTGCGCCTGCACGACCAGAGGTCATGGCGTGTCCATTCGAGTGATTAAACGTTTAATCAGGGTAAGACGGATGCAGCGTTTTGTCGAGTCGTCGTCAGGTGCTTTTTTGTGCGAAAGCTCTAAGTGCCGAAAACAAGGGCGAAATTATCGTCTGGCTTCATCGCGGAAGGTCTCGACCTGCGCCAGCAACCACTGCCTAAACAGCACGACAGGCACATTGTTGATGCGCGACAGCGGCGCGACCGCGTAATAGGAGCTGGGGCTTTTGACCTGATGATCGAAGGCCGGAACGAGCTGCCCTGCCTTCAGCTCAAGATCGATGAGAAACAGCGGCATGAGCGCTACGCCAAGCCCCGCAATGCAGGCCTGCGCCACGCTGGAAAACTGTTCGAAGCGCATGGCCGGGGCATTTTGCGCGCCAAGTCCCAGGCTTTGGAACCAATGGTCCCACGCGCCGGGCCGGGATGCCATATGCAGCAATGGCAAAGTGGAAATATCCTGCGCGCTCAAGATGGGGTGCTGCGCCAGAAAGGCCGGGCTGCACACCGGCGCCACCATCTCATCCATCAGAAACGTGCTTTCAGCCGCGGGCCAATCCGGCTGGCCGATATGGATGGCCATATCGAGGCTTTCCTTCTCGAAATCGAACTGGCCGATGCGGGTGGCGAAATTCAGTGTGATTTCCGGATGCGCCGCCACGAAATCTGGAATGCGCGGCAAAAGCCAGCGCGTGCCGAAGGTAGGCAGCATGGCAAGGTTGAGCGTATTGCCATGCGTTTTCGTCATAACCTGCAGAGACGCGGAGCGAATATCGCTGAGCGCCGTGCCGATGGCCTTGGCATAGGTCTGACCTTCTGCAGTCAGCGAAACGCCGCGCGCACCACGCTCGAAAAGCCGCACACCCAGCTGCTCTTCCAGCGACATAACCTGCCTGCTGATGGCCCCTTGCGTCAGCGAAAGCTCGTCTGCGGCCAGCGAAAAACTGCCGAGCCTTGCGACAGAATCAAAGGCGGCAAGCGCACTGGTGGACGGCAGAAGTTTGCGGCTGAGCGAGGTCATGGCGCATTCCTAACTGTAATAGCAAAATGAGTAAACATGGCTTGCCGCAATGGCCGCAAATGCCAATAATTACCCCAGCAATTGTGGAGATTTATCGTGAGCGAACGCGCATCATTCAATTGGCAGGACCCATTTCTGCTGGAAGACCAACTCACCGACGACGAGCGGATGATCCGCGATACGGCAGCCGCCTTTGCAAAGTCGGAGCTTCTGCCCCGCATCAACGAGGCCTATCTGTCCGAAACATCAGAGCCCGAGCTTTTCCGCCTGATGGGACAGACTGGTCTTCTGGGCGTGACGCTTCCTGAAAAATATGGCGCTGCCGAAGCAAGCTACGTGGCCTACGGCCTTGTTGCCCGCGAAGTCGAGCGCATCGACAGCGGCTACCGCTCGATGATGAGCGTGCAGTCCTCGCTGGTCATCTACCCGATCTTTGCCTATGGCTCGGAAGAGCAGAAGGACAAGTATCTGCCGGGTCTCGTCTCCGGCGAACTGATCGGCTGCTTCGGCCTGACGGAACCGGATGCCGGTTCTGACCCGAACGGCATGAAAACCCGCGCCGAAAAGATTGCCGGTGGATACCGCCTGCGTGGCTCGAAGATGTGGATTTCCAACTCGCCTATCGCAGACGTTTTCGTCGTCTGGGCGAAATCCGAAGCGCACGATAACGAGATCCGTGGCTTCGTGCTGGAAAAGGGCATGAAGGGCCTGTCTGCCCCCAAGATCGGCGGCAAGCTGTCGCTGCGCGCATCCATAACAGGCGAAATCGTTATGGACGGCGTGGAAGTGGGCGAAGACGCACTGCTGCCTGGCGTTTCCGGCCTCAGGGGCCCGTTCGGTTGTCTCAACCGTGCGCGCTACGGCATTTCCTGGGGTGTGCTGGGTGCTGCCGAAGATTGCTGGTTCCGCGCCCACCAATATGGCATGGACCGCAAGCAGTTCGGCAAGCCGCTGGCTGGCATGCAGCTTTACCAGAAGAAGCTGGCCGACATGCAGACGGAAATCACGCTTGGCCTTCAGGCCTCCCTGCGCGTCGGTCGTCTGTTCGATGACCACAAAATGGCACCGGAGATGATTTCCATCGTCAAGCGCAACAATTGCGGAAAGGCGCTGGATATTGCCCGCCAGGCCCGCGACATGCATGGCGGCAACGGAATCCAGATCGAATACCATGTCATGCGCCACGCGCAGAACCTGGAAACGGTCAACACCTATGAAGGCACACATGACGTGCACGCACTGATCCTGGGTCGCGCCCAGACCGGCATTCAGGCGTTCTTTTGATATCACTGAGTTGAGCAACCGGCGGCACGCTGCCGCCGGTTTTTGCTGCAATGCGAAATAAATAATACTTTTTAATCCGGCTGACGGTTGAAACCGCCGCTATACGAATTAATATAGAGACGTCATCATCGTCTCTGGCAATCCATTTGCCATATCCGGTTTCGCTGCCTTCGATTGTTCCACCATGGAATACATGTCATGCAGCGCCGGTAAACTCCGAGACCGCATACTAAACGAAGGCACCGGCACACCTGCCGGCCGGTCAAGTTACGAAGGTATTTCGAATGCATAGCTATCCC
Source organism: Agrobacterium sp. CG674 (assembly GCF_053521645.1). Lineage (NCBI taxonomy): Bacteria > Pseudomonadati > Pseudomonadota > Alphaproteobacteria > Hyphomicrobiales > Rhizobiaceae > Agrobacterium > Agrobacterium sp. CG674. The sequence goes on along the minus strand of NZ_JBNWDZ010000002.1, from coordinate 57,655 downwards.
GACGTCAAGCTCCTCATCAACGGCGAATGGCGCGATGCCCTTTCGGGCAAGACAATCGCCGTTTCCGATCCTGCGACGGACGAAATCATCGGCGCTATCGCCCATGCTGAAAAGGCCGATCTCGATCTGGCGCTCGACGCTGCCGACAAGGGTTTCAAGGTCTGGCGCGAAACTTCTGCCTATGACCGCTCCAAGATCATGCGCAAGGCAGCAGACCTGCTGCGTGAGCGCAAGGACACGATTGCCTGGCTGATGACCCGCGAGCAGGGCAAGCCTATCGCGCAGTCCGGCATGGAAGTCATGGGCGCTGCCGACACGATCGACTGGTTTGCCGAAGAAGCTCGCCGTACCTACGGTCAGGTCATCCCTGCCCGCGCAACTGGCGTTTCGCAGCTTGCCATCAAGGTACCCGTCGGCCCAGTGGCCGCCTTTACACCATGGAACTTCCCGATCAACCAGATCGTGCGCAAGCTTTCCGCAGCACTCGCCGCTGGCTGCTCCATCATCGTCAAGGCACCGGAAGAAACGCCTGCCTCTCCGGCAGAACTCATCCGCGCCTTTGTGGATGCAGGCGTTCCAGCCGGCGCCATCAACCTTGTCTACGGCGTACCAGCGGAAATTTCCGAATACCTGATCCCGCATCCGGTCATCCGCAAGATTTCCTTCACCGGCTCGACACCCATCGGCAAGCACCTTGCAGCACTGGCTGGCAAGCACATGAAACGCGCCACGATGGAACTGGGCGGCCACGCACCTGTGATGATTTTCGATGATGCCAACATCGAAAAGGCCGTCGAAATCATGGCCATGTCGAAGTTCCGCAATGCCGGTCAGGTCTGCGTTGCACCGACACGCTTCCTCGTACAGGAAGGCGTTGCAAGCCAGTTCATGGACGGCTTCGTAAAAGCTGCTGAGGCCATCAAGGTCGGCAACGGTCTGGAAGATGGCGTGACCATGGGCCCGCTGGCCAATGAGCGTCGCATTCCAGCCATGGAAGCCCTCATTCAGGATGCCATCACCCATGGTGCGGAACTGAAGACCGGCGGCAAGCGCATTGGCAACAAGGGTAACTTCTTCGAGCCAACCGTGCTGGCCAACGTGCCGACATCTGCCAAGATCATGAATGACGAGCCCTTCGGCCCCGTTGCCATCGTCAACACCTTCAAGTCCTTCGACGACGCGATCTCGGAAGCGAACCGCCTGCCATTCGGTCTGGCCTCCTTCGCCTTCACCGGCTCGGTCAAGACAGCTCACGAGCTTGGCCGTCAGGTCGAAGCTGGCATGTTGACGATCAACCACAACGGCCTTGCCCTGCCAGAAGTACCATTCGGCGGCATCAAGGATTCGGGCTACGGCACGGAAGGCGGCTCGGAAGCCGTCGGTGCGTATCTCGAAACGCGCTTCGTCAGCCAGATGAACTGATCGTCAAAAGAAAAGCCCGGTGGAAACACCGGGCTTTTTGCATATCAGGAGCCGTTGTTTACACAGGCGTCATGCCGGGAAAATCTTGGCGCGACGGATGACGATGTGGCCGTGGTCGCCCGCTTCGACATTCGTCTCGGGCGGAACGTCGAATTCCAGCAGATCACCTTCCATGGTGGACGCGATCACGCGACGGTCGCCTGCACGGTCTAGTACGCGGGTGACTTGCGCCGGAATGCCGCCATGCAGATCTTCCCATTCGAGATCATTCGGGCGGGCAAAAATCTCCACCGGGCCATCGGCCTGTCCATAGGCGAAGGGCACTTCGGCTGAACCGACGAAAACCTTGCCCGAACGCGCCGTGCCTTGAATGCGGTTTGCATCTCCCAGAAACCGCATGACGAAGGACGAGTTCGGCTGTCGGCAGACATCCTTCGGCGTCCCCTGCTGCACGATTTGCCCCTGATTGAGAATGACAACGCGATCGGCAAGATCGAGCGCTTCTTCCTGATCATGCGTCACGAAAATGGTGGTGATGCCGAGTTCGGTGTGAATTTCTCGCAACCAGCGGCGCAGATCGCGGCGTACATTGGCGTCCAGCGCGCCGAAGGGTTCATCCAGCAGCAGCACCTTGGGGTCAACGGACAAGGCGCGGGCAAGCGCCACGCGCTGTCGCTGACCACCGGAAATCTGCGCCGGGAACCGTTCGCCCAGTCCATCGAGCTTGACCAGCGCAAGCAACTCACCAACCCGCTTGTCTATAGCCGCCTTGTCGCGCTTGACCTTGGACACTTTCATGCCGAAGGCGATGTTTTCATGCAGCGTCATATGCGGGAAAAGCGCGTAATGCTGGAACACGAAGCCGACGCCACGGTCCCGCACCGGAATATTGGTGGCGTCCTCGTCACCGAAATAGATCTGGCCACCATCGGTATATTCCAGCCCCGCCACCATGCGCAGGATCGTGGTCTTGCCGGAGCCGGAAGGGCCCAGAAGCGCCAGAAGTTCGCCGCTTTCAATATCGAGCGACACATCCCGCACGGCCTTAAATGTATCGAAGGTTTTCACCACGTTTTCGAGGCGGATTTTCATGGTCATGTCTCCGTAACGGCGGCGGATTTCTTGGCGCCACGCCCTGCCCCGCGCTTTTCCAGCGCGACCTTGGCAATGATGGTGACGACAGCCAAGGCTGCGAGAATGGATGCCGAGGCGAACGCACCTGCGGCCTGATAATCGTGGTAGAGCAGTTCGATATGCAGCGGCAGCGTGTTGGTCTGGCCGCGAATATTGCCCGAAACGACCGACACGGCACCGAATTCACCCATGACACGCGCATTGCAAAGCACGACGCCATACAGCAGCGCCCATTTGATATTCGGCAACGTCACCGACCAGAAGGTGCGCCAGCCGGACGCGCCAAGCGAGGTGGCAGCCTCTTCCAGATCTCGCCCCTGCGCCTGCATCAGCGGGATCAATTCGCGCGCCACGAAGGGCGCGGTGACGAACATGGAGGCGATGACGATGCCCGGCAGCGCAAACAGGATCTTCATGTCATAGGCGGCAAGCAGCGGCCCGAGCAGGCCTTGCAGGCCATAAACAAAGAGATAGGCCACGCCCGCCACGATGGGCGAGACCGAAAACGGGATTTCGATGAGAACCAGCAGCAGACGCCGCCCCCTGAAATCGAACTTGGTGATAGACCATGCGGCGGCCACGCCAAAGGCGGTGTTGATCGGCACCGCAATCAGCGCGGTGATGACCGTCAGCATGATGGCATGGCGCGTATCGGGATGGCTGATGGTTGCCGAATATGTCTTCCACCCTTGGGAAAAGGCCTCGACGCCGATGATGACCAACGGCGCGACGACGAGGAAGGCTCCGGTGATGAGGACGAAGGCAATCAGGCCAAGGCGCACCCAGGGGGCATCACCCACACGCGGCGGCTTGCGATGGTTGGAATGGGCGCTCATCTCCTCAACTCCTCACCGTGTAACGCAAGACGCGCGTCTGAAGATAATTGGTGACGGCGAGCATGACGAAGGCCGTGATCAGCAGCACGGAAGCAATGGCGGCAGCGGCCTGATAATCATATTCTTCCAGCCGGATGAAAACGAGAAGGGCTGTAATTTCCGTCGAGAATGGTTGGTTTCCGGCGATGAAGATGATCGCCCCGAACTCCCCTAGGCTGCGGGCAAAGGAGAGCGACAGCCCTGCCAGAATGGCAGGCGTCAGCAAGGGCAGAATGACCTTTCGGAAAATCGTGAAATCCGAGCCGCCGAGCGACTGGGCCGCTTCTTCCAGCGCCGGATCCAGATCCTCCAGCACCGGCTGCACGGTGCGCACGATGAAAGGCAGGCTGGTAAACGCCATGGCGATGATGATGCCAAGCGGCGTATAGGCAACCTTGATGCCCAGATGGGCAAGGGCGGAGCCAAACCAACCATTGCCAGCAAAAAGCGCTGTGAGCGCAATGCCCGCCACCGCCGTTGGAAGGGCAAAGGGAAGATCAACGATCGCATCGACCAGGCGCCAGCCGGGAAAACGATAGCGCGTCAGAACCCAGGCCAGTGCGAGGCCGAACACCGTGGTGAACAGCGTGGCCGCAAGCGCACAGAGAACCGTGACGCGGTAACTGGCAACGGCGCGGGGAGACGAGATGATGGCCCAGTACTCAGAGGGCCCAAGGCTTGCAGCCTTGAACACGAGCGCGGCCAGCGGCAGCACCACGATGATGCCGACATAAAGCAGGGTGACGCCAAGGGATAATCGAAGCCCCGGCAGTACATTGCGTCTCAAACCCATCCCCTATCATGGAAAATCGACCCGGGCGGAGGTCCGCCGGGTCGATGGTATCTCAATCCGAAATTGCTTAGCGGCTACCGAAAAGCCCATCAAGGACGCCGCCGGATGCGAAGTGCTCTTTCTGGATCTTGTCCCAGCCACCAAAGACATCATTGACGTTGACGAGGCGGATTTCGGGGAACTCGCTTTTGAATTCACCAGCGACTTTTTCATTGTGGACGCGGTGGCCGAACTGGGCCGCAACGCGCTGGCCTTCCTCGGTGTAGAGGAAATCCAGATAGGTCTTTGCCAGTTCACGCGAGCCGCGCTTGTCGACAACCTTGTCCACCACTGCGACCGGGAATTCAGAGAGAAGGCTGACGGATGGCACAACGCTTTCAACCTTGTCCTTGCCATATTGCTTGGCAATGCCACGGGTCTCGGCTTCGAAGGTAATCAGCACATCGCCCACTTCGCGCTCAACAAATGTGGTGGTCGCTGCGCGGCCACCGGTATCGAAGACCGGCGTGTTGGCGAAAATCTTCTTGATGAAGTCCTGCACCTGGGCATCATCACCCTTGAACTTTTCCTTCGCGAAAGCCGTCGCTGCCAGATAGGTATAGCGGGCATTACCTGATGTTTTCGGGTTCGGGAAAACCAGCTTCACATCATCACGAACCAGATCATCCCAATCCTTGATGTTCTTGGGGTTTCCGGCGCGAACGAGGAAAGACGGGAAGGAATAGAACGGGGACGCATCATTGGGGAAGCTCTTGGCCCAATCGGCAGAGACAAAGCCCTGCTTGACCAGAAAATCAATGTCGGTCACCTGATTGAAGGTCACGACATCCGCCTCAAGGCCTTCAACGATGGCACGGGCCTGCTTGGACGTACCCGCATGGGACTGGTCGATAGTAACGCCGGGATGCGCCTTCACGAAGGCTTCATTTTCCGCCGCAAAAACCTCGCGGGCAACATCATAGGATGCGTTGAGAAGCGTCTTCGGCTCTTGCGCTGTCGCAGATGTCGATAGAAGCGCGGCAACAGCAGCACCGATAAGCATGATCCGTTTCATGAAATTCCCCAGAGCACCAATTTGGAGAACAGGATACGGAAGCAGCCCGAATGGTGCGAGGAACCAGCCACCCGATCGTCAGGTCATCCTAGAAAGTTTTACTTCCTGATCATCAATATCCGAACGGATATTGCGCTGCCATGTCAGAGACGGTGGTCGGTGAAGAGCGGTGGCTGGCTTGCGACGAAATATCGATCCAACTCGTCCTCGCTGATCTCGCCCAACGCGGCAGGACGCCACAGCGGTTTGCGGTCCTTGTCGATGAGTGCTGCGCGCACGCCTTCGTAGAAATCATGGTTGCGCAACACCTCGCAGCCAGCCACGAATTCGCGCTCCAGACATTCGACAAGGCCGAAGCTTTCCCTTCCCTGCCGCAAAAGGCGCAAGGTGAGCTTGAGACTGGTTGGCGACCGTGCCTTGAGGGTGGCGAGCGTCTCTCTCGCAAAGTCATCATCGATAGATGCCAGGGCTTCAAATATCTCTTCAACGGTATTAAAGCCGAAGGCGGCATCGATATGATCCCGGTGGCGGGCGACGATTCCATCGATCTTGGGTGCGCTGGCGAAACGCTCGATCACATCACCGACATCTGCCGCAGCAACGACATCGCCCAGTGCTTGAACAAGGCCTTCAAGATGTTCGGCGGCAACATGATAATCTGCAAGTCCCATATGGATGGCATCCGCCGCGCCGATCTCCCGCCCTGTCAGGCCGAGCCATGTTCCAGCCTCACCCGACGCTTGGGGAAGCAGCCATGTCGCCCCCACATCGGGGAAATAGCCAATGGCCGTTTCCGGCATGGCAAGCCGGGTCCGCTCTGTCACGATGCGATATTGTCCATGGGCCGAAATACCCACGCCACCGCCCATGACGATACCATCCATCAGCGCCACATAGGGCTTGGGATATCGGGAAATGGTGTGGTTCAGCGGAAACTCTTCACGCCAGAACCGTGCGCGATCGGCCTCGCTCTTAGTCCTCGTCGCATGGATCTCGCGAACATCGCCGCCCGCGCACAGGCCGCGCTCTCCCTCACCGGACAGGATGACACAGATAACCTCGGGATCGCCTAGGAAATCGGCAAGTGCTGCCTTCAAGCCAGAGACCATCGCTTGATTGAGGCTGTTGATCGCAGCGGGCCTGTTAAGCTGGATTAGACCCGCCGAGCCCTGCCTTGCGATAATGATGTCATCCGCCAATGATGCTGGATGCGGCATGTCGCCTCCTCAAAACAATGTGATGGGCAGCAGTTTGGATGCCGGGGGAACCTTAAGCAAGAATATTTGTTCCGTATCTGAGGATAGGGCCCGATGCGATCATTGAATATGCTCGTAAAACGGGAATTGCAGCCTTTTGCAGTGCACCAAATTCACTTGACGCACCTGCGAATCATGGCATGTAATGGTCAGGTAAAATACCGGCGCGCTTTCCCTGTCCAGCGTTGCGGCCGGCGCATGCAGGCAGCCACATACTGGCTGCTGACAGGACATTCTAACGGGAGATAAAGATGCCAGTTTCAGAAAGTGATTGGATCAGCAAGCGCGCCTATACGTTGTGGGAACAGGAAGGGCGGCCACACGGCCGAGATTCCGACCATTGGGAACAGGCCAAGAGTGAATATGGCCTTCTTCAGAAGTCGAAGGCGACAAAGCCAACGCACCGCAAGAAGGCAGACGTGAAACTCGCACTTGCCGCACAGGCGGCAGCAGAGGCCATTGCCGAAAAGCCCAAAGCCAAATCCCGCAAATCCGCAGCCAAGTAGCGCCCTCCCAAGCCATTCACAATCAATCTCAAGACAAAAAAAGCCCCGCTGTGAATGATCCCGGCCATTTGAAAGGTCCGGGATCAGCTCGCAAAGCGGGGCTTTTTGTATTCTCGAAGGATCAGAATGTCAGGGCGCGATCGCCATTTTCATCCTTGATCCGGCTTGGAAGGCCGATTTTGTTCAGAATGTTTAGGAATGGCTGCGGTGGCAGCTCTTCCACATTGGCCATCTGCTTCACATCCCATTCGCCCGATGCAATCAGCATCGCGGCAGCGACGGGCGGAACGCCAGCCGTGTAGGAAATGCCCTGGCTACCGACTTCATTATAGGCATCCTTGTGGTCTGCCACATTGTAGATGAAGACCTCGGTTTCCTTGCCGTCCTTGATACCCTTCACGATATCGCCGATGCAGGTCTTGCCCACATAATCAGGCGCCAGCGACGATGGATCCGGCAGCACAGCCTTGACCACCTTGAGTGGAACGACTTCAAGACCTTCGGCTGTCTTGACCGGCTTTTCAGACAGAAGGCCGAGGTTCTTCAGAACGTTGAAGACGTTGATATAGTGATCGCCAAAGCCCATCCAGAAGCGCACATCGGCACCATCCATGTTCTTGGACAGTGAATGCACTTCGTCATGGCCCGTCATATAGGCCTTCTGCTTGCCGACAACCGGCAGGTCGAATTCCTGGCCAACCTCGAACATCTGGTTGGTCTGCCACTGTTGGTTCTGCCAGGAGTAGACGACGCCCGTGAATTCGCGGAAATTGATTTCAGGATCGAAGTTGGTGGAGAACCAGCGACCATGGCTACCGGCATTGATATCGACGATATCAACCGAGGTGACCTTGTCGAAATACTCATCCTTGGCCAGACGCGCATAGGCGTTGACAACGCCCGGATCAAAGCCGACGCCCAGAATGGCGGTAATGCCCTTTTCCTTGCATTCGGCAGCGCGCTGCCATTCGTAATTTCCGTACCATGGCGGATTTTCGCAAATCTTGGTCGGATCCTCATGGATGGCCGTATCCATGTAGGCAACACCTGTGTCCATGCAGGCACGAAGAACGGACATGTTGACGAAAGCTGAACCGACATTGATGACGATCTGAACACCAGTCTTCACAATCAAGGCTTTCGTGGCCTCGATATCCATAGCGTCAAGCGCATGGGCCTCAATCTTTACATCGGTTTCGAGGCTCTTCTTTTCGCGTACGGATTCGACAATCTTGCGGCACTTATCAACTGTGCGTGACGCAATATGAATGTCTCCCAATACATCGCTGTTCTGGGCGCACTTATGCGCCACGACCTGTGCTACGCCACCGGCGCCGATGATGAGAACGTTCTTCTTCATTTCAGGTGATGCCCCCTTTTCCCCGCAGGGATTGTGTTGGAGTGATTAAGACAGGCTTTGCTCGAAATCGGCAAAGTCGAATTCACGGACGGTCGTGATGGTGCCGTCCAGTTCCTTGATGGCAATCGTCGGCATTTTCACGCCGTTGAACCAGTTTTTCTTGACCATGGTGTAACCGGCGGTGTCCTGGAAAGAGACGCGGTCGCCAACCTTCAGCTCTTGTTCGAAGCGAAACTCGCCGAACACATCGCCCGCAAGGCAGGACTTGCCGCACACCATGACAGAGTGATCGCCTTCATTGGGCAAAACCTTGGCGTTTTCGCGGTAGATCAGCAAATCCAGCAAATGGGCTTCAATCGAGCTATCGACGATGGCGAGGTTCTTGCCGTTGTACAATGTATCGAGAACCGTGACTTCCAGCGTCGTGCTCTTGGTGATGGAAGCTTCGCCGGGCTCCAGAAACACCTGGACGCCGAATTTTTCCGAGAATTCCTTCAAGCGATCGCAGAAGCGGTCGATGGGGTAGTTTTCGCCGGTGAAGTGGATGCCACCGCCAAGGCTGACCCATTCGACACGCGCCAGAAGCGAGCCGAATTTTTCCTCGATCTGCCCCAGCATCTGGTCAAACAGGTCGAAGTCACCGTTTTCGCAATTGTTGTGGATCATGAAGCCGGAAATGCGGTCCATAACCTTTTCGACCTTCGCCACGTCCCATTCGCCCAGACGGCTGAACGGACGGGCCGGATCGGCGATATCGAATGTGGACGAGGATACCTGTGGGTTCAGGCGCAGGCCGCGTGTGATGCCGGATGCCTTCTCGGCAAAACGCTCCAGCTGGCTGATGGAGTTGAAGATGATCTTGTCGGCATTGGCGACGACTTCATCGATCTCGTAATCGGCATAAGCCACGCTATAGGCGTGGGTTTCGCCACCGAATTTCTCACGGCCCAGACGCACCTCATAGAGAGATGACGACGTTGTGCCATCCATATATTGCGACATGAAATCGAATACCGACCACGTCGCGAAGCACTTCAGCGCCAACAAAGCCTTCGCGCCGGATTTCTCGCGCACATAAGCAATCTTCTCCATGTTCTTGAGGAGCTTTGCCTTGTCGATCAGGTAATAGGGTGTTTGCAGCATTTATCGGTCACATCACTGTCGTGGATAGGAAATCATATCGTCTTGTGAGGGGCCTTATATGATGCTTGTGACAGGAAAACAAACCCGCGCAGAAGATTCTGCAATCACGGCGTTTTTTAAACGCACTTGCCCGATGGCGGAACAAAAACCGCTCCACTACGTTTGAAGACCAAGTGTGAGCCGTAAGCACGGCGTTTTTTGACTTAATCTCAGCAAAGGAAACATCATGGCGACGGTTCGCGACGTAGAAGACAACATCAACGAAGCCCGTGTAGATGCAGATGCCGCAGAAGTTTCTGCGCAGCTTGCACAGCTTCGTGAAGATCTGGCCAATCTGGCTGGCAGCGTAAAGGCACTGGGCGCAGGCGTATCGCATGAGGTCAAGGCTCGCGCCTCGCGTGCTGCAGATGACGCAATGGCTGCGGGCGAAGAAACTGTCGCGACGGTTCGCAACGAAATTCAGTCCATCAATGACAACCTGACTTATCAGGTTCAGAAGAACCCGCTTCAGTCGCTGGGTATTGCGGTTGCGGCAGGCTTCCTGATCGCCCTCGTTACCCGTCGTTAAGGCGAGCAGATGCTTCAATCGCTTCTGCTTTATCTTGGCGACACGCAGCGGGAAGGCCAGCTGGTAACACGCCGCATCAAATCCACAATCCTGTTGTGGACATTGGCGAGCGTTTTCTTCCTGATTGCCTTCGTCGCGGCCTTCATTGGCGGTGCGATCTACCTCGCTGATGAAATAGGTGCTGGCCCTGCCGCACTGGTGATTGCAGGTGGTGCATTTCTCCTCGGCGTCTTCATGCTGGTTGCTCTTGCCATCAAGCGCAGACCTCGCGTCTACGCCACCGCGCCTGTGATGCCGCTTGCGGCTGCACCGCTGGCGGCGCAATCACTGGCAGGCAGTGCGCTGGCGGCAAGACCCTTCGTCACGCTGCTGACTGCAATTGCGGTTGGTTACGTGGCTACGCGGACAACTATCCTGAAGAAAAAATAAGACCATTCAATCCCAAAGCCGCCTTCCACACCGGAAGGCGGCTTTATTTTTGCACCTGCGAAAAATTCCGCTGCCCTTCTGACGACAAAATGTTAGGCAGTTTGCCAACGGTTCGTAATGGAGAAAACGCTGGATGCGGAAAAAAGTCCTTGTTGTTGGCGGTGCCGGATATATCGGTTCCCACACGTGCATGCTGCTCGCCGAACGCGGCTATGAGCCTGTCGTTTTCGACAACCTTTCCAACGGTCACGAAGAATTTGTGCGCTGGGGACCTTTCGAGCAGGGTGATATCAGGGACAAGGCGCGCCTCGACGAGGTTTTTGCGAAGTATAAGCCCGATGCGGTTCTGCATTTCGCAGCCCTGATCGAAGTGGGCGAATCCGTTAAAAGCCCGGTCGCCTTTTACGACAACAACGTCATCGGCGCGCTGACGCTTCTGTCTGCTACCATGGATGCGGGCGTCAAAGCCTTCGTGTTCTCCTCCACCTGCGCCACCTACGGCCTGCCTGAGCGGGTGCCTTTGGATGAAACGCATCCGCAGGCGCCGATCAACCCATACGGCCGCACGAAATGGGTGGTTGAGCAGGCGTTGAAGGATTACAGCACCTATAAAGACCTGAAATCCGTCATGCTGCGCTATTTCAATGCGGCAGGCGCAGACTTTGAAGGACGCATCGGCGAATGGCACAAGCCTGAAACCCATGCCATTCCGCTCGCCATCGAAGCGGCTCTCGGACGCCGTGAAGGCTTCAAGGTGTTCGGCACCGATTATGACACCCGCGACGGCACCTGTGTGCGTGACTACATTCACATTCTGGATCTGGCCGACGCCCATATTCGCGCTGTCGAATATCTGTGGAATGGCGGCGAGACCGTCGAGCTCAATCTTGGAACAGGCACAGGAACGACCGTCAAGGAATTGCTCGATACGATCTCGAAAGTCTCAGGCCGCCCCTTCCCGGTGGAATATGCCGAGCGTCGCGCAGGTGATTCCACAACACTCGTTGCCAACAATGACAAGGCACGCGAAGTGCTTGGCTGGGAGCCGCAATATTCGCTGGAAGACATTATCAGCTCGGCATGGCGCTGGCACTCTTCCCGCAACGAAAGCATCTAGGCCCAGCGCCAGCGAGACCTATCCTGCCTCGACAACGCGGGCAGGATAGCCGGCTCTCAGAGTTTCCGCATGAGCCATCATCAAGGGGGCGACCCCCTTGATGTCATCGGCACGAATGACCTCAGACAGGTAATATTCGACCGTACCGTCGCGGTAGACCCCTTCAAAACCGCCAAGCCCCGCCACACAGCAGATCTGTTCAAGCCGCAGACGCTGATCGGCATCCGGCTTTATGGCATGGGCAGTCAGCCCGGCGAGCGCCCTTTGCCCTGTTTCAGCGTCGAAGCCAGCGACCTTCAGGCGAGCGCCTTTCAGATAGAAAGTGGCAAACATGGCTGTTGCGGAGCTTTCCGCATAGTTGCCATCAATCTCTGACGCATCCACCACCTGCAGCCAGCGCCCGTCTTCCAGTTGCAACGACTGCACACGCTGCGCCAAAAGGCTTGCGCGGCGTTCGATTTCATCACGGGCACTGCCAACGGGCAGGTTCTCGATCATATCCACGAAAGCCATGGCAAGCCAGCCGATGGCGCGACCCCAGTGGGCTGGCGAGAGGCCCGTGGTCTTGTCGGCCCAGCCTTGCAGGCGCGACTCGTCAAAGCCGTGACGATAAAGGCCTGACGTTTCATGATAGGTCAGATCAAGGGCGGTAAGGAACTGGCTGACGGCATCATCGCGCATATGCGGCAGCTTCGCAGCTCTTGCATATTCCAGCTTGAAGGGCAGCGCCATATAGAGACCGTCGAGCCAGACCTGGTGCGGGTATCGGAGCTTATGCCAGTAAGGACCCGCCTGGGTGCGCGGATGAAACTGCAACTGATCTGCCAGTGGCTTAGCGGCCTCAAGCCATTTGCTCTCGCTGGTCAGACCATAAAGATAGGTCAGCGCCCGTCCCGCCAGCACGTTGTCGATATTGAACTCATCGATGCGATATCCGGCCAGCCGGTTTGCCGCATCCAGTTGGCCGTTGACCAGACGAAGAAGATGGTCGAGCCAGCGCTGCTCGCCGGTTGCCTCATGAAGCGCAATCAGGCCGCGGTAGAGACACCCGTCCTCGTAACACCACGAACCGCCCTTATAATAAGCATAGTCGCGGGCGTATTCATCAAAGTAGCTGTTCAGCATGAGCTCTGTCATTCTCGGTTGGATAGATGGACTGAGGGGCGAGCCCCGACAGTGTTTTGAAGAGGATGTTTTCCGCAATGATGCCCGCATGTCTGAGCGCCGGAAGTTCGCTCGCCATTTCAGCGATCTGCGGCTCGGCATGCGGATCGAACGTGACCTGATAATTCTCGATCACCACATCGCGGATCGGCGCTTCCGGCAGGCCGTAAAAGACGGCAGCGGCCGTATGTGCGGCCGTCACCTCGATATTGCGGAGCGTCAGACCCGACAGGCTTGGTGTCTCAGGCGTGACGGGCAGAGGCAGACGCGATTGGACATAATCCGAAAGGCCATCCGCATCGCAGAAATAGAAGGCATTGACCGCAACCGGGGTCACCACCTGATCCATTCGGCAATCCGTGAGACTGATATTGGCAACGGCACCACCGCGCCCGCGCCGCGTCTTGATGCGCAACCCGCGATCCGTGCCGATGAAATGACAACGGCTGATCGAGACATCACTGACACCTGCGCTCATTTCGCTGCCCATGACGACGGCGCCATGGCCGCGCTGCATGAGGCAATTGCTGATAGCAATCCGCACTGTCGGCCTGTCCGGCCCGCCGAGCGGGTGGCGCTTTCCGGCCTTGATGGCGATGCAGTCATCACCCACGGAGATGAACAGGCCGACCAGCCGGACATCCTGACAGCATTCGGGATTGAAGCCATCTGTATTGGGCGAGCCGGGATCATTCTCGATACGAAGATCCGCTGCCAGCACCCGGTTACACAAGACGGGATGAACGGTCCAGGATGGCGAATTGCGCACGGTGAACCCGGTCAATGTCAGGTCACGGCAACCGGAGAGAAACAGCGTGCGCGGACGGCGTGCGCCGCGTCTCGTCTCCTTCGGCCATGTCCACCAATCCCCACGATCGCCGCCACCATCCACCACGCCCAGGCCGGTTATGGTCAGGTCTTCACAGTCGATCGCATTGATGATGCTGGCGAAACTGGGTTCGGCAACACCCTCCCAGGTGCCGAGTACCCGTCCATCGGCATGGCGGGCTGGAAAGATGTCCAGATCGCTCCAGTCGGAGAGCGCCGATAGTTCGGCACCCTCTTCCAGAAGCAAGGTCATCCGGCTCTTGAGGTAAAGCGGCCCCGTTTTCCACAGGCCACGCGGAATCTTCAGCGTCCCGCTTTCGGGAACCGCTGATATGGCGCGTGCGATAGAACCGGCATTATCGTTGTTGCCGGGTGACGCACCATAATCCCTGATATCGATGATGCCAGTTTCTGCCTTCGTGGAGAAGGGCAGCACGGCATCACCGATTTCGAGATCATAGGAGCGACCGGGCTCAAGCTGCGCCACGGTGAAAACGACGGTTGATGTCTGACCCTCCACGACCACATCACCATCCGTATTCGTCACGCGCCAGCCAAGCCGCGCATCCAGTGCATGCAGATGCGTTTCAGCATCCACACTGAATGTTGCGGTTCGCGACGACGTGGTAAGAAGCTGGACAGCGGTCTTGGTCATGAGCGGGCGTCCTCAGAGACCGGACAGCGCTTCATCCACACCCGCGATGATTTCGGCGGCTGTGTCTTCGGCGGATTGCTGGCCATAGGCGAAGGCTTCAAGATTGGTGTCGAAAGCCTCGGTGATGCGCGGATGCTCGATCAGCGGCGAGACCTTCGGGCCTTCGGACTCGACCACAACCTTGTAGGATTGCGCCTGCACGGGCTTGATCTTGCCCGCATCCGTCAGCGTCTTGATGGCGATCTTGCTGGAGGGAATACCGCGTGTGGCCCCCAGAATGGCCACGGCTTCAGGGTCGTTCAGCAGGCAGTTGATGATCTGCGCTGCCGCCTTCGGCTCCTTGCTGTTCTTGGAGATGGAAAACAGCATGGATGGCTTGCGATAAATGCCCTCGGACTTGCCGCCTTCAGATTTCGGCGAATGGGCGGGCACGAGTTCCAGACCCTTTTCGAGCGGTGCGGCGATCTTGCCGTAGGTGCTGTCCCACTGATAGGTGCCCGCGTAACGGCCATTGGCCCATTTCGGATTTTCAAACAAAGGGCGATTGCCGCCGCCGGAAGAGCTCTTCCAGGATTCGATGACGTGCTTGTCCACCATCGACTGGTAGAAGTTCAGGGCTTCGGCGAGCTCTGCCTCTGTCCACGCAATCTTGTTGGTTTCGGGATCGATGAATGTCTTGCCGGTCATCTGCGTGGCACGCAGGATAACCACGATACGGGCATTGAGGCCGTTGCCCTCCGAAGGTGCCGCTTCAAACGGGTAGTAACCGTCTCCGAGCTTTTCCTTGAGAACCGGCGCGGCGGCAAAGACCTCATCCCAGGTCGTCGGGATGGTGATGCCAGCCTTTTCGTAGATCGTTTTGTTGAACATGAAAATGCGGCCTGTGGTGGAAACCGCAACGCCGTTCAGCTTGCCCTTGACGGTCGTGCTGTCGAGATCGGCCTGCGTCCATTGGCTGAGATCAATCACGTCCTTGAACTGGTTGAGATCGGCAAAGCCATCGCCATTTTTCGAAAACAGCGGCAGCCACGGCCAGTTGACCTGCATGATATCAGGTTCGGTGCGGCCAGCGAGCTGCGTGGCGATCTTTTCCTGATGGCCCTGCCAGCCGGTAAACTCAGGCGCAATCGTGTGGCCGAATTTTGCGCCACACACCTTCAGGGCTTCCTGCGTGGCCAGATGCCGGTCATCGCTTCCCCACCAAGACATGCGCAGGTTTGCAGCCGACGCCGTATTGGCAAGGCTTGTGGCGGCAAAAAGCACAGACAGTATCAATGCACGTTTCATTGTAGATCCTCCCGATCATTCAACGTTGAATTCAGATGCCTCTAGGCAAGGCTGATGTTTTCGCCCGATTGACGGGAAAACACATGGGCCGAGCGGGCATCCGCCGTCAGCCACACCTGCTCGTCCCTCAAGGCCTTGCGCTCATAGGACTGCGCCTGCACCACAGCGATGACACGGTTCTCTCCCGCCTGGATGTGCAGATAGACCTCATGCCCCATGAACTCGACATGGCTGATACGGCCCGAAAGGGCATTGGGCGTGTCTGGCGTCGCAAGGCTGAAATGCTGCGGGCGAACCCCTAAAATGACCTCTTTCGGAGCATCTGCGCGCAGGCGGCTGGTCAGCTCAGGCCCAAGCTGGACACTTTGGCCGGCGATATTGATCGCGCCATCGCTTTCCAGGGTTCCATTGATGAGGTTCATCTCCGGGCTGCCGATGAAGCCGGCGACAAAGGCGTTGGCGGGCCTGTTATAGAGTGTCACCGGGTCAGCCACCTGCATGATGTGGCCTTCCTTCATCACGCAGATGCGGTCGCCCATGGTCATGGCTTCCGTCTGGTCGTGGGTAACATAGACCACAGTCGCCTGCTGCCCATCGGCTTTGAGACGCTTGTGAAGATCGGTGATGCGCACGCGCATCGAGGCACGCAGTTTCGCATCGAGATTGGACAGCGGCTCATCGAAGAGAAAGACCTGCGGCTTCTTGATGAGCGCCCGGCCCACCGCCACGCGCTGCGCCTGCCCGCCGGAAAGCTGCTTGGGCAAACGGTCGAGAAGCGCCTGGATTTCAAGCGTCTCGGACACGTTCTGCGTTGCAGCTTCAATATCGGCCTTGGAGCGGCGCTTCAGGCGCATGCTGAAGGAGAGGTTCTTGTGCACCTTCATATGCGGGTAGAGCGCGTAGTTCTGAAACACCATGGAGATGCCGCGCTCGCCCGGCGGCTTGTCGTTGACGAGTTCGCCACCAATGCGGATTTCTCCGCCGGTGATGCGCTCCAGACCCGCGATCATGCGAAGCGTCGTGGACTTGGCACAGCCTGATGGCCCGACCAGCACCATGAACTCACCATCTTCGATATCGAGATTGATGCCATGCACGGCACGGAAGGACGCATAGTCTTTTTCAAGGTTCCTGAGTTGAAGGCTAGCCATTTCGATTATCCTTTGATGCCGCCAGCGGAGATGCCGTCGATGAAGTATTTCTGCGCCACGAAGAACACGACGAGAGCAGGCGTGATGGCGAGGACCGACATGGCGAGAATGCGGTTCCAGTCGAAGGCTTCGGTGGTGTCGATGGACAGTTTCAAAGCCAGCGACACGGGGTATTTTTCGATTGATGAGAGGTAGATCAACGGCCCGAGGAAGTCGTTCATGGTCCACATGAACTGAAACAGGCAGACTGAGATCAATGCGGGTGTAAGCAGGGGAACGACGATGAAGAGCAATGTCTGCATGGTGGATGCGCCATCCACCCGCGCCGCCTCTTCCATGTCGCGCGGGATAGCGCGCAGGAACTGCACAAGCATGAAGACGAAGAAGGCATCGCCCGCAAAGGCCGAGGGCACCCAGAGCGGCAGATAGGTATCCAGCCAGCCGAGATCGCGAAACAGCAGATATTGCGGAATGCGGGTGACGACATTCGGCAGGAGAAGCGTCGCAATCAGCGATGCAAACAGGATTTTCTTGCCCGGAAACTCAAACCTTGCAAAGCCATAGGCCACCGCCGTGCAGGAAATGGCCGTGCCGATCATCTTTGGAAGCACGATCCAGAGCGTGTTGAGGAAGAATGTTGCGAATGTATAGGGCGTCGACGTCTTCCAGCCCTGGATATAACCGTCCAGCGTCGGATTTTCAGGCCAGAAGCCGGGATTGTTGAAGATTTCGGCATTGGTCTTGAAGGATGCGCCAATCAGCCAGATTAGCGGGTAGAGCATCAACAGACCGACCGCGGTCAGCATGAAATAGCGGATGGTAGTGCTGATACGGGTGCGGAGGCGCTCCCGGCTGCGGGCGCGTTCGGCATCCATGGCAGCAGCGTCGAAGGTGGAAACAGCGTGATCGACCATGGTCAGCTCCTTTTATCGCCGGCGTAGTAGACCCAATGGCGAGACGACCAGAAGGCAATGACGGTCAGCACCATGATGATGACGAACAGGACCCATGCGATGGCCGAGGCGTATCCCATGTCGAACCGCTTGAACGCTTCGTCATAAATATAGAGGGGCAGCAGGTAGGTGGATTTCAGCGGCCCGCCCTGCGTGATGATGTAGGGGCCGTTAAACTCCTGAAACGCCTGCACCATCTGCATGATGAGATTGAAGAAGATGACCGGCGTGATCAGCGGAAGCGTGATGTGGACGAAGGTCTTCCATTTGCCAGCGCCATCGATGGACGCGGCCTCGTAGAGCGAATTATCGACGCTCTGCAACGCGGCCAGGAAAATGACCATGGCCGAACCGAACTGCCAGATGCGCAACAGCGTAATCGTAAACAGCGCGTTGGTCGGATCTCCGAACCAGTTGACCCCTTCAAAGCCGAGCAGGTTGAGGCCCATATTGACGAGACCCGTATCGGCAAAGATGTAGCGCCACAAAACCGCGATCGCGATCGAGCCGCCCAGAATGGATGGCACATAATAGGCCGTGCGGAAGAAATTGATGGCCTTGAGCTTATAGTTCAGGATGACCGCAATGAAGAGCGCGAAGACCAGCTTCAGCGGCACCGTGGTGAACACATAGATCAGCGTCACCCACAGCGATTTGCGGAATGTGCGATCATTGGTGAACAGCTTGATGTAATTGGCAAGGCCGGTGAATGTGGGCTGATCCAGCAGATTGTAATTGGTGAAGCTGAGATAGAGCGACGCCATGAATGGCAGCGTCGTGAAGATCAGCAGCCCGATGATATAGGGCGACAGATAAAACAGCCCAAGGAAGCGATTGTCTCCACTCATGCGCGTGACCTTCCATGCCATGCCGTGCTGGTCAGCGAATGATTGCGCCTCCAAAGCGCGAGCGAAACTGCCGTGGCAGGAGACCTGTCACGCTGATAGTGATGTTCTTTATTCTGCATCTTCGCTAAATTGAGATTTCCTGGCAGTTCACCCTGTTTTCAGAGTTGGACCTCAAAAACCTCAAATCCTCCCATTTCCTCACCAGCCTGTTTCTTTTTCAGGCTCAAGAGATAATATG
This sequence comes from Agrobacterium sp. CG674, assembly GCF_053521645.1. Lineage (NCBI taxonomy): Bacteria > Pseudomonadati > Pseudomonadota > Alphaproteobacteria > Hyphomicrobiales > Rhizobiaceae > Agrobacterium > Agrobacterium sp. CG674. The sequence goes on along the minus strand of NZ_JBNWDZ010000002.1, from coordinate 38,874 downwards.
ACTTCCAAAGTGGCATGATGGAAATCGACATTTTCGGGAAAAGAGATGGACAAAATCGAAGGTAATGTTTTTGCCGAAATACCGCCGAATGCTCTGGCTCTGACGCTGACACGCTCCACCATCAAGATGCTGCACTCCCCCACATGGAGCATCGACAAGACCAACAGCGTGCATGATTTTCTGGTCTGCCTGACAGGCAAGGCGACCTATGAGATTGATGGCCAGACGATCACCATGGAGCCTGGTACGGCCATGCTGATACCGGCAAACACGCGCTTTGTCGGTCGCTCCGGCTCCAGAGACCTCTATACCGGCATCGCCCAGCATTTCACGCTCGACCTTTTCGGAAGGCTCGATTTTGTCTCTCAGATAAGGCTGAAGACATGCCTTACCCTTTCGCACTGGACTATTCTGGAGCCAATTGTCAGGCGCTTCCATGACATTGCGCCGCCATCATCCACAACGCTTATGCAGCATCACCTGCTCATGGTGTTGCTGATGGAGTTCATCAACGAAGCCTTCATCGAATGGCGCGAACAGGCGGTGGGCAATGTCGGCAATCCCGATGCGCTATCGCTGGCCATCATGGTTGCGGCAAACCAGATTGCCATGGACCCCGTGAAAGAAACGCTGGCCGAGACTGTTGTGGAGTCGGCACCCTATAATCCCGACTATTTCAAGCGAGAGTTCAAGCGCCAGATTGGCTGGACGCCCGTCAAATTTCAGGAATTCAAACGCATGGAGCGCGCCATGGGACTGTTGGCGAGCGGTTGTCACGTCAAGCAGGCGGCGGAGCAATCAGGCTATACCGACGCCTATTACTTTTCACGCATGTTTAAGCGCTACATCGGCATTAGCCCGGCAGGATATAAGGAGGCTGAGCGACGGCACCGGGAAGGCGCGTTTCCCCGTGGGGAAGAGGATGGCAAAGTTGTCTATCCACTATCGCGCACGGTTCCGCCCAGTGCAAATGTATAGGCGGCATGTGAAGACCACAAAAAAACACCGGCCCAAAGGACCGGTGTTTCCGCTACGTCATCATGTCGTAGCGCCTCTCTCCCAGGAAGAGATTATGGTGCAGGTGCGGTGGTCGTCGTACCGCCAGCGGCTGGCGCAGGTGTCGTGCCGTCGGCCTTGTCTGCCATCGTTACGAATTCAGGCGCAGCCTTCAGGGTCTCAGCGGTCTCAGTCGTCGTCAGACGGATCGTGCCGTTTGCTGTATCGCGTGTGACTGTGAGCTTGCTCATCGGTACAGCTACATCCTTGGTGCCAAGGCCGAGGAACCCGCCGACACCAACAACGGCTGCGACGATGCCGCCATTTTCTTCGAGAATGAGGTTGGTAACGCTACCGATGCTTTCATCTGTAGCCGTGTAAACGTCACTGCCGATGTAATTATTGGCACTGATCTGTGTCGGACCCTGCTCGGTCAAATATGCACCGGAGGCAGCGGTTGTCGATGGCATGGCAGCATCAGGCGCGGTTGTTGTCGCCGGTGCCGTTGCGCTTGGCGCGGCAGGCGCTGTTGTGCCCTGAGCCATTGCCATAGGTGCGAACGTTGTGGAACCCAAGAGAGCGGCTGTAGCGATCATGGTGAGTGTCTTTTTCATTTCGTACCTTCCTTATAGTTTCAAACTAACCTGCTCGCGGCGATTACACGCTTTCGGTGCGAGCCAGTTGTCTAGAAAACGGCAAAGGATCAAATTTGGTTCCGCCATTTTTTTAAGCAGTCAGCACCAGTTTGTGAGGAAGACGTGATCGAAAATGCAGCAGCACCTCTCCGCAATAGACGCACAGCAACAATTCAGGACGACGCTGAACTGCGTCGAAATGGCGTGCTCAAAAAAAGATTTACGCCCTCGAAGAAAAATTGAAAATCGTTGGAACCAAAGAATCACGTCGGCGTTTTTAAAGGCAAGCCAAGCCACTCCCCGTCCCCGCCTGAGGCTTGGCGCAGCAGGTTTTGCCCCTGAAAACCTGCACTGAATAGCACGGCTCTACGGAGCCGTGCTTTTTTCGTTTTGGGCATTTTTATTAGAAAGTGACGTCGCTAGCTTGCCAGAACGCTCGAAGGTTAAAGCGATGCGAGTGGCCAAACTCAACACTTAGGTTGGAATAGGTGCGGGAAATCTCAGGAAATAATCAATATTGTCGGCACTTACCTGGTAGCGCGCTTCGCCACCCAGTGCTGCGGGAACAACCTTTTCCAGCACAACGCTGCCAAAATTGCTTCTCTTGTCGCCATCGCCAGAGGACATGACGGCACCGCTGCCACCCAGAGGCTCTGTCCAGCGGACCTCGAAAAAATCTCCATCCTTGCGACAATCCAACGTCAGCGGAAGATGCCGGGACAGGTTTCCGCCATGGCTGACGGTGTTGACGACGAGTTCGTGGAAAGCGAGCCCCACATAAAGCGCACCATTGGGATTAAGAAGAAGGTTTTCGCCCCTCATCTGTATCAGGTGCGGATATTCCGGCAGATAAAGATCGGCCTGCTGTTTGAGCAGGTCGAAAATTTCCGCGCCGCGCCAGTCGGAATCCGTGATCAAATCCTGTGACTGAGCAAGCGCATGCAGCCTGCCGCGGAATTTGCGCAGAAAATCTTCTTTGGTGAAGCTGAACCGAGCCGTCTGTGCAGCAAGGCTCTGGATGATGGCGAGAAGATTTTTGGACCTGTGACTGACTTCGCGCAGCAGAGAGCGCAGCAATTGCTCGCGCCTTCGCTCGGCGGTGATCTCTCGGATCGTCGTTTTGAGAACGCGCTGCCCGGACATGTTGACGGTGGAATAGACGTGAAACTGGAAGACGCGGTCCTTACCGGCATTCACTTCCAGCATGCCCCTGCTGCCGGCAGAGGTCAGGTCTTTCTTGAGATCGGCCAAGCGGGCGGCGAGATCTTCGCCGAACATGGTGATGTCAGTCGGGTCCTGCGCGGTTTCCTGCGGGAGGTTCCACACATCGGGCAGGTTCGCGATGAAGATATACTCTTTGTCACGGTCCTGCAGCATGACCGTTTCGTCGGAATCGAGAAGAGCCAACACGAGTGAATCGTGAAGGTCGCCCTCATCCCGCCCCGCATTATGCCACGCCAGCCGATGCAATATGGTCTCCTAACGGGGAACGGCGATCAAGGTCGCTTTGTTTTGAACAAACACGCAGACCTCAACGCCGAGTAACAACCCGAGTTCCAAAATCTTCTAAGTAGAGAGCTATTTAAGCAGCGACACGTGAACTTTCATTGAAGAACAACGCCTGGCTGATCAGCGCCTTCACCATATCAGGATTGAACGGCTTGGTCACAAGGAATGTCGGCTCAGGACGCTCGCCTGTGAGAAGACGCTCAGGGAAGGCAGTGATGAAGATGACGGGAAGCGTTGTCATCTGAAGGATTTCCTTCATGGCTTCCAGACCCGAGCTTCCGTCTGCCAGCTGAATATCCGCAAGGATCATCTTAGGCTGGGTGCGGTGGAACAGTTCAAGCGCTTCCTTGTGGGTACGCGCAATGCCGGTCACGTTATGGCCCAGATCCGTTACCATCTGTTCGATGTCCATCGCGATCAATGGCTCGTCTTCGATGATCATGATGTCGGTGGCGACCTGACGGGCAATTTCGGATGCTGCTTCGTCGATCAGCTTGCCGACATGCGCTTCAGGCACGCGAAGGATCTCGGCGACTTCAGCCATGGAGAATTCCTCGACTGTAGTCAGGAGGAACGCCTGGCGTGGAACCGCTGGCACAGCGGAAAGGTTCGCAGAAGCGCGCTTTTCCCAGCCCGTGAGGTTTTCATCGGTCTTGATGTTGATCGTTACGGAACTAAAAATCGATACGAACAATTGATAGAGCGAGACCCGGTCACTGCTGGTCTGCGGAAAAATGCTGACATCGGCAATCAATGCTTCCAGGCTGGCGGCAACGTAAGCGTCGCCAGTGGATTGTGAACCGCAAACAGCACGCGCGAACCTGCGAAGATAGGGCAGGTGTGGTGCAATGCGTGTAGAAACTGACATAAAATTCTCCCCTGGAATCGTTCGGCTTGCATCGCAAACCTAAACAAAAAAACGTGGCATCTAAAAAAAAGTTCCGGTCGGCTGGAACATTTTTTTTAGATAGGCATTATGAGTCATGACACATTAGGAATACCGGAAATCATGAGCATGTTTCAATCAGATCAGGAACCGTCTGATAAGGGGAAGTCACCGACAGTCCCGGATTCGGGGCGAACGGTGATATCTCGCAAATTACGCGAACTTTACGACACAGTTCAAGACGAGGGCATTCCAGACAAGTTCCTCGATTTGCTTGAAAAACTCGACGAAGCTGAAAACAAAGCGAAAGCGTCGGGTCTGTGATGGTAGAAGAGCCAAACAAGAACGAATACAATTTCAAGCGTGAGATGCTGGCTGCTTTGCCAAATCTGCGCGCCTTTGCCATTTCGCTCATCAGATCCCGTGACCGCGCCGACGATTTGGTGCAGGACACCATTATGAAGGCGTGGGCAAAGCAGGAAAGCTATCAGCCCGGCACCAATATGCGTGCATGGCTGGTGACAATCCTTCGCAACGAATTCTACAGCCAGATCAGAAAATCCGGCCGTGAAGTTCAGGATACCGATGGTGCTTACACATCGCGTCTGTCGGTTCCACCGGAACAGCATGGTTCTGTCGATCTGGCGGATTTCAAGACGGCGCTTGCCAAGTTGCCTGAAGACCAGCGTGAAGCCATTCTGCTGATCGGCGCATCTGGTTTTGCATATGAGGAAGCTGCGGAAATCTGCGGTTGCCCTGTCGGCACCATCAAAAGCCGCGTCAGCCGCGCTCGTCTGCGCCTTCAGGAACTGCTCGGCATTCAGGATGAAAACGAGTTTGGTCCCGATGCCCAGATGACAGCCGTTACGGCGGCATCAGCGGTACGCTAAGCCAAACTACAAGACACTTCAAAAAGGCGCGGCCTCACGGCTGCGCCTTTTTATATTCCGCCTTCCTTCACAGATTGCATCACCACAAAGGTCGATGTGTTGGCGACACAGGGCAGGCTCGAAATTTTCTCGCCCAGCACGCGCCTGTATTTGCGGATATCGGTGGTGCGCACCTTCAAGAGATAGTCGAAGGCACCCGCGATCATGTGGCACTCTTCCACTTCCTTGATCTTGCGAACGGCGGTGTTGAAATCCTCCAGCGCCTTTTCGCGCGTATCCGACAGTTTGACCTCAGTGAAGGCGATATGCTCCAGCCCCAGCTTGGCCGGGTTGAGCATGGCGCGGAAGCCCAGAATATAGCCTTGATCGACCAGATGCTTCAGCCGTGTCTGGCACGGCGTTTTCGACAGGCCAACCTGCCGCGACAATTCCAGAATGGACATGCGCCCATCCTCGCTCAAAGCGCCCAATATCTTCAGATCGAAGTGATCAAGATCGCCTGTTTCAGATGGTTTTGGCATCCATATTGCCTTCAAAAGCCAATATTATAAGTTATTTTGTCCCAATATATCGCTGAAATAGGACCATAGCAACTTCACCGGCAATGGTAAGATTGTGTCAGAACAAGAGCGTCGAGATCACACGCGCTCATCACCGATATCAGGGACCGGACCCATGGCCGAACACAACGCCGCGCTTGCCACACCACAGACCGATGCAGCAGACGGTGTCTTTGCCCGTTTTGCGCCACCGACAAGCCCGCAGACGCCGCTTCGCCGCGCCATCACCGAGGCGACGCGCCGGTCAGAACCCGAATGCTTGGCACCCTTGCTTGAGGCCGCAGCTGTCTCGCCCGAACAGGCGGCGACGATCCGCAACATTGGGCGCAAGCTTGTCACCGCCCTTCGCGCTAAGGCAAAGGGCACCGGTGTTGAAGGTCTGGTGCAGGAATATTCGCTTTCCAGCCAGGAAGGCGTGGCGCTGATGTGCCTTGCCGAAGCGCTGTTGCGCATTCCCGATGCTGCCACCCGTGACGCGCTGATCCGTGACAAGATCGCCACCGGCGACTGGCGCTCGCATCTGGGCGGCGGTCGTTCGCTCTTCGTCAACGCCGCCACCTGGGGTCTCGTCATCACCGGCAAGCTGACCTCCACCGTCAACGACAAGGGTCTTTCAGCAGCACTGACAAAACTGATCTCCCGCGCAGGAGAACCGGTCATCCGCCGGGGCGTGGATATGGCCATGCGGATGATGGGCGAACAGTTCGTGACAGGCCAGACAATCGCTGAAGCCATCAACCGCTCCAAACCGCTTGAAGCGCAGGGCTTTCAATATTCCTACGACATGCTGGGTGAAGCAGCGACCACGGCCAAGGATGCCGAGCGCTACTACCGCGATTACGAGCAGGCCATTCATGCCATCGGCAAGGCGTCCGCCGGTCGCGGCGTCTATGGCGGCCCCGGCATTTCCATCAAGCTTTCTGCGCTGCACCCGCGCTATGTGAGAGCGCAGGCGCAGCGTGTTATGGATGAGCTTCTGCCGCGCGTCAAATCCCTGATGCTTCTGGCCAAGGGTTACAACATCGGCCTCAACATCGATGCCGAGGAGGCTGACCGGCTGGAGCTTTCGCTCGACCTTCTCGAAACCCTTGCGCTGGATACAGAGCTTGGCAACTGGCACGGTCTTGGCTTTGTCGTGCAGGCCTATAGCCGCCGCTGCCCCTTCGTGCTGGATTATATCATTGATCTTGCGCGCCGGTCCAACCGCCGCATCATGGTGCGCCTCGTCAAGGGTGCCTATTGGGATGCCGAAATCAAGCGGGCACAGCTGGATGGCCTCACCGACTTCCCCGTCTTTACCCGCAAGGTTCACACGGATGTTTCCTACATTGCCTGCGCCACCAAGCTGCTGGCAGCCCGCGATGTGGTCTTCCCGCAATTTGCCACCCACAATGCGCAATCGCTGGCAACGATCTACCATCTGGCCGGTCCCGAATTCAAAATCGGAGACTATGAGTTTCAGTGCCTGCACGGCATGGGCGAGCCGCTCTACAGCGAGGTCGTCGGCAAAACCAATCTCGACCGCCCTTGCCGCTTCTATGCGCCGGTTGGAACCCATGAAACGCTTCTGGCCTATCTCGTGCGCCGGTTGCTGGAAAACGGTGCGAACTCGTCCTTCGTCAACCGCATCGCAGACCCCAATGTCGCCATCGACCAGCTTCTGGACGATCCGGTTGCCGTGGTGAAAGCCATGCCTGCTCCCGGTGCGCAGCACGAGAAAATCGCAAAGCCTGCCAATCTCTTCGGCACCCGCACCAATTCGGCAGGGCTCGATCTTGCCAATGACATGGTTCTGGCATCACTCAGCGAAGCCTTGTCCGCAAGCGTCGCCATGGAATGGAAAGCAGCCTCGCCTCTTTCGTCAGGTACAACGCGTTCTGTTCTCAACCCCGGCGACCACACGGATGTGGTCGGCACCGTGACCGAGCCGAGCGAAGAAGACGTTGCCAAGGCGCTGGAAGCCGCAGCCTCGTCCAATTGGTCGCAGATATCAGTTAAAGAGCGCGCCGCCTGCCTCGAAAAAGCAGCTGACGTCATGCAGGAGCGATTGCCGACCCTGCTTGGCCTCATCATGCGCGAGGCTGGAAAATCGGCACCCAACGCCATTGCCGAAGTGCGCGAAGCCATCGATTTCCTGCGCTACTATGCCCATGAAGCCCGCGCCACATTCGGTGTCCAGCAGCAGGCGCTTGGCCCCATCGTCTGCATCAGCCCGTGGAATTTTCCGCTGGCCATTTTCATCGGGCAGGTTGCAGCAGCATTGGTTGCTGGAAACCCGGTACTGGCAAAGCCCGCCGAAGAAACGCCGCTGATTGCCGCAGAAGCCATTCGCATGCTGCATGAGGCGGGCGTTCCCGATGATGCTGTCCAGCTTCTTCCCGGCGATGGCAAAACCGGTGCCCAGCTTGTGGGTGCCCGCCAGACCGCAGGCGTGATGTTTACCGGCTCCACCGAAGTTGCGCGTCTGATCCAGAAGCAACTGACTGACCGTGTATCGAGCGACGGTCGCCCTATTCCGCTCATCGCAGAAACCGGTGGCCAGAACGCCATGATCGTGGACTCCTCGGCCCTTGCAGAGCAGGTCGTGGCCGATGTCATTGCATCCGCCTTTGACAGCGCCGGTCAGCGTTGCTCGGCGCTGCGCGTGCTTTGCCTTCAGGACGATGTTGCTGACCGGACGCTGACCATGCTGAAGGGCGCTCTACACGAATTGCGCATCGGCAGAACCGACCAGCTATCGGTGGATGTAGGCCCCGTGATTACGCTGGAGGCCAAGGACAATATCGAAAAACACATCAAAGCCATGCGCGCCCTTGGCAACTCCATCGAGCAGATCACCCCGAGCGGTGAAACGGACAAGGGCACCTTCGTGCCGCCCACCATCGTCGAGCTGAAATCGCTGTCCGATCTCAAGCGCGAAGTCTTTGGCCCGGTTCTGCACGTCATCCGCTTCAAACGCGAAAAGTTGGATCGGTTGATAGACGACATCAACGCCACCGGCTACGGCCTGACCTTCGGCCTGCACACGCGCCTCGACACGACAATCGCGCATGTGCTTTCGCGGGTGAAGGCTGGCAATCTCTATGTCAACCGCAACATTATCGGTGCGGTCGTGGGTGTGCAGCCCTTCGGTGGTCGTGGCCTGTCCGGCACCGGCCCCAAGGCTGGCGGCCCGCTTTATCTGGGACGGCTCACCAAAAACCCGCCTCTGGTTGAGCGCAAGGGCCAGCAGCCCGACACGGCAATTGCCGATCTCGCCAACCGGCTGGACACGAAAGGCGACAAGGCCGCAGCGCAAGTGGTGCGGGCTTCTGGCGATCTTTCAGGCCTCGGCTTTGAGACAGAACTTGCAGGCCCTGTCGGTGAGCGCAATCTTTATGCGCTGCATCCGCGTGGTCAGGTGCTGCTTGCGCCGCAGACGAAAGGCGGGCTTTTCCGCCAGCTGGCAGCCGCCCTTGCAGCTGGAAATACTGTCGTGATCGACCGGGAAACGAAGCTGGACGCGGAGCTTGATGGCCTGCCATCCAGCGTCGCTGCCCGCATCACATGGTCAAGCGATTGGGAAGCGGCGGGACCGTTTGCCGGTGCGCTGATCGAGGGGCACGCAGAGCGGGTGCAGCAGCTCAACACCCGCATCGCTGGCCTTCCGGGGCCTCTGGTTTTGGTTCAATCCGCCACGACAGAGCAATTGCAAGGCGCTGAGCAGCCCTACAATCTGAACTGGTTGCTGGAAGAAGTCTCCGTCAGCGTCAACACGACGGCAGCAGGCGGAAATGCCAGCCTGATGTCGATAGGATAGAAGAAAAACCGCTGGCGAGAACCCAATCTCGCCAGCGGTCATTTTTAAAAGCTTGTTCGATGTCGCCAGATTATTCGATGTCGCCAAACTATTCGATGTCGAATGTCACGCCCTGCGCCAGTGGCAGCGCCTTGGAATAGTTCACGGTGTTGGTCGCACGGCGCATATAAGCCTTCCATGCGTCGGAGCCGGATTCGCGACCGCCGCCTGTTTCCTTTTCACCACCGAAGGCACCGCCGATTTCAGCACCTGACGTGCCGATATTGACATTGGCAATGCCGCAATCGGACCCGTCAGCCGCCATGAAGCGCTCGGCTTCCTGAAGATCGCGGGTGAAGATGGACGAGGACAGACCAGCGGCAACGGCATTGTGGTCCGCAACGGCCTGATCGAAATCGCTGTATTTCATCACATAGAGGATCGGCGCGAAGGTTTCTTCCAGAACAGGGCCAACCTGCTTCGGCATTTCGACCAGCGCGGGCTTGACGTAATAGGCGGTGTCCTTAGCAGCATCAGCAACACGCTCACCACCGGTGATGACGCCGCCATGCGCCTTCGCCGCTTCCAGCGCCTTCTGCATGCCATCAAAGGCCGCTTTGTCGATCAGCGGACCGACCAGCGCGGATGTTTCCAGCGGGTTGCCGATGGAGACCGAACCGTAAGCCTTTTTCAGACGTGGAACGAGCTGGTCATAGACGCTGTCATGCACGAAGAGACGGCGAAGCGTGGTGCAACGCTGACCGGCTGTTCCCATGGCCCCGAAGGCAATGGCGCGCAGCGCCATGTCGAGATCGGCAGAGGGGCAGACGATACCGGCATTATTGCCGCCGAGTTCCAGAATGGCGCGGGCAAAACGCTTGGCCAGACGTGGGGCCACATCGCGGCCCATGCGGGTGGAACCGGTGGCCGAAACCAGCGGCACTTTCGGATGATCGACCAGCGTTTCGCCAACCGTGCGATCACCAATGATGACCTGGCTCAAACCGTCAGGCGCATCACCGAAACGGGCAATAGCGCGCTCGAAAATGCCCTGAACGGCAAGGGCCGTCAGCGGTGTCTTTTCCGATGGCTTCCAGACGACGGCATTACCGCAGACGATGGCGAGCGCCGCATTCCACGCCCAGACGGCAACGGGAAAGTTGAAGGCGGAGATGACGCCGACGACACCCAGGGGATGCCAGGTTTCCATCATGCGGTGGCCGGGACGCTCGGTCGCAATCGTCAGGCCGTAGAGCTGGCGCGAAAGACCGACTGCGAAATCGCAAATATCGATCATTTCCTGCACTTCGCCGAGACCTTCAGAGGTAATCTTGCCGGCTTCGAGCGACACGAGACGGCCAAGATCATCCTTCGCTGCACGCAGTTCTTCACCCAAGAGCCGCACCAACTCGCCGCGCTTGGGCGCTGGCACCAGACGCCATGTGCGGAAGGCTCCATCAGCCTTTTCGACCATGGCTGAGACGTCGCTTGCGGAAACCGTTTTCAGCCGGGCGATTTCCTCGCCGCTGACAGGGCTGAAAGACGCCATATCGCCACCCTGATAAAGTGCCGGCGTAACGCCCATCTTTTCCAGAAGTGCTCCGGCTTCCTTGACGACATCGACCTTGCTTGCGGATTGGCTCATGACAAAAGCTCCTTGGTTCCAGATAACGGGACATTGACGCGCGGCCAGACCCGTTTCATTCTCTTTCCAGATCATATACGGGTTCAAGTGCCGTTTTCAAATGAGGAAACCGGTTCTGTTGATGCGAGACTGGAATGGACACACGCAGACGGCTGGTTCCTGATATCGTCACCTTGCAGGCGTTCGAATGCGCGGCAAGGCACGGAAATTTCACGCGCGCGGCAGAAGAGCTGAACCTGACACAAAGCGCCGTCAGCCGCCAGATCAGCGATCTGGAAGCACAAACGGGCATGCTGCTGTTCGAGCGTATTCGCAGGCGCGTAGTGCTATCAGATGCCGGACGTAAATTCCTGCCGGACGTGCAAAGATTGCTGCATCAATCCGAGCAGTTGATGGTGCGCGCCGTCACATCAGGTGCGTCCAACGCGTCGCTGTCCATCGCGACGCTTCCGACATTCGGCAGCCGCTGGCTGACCCCTCGCCTCCACAAATTCTTAAGCACCCAGCCGGATACGGTGCTGACGGTCGCATCCCGCTCCCAACCTTTCGATTTCGATGAGGAAGGTTTCGATATTGCCATTCATTACGGCCAGCCGGTCTGGGCGCATGGAACCTGCAGCTTTCTGTGCAACGAAGTCATCGTTCCCGTCGCAAGCCCTGCTCTCCTCGCCTCCCGCCCGGTGGAACGCCGGGCTGACATGCTGGATGGCCCGCTTCTGCACGTTTCCACGCGCCCGAAACTATGGACCGAATGGTTCGAGATGGATGGATTGGCCACCGACAGCGCCTATCGCGGCAGCCGCTTCGATCAGTTTTCGATGCTCATCGAGGCCGCCATCAGCGGGTTGGGTTTTGCACTTCTGCCCCGATATCTGATCGAGGCAGAACTGAATTCCGGCCTTCTGCAGGTGGTGTTTGATGTGCCGCTGCAAACGGAAAACAGTTACTACATTGCCCTGCCCGAAGGACGGCAGGACAATGTGCTGGCGCGTGCATTTCAGAACTGGCTGCTGGAGCAGGTGGGGCAACCGCTGTAAACAGTTCAGAGCCGGTTTCGGAAAAACGGGTTCCAGCGCACCACACCGAGCCGGATTTTCTCGCGCATCATCGTCAGCAATCCGGCAGCGGCGATCACGACCAGACCTGAAATGGCAAGCGTATCCGGATATTCCGCAAAGAAGAACGCGCCAATGGCAACCGCCCATAAGATCTGCGAGTAATGCGACGGCGCGATCTGGCTAGCGGGCGCGATCTTGGTTGCCGTGAGCAGCGTCAGTTGCCCAACGGCGGTGCAGACGCCAATGATGATGAAGGCACCGATCTGATGCCATGTCGGCACCTGAAAATCCTGATACATCAAGACGCCGTTGAAGATCAGGCCATAGAGAACAAGCACGCCCATGATGGAGGTCCGCTTTTCCCGCCCTGCCAGTGAGCGCAGCAGAACAATGGTGAGGCCCGCCAGAAAGGCAACGCAAATGGCCGCGAAGTGCCCAAGTTCCAGGGTCTTGAAGCCGGGGCGAACGACCAGAATGACGCCGACAATGCCAGCCATGACCGCCGACCAGCGCCACAGCCCGATATCTTCCTTCAGCACCAGCGCCGACAGGATGGTGACAAAAAGCGGGGACAGAAAGATCAGCGCATAGGCTTCCGCCAGCGGCACGCTGGTGAAGGCATAAATGCCGAGAATGCCAGCAAACAGCCCCGAGATGGCGCGGGCATGGACTGCCCACGGTCTGCTCATGCGCCAAAAATGACGCCAATGCTCGTCTCTGGGCTTGAAAAAGAAGATGATGGATGCGGACGAGAGAATGCTGAAAAAGCCGATTTCGAAGACGCTGACCTCTGAGCCCAGCGACTTGATAGTGGCGTCTCCCCAGGAAAAGCTGGCGTAAGCGAGCAACCCCAGTAGAAAACCTTTTTGCATGGCAACCCATCCCGGATGGAGATCAGGGCGACGGGCCGTTCGACATTGTCCGAATCACAATGCACGGCAAATGCCGATCTCCGCAATTTCGCTACGCCTGCCCTCCCCACAGCACAAGGTGCAAAACAGGCGAAACCGTCCTGTTGCTAATATAAGGCGCGCGCGTCGTCAGCTCATTTCCGGGTCGATGGTGAAAAGCTCGTGCGCGCGGGCAAAGCCCCGCAGAGCATAGCGCCCGATGGAGACCATAAGGTCGCGCATATCATCAGGACACATCAACATGAACTCGCGGGACATGACCGTGTCGCGACCCACCGAGCTGCACAAGCCACTGATACGGCTGACGACATTGACGGCAGGGCCGACGACGGTAAAATCCAACCGGTTCCGGCTGCCGATATTGCCGTAAAAGACTTCACCCACATGCAGGCCCAGATAGACATCCGTTATGGGCAGGCCCTCCTGTTTGCGCCGATGGTTCAGCACCGTCAGGTTGGTTCGCAGGGTGATCTCGGCAGCCAGCGCGGCGGCGCATCCCGAGCGTTGATCGGCATCGCGGAAAATGGCCAGAATGCCGTCCCCGATCAATTTCAGAACGCTGCCGCCATGGGCATGGATGGCATCGATGACCACGCCCGCATAGTCATTGAGAAACGGAATGATCTGGTCCGGTTCGGCACGATCGGAAATGCCAGTGAAATCCCGCAAATCAGAAAACCACAGGACTGCATCGATCTTTTCCACCTCGCCGCGCGTGATGGTTCCGCTGATGACCTTGCGGCCTGCATCCCGTCCCAGATAGACATCGCTGATGGTGCTGATGATCCGCATGCAGCATGCCGTCTTGAAGGCAAGGGCAAGCGTGGGCAACAGCATGCGCAAGGCCGCCAGCTCATCATCGTGAAAGCCTTCCGCATGGCGTGTCAGCCAGTGCGAATAAAAGGCATTCATCTCGCCCACGCTGCCACGACGGGTAAAGCGGTGAATGGTCGCCAGATAATCGGTGTGTCCGGCTTCCATCATGTCGTTCAGCTTGCGAAAGGTCGAGCGCCCGCCTTCGAAGAACCGATGCCGGGCTTCGTTCGAGTTTTCCTTGATGAGATGGAAGAAGACGGAGCTTTCCCAGTCCTCGCGGGCTTTGCCATCATCGGTAAAATCATAGACGCTGGATGACGCAGCCACATCGCCGCTATCCCAGCGAAAGGCATGCCCCTCGAAATCCGGGTGAAGCGTATCCATCAGCACCAGCGCAGACGAGATCGAAATGCCGACCTCATTGCAGCGGGTGCAAAAGCCCGACAGCAACTTTTCCTCTTCAATGCCCTCGTAGCCTTGCTGCGATAGCCACAATAAAATCTCTGAAAGACTGGACTGCTGGATCATGGAGGGCGATTGTCCCGATTGAGCACGCGTGAAAACATTTACCATGCATTGAACCAGCAGCGTGGCCTGCTTTGGTTCTGTTTACAACATTTTCACGAAATCATCTGACGAAAAGCGGCTGCACGCGTGGCCAGAAGGCCATTCGCAACATGCTGCCCATGCAGCAGGGCGATGTGCCACGCACCTTTGTCTCACCCGATCAAGCATTGAAAAACTAGCAGTTCAGCTATTGGCTTCTTCACCCTCGCTGGATTGGAGCAGCCGCGTCAACTCGGCGCAGTTCGGATCATCAGCATCCAGCAACTGCACGGGTGACGTCCAGCCAAAGCTGTAGCCCGCAATTGTGGCAATGGCCCATGATGGATCTTCGCCTGCGCGCTGAAGAAGCTTGGGCCCCTGCGCGGCCACGCATTGCTGCGACTGCTGAAGGGATTGGGCCGAGGCATTTGCGCCCTGAAGGCGGTCCTGCACCTCTGCCTGAATGGGGTTCAGGACAAAAAGCGTAATGAGCCATGCGGCAATATCGGAAATCATGCGTAACCTCTGCACACTCGGCGATGATGTCGGAAAAGGTCCGACATCGTGAAAGCGCCGAGACTTTCACCAGAGGGGCCCGGACCAGCGGGTTGGTTGAGATGTGGGAGACCGTCGGTGCAATTCAAGAGGCGCGGCAGCGGGAATTGGACGAGAAAGGCAACAGGCCTTTTCGAAGATGCCGCGCCACCCTTACTTTGGAGCCCGATAGCGAATGTGGCACATGTCGCCATCACCCGCTTCCACATCGACTTCGACACCAAACACATCCGCGATCAGGCTAGCCGTGAAGACCGTCGATGGCTTGCCAAGCGCCACAAGCTCACCCGCCTTCATCACCGCCACCCGGTCACAAAACATGGCCGCGTGGTTGAGATCATGCAGCGCTGCGGCGACCGTCAGCCGCTGCTGGCGCACAAGGTGCAGCAGCGCAATCTGATGACCGATATCGAGATGGTTGGTCGGCTCATCCAGAAGCAGAATATCCGGCTTTTGCGCCAAGGCGCGGGCGATGTGCAGCCGCTGCCGCTCGCCCCCGGACAGTGTATGCCACATGCGCTTTGAAAGATGCTTTGCATCGACATCCTGCAATGCCTGATCCACAATCGCATCATCCTGCGCCGACCATGGCGACAGGGCACCCTTATGCGGCGTGCGGCCAAGTTCCACGGCCTGACGGGCGTTGATCCGCTCCTGCGTTTCGGCTTGCTGTTCAACAAGCGCAATAGAGCGTGCGATCGTTTGCCGGTTCAGGCTCTCCATGGGCTTGCCGTCCAGCGTGACGTCGCCGTATCTAGCCTTTCGAAGGCCGCAGAGAAGCGACATGAGGCTTGTCTTGCCGGAACCATTGGGCCCGACAATGCCCAGAAATTCGCCCGGCCGGATTTCGAGACTGACATTTCTGACGATATCGACGCCACCGGCAGACCAGCATAGATCGTGCGCGCAAAGGGTCATACCGATCTCCGTCGCTGGCTGAGAATGAGCGCGAAGGCAGGGGCTCCGAAGAGCGCCGTGATGACGCCAATCGGCAGGACCTGCCCGGCGATGATGGTGCGCGAAACGATGTCTGCCGCAATCATGAACACGGCACCGGTCAAGGCCGCAGCGGGCAACAGTCGTCCATGGCGGACGCCGACGATCATGCGGGCGGCATGGGGAATGACAAGACCGATAAAGCCGATGGAGCCGACAATGCTGACCATGATGGCCGTCATCAGCGCGCAGATGCCGGTGAGCACGATGTAGACGCGCCGAACCGGTATGCCGAGCGAGGCAGCGGAGCCGGAGCCGAAGGTAAAGGCATCCAGCGCGCGCGCATGCCACAGGCAGACCAGAAGGCCGATAAGCGTGACCGGCAAGGCCAGCCACACATCTGGCCAGCGCACACCAGAGAGATTGCCGAGCAGCCAGAACATGATGCCCCGCGCCTGTTCGGCATTGGCTGCCTTTGTCACGATAAAAGAAGTGATGGCATTGAAAAGCTGCGAACCCGCCACACCCGCCAGAATGATGGCGCTGTTTCCGCTGCCAGCCCTCAACGCCAGCAGGCTGACGAGGGCAAAGGCTGTGAGCGCACCGAGGAACGCGCCGAGCGGCATGGTGAGCATGCCAGCGCCGAAGCCTAGAATGGCAACGCCCACCGCGCCCGTCGATGCACCGGCTGAAATGCCGAGAATGTAAGGGTCGGCCAGCGGATTCCGCAACAGCGCCTGAAGCACGACGCCCGACAACGCAAGGGCTGCTCCGCAGCAGGCCGCAACCACCGCCCGACTGAGGCGGTAGTTCCAGATGATGCCTTCATCGATCGCATCCAGCGGATAGCCGGCATCGAACACGCGGTTTGCCACCGTCTTGGCAACGACATCCATCGAAATGGATGTTTCGCCAATGGCCGCGCCGAGCCAGAGCGCCAAGCCCAGGAGCCCGGCCGCCAGCAAGACGGCACGGGTTATGGTGAAACAGGCACCCATGGCCTAGTTGGAAAGCCCAAGCTGGACGATAGCATCGGCCAGAACTTCGATACCATCGATGGTGCGGATCGTCGGGTTCATGGCCTGTGCATCCATGGTTACGATATGGCCCTCTTTGACAGCTGGCATGAGGCTGGTAACCGGATCTTCCTTCAAGAACTTCTGCTTGAGTACAACATCATCTGCCGGAAAGCGCCTACGATCCATCTTGCCCGCGACGACGATTGTGGGGTTGGCCTTGGCGATGGTTTCCCAACCAACCGTCGGCCACTCTTCATTGCTTTCGATAACATTTTTGATGCCGAGTGCCGACATGATATAGCCGGGTGCACCGTTCTCGCCTGCAACGTAAGGGTCGATTGCAAGCTCTGCGCTGGAGAACCAGAAGACTGCGGAAAGCTCGCCCTTGGCGGAAACGATCTTCTTGCGTGCAGCCTCTTCGCGGGCCTTCAGTTCGGCCACCAGCTTTTCGCCCTTGTCCTGAACATTGAAGATTTGCGCAAGATCAGTCACCTCCTGATAGATCAGGTCCATGGTGAACACGGAATGGCGCACGCCATCCCCACCGCCGGAATTGTCCTTGCCGGTGCAATCGGCGGGCGATGTGTAGACGGGGATTTTCAGCTCTTCAAACTGCTCCGGCTTGGCAACCACACCTTCCGGGCCGACATGCCATTGATACTGCACCGTGACCAGATCCGGCTTCTTGGCCAGAACGCTCTCGAAACTCGGGTCATTATCCGCAAGCCGGTCGATCTTGGCATTGGCTTCTTCATACCCCTTGATCACAGGGCCAATCCACACGGCGGTGCCGACAACCTTATCTGAAAGGCCCAGCAGATAGAGAATTTCCGTGGTGCTCTGTCCAACTGAGACGGTGCGCTCAGGTGCATGCGTGAAGGTGACATCCCGACCGCAATTCTTGAGTGTCAAAGGATAGGACGTCTGGGCCGCATGGGCAGAAGGCAGCGATGCAAACGAGCCTGCAACCGCGAAAATGGCAGCGCCGATGGCGTGCCTGAAGTGTAATGTCATTTCGATAGTCCCCGATCGTCATGAGTTGCGCGAGGCGCAACTGGGTATGAACATGTTTAGACAGTCAGCCCGCAAAGACGGGACGTCGGGACGATCTGAAACCGGGACATGGCAGATGAATAAGGCGCAGGCTAGCGCTCGATGCAATCACGACGTCTCCTGTTCCGGGCATCCCCGCCCGCGAATTGGATTGAACATATGACGGCAGGTCTCCTGGCTCACGGATTTGCGCCTTCGCCCAACCTTCCCGCAAATCGCTTTGCAGTGGCATGACGCCTTTAAAAGCGTCATAGGGCTCGACAATCCGCTCACAGTTGCGGGGGCAGCCACGGCATCGGATGTAAGTCCTCACCGTATTCCCTATTATTCCTTACGATTGCTCGCTTGGAACCGTCGCAACCAGTTAGACGCAATCGCGACATACCGTCAAGTCGAATAATTGTTATGTTATTACATATCGACTTGCAAGCGTTGATTTGCGATGTTTCACGGCTCATCCTATCGCACGAAAAAGCCGGGAATCTCTTCCCGGCTTCAATCTCGAACTATCGATAATATGGCTGTTTATGGCAGCGTGTAGGCGATGACATAGTCACCGGGCTTTGTGCCGACAGAGCCATGGCCGCCTGCAACCATCACCACATACTGCTTTCCATCATCCATGGCATAGGTCATCGGCGTAGCCTGTCCACCGGCTGGAAGACGACCTTCCCAAAGCTGCTTGCCCGTGGTGAGATCATAGGCGCGCAGATAATTGTCCACCGCCGCACCGAGGAAGGCAACGCCGCCCTTGGTAATCATGGGGCCGCCGATGCCGGGAACGCCGACCTTGAAAGGCAGGGGAAGCGGCGTCATGTCATAAACCGTGCCGTTCTTGTGCTTGTAAGCCACGTCACCCGTGCGCAGATCAGCACCTGCAACATATCCCCATGGTGGAGCCTGGCATGGAATGCCGAGCGGTCCGAGGAAGGGTCCCATCAACACCCCATAGGGCGCGCCATCATTTCTGTTCAGACCCTGTTCGCTGCCTTTTTCGTCCTGACCCTTTGGCGGGATCTGGTCGCGTGGCACGAGCTGCGATGTAAAGGCAAGGTATGTCGGCATGCCGAACATCACCTGCCGCTCCGGATCGACAGCAACAGAACCCCAATTGAACGTACCAAAATTGCCGGGATAAATAAGTGAGCCATTGAGCGATGGCGGCGTATAACGGCCCTCATAGTTCAGCTGATGAAACTTGATCCGGCAAGCCAGCTGGTCGAACATGGAAACACCCCACATGTTCGATTCAACCAGTGGCTCCGGCTTGAACGACAAGGCGGATGTTGGTTGCGTAGGCGAAGTGAAATCCTCGGGGATAGCGCCGCCCGGTGCCTTTTCTTCCGTAATGCCCAGCAGTGGCTCGCCATTGCGTCGATCCAGCACATAGATATCGCCCTGTTTTGTGGGTCCGACCAGAGCCGGAACGGCCTGGCCGTCCTGTCTGGTAATGTCGAGCAACACGGGCTGCGCGGGAACATCCATGTCCCAGAGGTCATGGTGCACAGTCTGGCGCACCCAGCGATCCTGTCCCGTGTTGATATCGAGCGCGACAATGGAAGACGAGTATTTCTCGACGCTTTCGCTGCGGCCCATGCCAAGCTGGTCCGGAACCTGATTGCCAAGCGGAATGTAGACGAGACCCAGCGCTTCATCGACGCTGAAAATAGACCAGCTGTTCGGCGAGTTCGTTGTGTAAGTCTGGCCGGGCTGGAGAGGTTCTGTCTGTGTCGGGTTGCCCGAATCCCAGTTCCAGAGCAAAGCGCCGGAGTTGACATCGAACGCCCTGATGACGCCGGATTGCGACTGCGTTGAATAATTGTCGTTGACCGCACCGCCGATGATGATCTTGTTGCCGACGACGACAGGCGGGGATGTTGAGTAATAGTAACCCGCCGGATTGTACTTCATGCCGTTGGCGAGCTGCAACGTGCCCTTGTCAGCAAATCCCTCACAGACCAGCCCAGTCAAAGTATCGAGCGCAATCAGGCGGGCATCTGATGTCGGCAGATAGACGCGCTGTGCGCAAGCAGTGCCGGCCTGTGCAGCCGGATCCGCGTAATATGTCACACCACGGCATGTCTGGTGCTGGCGATCCGGGTTCAGGCCAGCATTCGGATCGTACTTCCACTTTTCCTTGCCGGTGGCCGCATCAATGGCGATAGCCCAATTATGCGGCGTGCAGAGGTACAGCGAGTTGCCGACTTTTAAGGGAGTCACCTGATAGGTTGTCTCACCCACATCATCAGGCAATTTGACGTCGCCCGTCTGGTAGCGCCAGGCTTCCTTCAGATCGCCGACATTCTGCGTGTTGATCTGCGCCAGCGGCGAATAGCGTTGGCCATACGAGGTTCGGCCGTATTGATGCCATTCATTATCGGGAACCGGATTTCCGAACTCAGGCGATGCGGTCACCACGTCGGTGGGCAGCGCGCCTTCCATATCGTGCGGGTCCTGCGTCATGGCAAATGCCGCTGCACCCACGGAAACCAGAACCGCAGTTAAAAGTGGAACCGCGTTTGCGCCGTAGGAGATGCCCGTGGGGCTGGTAAAGCCCAGAGGCTTTCTGATCCATGGCATGAGAAGCCACATGCCCACCACGATGATGAAGCCGCCGCGCGGGCCCAGTTGCCACCAGTCAAAGCCGACTTCCCACAACGCCCATAAGAGCGTGGCAATGACGAAGACCGCGTAGAAGTGAAGCGCAAGCTTGTTTCTTTTGAACAGCAGAGCGCCGGTCACAATGAATGCGATGCCAGCCAATGCGTAATAGAGACTGCCGCCCAGCATAGCGAGCTGCGAGCCAAAGCCAAAAATTGCTAAACCAATCAGAGTCAGGATGACTGCAGTTGATGTAATTGCCATAAAATGCCCCCGGCGTGGTCTCCCGCGCCGAAAACACAATCCACTACCGAAAGGTTCCCAAAAAAATCACGATTTGGCCACTTTTCCGAAATCGCTGAATGCATTGAGCATTTCGGCAGCCTTCTTTTCCGAGGCAATCATCGCTGCCAGCAGTATCCTTGACTGACCGGCTCTCAATGTCTGCGAATGGATGGCGCCTGCCGCTCCCAGATCGTGACCGCCGCCGCCGCCACCATAACCGGCAACGAGAATGCCCGTCGGCACCCGGCTGGAAACGATGACGGGAACCTTAGTCTCCCGGCACCGGCCAACGGCTTCAACAATACGCACATTGGCATTGCCGGAGCCCAGCGCAGCCAGAACGATACCGTCAGCGCCTGCATTCAGGCTGGCATCGATATGGGTTGCATCACAGCCCGGATAGATGGCGACGATATCCACTCTGACATCTTTGACGCTTGCGGACAGGCCGGGGCTTTGCGGACAGAGAACATGGCCCGCCAGATCAAAGGCATTGCTCTCATCCGATGAGCGCTTGTAGAGGCCCCATGCCGGAAACAGCGGTCCGCCGAAGCAGACAAGGACGCCCCTCTCAATATTGGATGGATCGACGCTCGCTTCGATGGCGGCCGAAAGATTGCCCGGCCCATCTGAGCGCGGATGATCTGCGGTGAACTGGGCACCGGTAAAGATGACGGGTTTGGTCAGATAGTGTTGGAGATGGACGAGAAGAGCGCTCTCCTCCATGGAATCGGTGCCATGCAGAATGACGATCCCATCCACGGAGGGATCGGCAAGCTCCTTGCCGACCGCCTCGCTGATATCCTGCATATCGGACAGCGTCAGGCTGGAGGAATCCTTCGCCATCAACTCCACGGGCTTGACCAGCACATCGGCAGACGACAGGCCAGACACAAGCGCCTCACCCGACAGCGCGGGCCTTGCCGCGCCGTCATCACCGCGTTTGCTGGCAATGGTGCCGCCGGTGGCGATGACGGCCACCCGCATTTTCGACAGATCAGTGCCCACGATCTGCCCCGGAGCCAGAGCGTCTGTCTGCATCGGCTTTCGCCAGTTCATGGATGCGATTTCGCAACATATACCAACCCGCAACAAGAGCTGGCGCAATGATGACGAGCGAACCGACCGTCAATGTGCCAGCAGGATAATCCAGCGCCATCAGCACCAGCACGCTGAAAAGAAAGACAAGCGTCATTATGCCGGTATAGGGCGCGCCGAACATTCTGAAATCAGGACGATTCATTTTCCCCAGCCGCGACAGATGCCACAGCTTGAGTTGGCATAACACGATGACTCCCCACGCGCAAATAATGCCCAGCGCAGAAAGATTGAGGGCAATTTCAAAGGCTTCAGCGGGCACGAAGGCATTCATGATGACACCGATGACGGTGACGACTGCCGTCACTGCAATGCCGCCATAGGGCACGCCAGCCTTGTTCATTTTAGCCAGTGCCGCCGGCGCTGAACCGGAAACCGCCATGGAATGAAGGATGCGGCCTGTGGAATAAAGCCCTGCATTCAGCGACGAAAGAACCGCCGTGAGCACCACAAGGTTCATAATGATATCTGCACCTTCGATGCCGATGGAGCCGAAGAAGGTCACGAACGGGCTCTCACCTGCCTTGTAGGCGGTGTAGGGCAAAAGAAGCGACAAAAGCAGAACCGAGCCGACATAAAACACCAGCAACCGGAACACCACCGTGCGGATTGCGCCGGGAATAACCTTGCGCGGGTCTTCGGTTTCGCCCGCCGTAGTGCCGATCAGCTCAATGGACGCATAGGCAAACAGGACCCCCTGGATAATGATGAAGGCTGGCAAAATGCCATTGGGGAAGAAACCGCCATTATCACTGATGAGGCTGAACCCCGTCACATGGCCTTCAATGGGCGTGCCAAAAATGACGAAATACACACCAACAACCAGAAAGGTAGCAAGAGCGATGACCTTGATCAGGCTGAACCAGAACTCAAGCTCACCGAAAACCTTCACCGACAGCATGTTCATGCCCAGCACGATAACCAGCGCGCCAAGCGCAAAGACCCATTGGTCGATGCCCTGCATCCACGGCACATATTGCTTGAAGAAATTCATGTAGATCGCCACCGCCGTGACATCGGCAACTGACGTCATGGCCCAGTTCATCCAGTACATCCAGCCAACGGCAAAGGCCATTTTCTCGCCGTAGAACTCACGGGCATAGGACACGAAGGAGCCGGATGAGGGGCGGTGCATGATCAGCTCTCCCAGTGCCCGCAGCACCAGAAAAGCGAAGAAGCCGCAGATGGCGTAGACGAACACCAATGCGGGACCGGCTGCGGCAAGACGGCCGCCTGCCCCGAGGAAGAGCCCCGTTCCGATGGCGCCACCAATGGCAATCATCTGGATCTGGCGCGGCTTGAGAGCCTTGTGAAATCCAACGTCCTCTTTGAGTTGGATGTCCCGTTCGTGATATTGCTGATTTGACTTTACTGACAATCGCCCCTCCCTCAGAGCTTAAGTCATCCGCAAATCCGTCTCATGACGGTCTGGCATCTTGGGCCAGACGCAACGGCTTGGCGGCTTGGCGTTAAAAATTTCAAAGCGAAATATAAGTCTGCTATGCTGCAAGACAGATTTTGCAATCTCAAATACGTGCCAAATTTTCTGACGTCAAGCATCATTCCAGACGGCCTGACACGCGTGAACGACCAGAAAGCCCCGGAGTGAGGCCGCAAACTGGATGAAAACAACTGAAGATATGAGGTTGGCGTAAAAACGTTCTGGCGCGGGTGAGCGCCATTCGAGTTGCACGCTGGCGGGCTGTCAATCGTCGGGAACCATGCGTCGCTAAAGGTTGCGACGCCGACAAGGCCACCTTATCCGAGCGGCCTGCGATCGGTCATGATGGACGTAATGATCTGCTTGACGCGACCGAGATGGGCTTCCATGGCGCTTCTGGCCGCTTCATCCGATCCCGCCGCGATGGCTTCCGCAATCAGACGATGCTCGATATTCGAGGCAGCGCGCCGGTCAGCCATGACGTTCAGCAGTCCCGATTGCTGGCTTAGCGAATCGCGCGCATCAGAAAGGACCTTGGCGAAAACCGAATTGCCGGACGCTTCGGCAATGGCGCCGTGAAACTCAGAGTCCAGCTTGACCCATTTGAGCGGGTCTTCCTGCGCATCCATCGCATCACACAGCTTCAGAATACCGGTGAGTTGCTCGCCCGTGCGCCGAACGGCGGCCCATCCGGCAGCGGGAACTTCGATATAGGGCCGGGCCTCGATGAGATCGCGCGCCGAATAACCACCATAGCTCAGCTCAGGGCTTGGCCTGTCGGTCAGAACAAATGTGCCGCTGCCTGTCCGGGTCTGGGTCATGCCAAGCGTCTGCAAGGAGCGCAGCGCCTCACGCACAATGGGTCGACTGACGCCGTATTTGCCAGCCAGATGCGTCTCGGCAGGCAAGCGCGTGCCAATGCTCAACCGCCCCGAGACGATTGCCAGACGCAAATCCTCAAAGACCGATTCCGCCGCGCTTTTACGGCTGATCGGACTTGTTTCTGATAAAAATTCCACCCCTGCACTCATGCCGCTAACCTTTTATAAACAGGCGATCATTGTCAAGGCATCCGAAGTAGACCTCAGCCGGTTTTGACGAAACAATAAAAGCGAATACGCCTAATTTTTAAGCGCGCCGAAAAAGATTGCAAATCAATAGGCGCTGCGTCATCTATGCCCCATGACGCTGCGCGACCTGACCATATTGGTGATCGACGAAAACGCCATCCGCGCCTCCATTATCGAGGAGGGATTGCGGGAAGCGGGGCATGACCGTGTGACGGTCATTCATGAAGTGCACGGCGTTGCGCGCATCATCGAAACACTGTGTCCAGACGTGATCGTCATCGATATCGAAAATCCCAATCGCGACATGATGGAGCATCTGTTCCAACTGACACGCACTGTCGGGCGGCCCATCGCCATGTTTGTGGATCGATCGGACACCGCATCCATCGAGGCAGCCGTGGAGGCGGGCGTTTCGGCCTACATTGTGGACGGCCTGAAGAAAGAGCGCGTCAAACCCATTCTCGATATGGCCGTCAGCCGCTTCAATGCCTTCAGCCGCCTGAAACGGGAGCTAGCCGATGCCAAATCCGCACTTGAGGACCGCAAGATCGTTGAGCGCGCGAAGGGCATTCTCATGAAGATGCGCGGGCTTTCAGAGGAGGAAGCCTTCGCGCTTTTGCGCCAGACGGCCATGAACGAAAAGAAAAAACTCTCCGATATCGCGCAGAGCGTGGTGACGGCAGCCGGTCTGTTGATGTGAACGGCTGACGGAGCGAAAGGAAGCAGACCATGACCAGCAACGGTCGCGTAGACAAAGCCCCGGCCCTGATCGGCAATGACAGCCAGCGCACCCTGCGCGCAGGCTTCATTCCGCTTGTCGATGCCTCGGTGCTGATCGCGGCTGCCGAATTCGGCTTTGCGGAGCGTGAAGGCCTGACGCTGGATCTGGTGAAGGACGTTTCCTGGGCCAATGTGCGTGACCGGCTGGCGTTCCGGCAGTTTGATATCGCACATATGCTGTCGCCCATGCCCGTCGCGTCCATGCTGGATCTCGGCTCCAACCCCTCCCCCACCATTACGCCCTTCTCGCTCGGGCGGGGTGGCAATGCGATTACCCTGTCGACACGGCTGTTTTCACGCATGCGCGAGCTTACCGGGCTTTCCGAGACAGCAAGCGCACTGGAAAACGCAAATGCGCTGAGAGCCCTTTTGCAAGACATGCGCTTGCGCGGCGAAACCGTGCCCACCTTTGGCGTGACCTACCCCTTCTCATCCCACAATTACGAATTCCGCTATTGGCTGGCCGCTGGCGGCATTGACCCTGATCGCGATGTCAAACTCGTGGTCGTCCCGCCGCCGCTCACATCGGATGCGCTGGCCGCAGGCGCCATCGAAGGCTTCTGCGTCGGCGCGCCATGGAACATGATTGCCAGCGCGCGCGGCATCGGCCGCATTGTTGCTGCGAAACAAGATATCTGGCCATCCGCCCCGGAAAAGGTGGTGGGTATGCGACCCGATTGGGCCGAGACACAGCCGGAGGCGGTTTCACGCCTGCTGGTGGCGCTGGATGCGGCGGCACGCTGGTGTGACGACATCGACAATCACGCCACCCTTTCAGAAACGCTTAGCTCTGCGAAATACATCGGAGCACCCATGGAGATCCTGCGGCAGGTGCTGGCCGGGCGCTTCAGCGTGGATGCGCTGGGGAACCAGCGGGTTATTGAACGCTACTTTACCTTCCACGACACATTCGCCAATTACCCCCGCAAAAGTCAGGCGCTGTGGATCTACAGCCAGATGATCCGCTGGGGGCAGACGCGCTTTTCAAGGCAAGCCGCTGAAGCAGCCGCATCAGCCTACCGGACCGATCTTTA
This sequence comes from Agrobacterium sp. CG674, assembly GCF_053521645.1. Classification (NCBI taxonomy): domain Bacteria; kingdom Pseudomonadati; phylum Pseudomonadota; class Alphaproteobacteria; order Hyphomicrobiales; family Rhizobiaceae; genus Agrobacterium; species Agrobacterium sp. CG674. The sequence goes on along the minus strand of NZ_JBNWDZ010000002.1, from coordinate 12,772 downwards.
TCGCCATGCGCTGGGATCTAGCAACGCCCCCGTCGAGCCGGATATCCGCGTTGAAGGCGATGTGGATGGCGACCGCTTCATGGACGGCCATGTGTTCGATCCTTCGGACATAGAGGCCTATGTCCGGGTCTTTCCAGTGCGCGCAGGAGACGGCAATACGTCTGGAAATGAGGAGGCCTGAATTCGGCCTCCTGCACAAATGCTGCGCAAAAATGGATCACGTGCACTCAGCTGCGCAATTTCTAGGCCGTCACTTTTCCTCATAAAACACCCATCCACGCCTCTTCCTTCCCAGATTTAGCCTTTCCTAACAATTGCATAGCCTGACGCCACCAAAACTGGCACGGCGTTTGCTTTGTATAAAACATCCGGTCAACGGCGATCGGAGATAAAAGCGCGTAACCGCTGCTTACCAACGACACAGACGTCGCAAGGTTTTTGCTGCCAGGGGTATCCCCCGGCAAATGCAATCTCCGAGCGGCGTTTTTTTGTTTTTGCACTTTCGCTTTTGCACTTGGGAAACAGGCGCCCTGACGGCGGCTTAAAAATGGGGAACATGAATGAAACCGACATTCACAGGCAATATAAGCCGCCGCGGCATGCTGAAGACGACGGCAACCGCCGCCCTGATCACCGCAATCCGCTCAGCCTTCCCATCCGGCGCATTCGCCGCAGCGGCAGCGCCTGAGGTAACCGGCGCAAAGCTCGGCTATATCGCGCTGACGGATGCAGCGCCTCTCGTCGTTGCCGCCGAAAAAGGCCTCTTCGCCAAATATGGCATGCCCGATGTCGAGGTGGCCAAGCAGGCGTCGTGGGGTGCCACGCGCGATAATCTGGTGCTGGGCGGCGCATCGAACGGCATTGATGGCGCGCATATTCTAACACCCATGCCCTACCTCATGCACACCGGCAAGGTCACGCAAAACAACGTGCCCGTGCCGATGGCCATTCTCGCCCGCCTCAATCTCGACAGCCAGGGCATCTCGGTCGCCAAGGAATATGCCGATACCGGTGTAGAACTCGATGCTTCCAAACTAAAGGCTGCTTTCGAGAAGAAGAAGGCAGAGGGCAAGGAAATCAAGGCCGCCATGACCTTCCCCGGCGGCACGCATGATCTGTGGATCCGCTATTGGCTGGCCGCAGGCGGCATCGATCCTGACAAGGATGTCTCCACCATCGTCGTTCCGCCACCGCAGATGGTTGCGAATATGAAGGTCGGCAACATGGATGTGTTCTGTGTGGGCGAACCCTGGAACGAGCAGCTCGTCAATCAGGGCATCGGCTTTACCGCCTGCACGACAGGCGAGCTCTGGAAAGGCCATCCGGAAAAGGCGCTCGGCATGCGCGCCGACTGGGTGGAGAAGAACCCAAACGCCGCAAAGGCCATCTTGATGGCCATGATGGAAGCCCAACAATGGTGCGACAGCATGGACAATAAGGAAGAGATGTCGGCCATTCTGGGCAAGCGCCAATGGTTCAACGTACCGCCAAAGGACGTTCTGGGCCGCCTGAAGGGTGACATCAACTACGGCAACGGCCGCGTGGTGGAGGGAACCGATCTCCAGATGAAGTTCTGGAAAGATGGCGCATCCTACCCCTTCCAAAGCCACGACAGCTGGTTCCTGGCTGAAAACATTCGCTGGGGCAAGTTCGCACCCGACACCGACATCAAGGCGCTGGTCTCTGCTGTTAACCGCGAAGACCTCTGGCGCGAAGCCGCCAAGGATCTGGGTGTGGCAGCAAGCGATATCCCGGCATCCAAGTCTCGCGGCAAGGAAACCTTCTTCGACGGCAAGGTCTTCGATCCGGAAAACCCATCCGCCTATCTCGACAGCCTTTCGATCAAGGCCGCCTCGTAATCACGACAGGATAAAACCATGACCGCAACTGCCCGCAAGACAGACAGCATGGCAACGGCCACCCCAATCCCGAAAAGCGGCACCGTGATTGCTATTGCCCGCCGCCCCGCGAGGGGTTTCAACCCGCGAAAGATTGCCGTGGCCATCGCCCGCAACGTACTTCCTCCGCTCGTCGTGCTGGTTCTGCTCCTCGGCATCTGGCAGGCGCTCTGTTCCGCTCCCGGCGCAACCTTGCCGCCGCCAAGCCAGGTGTTTCAGGAAAGCTACGACCTGATAGCCTATCCCTTCTTCGTCTATGGCTCGCAGGATATCGGCCTTGGCTGGCGGGTGCTGATTTCGCTGGAGCGGGTCGCTTATGGCTTCGGTCTTGCCGCCATTGCCGGAGTCATCCTCGGTGCCGTCGTCGGGCAATCCATCTGGGCCATGCGCGGCCTCGACCCCATCTTTCAGGTGCTGCGCACCGTGCCGCCGCTGGCATGGCTACCACTGTCATTGGCTGCCTTTCAGGACAGCAATCCATCGGCCATCTTCGTGATCTTCATCACTTCCATCTGGCCCGTCATCATCAACACCGCCGTTGGCGTGCGCAACATTCCGCAGGATTACCGCAACGTGGCGCAGGTGCTGCGGCTGAACCAGCTGGAATTTTTCTACAAGATCATGCTGCCATCCGCCGCTCCCTACATCTTCACGGGCTTACGCATCGGTGTTGGCCTCTCGTGGCTTGCCATCGTTGCCGCTGAAATGCTGACGGGTGGGGTCGGCATCGGCTTCTTCATCTGGGATGCGTGGAATTCCTCCCGCCTGCCCGACATCATCGTTGCACTCGCTTACATCGGCGTCGTCGGCTTTGTCCTCGATAAGCTGGTGGCGGCACTTGGCAACGTCGTCACCCGTGGCGCGGCCAACTGAGAAGGAAAACACAATGAACGCCTATCTCAAGCTTGATCACATCGACAAATATTTCGACAAGGGCGGTGTCCGCGCCGAGGTACTGAAGGGCATCAACCTCACCATCGACAAGGGAGAGTTCGTTTCCGTCATCGGCCATTCCGGCTGCGGCAAGTCCACCATGCTCAATCTCATTGCGGGCCTGACCAAGGTCTCCTCCGGCGTCGTGCTTCTGGAAAATCGAGAGGTGAACGAACCCGGCCCGGAACGCGCCGTGGTGTTTCAAAACCACAGCCTGCTGCCGTGGCTGACGGTCTATGAAAACGTCAATCTCGGCGTCGAAAAGGTCTTTCGCGACTCGAAGACCAAGGCCGAGCGCCACGACTGGGTCATGCGCAATCTCGACCTCGTGCAGATGGCCCATGCGAAAGACAAGAAACCATCGGAGATTTCCGGCGGCATGAAACAGCGCGTCGGCATCGCCCGGGCGCTGGCCATGGAGCCGAAAATCCTGCTGCTGGATGAGCCCTTCGGCGCGCTCGATGCCCTGACCCGCGCCCATTTGCAGGATGCGGTGATGGAGATCCATTCCCGTCTTGGCAACACCATGGTCATGATCACCCATGATGTCGACGAGGCCGTTCTTCTGTCCGACCGCATCGTGATGATGACCAACGGACCTGCCGCCCATATCGGTGAAATTCTCGATGTGCCGCTGCCAAGGCCGCGCCATCGCATCGAGCTTGCCTCTGACCGAACCTACCTCAAATGCCGCGAAGCCGTGCTGAAGTTCCTCTACGAACGTCATCGCTTCGTTGAAGCTGCGGAGTAAACACCCATGACAGAAAGACTTGTCATCATCGGAAACGGCATGGCCCCCGGGCGCATGCTGGAAGAACTGTTCGAGAAAGCCCCGGGTCACTATCAGGTCACGATTTTCAACGCGGAACCCCGCGTCAACTATGACCGCATCATGCTCTCGCCGGTGCTTTCGGGCGAGAAGACCTATGAGGACATCATCATCCATGGCGATGGATGGTACATCCAGCACGGCATTACGCTCTATAAGGGCCACCGCATCGTCAATATTGACCGTGCCGCCAAGACAGTGACTTCGGATCAGGGCGTGACCGAACCCTACGACAGACTGGTCATCGCCACCGGCTCGGTTCCCTTCATCATTCCGGTTCCGGGCAAGGATTTGCCCGGCGTCATCACCTATCGTGATCTTGACGATGTCGATGCCATGCTGCTGGCGGCCCAATCCCGCGCAAAAGCTGTTGTCATCGGCGGCGGTTTGCTGGGGCTGGAAGCGGCAGCCGGTCTTTCCATGCGCGGAATGGACGTGACCGTGCTGCATGTGATGCCGACGCTGATGGAGCGCCAGCTTGACCCGGCGGCGGGCTATCTCCTGCAAAAGGCCATGGAAGACCGTGGCATCAAGGTTATCACCAAGGCCAACACCAAGCAGATTACCGGGACCGATAAGGTCGAAGGCATCGAACTCGACAATGGCACCATCATTCCAGCCACGCTTGTGGTGATGGCAGTCGGCATTCGTCCCAATATTGGCCTTGCGAAGGATGCGGGCCTTGCCGTCAATCGCGGTATTGTCGTGGATGCGGGCATGCGCACATCGGATGGAGATATTCTCTCCGTTGGAGAATGCGCCGAAGTGGACGGCATGGTCTATGGCCTCGTCGCCCCACTTTACGAAATGGCGCGGGTGGCGGCGGCCCATCTGGCGGGCGATACGATGCCAGCCTTCGTCCATGCGGATACGCCGACCAAACTGAAGGTCACGGGCATCAACCTGTTTTCCATCGGTGATTTCGCCGATGGTGATGACCGTGAGGAAATCGTGCTGCGCGATGCCACCGCCGGTGTCTACAAGCGCGTCATTTTGAAAGACAACCGTATTATCGGAACCGTTCTTTACGGTGAAACCTCCGATGGAGCGTGGTTCAACGACCTGAAGAAAAAGGGCGTCGATATCTCCGCCATGCGCGATACTCTCATTTTCGGCCAGTCCTATCAGGGAGGGTCCCCACTGGACCCTATGGCGGCCGTTGCAGCCTTGCCGGATGATGCGGAAATCTGTGGTTGTAACGGCGTTTGCAAGAGCAAGATCACCTCGACCATCACCTCAAAAGGCCTGACATCGCTGGATGATGTGCGCGCTCACACCAAGGCATCGGCCTCCTGCGGGTCCTGCACCGGCCTTGTCGAGCAATTGATGACGCTGACGCTGGGCGACAGCTACAATCCCGCCGCCGTTCAGCCGATGTGCACTTGCACCGAGCTTGGCCATGACGATGTGCGCCGCCTGATCAAGGCCAAGACCTTAAAAACCATTCCTGCCGTGATGCAGGAACTGGAATGGAAGACCTCCTGCGGCTGCGCAAAATGTCGGCCCGCGCTCAACTATTACCTCGTATCCGACTGGCCGGATGAATATGCCGACGACTATCAGTCGCGCTACATCAACGAGCGTGTTCACGCCAATATCCAGAAGGACGGCACCTATTCCGTCGTGCCGCGCATGTGGGGCGGGGTGACCAATGCCAATGAATTGCGCGCCATTGCCGATGTAGTCGACAAATTCGAGATACCCATGGTGAAAGTGACAGGCGGCCAGCGCATCGATCTCTTAGGGATCGAAAAGGAAGACCTGCCCGCCGTCTGGGCCGATCTCGGCAAGGCCGGATTCATCTCAGGCCAGGCCTATGCCAAGGGCTTGCGCACCGTCAAAACCTGCGTCGGTTCGGACTGGTGCCGCTTCGGCACGCAGGATTCGACCGGCTTTGGCATTCGCGTGGAGAAATTCATGTGGGGCTCATGGACGCCCGCCAAGCTGAAGCTCGCCGTTTCCGGCTGCCCGCGCAACTGCGCGGAAGCCACCTGCAAGGATATCGGCGTCATCTGTGTCGATAGTGGTTATGAAATCCACTTCGCCGGTGCAGCAGGCCTCGACATCAAGGGCACGGAAATCCTCGGCCTTGTCAAAACCGAGGATGAGGCGCTGGAGCACATTGTGGCGCTGACGCAGATGTACCGCGAACAAGGCCGTTACCTCGAGCGCATCTACAAATGGGCCAAGCGCATCGGCTACGACGAAGTTCGCCGCCAGATCATGGGCGATGCCGAAAAGCGCAAGGCCTATTTCGAGCGCTTCGTCTTCAGCCAGAAGTTCGCGCAGGTGGACCCATGGTCTGAGCGGGTGTCGGGCGAACACAAGCACGAGTTCAAACCCATGGCGACCATCGGCTTTAATCAAGCCGCAGAGTAGCCGCCTGCCCATGAAGAAGACCGGACATATGGGCAATCGGGTGGGGCGAAAGAGGAGTTTCGCCCCACCTGAAATTCTCACGGCAAACACGGGACGAAAATGATGAACTGGGTCGATATTGGCGATATCTCGGACATTCCCTTGCGCGGCGCGCGCTGCGTCAAGACACCATCGGGCAAAATCGCTGTTTTCCGCACGGCGGAAAACGACGTTTACGCCATCGAGGACCATTGCCCCCATAAGGGTGGGCCGCTCAGCCAGGGCATCGTGCATGGCGCATCGGTCACCTGCCCGCTGCACAATTGGGTGATTTCGCTGGAAACCGGCAAGGCGCTGGGCGCGGATGAGGGTACGGTGCGCACCATTCCCGTTCGCAATGTGGATGGAAGGCTATCGATTGCGCTTGAAAGCCTCATGATTGCAGCGGAGTGACCATGGCTAACGAGGTCAAGACCACCTGCCCCTATTGCGGCGTCGGCTGCGGCGTCATCGCGAAAGTCGCCGATGATGGCGCTGTGACCGTCAAAGGTGATCCCGACCATCCGGCCAATCTCGGGCGGCTCTGTTCCAAGGGCTCGGCATTGGCCGAAACCATCGATCTCGACGGACGTCTTCTGCATCCGCAGGTCAGTGGCGAGCGGGTGACCTGGGACAGCGCGCTTGATCTCGTTGCCTCGAAATTTTCTGAAGCCATTGCCGAACACGGGCCTGATGCCGTCGCCTTCTATGTATCGGGCCAATTGCTGACGGAAGATTATTACGTTGCCAACAAGCTGATGAAAGGCTTCATCGGCTCAGCCAATATCGACACGAACTCCCGGCTCTGCATGTCGTCTTCAGTCGCAGGCCACCGCCGTGCTTTCGGTTCGGACACTGTGCCCGGCATTTACGAAGACATATTCGAGGCTGATCTGGTCATCCTCACCGGCTCCAATCTGGCCTGGTGCCACCCCGTTATTTACCAGCGTCTGGCTGCGGCCAAAGATGAGCGACCACAGATGCGGATCGTCGTCATCGATCCACGCCGCACCATGACCTGCGATATAGCCGACATGCATCTCGCCATTCGCCCGGATGGCGATGTGGCATTGTTTACCGGTCTTCTCGCCCATCTGGCCAAGTGCCGCGCCATCGATCAGACCTATGTGGAAAGCTTCACCAGCGGTTTCGACGCCGCCGTCCTGTCCGCGGGGGAATACAGCCTCCCCGAGATCGCAGAGGCCACGGGGCTGACCATTGCCGAACTCACCGAGTTCTATGATCTGTTCGAGCGCACGGAAAAGACCGTCACCTGCTACAGCCAGGGCGTCAACCAATCGGCGAGCGGTACGGACAAGGTCAATGCCATCATCAATTGCCATCTGGCGACCGGCCGCATTGGCAGGCCGGGAATGGGGCCATTTTCACTCACCGGCCAGCCAAACGCCATGGGCGGGCGCGAAGTCGGCGGCCTTGCCAATATGCTGGCAGCCCATATGCATATCGAAAGTGCCGACGATCGCAGCCGCGTCCAGCGCTTCTGGAATTCACCCGTCATTGCCGACAAGCCGGGCTTGAAAGCCGTGGACATGTTCAAAGCCGTGGCCGATGGCCGCATCAAGGCTTTGTGGATCATGGCAACCAACCCTGTGGTTTCCATGCCGGATGCGAGCGCGATGGAAGCTGCCTTGCAAACATGTCCCTTCGTCGTTGTGTCCGATATCATGCGGACCACCGATACGACACGCTATGCAGACGTGCTTCTTCCATCCTTAGGCTGGGGAGAAAAGGATGGCACAGTGACCAACTCGGAGCGTTGTATATCGCGCCAGCGCAGCTTTCTGCCCTCGCCCGATGAGGCCTTGCCAGACTGGCGACAGTTGACCGAGGTTGCCAGACGCATGGGTTTCGGCGAGGCTTTTGACTACGAGACGCCAGCCGACATCTTTGCCGAACACGCAGGCCTATCGGCCTTTGAAAATCATGGTGCCCGTGATTTCGATATTGGCGCATGCAGCGATATCGCCGCCGAGGAGTATGAAAGAATGCTGCCTTTCACCTGGCCAAGAAGCGCCGGGCAAGAGCCACAGATCAGACGCTTTTTTGCCGACGGAAGTTTCTTCCATCCAGATCGCAAAGCCCGCTTCATAACCACCGTCCTGCCGCAGACATCGCGCGTCAATGCAGAGTTTCCGCTCACGCTGAATACTGGCCGCATTCGCGACCAGTGGCACACCATGACGCGGACCGGAAAAAGCGCCCGCCTTTCCGCACATATGGCCGAGCCCTTTGTGGAAATTCATCCCCGTGACGCGATGGAAGCGGGCATAGAGACAGCCGACCTTGTGAAAGTCGAAAGCCCGCTCGGCGAAATCATCTTGCGTGCCCTCGTCACGGAACGACAAAGAGTGGGCAACATCTTCGTGCCCATGCACTGGAACGACCAGTTTGCGGCAAATGCGAGAGTGGACAAACTAGTGCCGCCGCTGACCGATGCTTTCTCTGGGCAGCCGGCATCGAAAAACATTGCCGTAAAAATGCAGCGCTTTGACGTGAAATCCTATGGCTTTGCTGTATCAAGCCAAATGCCGGACAAACTCGATTGCGCCTATTGGGCTGTGGCCAAGGCGCAAGGCGGCTACCGCCTCGAACTGGGCTTTGATGAGACACCTGGTGACTGGGCAGAATGGGTACGCAAGGTGTTCGGTATCGCGCCCCATATCGAACCGGTGGGATATGCCGACAGAAAGGGCGCGCAGGTCCGCCTTGCCTTTTTTGACGGAGACAAGCTGCTAGCGGCAATCTTCATTGCTGATACGCCCGTTTCCGTCGCCCGAAGCTGGGCCGTCTCTCAACTTTCAGCAAGCCATGATGATATCCGCGCCCGCTTTGGGCTTGTTGCCGGCAGGCCGGGCGCACACAGCGCAGATCCGGGGGCAACCGTCTGCTCCTGTTTCGGTGTCGGCATCAACCAGATCACGGCTGCCATCCGTGATGGCTGCCGATCCGTTGAAAGTGTGGGCGCATGCACGAGTGCCGGAACGAATTGCGGCTCGTGTCGCGCTGAAATCCTTGGATTGATCGATGTTTGTCTGAAAACCGCCGCGCAGTGACTGGAAAGGGTTGCGATTGGCGGCGATATGGACTGTGGTGCCGCAGAACCGAATCTCAAAGAAGACATGCGTGCACACTGATCCCTTCCATATTCTGAAAACTGTCTATGGTTACGACACGTTCCGTGGCCAGCAGGCCGACATCGTCCAACACGTGATTGCCGGTAACAATGCTTTCGTGCTGATGCCAACGGGTGGCGGCAAATCCCTGTGCTACCAGATCCCGGCACTGTGCCGCCCCGGAATGGGGCTTGTGGTTTCTCCGTTGATTGCGCTGATGGTCGATCAGGTTGCAGCTCTGCGCCAGGCAGGTGTCAGAGCCGAAGCGCTGAACTCCAATCTTTTGCCAGATGAGCGCCGCGCGCTCTGGGCCGATATCCGCGCCGGCAAGGTCAGCATTCTGTACGCCGCGCCCGAAACATTGCTGAAAGCGGACGTTCTCGATGCGCTTGAGAGCGTATCCCTGTCGCTCATCGCCATCGACGAAGCCCACTGCCTATCTCAATGGGGTCATGATTTTCGCCCGCCATACCGGCAACTGGATTTGCTGACAGAGCGGTTCCCGAACACGCCACGTATGGCGCTGACAGCCACGGCAGACGAGCCGACCCGCGCCGAAATTCTCGAACATATGCGGATCGACGCCAAGGATGCGTTTATTGCCGGGTTTGACCGGCCGAATATCCGCTATGCCATTATGGAAAAGGACAATCCAAGGGCGCAGGTCAAACGCTTCCTGAGAGATCATCAGGATCAAAGCGGCATCATCTATTGCCTGTCGAAACGCAAGACGGAAGAGACAGCCGAGTGGTTGCGCAGCGAAGGCTATGACGCCCTCTCCTATCACGCTGGCATGTCCCGCGAAGATCGTGAGGCAAACCAGACCCGCTTTCAGCACGGCGAGGCTATCATCATGGTGGCAACAATCGCTTTCGGAATGGGCATTGATAAGCCGGATGTCCGCTTTGTCGTCCACATCGATTTGCCAAGCAGCATCGAGGCCTATTATCAGGAAACAGGACGCGCCGGTCGCGATGGTTTAGCGTCCGATGTACTCATGCTGTACGGGTCAGACGACATCGCGCTGCGCAATCGCTTTATCGAAGAGTCTGATGCGCCCGACCAGCGCAAACATATGGAACGACAAAAGCTGGATGCCCTGCTGGGCCTGGCCGAAACGGCGGGATGCCGAAGACAGGCACTGCTTTCCTATTTCGGTGACAGCTGCGAACCCTGCGGCAATTGTGATACCTGCGCCGAACCACCAGAACTGTTCGATGGCGCCATTGCGGCTCAGAAAATCCTGTCCTGTGTCTACAGAACCGGAGAACGCTTTGGACAGGCCTACATCATCAGCGTCCTGCTCGGTGCTGAAGATGAGCGCATAACACGCTTCGGCCACGACCAAATTTCCACCTATGGCATCGGCAAAGAGCACGATAACCGCACATGGCGCGCAATCCTGCGCCAACTCATCGCGGCGCGCCTGATCGAGGTCGATCTTGCCGGGCATGGTGGGCTATCGATATCCGACACGGGACGGGATTTTTTGCGCGAAAAACCGACCTTGATGCTGCGCAAACCGCAAGCCCCCCGCAAAACCAGCCGTGACCGGCAATCAAGCGGTGCTAAAACTATCGATCTGCCAGCTGAAGATGCCGCTCTTTTTCAAGCGCTGCGGGAGCGGCGGATGGAAATCGCACGCACGCAGAACCTGCCGCCCTATGTCATTTTTCACGATAAGACCCTCATCGAGCTCGCGGGCGCCAGACCCACATCCCGCAGTGAAATGGCAGAAGTGCCAGGCGTCGGTGAGGCAAAACTGGTCCGATACGGCCCCGCTTTTCTGGAGGTCATCGCGGAGTTCCAGTCCCGATGATCAATCATGAGACGGTGGAGGTCACCGCCTCATGAGGAATTTCAGACAGGCTCGAAACGAGTGATACCTTGCGGATCAGAGAGATCCCTCTCTTAGGCAGCAACAGGCTCACTGACATCATCGAGCAAGAAGTGCACGATCACGTAAGGTATCTGGAACGGCTTGCCGCTGTCCGACATCTCTTCCTCAGAACCACCATCGACGGGATGCCATTTCTGATAGTGAGGATTGTTGGCTATCAGCGTGATAGCCTTACCGGACATTGGTCCTTCGAGACGGTAACGCGCCTCCGCAAGCGGCCAGATACGCTCATAATCGCTCTGCGTCATACGCACTTTCAATGCCTGCCGCCGGGTCGCTTGCCCATTGGGTTGCCCAGCTGGCGCCGACGCAGGCACATCCAGCGTCACCTCCTGCGCATCTTTCAAAATAGAATTGAATTCGTCCGGCCAAGTCCGTCTCATGAAATGCTCCTCCCAGGCTTTTCTTCGTCAGCACAGGAAATATAGCGCGTCTATGACAGCAAGCAATCCTGTTTCGTCTGGCGACCGGTTGGAAACGAAAATGTGCATCTGCCTGAAATCAGATTGGCCCTTAACAACCCGAAGCGCTAGCTCATCAGAATCGATTCTCGAACCAATACCGCGAGGCTGTCGATGCCGAGGGAAGTCGATAGACTCCCGTTCCATTCTCATGGTCGCACTCAACGCTCAGGACGCGGGGTGATATCGACCGCGGCCATCACGGCAAGCAAGCCACACCTGCAGTGCAGGAGTATCATCTATCATTTTTTTGCATCAGAGCAGTGCGCCCGGAAGCAAATTTCGCACTCACAGTGCATCACTCAAGTCGAGTTAGCCTTTACTTATGCGCTTACGCTAATGGCTGACGTTCAAGCGAGTTCCAGATGGACACCACTGCTGCGTAAGTTCGCTAGTGGGTGAGAAGCTGGTGAGCGAACTCTCTGCGGCAGATGAGCAATTTGATAGCCCAGTTCCGTCTAGTCAATTCAGCACAGGCAAGGAATGTCATGCCCCAGTATCTCTCTTGGGTAGTTGAACGACGCGGAGCCAACTAGCCATGAGCACCGCGGGATCGGCTGGCTCAGCCGTGGATCTCTGGCGTGTTGACAGCTTTTGAGCGGCGGATGAAGTACACCATGGTCGCCGCTGCGAGGGTGCCGAGTATCACGACCGGCCATAGAATGGCGAACTTGATTTCGCCGCCGCTATATTCATAGGGCACACCCTCGATGACCTGACAGGCGCTCAATTTATGAGCAAGAACTGCAAATGAGAGTTCCACTGCGAACCAAGCTTGCCAGAGCATCAGGGGCAACGCAGGCAAGCAAACAATCATCGTACCCTTTGGGTGGTTGGTACGCGACAAACAAAGCAATGCGAGGACAAAGAAGGGTACGGAAACCACGATTCAATGCAGACGATCAGCGTCACCCTGGGTACATGTCCCCGCAAAGCGGGCGAGGAAACTGTTCAGAACCCCGAGATAGAGCGCGAGAACTGATATTATAGCTGAAATCATATTGCTTACCTTGCAAATGATCAGAAAACATTACGGCACGCCTTTGTGGTAAATGCCGATCGAGCAATATGGTGACGAGCTTAAAAGCAAATATTCTGATTGGAAGTTGTTACAATTTTGATTGGTTGCGGGGGCAGGATTTGAACCTGCGGCCTTCAGGTTATGAGCCTGACGAGCTACCGGGCTGCTCCACCCCGCGTTACCAGGTTTTTGCGTTTGC